>NZ_BAABBV010000001.1:706037-2653809 GCF_039538145.1 Gryllotalpicola daejeonensis | reverse complement strand
AAAACTGACATTCAAATAATCAAATAAACCAAAAGGAATCCCATGCCCAACCAAAAAGGCCAGACACCGGGGTATTGGCATTGACAATGTGCACGCTGTTGAGTTCTCAAGGACCGTACGCACCCGGATTCGGCCGACCGAAATCTCGGCCGGATTCACTCCGGGGCAACTTGTCTATCTTAGCAGTTCGTGGCTCTCGCACCAAATCGGTGCGGGCTCCGAATGCCGGAAGATCATCTCCTCTTGAGGCCGGCGAGCTGATCCGCTCAGCCGCACCTTTGGGGTGATGAGTATTACTTTAGGAGCCATTCGCGGAGGGCCACAAATCGCCCCTGCATGCCGGGCGTGTCGCCCGGAATTCCGCGGGAGTTCACCCGATCACTGTCCGATGAACGACATGACGTGCTTGATGCGGGTGTAGTCCTCGAACCCGTACTGGGAGAGGTCCTTGCCGTAGCCGGAGTGCTTGAAGCCACCGTGGGGCATCTCTGCGACCAACGGGATGTGGGTGTTGATCCACACGCAGCCGAAGTCGAGCTTCTTGGCCATGCGCATCGCTCTGCCGTGGTCCTTCGTCCAGACGGAGGAGGCAAGGCCGTACTGCACGTCATTGGCCCACCCGATCGCCTGCGCTTCGTCCGCGAACTTCTGCACCGTGATCACGGGACCGAACACCTCGTTCTGGATGATCTCGTCGGCCTGCTCGAGATTGCCGACGACCGTGGCCTCGTGGAAATAGCCGACCTCGGCGGCGCGATGGCCGCCGACGGCGATCTCTGCGCGGTCAGGCAGCCGGCCGAGGAATCCCTCGACCCGTTCGAGCTGGGCGGCGCTCGAGAGCGCGCCGAAGAGGATGTCGTCGCGATCGGGGGTTCCGGTCAGCGCGTTGGCCGCCGTGTATTCGGCGAGGGCGGCGAGGAACTCATCGTGGATGCCGGACTGGACGAGCACCCGCGTCGCGGCGGTGCAGTCCTGACCGGCGTTGTAGAAGCCGGCAGTCGCGATTCCCTCAACGGCGCGTTCGAGATCGGCGTCGTCGAACACGACGACCGGAGCTTTGCCGCCGAGCTCGAGGTGCACCCGCTTGAGGTCGTGAGCCGCCGATCCCGCGACTTCCGTCCCGGCGCGCACGGAGCCGGTGATGGAGACCATCTGCGGGATCGGATCGGCGATGAGCGCGCGACCGGTGTCCCGGTCGCCGGTGACCACATTCAGCGCACCCGCGGGCAGGAACTCCGCAGCGATCTCGGCGAGCAGCAGCGACGTGGCCGGCGTCGTGTCCGACGGCTTGAGCACCACGGTGTTGCCTGCTGCCAGCGCTGGAGCGATCTTCCAGATCGCCATCATGTAGGGGTAGTTCCACGGCGTCACCTGGCCGATGACGCCGATCGGCTCGCGGCGCACGAAGCTGGTGTGGTCGGCGAGGTATTCCGCAGCAGCGCGTCCCTCAAGGTTTCGCGCAGCCCCCGCGAAGAACCGCAGCTGATCGACGCCGACGAGGATCTCGTCCGGCACGACTCCGCCGTGCGGCTTTCCGGTGTTCTCGACCTCGAGCTCAGCCAGTTCATCGGCGCGCGCCTCGACGGCGTCTGCGATGCGGAAGAGAGCGAGTTGGCGCTCTGACGGCGTCGCCCCACTCCACTCCTCGAACGCGGAGGCCGCCGCTTCGTAGGCGCGGTGCACATCGGCATCCGTCGACTTCGCGCTCGTGGCGAAGACCTGCTCTGTCGCGGGATTCACGAGATCGAGCCGGTCTTCGCCCGTCGACTCGACGTACTCGCCTGCGATGAAATTGCGGAGCTCGCGTGCCATGGGTCGAGGCTACAAGCGACGGCGCGCGCTGGCGATGGCCAGTTGCACGCCCCTGGTACGACGAAGGGCCCGCCGAATGGCGGGCCCTTCGAGAGACGTCTGCTGCTTAGAGCGCGTTGACGTCGAGCGGGATGCCGGGGCCGAAGGTCGTCGAGACGGCGCCCTTCTGGATGTAGCGGCCCTTGGCCGAGGCCGGCTTGAGGCGCTGGACCTCGTCGACGGCGGCCTGGAAGTTGGCGGCGAGCTGCTCGGCGGAGAAGCCGGCCTTGCCCACGACGAAGTGCACGTTCGCGTGCTTGTCGACGCGGAACTCGATCTTGCCGCCCTTGATCTCCTCGACGGCCTTCGCCGGGTTCGGGGTCACGGTGCCGGTCTTCGGGTTCGGCATGAGGCCGCGCGGGCCGAGGACCTTACCGAGACGGCCGACCTTGCCCATGAGCTCGGGCGTCGCAACCGCGGAGTCGAAGGAGGTGTAGCCACCCGCGACCTTCTCGATCAGCTCGTCGCCGCCGACCTCGTCGGCACCGGCCGCAAGAGCCGCCTCAGCAGCAGGACCGGTTGCGAAGACGATGACGCGAGCGGTCTTGCCCGTGCCGTGGGGAAGGATGACGGTGCCGCGGACCATCTGGTCGGCCTTGCGGGGGTCGACGCCGAGCTTCAGCGCGACCTCGACGGTCGAGTTGAACTTGGTCGAGCCGGTCTCCTTCGCGAGGGAGACGGCTTCGGCCGGCGTGTAGTACTTGCCGGCCTCGATCTTCTCGGCCGCGGCCCGGTAGGCCTTGGACTTCTGTGCCATGTCTGGTTCTCCTTGAGAGAGGGTGGTCGTCGCGCCTGGCCGGCGCTGCCACGAAAAGTTGTGTGGTCTGCGGCGCTTACGCGTCGACGGTGATGCCCATGGAGCGGGCGGTGCCGGCGATGATCTTCTCGGCGGCGTCGAGGTCGTTCGCGTTCAGGTCGACGAGCTTCTCCTGTGCGATGGCACGGACCTGCTCGCGCGTGATCTTGCCCACCTTGTTGGTGTGGGGCACGCCGGAGCCCTTGGGAACGCCCGCGGCCTTCTTGATCAGCTCAGCGGCCGGCGGGGTCTTGAGGACGAACGTGAACGAACGGTCCTCGTAGACGGTGATCTCGACCGGGATGACGTTGCCGCGCTGCGCCTCGGTGGCAGCGTTGTACGCCTTGCAGAACTCCATGATGTTGACGCCGTGCTGACCGAGCGCGGGGCCGATCGGGGGCGCCGGGTTCGCGGCGCCGGCCTTGATCTGAAGCTTGATCAGACCAGTGACCTTCTTCTTGGGAGCCATTGGTTTCCTTCTTTCTGTTCGAGTGCGCTGGCTGCTCAGGAGCAGAGCGCGCGCTCTCCCGCGCGGCGGACGCCGGCGGTGGACCGTGGAATCTTAGTTGACGAAGCTGGGCGCTTCTTACAGCTTGGTGACCTGGTCGAAGCTGAGCTCGACCGGGGTCTCGCGCTCGAACAGCGAGACGAGAACCGTGAGCTTGCCGCTCTGGGTGTTGATCTCGCTGATGGAGCCGGGCAGACCCGCGAACGAGCCTTCCTTGATGGTGATCGTCTCGCCGATCTCGAAGTCGACCTCGGCGGGGATCGCGCGCGCCGCAGCCTTCTGGCCCTTGGCGCCCGCGCGGCCGGCCGGAGCCGCCTCGACCTGGACGAGGCTCTTGAGCATCTCGAAGGCCTCGTTGAAGCGCAGCGGCGTCGGGTTGTGAGCGTTGCCGACGAATCCGGTCACACCGGGCGTGTGGCGCACGACCGACCAGCTGTCCTCGTTCAGCTCCATGCGGACCAGGACGTAGCCGGGGATGCGCACGCGGGTGACCATCTTGCGCTGGCCGTTCTTGATTTCGACCACGTCTTCCATCGGGACCTCGATCTGGAAGATGTAGTCCTGCATGTCCATGGACTGGATGCGGTTCTCGAGGTTCGACTTCACGCGACGCTCGAAGCCGGCGTAGGAGTGGATGACGTACCACTTGCCGGGCTTCATGCGCAGCTCGTTCTTGAACGCCTCGTACGGGTCGATCTCGGCCTCGGCCGCGGCCTCGTCGTCGGCGTCTTCGAGCGCGTTGACGACGGCCTCTGCATCTTCAGAGGTCGGCACCTCGAGCGCCTCGTCGACGACCTGGTCGGCCTCGGGGTCGTTGGCCTCGGCGATCGCGTCGAGGACGGCGTCGAGGTCGACGGACTCGCCGTCGTTGCCACTCACGTGCAGGGCGCGGTGCTCAGCGGCATCCACATCGGCCTCATCGACCGCGTTGATGCTGCCCGTCTGCGCCTCGTCGTCTTCAGCCGACTGCTCTGCGGCGGTCGCCCAATCGACGTCTTCGCGCTCACTCTTAGCCACTGCTCACCAATCCATTTCTGTAACTCGGCCTGCTTGCTTCAGCCGGCAGACCGCCTCGCCCGTGATCAGGAACCCGAGCCTGAACCGAAGGCCAGCAGCACGAGCCAGCCGAACAGCTGGTCGAGGCCGAACACCAGCGCCATCATGATGATCACGAAGATCAGCACGACGCCGGTGTAGCTGAACAGTTCGCCACGGGTCGGGGTGACGACCTTGCGCAGCTCGCCCACCACCTGGCGGAAGAACAGAGCGACGCGCGCGAAGGGGTTACGGCGCTCAGCGCGCTGTCTCTTCGCGATCGCTACGACGTCCTCGCTGGGCTCGTCGATGACTTTTCGGGCCACTCAGCTCACCTTTCACGGGCCGACGCAAGAGCGCCGGCTTGCAGGGCGGACAGGACTCGAACCTGCAACCTGCGGTTTTGGAGACCGCTGCTCTACCAATTGAGCCACCGCCCTATGGGCTGAAATCTGGGCACGGGAAAGCTTGGCAGATTTCAACTACCTCGGACAGTTTAGGCGAGCGGGAAGAGGGGCGCAAAACGGGGCGGGATGCCGCGCGCGCCGCATCCTCGCGGCGAGTAGGCGATCACAGCAGCCTGCGCTCGAGCGCCCACGCGGTGAGCTCGTGGCGTGAGGAGAGCTGGAGCTTCCGCAGCACAGCCGAGACGTGGGTCTCGACGGTCTTGATCGAGATGTAGAGCTCTGCCGCGACCTCTTTGTAGGCGTAGCCGCGCGCGATGAGCCGCATGACCTCGCGCTCGCGGGCGGAGAGGCGGTCGAGCTCCTCGTCGGTCTGGGCCTGCTCGCCGGCGGCCGCCCCGAACGCGTCGAGGACGAAACCGGCGAGGCGGGGCGAGAACACCGCGTCGCCGCCTGCGACGGTCGCGACGGCTCGACTGACTTCGGCGCCTGAGCTGCCCTTGGTGATGTAGCCCCTCGCGCCCGCGCGGATGACGCCGACCACGTCTTCGGCGGAGTCGCTGACGCTGAGAGCGAGGAAGCGAGTGCTCGGCGCCGCGGGTGCCGCACGGCGGATGACCTCTGCACCACCGCCGCCCTGGCCGCCCGGGAGGTGCACGTCGAGGAGGACCACCTGCGGCTGGTGCTCGGTGACTGCGGCGATCGCGGAGTCGACGTCGCCCGCCTCGCCGACGACGTGCACCGAATCGTCGAGGTCGGCGCGCAAGCCGGATCGGAAGATCGAGTGGTCGTCGACGACCACGACGGTGACCGGTTCGCTCACTGCTCGTCCCTTCTGGCCGTCTCGAAGTGCAGATGCACCTCGGTGCCCTCGCCACCCGCGCCGCGGCCGACGGCACCCGTGCCGCCCGCCCGGCGCATGCGGCCGATGATCGACTCTCGCACTCCGAGGCGGTGCTCGGGAACCTGCGCGGGGTCGAATCCGGGGCCGCGGTCGCGGATGAAGACGTCGACGCCCGTCGCGGCGCTCTCGATGTAGACGGAGACGTCTCCACCGGCGTGCCTCGCGGCGTTCAGCATTGCCTCACGGGCGGCCGCGGCCAGCTCTCCGCTGGAGCGCTCGGTGCTCTGGCCCACCGCGACCACGTCGAAGCGCACGGGATAGTCCAACTCGAGGCCGGCGGCGTAGTCCTTGAGGTCGGTCGCGAGGTCGCTGTCTGCCGCGCCGACGCCGGCATAGAGCCACTCGCGCAGTTCGCGCTCCTGGGCGCGGGCGATGCGGGCCACCTCGCTTGAGGCGCCCGCACGGTTCTGGATGAGTGCGAGGGTCTGCAGCACCGAGTCGTGCAGGTGTGCGGCCATCTCTGCGCGCTCCTCTTCCCGCACGCGCTTCGTGCGCTCGGCGATGAGCTCGTGCCAGAGGCGGATCGCCCACGGGCCGAAGACGCCGACCGCGGCGAGGAACAGCGCGAGGGTGAAGAAGAGACCGGCCATCACGCCACCGGTGCGCTCCCAGAGCAGGAGCACGAAGACGGCGAACACGAGGCAGGCGACCACGCCGACCCAGCGCAGGGGGATGCGGTGCCTCACCGGGGCTGCCGCGGCACCGGCATCCACCACCGCTTCTTCGACCGGCACGGTCGCCCAGAGCCACGCGTAGAACAGGACGCCGGCACCGCCCAGCAGGGTCGTCGCCGCGAACAGCCAGCGCACCGTACCGACCGACCACCCGAGGTGCCGGGCGAGTGCGACGCTCACGCCCCCGACGACGCAGTCGCGCGGCCGCAGCAGCGGCACGCGCCGGGGCGCGGCGGGAACGGAGCTCATGCAGGAATCAAACCATCGCCGGGGCCACCCTGACCGCCCGATCGCGCGCTTTTCAGGGTGCGGTCAGGGCACCCCCTCATGGTGCGCCGACGAGGCGGGCGGGACCATCGAAGTGTGACGAACCAGACCTCGACCCCCACTTCACCGGACGCACAGCGGCCGGGATCCAACCGCTTCTTCACGTGGCTGCGCAGCCTCGGCGTGGTGCGTGCGGACGGCTGGATCGGCGGCGTGTGCGGCGGCATCGCCCTGCGCACCGGCCTCGACCCCCTGATCGTGCGCGGCATCGCCGTCGTGATCGCGATTCTCGGCGGCCCGGCCCTGTTCTTCTATGCGGCCGCCTGGCTGCTGCTGCCGGACACCCACGGCGAGATCCACCTCGAGCGGATGCTGCGCGGGATCTTCGACGCGCCGCTGATCGCCATCGGCATCCTCGTCGTGCTGACCTTCATCCCGTTCACGCAGGGGCTGTGGTGGCTCGGCGGGAACGTAGTCGGCTCGGCCTGGTGGATTGCGGCCCCCGCCACGGTGCTGCGCGTGCTCTGGAACCTCGCCATCATCGGCGCGATCGTGTGGTTCGTCGTCTGGCTGGTGCGGCGAGTGCGCGAGACACCCGCAGGCGAGCGGCCGAAGTGGGCGCAGTGGGCGCCGGAGCGGCCGGGAAGCGGCGCGTCCGCGAGCGGCTCGTCGGTGCCGTTCGCCGCCACGGCCGCAGCGGCAGGTGCCGCGGCGCGACCGTTCGCGACGAGCTCCTCTGACGGCGCGGCCTCGGCACAGGCATCCGATCAGCCCGCTCCCGACGCTCCCCCGGCGGCGCCGTCTGCGCCCGGGGCCGGCGCCACCAAAGACGACCTCGGCGAGTGGCGCGAGCGGTATGCGCAGTGGCGCGAGCAGCACCAGGCCTGGCAGGAGCAGCAGCGCGCGCAGCTGCGCTCGGCACGCGACGTGCGCAGCGCCGAGATGCGCGCCAGGACCCAGGAGATGACGGCACGACTCGAGCAGCAGCGGCTCGCGCGCCGCGCCGCGAACCCGCGTCTGGCCGGCTGGGGGGTCGCGCTCGTTCTCGGAGTCGCGCTCATCGGCGGCGGAATCGCAGGCATCGTCACCGCGGGCGACGCGGAACTCGGGCGGTACGCCGCGCCGATCGGCATGGCGGTCGCGCTCATGGTGATCGGCCTCGGCATGGTCGTCGCCGGCGCGGCCCGCCGCCGCAGCGGCACACTGGCGTTCTTCGCGATCGCGACGCTGGTCATCGGCGTCGGGTCGTTCGGGTGGCCCGTGCATGACGCCCCGGTCGGATTCACGCGGATCCAGGCCGACCGCGACGTGCGATTCACGCAGTTCGCGGGGCAGATCGAAGTCGACGCCGCCGCGGCCGACCTGGGTTCCAAGGGCACGCGGGAGATCAAGCTCGACCAGACCTTCGGCGCGGTCGCGCTCTACCTCGGCGACGACGTGGACGCCCGCGTCACTGTGACGAGCCGGGATTCGCAGGTGCACCGCTTCGTGCGCGACGGCGACACGCTGTCTGCTCAGTCGGGTGCGCACGTCGGTGCATCGGGTGGCCGCGCCGATGAGCGCAGCTGGACATATGGAAGCGGATCGCCCGACCTCGTCATCGACGTGACGCAGGGGCACGGCGGTGTCTACATCTATCAGGGCGGCGGGGCGCCGAACAGCGGGATCCGACAGGACAGCCTCTCCGGCGATCTCGGCGACTACATCGACGCCGCCATCGACGATCTCGACTGAGGAAACAGGACCATGAGCGACGAGAAGAACGAACAGAAGACGGCGAAGCTCGAGGAGCTGTTCGAGAGCGAGCGAGCGGATGCCGCGCCCGGCGGCGCCGCGACGACGGAGTCAACTGCAACTGAGGCGACGCCGACAGGAGCGGCTGCGAGTGCTCCGACCGCGGCACTCGGCGAAGCGGAGCCCGCCTGGCTCGGCTCGTGGGGCACGCAGCGCCCGGTGCGGACCACCCCCCGCGTGCGCTGGGCCGGCATCATCTGGGGCCTCGTGTTCGCGGCGGCCGGCTGGTTCACCATCTGGACGCTGCTGGCCGAAGAGCGCCGGGCCGCGTTCAGCGCCTGGGTGCTGTCGCTCGACGACGGCGGCTGGGCCATCGCCGGGGCGCTCGCCCTCGGCGCGCTGCTGCTGATCATCGGGCTGACGCAGGGACTGAAGGCGGCGACTCGCCCGCGTTGATGCGTTGAGAGATAAGCGGATGCCTGACGCCGCGCCCGCGGGTCAGGCATCCGCTTCTCGTGTCATGTCACGTTCCCTATGCGTCGCGGCGGAACGTGCGCGTTCCGACCCACAGTCCGGCGATGACGAAGACGACCGCCCAGAAGAGCGCCCACATCGTCGGCCCCGTGAGGATGTCGCCGGCGAAGGAGGTGCGCAGCCCGTTGACGATGTACTTCGTCGGGATGACCCGAAATCGCAAGAGCCTGCTACAGAATGACCGGCTCTGGCTGCAGGTTGATGCCGAAGTCGTTCGAGACGCGTGCCTGGATGAAGGTCGCGAGCTGCACGATCTCGGCCGCGGTCGCTCCCCCGCGGTTGGTCAGGGCGAGCGTGTGCTTACTCGACACCGCGGCGCGGGAGCCGGGCAGAGCGAAGCCGCGGGCGATGCCGCTGTGCTCGATGAGCCAGGCGGCGCTCAGCTTCACGAGCACCGGGCCGTCGTCGGGCTGGTCTGCCACGGGCCAGCGCGGGCCGTCGCCGGGAAGGTCGCGGGCGAACGACTCGGGGACGATCGGGTTCGTGAAGAACGACCCGGCACTTGCGGTGTCGGGATCGGCGGAGTCGAGGACCATGCCCTTCGAGCGGCGCAGGGCGAGGACCGCCTCGCGCGCCGCGGAGAGCGGCACTCGCGCACCGAGCTCGACGCCGAGCGCTGTCGCGAGTTGGGCGTAGGCGACGGGGGCGCCGGAGGCTGAGGCATCCGTGCCCGCCTGCGTCAGCGTGAGCTCGACGGCCGTGATCAATCCCTGATAGCCGTGCTTGAAGATCGAGTCGCGATAGCCGAGCTTCAGCTCTGATGCCTCGAGCCGGCGCACCTCGAGGGACTCGGCGTCGAGCACGTCGATCGCGACGAGAGCGCTGCCGACCTCTTGCCCGTAGGCGCCCACGTTCTGCACGGGCACCGCCCCGGTGGAGCCGGGGATGCCGCTGAGCGCCTCGATGCCGGCCCAGCCGTGCGCGACCGCGTGGGCGACGACGTCGTCCCACGGCTCGCCCGCCTGGATGCGCAGGCGCACCTCGCCCTCATGCTCGGACGGGAGCGTCTCGATGCCGCGGGTAACGACGTGCAGCACGGTTCCCGGGAAGCCGTCATCGGGGGCGACGGTGTTCGAGCCGCCGCCGAGGATCAGCCACGGTTCGTCCTGCGACCACAGCTCGCTCGCCGCCTTGACGAGCTCGACCTCGGTCGTCGGGGCGATGAGCGCCTGGGGAACCCCGCCGACGCGCAGGGTCGTCAGCTCGGACAGAGCGGGGATCGCGGTCACGGTGGTGTCGCTCACAGCCGGACGAGGACCTGCGCCTTGCCGAGCACCGTCTGCTCGCCCACCGACACGGTGAGGTCGATGCGCGCCTGGCCGGCCTCTGCGTCGAGCTTGCCGACCTTCGCGACGACGAGGACCTCGGCGCCGGCCTGGGGGTCGACGACGACGGGGCGGGTGAAGCGCACCTGGTAGTCGAGGATGCGGCCGGGGTCACCCAGCCAGTCGGAGACGGGCTGAACGGCCAGGCCCATGGTGAGCATGCCATGCGCGAGAACGCCGGGCAGGCCGACAGAGGCCGCCACGTCGTCGCGGTAGTGGATCGGGTTGAAGTCGCCCGAGGCGCCCGCGTAGCGCACGAGCGAGTCGCGTGTCAGCGGGAAGGCGGCCTCGGCGACGACGTCGCCGACCGCGAGGATGTCGATGCTGCCGGTCATGTCGGTCAGTCCTCCGCTCGCACGACGAGGGTCGAGATCGCGGTGACGACGTGCTCGCCGGCGGCGTCGGTCACCACGGTGTCGGCCGTCACCATCGAGTTGCCGCCGAGCGTCTTGACGCTCGCCACGGTGAGCTGCCCGGTGAGCTCGTCGCCCGCGACGATCGGCCGGGTGTAGCTGAAGCGCTGGTCGCCGTGCACGACGCGGCTGAAGTCGATGCCGGCGTCGGGCTCGGCGAGCAGCTGGTCGAGCGTCAGCTGCTGGATGACAATGGGGAACGTCGGCGGGGCGACCACGTCGGCGTAGCCCGCGGCCTGCGCCGCCGCCGGGTCGAGGTTGACCGGGTTGGTGGCGAACACGGCTCGGGAGAACTCGCGGATCTTCTCGCGGCCCACCAGATAAGGCGCGGTCGGCTGGAGCGCGCGGCCCACGATGTCGGGATTGATCGGCACCCGCAAAGCCTAGCCGTGCGCTCTAGGAAGAACCCCGGCGGCCCGCCTCAGGGCGAGGCCGGGGGTCGTGCTCTGCGCACCAGCCTCGCGCCGACCGCGCCCGCGACCGCGACCACCACCGCAGCCCCGAGCAACGGGAGCGACCACCCTGCGGGGCCGAGCAGCATGCGGAACAGCCCCCAGCCATAGTCGGCGAGCTCTCGCGGATCGTGCACGAGTGCCCGGCTGCCCGCGACCGCGCTCACGGTCTCAAGCAGCGCGGGCACGAGCCACAGAACGGCGAGGCACACCGCGGCGGCCACGATGCGGCGCACGCCACGGACACCGCACCAGCAGATCGCGAGGCCCACGCCGATCGGGGGGACCCAGGTGATGGGGTCGAGCCACGCTGCCGGTCGGGTGGGCTCGATCACCGCCGTCGCCTGGACCAGCTCACGCACCCACGGCCCGAGCAGAACCGCGACGATACTCAGCGCGACGGCCGCCGCAGGAACGCGCGCGCGGGCCACCACGACGTACACAGCGAGTGCGAACAGGACGACGACGATCGCCACCCCGATGAGGCCAGCGAGGTAGAGCTGCGACGCGCCGGACAGCGGCCGGGCGTCCTCATCGCCGAGTACCCCGCGCCACCCGGGGAGATCGCGCTGCAGGCCGCTCGCGACCGTCAGGCCTGTCTGGATGATGGCCGCGATGTAGAGCACCGCGAGCATTGCACCGGCCACGCCGGCCAATGGCGCGTGCCGGTCGAGGACACGTGCGAGCAGGCGCACGGAGAGACCCGCGAGACCCGCGCCGACGATGATGATGGATGCCTGGAAGACGAGGCTGTACTGCGAGAACGGCAGCATCGTGTGAGGCATCTGCGCAGGAGGCGTCTCGGACGCCCACAGGTTCTGGAGCGGCAGACGCGCGCCGGTGAGCAGCCAGGGCAGCCCCCCGAGCACGGCTGCGGCGAGCGCGACGGCGACCGCTGTCACGATTCCCCGCGCCCCGGAGACGCTCACGCGAGGGCTTCCAGAACGACGGCGGCCGTGCGCGCGACGACGTCGTTGTTGCCCGTGGCATCGCGATGCGCGGAGCGTGTCATGATCGCGACGCTGATTGTGGACTCGGGTGCGAACACGACACCGACGTCGTTGACCACTCCGTAATCCCCCGCGCCCGTCTTGTCTGCCAGTTCGGCATGGGCGGGCAGAACAGCGCCGATCCGCTTCGCCGAGGTGGTGTTGCGCAGCATCCACTCGAGCAATCGTGCCCGACCCAGCTGATCGAGTGCGTCGCCGATAAGCAACGCGCGATAGAGGCCATCGAGATCCGCGGGCGTACTGGTGTCACGCAGGTCGCCGGGGACGGCGGCGTTGAGCTGCGGTTCCCAGCGATCGAGCCTCGTCTGTGCCGCGCCGAGGCTGCGGGCGAAGGAGGTGATCGCCGCGGGACCACCGACGCGTTTGAGGAGCAAGTTGCCCGCCGTATTGTCGCTGTAGCGCAGGGCGGCATCCGCGAGCTCTGAATAGGTCATGGTCCGGTCGGGATCGCGCGAGGTAATGGGCGAGTTCTCGACGATGTCGGCGGCCGTGAAGGCGACCGGGGTCTGCCAGAACCGGTCGTTGTAGGAGTTCTCTTTGAGGAGAGCGCCGACGGCGAGCACCTTGAAGGTCGAGCAGAGCGGGAACCTCTCGGCCGGCCGGAAGAACACCGACCGCCCGACGGCATTCGTCGCGTGCACGCCGATCGTGACGCCCGCCTCCTTCTCAAGCCCGAGCAGACTGTCACGGATGCCCTCCGACGCGCCACCGCCGTCGACGTCAGCCGCCGCTGCGGTCGGGGTGCAGCCGGTCAGCCCCGCCACCAGCGCCGCCGATCCGGCGAGACCGAGGCCGAGAAGCCCGCGGCGATCAAGGGTCATGAGTCCTCGTGAAGATGTCATGCGCCCACCCTGCGTTCACCTAATTCATGCAGACAAAGACCGAATATTGATATTTGATGTCGATTCTGCATAACTGAGTGAATGGACGTCACCGCGGCAGTTCGGCTGTTCGCCGCAGTGGCACGGCGCGGCAGCTTCTCGGCGGGGGCCGCCGAGTGCGGAATCCCACAACCCGTCGCGAGTCGGCGGATCGCCGCGCTTGAGGCGCGATGGGGAGACCGGCTCTTCGACAGGACTACGCGGCAGGTCGGATTGACCGAGTTCGGCAAGGCGATGCTGCCGGTCGCCGCGCGGCTCGTCTCGGCCGTGGACGACCTCGACGCTGTCGCTGAGTCGGCTCGAGTGGCGACGGTGAGCATCGCCGTCCCACACGAGGTGGCGCCCGCGGAGCTCGCGCGAGCGGTCGCGCGCGCGGAAACCGCGGGGCTGCGGATCGCCCCGATCGGGGCCGGTCGCGCCGAGCGAGACGATCTACTGCGCATCGGCGGCGTCGCGGCCGCGGTCGTCACCGCGGTACAGGCGCCCGACTGGTCCGTTCCGCTGGGGGTCGGCGGCGCAGACCTGACACCGACGCATCCGGCACGGCTCTCTCCGCTGCGCCCGCACCGCAGCGAAGCCCCGGCCGAGTGGACGCGGGTGCACGTGCAGCCGGAGGACGACCTTGACGCGTTGGGTGGGGAACTGCGGAAGCATGCGGTGAACGCGGGACTCAGTCCGGCGCAGATCGTCGTCACGCGGTCCGCCGCGGTCGCAGCCGCCGACGCGCTCGTGAGCAGCGCGCTCGTGCTGTGCAGCCGCGCGGAGGCCACCCGCTGGGGCCTCGGCTGGGCGCCGATCCACGACCTGGCGCTAGCCAGGGATCATCGCCTGGAGGCGCGGGACCGCGCCGTGCGGGATCGGGTCATCGCAGCGTGCGCCGAAGAGATCGGCCGCGCACTCGGGGTGGAAACGGAGCACAGATGACGACGGGGTTCAGTAATGCGACCGGAAGTGCGATCGCCCGCGCTCAAGCTTCGCTCGCCGCAGCCGGCCTGCGCGGGGCCGCCCTCGTTCGCAACGTCGACACGGGGGCGGAGATCGGCTTCGATATCGATGTCCTGTTTCCGATGGCATCGCTCGTCAAGGTCCCGCTCGTCGCCACCGTCCTCGACGAGGCCGCCCGGGGGCGCCTGGATCTCACCCGGCGCGTGCGCATCGACGACGACAACCGTGCACCCGGATGGACAGGGATCAGCCGGTTCACCCAGCCGGTCGACATCGCCCTCAGCGATCTGCTCTACCTGAGCATCGCCGCGAGCGACAACGCCGCAGCCGAGCTCCTGCACGAGGTCGCGCCCGCAGCGATCGTGAACCGCTGGCTCGGGGACGTCGGTGTCGCCGGAATCGTCGTGCGGCACCCGATCGGCGAGCTCTACAAGACGCTCGCGGATCGCGTGAGCGACTCGGATGCCCGCCTGGTGCATGAGCTCGTCGTCGCCGCCGACCTGTCGGGGAGCGCGCAGGTGCTCCCTCAACTCGACGTCGCCGCGGCGAATGTGTGCAGCGCCCGCGCTTTCGCGGATCTGCTGACGTCGCTGTGGGCAGGCGGCATCGAGGAGACCGTGGCGGCACCGGTGCGTGAGCTGCTCGGCGCCAATATGTTCCAGCAGCGCCTGGCGCCCGAGTTCACGTCGGAGTCGTCGACGTGGTCGTCCAAGACCGGCAGCTTCCTGCACCTGCGGCACGAAGCCGGTGTCGTGCAGCACCGTTCGGGCGAGCGCTACGCGGTCGTCGTCCTAGCCCGAGGGAGCACGTCGGGCGCGTTCCACCCGACCGCGGACCAGGCGATGGGCCGGGCGGCCCGTGAGCTGCACGACGCGCTGCTGCACGGCGGCCTGTAGCGCCGGCGTAAGCGTGGGCTCGAGCGCGGCTCAGCCGTGCGCGCGTTCGAGCCAGGTGAGCACGGCGAGCACCCGGCGATGGGCGGCGGCCGACTCGTCGAGACCGAGCTTCAGGAAGATCGACGTCACGTTCTTCTCGACCGCGCCGACGCCGATCGTGAGCGCGCGGGCGATCGCCGAGTTCGACCGGCCCTCGGCCATCAGCTGCAGCACCTCGCCCTCGCGCGCGGTGAGCGCGGCGAGCGGGTCGCGGCGCGCGCCGATCAGCTGCCTGACCACCTCGGGGTCGAGCACGGTGCCGCCCTGCGAGATGCGCTCGATCGCGTCATCGAGCTCGTCGAGGGAGGCCACGCGGTCTTTCAGCAGGTAGCCGACGCGGCCGGAGCCGCTTGCGAGCAGTTCCTGTGCATAGACCAGCTCGACGTACTGAGACAGGAGCAGGATGCCGAGGGCCGGATGCCTGCGGCGGAGCTCGATCGCGGCGCGCACCCCCTCGTCGCGGAACCCCGGAGGCATCCGGATGTCGACGAGGGCCAGGTCAGGCGCGAGCTCGGCGACGCCCGCGGTGAGGGCGTCGGCGTCGCCGAAGGCGCCGACGACCTCGTGCCCCGCCTCGCCAAGGACTCTGACGAGCCCCTCACGAAGCAGGACCGAGTCGTCGGCGACGACCACGCGCAATCCCACGCCGCCAGGCTAGCCGCCCACGGGAGTGCGGCCTGCGGCATCCGTGATCGGCAGTGTCGCAGTGACGCGGGTGCCGCCGCCCGCCGGGCTCGCCAGTTCGAGCCGGCCGCCGAAGCCGCGCGCACGGTCGCTGAGGCCGGCGAGGCCGTGACCCGGTCGCGGCGCCGCCCCGCCGATGCCGTCGTCGGTGACCTCTATAAGAAGGACTCCGTTCTCGGCGACGACGCGGACGTCGATGCGCGTGCCCTGCGCGTACTTCGTCGCATTGGCGAGCGCCTCGTGAGCGATGAAGTAGGCGTTGCGTTCCAGCTCGGGGCTGAGCTCGACATCTGCCGGGATGCCTGAATCGACGCGTGCCGGAACGGGGTTGCGGTCGGCCACCGACTCGAGCGCGGCCACCAGTCCGCGGTCGAGCAGGATCGGCGGCGCGATGCCGAGCGCCACGGCGCGCAGCTCCTCGAGTGCGTCGTGCGCCTGCTGCGCCGCCGAGGCGATCAGCTCGCGGGCGGCCTCAGGGTCGTCGCCCATGCGGCGACCGGCCGAGGCGAGATCGAGTTGCAGGCGGATGAGACGCTGCTGCGGGCCGTCGTGGATGTCGCGCTCGATGCGGCGCACGGCCGAGTCTTCGGCGGCGACCGCGGCGGCGCGCGATTCCTGCGCCTCTGACAGCTCGGCGCGGAGCGCTTCCTCCGTGCGCGCACCCAGCAGCGCCCGGGCGACACCCCAGTGCAACCACACGAGACCCCGGGTCACGAAGGGCAGCACCACGAGGACCGCGACGCCGATGACGACATAGAGGACGCCCTCGAGCACCCGCTGGTCGCCGCCGAGCCACTGGCGCAGCAGCCATTCGAGGCCGCCGTTGTTCGTGCCGGCCCTGCCGCCGAGCAGCCAGCCCCACAGCGGCCAGCTGACGCCGCCGAGTCCGAGACCGAGGCAGACCACGAGCACCGTGAAGGAGACGACCGCGACGATGAGCTGCGGGGCGAGGACGTAGGCGAGAGTCGCCCAGTAGCGGATGCTGCCGAAGAGCATGCGGAAGAACCCTACGAGCCCGGGCGCCGAGGCCCAGGTCGCACGCCGGATGCTGGGCAGGCCGGTCCATTCGAGGAGTGCGAGGTCGACGGCACCGACTCCCCTGCCCACGTACATGCCGGCCGCTGCGGCGATGAACACCCCGATGAAGAAGAGCGGCACCAGACCGATACCGAGCGCGAACAGCGTCCACCCGACGGTGAAGCCGACCACCGCGGTGAAGAAGAGGGCGACGATCGCGAGGACCTCTTTGCCTGCCCGCGGCCAGCGCGCCGCGTAGCGCCGCCAGCCGCCGACCTCTCGGGCCGGCGCGAGCGCGGTCGGTGCTGCGACGGTCATGCGCGGGCCTCCTTCGAAGCGATCTTGCCCTGCTTCGGCAGCACGAGGAACAGCACCCCGAGCGCGGCGCCCAGGAGGAGCGTCACGAGCGAGCCCTCGATGCCGAACGCTCCGCCGTTGAGCAGCGAGCTGCCGTGGGCCGAGATCTGCAGCACGCCGTCGGGCCTCGTGCCCGAGACCGGGATGCCGAGCAGCGACTCGGTGGCGTTCCAGCCGGCGTGGATGCCGATCACGAGCCAGAGGTTGCGCCGCCATAGGAAGGCCGCGCCGAGGAAGAACCCGGCCTCGATCGCGATGTCGAGCGCCGACCACACCGACACGGTCGACGCGCTGAGGTCGTTGAGCAGGTGGACCGCGCCGAACAGCAGCGAGGTGATGGCGAGCGCCGGGATCCACCCGAGCCACTTCTCGATCGCCTGCAGCAGGATGCCGCGGAACATCAGCTCTTCGAGGAACGCCGACACCAGGACCATGCTCACCACGTTCAGCACCTGGTGCGCCCCGAAGTGCGCGAAACCGTCCACCCGGTAGCCGCCGAGCGCGAGGACGATCGGGAACGCGACCGCCATGAACAGGCATCCGATCACCAGTCCGGCGAGTGCGTTGCGGGCTTTACCCGCCCCCGTCAGCTCGACGGGCTCACGGCGCGCCCAGCGGCGCATGATCACCGCAATGTAGAGCCAGAGGCCCACACCGACCGCGGCCACGACCCCGACCAGGCCGAGCACGGCCGGCCAGAGCGAGACGTCGTGCTGCGCGCTCGCGAAGGCGCCACCGATCGTGTCGAGAGCGAGCAGGATCACGACGCCGCACAGCGCCCAGACGCCGGTGCGCTCCATGAGCCTTCTCTTCGCCTTCAGAGGCACTTCCACTGCTGTCATCGGTCTCACCGTTTCGTGCGAATCGCCGGGATTTCCGGCTGAGACCAACCTGGCAAGCGGGGGCACGCGGCGAACTCAGGGCAGCCGACGAAAACGGGGTGGGGTTAACCCCCGTGCAACGGGCGCGTGGAACGAAGAAGAGCCCCGGTCGTCACGACCGGGGCTCTTCGAAGATCGGTTGCCTTACTGGCAGCTGTCGCACTGCAGCAGGTCCATCGGGTCGACGGGAACCGCGTAACCGCCGACGGTGTCGTTGCTCTCGTAGTCCATGGTTGCCCCCTCGAATCGAAGCTCTTGGTGCGGGGCCGAAACCCCTTCCGCGTCTGCGGTAGGAACACTATATATCCGGAATTACACGAATGTCATGCCACTAGATGTGGTGTTTCCAGATTTTTTCTCTCCACACCTTTCAACACAGATTCCCCACACTTCCTTCCACATCCATGGTCCTTGAAACCACTGACATTCAGGCCGGTTATGCACAGAAGAGCGCCGGTTCGGATCGCAGCTCAGAACCGGCGCCCTTCGGCGTGTCGTCGGCGTGTCGCGGGTCTCCATTCGGCTTCGCCGAAGTCGACCGGCGACTATTCGGCCGAGAAACCGCCCGTCACCGAGAACGAGCCGTCGAGGGCGAACGGGTCGGTGAGCCTGCTCGACCGATCGGTGACCGCGACGCGTGCCGCGAACTCACGGCCGGCGCGAGCGATCCGGTCGGGAAGGCTCGGCAGCGAAGCATCCGCCTGCCCCGCCCAGTCCTCAGTCGCCGCGTACACGCCCGTCGGTAGGACATCCGCGTGCATGTACGTGAGCACCGGCCGCATCGCGTAATCGAGCACCTGCGAATGACGAGGCGACCCACCCGTGGCGCCGATCAGAGTCGGCAGCCCCGTCAGCGCACTCGGCTCGATCACATCGAGGAACGACTTGAACAGGCCGTTGAAGGACGCGTTGAACACCGGGGTGACGACGATCAGTCCGTCGGCACCGGCGACGGTCTCGATCACCTCGGCGAGCTTCGGGCTCGGGAATCCGGTCACCAGGTTGTTGGTGACGTCCTTCGCCGTGTCCCGCAGTTCGAAGACGGAGGCCTGGGCGCCGGTGTCGAACTCGTCGCGGAGCGCCTCGACGGCAGCAGCTGCGAGACGGTCGGCGAGAATGCGTGTCGACGACGGGGCGCCGACGCCTGCGGCGACGACGGCCAGGTTGCGGGTGGTCATGCCTGCACCTCCTCGGCGGCCGGCTCCTGATACGGCGAGCCGTCGGTGAGGTTGTCGCCGCGATTCGCGCCCGGGCGGAACTGGCGAGCGCCGCCGCTCGCCTCAACCAGTGCCGCGTGGGTCGGCGCGTCCGGGACGCCGGGCGCGCGGCGCGCATCGAACTCCTTACGCAGCACCGGCAAGACCTCCTCGCCGAGCAGATCGAGCTGCTTCAGAACCGTCGTGAGCGGAAGCCCCGCGTGGTCCATGAGGAACAGCTGGCGCTGGTAGTCGCCGACGTACTCGCGGAAGCCGAGGACCTTGTCGATGATCTCCTGCGGGCTGCCGACGGCGAGCGGCGTCTGCTCGCTGAACTCCTCGAGGGTGGGGCCGTGGCCGTACACGGGCGCGTTGTCGAAGTACGGGCGGAACTCGCGCTTCGCGTCCTGCGAGTTCTTCGCGAGGTAGAGCTGGCCACCGAGGCCGACGATCGCGTCCTTCTCTTCACCATGGCCGTAGTGCGCGTAGCGCTGGCGATACAGCGCGATCATGCGCTGGGTGTGGGATGCCGGCCAGAAGATGTGGTTCGCGAAGAATCCGTCGCCGTAATACGCGGCCTGCTCTGCGATCTCGGGGCTGCGGATCGAGCCGTGCCACACGAACGGAGGCACGCCGTCGAGCGGACGCGGCGTCGAGGTGAAGCCCTGCAGCGGGGTGCGGAAGTGGCCCTCCCAGTCGACGACGTCTTCGCGCCAGAGACGGTGCAGCAGGGCGTAGTTCTCGATGGCGAGCTGGATGCCTGACCGGATGTCCTTCCCGAACCACGGGTAGACAGGGCCGGTGTTTCCGCGGCCGAGCATGACGTCGACGCGACCGCCCGAGACGTGCTGCAGCATCGCGAAGTCCTCGGCGATCTTGACCGGGTCGTTCGTCGTGATGAGCGTGGTCGCGGTCGAGACGAGCAGCCGCTCGGTCTGCGCCGCAATGGCGGCGAGAAGAGTGGTGGGAGACGAGGAGAAGAACGGCGGGTTGTGGTGCTCGCCGATGGCGAAGACATCCAGGCCCACCTCCTCGGTCTTCTTGGCGATGGCGATCGCAGCAGTGATGCGCTCGCCCTCGCTCGGGGTGATGCCGGTGGTCGGGTCGGGGGTGATGTCGCTCACCGAGAAGACGCCGAACTGCATAGATGAAGAGGACATGTCCCGCTGCTTCCATTCGTCTGCGCGGCCCCTGTCAGGCGCCGCATTTACATACGTTTGCATAGAACTGACGGCAGGCACGAGGTATTCCCGTCACATTTCGCCGCTCACGCCGGGCATGACTTGCCGCGGGATGCCCGGTCTGGTCTGCTGAGCAGGCGAGCGATCCTCGCGATTCCCTCCTGTAGAGCGCCCGGCTGCCCACCCCCGTGGCCGGACGCTCCAAGGGGCGGTCGCGCCACCCCCACCCGAGGGCCAAAACTGAGGAAAGTTTTCGTTGGTCCTATTGAGTGCCGGTCAGTTGTCAGATAATCTGTCGTCTGGTTTCTACCACCCGGGGGACGGTAATGGATTCGGATCGGCGCATGCCGTCGTGGCTCAAGGCCACGATTCGTGCTGCCCTGATCGCGACCGCCGTCGGCGGCGGGCTCTTCGTCCTGTCGCAGGTTCTCTCGCCGTCTGAAGCGCACGCAGAGACCCTCTCTGACTCGACGCAGGCCGTCAGCCACACGGCATCCGACAGCTCGCTGCTGGGCCCGGCACTGTCGGGCGTCGGCTCGACGCTTGGCTCGGTGACCCATGCGGTCGACGGTGTCGCCGGTGGCGTCGGAACGACGGCGGACGCCGTGGTGAAGCCGACGACCGGCACGGTCTCAGCCGTCGTGTCGACGGCCGTTCACACGCTTCCGGCGCCGGTCCAGGCGCCTGTCAAAGCCGTCACCACGCCGGTCACCCAGACCGTCTCACACGTGTCTTCGCCGGTCACCCACACCGTGTCTCAGCTTGGTGCCGCAAAGCCCGCGAGCACCGTGCTCGGGGGCGTCTCGGCCGCGGTCGACGGTGTCGTCTCCGGCATCGAGCAGGCTCCTGTTGTCGGCTCCGCGGTCAGCGGAATCGCCGGTCACAACCCGATTTCGACGGTCACGTCGCCTGCGGCGGCCGGCCTCGACGACGCGATCGCCTCCCTCACGGGAACGGTCGACACGACGGTGACGGAAACGACCGACGGGCTCGACGCCGGGCTCTCCGGCGAGGCTCCCACGATCGGCTCGCTGCCCATCGCGGACGGTCTTCTGCCCGGTGGCGACGCGCTCGGCAGCGGCCTCGACAGCGCGCTTTCCGGCGACTCTGCAGGCCTGCCGACGCCTACCGCTGCCGCTCCGAGCATCGCCGCCGCTGAGCCGCTGCACGGCCCTGTTCTGGGTTCTCTCAGCGCGCCCGGCAACGGCCGCATCGCAGCGCTGACGGTCACGCCGTCCGCTGTCGGGCCGGCGCAGCTCACTACCCCGCTCGGCAGCCCGCTGACACCCGGCGGCCTGCTCGCCGGCGGCGCCGGCTCCGCCGCTGTCGGCGGCGGCAGCGGCGCGGGCTCCACGCCCTTCGCGAGCTCGCTCAGCGGCTTCGACTTCCCCGCGCTCGGTGCGGGGCTCTCCACCCTCGAAGGCACCGATGCTCTGCCGGCATCCCCCGTCTTCGAGCACGACTCAACGCCTGACTAGGTAGGGCGCAGTCCGCCTGCTTGCCGTCTCGGCGAGCGCATGGCGGGCAGACGCGTACCCACGGATCGCGCGATCGCTGCGGTCCCTCCTACCCAGTCAAGGAGTTTTCTCGTGAAAGCCAATACCGCTAGGGCGCTGTGGTTCGCAGTCGCCCTCGGGGGTCTGACCCTCGCGGGGGCCGCGGCGGCGAATGCCGCCACCGGCGACCCCACCACATCGACAGCATCCGACCCGACGAGCACCAGCCCCGTCTCGTCGCTGCTCACCAACAACGGCCTCGTCGACGCCGTCGCGGGCGACACCGTCGTCGACTCCGTGGTCGGCGGAGCGGGCACGGCCGTCGCGCCGGTAACCGACGCCGTCGACCAGGCAACGGCCGGCACCGCGGTTCCCGCGGTCGTCGACTCACTCGTCGGCGCGGATTCCGCCGCCGCAGATGTTCCCGGGGACGGCAGCCTCGTGGACGGCGGCACGGTGGGCGACGCCGCGGCGAACACCGACAGCGTGCTCGACGCAGTGACTTCCGGCGGCGACGTCGCGGGCGCTGTGAGCGACACCGTCAGCGACGCCGTGTCGGACGTCAACACGACCGTGACCGACGCGCAGACCAACAGCACCCAGGTCATCGGCGATTCGGGCATTGTCCCGACCGCAACCGACAACGTGGCCGACACCACGAGCGACCTGCTCTCGGGTGACGCGGCTGCGACCGGGGCCGACCTCGGCACGACGGTGAACGACGCGCTGACCGGCACGGCGGATGCCACCGACTCGACCGGCCTCACCGACACCGCGCTTGCGGACACGCTCGGCGCGACCACCGCGACCAGCTCGGCCCCCGGCACGGACACCGTTCCAGGCGACGAGCTCAGCAACGCAGTCGCCCCGGTGACCGACACCGGGCTCACGGATGCCACGTCCGCACTGCTCGGCGGAACGGACGCCACCCCGCTCGAGGACCTCACCGGCTCAGACAGCCCGGTCGACACCGTGGCAGGCGACGACCTGCTCGACTCGGTGCTCGGCTCGGACAGCCAGGTGCCCGCCACCGCTGACCCGGTCACGGGCACGGTCGACGGCCTGACCGACACCACCGCCACGTCGGACATCGTGGACGCGGCCGTCGGGCAGGACTCGGGCCTGAACGACATCGCCGGTGACGGCACCCTCGTCGAGGGCGGCCTGGTCGGCGACGCCACCCAGAACACCGACGCGGTGCTGAACGACCTCGCCACGGGCGCCCCGGTCTCCGACGACCTCGGCACCGACGTGAACGGGGTCACGAACGACCTCACCACCACCGGCCAGGACGCCGCGGCCAACCTGAACGACCAGGTCGCGAACGGCCTTGCCGCAGACGCTGCGACCGACACCGCCCAGACCGTGACCGACCTGCTCGGCGGCGGCGACGTCGCGGGCGATCTGTCGCAGACCGTGACGGACGCGGGTGACAACACCTCCGATGCTCTCGACAGCACCGGCCTCACCGATGACGCAGCCGCCGACCTGCTCGGCGACTCGGGCACCGGCGCCGGCACCACGGCCCCGGCCGGTGGAGCTTCCGCCGCGACCGACCCGGTCAGCTCTGCGATCGACAACGGCATCGTCGACAGCGCGCTCGGCGCTGACAACGCGGTCGACCAGGCCACCGACGGCGGGAACGTGGTCGAGGACCTGACCGACCCGGGCGCCACGCTCGACCAGACGGTCGGCGACCCGATCGTCGACCAGGTGCTCGGCTCGGACAGCCCGCTCGACGCCGCGACCGGCGACGACTCGCCCCTCGCCGACATCACGGGTGACGGGTCCGCGGCGGACGACATCGCCGGCGACGGTGCCCTCGTCGAGGGCGGCCTGGTCGGCGACGCCGCGACCAACGGCGACGACGTGCTGACAGACGTCGAGTCCGGCGGCGACGTGGTCGGCGACCTCACCGACGCTGGCGGCCTGCTCGACGACGCTGCCGCTGACACGGCGCAGACGGTGAATGACGCCGTGGCCGGCACCGACCAGACCCTGGCCGACACCGCCGCCGCGCTGCAGTCCGACGACCCGGTCGGCGGCCTGCAGGACGTCGTGAACTCCGACGTCACCACGCAGTCCGGCCTGCTCGACCCGGTGCTCACCGACGTGCTCGGCGACACCGACACGACCAGCACGCCCGGAAGCGGAGCCGGCAGCGGCACTGGCACCGGCACCGGCACTGACCCGATCACCTCGGCCCTCGGCGCCGGTGTCGTGGACACCGTTCTCGGTGACGGCAACGTGGTCGACCAGGCCACCGACGGCGGCAACGTGCTCGAGGACCTGACCGACCCGGGCGCCACGCTCGACCAGACGGTCGGCGACCCGATCGTCGACCAGGTGCTCGGCTCTGACAGCCCGCTCGACGCCGCGACCGGCGACGACTCGCCCCTCGCCGACGTCACGGGCGATGACTCGGCCGCGAACGACATCGCCGGTGACGGCGCCCTCGTCGAGGGCGGCCTGGTCGGCGACGCCGCAACCGACGTCGACAACGTGATCACCGATGTCGAGTCCGGCGGCGACCTCGCCGGCGACCTCGCGACCACCGTCGACGACGCGCTGAACAACACCGCTCAGACGGTCGACGACACGCTGAACGGCGTGGCGGACACCGCGGCTGACACCGCCGCTGCGCTGCAGTCCGACGACCCGGTCGCCGCCCTGCAGGACGTCGTGAACTCCGATGTCACCACCCAGTCCGGCCTGCTCGACTCGGTGCTCACCGATGTGCTCGGCGACACCGACGCCACCGCTACGGATCCGGGCGACGGCAGCAACCCCGGTGATGGCAGCAACCCTGGTGACGGCAGCGACCCCGGCACCGGCACGACGCCCGGCACCGGCACCACTACCCCCGGCACCGGCACGACGCCCGGCACCGGCACCACCACCAACCCCGGCACGGGCAGCACGCCCGGCAACGGGACCGACCCTGGTGCAGGCACCAGCGGCACCGAGCCTGCCGGTCTCGTGACCAGTGGCGCGCTGGCCGCCCCGCTCGCCCTCGACCCGTCTGCGGCAGCCGCCGCTGCGGCCGATGGCAGCCTTGCCCGCACCGGCACAGACATCAGCTCGGGCCTCGCCGCCGCGCTCGCCCTGCTGATGATCGGCGCAGTCGCTCTGCTGCTGCGCCGGAAGGAGCGGACCGCCGACTCTCCCCGTCGGTAGCCGCAACCCTTGACTGGGGCCGACGCGGTCAGGAAGTGCTTCCTGACCGCGTTGGCCCCATCATCCGTTTAACGTGCGCAGCATGTGGGCTCAGGCAAGCGCGAACAGCGCGGACGCCCCGACCGCGAGCGCCACTCCAGAGACCTGCACCGCCGAGAGCCGCTCGCGCAGCACCAGCCACGCGAGGAGCACCGCGGCAACCGGATAGAGGTCCGCGAGCACCGAGACGACGGCGAGCGGGCCGGCGCGCAAGGCCAGCACGAGCAGCGTGTTGCTCGCGCCGAGCAGGACGCCGGAGGCGATGCCCGCCGCATAGGAGCGGATGCCGGACCGCCCCGGTGCGGCGGCCGCAGGTGCGGCATCCGCGCCGCCGTCGAAGAGTCGCAGCAGACGCGAGACGCGCGTGCTCGCCCGCGCCCACGCAAGCAGCGCGGCCATGATGACGAAGCCGACACCGCCCTCGAAGACCGCCGGGATCAGACCGGAGTCGCGCGGCGCGCGATTCAGCGCGATGATCGAGCCGCCGAAGAGCAGTCCGCCCGCGACGGCCAGCAGCGCCGGCCGCGCGGTCAGACGCTCGCCCGCTCCGATCTTGAGCGACACCAGCGCGCCGCCGGCGATCGCGAGGACGATCGCGAGCCAGGTGAGCGCCGTCATGCGCTGCCCGATGAGCACCGCCGCGATGACCGGCACCGCCGATTCGATGGTGCCGACGATCGGGGTCACCAGGCTCATCGGGCCCGCGACGAGTGCGGCGTAGAACGCCAGTGTGCCCGAGACCGCGAACAGCCCGGCGAGGACGGCCCAGGCGAGCGCGCTGCCGCTCCATCTGCCGCCCGCGACGAGCAGGGCTGCGGCGGCCACGACCGTCGCGAGCCCGTAGGTCAGGAACGAGGTGGGCGCGACGCGCACCCGCGCCGAACTCACCCCGCCGAAGAAATCGCTGACGCCATATGACATTCCGCAGGCGAGGGCCAGTGCGACGGCGACGATCACCGGGCGCGGTCAGTTCTGCAGGATCGAGAGGATGTTGCCGCTCGGGTCGCGGAACCAGGCGATGTCGGGGCCCTCGCCGACCGACTTGCCGCGCACGATGCCCGCCTCGTCGTGCGGGAGGCCCTCGTAACGCTCGAGCTCGATGCCGGCCAGTCGCAGTTCGGTCGCGGCGGTCGTGATGTCGGCGACCTCGAAGTTGAGCACCGTGTAGCCGGCGGGCTCGAAGCTCGGCGACTGGTACACGAACAGGCTCGAGCCGCCGGGCAGCTGCAGCGTGAGTCCGGCCGGGTTCTCTTCGACGACGAGGCCGAGCTTGCCGCCGTAGAACTCCTTGGCGGCGGCGAGGTCGGTGACGCCGAGACCGCTGAAGGCGTGCGCGGATGTCAGCATGGTGGGCTCCTTCGCTCGACGGTCAGTTTGCCTTGCGGCGGCGGGTTCCGGAAGAGGACTTGTCGCTGTCGCTCGAGCGCGAGGACCGCTTGCGGTCGACGCTGCGACGCAGTGCCTCCATCAGGTCGACGACCTCTGCGCCGCCCTCCTCTTCACCCTCTTCCGCCTCTTCGCCGAAGGTCGCGGCGGTGTCGACCGAGTCGCCCTCTTCGAGCTTCGCGTCGATGAGCTTCTGAAGCTCCTCCTGGTACTCGTCCTTGTACACGGCCGGGTTGAAGTCGGCTTCGAGGCTCTTGACGAGGGAGTCCGCCAGTTCCTGCTCCTTCGGCGTGATGCGCGGGGGCTTCTCGAGCACCGAGAAGTCGGCCTCGCGCACCTCGTCGCCCCACAGCAGCGACTGCAGCACCATCACGCCGTCGTCGTGCACGCGCAGCGCGCCGAGGTGCGTCTTGTTGCGCAGGGCGAAGCGCACGATCGCGGTGCGGTCGGTGCGCTCGAGCGTGCGGCGCAGCAGCACGTATGCCTTCACGCCGCCCTTCTCGGGCTCGAGGTAGTAGCTGCGCTCGAAGGTGATCGGGTCGAGCTGCTCGGAGGGCACGAACTCGACCACCTCGACGTCGTCGCGGCTCGCCTCGGGCAGCGACTCCATGTCCTCGTCGCTGATCACGACCGTGCGGTCGCCGGAGTCGTAGGCGTGGTCGATGTGCTCGAACGGGATCACCTTCCCGCAGACGTCGCACCGGCGCTCGTAGTGGATGCGCCCGCCGTCCTTGTCATGCACCTGATGCAGAGAGATGTCGTGGTCCTGAGTCGCGGTGTAGATCTTCACGGGCACGTTCACGAGCCCGAAGGAGATCGAGCGCTTTCCGATTGCTCGCATAGATCCATCTGGCCCGGGCATCCGCTCAGCGTCAAGGCCCTGGAAGCCTGCCGGACGTGCCCGTAGCCTGCCGCCGTGGCCAGGAAAAGCGAACAGCAAGTCGTCAGCGTCGAAGGACACCGGCTCACCCTGAGCAACCTCGACAAGGTGATGTACCCCGAGACGGGCACCACGAAGGGCGACGTGATCAGGTACTACACCGAGGTCGCACCCTATCTGCTGCCCTACGCGAGCGACCGGCCGGTGACCCGCAAGCGCTGGGTGAACGGGGTCGGCACCGCCGAGAAGCCCGGCATGGTGTTCTTCCAGAAGGACCTCGACGACTCGACGCCCGAGTGGGTCGCCAGGCAGGTCATCCACCACAAGGATCACGACAACTCGTACCCGCTGCTCAACGACGTCGCCACGCTCACGTGGCTGGCGCAGATCGCCTCGCTCGAGCTGCACGTGCCGCAGTGGCGGTTCACGGAAGACGGCGAGCGCGGCAACCCCGACCGGCTGGTGCTCGACCTCGACCCCGGCGAGGGCGTCGGGCTGCCGGAGTGCGTCGAGGCGGCGAAGCTCGTGAAGGCGATCCTCGACGACATGGGGCTCGACTCCGTGCCCGTCACGAGCGGCAGCAAAGGCATCCATCTCTACGCCGCGCTCGACGGCAAGTCCACCTCTGAGCAGACGAACGAGCTCGCGCACGAGCTCGCCCGCTCGCTCGAGGCCGACCACCCCGACCTCGTGATCTCGACGATGAAGAAGGTCGATCGCCGCGGCAAGGTCATGCTCGACTGGAGCCAGAACAACGCGGCGAAGACCACCGTCACGCCCTATTCGCTGCGTGGCCGCTCGCGCCCGTTCGTCGCGATGCCGCGCACGTGGCGCGAGATCACGTCCGGCCGGCTGCGCCAGATCGAGCTGCACGAGGTCATGGGGCTGATCAAGAAGCGGGGGGATGCCGCCGAGCCGCTCGCGCCGCCCGCGCAGAACGCCGGCGAGGCCGACCGCCTCGCAACCTACCGCAGCATGCGCGACGCGAAGAAGACGCCGGAACCGGTGCCCGAGAAGGCGCCGCGGCCGGGGTCGGGCACGTCGTTCGTCATTCAGAAGCACGCAGCGCGGCGCCTGCACTACGACTTCCGCCTCGAGCACGACGGGGTGCTGGTGAGCTGGGCGCTGCCGAAGGGCGTGCCGGAGCTCGGTGAGAAGAACCACCTCGCGGTGCACGTCGAGGACCACCCGATCGAGTACGGCTCGTTCTCCGGCGACATCCCGAAGGGCGAGTACGGCGCCGGCCACGTCGACATCTGGGATCACGGCGAGTACGAGTACGAGAAGTTCCGCGACAACGAGGTGATCGCGACGCTGCACGGTGCGCGCGACGGCGGGCTCGGGGGCGAGCCGGTGAAGGTTGCGCTCATCCAGACGAAGCAGGGCGGGGACGAGAAGAACTGGCTCATTCACCGCATGGAGCTGGACGAGGACAAGGGCAAGGCTCGGAACACGGCGAAGAGCACGGCGAAGAGCAAGAGCGCCTCGTCAGGAAAGGGTCTCGATACGGTCGCAGAGCGAGATATTCGACCGGCGGAAGCGAAGAAGAAGGCGGCCTCGTCGGCGAAGAAGCCGTCGGGGAAGGCATCCGCATCGAAACGCGAATACCAGCCCATGCTCGCAACGCTCGGCAGCGAGAAGAGCGCGCACGCCGATGACGCGGCCGTCGAGATGAAGTGGGACGGCGTGCGCGTGCTCGCATATGTTCGCGGCGGCGAGACCAAGCTCGTGAGCCGCAACGGCATCGACATCACGACGACGTACCCAGAGTTCGCCGACCTCGCCGACCGGCTGGGCGGCCACGACGCCGTGCTCGACGGCGAGGTGATCGGCGTGAACAAGCGCGGGCTGCCCGACTTCGGGCTGCTGCAGCAGCGCATGCGGCTCACGAAGCCGGGTGATGTCGAGCGGGTGCGCAAAGGCGTGCCGGTGAAGTTCATGCTGTTCGACGTGCTCGAGCTGGATGGCGAGGACGTCACGGGCGAGTCGTATGACGAGCGGCGGCGGATGCTGGAGGACACGGTGCGCTCAGAAGGCGACATCCTCGTGCCGCCGGAGTTCGACGGGTCGGTCTCGGAGGCGCTCGACCGCGCGCGTGAGCTGCGCCTCGAGGGCATCATGGTCAAGGACCGCGAGGCGCCGTACCGAGTTGGGAAGCGCTCAGAGGCGTGGATCAAGGTCAAGCTGCACCGCACGCAGGAGGTTGTGATCGCCGGCTGGCGGCCGGGGAACGGGCGGCGGTCGGGCACCGTCGGGTCGCTGCTGCTGGGGATTCCCGGCAAGGGCGGGCTCGCCTACGTGGGCCGCGTCGGTACGGGATTCAACGACCGCACGCTCTCGGAGCTGTCGGAGCTCGCGGCCAAGCGCGAGCGAAAGACACCGGCGCTGGTCGACGTGCCGCGCGCCGATGCGAGAGACGCGCACTGGCTGAAGCCCGATCTCGTCGGCGAGGTCGAGTTCGCGGAGTGGACCCGAGACGGGCGGCTGCGCCAGCCGTCGTGGCGGGGGCTGCGGCCCGACAAGGCTCCTGAGGAGATCGTGCGGGAGTCGTGAGGGTCGCCGGCTCGTTGCGTCGCCGGTTTTGGCTCTAACCGCAGGATTTTTGAGCCGGAAGCGGCGACGCGGTGTCCACCTTCTCGTGCACAGCCGGTGTGAGAATCGTGGGGTGGCCGATCTCGCGCGATACTCCCGCCAGCTGATGCTCCCCGGCTTCGGCGCGGGCGGGCAGGCTGCGCTGGAAGCGGCGCGGGTGCTCGTGATCGGCGCAGGCGGCCTCGGCAGCGCGGTGCTGCCGCAGCTGGCCGCCATGGGCGTCGGCACGATCGGCATCGTCGACGACGACCTGGTCGACGAGACGAACCTGCACCGGCAGACGCTGTACGCGCCGTATGACGTCGGGGCCCCGAAGGCGGCGCGAGCCGCCGCCCGGCTGCGCGAGCTGAACCCCGAGGTCTCCGTGCGGGTGCACCTCGACCGGCTCTCGTCCGACAACGCGCTCGCCCTGTTCGCCGAGTACGACCTCGTGATCGACGGCAGCGACAACTTCCCGACGCGGTACCTCGTCGACGACGCGGCGACGCTCACCGGCATCCCGTCGGTGTGGGGCGCCGTGCACCAGTTCGGCGGCCAGGTCGGCATCTCGTGGGACGCGCAGGGGCCGACCTACCGCGAGCTGTTCCCCGTTCCGCCGGAGCCCGGCACGGTGCCGTCCTGCGCCGAGGCAGGGGTGCTGCCCTCGGTGTGCACGGTGGTCGGCGGCCTGCTCGTGTCAGAAGCCGTCAAGCTCATCACCGGCATCGGCGCGCCGCTGCTCGGCCGCGTGGTCGCGTACGACGCGCGCGGTGGCGGGTTCCGCGAGCTCGCGTATGGGCGAGATCCAGAGCGGATGCCTGTCACGGGACTCGTGGATTACGAAGCGTTCTGCGGAGTCTCGGTCTCCATTCGGACTTCGTCCGAGTCGACCAGCGAAGCATCCGCACCCACCAGCGACAGCCAGGAGGAAGAAATGGACGTTCCCGACGAGATCTCAGCCGAGGCATTGGCCGCGATGCGCGAGGCCGGCGAGGCGATTCAGCTCGTCGACGTGCGGGAGCCCTGGGAAGCCGAGATCGCCTCGTTGCCGGACTCGGTGCTGATCCCGTCGCGTCAGCTCGTGGCGCGGTGGAGCGAGCTCGACCCGGCGGCGCCGACCGTCATCTACTGCCACTCCGGGTACCGCTCGGCGATCGCCCGCGATCAGCTGCGGCAGCTCGACTTCGAGTCGGTGACCTCACTCGCCGGCGGGATCGATGCGTGGTCGCGCCAGGTGGATCCCGCGGTTCCTCGGTACTGACGGGGTCTCGATACGCACGGCTTCGCGCGAGCTACTCGGCCAGCGGTGAGGAGCCGCATCAGCCGCCGGCGAAGGGCGGCAGCACGTCGACCGTTCCTGCAACGGGCGTCGCGCGGTCGCGGCGCACGACACCGCCGACGAGGAACGAGCCCGACCGCAGGATGCGCTGCATCGGCTCGCCGTAGCGCTCGACGAGCGCGTCCTGCAGCGCCCCGAGCTCGGCGGGCGACACCGCGAGTGTCTCGCTCTCGACTCCCGTCGCCTCGGCGGCCGCGGCGAAGTACCGAATCTCAATCTCCGTAGGCACAGCTTCAGCCACCGATCGCCCCCATCGACCGCACGGGCGGCGCGAAGTCCGGCAGCGAGATGCCGTGCCCGGACTGCTTGTTCCACATGGCGGCGCGCCAGGCATCCGCAATCTCACGATCCGTGCCGCCTTCGCGCAGCAGGCCGCGCAGATCGGTCTCGTCGTCGCCGAACAGGCACGAGCGCACCGTGCCCTCAGCGGTGACGCGCGTGCGATCGCAGGCCTCGCAGAAAGTGCGGGTGACCGAGGCGATGATGCCGAGCGTCGCGGGGCCGCCGTTCACGAGCCATTCCTCGGCGGGCGACGCCGGGTCGTCGCGGCCGACCTCGGTGAGCTCGAAGTGCTCGCTCAGCACGGCGATGAGCTCGGCCGCCGTGACCATGTGCTCGCGGGCCCAGCTGTGGTCGGCATCCAGCGGCATCTGCTCGATGTAGCGCAACTGCGCGCCGTTCTCGAGCGCCCACCCGAGCAGCTGCGGCGCGTCGTCGAGCGTCTCACGCATCATGACGGCGTTGAGCTTGAGCGGCGAGATCCCCGCAGCTCTTGCCGCACGGATGCCTGCGAGCACCGACTCGAGCCGGTCGCGCCGCGTCAGGCGCGCGAAGTGCTCGGGGTTCACCGTGTCGAGCGAGATGTTCACGCGGTCGAGGCCGGCGGCCAGCAGCGCCGGCAGCCGATGATCGAGCCCGATGCCGTTCGTCGTGATCGAGAACTCGGCGCTCGGTGCGGCGGCGCGGCTCGCGGCGATGATCTCGGCGAGGTCGGCGCGCATGAGCGGCTCGCCGCCCGTGAACCGCACCTCGCGCACGCCGAGGTCGCGCACCGCGATGCCGACGACCCGGCCGATCTCGCCCGGCGTGAGCAGGTCGTCGCGCGCGATCTCGGGCAGGCCCCCCTCAGGCATGCAGTAGGTGCAGCGCAGCGAGCACTTCTCGGTCACGGAGACGCGCAGGTCGCGGGCGATGCGACCGAACCGGTCGATCAGCTCGGGGCTGTCCGGGCGGCCGTCGGTGGGCGGCAGCGCGCGGGGGTCGCGCCGCAGCTGCGGCATCCCCAGCGCGATCGACGTCATTGCGTCACGATAACCCAGCGTGCGCACGCCCATTAGCCTGGGCGGGTGGATGAGCGAACGGATGACTCGGCCGAGGTGCTCGCAGGGGTCAGTTCTGACCCCATCACGATCGAGATCGTCGAGGAGTTCGTGCGCGCATCGGCCAACGGTGCCGTCGTGAGCTTCAGCGGAGTCGTGCGCGATCACGACGGCGGGCGCTCGGTCAGCGCGCTGGAGTATCAGGCGCACCCCGACGCGGAGCGGTTCATGGCCGAGTGCTGCCGCGAGGTCGCGGCCTCGACGGGTCTGCGGGTCGCTGCGATCCACCGGGTGGGTGCGCTCGAGATCGGCGACACCGCGCTGGTGGCGGCGGTGGCTGCGCCGCACCGGCGCGAGGCCTTCGAGGCATGCGCCGAGCTCGTCGAGCTGATCAAGCAGCGCGTGCCGATCTGGAAGCGGCAGCGGTTCAGCGACGGCGTCTCCGAGTGGGTCGGGCTCTGACCGCGTCAGCTTGAGGCGGTCGCCGGTGCGGGTGTGCTCGTCGGTGCGGGTGTGCTCGTCGGCGTAGAAGTGCCCGGTTGCGCGGGTGCGCTCGGCTGCGCGGCCGCCAGCTCGGTCAGCAGCCAGGGGGTGATGGCCGCACCACCGGCCGGGGTCAGGTGAAGACCGTCTGACGTCATCGCCTGCCCGTCGGCGGTCTTCGTGCGGCAGCCCGACTTCGGGCAGATGTATGCGTTGTAGTCGAGCAGCTGCACGTCGGGCTCGTGCTCGGCGGTCTCGCGGATCGCATTGTTGAAACAGCGCATCTGCCGCTTGTCATCGACCACCACGCTGCTCAGCTGATCGGTCGCCAGAAGTACCGTCGGGTGATTCTTCGCGGATCGGACGATGCTCAGCAGCGCCCCGATCTTCTCGGTGTAGCGCTGCTTCCAGGCGGAGTCGCAGGGGCGCAGCCATTGGCCCTCGACCAGCTGCTTCGTGGCATCCCACCCGTTGTGCACGACAACGAAATCCACATTGTTCTTCGCGACGCGGACGCGCAGGTTGGCCTGCCACGGCCAGCAGGCGCGTTTGTTGTCGGCCTTGCTCTGCGTCCAGCCCGTGGCCGTCACCGCTTCGTCTGAATCGAGGATGCCGCAGCCGCCGTACGCGATGCTCTCGGCGCCGATCGCCTGCGGGGCGTTCGCCGTGAGCGCGGAGGACCAGTCCACGGCCAGGGAGTCACCCACGAACAGCGCTCGCGGCGCGGCCCCAGCCACTCCGGGCTTCAGCGTGGGCACAGGCGTCGGCGTGCTCGAGCCCGAGCCCGAACCCGAGCTCAGCATCGCTGCGGCTTCCGCCGTGCTCGGCAGCGACTGCAGCGACGGCAGATACAGACCCGTCGCCACCACAGCGGCGCACGCGACGACCGCGGTGATGATTCCACCCGCGCGCGACCACGGCCGAACGCGTATCGGCTCGGTGATGAACCGGTGAACGAGCCACGAGAGCAGCAGCGTGACCGGGGCGCCGATGCCGAACATCGCCCAGCCGTGAATGGCGGCGCCGCTCAGGCGCTGCAGGATCCAGTAGACGGGCAGGTGAAACAGGAACAGGACGTAGGACATCTTCCCGACTTCCACGAAGAAGCGGTTGTGGAAGGCCTTGGCCAGCAGGTTGCCCGGCAGGCAGAGCGACGCGGTGAGGACAGCCGCGATGACGGCGACGCCCGCGAGGCCGCCTTGGTAGATCCACGCGTCGTGGTAGCTCGTGACCGCGACGCTGGCCAGAACGAGCAACGCGAAGAGCGCGGCCGAGGTGAGCGTCAGCCAGGCCCCGGGCCTGCGCGCCACCTGGACACGGCCGCGCGCCTCCCAGCCCGCGACGACGGAGGCGGCCGCGGCGCCGGCGATGAAGGCGACAGCGCGGCTGTCGGTGCCGAGGTACAACCGGTCGCTGTTCGTTCCGTCGAAGAGCAATGGTGCGACAGCGCCGGCGGCCACCGTGAGCAGAATCAGCGTCGTGATCAGCCACGCCGGCCGGCGCCGCGTGATCAGCCACAGGACGAGCAGGAGGACGGGCCACACCAGATAGAACTGCTCGGTGATCGACAGCGACCACATCTGCCCCAGCGGGTTGATCGCGCCGAGCGCGTCCCAGTACGACTGGTTCGCGGCAAGCTGCTCCCAGTTGGCGACCTGCAGCATGCCGGCGATCGCCGTGCGGCGGGCTCGGCCGAGCTCGGCGTCGGTGCCGAAGCGCGCGACGAGCGCGACCGTGACGATCAGAGCAAGCACGACGCCCGGCAGGATGCGCCGCGCCCGGCGGCCGAAGAACGCCCCGAGGCGCAGGCGCCCCGTCTTGCGCAGCTCGCGAAGCGCGAGCAGGGTGACGAAGAAGCCCGACACGACGAAGAAGACGTCAACGCCGAAGAGCCCGTGGCTCGTGACTCCCGAGTGATAGAAGAGGACGGACAGGATCGCGAGGCCCCGGAAGCCGTCGACCGCAGTGAAGCGCGCTGAACGCATGGCCGGCCCCGACGCCGACGACGGCGACGGCGACGAGCGCACCGTCGACGCTGACCTCCCCGCTGGGGCGGAAGCTCGCGCCGCCTGCAGCTGCTGTTCCGCGAGCCGCAACGACCGCCTGGTCGGGAACGGCGCCTGCTCGGGCGCAGTCGGCTGGTCGGTCATCGGCCGCATTCCCCTGCGGCCATCGGCTCCACGAGCGTGCACATGGCAACAGCCTCGCAAGGGCCGCTACCGAGTGATCACTGAGCCGCTACGGAAAGTCGGCGTGCCGACTACTGAAAGTAGTCGAGCGTCTACGCCGCCTGAGGGAGCTTCGTCAAGGCATCCTCGACGGCGACCCAGGACAGCATCGCGCACTTGACGCGCGCGACGTAGCGCGAGGCGCCACCGAGCACGACGGCGTCGCCGAGCAGCTCCTCGTCGCCCTCGACCTGGCCGCGCGAGCGCATCATCTCGCGGAACTCGTCGATGCGGTGGGTGAGGTCTGCGGTGTCGAGGTCGACCACGAGATCGGAGAGCAACGAGGCCGAGGCCTGCGAGATCGCGCAGCCGTGCCCTTCCCAGCTGAGCGACTCGACCCGATCGCCGTCGGCGCTCAGGTGCAGGCGCACCGTGACCTCGTCGCCGCAGGTGGGGTTGAGCTGGTGCGATTCCGCCGCGGCGCCGTCGCGCAACCCGAAGTGGTGGGGCGCGCGGGCGTGATCCATGATCGTCTCGCGGTAGAGGTCTTCGAGGTCGTCGCTCACCCTCTCAGGCTACGTCGAGTGCGCACACCGTGCCTGAGTCAGTCCTCCGACAGCGCCTGCGCCACGCCCTGCGCCGCGGCCTGAAGGTCGGCGCCCGCGGCGACCTGGTCCTTCGCGGCGAGCGCCTGCTGGGACTGCGCGACGAAGCCGTCGGCGGCGGACTTCTCGTCGGCGCTGAGCTTGGACGAGGCATCCGCATATTTCTTCAGTGCGCGGCCGGCCGCGTCGATCTCGTCCAGCGACGTCTTGGGAGAGATGCTCAGCGCGTAGGCGACCGCGTCGTTCAGCGAGTGCACCTGCGCCGCAGAGGTCGCGGTGGTGGTCGGCACCGAGATGGTATCGGTCGCCCTGTTGTCTGACGCGCCCTTCGAGCAGCCGGTGAGAGCGAGCGCCGCGGCGAGCGCCACTGTCATCACAATGGGGGACTTTTTCATCACCAGGCCAAGTTATCGACGGGCGGGGGCGATACGAAAGGATCTGATTCATGAGTGACGAACTCGTGCTGGGCCTCGACACCTTCGGCGACGTGCTCGAGGACGATCAGGGCGGGTTGAAGACGTATGCCGCAAGCATCCGCGACATCGTCGAGCACGCCGTGATCGCCGACCAGAGTGGCGTCGATGCGATCACGCTCGGCGAGCACCACCGGCCCGAGTTCGCGATCAGCTCGCCCGAGATCGTGCTCGCCACGATCGCCGGCCGCACTTCACGGATCAAACTGGGCACCGGGGTCACGGTGCTGTCGTCAGACGACCCCGTGCGCGTGTTCGAGCGCTTCGCGACGCTGGATGCCGTCTCGAACGGCCGGGCAGAGGTGATCATGGGCCGCGGGTCGTTCATCGAGTCGTTCCCGCTGTTCGGCTTCGACCTCGCCGATTACGACCTGCTGTTCGAAGAGAAGCTCGCGCTGTGGGCGAAGCTGCTCGACGAGAAGCCCGTGACGTGGCGCGGGAAGACGCGGCCGCCGCTCACCGACGCGGACGTGTTCCCGAAGACCGAGAACGGACTGACGACCTATGTCGGCGTCGGTGGCTCGCCCGAGTCGGTCATCCGCACGGCGCGGTACGGATTCCGGCTGATGCTCGCGATCATCGGGGGTGCGCCGGGGCGGTTCCGGCCGTACATCGATCTGTATCACCAGGCGGTGACCGAGCTCGGGAAGCCGGCGCTGCCGATCGGGGTGCACTCCCCCGGCTTCGTCGCCGACACCGATGACGAGGCGAAAGAGCTGCTGTTCCCGCGCTTCAAGAAGGTGCGCGACAAGATCGGGGCCGAGCGCGGCTGGCATGGCGAGGTGACCCGCGAGCACTTCGAGCAGGAAGCAGCGGTTGGGTCGGTCTATGTCGGCTCGCCCGAGACCGTGGCGCGGCGCATCGCCGCGACCGTGCGCGAGCTCGGCGTGCAGCGCTTCGACCTGCTCTATACCTCGGGGTCGGTGCCGGCGTCGGCTGCAGCACGGGCCGTCGAGCTCTACGGCACGAAGGTCATTCCGATGGTGCGCGACATCCTGGCGTCGTGACGCGGGTCGATACGACGGAAGCGGGTCGATACGACGGACGCCTGCGTCGGCGGTCTTCCGCGTATCGACCCATCTCCGCACAGCGGCGCGTGATGCCGCTCGGGCGGTCGGGGTACCGCGAGGGCATGACCGAGATGGAGAACGGAACGCACCCGCAGGACCCCGCGGAGGGCGCCGACGACGACCAGCAGCAGCGCAGCGACGACCGCAGCCCGCACCCCGAGCAGCCCGCAGAGGGCGGCGACCACGGCGCCCGGCAGAACGAGGAGCGCCCGCTGAACGACGGCGACGACATCACGCAGCCGGGCGGCGAAGAGCCCGCCGATTGAACGGCAGTCTGCTGGGCACCGATTGAAGGCGGGTGACGGATGCCTGAGGCATCCGTCACCCGCATCGAGATCAGCTGTGCACAGCAGCCCTCGTCGCCCGCTGCAGCGCGGCCTCGAGCTCGGACTTGGTCAGGCGCGGGCCGTAGCCGGGCGTGTCGCGCTCGATGCGCCAGCTGTCGGCGACCGGGCTCGCATCGACGGTGTCGAAGCCGAGCTGGTCATAGAAGGTGCGGGCGAACTCGAGCGCATCGGCGTGGTCGCTCGCCACGGCGAGCGCGCGGCGGGCGGGGTCGCCGGCCGGCAGGCCCTGCTTCGGGATGTGCGCCCAGTTGATGTGGTTGAAGGCCTTCACGACGCGGGAGCCCGGCAGATGCTTCTGCAGCAGGCCCGTCGTGGTGTCGCGCTCCTCATCGAGGTCGGCGATGCGCCCGTCGCGCGCGGGGTAGTAGTTGTTGGTCTCGAGCACGATCTTGCCCGCGAGCGGCGCGGGGTCGATCTGCCAGATGTTCTTCAGCGGAATCGAGACGAAGGCGATGTCGGCAGCGGCAGCCGCCTCCGCCGCCCACGCTGCCCGGGCGCTGCCGCCGATCTCCGCGACCAGATCGGCGAGCGTCTCAGGCGCACGGGAGTTGCTGACGACGACGTCATAGCCGTGCTGGGCCGCGAGCTTCGCGACGGTGCCGCCGATCTTGCCTGCACCGATGAATCCGAGAGTTGTCATGCTCGGGGCAACCGGCGCCGGCGGCGGCGGATTCCGCGCGCCGAGCTGTCTTTCAGCGTGTTACGGAATGCGACCGGCGCGCTTTGCCGCCCTGCGCCGGCGACGTACCGTCGACCTACTCAGACCGCGAAGAAGGTGAAGCCATGTCCCGCACGATCTCGTCGACAGTCCTCCCGATCCAGCAGGCCATGGCCGGCGCGACGCCGAGCGCCTGGCGCGACGGACTGGTGCTCGAGGCATCCGGCAATGAAATCGTCGTCGCGTTCTTGGAAGGCGGCGTGCTGCGCCTGCGCGCGTTCGACGCGCTCGCCGAACTCGCGGCAGGCGAGCCGGTCGCCTTCCACCCGGTCGCCGAGATCCTCGACGCGCGCCACCTCCTGACGACGGCGCGCGTCGCGTAACTCGGCCCAGCCCGCGCTCTTCAGCGGCGGCCGATCAGGCCTGCATCCCGGCCATCATGGCCTCGCACTTCGCGACCATGTCTTCGCAGGCCATGGCGCAGTAGCGGCAGTGCTCTGCCATGTCGGCGTGCATGCGGCACTCGGCGGCGCAGGCCCTGCCCATGGTCATGCAGGCGGTGAGCATCGCGGTCATGACGCCCATGTCCATGCCGAGCGGGCGCATCATCATGCGCATGCAGGCGTCGGCCATGTCAGCCATGTTCGAACACATCGCGGTGCACTTCGCCATGCTCTCGCCTTCGCCCATGTCGGCACCGGCGCACATCGTCGCCGCCATCGAACAGGCGTTGAGGGATTGGATGCACTCCTGCATCGCGCCCATGTCCATCGGCATGCTGCCCATGGACATGGACTTCATCATCTCCATCGTGTCCATCTCGTTCTCCGTTCCGCTCGCCCCCGCAGCGGCGGTCGCCCCGCCGGAGGCACTCGCAATATGACGAAATGTTACGGAGAACCGGGCGCCGCGTCACTAGCCGGCGGCCAGCGCGATCACCCCTCGTCGAGAACGACGACCCGCACGAAGGTGTAGACCGTGCGAACGTCGTCGCCCTCGCCGAAGACGACGTCGCGCTCGGGGACCCGCTCGAAGCCCAGACTGCGATAGAGCGCATGCGCGCCCACCATGTTCTCGCCGCTGTTGAGCGAGACGGCGCGCAGGCCCCGGTCGCGCGCCAGGTCGATCGCCAGACGGGTCAGCCGAGCGCCGACGCCGCGGCGGCGCGCGGCAGGCGCGACCGCGAGCAGCCGGAAGTAGAGCTCGTCGTCGAGTGCGCGGCGGCGGGACTCCGGCCCGTTGCGCAGGATCGACGTGGTGCCGAGCAGCTCGCCCGTCACCCCGTCGACTGCGACCCAGATCTCGTATTCGCCGTCGCGCAATTCGGGGTGCCGCAGCGTGTGGCCGTAGTCCTCGCCGATCTCATAGTCGCTCGCGTAGGCCGCGTAGCTGAGCTCGCCGATCGCGGCGTACTCGTCGCGGCGAGCCGGGCGCACGATGAGGTCGGATTCCGGTCGGGGCCGGTCGATCAGGGTGGTGGTCGCGTCGCTCATCGGGCCGGGTGTCCGCTCTGCGCAAGGCGGCCGGCCGAGGCATCCGCAAGCAGGCCACCGAGATAGCGGGCGATCGCGCGCGCGCCCGAGTCGGGCGCGACCGCCTCGACCGCCGCGTTGTAGTTCGTGTTCGTGTTCACGTCGTAGGTCACGAGCCGCCCGTCGGCCGTCTCGATGAACTCGATGCCGGCGATCTCGATGCCGTTCGCGCGCGTGAAGGCGAGGTACTGATCGATGATCGGATGCCGGAACCCTTCGCGCAGCGAGAAGAGCTGGTCCCCCGGCTGCGGTGCGATGGTGGCACCGGGCGGCGTGATCGGCTTTCCTGTCGCCGGATCGATCGCGCAGGCGTCCGCAGGGCAGAGCTGGAACCCGCCGCGTGCGGTATCGGCGCGGATCGCGTAGAGGAACTCGCCGCCGACGATCTCGACGCGGGTGATGAAGGGCTCGGCCGGCGGCACGTATTCCTGCACGAGGGTGATGCCGTCTTGCGGCTCGTCGAGGTCGCCGCGAGCGATCGCTGCTTCGAGGTCGTCCGGTGACTCGAACCGCGCGACCGACAGGCCCTTGCCGCCCTGGTTGTGCTTGACGATGAACGGCGCCGCGAGCTCGCGGTGGAAGTCGCGGGCGACGTCGACGAGGTGCGCCGTGCCGATCGCGGCGACCGTGCGCGGCACCTCGATGCCGGCGCGCTTCAGGGCCGCGAGCTGGGCGACCTTGCTGACTTCGAGCTCGAGCACGGCCCGGCCGTTCACCGTACGTCGGCCGTTCGATTCGAGCCAGGCGAGCACCGAGCGCGCGTACTCCTTCGAGAGCGCGTGGCCGCGCGTGTGGCTCGACGCGCTGATGCGCGACCAGAAGACGCCGTCGGGCGGCACCGCGAGCGGGTCGAGCGGGCCGTCGACGAGCAGCCACTCGACGAGCGGCACACCCTCTGCCTCGAACGCCTCGCGGAAGACCCCGAACCACTCCGGGTTCTCGTGGATCGCATAGACCGCGGGACCGTCTGCCACCGGAAGCGCTGAACTCACGCGAAATACTCCTCTACATTCAGGGCGCCGCCCGCGCCCTCGAAATCTTCCCGAGCGGCCGCCCTCAGCTCGCCGTCAGCGAGGAAGTCGAGTGCCGTCAAGGCGAGCCCGAACGCGGCATCCACCGCGGCCCGGTCGCCCGCCTCTGAACTCGCCCACCCGGCGAACTCGGCCGTGTGCAGCGCGATGCCGGGCGGGCTCACCTTGATGACCGGGTGGATGCCCGGCACGCGCACGCTCACGTTGCCGAAATCGGTCGAGGCGGCAAGCTCGCTCGGCACCTCGGCCGAGGTGAGCGCCTTGCGCCCGCGAGTGGCCTGGTGGACCGCCCATCGCTCGGACAGCGGGCGGTTGAACCGCGTCGGCAGGGTCGCGGGCAGCGGGTCCCACACGAGCGTCACACCCGTGCCGGTCGCGAGCGCGGCACCGTGGGCGATGTCGGCGAGGCGACGACTCAGCTCTTTGAGCGTGTCGGCTCGGTGCGAGCGCAGGTAGAACTCGAGCACCGCGCGCCTCGGGATGACGCTCGGCCGCTCGCCGCCCTCTTTCACGATGCCGTGCACGCGGTCGGTCGGCGGCAGGTGCTGCCGCAGCAGGCCGACAGCCTGGTAGGCGAGCGTCACGGCGTCGAGCGCGTTGCGGCCGAGGAACGGCGAGGCGGAGGCGTGCGCCGCGACGCCCTCGAACTCCATGCGCAGAATCCGTCGCCCGATGAACGGGTGGTCGATCGCGTCGTACCCGAAGCCGTGCGCCATCAGCGCGGCATCGATGCCGTCGAAGGCGCCGCGCCGCGCCATGAGCTCTTTGCCGCTGCTGCCCTCTTCCGCCGGAGTGCCGAGCAGCACCACGCGCCCCGGCAGCCGGTCGCCGAGCCGCGCGAGCGCGGCGAACGCGCCCACCGCGCTCGCGGCGATGATGTTGTGGCCGCAGCCGTGCCCGATGCCGGGCAGCGCGTCGTACTCCCCGAGGATCGCCACCGTGGGCGCGCCGCCGTGTGATGAGCCGATGGATGCCTCGACCGCGGTCTCGAGTCCGTAGGCCCCGACCGTGGCCTGCACCCCTGTCAGTCGCTCGACGGCGGCGGCGACTGCCCCGGCGCTGCGCTGCTCGTGGAAGGCGACCTCTGGCGTCTCGAAGATGCGATGCGACAGCGCGGTGATCTCGGGCTCGAGCGAGTCGACTGCCGCGGCGACCTCGGCGGCGAGTTCTGCCGGGGCACCGGTGAACGACGAGGTGATGAACGCGGCGGCATCCGCCAATCTCTCGGCACGCGCCTGCAGCGCGTCGGCATACGCGCGATCGGGCGTCTCGGGATGCCCGAGATCACGAAAGACCATGCCCGCCACGCTAGGCCGCACCCCTGACACCGCGCTCGGATGTTGCCGCGTGTGACCGGACGCGACGGCCCCGCTTGCGGGGTGCGCGCGCGGCGGGCGATGTCGGCGGCGGCTGAGAGAATCGACGCGTGAGCAGCACCAGCGCCGAGAGCACCGAGCAGACCGTCCGTATCGAGCGTGTCGAGTGGGGCGACGATCGGGCTGCTGCGCTGCGCGCCGCGATGGACGATGAGATCGGCCCGCGCTACGCCGAGCTGCAGGCTGCGCTCACCGCCGATCAGCAGGAGCTGCGCGCGTCTGCGTTCGTGCTCGACCCCGCGACGTTGGCCGGCGTGTATCTCGCGATCGACTCGGACGGGACTCCCCTGGGCCACGCGGCGCTGCGCCGCCTCGAGACCGAGAACGGTGTCGAGTGGGAGCTCAAGAGGCTCGTCACGATCGCCGCCGCGCGCGGCCGCGGGGTCGGCACGCTGCTCATCGACGCCGTCGAGCGGGATGCCGTCGCCAACGGCGCCTCGCGGCTCGTGCTGCAGACCGGCATCAAGCAGCCCGAGGCGATCGCGCTCTACAAGAAGCTCGGCTACGAGCCGATCGCGGAATACGGACCGTACGTCGGCAAGGTGCCGGAGGGGCTGTATTTCGCTCGCGCACTGGGCTGAGGTTCGCCACCCTCACCCTATCGGACACAGATTCGATTTCTTTGTGGATTGTTCTTCCACTACATTCGAACGTTTGGTAAGCTGGCGTCACGTTGATCGGGGGATCACATGGCGTCAGACCAGCAGAGTGGGTGCGAGGCGCTGGCGCGCGTGTGCGCGCTGCTGCCGGTGTCGCTTGCTGTGCTGACGGATGATCAGCTGGTCGGGTTCGCACGGGCGGTTGAGGATGCCGGGCGGGTGCTGGACGGGCTGCGGCTCGGCGTCGCCCGCGAGGTCGATAACCGCACGGACGAGACACTGGGTGAGGAGTCCCTGGCGCGCAAGCTCGGGGCGAAGAAGCCCTGGGGCGCGCTGGAGACCGTGACCCGCACCTCGGCGAGAGACGCCCGGGAGCGGGTAGTCGAGGCGCGCCGGCTGGCGAAGCTGCCCGTGCTGGAGGCGGCGGTCGAAGCCGGGGTGCTCGGGCGGGCGCAGGCGGCGGCGATCATCGAACCGCTGCTGCCGGCCACAGAGCGCGCCGACACCGCACTGGTTGAAGCCGCATGCGAGAACCTCGTGGACCTGTCGAAAGTCCTGCCGGCGACCGCGGTCGTGGACGCCGCCCAGGCCTGGGCTCTCGTGCTCGACCCCGACGGGGTGGAACCGGTGGAGAAAGCCGCCGTCGAGAAGCGGTTCTTCCGGCTCGGGCGCGCCAAAGACGGCCTCGTGAAGTTCTCCGGCGCCCTCCCGGTCGAGCAGGCCGCCGCCATCCGCGCCGTACTGGACGCATACGTGAACCCGAGAGCCGGCGCATCCGTGAGGTTCGCCCCGGCCGACGACGACGGTGCCGCGGCTGACCACGGCGAGCACGCCGACGCCGCCCCCGTCACGGAGGCCGCCGCCAACGGCGCCGCGGGCGAAGGTGGCGATGCGCCGGCCGCGCCGAGCGGCACGCCCACGCTCGTGGCGACCGAGACGCAGCCGCCGACGGACATGCGCACCCCAGACCAGAAACGCGCCGACATCCTCCACGCCGTCTTCACCGCCGCCGCACGGGCACCCGAGACACCCACCATGGGCGGAGCACACCCCACAGTCTTGGTCGTCGTGCCGAAGGAGGACTTCGACTCCGGGCACGGGGCAGCGCGCATCGACGGCGAAGACGAACCCATCACCGCCACGACCGCGAAGCGGATCGCCGAGACCGGCGGCTACCAGGAAGTCCAGGTCGACCAGGCGGGGAAGATCCTCAACCTCGGAGACACGAAACGATGCGCCACCCCCTGGCAGCGCAGAGCACTCGCGGTCAGAGACAAAGGCTGCATCATCCCCGGCTGCACGATCCCGGCCAGGTGGTGCGAAGTCCACCACATCCAACCCGATCGCGACGGCGGACCGACGGACATCCTGAACCTCACCCTGCTCTGCTGGTTCCACCACCACGACATCGACACCGGCCCCTACCAACTCCGCATGGGCGAAGACGGAACACCCGAAATCCGCTGGATCTTCGGCAGCCACGCCACCGCATGGGTCAAAGCGGTGCACAAGCCCAGACGTGACCTCACGACCGCCGCGTAAGGCGCGGCGGCGGAGCTCTGCCCTGCCCGCGCCAAGGCGGAACTCCGCGCTGCAGAACTGCGGCCGGATTCGATGGTGCCGATGTGCGCAGACAGGCGTAGACCGGAAGGCATGAACCAGATCGCACACCAGCACCACACGCTGGACCCAGCCGAAGGGCCCGATCTCGACGTCGAAGACATCCCCAGCGTCATCGACGACGAAGACGACGGCCCCGTGGTCGGCAGCGACGCCGTCGCTTCATCCGACGGCGAAGAGCCGTTCGACTGACCCAACACAGATCCAAACAGTCAAACAACACAGAAGGCCCCGCGGGGGGCCTTCTTCTGATTCCGGGCCGCCGTCACTCCGGAACGTCGGTCGGCGCAGCATATTCGATCGTCGGCACCGTGCTCGTGCCGGTGTGGAATCCGGTCACACGCGTCAGCTCCGCGTCCTCCCCGCGAACGTGCACGGTCACCGCCCGCAGCCGATGTTCGGGGAACACGCACACGCGCTGCGAGCCGATGCTTCCGCCGCGCGCGAGCAGCTCACCGGCATCCGTCACGATCTCGAACTCGACCACGCGCTGACCGTCGGCCAGCTCCTCCTGCACCTCGAGGTGGTCGAGCGCGACGTCCGCGCCGAAATCGGCACGCCAACCGTCGTCGACGCGCCTCAGCTCGGCGCGCACCGGTTCGCCGAAGCGCCGGTCGAGCTCGGCGCGCAGCTCGCGAACGCGGGTGACATCGGCGTCGGGAATGCGTCCGCGCGAATCCGGCGGCAGATTGAGCAGCAGGTTCGCACCCAGCCCGATCGAGCCATAGAAGATCGCAAGCAGATGGTCGAGCGACTTCGGCTCGTCGCCGTCCGCCCAGAACCACCCGTGCCGAATCGAGACGTCGCATTCCGGCGGCAGGTAGAGCGCACGTCCGTAATCGACCCTGTCATCCGTGTAGTTCGACAGCGCTCCGCGCTCGACGGCATAGCGCACCGGGTCGGCGGCCAACCCGTCTTCGTTGCCGACCCAGCGGATCGTCGGCGCGCCCATGTTGAATACCATGGCGCGCGGCTGAAGCTCGGCAATCACCTTGAGATAGCGCGGCCAGTCATACACCCGGCCTTCGGAGCCGGCGCCGTCGAACCAGATCTCGGCGACCTCGCCGTAGCCCGCGCACAGCTCGCGCAGCTGCGCGACGTAGAGGTCGTCGTATGCCTCAGGATCGGCATACTCGGGCGCGTGCCTGTCCCACGGCGAGAGGTAGAACCCGAAGCGCAGGTCGTGGCGCGCGCAGGCATCCGCCACCTCGCGCACCACGTCGCCGCGCCCACCCCGCCACGGGGACGAGGCGACCGAATAGTCGGTGGTCACCGTGGGCCACAGGCAGAAGCCGTCGTGATGCTTCGCCGTGAGCACGACATAGCGGGCGCCGAGTTCCCGTGCCGTCGCCACCCACTGATCGGCGTCGAACTCGGTCGGCGCGAAGCTTTCCGCCGGCAGCGTGCCGTCGCTCCACTCGACGCCGTGGAAGGTGTTCAGCCCGAAGTGGAAGAACACGCCGAGCCGCATGCGCTGCCACGCGAGCTGCTCTGCGGTGGGGCGCGGAACGGGAGCGCCCAGCCCCTCAGACACTCAGACACTCAGAGTTCCAGAGAAACCAGTCAGCGAGCGGATGAGCGCGCCGCTCAGGCTGCGAGGTGCGACTGCAGCAGCCAGCGGTCCTTCACGAGCCCGCGCTCGATGCCGATCACGATGTCCTGGCTGTTGAGGTCGATGTCGTCGAGGCCCTCAACGGCGGCGCGCACCGTCACGAGCGCCGCGTCGATGAGCGCGACGACCTGCGAGACCGTGTCGGTCCAGTCCTGGAATCCGTCCTTCAGCTCGGGCAGCGTGGTCTTCGCGGCGACCGTCGCGAGGCGCGAGTCGACCGGCAGCCCGAGGGCGACGATGCGCTCGGCCGAGTCGTCGGCGAACGACTGGGCGTGCTCGACGAGCTGGTCCAGCAGCTCGTGGATCGCGATGAAGTCGGCGCCGCGCACGTTCCAATGCGCCTGCTTGCCGTTCACGACAAGCGCCTCCATGTCGACAACGACCGGGGCGAGGAACTGGGCGACGCCGGCGGCGAGTTCTGCTGAGGTGCCGGCGTTCGACGAGGTGGTGGAAGCGGAAGTGGGGGTCTCGGTAGACATCTGTACTCCTTCGTTCAACTCAGGTGGTGCGACAGATCGGGCAGTGTGTTGAGCCCGGCGAGCCGGGCCTGCAGCACGTCGTACAGAGCGGCGATGTGGGCACTGCCGGCGCAGCCGATCCACATGACCGTGCTCTCACCGGGGTCCGCTGCGGCAGGCATCCATTCGCCCACCCAGCCGGCGATCGCGGTCGCGAGCGCCTCGCCGTGCGCGGCGAAGGTGAGCGCGCTCATCGCGCTCGGCCGCGTCGCACGCGCCAGCCAGGTGACAGTCACCCGAGGCGGTGCGACAAGTGCGACCTCGTCGCGCTCGTCGAGGACCTCGATGAAGACCTGGCCGTATGCGTCATCGGGCAGCACCGCGAGCGTGTGCTGGATCGCCGCCAGGTCGGCAAGGTCGCCGGCGATGAAGACGCGGTCGGCGGGGCGCTTGCGGTGACGGGAGCCCATGAACATCACACTAGGTTAGGTCTGCCTTACTTGGGAAGGGCTGGGCCTTGCCTGACGAACAGCCCGACCTGACGAGCCCGGTCAATGCACGAACAGGCTGAGCACCAGCACGACGATGATGCCCACGACCGAGAGCACCGTCTCGAGGATCGACCATGACTTGATGGTCTGGCCGATCGAGAGTCCGAAGTACTCCTTGAACAGCCAGAACCCCGCGTCGTTCACGTGCGAGAAGAACAGCGACCCCGCGCCGATCGCGAGCACGAGCAGCGAGACGCCCGGCGTAGACAGGTGGTGCGTGACGGGCTCGAGGATGCCTGCCGTGGTGATCGTCGCCACGGTCGCGGACCCCGTCGCGACGCGGATGAACACCGCGACGACCCACGCCAGGACGAACACGCTGATCGAGCTGTGTGAGGCCCAGGTCGAGATGACGTCGCTGATCTTCGTGTCGACGAGCACCTGCTTGAAGCCGCCGCCCGCGCCGACGATCAGGATGATGCCGGCGATCGGCGGCAGCGCGTCGGTGACCACGCTCGAGGTGCGCTTGAGGCTGAAGCCCGCACCGCGGCCGAGCACGATCATCGCGACGATGACCGCGATGCCGAGGGCGATGAGCGGCGTGCCGATGAAGTCGACCACCGTCTTCCATGCGGCCGGGTCGTTCGCGTCGGCGATGTCGATGATTGCGGCGATGAGCATCAGCGCAGCGGGCAGCAGGATCGCCACGAGCGTCGGCCAGAAGCCGGGGCGGCGAGTCGCCGAGGGGTGCGCCGCCTGATCCGCCTGGCGCAGCTGGTCGCCGCGGCCGCCGAGGTTGATGGCTGCGGTGCGCGGGGTGTCGACGGCGCCCCTGCCGGCGTCTGCGGTCGAGGCATCCCCGGTCTCGAACAGCGCCGGAACGTCGGCCGGCACCCAGCGCGCGGCGAAGCCCGCGAACAGCGGGCCCGCGACGATCACGCCGACCAACGCGACGATCACGCCCAGCCCGAGCGTGACGCCCAGGTTCGCGTGCACGGCCGAGATGGCGGCGAGCGGGCCCGGGTGCGGCGGCACGAAGCCGTGCATCGCCGACAGGCCCGCGATGGTCGGCACCGCGACCCGCATCAGCGGCAGACCGGAACGGCGCGCAACGAGCATGATCACCGGCACGAGCAGCACGAGGCCGACCTCGAAGAACATCGGCAGACCGATGATGGCGCCGACGAGCCCCATGATCCACGGCAGCGCCTGCACGCTCGCGCGGCTGACGAGGGTGTCGACGATGCGGTCAGCACCGCCCGAGTCGGCGAGCAGCTTGCCGAAGATCGCGCCGAGGGCGATCAGGGTGCCGACGGAGGCGCTCGTCGAGCCGAACCCGTTCGAGAAGCTCGTGACGGCGGCGGTCGGCGCGAGCCCGGCGGTCATGCCGGCCACGAGCGCGCCGATGAGCAAGGAGATGAAGGGGTGCAGCTTGAGCCACGTGATCAGCACGATGATCACGGCCATGCCGAGCAGGGCTGCGAAGATCAGCCGCCCGTCGCTCGCGTGATGCTGGGCTGCCGCGGCCGCGGTCAGCAGTGCGGATGATGCGTGTGTCAGTGCCATGAGCGTCCTTGATCTGGCGTGGGTCGCCGGGATTCGACAGGAATAACTCCGTCATATTACGCCGCACTCGTGGAGTTGTATGTTTTACCCATGACGGATGCCCCGCGCCTCGCTCCCGTGCACGGAGGGCTGACCGCGCGCCTCGGCGCCGCGATCGTGCATGGGCAGTACCCAGCCGGCGCGCGGCTATTCAGCGGTGACATCGCGTCGGCAGAGGGCGTCTCGCGCTCTGCCGTGCGCGAGGTCGTGCGGGTGCTCGAGACGCTCGGGCTCGTGCGCTCGCGCCGAAAGGCCGGCATCGAGGTGCAGCCCGCGAGCGAGTGGGATCTGTACTCCCCCGACGTGATCCGCTGGCGACTGGCGGGCCCCGACCGGCTGCGGCAGCTGCACGAGCTGAGCCAGCTGCGCTCGGCGGTCGAGCCGCTCGCGGCACGGCTCGCGGCGAGCGCAGCGGATGCCGCCCAGCGCAGCGCACTGAGCCAGGCCGCGCACGACCTCGCGCGGCACTCGCACGAGGCGGACGGCCAGCCCTACCTCGAGGCCGACCTGCGCTTCCATCGCGTGCTGCTCGAGGCCTCAGGGAACCCGATGCTCGCGCGCCTCGCCGGTGCCGTCGAATCCGTTCTCGTCGGGCGCACGCAGCACGCGCTCATGCCGACGGAGGCGAACCCCGACGCGCTGCGGCTGCATCGCGACGTCGCCTTCGCGGTCGCTGCGGGCGACGCAGCGGCGGCCGCTGAGGCCGCGGCGCTCATCGTCGCCGAGTCCGATGACGCGGTGCAGCGGCTCGACGGCAGCTCGAGCTCCGGGCGACCCGGCTGATCCGGTTGCTCACGGCCGGAGCGAGTCGTGCCCCTCGTCCGGCGCGCGGCGGGGGCGCAGCAGCAGCAGAGCCACAGCAAGCCCGGCCAGCCCGGCGAGCGTGAGCCACCGGCCCATGCCCCAGTCGGTGATCGCGAACATCGGCAGGAACGCGACCGCCGCGGCGGCAAGCACCGTCGGCAGACCCGGCGCCCGGAATCGTCTCGGCACGTGCGGCGCACGCTCGAGGCGCGCCGTTCCGAGCGAGATGAGGAAGATCAGCGCGAAGGTCGCAAGAAGCACCAGCGGCCGGGACTTCCACCAGGCGGCCGAGCCCGGGTCGGGCAGCCCGTGCGGAATGACCAGGCCGATCGCGCTGATCAGAAGCAGACACGTGATGTGCCACACGTAGACCGCCATGAGGCGGGTGCCGATCGCGAAGACGACGAGTTGCGCGGGCCGGGTGCGCATCAGCCGATCGAGCAGCGGGTGCAGCAGCACGAGCAGCGCCAGCTGCGCGATGCCGAGCAGCATCAGCGGCACCGACGGCGGGTTCAGGTTGTAGAGCATGTCCATGTTGTAGACACCGCCCCACAGCAGCACCGCGAGCACTGCGACGGCCCCGACGAAGGCGCCGAGCGTCAGCGCGCGGCGGCGTCGCAGGGTGCCGTCTGCGTACAGGAATCCGATCTGCTGCACGAAAAGCCAGACGAAGACGAAGTTGAGCCAGCCGATCGCGACGTGCCCGCTCAGCCGGCGCGCGACGTCGACGGCGACGGCACCCGCGGCGAGCACGACGAGCGTGGCGAGTGGATGCCGGCGATGCAACCCGACCATGACCGGGGCGCACGCCTGGCACAGCAGATAGGCGGCGAAGAACCACAGGGGCGTTCCGGCGCCCTGCAGGGTCAGGTTCACGAGCTGCGGGTCGACGCCGAGGAAATAGGCGAGCCACCCGGCGAGCGCGAAGACGACGAACACCGGCAGCGCGGGTCGCGCCAGCCGCAGAGTGCGCTTGCGGATGAACTCGGCCGGCGCTGGCACGCGCCGCTGATAGGAGGTGAGCGTCGCGAAGCCGCCGAGCGCGAAGAAGAGCGGCATGACCTGCCCGAACAGGCTCGCCGCCGTGTACCACGACTGCTGCTGCAACGGCTGCGTGACGACGAGCTCGCCGTCGTGGTAGCCCACGCCGATCATCAGCATGTGCACGATCACGACCACGACCACCGCGAACACGCGCGCGAGGTCGACAGGGAGGTCTCTGCGCGAGAGATCGATGGCCGCGCGCCCGGTGCGCGCAGGCATGCCGCTCATGGTCCGATTCTCAGATATCGAGGATGCCGGCAACAGCGGCAGATCGCGGCGGGATCTGCCCCGTCGCGATGTCCTCCTCGAGAGAGACGAGGACGTGCACAGGCGACTGCCTAGATCCAGAGGCCGTGGAAGAAGTCGATGCGCTCGCCGTCGCGCTCGGGCTCGAGCTCGATCCGAACGACGGAGCCACCCGCGCGGGAGCGCGACTCCTCAGGCAGCTCGACCTCCAACGCCTCGTCACCGCGTCGCCACTGCACCGTGCCGCTGTGGCCGAGAACGCGAACGTCGCGAATCTCTCCCACAAGACGGCTGCTCGCTGCGAAGCTTCGGATGGAGAGGCGTCCGCTCGGCGACGGCGCGAGTGCGATGGCGTAGACGTAGCGATGACCGACTTCGGTCATCGTGGTGAACCTGAAGTCCGCGTCGGAGTAGTGCGCGGAGCTGGCATCGACGAAGGAACCCGCCAGGGTCTGGGTCGGGCCTTCGCCGTAGGTGGTCCACGGAGTGGTGCCGAAGATCGCTTCCCCGTTCACCGCGAGCCACGCCCCGATCTCCTCGAGAAGACGCGCTTCCGGGTCCGGGATGGTTCCGTCGGGCTTCGGCCCGATGTTGAGCAGCAGGTTCCCGTTCTTGGAGACGACGTCTGCCAGCTCGGCGATCAGCTCGGTGGCCGTCTTGTAGTCGTGGCCCTCGACCCAGCTCCACGAGGTGCGGGACACCGACGTGTCGTTCTGCCAGGGCATCGATTGGATGCCGGGAGCGGTGCCGCGCTCGATGTCCGGCACTGCGGCGCCGCTGGCGAAGGCATCCCACTTGTAATTGATGACGACTTCTCTGCCCCACTCGGCCGCGCGGTTGTAGTAGTACGCGGCCAGGCGGCGCACATACGGGTCGAATGACGGCTCTTCGATGCCGGTGTCGAAGTAGAGCAGCTGAGGGCGGTAGTTGTCGATGATCTCGACGGTGCGCAGCAGCCAGTCTTCGAGGAAGCGCTCGGTCGGGCTGATCTCCTTGCGGAGCGCTGGGCCGTAGAGGTCCGCGTAGGCGGGGTCCCGCACGTCGGAGTCGAACTCGAGCCCGCCGTTCATGAAGAACCAGTGCTCGGCGCGATGCGATGAGGCGCCGCGGATCAGCCACGCGTCGTCCACAGCGGTGAGCAGATCCTTCATCACGTCTCGCCGCGGGCCGATGAGCGCGGCGTTCCATCGCGACCGCTTCGTCTCGTACATCGCGTAGCCGTCATGATGCTCGGCGACGGGGACGACGTACTGCGCGCCGGCCCGCTTGAAGAGCGCCACCCATTCGGCTGGGTCGAACTTCTCCATGCGGAAGGCGGGCAGGAAGTCCTTGTATCCGAACGTGCTCTGCGGCCCGTACGTCGCGACGTGGTGCTCGAACGCCGGGCTGCCGCGCCGGTACATGTTGCGCGGGTACCACTCGGTTTCGAACGCAGGCACCGAATAGGCGCCCCAGTGCAGGAAGATGCCGAACTTCGCCTCGGCGAACCACCGCGGCGGCCGATAGCCGCTGAGCGATTCCCAGGTCGCGTCGAAGGGCCCCGCGGCGATCACCTCGTCGACCCTGGCCAGGTCCGCGGTGTTGTCAGACACGTCGACCGGCTGCGGCAGGCCGGCGGCATCCAGGGGTTCCAGTGTCATTGACTTCCTCAGAACGCTTGGCTCAGTCCTTGTGACTGACCATGCGACCCTTTCCGCGGTTCACGCAGCGGTGGTCGCACAGTGGTTGTCACGCAGTGGTGGTCACGCAGTGGTTGTCACGCAGACAGCGTTCCCGCGCGAACGCCATCATCGCGTAACGATATGCCAGGGTCTCGGTTCTGTGCGCCAGGGCGCTCTGGCTTGCCGGATGCCGGTGCGGATGCACATGGACGGACGATTCGCGATTTGCTTGAAGCCAGAACAATTCCGGCGTTAGCCTGCGAACGCCCCCGTTTCGGGGCCACGCGGACCGACACCGCGGCAGCGGAGGGCGCTTCAATGGGGAGGCAGCAAGTGAAGAGACCAGACGCATCTGAACCGAGTGATCGCCGTGACCGGGGGCTGCCGCTTTCGAGGCGGACGCTTCTCGGCGCGGGGGCCGCAGCGGCCGCGGGCATGAGCCTCGGGCTCGCCGGCCCGGCGTTCGCAAGCCAGGCAAGCGCGAGCAGCGCGGCAAGACCCGCGCAAGAAACTCCCTTCGGGCCGGTGGTCGTGGCCTCGGGCGCGAACGGCCCGCTCGGCGGCCCGTCGTACGCACGCGCCGTGCGACTCAGCTCAGGGCCGGCGGGATCGTCGCGCACGATTCTCGCGACATTCCAGGGTGCCGCAGACCCGGGCTTCCCGATCTATCGGAGTGACGACGACGGCCGCACGTGGACGAAGGTGGGCAACGTTCCGAACGCCGGCACTGCGTCCGGACTGTATCTGCAGCCGTATCTCTACGAGCTGCCGCGTGCCTTCGGGGGGCTCCCGAAGGGAGCGCTGCTCTTCGCGTGCAATGACTTCGGGAACTTCACCAGCACGAACATCCGGCTCTATGCGAGCACCGACAGTGGCGTCACCTGGCAGTTCCTGAGCACCGTGGCGCAGGGCGGCCCGCCTGACACCACCAACGGTGCGACGCCGGTGTGGGAGCCGTTCCTGCTGCTCCACGAGAACAAGCTCATCTGCTATTACTCGGACCAGCGCGATCCGAACTATGGGCAGAAGCTCGCCCACCAGACGAGCACGGACCTGCGCACGTGGGGACCAGTCGTCGATGACGCGACAGGAGGGGCGTACGCAGATCGCCCGGGAATGACGACCGTCGCCCAGCTGAAGGGCGACCTGTGGATCATGACCTACGAGTTCGGCGCGCCCGACGACCCAGTCAACCCCGACCAGAACAACTACACCTACCACGTGCATTACCGCATCGCGAAGGATCCCGAGTCGTTCCGCTTCTCCGAGGACACGCCGCTCGTCGATCAGAACGGCGTCGCACCCAACGCGGCGCCGGTCGTTTCGTGGTCGGCATACGGCGGGTCGAACGGCACGATCGTGGTCACCGACAACGACAACCAGGACTTCTTCATCAACCGCGACCTCGGTGACCCGGGAAGTTGGACGCGTCTGTCGTCACCGATGCCGGCCGGGTACAGCCGGTTCACCATGCCCCTCGAAGGCCCAGGCGAACCTCAGAACCGCGGGCTGATCTTCGTCATCACCGGCGCCCAGTACGGCAAGCCCGGTGACGTCGAAGCAGGGATCGTCTCGCTGGCGGGCTGACCCGACGTCGTCGCAGGCTCAGCGGCCCGCCCGCCTCTGCGCAGGCGGGCCGCTGTGTCATTGCGGCTGAAGCACCGCCCGGAGCCAGGCGGCGGTCGTCGCGAGGGAGGCCGGTGCATCGAACGCGGCATCCTCATGGCCGGCACCGCCGAGCAGTTCGATCCGGCTGCTCGCGCCGGCGCGGGCGAGAGCGTCGTGCAAAGCGAAGCTCTCAGAGGCCGGTATGACGCGGTCGCTGTCCCCGTGCGCGAACAGGAAGGGCGGCGCGGTACGCGTGACCCGGCGAAGCAGGCTGAGTTCCGTGCTGCGCCCGACCCCGTCGCCGCCGACGTCATCACCGGGGCCGACCCCGAGGAAGTCGGACTCGTAGTGAAAAGGCAGAATCCGGGCTTCCAGCTCACTTCGGGCAGCCGCGCGCGCCAGATCCGTCTGACCGAACCAGTGAACGACCGCTTGCAATGAGCTCGAGTGATCCTGATTTCCGCCGACGTCGCCTTCGAGTGCCGGGTCATCGGGCGACAGCGCCACGAGTGAGACCAAATAGGCGCCGGCGGATGCACCCCAGCCTCCCAATCGGTCCGTCGGCAGGCCGAGCTGCTCGCCGTGTGCTCGCAGCCACCTGATGGCCGCCTTCACGTCATGAACGGGTTCCGGGAAGTGCGCCTCCGGCACGAGCCGATAGTCGACCGAGACGACGGTGACGCCGTGCTCGGCGAGGCCTGCCAGGCGGGTGCCCGCTCGGTCGGTGCGGCTACCCCGTGCCCAACCGCCGCCGTGCGCATACACCACGACGGGAGCGTCGGGCGCTGACGCGCGGTGGATGTCCAGTCGCAGCTCGGTGCCGCCCACAACGGCATACGTGATGTCCAACTCGGACCGGTCTGTGTGCTGACTCACTCGCTGCTCGCTCTCTGCGACCCACGCACGCCCGCGGCGGTGGTCCACCCAACGCCGGATGAGCGAAAACCCCCGGAACCGTAGGGTTTCGGGGGTCTTGGTAGCTGAGGCGGGACTCGAACCCGCGACCTCACGATTATGAGTCGTGCGCTCTAGTGAAGCCCCTGATATGGACGGATCTCGGGCAAAATGCCCGGAAATCCGGGGTTTTTCGATCACGTTGGATGACCCTGATCACCTTGGATCTTCTTCAGTTGTGGGCAAAATGTGGGCAAGTGGAGGGGCACCAACCCCGCGGCTCTTTGTCATGTCTCGGGACATCGGTGACGAATCTGTGTCAGGACATCGGTAACACTTCATATCTCAGGACATCGGTAACAGCTAGACGGTTTTGCGTGCCGGTCGCGGCGGCGGCCGTTGCTGACGTACTTGATCCCGGCCTTGGGCCAGGGGTGCTCGATCAGGAGCGTGCCTTTCAGGTCGAAGATCATCACCGTGGGGCCAGCGTCCATGACGCAGACCATCTGCTAGGCGCGAGCTCGTCCGATTCCGAAGCGGATGCCGCGGAACTCGACCGCGTCGGTGTTCGTGGTCTTCTTCACGCGGATCTCGTCCGATGGGCTCACGACCGGCGTCGAGGGTGCCACGGGCCTGGGCGCTTCGACTTTCGGGGTGGCCTCCCATGCCTGCTGCGCGGTGATGCGGCCGGGCAGTGCCTGGTGCGGCCGCTCGGCGTTGTAGATGGCATCGAAGGCGTCGACTTGGGCTTGCAGCTGCTCGAGGGTCTCGGCGATCGGCTGCTTGTTCAGGAACCGGAACAGCGTCTGGTGGAAGCGCTCGTTCTTGCCCTGCGTGGTCGGCTTGTATGGCTTGCCTGTGATCGGCTCCACGCCGAGGGATCGCACGTAGGCGACCAGCTTGCCGAGCTACCCACGCCTCGTCGGGTTCAGCGCCGCCCCGTTGTCCGACAGCAGCCGCTGAGGCACGCCGTGCGCGGCGATGGCCTTCTTCACGACCGCGATCGCACCCTCGGAGGATTCACCCCAGGAGACGTGGGAGGCGACCGCGTAGCGGGCCCAAGCTCGAGGCCTCCAACACCGCACGCACCCCAAAGTGCCTGCTTCACGACTTCAGCTGTGACCCGTGACGGGCTGCTCTTCGGGCGCCGTGACCGCGGCTCCAGCGCCGCCGCCGGCCCCTCCACCGCGGCACGCTTCCGGATCGCGTAAAACGTCTCCCGCGAGATCCCGTGCTCGGCGCAGAACGTCGTCACCGACCCGCGCGGTGCGTCCGGCGGCCACTGCACGATCGCCAGACGGGCACGATGACCTCGGCCGGCTCGTAGCCGAACCGCTTGTGGACCACCTCGCCGGTGGCCTAATCGATCGCGCAAGCAACCACGCTGCGCGCGTGCACATCGAGCCCGACGCTCGTACGCTGAGCAAACAACTGGGGCCTCCACATTCGCCTGTCGGATAGGCCAGCCGACCCACGCTTACGCGAATCGAGCCCCCAGCCTCAACAGCCCGGCCGAAGACCCATATCGTCTAGCGCACCGGTGGCTGTCTATTCATCGCCGTTGCGCAGTTCCCGACCGCTACTGCCGCCGGAACCAACGAAACCAGGACCGGGGCTTGTGTGCGCCCGCGCGGACTGCATCAAATCCTTCCTCCGCATAAACGGCAACGTCAAGTCGCCATCGCGAGTCCAGCGCTTGGATTTGCGACATTAGATCATCAACTAATTCGCTGTCAGCGCTTCGCGTTATAACGGGGAATGACATAGACGTGTCTCCCTCGTACCTACTCTCGGTCGACAGTTGTTCCGAGGTCAATTTCGCGGCGTATTCCTGCGCGAGGCTCATCTCTTTTTGTCGCAATTCAAAGAGCCGGCGACCAATCGCGTCCGCTTCGGACACCCCCAACGCTTCGATTTCATGGCGCAGTACACCGTCAAACAATTCCCAGGGGCGCGGTATCATCGCAACATTTACCGTACGTGACTCATCTACCCACATGAGATCTCCAATCCAAAAGCTACGGCTCCTACCAGTAAAAATGCATCGTCAATTGCTTTACGCCGTTGTGGTAGACATCCACATGAACGTGTCGTGCCCCGGGATAGTCCTGACCGCGATAAACAACTTGCCAACCGCGGCCCCGGTTCTTCTGCTGCTCCTTTTTCGCCCACTGTTTTGCTGCCGACTCAGCACTTCGACGATTCTTATAGCCAGACTTGCCCAAGTTTATCTTCGCGCCTTGCCGACTATTCACCTTTTTCTTATGGGTGTTTCGATAGTTGATGACAGCCATGACGATTAGCACGATGCCAATGGCAGCCAACACCGCTGCTAGCGCCCAACCCACGGGGTTCCAGTCCATAGACAAGTCGAAGACAACGAGTGCCATGATCCACGCGGCGACCTCGCCGCTGAGGTCGGCCTGATCTATCGGATCATTCGGGTAATTGTATACATTTTCGTTTCCTCCGGAGGTCGGATCGACGCTGGTAAAACGCCCGGACGCTGGGTTGTATATTCTGGCGCCCATGAATAGCAATCCGGCACCGTCGGCGGCCCGTTGCTGTGCTCCGAGCCATCCATAGTTCGCGCCCTCGCTGTGCGGATACGTAGATTGAGGGTTGCCATATTCGTCATAGCTCGAGAAGGCATCAATTCCTATCGCACTCCCGGTCGTCGGTAGAGTCACGGTGGCGACGATGTTTGCCCCCAGGTCGGCGAGGTCGAGACCTGTCGTTGAACTGCCTGCCGCACTCGTCGCGGACGCGGACAAGCCACCGGCAATCGACGAGGTGTACGCCGTGGTACTGACGCCTGACGTGTCCGCGTTCGTGACCCAGTTTGGGTTGTCGGAATCGTCGCCGTAATGATTGGTCGCAGTGCTCGCGCCCGCGCCCACGGTCGTCGCTGTAACCCGCCGGCCGTTCGGGTCGAGCCCGTACGTTGTCGTCGCGTCGCCTTGGGCGATAGTGCGTGCGGAGTCCGTGTCGTAATAGGCCACCGTCACGTCACCGACGGTGGGATCGGGGGCGTCGGAGCCGGGGAGCGTCGTTTGGCGTCCGAATGCGTCGTAGCTGTAGGTGCCGGCCGCGTTTGCGCTGGTGAGCTGCCGGGAGTCTGCGTCGTAGGTCCAGGCCTTGGTCGTCTGCGTGGCGTCCGCGGCGGTGGCGTCGGTGGTGCATCCGTCGAGGTCGTGTGTGGCGGTGAGGTTGGTGCGGTTGCCGTGCTGGTCGAAGGAGTACTGCCGCACGGAGCAGGTGGTATCGCCGCTGTCGGGGTCGGTTGCGTCGTTGACCTGGATGAGGCGTCCGGCGCCGTCGTAGCTGTATTGGCGGGTGTAGCCGGTGAGGGTGTTGCTGGCCCCTGCCGGGGACCAGTCGTGCAGGACCTGCCCGTTCTGGTTGTAGTCGCGGGAGAAGCTCAGCCAGGCGCCGGTCGTGACGTTGCCTTCCGGGTCGGTTTTCTGCCCGTCGTATTCCAGCGAGATCACGCGTCCGGAGTCGTCGTAGCCGAGCTGCTGGGTGATGCCGGCGGGCAGTGTCTGGGTGGTGAGGTTCCCGTCGGAGTTGTACGCGGCCGTGTAGCTGCCGACTCCGGAGACCGTCAGCGCGGTGACAAGGCCCCGGTGCTCGGTCCTGCCGGCAGCGTCCGCTCCGTCGTAGCTGTAGGTGGAGGTCGAGACCGGCGTGGTGACCGTCTTGGTCTGCCCGGCGCCTGGCGTGCCCGGGTTCACGTAAGTTGTGGTGGTGGTGTCGTCGAGGGAGTTGCGGTAGCTGATCTGCCGGCCCCATGCGTCGAAGGCCGCCTCGTCATAGGAGGTGACGTCGCCGGCCGCGTTCAGCGTCGAGGTCCCGATCTCCTGTTTCGTGGTCGTGTCGTAGCGCACCTGGGTCGTCGGGACCGGGGTGGACCCGTCGAGGTTCGAGGTTGCGATGCTCTCGGTGTCCGGGCGGCCGTCTGGCAGGTAGGTGTCGGTTGTGGTGCGCGTCGCTTCGGCGGCGCCGCTGCCAGAGGTCTCGACCGTGGTGGTGGGGTTCAGCCAGTAGTCGTAGCCGGTGACGCGCTTATCTGCGATGTTCACGCCGTGCGCGGGCGGCGCGGCAGGGCCCGTCCAGCATTCCAGTCCCGCCCATTCCGGCTTGCTTCCGCAGGCCGCGTCAGCCGCGTTCGCGCCCGCACTGTAGGTGATGGTCTTCGTGGTCAGGGAGTCTGCTCCGGTGGAGCCGGCCGCTAGAGTCTCAAGCGCCTGCCCGTGCGCGTCGTAGAGCGTTTTGGTGGCCACGTTCGGCTCACCGAAGGAGGAGAGCACCTTCGTGGTCACTGTCGGCTGGCCGAGGGTCCATCCGGAGGTCGGACCGGCGGGGTCGGCGCCGTCGATCGGGTTGTAGCCGTACACGGTGTCGGAGATGACCGTCTCCCCGGAAGGCAGGGCCGTGTCCGGGTTATCGGTGGCGGTGGCCGGGTCGGCGAGCGTCACGGTCACCTCGGTGGGCAGCAGATACGGCTTGCCGGTGCTGGCGTTGATGCCGCCACCGGGCGCACCCAGGTCGTACGCGTAGTGTGTGTGCTGCCGGTACTGGCTGACGATCCCGTCGTCGCTCGTGGCGTCGTATACCGGGGACCACACATCGGTCGGGGTCGTGTCCTTCGGCACGATCGGGTCGTCCGCATCGTCCGGGTTCGGGACCTCGGGCAGGTAGCGGGTGATCGTCTGCGAGGCATCGGGGCCGACGCTGCCGCCAGTCGCGATCTGGTCGACGGCGGCCTGCGTCTGCGCGGCGGTCAGCGAGTCGGTGGGCGTCCCGTCAGGGCCGTAGGCCTGCCAGGTGACCAGCCAGCGGCCGGAGCCGAAGGTGGCGGTGTTGACCGTGTACCCCTCGTCGTCGGTGAAGTACAGCTGCCCGAACGGCAGGTCCGCGGCGGTCGGGGTGCCGGTCACGGGGTGGTCGAGGCCGAACACTGCCCACGCGTGGGTGGGTGGGCTCTGCTGCCCCCAGTCGCTCACCGTCGAGGCGGTCACGTCAGGCATCCCTGCGGCGGTGGGGCTCAGGCCATAGGCGAAGCTCGCGTACGTCACGTCATTGCCGGTGCCGGAGGCCGGGCCGCGGTTCACCTTCTGCAGCTTCCCGGCGCTGTCGTAGTCGTACGTCCACGGCGCCGACCCGGTCGCGGTCTCGGACGCCAGCAGGGTCAGGTTCCCGGAGGTGGTGTACGTGTAGGCGGTCGTGAGGCCGGAGCGGTCGGTGAAGGTCGCAAGCCGGTTCGCGGAGTCGTACGTGTACGTCGCCACCGCCGTCGTCCTCATCGCGGCGGTGCTGGGGTCGAAGGCGGTGTAGTCGACTTCGCTCAACCGCGCTGCGGTCCCCGTGCCGGTGTACGTCAGGGTCAGCGCGGCGCAGCCGCGGTTCAGAGCGCCGGTGGCCGGGCACGACAGGGCGTCGTCGTAGGGCTGGGCGGCGAGGATCCGGGTGATGTGCCCGGCACTGTCGGCGCTGTAGGTGGTCGTGCCCTGCTGGCCGGCCTGCGCCACCCCGGTGGGTGTCCAGGTCGGGGTGCCGGAGGCCGACGACAGCGTCCACGTGGTGACCGTGCCGTCGTGCTGGGTGGCCGTCAGCGTCTTCACACCGCCGCTGCCGGTCACCGCGAGGGTCGTGAGGGTCTGGGCGGTGTCGTCATCCACCGGCGTGTACACGCCGGTCGGGCTCGGCCCGGTGGCGCCGGACGGCGGGTCGAAGACCAGGTCCCCGTCACTGGTCCCGGCGAGGATGATCGCGCCGGTCGCGGCCTGGCCGGTGGGGCGCTTGGCGTTCTCGTCCGCGACGTCCGCCCCGGCGTAGCCGAGGCCGGACCCGTCAAGGCTCGCCGACCAGCCGGGTCCGAAGATGCCGTTCACGGCCGTGTGCGGGCCGGCGTACGAGTAGAAGTCGCGGGAGATCCCGAGGCTGTCAGCCGCCGTGGTGACCGAAACGTCGCTGCTTGAGGTGTTCAGCTCCCCGGTCCACAGGGCCACGGTCCCGTCGCCGGCATCCGCAGTCGGGAACCCGTCGCCGAACGCGTGGGGGATGCGCACCACGGTGACCGCTTTCGTGTCCTGGGTGGGGCCACCGGTGTACGCGTAGTGCACCCGCAGCTGCAGGGTCGTCACCTGACGGGCGTCGATGTCCCCGCCGGTGGCGGTCGTGGTGTCCCAGTCGAACGATGCGGCAGCCGGCGCGGTCGCCGAATCCGGGGTGACGGTCGTCGGGCTGCCGACACTCGTCCAGTCCACGCCCGGACCCGACCACTGCAGCTGCGCCGTCACCGCAGTCGCCGCACCTCGCGGCGGCCCGGAGGCGGCCACGTGCACACTGTCGGCCGTCTTGAACCCCGTCGATGGGGACGTGATCGACGCCGCCCCGTACCCGAACGAGTAGGAGACCGTGCTCGAGACGATAGCGTCCACCGAGGAGCTGTACGCGGTGACCGTGTGCGCGCCGACCGTCTTCGGCACCGAGACCGTCGCCGACCCGGCAGACCCCTTCGTCACCGCCGTCGAGACCGCGGCCACCCCGTCCACGCTCGTCGTGATCTTCACCGGCGCCGACGACACGGAAGAGGCCGGCGTCGTGACGGTGCACGACACGTTCGAGGCCGGCGCGGCCTGCTGCCACGAGCCATTGCTGTACGGGGACGGGCACGAGATCACCGGCGCCGCAGGCTTCGCGATCGCCGTGGTGAACGTGTACATCACCGCATACGTGAACGTCGTCGTATGGCTGTCATGGGCCCCGACCCGCCAGAAATACGCCGTGTTGTCGGACAGGTCCACCGCCACCGAGCACCCGTAGACATGCCCGGAGGAGCCGCCCGTGACGGTGCAGGTGCCGAGCTTGTTGGCCGCGGCGAACGTGTTCGCGTTGTACAGCTCGAACAGCAGCGTCACCGAATCCCCGTCCGGGTCCGTGGCCGCCGCCTGCAGCGTCGGCCGCTTCGACGAGACGTACGGGACCGAGCTGGCCGTGTACTGCCCCGCCACCGACATCGACGTCGGGGCGGCCGTGTAGTGGTTGTACGTGACCGTCAGGCTCGGGATGTACGCGCCCATGTTCGCCGAGTTGAAGCGCTTGTACGACGCGTTCGCGGTCTCGCTCGCCCGCACCTCGAGCCCCACCGTGGTCGCGGCGCCGGTGGCCCAGTACTGCAGGGGCGTGACCACGTTCGTGCTCACCCAGCCCGCGGCGGTGCAGCTGCTGCCGGCCGCCGAGGACGCCGTCACCGTCGAGCCGGTGTTGATCGCCGGCTGGTTGTTCCAGGTGATCGACGGGTAGGCGATCGCCGAGTTCGCCGGGTAGATCGTGAACGGCGTCGCCGTGCAGCTTGATGAGTGCTCCGCCCATAGGTTCAGCGTCGCCGACAGGATCTGCGTCCCCGAGATCGGCACCCCATCGAAGCGCACCAGCGCCCGCGCCACATGCGCCCCGCTGTCATACGTGCCCACATGCAGCAGCGTCGCCGCGTTGTAGTTCGTCGTCGGGAACCCCGAGTCGATGTACGTATCCGCCGAGTCCGACCCCAGCGACACCGACGGGTCCACCACCACCGGGTACTGCGCCGCATCCAGGTACTCCTGCGACGGCTGGACCACCAGCGCGGGCGCCCCGTCCACGCTCTCCACCTGCTGCGCCGCGACGCCGGTGTGCTCCGGCGCGCCCGTGCGGGCATCCGACTGAGCATCAGAGACGACCGCTGGCCCCAGGCCACCGACCACCTTCCCCGCCTTCGTGGTCACCTGGACGACCGTGTCCCCGGCGTTCGTCTTCGACGTGAAGAACAAGCCGTGAGAGACCACCGGCAGCACCAGCTTCGCCGCATCCGCCGACGCCGGCTTCGACTTCAACACCAGCGACTGCTCGAACCCCGTGCGCGTGGCCTGCACCACCAGGTCCTGACCCGGCCGCACATCCTTGTACGTCGCCGTATCCCCGGAGATCACCGGCTTCGGCAGATCCCCCTCCGGCCACGACAGCGCCACCGAATCCGTCCCCGCCCGATCCGACACCGACACCAAAGGCGACGACCCAGACCCGGCACCGCCCGGGTTCAGCACGAGATCGTTCACCGGGGACACCGGCGCGATCGACCCGTCGGCTCGCTTCTGCAACGACAGATCGACGTCCCGCCAGCCGTCCTTCGCCGACGCGTCTCGCACCCGCGAGATACCCGCCGTCGACTCACTCGTGAACGATCCATCCGGGTTCGCGAACGTCTGCGACGTCTCCGTCCGCTCCGACAGCACCTCCACACGCTTGCCCTGCGCGCGAGCATCCACCTGCGCCGACACCACATCCGGCGCCACCGTCACCACCGCGGGCTTCGCCGCCTTCGGCGCCGCCGACGCGACATCCCCGGCCCCCGGCACCAAGACCGTCACGACCAGCAACGCGGCCGTAGCCGCCGCGACCGAGCCCAGCCGGCCAGCAAACAAAAGGAACGACCCTGAACGAGCCACACCGACTCCCGCTTCACTGCGAGAGCCCCAAGCGCCCACACCAGGCGCCGATCGCTCGCTGGACTAATTCATAGACCACGCCACATCGCTAGACAACAGTCTGGGATTCCCCACAACAGGGGCATTGGTTCGCATCGAGCAACGATCATGCGCTTCCGATCCGACGCACGTGTCGCGCAATTCCGTGAAGATGAGAATGCCTTATGTTTGAGTTCTGCGCCGCACTTCGCGGCGACACGTCAGGCTCGTGCTTCAAGGAGGAACGCAACATGGCATGGCGATTCGTTGTCTCGGCAAACACTCCCGGCAACTATTCATGGCACCTCTACTCGGCAAACAACCAACAGGTCGCGTGGGCCGGTGAGAGCTTCGCATCCAAATACAACGCCGACCGCGCCGCAAACGCCTTCAAGGCAGGCGCCTCTTCCGCTCGCTACGAGATTTACACGGACGCAGGAGGCAAATATCGGTGGCGAGCCTGGCGCTCAAGTGACAAAGTCGCAGCGTCCGGAGAATCGTTCGCGAGCGAGGACAGCGCTCGTCGGGCCGCGGAGAATGTCCGCATGAACGCTGGCAGCGCAACGGCCCCATAGACACGGGGCCGGCGCTCTAACCGCCCCGCGTCGGCCCGCGAACAAAGATCTGCGACCGCTGTGCCCGCGCGAGCTTCAGCATCAAAGGAACCCGGTTTGCCGAGTCGCGCCACCTTTCCGCGATGGCCGAGCCCCGCCCGAGAAAAGAACGAGCCGGCCAAGGCCATCGACGAGGCCGAACAGCCCAGCTGATTGAACTCCAACCGCGATCCTGACCAGAGATGAGATCACCAAGGTTCACGGCAATGCACGCACGCACCATGGGTGGAAAATCGCGATTTGCGCGCGAGATCAGCCACTCGCGGCACAAGTACATAGTGTGCGGGGCGGTATTGCGCGGTGGAAACGAGGGCAGGCTTCACAAGGGGTGAAGCAGGCGATCGCCTACGCGTTCGGCGGCGTCTGCGACGCAACCCTGACCGCAAAGACTGCAGACGGCGGCATAGCCGCTGCCAATTATGCAGACGCCGTGATGACGCGGTACATCGTCGAACACGGAGCAATTCGCGACGATCTCCTCACCCGAACTCAGCTGCGCGACTGGGTCGACGGGGTCGATCCCCTGGCGGGCGAGCGCCGAGGAACCCGCCGAGAGTGGCCAGACGCTGACCTCGTACTGGATGCGACGATAAACGCGCCGAAGACATACTCGATTGCCGCCATGCTGGATCCCGAGCTCAACGCGGCATACGAGGATCTTCAGGATCGACTGCGCGACCGAATCGTCAAGCTTTGGCAGTCCGAGCTGAATGCTCGACGCGGCCACGCCGGCGCAATACGCGAGGACCTCAAGCGGATCGAGGTTGTCGAGCTACGCCATGAGCGCTCCCGATCGCTGGACCCGCACAAGCACCGGCACCTGTGGCTGAACGTGCGCGTGCAGGGTACGGACGGGAGGTGGTCGAACCTCGATACACGGGTCGCGATGCGGTTCCAGAACATCGTCAATGCCGAAGGGGATCTCGGCGCGCGCACGGACCCCGCATGGATCGGTGCCCTGGCTTCGAAAGGGCTCACGCTCAACGCAGATGGCGAGATCGAGCAGCTTGCCCACCTGGTGCGGCCGCTGTCAAAGCGCGCCGCGCAGATCGAAGCCAACAAAGCGGCGCGCATCGCCTGGTGGAAGGAGCAGCACCCGGGGCAGGAACCGTCCCGCGGCGTGCTCACGCAGATCGATCGGTGGGCATGGGCAGCCGGCCGCCCCAACAAGCCGACAATAGTGAACGAGGATGACTGGGGCGCCGTCGTCCGCAGCGAGATCGGAGAGATCGACCCCGCGCTCGGAAGCGCGCGCCGCCCGGTCACGCCCACCGCAACCGATATCGCAAGTCTCGATCTCGCGCTCCTCGCCGCGAAGGCGATCGTCGACGCCGACACCCGGTCGACCGGAACGGGCGGCCGATTCAGCGTCATGGACGTCCGAGCCGGCGCCATCCGTGCGCTCGCATCATCCGGCGTCGTTGCTGAGCGCGACCAACTCGACGCGCTGCTTGACTCGGTGACCTCGGAAGCGATCGGTGCCTTCACGGTAACGTTGCTGACAGCGCCCGACATCCCCGCGCATGTCAAGCGGCTGATGGCAACGAACACTGCCACGCTGAAGACGACGCTCGCCGCCCGCATCGACGCACTCTCCGCTCCCGGCATCCCACTCATCCAACGAGACATCGACCTGATAGCGCGCGCCCTCAGTCCCGACAAGACACTCGACGCAAACCAGACCCAGGCTGCGTCCGAGATCGCAGGCACATCGCGAACCGTCGCAATCTCTGGACCGGCGGGTACCGGCAAGACCACGATGCTCAAGGTCGCCGGCGCTGCGCTGCGTCGGCAGGGGCGCAACATGATCATCATCGCGCCGACGAAGAAGGCTTCGGCCGTCGCGGGGCGCGAGACGGGCAGCGCCTCATCGTCGCTGCATCAGTTGCTGCACGACTACGGGTGGCGGTGGTCTACCGATGAAACGGGCGCCACGAAGTGGGCCCGCTTGAAGAGCGGCGAGCTCGATCCGCAGACCGGCGGTGTCTACGCCGGCGCGAGAACCCGGATCCTTCCCACCGACCGCATCGTCGTCGATGAAGCCGGGATGCTCGACCTCGAGGCCGCCAGCGCCCTCGTCGACGTGGTCGAACGCACCGGGGCGAACGTGGCCGTTGTGGGCGACGAGCGCCAGGCGCTGCCGGTCGGGCACTCCGGCGCCATGGCGCTCTTCTGGCGCCGCGCAGCCAGGCCAATCGAGCTCACGTCGATCTACCGCTACAGCGACCCGGACTGGGCTGACCTCACGCGGCGACTGCGCGAGCCTGATACGCGCGAGGCCGAGAACGTCGCGCGCGAGCTCGTCGAGACGGGGCACGTCGCTTTGGTGCATAACGCCGCGGCCGCACAAGAGACGATGGCGGATGCTTGGTTCAACAGTCGCCACCACGGCGAGACCCTCGCCCTCGTCACCGCGACACACGCCGAGGCGCAAGCAGTTGGCGAAGCTATCCAGAAACGACGTCTCGAAGCTGGCGAACTGCGGGCTTCACAATCGATCGTCGGCCAGGCGGAACAGATCATCTACGTCGGCGACGTCGTACAGACGCGTCGCAATGATGGCGCCGCAGACGTGCAGAACCGGCAGAGCTGGGTCGTGAAGTCGATCAGCCGGGAACACGCGGTACTGGCGTCCGCGTCTGACTCGTCGGACCTGCGCAAGATCACCCGCAGCTATGCAGCCGCACACCTGCATCTCGGCTATGCGTCCACCGTCTATGGCGTGCAAGGTGAGACCACCGACCGCTCGCTCGTCGGCCCGGGAGTCGACTCAGCCGGCCTCTACGTCGGGCTCACACGCGGCAAGCATCAAAACGCGACGGTGGTGATTGCCTCGACCGATGCTTCGGCTCGCGCGCAGTTGGCCGAGACGATGCGGCGGGGAGGCATCGAGGAGACCATCGCGAAGTCGAGGACAGCGGCGATGGCGGAGCTCACCAGCGCGGCAAGTGCCGTGGCCGCTGGCCCGGCAGCGCTTGCGAATCGGGATCGGTCTGCTGTCGAGCTGCGTTGATCGCTTGACTCGACCGCCGGTCGGACACCATACCGCCGACGCACAGCTCATGGCCCCGAGCGTTGCCGCCGAACAAGTCACCGTCATAGGAATCGAAACGAAGAAGTGCCACGCCGAGGTCATCAGCCCGGTAGTAGGCGGTGGGTAAAATGCCGCCTCGGACGAAGATGATGGCCTCGCGACCGTCGACCGCTGCACTCGCGGCGGCATGTTCGACGTACTCGTCCTCGAGGTTGCCGTGGCGATTGAACACCCACGCCAGGTACGCCGAGCTGTACAAGTCGCACACCTGCCGGCCTGCTCTCAACGTCAGCATCGTTTGGCCGGCTCCGAGATAGACCATCCACTCGCGGCAGAGCTCGAGCGCTTCCCTGTCAGAAGCTCTGTACTGCCAGGATCTGAACGGTCTGTTCGTCACGGCCCTAGTGTGCGTCTCGCCACCGACTTCGACGAGAGCTGCGCAACTGCCGCGCAATCGCCGTCATGCACCGGCAAGGAAACCCACCCCTCGAAGGGGGCGGGTGGTCTGGCTTACTTATTGCACCCTCGAGAAGGAAGCCGAGGCGGCGCTCGGTCTACAACAGCGGCTGCCTCGAGCGTCGCGTGGGGACGTTCCAGACTCACGCAGCCTGCCGCGGTGACCCTGGCCCGCGATCGCGCTTTGCGCAGCTGCCAGATAGCTTCCAACGCTTGATGCCAGCGCTGCGGCTGCGTGCAAGTTGTCGAGAGCTTCAGCGACGCTCGCGGCCGCGTTTCGCCTCTCGTCGTCCTCTGTGAGATCAAAGTCATCGAGGGATTCCGCGAGCCGTCCGCCAAGCTGATTCAGCGCCTGCTCGGCGCCGCACCCGAGTGCCATCTTCAAGTTTCCAAGCACGCGATAGGCCACGGGCGCCGGCACTGAGCTCGCGTTGATGGTGAGGTGATTGATCGCCCTGATCGCCTCGTATGCCTCATCAGCGAGTGAGATCAGCCCCGGCTGTTCCTCTTGCTCAGTCATTGCGTGCTCCTTCCTCTGGACTCGATGCGGTAGGCCCACGCCGCCCGCTCTGCGCGTAAGACGCCCTGCGCAATGCCGAGCAACCGCTTGAGGGTCGCGATCTCGGCGCGCGCCCGGCCGGGGTGGATGTGAAATGCGCTCGCGATCGCGTCAGCATCCTGGCCAGGGAAAGTCGCCACCTCACGTAGTCGGCCATCGTCAGGGACGCACTCAAGTAGCACGGCGGGCGTGATCGGGAGACCGGCGTCCGCGGCGCTGAGCGCGCCTCGCACCGTGTATGTGGTTAGGTACACGCGGTGCCGGAGTCTTGCCAGCGCGGCGGGGCGCAGCTCATGGCGAGCGGCTACAGCTTTGGTGCCGTCCGTGCTCAGCATCAGATCGACGACTGCGGCCCACTCCTTCTCTCCGACGTGTTTGGCGACCATCGACGTCCAACGCCCGGCCTCGAAGCGACGCTCCAGCACTGCAAGGGAGTCGGCAGTGGCGAGTGCATCCAGGTTGTCAGGAAGCGCATCTGGCCGAGATGGGCGCGCATGCAGCCACTGGCGGAGCACGTTGCGGGTAATGCCAAACACGAACTCGTGAGGTGAGCCACGGGTTGGGTCATATCTCGCGCTGATGCGCCATACGATTTCGCGCACCGACTGAAGCACAACGTCAACGTCATCGGCCGGATCCCAGATGTGGGAACGCACGAGATCGCGCATGGAGTCGACCTCCCCGAGCAACTCGCGCATCCGAGCATCTGCGGTCGAGCGCGAGCGCGCGGTCACCCGGGGTAGATCTAGACCTGTGCTGCTGTCGTGCTGCGAGCGCTTGCCTCGAGCCATGCGATCACCTCGGCACGCTTGTAGAGCACGTGATGTGGGGTCGGTTTATAGAAGCGAGGACCCTTGCCCTCGTAGCGCAGCTGCGCAAGCGAAGCGATGGAAAGTCCGGTGATTTCCGCAACTTCGGCGGGTTGAATGAATTCGCCGCTCATTGTCAATCTCCTTCGTTTCGACAGAATTTGCCTAGTGATTCTGTCGAAATCACAATAGATAAGAGCTGCTGCATTTACAAGAAACTGATGGATAATCTGTCGGAATGGCGGAACTATCATCCGGACGGAGCATCGGCGGTCGAATCAAACGCATACGCCGACAACGCGGCTTCGCCTCCGCAAAAGCACTTGCTGACGCGTGCCCTGGCGGCAATATCACCGAAGCTGTTCTGACCAATATCGAATCCGGGAGACGAAGCGACCTTCAGGTCAGCCAGCTGCTCAACATCGCCCGTGCTCTCGATGTGCCACCGAGCATGCTGCTTGCCCCAACAACCGAGCCGAAATCAGAGCTCGATCTGCCCAACCTCAGCGCGGACTTTGACGGCATGACCGCAGCCGAATTCGACTGCTGGTTCTCGGGCACGCCAGCAAGCTGGTACCGGCCGCGGCGGGCAGCCGAACGCATCGACATCGAGTTGCAGAACACGCTGCGCGAGCTCGGAACTCTCGAACGAGAGTCGGAGCGACTTCGGATCGTGCTCGATGTGCAAGCCTCCTCCGGAGACGCGGATCTCGCGAGTGCGAACAACGAGGTGCGCGCGCGTGCCGACCGGATCGCCGCCGAAGCAGCGCGGGTTGCGAAGCTTCTCACGGAAGCCGGCGTGGTCGGTCTCGAGCCGCCGACTCCCACTCACCTCGGTAACGGGTAGGTCAGACCCATGGGAAGCATCACCGCGTACGACTCGGCCGCCGGCAAGCGCTATCGCGTGCGCTACCGCAAGCCAGATCACTCCCAGACCGACAAACGTGGTTTCCGCACCAAGCGCGAAGCCGAGCTTTTCCTCGCCTCGGTCGAGTTGAAGAAGGCGACCGGCGAGTACATCGACCCGGCCGCGGCTCGAGAGACCGTCGGGAAGCTCGGGACTGCGTGGCTCGCGTCTCGCTCACACCTCAAGCCGTCCTCGAACTACGTCTACGAGTCCGCGTGGCGCCTGCACGTGAAGCCGAAGTGGGGCGGCCTGCGCGTCGGGACGATTCGCCACAGTGACGTACAGTCCTGGGTCAGCGAGCTCAGCTCCGGCGGTGCCACCGGGAAGCCGAAGTCAGCCACGATCGTGCGCCGCTGCCACGACATTCTCGCGGGCATCCTCGACACTGCAGTGCGCGACCATCTCATTCCCTCGAACCCGGCACGCGGGGTCAAGCTGCCGCGGAAACTCGGTCGCGAGCACGTCTACCTCTCCCATCAGAAGGTCGCTGCACTGATCAAAGCCAGCGGCGACCATGCACCCGAGGTCGCGACGCTCGCGTACACGGGGCTGCGATGGGGCGAGCTCAGCGCGCTGCGCGTACGTGATCGCGACCGCGCTCGCCATCGGCTCAACGTCGTCGAGAACGCCGTCTATGTGAACGGCCGGATCGTCGTCGGCTCCCCGAAGACGCATGAGCGCCGCAGCGTCCCCTACCCGCAGTTCCTCGACGCAGCGCTCGACGAAGCCTGTGCTGACAAGAATCCCGACGAGCTGATCTTCGACGACGGCCGCGGCGGCTATCAGCGCACTCCGACGATGACGGTGAACTCGTGGTGGGATCGCGCGCTGGCGGATGCCGACCTCTCCCCCATGACCATTCACGACCTGCGCCACACCGCCGCTTCGCTTGCGATCAGCGCCGGGGCCAACGTCAAAGCAGTCCAGCGCATGCTGGGGCACGCTTCGGCCGCCATGACGCTCGACACCTACAGCGACCTCTTCGACGACGATCTCGACGCCGTGGCCACGCAGCTTGACCACGCTGCTGATCCAAGTGTGGGCAAAATGTGGGCAACCGGCGACGCCAGAGCAAAGAAAAAGGCCCACTGAGGGGCCTTGTTCCCTGTGTTTTCAAGGACTGTAGCTGAGGCGGGACTCGAACCCGCGACCTCACGATTATGAGTCGTGCGCTCTCACCAACTGAGCTACTCAGCCAAGAAAAGAGAAGAGCCCCGAGTCAGGATTGAACTGACGACCCCTTCCTTACCATGGAAGTGCTCTACCACTGAGCTATCGGGGCGCTGGCCGAGCAGCGAAGCGCGCTGGCAACCTGCAAGAGCATAACAGAGCAAGGGTGCCGCTTTGAAATCGAGCCCGGTCGGAATGCGCCTAGGGCGCCACCACTCCGGGCAGCTTCCACATGGTGAACGAGATGCCGTCTGCGGCGAGTTCGACACCCGCCTCGCCGTCGCCTGCCACGAGCCGCCCTGGCCCGAACAGCAGTTCCGCCCGGCCGCCGCCGAGCACCGCGTCCGCCGCGAGCCGCAGCCGATACGGTGCCCGTGACGCGACGCACAGCACCGACTCCTCCGCGTGCTCACGCACGTAAACGAGCACGTCATCGCCGGCGTGCAGCCACCGCATGCCGCCGTCGGTCAGCGCCACGTGCTCGCCGCGGCGCGGCATGAGCTCGCGGTACATCGCGAGCACCTCTTCGCCCTGGGGAGTCACCCGGCCCCACGGCATCGGCTCGCGCGAGGCCTCGCCGTCTTCGCCGACGAGACCGAACTCGTCACCGGACCAGATCACCGGCATCCCCACGAACGTCGCAGCCAGCCCGACGGCGACCGGCAGCGCGCCCGCGCGCGCGTTCGTCGCGAAGCGCGGCACATCGTGCGTGTCGAGCGCGTTCATGTTGCCGAGCCGCGAGCGCCACGGGAAGCCCGCGCTGAAGTGCCGGTGCGCTTCGAAGAACTGCCGCCCGGTGTAGCTCGGAATGACGCCGGTCGGCTGCCCGAAGTAGCTCGACGGCGCGTTCGGCTCGGAGAGCCAACCCCACAGGGGGCGCGTGAAGTTGGCATACGTCATCGCCCCCTGCCAGCCGTCGCCCTGGAAATCCGCCGCGCCGTCGTTCGTGTGCTCGCCGAGCAGGATCGTGTCGGGGTTCACCTCGTCCATCGTGCGGCGCACGGTCTGCCGCACCTCGGCGTTGAAGTCGTCTGCGAGGTAGCGGCCGGTCATGTTGGCCACGTCGATGCGCCACCCGTCGAGATTGAACGGATGCTTGAGCCAACGACCCACGACCGACTCGGTCCCCTCGATGAAGCGCCGGCGCAGTTCCTTCGAGCCCCAGTTGAACTTGGGCAGGCTCTTCACGCCGAACCAGCCGACGTACTCGGTGTGCTCGTCGTTCAGCCAATAGAAGAACTCGCTCTCGGGCGCCTCGGGGTTCCCGTAGGCCGCCTGGAACCACTCATGACCTGCGCCGCAGTGGTTGGTGGTGAGATCGCCGATGATGCGCATGCCGCGGGCGTGCACCGCCTCGACGAGGCGGATCAGCGCCTCGTCGCCGCCGAGCAGCGGGTCGACGTGGTTGAAGTCGCTCGCGTCGTAGCGGTGGTTCGAGCGGCCGGCGAAGAACGGCGTCAGGTACACGACCGTGACGCCGAGCGACTGCAGGTGGTCGAGGTGCTCGATGACGCCGTCGAGGTCGCCGCCGTAGAACTGCCGGCTGCGGCCGGGCGGCAGCACGTCGACGCGCTCGTCCCAGCGTGCGGCGATGGCCCACTCCGGCAGGGCGCGGTCGTTCGCGGCATCCGATCTCGCGAAGCGATCCGGGAAGATCTGGTACATCACCGACTCGCGCAGCCAGTGCGGCGGCTCCGGATAGATCGCGAGCTTGAAGTCCTCCGCGTCGCGCGTCTCGGTCTCGTGGACGCCCGTCGCGTTGATCCAGAACGCCGCGTCGTCGGCGCGCACGACCAGCCAGCGATAGGGCTGAACCGGATTCTCGACCTCGACTTCCGCCTCCCACCAATCCCAGCCGGCGGCGCTTCCGACGAGCTGCGCCGGCACAAACTTCGGCTCGTGGTCGGGGTTGCTGCGCGCGAAGACCGACTTCACCTCGCCGAAGCCGTGCGGCACGCGCAGACGAACCGTGACGGTTTCGCCGAGGCGCGGGTACGGGTTCGAGACGTGCAGGGGTGAGCCGTCGTGGTGGGGGTGGTGCATGAAGGTTCCTTGAGTTGGTGAATCGTGCCGTGCGAGCGCGGCACGGGGGGGCGAGGCGGTGGGCGAGACGGCCGGGGGCGCGTGGCGGTCAGTGAACGCGGATCACCGCGATCGCCCCGGCGGGCAGGGTGAGCCGATGGCCGGACAGCGTGGGCTTCTTCGATCCGCTCGTGAGCAGATAGTCGGCGAGCTTCGCGCCCGAGGGAATGCCCATCGCGGCGAGGTGTTCGGTGTGCGAGCTCGTGTCGAGGTTCTCGAGCACGTAGATCGTCGTTCCCTGGTACGCATCAGAGAACGCCAGCACCGCTTTGTCGCCGGCTTGCAGCGCCGTGTAGTTCCCGCGCGCGATGCCGGGGTACTGCGCCTTGAGCGCGAGCACGTCGTGGTAGAAGCTCAGCAGCGAGTTCGGATCCGTGAGCTGGTGGTCGACGGGCACGACCGCGCTCTCGTCGTAGGTCCCGCCGGGCGGTGCCTTGGTCGTACCCGTGCCGCCCCTCGCCGACCACACCATCGGCATGCGCTTGTTGGGGTCGGTTCCCGCGCCCAGCATCCCGATCTCTTCGCCGTAATAGAGGAACGGGCTTCCCGGCATCAGCAGATAGGTGGCGGCGGTGAGCTTCTCTGCGGGCAGCTTGCGCAGCAGGTACCCTGCGGGCCGCGGGTTGTCGTGGTTTGAGATGAACGGCGCATCCATCGCATCGGGGTTCGCGGCGTGGATCGTCTGGTTCCACTGCTGCGTCGCGGCGGCGAGGGCGGTTCCGTCCTTGGCTCGGAGGTCGGCGTTGATCGTGCCGTCGACGAGCGCGAAGGGGTAGTTGAAGAAGTCGGCGCCGCTCGCGTAATAGGAGGTCAGGGTCGAGGCATCCGTCCACGCCTCGCCGACGACGTACGCGTCGGGATCGGCCGCTCGACTCGTCTTCGTCAGCCAGTCGATGAACTTGGCCGCCGCCGCCTGGTCGTGCGGGTAGTACGACGTGGTGGCGTCCAGCCGGAACCCGTCGGCGCCCTTCCCAAGCCAGAACTTCACGATGCCGGCGATCTCGGTGCGCACGGCCGGGTCGTCGAGGTTGAGGTCCGGCATGTCGGGCGAGAACGCCGCCGAGTAGTAGATGTTCGTCGACCCGTACTGCGCATAGCCCGGCTCCGGCGTGCGCGCGAAGCGGTAGTAGTCGATGTAGGGGCTGGATTCGCCCGCCTGCAGCGCGGCCACCGCTTTTTTGAACCACGGATGCTGCGACGAAGTGTGCTGCACGACGAGATCGAGCAGCACGCGAATGCCCTTCCGATGCGCCGCGGCGGTCAGAGCCTCGAAGTCGGCCAGCGTGCCGAACGACGGGTCGACGCCTTCGAAGTCCGTGATGTCGTACTTGTGATACGAGGGCGATGGGCTGATCGGGGTGAGCCAGATGCCGTCCGCCCCGAGATCGTCGCGGATGTACGAGAGCTTTTCCGTGACACCCGCGAGGTCGCCGACCCCGTCGCCGTTCGAGTCGTAGAAGCTGCCGACGAAGATCTCGTAGTAGTTGCGGTAGGCGTCGGAGCTGGCGGGGACGGCAACTGGGGCTGGGGTCGGGCGCGCCGAGGCTGCGGAGGCGGCAGGACTGCGCAGCGCTTCCGGGGCACCCGACGAGCCGCACGACGTGAGCGCAACGGCGGCGAGCAGAGCGGTGACCGCGGCGGCGATGCGGCGCGCCCTCACGAGAGCACCCCGATCAGGCCTGCCACCAGGAGCCCGAGCGGATAGAGGCCGTAGAGCAGGTCGCGCGGGAAGAGCGGGAAGAGCGGCGAGCCCGCGGCGACAGCGGAGTCGCCGGCGATGGAATCAGCAGAATCAGCCGTTGCGCCGTCGCCGCTCTCATCGCGACGGAAGTGCAGCAGCAGCATCCCCAGTGCCGGAAAAATCAGCGCGAGCGCACCGAGCGTCCCGCCGACCATCATCATCGTGTTCTCGCGCGAGTGCAGGAAGTAGAAGACCAGGCAGAAGAGCAGCAGCACCACGCCCATCGGCACGATGCCGAGACGCACCCCGACATCGAAGATCACGAGCCAGAGGATGCCTGCGATGCAGACGAGCACGGCGACGCCCGCGTTCCGCCGCGGGCCCCTCAGCAGATGGTCGAGCGCCCACATCACGATGAAGCCGATCAGCAGCGCGAACACCGGGTTCTGCGAGCTCGGATCCCACGCCCGACCGCTGGTTGCGAGGTCGTACGGCAGCTCGGTGACGACCGCGAGCAGCGCGAGCCACAGCGCGTAGCGCCCGCGGCGCTGTGCGCGGCGGAACCCACGCCACAGCAGCCACGCGAAGATCGGAACGGCCGCCCACGACACCGCCTCGAGGAGCACCACGCGCGTCAGCGTCGACATGTCGACGGCGCTGCCCGCCGCGGGGGTCTGTGCGACGGCGATCGCCGACGACACCGCGCCGAGCGCGACCAGCACGAAGCCGACGACCCGCAGCCGGGCCGCCGACACGCCTCGCGATCTCACAACCCGGCTCAGCCCTTGACCGAGCCGGTCATCGACGACTGGTAGAAGCGCTGCATGATGATGAACAGGATCGCGATCGGGATCGAGATGAGCACCGCGCCGGCCGCGAACCGCGTGTACCACTCGGCGATGTACTCCTTCTGCAGCATCTGCCAGAGCCCGAGCGACACCGTGTAGTTGCCCTGCGTCCGCGCGATCGCCTTGGCCAAGACGAAGTCGAGCCAGGGCGTCAGGAACCCGACGATCGCCTGGTAGACCATCATCGGCTTGGTGATCGGCAGGATGATGCGCGTGAAGACCTGCCACCGCGTGCAGCCGTCGAGCACCGCGGCCTCATCCATCGACACCGGAATGGTGTCCATGAAGCCCTTCATCACGTAGAAGCCCGCGCCTGACCCGGCCGAGTACACGAGGATCAGGCCGACCGACGTCGCGGTCGAGCTTCCGGTGAGGCCGAGCGCCTTGAGGATGAAGTAGATCGCGACGACCGCCATGATCCCGGGGAACATGCCGAGCACGAGCGCGGTGTTCATGAACGGGCGCCGCAGGCGGAACCTCAAGCGGCTCATCACGAAACCCACGCTGAGCACGAAGATCAGCTGGATCGCGCAGACGAAGATCGCGATCACCAGGGTGCGCACGAACATCTGCGGGAAGTTCATGACAGAGGTGTCGGTGAACAGCTTCACGTAGTTGCTCAAGGTGTACTGCGTCGGGAAGAACGTCGTCGTGAACGGCAGCGTGTTCTTGTTGAAGCTCTCCATGAAGATCCACACGATGGGGATCAGCCAGAAGACCGCGAGCACACCGAGGAACACGTGAGTGGCGGTGTCGGCGGCGAGGCGCCGACGGCGTGCACCGCCCGTGACCACGGCGTGAGAGCGCGACGCGGCCGCCGGCGCATCGCTCACGACGGCGCTCGCCTGCGCGGTCGGGGCGGAGGCTGGAGTCGGGGTCGAGGTCACTGCAGTTCCTCCTCGTTCTTGTACGAACCGGTATTGCGGTAGGTGATCAGCGCGGTGACGCCCAGCACGATGAACGTCATGATGCCGATCACGGCGCCGACGTTGTAGTTGCCCTGGTCGACCGTGAGCTTGTAGAGCCAGGTGATGAGCAGGTCGGTCTGGCCCGCAGAGTCACCGACCCGGGTCGGCGCGCCATTGGACAGCAGATAGATGACGTTGAAGTTGTTGATGTTCGCCGTGAACGTGACGATCAGATACGGCGTCAGCACGAAGAACACGTACGGCAGAGTGACGTTGCGGTAGAGCTGCCACCAGTTCGCGCCGTCGAGGCGTGCCGCTTCGTAGAGCTCGCCTGGGACGTTCTGCAGCACGCCGGTGATCTGCATGATCGTGAACGGGATGCCGATCCAGAGGTTGACGAGGACGACGGTCCCGCGCGCCCACCACGCGTCGGTGAAGAACGGCAGCGAGTGGTCGATCAGCCCCCAGCTCTTCAGCATCTGGTTGACGATGCCCTGGTCCTGCAGCATCTGGTTGATCACCAGCAGCGAGACGAACTGCGGCACGGCGATCGACATCGAGAACAGCGCGCGCCACATGTTCTTGAGGCGGGTGCCACGGCGAAGGATGAGCATCGCGATGCCCATGCCGAGGAAGAAGTTGAGGAAGGTCGCCAGCACGGCCCACACGAGCGTCCACGCGAGCACCCGCAGGAAGAGCCCGAGGTCGACGCCGGCAGCTGCGGAGCCGCTCGGCGAGAGCACGGTCACGAAATTGCTCAGGCCTGCCCAGTTGAAGGCCACCGGGTGGTTCTTGTCGAAGGTCGTGAAGGCCATCGAGATCATGAAGACCAGGGGCAGGATCGTGAACACGACGATGCCCACGACCGGCAGTGCCAGCAGCGACTGGTGCGCGCGTTCGTCACCGAGCTCGCGGGCGTCGTCGCGAAGTGACGGCGCCCGACCGGTGGTCTCGGCGAGGACCTGCGCACGGTAGGCGCTGCGGACCGCCGTCGACCAGAGCAGGAGGAACGCGGCGACCACGAACACCCAGGCGATGCCGTAGAGGAGCCTCGCCACAGAGTTGGTGGGGTTGACGTTCACGAAGTTGCCGTCGGCGTCCCAGTGCTGGCCGCCCTTGGTGACCGGTCCCAGGTTGCCGAGGCCCGCGAGCTGACCGAGCCCCTTGGTGACGAAAAGGACGAGGAATCCGATCTCGACGATCAGGAACATCGCGCCCTTGGCGTACTGCCGGCGTGCCAGGTTGCCGAGGCCCATCACCACGGCCGAGCCGCGGGTCAGCAGGTCGCCATACCGGAAGGCCGCGATGAGGCCGGTGTCGGCCGCTCCCCGGGGCGACGGGCGCGTATCTCCGCGCGGCGTGTCGGCGCGCTCCGCCACGACCGTCTGTGTCATTCGTCTACCACCTCATTGTGTGCAGCGACCAGGTCAGGTCTCGGGCCGCCGGTGGCGCACCCGAGACCTGACCAGAGAGTGTCGCGAGCTACTTGTTCATGCTCGCGTTCCATGCCTCCGTCTTCGCGGCGGCATTGGACGCGTTCACATCACCGGACAGGATCGCCTTGCCGAACGCGGCCGTCGGGTCCCAGAAGTTGCCCATCGAGGGCACGGTCGGCTGAAGGATCGACGCGTTCTTGGTCGTGTTCATCTGCGCGACCGCGACCGGGTCGGCCGCGATGGACGACTCGTCCGCGAGCGACTTGTCCGACGGGATGATGCCGCGCAGCGTGTAGTGCGACTTCTGCGCCTTGGTCGAGCCGAGGAACGCCGCGAATTCGGCGGCGGCCTTCGGGTTCTTCGCGTTCGGGTTGAAGGCGACGGCCTTGGAGCCCGCGAAGGCCTTCAGCTGGACCTGCTTGCCGTCGAGCGTGTAGCTGGCCGGCTGAGCCGCTCCGTAGTTCGCGCCGAGCGCCGCTTTGACGGCGGCAGCGTCCCACGAGCCGGAGAAGTACGCGTCGATCCTGCCGTGCTGGAGGCCGGCGAGACCCGAGCCGTTCACGTCGTCGACGAAGTTCTTGTTCTTCACGAGGGTCGTGAGGTACTTGGTCACGTCGGTCGCGCCCTGGCCGGTGAAGCCGAAGCCGGCGGACTCGTCGGTGCCGTCCGCGCCGAACAGCGTGCTGCCGTTGCCGGTGTAGAACGCCGGGAGGTACCACGAGTTGTCGATCGGGAACGCGACCTTGCCCTTGGCGAGCATCGCGTCGAGGTTCTTGGCGTCATCGGCGGTGAACTTCGCGGTGTTGTAGTACATGAACCACGTGTTGGCCGTGTAGGGGACGCCGTAGAGCTTCTTGTCGGTGCCCGTGACGGACTCGGTCATGACCTTGGTGTTCTGCTTCTTCACCTGGGCGACCGAGGCAGGCGGCAGCACGCCGATGGCGTTGGCCTCCACGAGGGTGCCGAGCTGGTCGTTGGCGAACATGTACACGTCGGCCGCCGAGCTCGGGTCCTGCTTGACGGTCGTCGCCGCGTCGCCCTCAGCGACCACTGCGTTCTTCCACGTGATCGTGTACTCAGGGTGGGCCTTCGCAAACGCCGCCTCCTGCACGGGAAGCCACGAGTTCGCGTCCGTCTGGTCCTCCTGCGGTCCCCAGACGCTCAACGTCACCGCGGTGTGCTTCGCCGGTGCGGAGCCCTTGTCTGCGGTGCCGCTGTTGCCGCCGCACGCCGTGAGCGACAGCGCGAGCGCCGCCGCGCCGCCGATCAGGTAGATGGAACGTTTCTTCATTGCGAAGTTCTCCTTCAGTGCATGTCTTGTCGTGCCGGCTCGACGCCGAGCCGCACGCGTCGCGCACACCGGCTCTGGTGCGCGCGAGACGTTCATTGCTGTGGTCGCTGTGATCGCCGACGACCGTGTCGGCTGGAAGCGTTTTCATTCCTACCACACGCGAAAAGCGCTTCTCAATCACGATTTGACCCCATTTCGCGCCGAACCGGTTCAGCCCAATGGCCACTTTGCGTAATCGTTTGCACACCGAAGGCGGTGGCATAAAGTGAGGGCTATGACAGACGCTCAATGGTGGCGCTCAGCCGTGATCTACCAGATCTATCCGCGTTCCTTCGCCGACTCGAATGGAGACGGCATCGGGGATCTTCCCGGCATCACCGCACGCCTTTCGGCCGTGCGCGACCTGGGCGCCGACGCGGTCTGGCTCTCGCCGTTCATGACGTCGCCGCAGCGCGACGCGGGTTACGACGTCGCGGACTACACCGACGTCGATCCCGTCTTCGGCACGCTCGACGACGCGAAGGCGCTGATCGCCCGTGCGCACGAGCTCGGCCTGCGCGTCATCATCGACCTCGTCCCGAACCACACCTCCGACCAGCACAAGTGGTTCCAGGCGGCGCTCGCCGCCGGTCCCGGCTCGCCGGAGCGCGACTGGTACATGTTCCGCGAGGGCAAGGGTGAGAACGGCGCGCTGCCCCCGAACAATTGGGAGTCCGTCTTCGGCGGCTCCGCCTGGACGCGAGTGACGAACCCCGACGGCACCCCTGGCCAGTGGTACCTGCACCTCTTCGACGAGTCGCAGCCCGACCTCAACTGGCAGTCCCCGCTGGTGCGCGCCGCCTTCCGCGACATCCTGCGCTTCTGGCTCGACCTGGGGGTCGACGGGTTCCGCGTCGACGTCGCCCACGGCCTCGTGAAGGCCGAGGGCCTGCCCGACTACACGCCGCCGAAGTCGGCCGGGTCGATGGGTGGCCGGCCCGGCGCCGAGGACGACGAGGACGAGCCCGAGCTCGCGCCCTACTGGGGCCAAGACGGCGTGCACGAGATCTACCGCGAGTGGCACCAGGTGCTCGCAGAGTACGACGGCGACCGCGCCCTGTGCGGTGAGGCCTGGGTCGAGCCGCTCTCGCGCCTCGCGCTCTGGGTGCGCCCCGACGAGATGCAGCAGACCTTCAACTTCACCTACCTCGAGACGCACTGGCAGGCCGAGACATTGCGCGAGGTCATCCGCGACTCGATCGACGCCTTCGCCGCCGTCGGCGCGCCGTCGACCTGGGTGCTCTCGAACCACGACGTCGTGCGGCACGCCACGCGCCTCGCAATCTCGTTCGAGAACCAGCAGGGCGCCGGCCTCGGCCCGCGTGACCTCAAGCGCCTGCCCGAGCGCCACTTCGCGCTGCGCCGCGCACGCGCTGCGACGGCGCTGATGCTCTCGCTTCCCGGCTCCGCCTACCTCTACCAGGGCGAAGAGCTCGGCCTTCCCGAGATCGTCGACCTGCCCGACGAGGTGCGTCAGGACCCGACGTGGTTCCGCACGGGCGGCGAGCGATACGGGCGCGACGGATGCCGCGTGCCGATCCCGTGGGAGGCGGATGCCCCTGCGTACGGGTTCAACAAGACCGGCGCCTCCTGGCTGCCGCAACCCGAGCTGTGGGCCGAGTACGCGCGTGACGTGCAGGAATCCGACCCGGCTTCGACCCTGTCGATGTATCGCGAGCTGATCGACCTGCGCGCGCAGTACGGGCTGGGCGCGAACGCCGACATCGAGTTGCTCGACGGCTTCGGCGAGGACGTGATCGCGCTGCGCAACGGCGAGGTCACCGTCATCGCGAACCTCGGCAGCTGGGATCTCTACCTGCCCGACGGTCGCGTGCTCGGCGCGAGCGCCCCGGTCGGCCGGAACCTTCCGCCCGACACCACCGCCTGGCTCATCACTGCCTAGGAGTCTCAGATGACCGACACGCTGCCGGGCGCGGTCGGCGGAGCGTCGGCTCAGCCGCCGACGCAGCCGCCGGTGCCCCCGCGCCCGGCGAGCGCGGGCTCTCTCGGCATCACCGATGTCGCGAAGCTCGCCGGCGTCTCGGCGGCGACGGTCTCACGGGCCCTCAGCGGCAATGGGCGTGTCTCTGCGGCCACGCGCGCGAAGGTCGAGCGCGTGGCCCAAGAGCTCGGCTACGTCGTCTCGTCGAACGCGTCGAGCCTCGCCTCAGGGCGCACGCGCAACGTCGGGGTCGTCATTCCGTACCTCAACACCTGGTACTTCTCCACGCTCGTCGAGGGCGCGGCGGCGACGCTGCGCGAGCGTGGGTACGACCTCACGCTCTACGTCCTCGACGGGGGCGGCGCGCAGGCTCGCGAGAGCGTCTTCGAGAACTTCCTGCTGCGCAAACGCGTCGACGCCGTGCTCGCGGTCGCCCTCGAGCTGACAGACGACGAGGTCGCCCGTCTGCTCACGCTCGGCAAGCCGCTGGTGTGCGTGGGCGGGCTCATCCCGGGCGTGCGCAGCCTCGTCATCGACAACGAGCGCGTCTCGGCGCTCGCGACCGAGCACCTGATCGGCTTGGGGCACACGCGAGTGGCGCACGTCGGCGGCGCGGTCGAGCTCGACGCCGACTTCCACCTCGGCTCGGCCCGCCGCCTCGGCTACGACACCGCCATGGCCCGACACGGGCTCGCCACGGGCGACGACCTCTACGCCGCAGCCGACTTCACGATGCAGGGCGGCTACCACGCCGCCAAGCAGCTGCTGGGGCGCCCCGACGCCCGACCGACGGCGATCGTCGCGGCGTCAGACGAGATGGCGATCGGATGCCTGCTGGCAGCTCGCGACCTCGGCTTGAGCGTGCCGCGCGATGTCTCCGTGATCGGCGTCGACGACCACGAGCTCTCGCCGTTCTTCGGCCTCACCACGGTCGCGCAGCACCCCGATGTGCAGGGGCGGCGGGCCGTCGACGTGCTCATGACCGAGCTGCAGCCGCATGAGGGCGACAGCGCGCTGCAGATCGACCTGCCCTACGAGCTCGTGGTGCGGTCGACGACGGCACGGCCGCCAGCGCCGTGACCGCAGGTCACCGATTCGGCCTCACCCGGCGCGACCCGCCGGTGCCGGCGCCCGAATCTCCCGAATCGGTGACCCGCCGGCCAGCTCAGCGCCCCGGCACCGCCTCGCCGTCGAGACCGTAGCGCACGCCGTACTCCGCGATCACGCGGCGCGTGCCGCTCGGCACCTGCAGCCGCCGCGGGCTGAAGCTGTGGATCGGGAACACGACCCGCGGCGCGACCCGCTCGACCATCGCGTGCAGATCGTCCGCGGTCGCGTGCCCGCTCGAGCCCGCGAAGCGCAGCTCGACGCCCAGCTTCGCGAGCCACGCGGTGAACGGACGCCACCACGTGTCGAAGTCGCCCAGCGGCTGCCCGTTCGAGTGCAGCAGCACGTCGCCGGGCACGAGCGGCAGGTCGAGCAGACTGGGCAGGTCGTGCGGGTCCGGCATGACGACGAAGCGCTCGGGCGCGGCCTGCACCTCGCCGAGCGAGACGGTCTCGACGGGGAATCCGTCGGCCTGCGCCTGCGCGACCGCCTCGAGATGCCCGCACGCCTGCGGGCGCGAGGCGTCCCACGTGACGATGCCCTGCCACCCCAGCCGCGCGAACAGCGCTGCGACCCGGCCCGGCCAGACCAGCGTTCGCCCCGCCTCACGCGCCGCAAGGGCGAGCTGCATCGCGCGGCCCACGTTGCGCGGGTACAGGGCGATGAGAACCAGTCCGGATGCCTCGGCCAGCGCGCCGCGGAAGCGATCCACCACGTCCCGCTCACTCGTCGGCGTGTCCCCCTGCGGCTCCCACGACAGGGCCGTGCCCTCGGTGATCAGGACGTCGACACCGGCGACGGCAGCGGTGAAGTCGTAGCTGAGCTCGGCCTCTTCGCCGTGGAAACGCAGGTCGCCCGTGAACGCGATGCGGCCCTCGGGGGTCGTGACGAGGAATCCGCAGGCTCCAGGGACGTCGTGATCGACCGGCAGCGCCTGCACGGTGAGGTCGCCGACCGTCACGGGCGCCCCGAATTCGATCACGCGCCAATCGGGCTCGACGCCGCCCAGCACGCCCTCGCCCGACGCGGCGAGCGCGCGCAGCAGCTCGACGGTCGTCCCCGTCGCGTAGATCGGCACCGACGGCCGCACGAAGCCGACGAGCCCCATGTGGTCGAGGTGGGCGTGGCTGATGAACAGTGCGTGCGGCCCTGCGGCATCCGCCATCAGCTCCTCATCGGCGACATCGTCGCCGAGCCAGCGCGCGTCGTACACGCCGGGCAGGCGCGGCGCCGCGCCGATGCGCAGCAGGTCGGCGAGCTCCCGCCCGTGGCGGCTGCCGAGGCCGACGGGCGCTGCCATCAGGTCCTCGCCGTTCGGGATGTCGAGGCCCATGTCGAGCTGCACGCGCGAGTCGCCGTGCCGCACGACGATCTTCGACGAGCCGATGACGCCGAGCCCGCCGTAGAACTCGATGGTCGTGCGAGGCGGGCGCCCGGTGGGATCGGCATGGGTCATCTGACTGCTCCTGAGGTCGAATAGAGGCCGGTCACGAAGTACTTCTGAAGGAACAGGAAGAGCACGACGATCGGGATGGTGGTGAAGACAACGGCGGCCGAGAGCGTCGTCCAGTCGGTGCCGTTCACGCCGTAGAACGCGTTCAGGCCGACCTCGATGGGGCGGATCGAGTCGGAGGTGGTCATGATGTACGGCCACACGAACGAGTTCCACGCGCCCATGAACGTGTTGAGCCCGACGAGGATCAGCGACGGGCGCGCGAGCGGGCCGGCGATCTGGAAGGCCAGGCGCACGGGGCCGGCGCCGTCGAGCTGAGCGGCCTCGAAGATCTCGCTCGGGATCGAGAGGAAGAACTGCCGCAGCAGGAAGATGCCGAAGACGGATGCCCCGAACGGCAGGATCTGGATCCAGTAGGTGTCGAGCAGGTGCAGCCGCGAGGCGATCACGTAGTTCGGAATGATGAGCACCGTCTGCGGCACCATCATCACGGCGAGCACGAGCAGGAAGAGGGGCGTGCGCCCGAGGAAGCGCATGCGGGCGAAGGCGAACCCGGCGAGGACCGACGTCACGAGCACCAGGGCGACGGTGCACGCCCCGATGAACACGGTGTTGACGAAGTACCGCACCCACGGCGCCGCCGACCAGGCGCGGGCGTAGTTCGCCCACTGCCAGGCCGGCCACAGTCTGGGTGGGAAGCGGTAGACGTCGCCGTGGGTCGACAGGCTGGTGATCAGCACCCACAGCAGCGGGGCGAGGAACGCCAGCCCGACGATCACGGCGACCACCGCCGCGATGGCGCGGCCCCGCCGGGTTCGACTTCTAGACATTCAGTTTCTGAACATTCAGGTTCTGGGTTTGCAGGTTCTGGGTTTGCAGGTTCTGGGTTTGCAGGTTCTGGGTTTGAGCGAGAACGGATGCCTGCGCAGGTCTACTGCGCCGCAGCCATGGCCTTCTCGGCCTTGTCCTGCGCGTCCTTCAGCGCCGCCTCGGGGGTGGCGTTCCCCGCAAGCGCCGACTGCAGGGCGGCGGCGAGGTCACCCGACGCCTCTTCGACCCACGCGTACGGCGGGGTCGCCGAGGAGTTGGCGAGGTCCTGGCTGGCGAAGGTGACGTACGGGTTCTTCGCGATGTAGGTCTTCATGTCGTCGAGCTCGAGGGTCTTCGGATTCACGGGCAGGTAGCCGGTGGCCTGCGCCCACTCGCTCTGCGTCTCGGCCTCGGTGAGGAACTGCATGTACTTCCAGGCCGCGGCCTTCTGGTCGTCGGTCGCCTTGTTGAACATCGCGATGTTGGTGCCGTTGATCTGGTTCACGCGCGTTCCGTCAGCGGCGCTCGGCACCGGCGCGACGGCGAGGTCGAACTTGCCGCCGACGGCCTGCTGGTCGTAGTAGAAGCTCGTCGACGTCGAGATGTCGAAGACGCCCTTCTGCGCGCCGAGTGCGGTCTCGCCGGGGTAGTTCGTGCCGGTCTGCACGGCGCCGGCCTTCTTCAGGTCGACGAGCGTGGTGAGCGCCTTGACGGCGGCGTCGGAGTCGAACTGCGGGGTGCCGTCCTCCTTGAACACCGGCGTGCCGTTCGCCTGAGCCATGAGCTCGTAGACGGTCGTGCCGCCCGCGGGGCCCGACGACGAGCCCGGGTCCATCGGCAGCGCGACGACGCCGTCCTTCGACACCGCCTTGGCGACCGTCGCGAAGTCGTCCCAGGTCTTGGGCGCCTCGACGCCCGCGGCCTTCAGCAGCTCGGGGTTGTAGAACGCGACGACGGTGCTCGCGTTGAACGGCCACATGTAGAGCTTCTTGTCGATGTAGAGGCTGTTCTTGATGCCCTTGTAGAGGCCGTCGGTCGCCGACGGGTCGGCCGCCGCGTAGTCGGTGAGCGGTTCGAGCACATCGGACTGCGCGTAGGCGGCGGCCCAGTCGCCATACACCTGCGCGATGGTCGGCGGGGTTCCCGCGGTGACGGCCGCGTCGACCTTGGTCTTGAGCGTGCCGTAGTCGGGCTGCGCCTGCAGAGTGACGGTGATGTTCGGATTCTTCGCCTCGAACTCCTTCGTCACCTTCTCGAGCTCGGTCTTGAGGGCGCCGGAGGCCATCGCCTCGGCGAACGTGATCGTGACCTTCTTGTCGGGCGACAGCGTCGGCGCGCCCTTCGACGAGTCGGCTCCGCCGGCGGAGCCGCTCGAGCAGCCGGTCAGGGCGACGGCGGCGATCGCCGCGCCGGCGATGACCGCGGTGATGGTGGTGCGCTTCATGGGTTGGCCTTTCGCAGGGATTGGGTGCGTGGTTTGGTGCGTGGTTGGGAGCGTGGTCGGGAACGTGAGAGTGAGCGAGTGAGAGAGCGGGGCTCAGCAGCGCCGCCCTGCAGGCGAAGTTGCAGGATGCTGAGCGCCGCGGTGACGAGGAAGAGCACGACCGCGAGCGCGGCGGCATAGCCCGTGTTCGAGAACACGAAGGCCTGCTGATACAGCTGAAAGCCCAGGGTCGCGGTCGTGTAGCCGGGGCCGCCGCGCGTCAGCACGAAGAACTGCGTGAACGCCTGCAGGCTGCCGACCGACTCGATCAGCAGCACCAGCGTCACCACGGGGCGCAGCTGCGGGAAGGTGACGTGCCAGAACTCCTGCCAGCCGTTCGCGCCGTCGAGCTTCGCGGCCTCTGCGAGCTCGGTCGAGATTGTCGTCAGCCCACCGAGGAACACCACGGTCACGAATCCGAGCTCATGCCACAGCGAATAGATGAGCACCGCGGGCATCGCCCAGTTCGAGTCGCCCAGCCAGTCGATGTTCTTGTGGCCGGTCGCGTGCACCACCAGGTTGGCGAGGCCGAACTGCGGGTTGAAGATCCAGACCCACACGAGCGAGGTCGCGACGATGGGAGTCACATGGGGAAGGAAGACCATGGTGCGAGCGGATGCCAGCGCGCGGCCGCCCCGCGCCAGCAGCAGCGCCAGCGCGAGACCGATGGCCGTTCCGCCGATCACCATGCCCGCGACGAAATAGAAAGAGACGCCGAGCGTCGACCAGAAGCTGGGAGTGCCCGCGCCCGTGAAGACGGTTTTGTAGTTCTCGAGCCCGATGAACTGCGACATCGCCGGGTTGAACTTGTTCCACTTGAACAGCGACAGCGCGAACGTGTAGGCCGTCGGCCCGATCGAGAAGACCAGGAAGATCAGCAGCGCCGGCAGCACGAAGAGGTAGGCGATCGGGGAACGCAGAGTTCCCCATGACGACAATCGCACGGTGCTACCTCGAGGCTGTGGCGGTGGCGCCGGATGTTGCATCGAGCGCCCCTGGCCCGCGGCCAAGATTCGACCGTACCCCGGGGGCCGTTACGAAAGTAAGACCTGCCCGTGTCTCAGAGGTGAACTCTGCTGAGCGCGAGCGTTGGCGGGAGCGTCGGCGGGAGCGTCGACTCGGGTGTGCGTCGGGCTACGCTGCGCCGGCGTGCGCGCGGAGCCACGCGAGCGGGTCGACGGCCTGGCCGTCTTCGTGCAGCTCGAAGTGCAGGTGCGCGCCGGTCGAGATACCGGAGACGCCGACGTTGCCGACGATGGTGCCCATCGCGATCTTCTGGCCGACGTGCACCTTGATCGACCCGGGTGCCATCTCGCAGTAGAGGCTCTCGATGTGGTGGCCGTCGATGGTGCCGTGGTCGACGACGACCTCGATGCCGAGCGAGCTGTGCGGGTCGGAGACCGTCTTGGTCACGGTCCCTGCCGTGATGTTCTGGATGGGCACGCCCGCACCAGGATCGAAGTCGACGCCCTTGTGGAACGTCGAGGCGCCCTCCATTGGGGCGACACGGGGGCCGAAGCCGTACGAGATCGGCGAGTTGAACGGGAACGGCCACTCGATGCCGCCGCTGCCCGCGAGCGGGGCGCCCGGCTTCACGAGCGTGCTCGAGTACGTGTCGCGGACGGCCGCGGGAGCCGAGCTCGACACCGATGCCTGCCAGGCCTGCAGCTGTCGGTGGCCCTGCGCGCCGGTTGCCGTCGCCGAGGCGGCCGTGGCGCTCTGGCCGAGCGCGAGCATCGGCACGACGCTCGTGACGGCGAGGCCGATGGCGAAGAGGAAGGCTGCGATGGTCAGCGGCTGGGAGTGGCGCTTCCCACGCTTCTGCGGCGCCGTGACGCTCGGCTCGCGCCGTGCGGCAAGCGGAGCGGGCACCGACGCCGACGAAGGTGCGTCGACCGGAGCCGGTGCGAACGGCGCGGGATCCTCCGCCGCCCTCGCCCAGCGATTGCTCGCGTGCGCTTCGGCAGCCGCCTCGCGCACCGGCCCGACAGCCGCCTCGCGCACCGGCCCGCGCTGGCCACGCCGGCGCGTGGCACGCGAGCGCTCGAGCTCGCGCAGAGCGCGCCGGGTTTGCGGCTGCGGGGCGGTTTCGTGCACGGGGGTATCGACTTCTACTGCGGGGGCGGGCTAGGGGTCGCGCGGCGGTTCCACGCTGCAACGAGCGGAAAACCGATTTCGTTACCTTACCGTGACAACCCTGAGAGGCTGCAACCCTTCTTTCGGGGCACTGTGCGATCAGGCATCCCGCGGCACAATGCAACGCTCAGAACGCGGCGCCGAACTCCTCGAGAAGGGGCTCGAGCTGGGCGAACAGCGCAGGCTCCGCGGCGAGCGTGAGCAGCGCGCCAGCGGGGGCGCCACCCAGCCCGGCGACGCGCGCGCCCGCTTCGGCGGCGATCAGGGCGCCTGCGGCGTGATCCCAAGGGTGCAGCCCGCGCTCGTAGTAGGCGTCGACGCGGCCGGCGGCGACGGCACAGAGATCGAGTGCCGCAGAGCCGAATCGCCGGATGTCGCGGATGAGCGGGATGAGGCGGGTGAGAGCGGATGCCTGGCGCTCACGTCGCTCTGCCGTGTAGCTGAACCCCGTCGCCACCAGCGCGGTCGCGAGGTCCTTGCCGGGGGCGACCTCGAGACGCCGCTGCCCGCGCGGGTCGTTGAGGAAGGCGCCGCCGCCGCGAATCGCGGTGTACACCTCGCCGAGGACGGGGTTGATCACGACGCCGGCGAGCGCGGTCCATTCCGCGGGGTCGGTACCGCCCTCGACGGCCGCGATCGACACCGCGTAGTCGGGGATGTCGTAGAGATAGTTGACCGTGCCGTCGATCGGGTCGACGACCCAGGTGACGCCCGAGGTCGAGGCGTCGCCTTCGCCGGACTCCTCGCCGAGGAATCCGTCGCCGGGCCGCGCGTCGGCGAGAAGCGATCGGATCAGCTCCTCTGACTCGCGGTCGGCCTCGGTGACGACGTCGACGGGCGAGGACTTGAGCGCCGCGACGGCGACGCCCTCCTGGCGCTTGCGCCGGATCAGCTCGGCGGCGGCCAAGGCGGTGGAGCGGGCGATCTCGAGCAGCTCGTCATTCGCGTGCGTCACGTCACAGAGCCTAGGCGAGCGGCGGGCGCGGCCCTATGGCTCGCGAGAGAGTGCGGCACAGGCATCCGTTAACACCGGATTCATAGGCGGGCACAACGTCTCTGCCAGTGACGCGGGCCAACGTGGATGTCGATGTCGGTGTGCGTGACCGGCATTCCTCCATAGCGGGCGGGCCCGGTGAGATGTGCGACTCACCCGGGCCCGCCGTTCTTTAATCGCGCGTCACATCCGCGCGCCACTCTGTTGTGCGAGGCACGACCGCCTCTAATCTGGGCCGCGAACGCCCCGGCTCGCGGGGCGCCGATGGAGGTCCGTAGATGTCCAACGTCCCACCGCCCCCGCCGCCTGGGCCGCCCCAGCCGCCGCAGCCGCCGGTGGCCCCGCCACCGCCGCCACCCGGTTACGGAGGGGCGCCCGGCTACAGCACTGCAGGCGGCGAGCCGCCGCTCCACTTGCCGTACTATGGTGCGCCGCTGCCCGTCGCGGTTCAGCGCTTCTTCACGAAATACGCCGTCTTCTCGGGTCGTGCGAGCCGTGCTGAGTACTGGTGGTGGTTCCTCGTCTCGTACCTCATCAACATCGCGCTGAGCAGCCTCAGCCGCATCGACGGTGCAACCGGCACGACGTTCGACGTCATCTCGGGCATCTGGGGTCTCGCGATCATCGTGCCCTCGCTCGCCCTTCTCTGGCGCAGGTTGCATGACGCGAACCACAGCGGGTGGAACTTCTTCTGGGTGTTCCTGCCGATCATCGGCTGGATCATCCTGCTGGTCTACGTGATCCAGGGCCCGAAGCCCGAGGGCGCGCGTTTCGACAGCTGACCCACCAACGAGAAAGCCCCGGCAGATCTTGCGTCTGACCGGGGTTTTCTTTGGTGGCGAGTGAGGGATTCGAACCCCCGAAGGCTAAGCCGGCTGATTTACAGTCAGATCCCTTTGGCCGCTTGGGTAACTCGCCATTGACGCTTTCGACCGCGTGTATTCACCCGATCGAAGGCGCCTGCCAATGTTACCTGCGGCTTGCGCTCGCACGAAATCGAGATCGGGTGCGGCATCCCCCGCCCGCCCTAAGCTGGAACGCATGGCAGATTCTTCCTTCGACATCGTCTCCAAGGTCGACAAGATGGAGGCCGACAACGCCGTCAACCAGGCCAGGAAAGAGATCGAGCAACGCTACGACTTCAAGGGCGTCGGCGCGTCGGTGGAGTGGTCCGGTGAGCAGCTGCTGCTCAAGGCCAACTCCGAAGAGCGCGTGAACGCCGTGCTCGACGTGCTGCAGTCGAAGCTCATCAAGCGGGGCATCTCGCTGAAGTCGCTGGATGCCGGCAAGCCGTTCCCCAGCGGCAAGGAGTTCCGCATCGAGGCGAAGCTCAAGAACGGCATCGAGCAAGACGACGCGAAGAAGATCTCGAAGATCATCCGCGACGAGGCGCCGAAGTCGGTCAAGAGCCAGATCCAGGGCGACGAGTTGCGTGTCTCGTCGAAGTCGCGTGACGACCTGCAGGCCACCATCGCGCTGCTCAAGGGCAAGGACCTCGAGGTCGACCTGCAGTTCGTGAACTTCCGGTAGGCGGAGCGTCCGCCGGGCCCCGCGACTACCCTTCGCGGCGCGAGACGCGCACCATCTCGTCGCGGTCGACGACCTTGATGCGCGCACGGCCCTCGGGCTCGCCGAGGGCGATCTCGTGCTCGTCGAGCGCGTGCCAGCCGTCGAGGTTGGTGTAGCGGATGCCGCGCGACTCGAGCAGCTCGACGACCGAGTCCTCAGACGGCGACGCGGGTGACCACCAGTTGGCGACGTCGTTGATGAGGTGCTCCACGGTCTCCATCGCGTCCGACTTCGTGTGCCCGATGAGCCCGACGGGGCCGCGCTTGATCCAGCCCGTGGCGTAGACGCCGTAGACCTGCTCGTTGTTGTCGGGGTTCACGACCTGGCCCTCGTGGTTCGGGATGACGCCGTGCTTCTCATCGAACGGCACCCCGGGCAGCGGCGAGCCGAAGTAGCCGACCGCGCGGTAGAGCGCCTGCACCGGCGTCTCGCGGATCTCGCCGGTTCCGACGACACCGCCCTGACCGTCGGGACGAGTGCGCTCGTACTTGAGGGCGGAGACGCGGCCCGAGGCATCCGTCACCACTTCAATCGGCTTCGCATAGAAGTGCAGGTGCAGGCGGCGGCTGGCTGCGCCCACCTCGCGCTGCCGCCACGACTGCAGCACGCGGTCGATCACCATGATCTGCTTGTTGCCCGCGACGGATGCCTGCGCGTGCTCGTCGTAGTCGAAGTCCTCGTCGTACAGGATCATGTCGACGTCGCGCAGCTCGCCGAGCTCGCGCAGCTCGAGCGGCGTGAACTTCACTGAGGTCGGGCCGCGGCGACCGAAGACGTGCACGTCGGTGACCGGGGATGCCTTGAGCCCCTCGTAGACGTTGGCGGGGATCTCGGTCGGAAGCAGGTCCTCTGCGTGCTTCGCGAGGATGCGGGCCACGTCGAGGGCCACGTTGCCGTTGCCGATCACCGCCACCTCGCGGGCGTCGAGCGGCCACTCGCGCGGGTAGTCGGGGTGGCCGTCGTACCAGCTGACGAAGTCGGCCGCGCCGTAGGAGGCCTCTGCGTCGACGCCGGGGATGCGAAGCTCTGCGTCGCGCACGGCGCCGGTGGCGAAGATGACCGCGTTGTAGTGCTGCTTGAGGTCGTCGAGCGTGATGTCCTCGCCGAAGCGCACGTTGCCGAAGATGCGGATGTCGCCGCGGTCCAGCACGTCGCGCAGCGCCGTGATGATGCCCTTGATGCGCGGGTGGTCGGGGGCGACGCCGTAGCGCACGAGGCCATAGGGCGCCGGCAGGTGGTCGAACAGGTCGATCGACACGTCGAAGCTGCGCTCGGCCTTGAGCAGGATGTCCGCAGCGTAGATGCCGGCCGGGCCGGCGCCGACGATCGCGAGTCGCAGCTTGGTCATGCGTGTGCTCCTTGGGTGGTTCTGATGATGTGGTTTGCGTCCCCCGCCGACGCTTGCGCTCTCAGGCCCGGGTGCATCTGTCGGCCGGGGGGCAAAAGCGCGGGCGCCGTCGGTGCGCGGTCAACTCGTGCGGTCGACGACCGTGTCGGCGAAGCGCGTGAGCGCCTTCTTCACGGCGCCGTCGGGAAGTGGCGCGAGCGCGGCGACGGCCTGCCGGGCCCACTCGCGCGCGTCGGCCAGGGTCTGGGCGACCACGGCGTGCGAGCGCAGTCGCTCGATGCCCTCGCTCACGTCGACGGTCTCGGGGGCGCCGATGACGTCGGACTCGAGATAGGCGAGCAGGGCGCCGGCCGAAGCATCCGTCGTCGCCGTCGCACGCAGCTTGAGCAACGGCATCGTGACGACGCCGGCGCGCAGGTCGGTGCCCGCCTGCTTGCCGGTGTCCGCGTCGGTGGTCGAGAGGTCGATGACGTCGTCGACGAGCTGGAACGCGACGCCGATCTTCTCGCCGAACTCGAGCACGGCGGGCTCGTATTCGGCGGGGGCGCCCGAGAACGCGACGCCGAACTGCGCGGCCGCGGCGATCAGCGAGCCCGTCTTGTCGGCGAGCACCTTGAGGTAGTGCGCCACCGGGTCCTCACCGGACTGCGGCCCGAGGGTCTCGTGCAGCTGGCCCATGCAGAGGCGCTCGAAGGTGTCGGCCTGCATCCTGATGGCGCGCTCGCCGAGCCCGGCGATGAGCTGGCTCGCCCGGGCGAACAGCAGGTCGCCGGTGAGCACCGCGACCGAGTTGCCCCACACCAGCTGGGCGGTGGGGACACCGCGGCGCAGCGGCGCATCGTCCATCACGTCGTCGTGGTACAGCGAGGCGAGGTGGGTGATCTCAACCACCTGGGCCGCGGTGATGACCTGGTCGTTCGCGCCGCCGCCGAGCTCTGCGGCGAGCAGCGTCAGCACGGGGCGCACCCGCTTCCCACCCGCGCCGAACAGGTACGTCGCGGTGACGTCGGCGATCTGGTCGGCGAAGCGCAGCTGCTCTTTGAGGCCGCTCTCGACGCGCTCGAGGGCGGCGTCGAGCTTCTTGGCGAGTGCCCGCTCGGCAGGCGAGGCGGTCAGCTTCTCGGTGAGCCCGAACTGGCTCGTGAGAACCGATGACGTCACGAAGTCTTCCCTGCCTTGGAGTTCCCGGCCGGGCTCTGCCCGCGAAGCGGCACGAACCCGCGGTGCAGCGCGACGATGCCCGCCGTCAGGTTGCGGTACGCGACCCGCTCGTAGCCGGCCTCGCGCAGCCAGCCGGCGAGGGTCTGCTGGCTCGGCCAGGCGCGGATGGAGTCCATCAAGTACTCGTAGGCCGGAGCGTTCGAGGACGCGAGTCGGGCGACCAGCGGCGTTCCGTACTGCAGGTAGCCGTAGTAGGCGGCGCGCACGGCGGCCACAGGCGGCGTCGAGAACTCGCAGATGACGACGCGGCCGCCGGGCTTCGTGACGCGGAAGAACTCGGCGAGGGCCTTCTTGGGCTCGACGATGTTCCGCAGGCCGAACGAGATCGTGACGGCGTCGAACTCGTCGTCGCCGAAGGGCAGCTGCGTGGCATCCGCCTGCACGAATTCGACGCGCGGGTTGGCCGCCTGGCGGACGCGCCCCACCTCGATCATGCCCGCCGAGAAATCTGCGGCGACGACGTGCGCGCCGCGCGCGGCGATGGCCGCGCTGCTCGTACCGGTGCCGGCCGCGACGTCGAGCACCAGCTCGCCGGGGCGCGGGTCGATGGCGCGGGTCGTCGCGATGCGCCAGAGGTGGTCGTTGCCGGCGGAGAGGACCGTGTTCATGCGGTCGTAGTGCGTTGAGACCTCGTCGAACATGGAGGCGACCTCGTGAGGTCGCTTCGTGAGGTCGGCCTTGTTCACTCCCCCAGCTTATCGGCGGCTTGTAAGTGGAGCCCGAGCGTAAAGTCTGAGTTCGTGACACGAACCGCCGCCTCAGCCGAAAGCGCCGTGCAGGCGCTGACGGTCGAGACCACCCCGCTCGACGACGTCCGCCAGCTGATCCCGTTCCTCGACCCCCGCCAGCCGCTGCTGTGGCTGCGCCGCGGCGAGGGCATCGCGGGGGTCGGCGAGGCGGTGCGGCTCGAGTTCACGGGGCCCAGGCGCATTGCAGACGCGGCGGATGCCTGGCGCGAGCTCGCGGCAGCGGCGACCGTCACCGACCCGGTGCGGCTGCCGGGCACGGGGCTCGTGGCGTTCGGGTCGTTCGCCTTCGCGGACGAGTCGGAGCAGGCATCCGTTCTGATCGTGCCCTCGCTCGTCATCGGGCGGCGCGGCGGGCGCTCGTGGGTCACGCGCATCTCAGCGGGCGACGCAGGCGGCGTCGAACGGGCGGATGCCGGCGCCGCGGCTGCCCCGAAGCCGACGCCGTTCGGCCCGGAGTTCCGGCTGACCATGGCGCCCGGGCGGCTCTCGGCTGCCGGCTACGGCGAGGCCGTGGCCGCCGCCGTCGACCGCATCGCCACGGGGGAGGTGGGCAAGGTCGTGCTCGCGCGCGAGCTGCGTGCGCACCTTCCCGCGGAGGCCGATGTGCGCCGCGCGCTCGTCGAGCTCGCCCTCGGCTACTCGGAGTGCTGGACATTCGCCGTCGACGGCTTCGTCGGCGCCTCTCCCGAGACGCTGGTGCGCGTCATCGCCGGCCGCGTCGATGCGCAGGTGCTCGCGGGAACGGCGGCACGCGGGGCCGACGCCGACGCCGACGCCCGTGCCGCGGACACACTGCGCGCGAGCCGGAAGGACCGCGCAGAGCACACCTTCGCCGTCGACAGCGTGCTCGAGTCGCTGCGGGGCCACACCGGCGCGCTCGAGACCAGCGCGCCCTTCACCCTGAAGCTTCCGAACCTGTGGCACCTGGCGACCGACGTGGCCGGAACGCTTGCCGACGGCAGCTCGGCGCTCGACCTGGTGGCGGCGCTGCACCCCACTGCGGCCGTCGCGGGGACGCCGCGCGAGGCCGCCCTCGCGCTCATCCGCGAACTGGAGCCGTTCGACCGCGGCCGCTACGCCGGGCCGACGGGGTGGATCGGCGCCGACGGCTCAGGCGAGTGGGCGATCGCCCTGCGCAGCGCCCAGCTCGCTCCCGACGGCGACCTCACCGCCTACGCAGGCGGAGGCATCGTCGCCGACAGCGACCCCGTGCTCGAGGTCGCCGAGACCACGATGAAGTTCCGCCCGATCGTCGAGGCGTTCGGGTAAGCGTTCGTCTCGTTCGGCTCAACTGCGCTGAACGGTCAACGCCGCGCGCTGCGGCCGCGATTGCAGCGCAACGATGACCGTCTGGCGCAGTTGGCCGGCGTCAGACGGTCCAGGGCTGAGTCGAGGATCGCGCGGGGCGGCCCGAGCGCAGCGACTGCTCGAGCACCGTCTGCAGGTAGACGTCCTGTGCGGCCTCCGCAACCGAGTACAGCTCGGGGCCCCCGGCGACATAGTGCGCCATGCGGTCGAGAGCTGCGGCGATGGCGAGCTCCTCGTCGGCGAGCCGGGCGCGCAGGAATCCGTTCGCCCACACGCGCTCGCCCTCGAACACGTAGGCGCGCGCGAACAGCCCCTCGTGGTTGCCCGGGCCGCCCGCCGCGAGCCGCTCGATGCGCGAGGTGACGGGCTGGCCGGCGGCGTCGACATAGCGCACGACGTCGTCGCGCAGCTCGCCGCGCGTTCCGCGGATTGTGAGCGTCGGCGTGCGGATGAACGAGCGGTACTGCTGGTCGTCGAAGTCGTAGGTGCCGCGCAGGCCGCCCTCGAAATCGAGCCAGGCGGTGGTGCGGATGCCGGTGGTGAGCCGCACCTCGTCGGGGTCGGCATAGCGGCTGGGGCCGAGCTGCACGTGCTCCTCGAAGCGGCGCGCGGTGATGGTCGCGTTGCGGAAGCCCGCGCCGAGCGCCCGGCGCAGCACGCTGAACCCGTGGTAGTCGTGCGCGATCGAGACGAACGCCTCGGTGAGCTCGCCGAGGAGGCCGGAGTGCGCGATCTTGAGCTGCGCCGAGACGAGCGGCTCGAGGTGGTATTGCTCGGCCACCTGGATGCGCGCGCCGTCTCGCACAAGGGCATGCAGCTTTCCGAGGCCATGGCGGTCGGGCGCGACCGGCGTCTCGGTCAGCACCGCGTGGCCGGCCCCGGCGAGTTGCTCGACGATGTCGACGGCGGCGCCCGCGGACGCGGCGTTCACAACGAAGTCGAGCGTCTCGGGGGCGGCCAGTCGGGTGAGATCGCCGACGGATGCCACGCCCCACGCATTCTCGACTTGCCGCGCTCGCTCCGGTCGCCGGGCGACGATGGCTGCCACCTCGAACCGGTCGGGCACGGCGGCGGCCACGCGCAGGAAGGCCTCGGCTCGGAACCCAGAGCCGACGATCGCGAAGCGCACCCGGGGGCTCTCGGCGCCCGTCATGTGAGCGGCACCTCGATCAGCGTCGGCTCAGCGGTGACGGCTGAGAGCGCCTGATCGAGCTCGCCACGGGTCGCTGCGCGGCGATACTGCCAGCCGTACGCGCGGGCGAGCGCCTCGAGGTCCACCTCGCGCGGGGTGAGCTGAACGCGCTCGAACGCCTCAGGCGCTGCGGATGCCGCGACCTCGAGCCCCGCGAAGATGGTGCCGCCCCGGTCGTTGCCGACCACGACCTGGATCGGCGGCAGCGCCTCGCCCGGTGCTCGCAGCAGCGCGCCCACGTCGTGCAGCAGGGTCAGGTCGCCGAGTAGCACGCGGGTGACGCCTCGACCGCCGCTCGCGAGCGCCACGCCGACGCCGGTGGCGACGGTGCCGTCGATGCCGCCGAGCCCGCGGTTCGCGTGGACGGTGATCTTCTTGCCCGTGACGGTGCGGTCGACCTCGCGGATGAGCCGCGACGCCCCCAGCACGAGCCGGTCGTGCGGCCAGGTGAACCGCCACAGCGCATCGGCGAGCATGCGCCGCGTGACGGGCGCCCGCACGGCGGCGAGCTCGCTGCGCGCGAAGGCGGCCCGGGTCGCAGGGTCGTCAGAGGCGGCACCCTCGAGGTCGGGCGCGGTCTGGTCGGCGCCCGCGGCCTGCTGCGCGGCCGCCTCGAGCAGGCGCCGGCTGGCGAAGACCCAGCGGCCGGTCCAGTTGCGCGCGTCCGGGCTGTTCGGGTGGACGGATGCCTCGAGCTGCACGGCCGTGACCCGACGAGCGTCGTGCCCGGGGTCGTAGAAGTCGGGCGTGCCGGTGTCGTCGACGACGATGACCTCGACGTCTGGACGCTTCAGCAGCGCGGGGACCTCGCGGCTCAGCGTCGGGTGGCCGAACACGACGGCGCGCTCGACGGCACCGCCGAAGTCGGGGTCGGAAAGCAGCTCGCGGTAGGCCACCACGAGGTTCGGGCCGAAGCGCGCGCCGCTCGAGACCTCAGCGATGAGGGGCCAGCCGGCGGCGCGGGCCAGTGCCTCTGCCTCGGGGCCGGACTTGTCGCCGGCGATGACGATGGTGCGGCGGTCTCCATTCAGCCACGCCGAGTCGACCGGCGAGGCGGGAGGCGCCGAGTCGGGCGACGGAGCCGGGTCTCCATTCGGCTTCGCCGAGTCGACCCGCGATTGCGACTCGCCAGCCGACTCGCGCGCAGCGCGAATGGAGGCTGCGATCTCGTCGAGGTCGGGGACGGGGGCTGAGAGGGGGTCTCGTAGGGCGAGATTCAGGTGCGCGGGGCCGTGCGCGGCGGAGCTCCACAGCAGGGCCGCCAGCTCACCGGCATCCGTGCCCGCATCGGCATCGACATCGTGCGTGAACTCGGCAGCGGGGCCGAACACGGCCGTCTGCGTCGTGGTCTGGTTCGAACGGATGCCGCGCAGCTCTTCCGGCCGATCGGCGGTCACGACGATCATCGGCACGCGCGCCTCGTGCGCCTCCATCACGGCGGGGTGCAGATTGGCGACCGCGGTACCGCTCGTCGTCACGACGACGGCCGGGGTGCCCGACTCGAGCGCGAGGCCGAGGGCGAGGAATCCCGCCACCCGCTCATCGATGCGCACATGCAGACGCGCCGCGCCCACGCGCTCGAGCTCAGCCGCGACCAGAGCGAGCGCCTGCGAGCGCGAGCCCGGCGCGACGACAAGCTCGCGCACGCCGAGGCGCACCAGGGCGGTGAGCAGATCGATCGAGAAGTCGGTGGCGGCGTTGTTCGTTGAGGGCACGGGTTCCTTGGGGCCGAGGGAGGTCGATGGGGTCGCAGTGCGATCTAATCAACCATCGGACCCTGAGCCGCGGTCGCCGGGCTTCGTGCCGTGGTCGCCGAGGCTCGAGAGGAACTCGACGTCATCGTCGGGGGCGATCACCCGGGCGCCGCGCGCGCCGCTGGTCGCCGAGACCCGGCCGACCCAGAACCACAGCGCGGCGCCGACGATCGGGAAGATCACGACGACCGCGACCCACGCGGCCTTGGGCAGCCCGCGGGTGCCGAGGCGGTCGGCCAGGCACACGCTCACGATCGCGTAGACATAGAACACTGCGGCGAGAAATCCGATGACGAGCCACAGGCGGAACATGTGCTCATCGTAAGTCGCGCGGCGCCGCCGGGATCCCGCTGCTGGGCGTCCACACAGAACTGTGACTTTAGGCTTGCTCACGTGAGTGCCCCCAGCGCCGACGATCGCCAGCCCGCCGCCAAGCGGCGCATGCCCGCGTGGGCGCGCTACACGATTCTGCGACTGCTGCTCATCATCGTGCCGCTGGTCATTCTGATGATCCTGTTCCGCAAGGACTACTGGCCGCTGTGGACCATCGTCTCGGTCATCATCGGCTTCTCGCTGTCGTACATCTTCTTGAAGGGACCGCGCGAGGCGATGGCGCTCGAGCTCGCCGAGCGGCGCGCGGCCGGCCCCGTGGTGAAGGGCGATGACGCCGACGAGGATGCCGAGATCGAGGCATCCGAGCGGCGCGAAGACGGCGCCGGGAACTAGTTCCCGTTCCGGACAGCTGCGCCCGCGGCCACGGACGCACCCGTCCGGAACGGCAAGGAGTTGCCGCAGGAACGCGCCCCTAGAAGGCCAGCGCGATGAACAGCACCGCCGCGTAGGCGAGCGCGGTGAAACTCGTGAGCTGCAGGGCCAGAACCAGCTCGCGCCCCGTGCGGCCGGTGACGGCGATGAGCGCGGCGGGGATCGCGAGCAGCAGCACGAGCATGCCCAGCCACGCGACCGGGTAGACGAGCGCGAAGGCCGCGAGGATCAGGAACGGCAGGAACAGGAAGACGCAGTAGAGCACCTTCGCCCAGCGGCGGCCGACGAGCACGGCGAGGGTGCGCTTGCGGGCCAGCCTGTCCGACTCGATGTCGCGCAGGTTGTTGACCATCAGCACGGCGCAGGCGAGCAGGCCGGCAGCGACCGAGCCGATCCAGCCCTCTTCCGTGACGGTCTTGACCTGCACGTACTGGGTGCCCGCGGTCGCCGCGACGCCGAAGAACAGGAAGACGAAGACCTCGCCCAGGCCGTAGTAGCCGTAGGGACGCTTGCCGCCGGTGTAGAACCAGGCCGCGACGACGGCCGCGGCGCCGACGATCAGCAGCCACCACAGCTGGGTGTCGATGACGGTCGCGACGCCGACGATCGCCGCTGCGGCGAAGAAGCTGAGCGCGACGGTGAGCACGGTGCGCGGCTTGGCCTTGCCCGCACCCGTGAGGCGCGCGGGGCCCACGCGGTAGGCGTCGGTGCCGCGCACGCCGTCGGAGTAGTCGTTCGAGTAGTTCACGCCGATCTGCAGCAGCAGCGCCACGGCGAGCGCGGCGAGCGCACGCACCCAGTGCCACTCCCCCGGGTCGCTCGCGGTGCGGGCGGCGCCCGTGCCGATCAGGACGGGCGCGATCGCGAGCGGCAGCGTGCGCAGGCGGGCGCCGCCGACCCAGTCGCCGAACGTGGCTGGTTTCACTGCGGCCTTGGCGGGGTTGCCGGGGCGGCGCGTGTTCTTCTTGGACTTCGTCGACATCTCGGGCCGAAGTTTATCGGGGTCTCTTAGTCCCGATTCGCCGCCAGCTGTGCGAGGGCTAAGCGGTCGGGCTTGCCTGACGGCAGGTGCGGAATCGCGTCGACCACGACGAGGCGGGCAGGCGCGGCGGCGCGGCCGAGTGCGGCGGCCGTTGAGGCACGGATGCCTGCGAGTTCCGCGCTCGCGCCCGTGGCGGTGATCACGACCGGCACCTGGCCCCACTGCGCGTCGTCGGCGGCCACGACGACGGCGTCGCCGAGCCCCGGGAGCGACTTGACATGCCGCTCGACCGCATCGAGAAGAACCTTCTCGCCGCCCGAGATGATGACGTTGTCCGCGCGCCCGAGCACCGTGACGGCGCCGTCTGCGGCGACCTCGCCGAGGTCGCCGGTGCGGTACCAGCGCGTGCCGTCGGCGTCGGTGTCGAAGGCGCTGGCGGTTCGCTCGGGGTCGCCGAGATAGCCCTCGGCCAGCGTCGGGCCGGTGAGCTCGAGCATGCCGTCCGGGGCTACGCGCGCCCGGGTGGCACCGATGGGAACGCCGTCGTAGACGCAGCCGCCGCTCGTCTCGCTCGAGCCGTAGGTACGCACCGCACGGATGCCGAGCGCCTCGGCGCGCTGCCGGAGCTCTGGCCGCAGCGCCTGCCCGCCGACCAGCAGGGCGTCGAAGCGACGGAGCGCCTCGGTGACCTCGGCGTCCTCCTCAGCCGCGTCGATGAGCCGTGCCAGCTGCACCGGCACGACCGAGGCGTAGCGGTGCGGGGCGGTCAGGCGAGCGGATGCCTCGACGAAGCCGGCCGCGTCGAAGTGCCCCTCCGGCATGACGACGGGGTCGGTGCCCGCGTGGATGGAGCGCACGAGCACGTTGGTGCCCGCGACGTAGTGCGCGGGAAGGCAGAGGAGCCACTGGCCGGTGCCCCCGACGGCCGCCGCGCTCGCCTCGGCGCTCGCGAGCAGGGCGCGGGCGGAGAGCGCCACGCGCTTGGGGGTGCCGGTCGAGCCGGAGGTCTCGATGACGAGGGCGACGGTGTCGGGGACGACGGCGAGGTCGTGGCCCCCATTCGGCTCGGCCGAGCCGACCGGCGCGTTGTCGGCATCGGCCCGCGGCCTGGCTGCGTCGAAGGGGAGGATCGCGGGGCCCGTTCCGTCGAGTGCAGCCCGAAGAGCGGTCATCAGCGCCGGAACATCGGAGTCCGGCATCCGTCTCACTTCGCGCGTCATGCCCGCACCTCATCACGCGTCAGCCCTACTTCGAAGGGTGCCGAAACGGCGTTATCACCGGCCAGAAGGCCGTTTCGGAACCCCTCGGCGAGCGGATGCATCGGATGCCGGTTCAGGCGCCGCATCAGAAGTGCCACGGGAAGGGCGACCAGTCGGGCGCGCGCTTCTCGAGGAACGCGTCGCGGCCCTCGACCGCCTCGTCGGTGCCGTAGGCGAGGCGGGTGGCCTCACCCGCGAACAGCTGCTGGCCGACGAGCCCGTCGTCGACCGCGTTGAAGGCGTACTTCAGCATGCGGATCGCCGTCGGCGACTTGCCGAGGATGACGCGCGCCCACTCGAGCGCCGTCGTCTCGAGCTCGGCGTGCGGCACGACGGCGTTCACAGCGCCCATCTCATAGGCGCGCTGGGCCGAGTACTCCTGCGCGAGGAAGAACACCTCCCGTGCGAGCTTCTGCCCGATCTGGCGTGCGTAGTAGGCGGAGCCGTAGCCGGCGTCGAAGCTGCCGACGTCGGCATCCGTCTGCTTGAAACGCGCGTGCTCGGCACTCGCGATCGTGAGGTCCGCGACGGCGTGCAGCGAGTGGCCGCCGCCCGCCGCCCAGCCGGGGACGACCGCGATGACGACCTTCGGCATGAAGCGGATGAGGCGCTGGACCTCGAGGATGTGGAGGCGCCCGGCGCGTGCCGGATTCGAGACGGATGCCTCGTCGTCGGAGTACTTGTAGCCGTCGCGTCCGCGGATCCGCTGGTCGCCCCCCGAGCAGAAGGCCCAGCCGCCGTCCTTCGGGCTGGGGCCGTTGCCCGTCAGCAGCACGACGCCGACCCGGGGGTTCGTGCGGGCATCCTCGAGCGCCGCATACAGCTCGTCGACTGTGTGCGGCCGGAACGCGTTGCGCACCTCGGGCCGGTTGAAGGCGATTCTGGCGACCCGGGCGGCGAGCCCTTCGCCCGTCGACAGGTGGTAGGTGACGTCCGTCAGCGCCTCGAAACCGGGCGCGACCGCCCACTGCGACTCGTCGAAGATCTCGGAAACCGGCATGTTTTCAACCTTAAGGCTGACTTTCACGCCGTTCGGGGCGTGTGCGGACCTTGCGCACAGGGCGCATCTGTACCGTGTTTGCTGGTGACCCGATACGACGATCTGCCTCTGTACGAGCCGGAGCAAAAGAGCCGGCAGTGGTCTGACGCGCGCCGCAAGCGGTTCCGTCGCACGATGGCCTTTCTCGCGGGCGGCCTCGCCGTGCTGCTCGTCGCGGGCTTCGGCTACGTCGGTTTCACCTACTGGCACTTCTCAAGCGGCATCCACCGCATCGGCGGCGTCGTCGGCGATTCGAAGCCGGGCACGGACCAGAACATCCTGCTCGTGGGCAACGATGAGCGCCCCGCGAACATGACGAAGCAGCAGTACCAGGAGCTGTCGACGACCGAAGACGACGGCAGCATCAACACCGACACGATGATCCTGCTGCACGTGCCGGCGAACGGCTCGTCGGCGACGCTGATCTCGTTCCCGCGCGACTCGTACGTTGCGATTCCCGGGCACGGTCACGGCAAGCTGAACGCCGCGTATGTCTACGGCTCTACCGGCGCCAGCGGCACAGCCGACCAGCGCGACGCGGCCGGCATGAAGCTGCTGATCTCGACGATCGAGAACCTCACGGGCGTGACGGTCAACCACTACGTCAAGGTGAGCCTGCTCAGCTTCTACAACATCGCGGACTCGCTCGGTCCGGTGACCGTGTGTCTGAACCACGCCGTCAACGATCCGTACTCGGGCGCAAACTTCCCGGCGGGAACGCAGAAGCTCGATGCGCGGCAGGCGCTGCAGTTCGTACGCCAGCGCCACGGCCTGCCGAACGGCGACCTCGACCGTGCGACGCGCCAGCAGTACTTCCTGTCGGTCGAGGCGCAGCAGGTGCTCTCAGCGGGCACCTTGCTCAACCCCGTTAAGCTCAACAAGGTCGTCGGCGCCGTCAGTTCGTCGCTCGAGATGGACGACAAGCTCGACCTTCTCTCTCTCGCAACGCAGCTCAAGGGGTTGAAGAGTGGCGGGGTGCGCTCCGCGACGATCCCGCTCATGCCCGACCCGTATGGCGACGTGCCGGGCGTCGGCTCGGTCGTGCTCATCAACCACGACGCACTGCCCGACTTCATGGCCACGGTCACGGGCGGCAAGACCACCGCGCAGCGCGTCGCCGAGGCGAAGGCGGCCGACCCGTCGTCGGTCAGGGTCGACGTGCTCAACGGCGCGGGCACCGCGCACGGCTCGAGCACCGGGCTCGCGACGTTCAAGTCGCTCGGCTTCCAGACCGGCTCGCCCGCGGACGCCCCCGAGTCGCAGCAGACGACCACGGTCTACTTCCCGAAGGGCGACGAGGCGCAGGCGAAGGCCGTGCTCGCGCACGTTCCGGGCGCCGCCGTCGCGCAGTCCTCCGACTACACGCACGTGACGGTCGTGCTCGGCACCGACGGCAAGATGCCGGTGGGCACCTCGAGCGGGTCGTCGGGCTCGGGCTCCGGCTCGTCGGGTTCGTCGAGCTCGACCTCGAAGAGCTCGGCACCGGCGCCGAAGCCGAGCGCGCCGACGAAGAACTACAACAAGACCACCTGCATCAACTGATGGCTGAGCAGCCGGTCATTCCCCCCCTCGGCGAGGTGCTGGCCGGCGTGCGCGTGGTCGCCCTGCCCATGGTGACGCGCTTCCGCGGAATCACGGTGCGCGAAGCGGCGGTCTTCGAGGGCCCGCAGGGGTGGACCGAGTTCAGCCCCTTCGTCGAGTACGACGACGCAGAGGCATCGGCCTGGCTCGCCGCCGCCTATGACTACGGCTGGGGCGAGCCGGCACCCGCCCTCCGACCGGCGATCCCGGTGAATGCGACCGTCCCGTCCGTCGCGGCCGCCGACGTCGCCGCCGTGCTGGCCCGCTTTCCCGGCGCACGCACGGCGAAGGTCAAGGTCGCCGACCCCGGCCAATCGCTCGCCGACGACGTCGCCCGCGTCGCGGCCGTGCGCGAAGTGCTGGGCCCAGAGGGCCGCATTCGCGTCGACGCCAACGCGCTCTGGAACGTCGACGAGGCAGAGCACGCGATCCGCGCCCTCGAGCGGTTCGACCTCGAGTACGTCGAGCAGCCCGTCGCGACCGTCGACGAGCTCGCCGAGGTACGGCGGCGCGTGTCTCGGCTGGGCATCCTGATCGCCGCCGACGAGAGCGTGCGCAAGGCATCCGACCCGCTCGCCGTTGCGCGCGCAGGCGCGGCGGACGTGCTCATCATCAAGGCGCAGCCGCTCGGCGGCGTGCGCGCCGCGCTGCGCATCGTCGCCGAGGCGGGGCTGCCGTGCGTCGTCTCGAGTGCGCTCGACACGTCCATCGGGCTCGCGATGGGCGCGTCGCTCGCCGCCGCGCTGCCGTCGCTCGAGTTCGACTGCGGACTCGGCACCGCCGCGCTGTTCGAGAGCGATGTGACGGATGCCCCGCTGCTGCCGCACGCAGGAGAGATCGGCATCGATCGCGTGGTTCCGAGCGAGGCGCTTCTCGAGGCGAGCGCCGCCTCGGCCGAGCGCCGCGAATGGTGGCTCGCGCGCATCGCCCGCTGCCACGAGGTGCTCACGGCGCGCGCCTAGCGGCATCGCGCCGCCGCTTTCGGCGCCAAGCGCGCGCGGTTCGAGCCGGAACCGGCGACGCAGTGCGCTAGTCGACCGGGGCCAGCTCGGCGAGCAGGACGAAATCGTCCTCGATGCGGCGCTCTTCGGACCGCGTCACGACGAAGCCGGCGGGTGCGGCCGTCGCCGCGAGTGCCTCCGGGGTCTGGAACGGCGCGTGGTTCGGCGTGTAGCCCGGAGTGTTCGGGGCCCCGGCGCCCTGGCCGTGCCCGTGGTCCGGCCCGTGCGCGAACGTCGCCGTCACGAGCACGCCCTCGGGCGCCAGCACCCGCGCGAACTCCTCGAACACGGGAAGCGGATCGGCGACGATGTGCAGAGCCGTCACGCACGTGACGAGATCGGCCGCGGCATCGGCCACCGGCAACTCTTCGGCGACGCCCTCGAAGAATCGGGCACCGGGCAGCTCGCGGCGCGCGACGGCCAGCATTCCCGGCGACAGATCGACGCCGACGAGCGAGAGGCCCGGATGCTTGGCCGACAGCGCCCGCAGGACGAGGCCGGTTCCTGTGGCGACGTCCAGCACGGTTTCGACGCCGTCCAGGTCGACGAAGTCGGCGACCGCCTCGGCGAGCGCGCGGTGCATGGCGCTGTCGTCGTAGCTCTCGGCTCTGCCGTCGAACCGCTCTCTGATCGCCGCGTTCCGTTCGTCGCTCATGCCGTCACGCTAGCGCAGACGCCCGTCTGGCTTGTCTAGATGTATAGACCTCTTTTACCCACTGGTCACTTGACGGCGGCCGCCCTGTACACGGGACCTCCCTAGCTTCGACGTGGCGCACTCCCCGCACCACCGGGAAACACCCGACGTCGCGCCCAAACCGAAAGGGTTCTTTCCATGTTCCTGTCCCGCAGCAAGCGCCTCGGCGCTGTGGCCGCCGTGCTCGTGGCCGCGGCCGCTCTCGCAGGTTGCACCTCGCCCGCCTCCACCGGAAACGCGTCCTCCTCGTCCGACAGCGGACACTGGGCGAAGGAAAAGGGCACCATCGTCTTCGGCGCCGTGCCCGACCAGGCCGGCTCCGACACCAACAACAAGCCGCTCGAGGACTACCTCGCGAAGGAGACCGGCTACAAGGTCGAGTACTACCCGACCGCCGACTACACCGCCCTGATCGCCGCCGCCGTCGCGGGCAAGGTCGATGTCATGACCTCCGGCGCCCTGCAGTACGTCATGGCCGTCAACAAGGGCGCGAAGCTCACCCCGGTCGCCGCGACCATGTCGTCGCCCGACGTGACCGACCCCGGCTACTACTCAGAGGCCATCGTGCCGAAGGGCTCGTCGATCACCGACGTCGCCGGCTTCAAGGGCAAGAAGGTCTGCTTCGTCGACCCGAACTCGACCTCCGGCTTCCTCTTCGGCCTGTACCAGCTGAAGAACGCCGGAATCAACGTCGACTCGAGCAGCACCGACGCCAACGGCAACCCCAAGTTCGCCGACTTCACGCCGTTCTTCGCCGGCGCCCACGACAAGTCGGTCCAGGCCGTCGGGTCGAAGCAGTGCGACGCGGGCTTCGCCGAGGACACCGAGGCCGAGGCCGCCGCGAAGGCCGGCAAGGTCACCGTCGTGCACAAGGAGTACGTGCCCGGTGGCCCGCTCTCGATCTCGTCGACCCTTCCGAAGGACGCTCAGGAGAAGCTGACCAAGGCGCTGCAGGGCGCGACGGTCGACGCCATCAAGGCCTCGGGCGTGCAGCTCACCGACGGCTTCAACACGGGCTACTTCGGCGCGAAGGCCGAGGACGCCTCGTACTTCAAGACGATCGCCGACCTGTGCGACCAGATCCCGGCCGCCAAGTGCTCGAAGTAGCCGGCATCCGCTCGCTACAGCTCGAACAGGTATAGCTCGAACAGAGAGACAGCCATGAACAGCGCGACGCCCTCCCCCGTCATCCGCGTCACCGGAGTCACCAAGAACTTCGGGACGACGCGTGCCCTCCACAACGTCGACCTGACCGTGGAGAAGGGGGAGGTCGTCGTGCTGCTCGGCCTTTCCGGCTCCGGGAAGTCCACCCTGCTCAGGCACCTCGACGGCCTCGAGCTGCCGACCGAGGGCGACGTCAGCGTCCTCGGGCAGCACCTCCCCAAGAGCTCCGCACGCGAGTTGCGCGCCCTGCGCGGCCGCGTCGGCATGATCTTCCAGCAGTTCGAGCTCGTGCCGTCGCTGACGGTGCTCGAGAACGTGCTGACCGGCGCGCTCGCCCGGCTCAAGGGCCCGCGCCTCGGTCTGTGGGCATACCCCAAGGCCCTCAGACTCACCGCGCTGACGCACCTCGACCGCGTCGGCCTGCTCGACAAGGCCTACCAGCGCGCCGACCGGCTCTCGGGCGGCCAGCAGCAGCGCGTGGCCATCGCCCGCGCTCTCATGCAGAGCCCCGAGATCCTGCTCGCCGACGAGCCCGTGGCCAGCCTCGACCCCGAGTCGAGCGAGCAGGTCATGCGGCTGATCCGCGAGATCGCCGCCGATGACGGTCTCACCGTCGTCTGCAGTCTTCACCAGGTCGACCTCGCCCTCGGGTGGGGCGACCGCATCGTCGGCCTGCGCCACGGCGAAGTGGTGCTCGACACCGCCACCGACGGCCTCAGCAAGGCGCAGGTGATGGAGATCTACGGCCGCGTGACCACCTCGACGACCGAGCTCTCCGCGATCGAGCTCGAGCTCGGCGCGCTCGCCGCGCCCCTTCCCGTTCAGGACGGCCTGCTGTGACGACCGTCGCGGCCCAGCCCGCAGCGGGGGCAGATGCCTTCGCCGACGTAGCTGAGAGGGCGCCGCGCCGCCGCCGGTCCCCCGAGCGCATCGCCGGCGTCGTCTTCGTGCTGGCGATGATCGCCTTCGGCATCTATGCGGTGTCGGCGCTCGACTTCTCGTGGGCCAACATCGCCTCGAGCCTTTACAACGCCGCCAAGGTGTTCAGCCTGATGGACCCGATCAGTCTGCCCGCCCCAGGCGACCTGCTCTATCTCACTGGCCTCACAATCGGCATCGTCGTGCTCGGCACGCTGCTCGCCGCGCTGATCTCGGTACCGGTTGCGATCATCTCGGCCGCCAACACCACCCCCGCCGGCTGGCTGCGGTGGGTCGGGCGTGCGATCGGGGTCATCACCCGCGCCGTGCCCGATGTCGTGATCGCCCTCGCGCTCTCGCTGATGTTCACGCTGGGCAGCCCCCTTCCCGGCATCCTCGCCTTCGGCATCCACTCGATCGGAATGATCTCGAAGCTGTTTGCCGACGCGATCGAGCAGATCGACGAGGGGCCGCAGCTGGCCATCCGCGCCGCCGGCGGTAGCCGCGCGCAGGAGTTCTGGGCCGGCGTCTTCCCACAGGTGCTGCCGTCGTGGATCGCGACCGCGCTGCACCGCTTCGACATCAACCTGCGCGGCTCTGCGATCCTCGGCTGGGCGGGCGTCGGCGGCCTTGGCTACGCCATGAAGGTCGCCTTCGGCCAGTTCCCGAACGGCTACGGCCGCGGACTCGGCATCGCCGCCGTGATTTTCGTGATGTGCGTCGTGCTCGAGATCATCTCGTCGACGATCCGGCGCAATCTGCTCGGCGTCGACCCGGTCGGCAACGGCCTGGGCGACCGCGTCGTGCGCGCGGCGACGAAGCGACGCGGGGCTGCGGCGAGCGCCGCAGCGGCGTCGCAGGCGCGCGCGGATGCCTCGGCGAAGCCGGCCGCGACCGCGGAGTCGATGCTGCGCCGCCCCTGGACCCGCGATCGAGTCAGCGGCCTGGTCTGGGGCCTCGTGGCGATCGGCGTCATCGTCGCGAGCTACTGGATGGCCGACATCCACCTCTCCCAGATCACCTGGTCGGAGGTCGTGCCGACCCTGCAGAGCTTCTGGCCGCCGAACGTCGGAAGCCACAGCTTCGGCGAGTTCTTCCAGGCCCTGCTGATCACGATCCAGGTGGCGTTCGCCGCCGCGGTGCTCTCTGTGGTGTTCTCGTTGATCTTCGGCTCTCTGGCCGCCCGCAACGTCGCGCCGAACGGCGCCATTCGCGGCACGTTCCGCGTGATCCTCGTGATCTTCCGCGGTGTGCCCGAGCTCGTCCTCGCGATCTTCCTCATCATGGTGACGGGCCTCGGCAACCAGGCCGGTGTCGTGGCGCTCGCCTTCGGCGGAATCGGCCTGCTCGGCAAGCTGATCGCGGATTCCTATGAGGAGGTCGCCCAGGGTCCCGGCCGGGCGCTGACCGCCGCCGGTGCCACGAGGATCCAGCGGTTCACCTCGTCCACCTGGCCGCAGGGGCTGCCCTCACTCATCGGCAACTCGCTCTACCTGCTGGACACCAACATCCGCGCCGCGACCATCCTCGGCATCGTCGGCGGCGGTGGCATCGGCTACTACCTGACTCAGGCCGCCCCCGTGCTGAATCTGCACGGCCAGGTGACCACGCTCGTGCTGATGGTGGTCGTCACGGTTCTCGTCGTCGAGGGCATCGCCACCTGGATGCGCCGCGTCTTCCGCTGATCTCGGGCAGAGCTCGCGAAAGCGCCCCGGCCACCTCGCGGTGCCGGGGCGCTTTCGAATGTCGCGCTCAGGCCGGCTGCAGCACGGAGCGGATCGCACTGAGCAGCTGCTCGCCGCCCTCGGCGATCGTGCCGTCGTTCTGGACCTCGACGTCGACCGGGAACTCGGGCGCCGGGTCGACGCGGGCGAGGCGGGCGGCGATGTCGTGCGACTCCTCGCGCTTGCGGGTGCGCAGCCGCAACTCGCGGACGGCCTCCGAGACGACGATGCGCACCACCACGAAGTTCGCGTAGCGCTCGGCGAGCGGCGCGAGCACCGCGCGTGACACGTTGGCGACGACCGCGCGCCCGTCGCGCACGTGATGATCGGCGGTTGCCGGGATGCCGTACCCGAGGCCGTGGGCACGCCAGCTCACGGCGAAGGCTCCGGCTGCACAGGCATCCTCGAACCCGCTCTCATCGAACGGCTCGTGGTCCTCGCCGGCGCCCGCCGGCCGCGTGATCACGCGCCGAGGGAAGTGCACCTGGTCGTCGAGCCGCTCGCGAACGTAGGAGATCAGGGCGTCCTTGCCGACGCCGCTCGCGCCGACGACGGCGATGAAGGCGCCCGGTCCGATCCGGGCGCCCTGGTCTGCGGGCGATGCGGCGGCGGCGCTCACGACACCCGCGCCCCTTCGCGCCACACGCCGCGCACGACGGGAACGCGGTGCCCGCGCGGGCGCGACTCGCTCGCCGGCAGGTCGTGCGCGCGCACCCGCACGAGGTCGGCGTGGCGGCCGACCTCGATCGCGCCGCGGTCGTCGAGGCCGACGGCCTTCGCTGGGTTGGTCGAGACGAGCTTCGCGCCCTCGACGAGCGGCAGCAGCCCCTCTGCCGCGAGCAGGAAGACCGCCTGCAGCGGGCTCGCCGGGACGTAGTCGGAGGACAGGATGTCGAGCAGGCCCTCGCCGAGCAGCTCGGCCGCCGCGACATTGCCCGACTGCGAGCCGCCGCGCATGATGTTCGGTGCGCCCATGACGATGAGCTGGCCGCGCTTGCGGGCCTCTTCTGCGGCGACGCGCGTGGTCGGGAACTCCGAGATCAGCACGCCGAAGCCCGCTGACTCGTCGACGTGCTCAACCGTGGCGTCGTCGTGTGCAGCCAGCGCGATGCCGCGCTCGCTCGCCCGGCGCGCGATCTCGGCGCGGTTCGGAATCGAGTGCCGAGCGGCGAACTTCTTCAGCTCTTCGACATAGGGCAGGAATCCCTCGTTCGTCAGCTTGCCCTTGCCGACCATGTAGCGGCGGAAGGCCTCGACGTCGGCGTACTGCCGCTGGCCGGGCGTGTGGTCCATGAGCGACGCGAGGCGGATGTGGCCGATCTCGCTGAGCTGCTCGAACTCGTCGACCGTGCGCGGCGCGGCAACCTCGCAGCGCACGTGGATGAAGTGCTCGGCGCGCGTCATTCCAGTGGTGGCGGCATAGCTGATCGCCTCGGAGATCTGCTTGGCGAGCGCTGTGCTGTCGTTCTCGCGGCCCTCCATCGCTCCGATGCGCACGGCGTCGAACACGGTGGTGACTCCGGCGCCGCTGATCTGCGCGTCGTGGGCGAGGACCGCGGGCACCGGGTCCCAGTGGGTGCCCGGGCGGGGCTGGATGTGCGCCTCGAGGTGATCGGTGTGCAGCTCGACGAGGCCGGGCATCAGGTAGTCGCCCTCGAGGTCCTCGCCGACGGCGCCCGGCTGCTGCGCGCCGGTCGCGATGTCGGCGATGTGTCCGTCGCGGATGAGGACGGAGCCGGTGACGATGTCGTCGTCGAGGACGATGCTTGCGTTGGTGAGGACGGTTTCGCGGCTCATCGGATTCCTTCTGCCTGGGTCGCGGGGACGGGGGTGGTGCGGGCGCCGGCCTGTGGGGAGGGCGCGAGCGGGTGGACGGAGTGCAGCTCGAACGGGGCGCCCGGCGCCTCTTCCGTGAAGATCGCCAGCGCGTCGACCGGGATCGCCCGGCCGAGCGAGTCGGCGAACCAGTCGGTGAGCACCGCCTCGACCGCAGCCTGGTCATCGGGCGCGATGCGGTCGGTGAGCGTCAGGTGGAAGCGGAACTCGTCGAGCACGTAGGGGTAGCCCCAGCGGTCGAACAGCTCGCGCTGGCGCGCGGTCATGCCTGCCGGATTCCTGCGGGCGATGTCCTCCGCCGTCGGGGCGGCGCGGAACTCGTCGAAGCTCGTGACGATCTCGTCGGCGAGTGCGTGCAGCGGCGCGGCGGCTTCGCCGGGCATCAGCGCGAAGAAGTGGCCGAGGCGCTTCAGCGTCAGCTGCGGCACGGCGACTTCGGGCCACCCGGCGGCGAAGTCCGAGACGGCTGCCTCGAGCTCGTCGAGCGTGCGGCCATCCGCCAGGCGGAACGGCGCCTTCAGCGTGCCGTGGAAGCCGTAGCGCCGGGCGTCGACGGTGATCTCGTCGACCTCTTCGCGGGTCCAGCCCTTCGGGGCGACCGGCGCGACGGCGACCCCGGCGGTGCTGCGGCCGAGCCACGACTCCGCCCGTTCGAGAAGGGCGCGGCCTGAGGAATCCGCCGCCGTTGCGCCGGGCGCCGCGTAGATCGCGACCCGCGCGCTCACGCGGCCGCCCCGGAGGCCGACGCGGCCGACGCGGCCGACGTGCCCGTTCCCGCCGCCGCGCCCGCACGCGGGGTGAAGGCCTCGACCTCGATGATGCGGTCGGCGACCCGCTCGCGCACCTCGGTGTCGTGGAAGATGCCGAGCATCGCGACCCCGGCCGCGCGCTTGTCGGCGATCAGCTCGACGACGACGTCGCGGTTGCGGGCGTCGAGCGAAGCCGTGGGCTCGTCGAGCAGCAGCAGGGGCAGGTCGGCGATGAACCCGCGGGCGATGTTGACGCGCTGCTGCTCGCCGCCCGAGAAGGTGGCGGGCGGCAGCGACCAGAGACGCTCGGGGATCGCGAGGCGGGTGAGCAGCTCGGCCGCGCGAGCGTGGGCCTCCTCGGCGGAGACACCGCGCTCGAGCAGCGGCTCGGCGACGACCTGAAGGGCCGGGACGCGGGGCACGCAGCGCAGGAACTGGCTGACGTAGCCCATCGCGTCCCGGCGGGCGGCGAGCACCTGCCGCGGGTCCGCCGACGCGAGGTCCACCCGAAGACCCCCCGCATCGAGGACGATCGAGCCGCCGTCGGCGGCATAGTTGCCGTACACCATCTTGAGGATCGAGCTCTTGCCCGCCCCCGAGGGGCCGCCGAGCACGACGCACTCGCCCGCGTGCACGTCGAAGGTCACGTCGCGCAGCACGGCGAGGCGCGTGCCGCCCTGCAGGTGCATGGTGAAGGTCTTGCGGACGTCCGCCACAGTCAGGATCGCGTTGTTCACGGTCGGGTCACCCTTGCAGAATCGAGGAAACGAGAAGTTGCGTGTAGGCGGCCTGCGGGTCATCCAGCACGCGGTCGGTGAGACCGGACTCGATGACGCGGCCGTCCTTCATGACGAGCGTGCGGTGCGAGATCAGCCGCGCGACCGCGAGGTCGTGCGTCACGATCACGACCGCGAGCCCGAGCTCGGCGACGAGCGACCGGATGAGGTCGAGCAGCCGCGCCTGCACCGAGACGTCGAGACCGCTGGTCGGCTCGTCCATGAAGACGAGGCGCGGCGAGACGACGAGGTTGCGCGCGATCTGCAGGCGCTGGCGCATGCCGCCCGAGAAGGATGCCGGGGTGTCATCGATGCGGTCGACGGGGATCTCGACGCGCTTGAGCCACTCGGCGGCCTCCGCGCGGATCTTCCCGTAGTGCCGCCAGCCGGTCGCCATCAGCGGCTCGCCGACGTTGCCACCCGCGCTCACGTGCATGCGCAGGCCGTCGGCCGCATTCTGGTGCACGAAGCCCCACTCGCTGCGCCACAGGCGGCGCACCCGCGCCTCGCTGAGCTCGGCGAGCTCGACGACCTCACCGTCGGCCAGGCGGTAGCGGATGCTGCCCTCGGTGAGGCTGAGCCGCTGCGACAGCGTGCCGAGCAGGGTCGACTTGCCGGAGCCGGACTCCCCCACGACGGCCAGCACCTCGCCCGGCCACAGGTTGAAGCTCACCTCGCGGCATCCGTAGCGGTCGCCGTACTTGTGGCCTGCGTCCCGCACCTCGAGCAGCGGCATCTCGTCGCTCATACGTGCACCTCTTCGATCTCGTCCAGCTCGTCGCTGAGTTCGTCGTTGTCGATTTCCGATTCACGGCGAGCGGATGCCGCGGCGACGGTGCGCTCGCAGTGATCGGTGTCCGAGCAGGCGTACATCACGCCGCCCGCATCGTCGGTGATGATCTCGTCGAGGTAGACCCCCGTCGACCCGCACACCGCGCACGGCTGTGAGAACTTCTGCGGCTCGAAGGGGTGGTCCTCGAAGCCGAGCGACACGACGTCGGTATAGGGCGGCACCGCATAGATGCGCTTCTCGCGGCCGGCGCCATAGAGGTGCAGCGCGGGGCTCTGGTGCAGCTTCGGGTTGTCGAAGCTCGGCGTCGGCGACGGGTCCATGAGGTAGCGGCCGTTCACGATCACCGGGTAGGCGTAGGTCGTGGCGATGTGGCCGTACTTGGCGATGTCCTCATAGAGCTTCACGTAGATCAGTCCGTAGTCCTCGAGCGCGTGCATGCGCCGCGTCTCGGTCTCGCGCGGCTCGAGGAAGCGCAGCGGCTCGGGGATCGGCACCTGATAGACCATGGTCTGCCCCTCGGTGAGCTCGGTCTCCGGAATCCGGTGGCGGGTCTGGATCACCGTCGCCTCATCGGTGCGCGTCGTCGTCTTGGCGCCGGCGACCTTCGCGAAGAAGGCGCGGATCGACACCGCGTTCGTCGTGTCGTCCGCACCCTGGTCGATGACCTTGAGGGTGTCGTCCTCGCCGATGATCGCGGCCGTGACCTGCACGCCGCCGGTGCCCCAGCCGCGCGGCATCGGCACCTCGCGCGAGGCGAACGGCACCTGGAAGCCGGGGATGGCGACCGCCTTGAGCAGCGCCCGGCGGATCATCCGCTTCGTCTGCTCGTCGAGGTAGCCGATGTTGTAGCTGGGCAGGATGCCCGCACCTGTGCTCACGCCAGTGCCTCCACTTCTTCTGAGCTCGTTCCGGCCGCGGCATCCGCCTTGGCCATGCGCTCCTTGTTGAGCCGCCGTACCAGCCCCAGCTCGGCCTGGAAGTCGACGTAGTGCGGCAGCTTCAGGTGCTCGACGAAGCCGGTGGCCTCGACGTTGTCGGCATGCATGATGACGAACTCCTCGTCCTGCGCGGGCGCGACGCGGCGCTCGCCGAACTCGTCGGCGCGCAGCGTGCGGTCGACGAGCGACATCGACATCGCCTTGCGCTCGGCACGGCCGAAGACGAGCCCGTAGCCGCGGGTGAACTGCGCCGGGGTGTCGGCGTTGCCGGTGAACTGGTTGATCATCTGGCACTCGGTGACCTCGATGCGGCCGAGCGGCACGGCGAAGCCGAGCTCGGGGGCATCGAACTCGACCTCGACCTCGCCGACACGGATCTCGCCGGCGAAGGGGTGCGTGCGCCCGAAGCCGCGCTGCGTCGAATAACCGAGCGAGAGCAGGAAGCCCTCGTCGCCGCGGGCCAGGGCCTGCAGACGCTCGGCACGGCTCATCGGGAAGACGGTCGGCTCGCGGGTGAGGTCTGCGGGCTCCGGGTCGTCGAAGTCGGCCGGGCGCTCGGGCTCCATCAGCGCCTCGACGCCGAGCAGGTCGGCCACGCGGGGCATCTCGTCTTCGTGCGCGGTCGCCGACTCATTGTCGGCGAACCCCGTCGTCGCTTCGGCGGGGTCGCTGAACAGGCGGTGCGTGTAGTCGAAGGTCGCGCCGAGCTGCTGACCGCCCGGGATGTCCTTGAAGGTCGCCGAGACGCGGCGCTGCGGCGGCAGCGCAGCGGTGTCGACCGGCTCGGTGTAGCCGAAGCGCGGCAGCGTCGTGCGGTACGAGCGCACCAGGGTGATTGCCTCGAGCGCGTCGCCCTGCGCCTGCAGGATCGCGCGGGCCGCGAGCTCGGGGTCGTAGAGCGAGCCCTCGTTCATGACGCGCGCGACGAGCACCGCGAGCTGGCCGGCGACCTGCGCGTGCTCGATGCGCGGCTGGCGCTCGTCGCCGCGCCCCGCCTTCGCGAGCAGGGCGTGGGCGTTGGCGATCGCCTTCTCGCCGCCCTTGACTGCGACATACATGGCTAGTTCTCCTTCGCGTTCGCCAGCGGGGTTGCGGATGCCTGCGCCAGCCGCGTCGTGCGGGGAAGCGCCGACAGCGCGCCTTCTTCGACGAGCAGCAGGTCGACGCCGCGCGGGAAGAGGGCCGCGTTCGCCGCCCACTGCTCGCCGAAGCCCTCGATGCCGGTCGCCCACGGGGCGTCGAACTCGACCGAGCCGTTGACGCCGGGGCCGGTCGCGGTGAATCGCGCGGCCCCGTCGTGCGTGATGCCGGCGACGTCGAGCACGAGCGTCGCCGAGAGGTGCGGCGCCTCGTCGGTGCCGAGGCGGAAGGCATCCAGCTTCGGCAGCTCTGCGGGCCGCGCGAAGGCGAAGTCGGCGAGCGCCGGCTCGTCGACCACACGCGCGCCCGTGTGGAACGCGAGCCACGCGACGGTCTCCGCGTCCGCGGCGAGCGGCGTGCTCAGCCAGACCGACGAGTCCTCATCGAGCACGGTCAGCGCGACCGCGCCCAGGCCGGGCCCGAACGCGGCGGGCGGCTGCGCGGGCCCGGCCAGCGGATACGACCGGGTGGGGTGCGCGAGCGCGTCGAGCAGCGCACGGAAGGCGGCCTGCGCCTCACGGGTCGGGTCGGCGAACCCGGGGTTCGGAATGGCGGCGCCGGAGTCGGCGAGGCGCGCGGGCGCCCGCCCTGCTGTGGTGGTCATGCGTGCTCCCGAGAGACGGTGAAGAAGTCGACGAGGGTGGCCTTGGCGTCTGCGCGCCTGGCCGCGTCGCGCTCGGCCTGCGAGCGCTCGAGAGGTGCGACGACCTCGGTCAACACACGGCCGCGCAGTTCGGCGTCGGCGAGCAGCCCGTCGAAGATGGCGGCGAGTCGAGCGTGCTCGAGGTCGGTGCCGAGCACATACGAGGTGCCGAGCACGTCGGCGCCCAGCGGCTCACCGTGCAGCCGAACGGTGGCGCGGGTCACGGTCGCCTCGCCCAGATTGAACTTCGCGCCGCCGGCGTCGATGCGACTGCGCACCATCACCAGCCCGGCCTCCGGCCCGCGGATCGCGTCGACCTCGGGCTTCGGCGTCCAATCGCTCCAGGCCGCGGCCAAGGCATCCGTCTCTGCCAGCGCCAGCGCGCGCATCCAGCGCTGCCTCTGCTGCGTCTCGTCGGTCACGAATCCTCCGTCGTCAACGTTCGCAAGTTGTCTAGTTATCTAGATAACTTCACGTTAGCCCGGGATGCCGCGTCAAGCGGTGAACGTTCGGAGAACGAACGCCAGCTCCGGTCGAACCTTGGCCATGGACCGCAGTCGATAGAGTGCGACCAGCTATGTCCACGCAGAGCAGGTCACCGAGCGGCTACTCGACCTGGCGCCTGATCGCCGAAGAGCTGCGGCGAGAGATCGCGAACGGCGCGCGCCCGGTCGGCTCGCGGCTGCCGTCGGAGCACGAGCTCGCCGAGCGCTTCGGCGTGCATCGCAATACGGTGCGCCAGGCCGTGGCCGGGCTCGTGGCCGAGGGGCTCGTCGAGTCGCGGCGCGGCAGCGGCACCTTCGTCACCCAGGGCACCGTGCTCGTGCACCGCATCGGCGCACGCACCCGCCTGACCGACAGCATCGGGCCGTCGAGCTCGGCCACGGCGCAGCTGCTCGACTGGGCGATCGAGGCGGAGCCCGAGCCGCGCGTCATCGACCGGCTGCGGCTCGACGGGCGCCCCGCGCTGCGGCTCGAGGCCGTGCGCGCGGTCGACGGGACCCCGGTGTCAAGGGCGACCTCGTGGTTCGTCGCCGACCTCGTGCCCGGGCTGCCCGAGCTCTTCGAGCGCCTCGGCACCGTGACGGGGTCACTGCGCGAGCTCGGCATCACCGACTACGTGCGCTCGTCGACCACCGTCGGCGCGCGGCACGCGACGGCCGCGGAATCCGAGGACCTCGAGCTGCCGCCGGGCGCGGTGCTGCTGGTCGTGCGCTCACTCGACACGCTGCCCGACGGCACGCCGCTCTCGTTCGGCTCGACGCGCTTCCCGGCGACGCGCGTCGAGCTCGACGTCGAGCATGCGCTGATTCCTTAGCCCAGCTTCCGTGCGAGGCACAGTTCCGTACGAGGCACAGATCCGCGCGAGACACACTTCGGCGCGCGCCGGGAGCCGTCGGTCACCGATTCGGTCGGCAAGCGACTTTCGGATGCCTCCCCGGCGGCCGCGCGACCGAATCGGTGACCTGCGGCAGCGCACCGCACCGCACAGGACCGACGACGGCCGCGGCTACTCGCCAGGGGTGGCGCCCGCCTGCTCCGCCTCGAGAACGACCTCGTGCTGCCCGGCGGCGAGGTCCTCCGCCTCGGGGTCTCCGTGGATGCCGCCGGAGAGCGCGTACTCCTCCTCCGGCGACAGGATCAGCTGCGTGCGCCCGAACACCGCGAACAGGATCAGGCCGATGACGAAGACGATCGCGATGGCGATCACCGCCGGCTCATAGGCAGGCACGAACAGCAGCGACACGAAGGCGATCAGCGCGATGATGCCGGCGTAGATCGCGCCGGCCGAGCCCCACGGGCTGCGGTACGGCCGCTTGGCGTCCGGGTGGTTGCGGCGCAGCAGCACGAACGACGTCATCTGCAGCAGGTACGAGATCACGGCACCCCAGACGGCGATGTTCAGCACGATGTTGCCGGCGTTCGTGTTGCCCGAGTACTGGGCGACGAACAGGAAGATGAAGCCGATCGCGCCGCCGACGATCAGGGCGATCCACGGCGTCTGGTTCTTCCCCGTCAGTGACAGGAACTTCGGGTAGTAGCCGGCCCGTGACAGCGAGTACATGTTGCGGCCGTACGCGTACATGATGCCCTGCAGCGAGGCGAGCAGGCCGACGAGCGCGAAGATCGCGAGGATGCCGACGATGACGGCGGCGTTGCTTCCGAAGATCTTCTGGAAGCCGTCGAGCAGCGGCTGCAGCGACGCGCCCGTTCCCGCGGCGCCGAGCACGGCCGAGTTGAGGAACAGGACGATGGCGCCGGTGACCATCAGGGTGACGAGCGCCCACAGGCCGCCGCGTGGGATGTCGCGGGTGGGGTTGTGCGACTCCTCCGCGGCAAGCGGCAGCTCTTCGATGCCGAGGTAGAACCAGATGGCGAACGGCAGCGTGGCGAGGATGCCCGAAATGCCCCCTGGCAGGAATCCGCTCGCCGCGCCCTTCGCCGGCGCCTCGAACAGCGAGCCCACGTGCACCGACCCCGTCGCCAGCGCGACGACCGCGAAGAACACGATGATCGCGATCGAGATGACCGACACGATGATCGCGAAGCGGAAGCCGACGGAGGCGCCGAGCGAGTTCAAGCCGATGAAGAGGGCATAGAGGATGACCCACCACAGCCACGGCGGCAGGGTGGCACCGGTGAGCAGCTTGAGCGCGCTGTCGGCGTACTGCGCCGAGAAGAAGACCACGACGGCTGTCGTCATGACGTACTCGATGGTCTCGGCCATGCCGGTGATGAACCCGCCCCACGGCCCCATCGAGGCGCGGGCGAACGAGTATGCGCCGCCGGTGTGCGGCATCGCCGCGCTCATCTCGCCGATCGAATAGAAGAGCCCGAAGAACATCAGGGCGACGAACACGGTGGCGACGAGCAGGCCGCCCCAGCCCGCGGTCGGGATACCGCCGTTCCACCCGCTGAAATCGCCCGAGATCACGGCCGCGACTCCGAGGCCCCAGATTCCCCAGACGCCGGCGCTGCGCCGCAGGGTGCGCTTCTCGAAATAGCTCTTGTCGACGGTGGTGTAGCTCACGCCCGAGGTCGTGACCTTTTCGGGAGAAGACATGCGCGGTCCTTTCGGGGGGAGGATGGCGAAAAGCTAGCGAAGCGAAAGGACCGCCGCCATACCTTTGGGTGTAACGAGCGTGTAAAAAGAAGCGCGTCGGTTCAGGCATCCCTCGTGCTGTAATGGTCGGCAACCGACCATTGGAGGTGCGATGACAGGAACGACGGCAGGTTCGATGACAGAGCCGAGCGGATTCCTGAGCCTCGAGCAGCTCGCCGCGTTCGCGGCCGACGGCGCGATCGACACCGTGATCATCGCCTTCACCGACATGCAGGGGCGGCTCGTCGGCAAGCGCACGAGCGCGCGCCTCTTCCTCGAGGAGTACGCGACGCACGGCGCCGAGTGCTGCAACTACCTGCTCGCCGTCGACGTCGAGATGAACACGGTCGGCGGCTACGAGATCTCGAGCTGGCAGCGCGGTTACGGCGACATGGTGATGAAGCCCGACCTCGCGACCCTGCGCGCGGCGCCGTGGCTCGTGAAGACGGCGATCGTGACGGCCGACCTCGAGTGGCCGGGCGGCGCACCGGTGGTCGAGGCGCCGCGGGCGATCCTGCAGCGTCAGCTCGACCGGCTGCACGAGCGCGGCCTCGAGGCCTTCGTCGGCACCGAGCTCGAGTTCATCGTCTTCGAGGACTCGTATCGTGAGGCGTGGAAGAAGGGCTACCGCGATCTGACGCCGGCCACCGACTACAACGTCGACTACGCGCTCGCCGCCTCGACCCGAATGGAGCCTCTGCTGCACGACATTCGCGTCGCGATGGACGGCGCGGGCATGTACTGCGAGGGCGTCAAAGGCGAGTGCAACCTCGGCCAGCAGGAGATCGCGTTCCGCTACAAGACCGCGCTCGAGACCTGCGACAACCACTCGATCTACAAGAACGGCGCGAAAGAGATCGCGGCCGCCCACGGCCAGTCGCTCACGTTCATGGCCAAGTTCAACGAGCGCGAGGGCAACAGCTGCCACATCCACCTGTCGTTGCGCGCGGCGGACGGCTCGCCGGTCTTCGCCGACGATTCCGGGGCTGGGGATGCCGCAAGCGGCGGTCACTCGCAGGGAGCCGGCCACTCGAAGCTCTTCCGGCACTTCCTCGCCGGGCAGCTCGCGGCGCTGCGCGAGCTCACGCTGTTCTACGCGCCGAACATCAACTCCTACAAGCGCTATCAGCCAGGCAGCTTCGCGCCGACCGCCGTCGCGTGGGGCCACGACAACCGCACCTGCGCGCTGCGCGTGGTCGGCCACGGGTCTTCGCTGCGGTTCGAGAACCGCACCCCCGGTGGCGACGTCAACCCGTACCTCGCGGTCGCGGCGATGATCGCGGCGGGGCTCTACGGCGTCGAGCACGAGCTGGAGCTCGAGGAGGCCTACGCGGGCAATGCCTACGACGCGGACGTGCCGCAGGTGCCCTCGACGCTGCGCGAGGCGGCGGCCCTCTTCGCCGAGTCCGAGCTCGCCCGCGAGGCGTTCGGACCGGCGGTCGTGGCGCACTACCTCAACAATGCGCGCGTCGAGCTGGCCGCGTTCGATTCCGCCGTGACGGATTGGGAGCGGGTGCGTGGCTTCGAACGACTCTGAGGCTGTGTCTTCGAATCCGGGCTGCCGCCCGGATGAGTTGGGGGCCCCCACCCCCATCATCGGCATCACCACCTACCTGCAGCGCGCCCAGACCGGGGTGTGGGACGTGCCGGCGTCCTTCCTTCCGAAGCAGTACCTCGACGGCGTGACCGACGCGGGCGGCATCGCCGTGCTGCTTCCGCCGCAGCCCGCAAGCGCTACAGATGCCGCCGAGGTGCTCTCGCGGCTCGACGGGCTCATCATCGCCGGCGGCGTCGATGTGGACCCTGCGCGCTACGGCCAGGCACCGCACGAGAAGACCGACGCGCCGCAAGAGTTGCGCGACGCCTGGGACTTCGCCTTGCTCGACGCGGCGATCACCGCCGAGGTGCCGTTCCTCGCGATCTGCCGCGGCGCCCAGGTGCTCAACGTGCTGCGCGGCGGCACCCTGCACCAGCATCTGCCCGACGTCGTCGGCTCGCCGCGGTACCAGCTCGGCGGCGGCGCATTCAACCGCGTCCCGATCGAGGTCGAGCCCGGCAGCGCTGTGGGCGAGCTCATCGGCGAGCACGCGCTCGGCAGCATGTACCACCACCAGGCGATCGACGAGGTCGGCGAGGGGCTCGTCGTCACGGCCCGCAGTGACGAGGGCGTCATCGAGGCGGTCGAGCTGCCCGAGGTGCCGTTCGGCGTCGCCGTGCAGTGGCACCCTGAAGAGGACACCGCCGACCGCCGTCTCTTCGCGGGGCTGGTCGACGCCGCGAGAACATATGCCTCGGGTCGTAAAGAGAGCGCAGTCAGAATGAAGCAGCACGCATGACAGAACTCACCCTGCTCAACCCGTCCGACGAGAGCCTGATCGCCACCATCCCGGCCGCGAGCATCGAAGAGACGGATGCCGCCGTCGCACGCGCCGTCGTCGCGCAGCGCGCCTGGGCGAGGCTCGCCCCCATCGACCGGGCGCGCGCGCTGCGGCGCTTCGCGGACGCAGTCGACGGCGCGGTCGAGGAGCTGGCCGCTCTCGAGGTGCGCAACTCCGGGCATCCGATCGGCAATGCGCGCGGCGAGGCCGCGCACGTGCGCGACGTCCTCGAGTACTACTCGGCGGCACCCGAGCGGCTCTTCGGGCGGCAGATCCCGGTCGCGGGCGGGCTCGACGTGACCTTCCATGAGCCGATCGGCGTCGTCGGGGTCATCACGCCGTGGAACTTCCCCATGACGATCGCCTCGTGGGGCTTCGCCCCCGCGCTGGCGGCCGGCAACGCCGTGGTGCTGAAGCCGGCGGAGTGGACGCCGCTGACCAGCCTGCGCCTGGCTGAGCTCGCGCTCGAGTCGGGCCTGCCCGAGGGGCTGTTCCAGGTGCTGCCGGGCGAGGGCCGCGTCGTCGGTGACCGACTGGTCGGGCATCCGGACGTGCGCAAAATCGTGTTCACCGGGTCCACCGCGACCGGCACCGCGATCATGGCGAAGGCCGCCGCCCACGTGAAGCCGGTCACCCTCGAACTCGGCGGCAAGAGCGCGAACCTCGTCTTCGCCGACAGCGACCTCGAGAAGGCGGCGGCAACCGCGCCCTACGGCGTCTTCGACAACTCGGGGCAGGACTGCTGCGCGCGCACGCGCATCCTCGTCGAGCGCTCGGCCTACGACCGCTTCATGGAGCTGCTCGAGCCCGCAGTGAAGGGCGTGAGGGTCGGCGACCCGAGCGACGCCGCGACCGAGATGGGTCCGCTCGTGAGCCGCCCGCACTTCGACAAGGTCGCCTCGTATGTGCCCGACGACGCCCCCGTCGCCTTCCGTGGCGAGGCCCCGAGCGGGCCCGGCTATTGGTTCCCGCCGACGGTGCTCACGCCGTCGTCTGCCACAGACCGCACGGTCACCGACGAGATCTTCGGACCTGTCGTCGTGGTGCTGCCGTTCGACGACGAGGCCGACGCGATCCGGATCGCCAACGACTCGCGGTACGGCCTGTCGGGCTCGATCTGGACGCGCCACCTGAGCCGCGGCATCCGGGTGTCCCGTGCGATCGAGAGTGGCACGCTCAGCGTCAACTCGCACTCGTCGGTGCGGTACACGACGCCGTTCGGCGGCTACAAGCACTCGGGGCTCGGCCGCGAGCTCGGCCCCGACGCGGCCTTCGCCTTCACCGAGACCAAGAACGTCTTCATCGCCGTATCCGACTCGGCGGTCGAGTAGGCCGCGCGGAGCCGGCCGTATCCGCCGGGTCGAGTAGCGCGCAGCGCGTATCGAGACCAAACCCCTTCCCGACCAAGGAGGCCACGTGCCCATTGACCCCATCAACCTCACCCAACGCCTCGCCGGCAAGGTCGCCGTCATCACCGGCGGCGGCAGCGGCATCGGCCTTGCAACCGCGAAGCGCTTCGCCGCGGAGGGCGCCAAGGTCGTCATCGGAGACGTCGACCAGACCGCGGGCGAGGCAGCGGCCGAGCTCATCGACGGCCTCTTCGTGAAAACCGACGTCACCGACCAGACGCAGGTCGACGCGCTGTTCGACACCGCCGCGTCGACCTACGGCTCCCTCGACATCGCATTCAACAACGCCGGCATCTCGCCGCCCGACGACGACTCGATCGAGACGACCGAGCTGCCCGCGTGGCAGAAGGTGCAAGACGTGAACCTCACGTCGGTCTATCTGTGCTCGCGCGCGGCGCTGCGGCACATGACCGCGCAGGGCAGCGGGTCGATCATCAACACCGCGTCGTTCGTGGCGGTGCTCGGCTCTGCCACCTCGCAGATCTCGTACACGGCGTCGAAGGGCGGCGTGCTCGCCATGACCCGCGAACTCGGCGTGCAGTTCGCCCGCCAGGGCATCCGCGTCAATGCGCTCTGCCCGGGCCCCGTGAACACCCCGCTGCTCAAGGAGCTGTTCGCCAAGGACCCCGAGCGCGCCCAGCGCCGCCTCGTGCACGTGCCGGTCGGCCGCTTCGCCGAGCCGGAGGAGCTCGCCGCCGCCGTCGCCTTCCTCGCGAGCGACGACGCGAGCTTCATCACCGCAAGCACGTTCCTCGTCGACGGCGGCATCTCGTCGGCCTACGTCACCCCGCTGTGACCGACGCGCTGCTGCGGCCCGTGCGAGGCGGGAACGCGTTCGAAGAGACGGTGCAGCGGCTGCTGCAGACGATCCGCCTCGGCGCGGTCGGGCCCGGCGAGCGGCTCCCGAGCGAGCGCGAACTCGCCGTGCGGCTCGGGGTCAGCCGCGACACCCTGCGCGAGGCGATCGCGGCACTTGCGGATGCCGGCTTCCTGGTGTCGCGCCGGGGACGCTACGGCGGCACGTTCGTCGCGGAGGAGCTGCCGGCGCCCGGAACGCACGAGGTGACGGCGGATGCTTCGACGAGGCTCAACACAGGTGCTTCGACGAGGCTCAACACAGGTGCTTCGACGAGACTCAACACCGGTGCTTCGCCGGCACCCCTCTCCCCCGCCGAGGTGCACGATGCACTGGCCGTTCGCGCCGTGCTCGAGACCGGCGCGGCCCGGCTCGCCGCCGGCCGTGCGCTCACAGCCGAGGAGCGCGGGCGGCTGCAGTCGGCTTTGGAAGAGAGCGCGGGCGCGGCATCCCCCGACTACCGCCGACTGGACTCTCGCCTGCACCTCACCGTCGCCGAGCTCGCGGGTGCGCCCAGCCTCGTGCCCCTCGTCGCCGATGCGCGTACCCGCATCAACGCACTGCTCGACGAGATCCCGCTGCTGGCGCGCAACATCGCGCACTCGGACGAGCAGCACCAGCGCGTGGTCGCAGCGATCCTGGCCGGCCGCGCCGACGAGGCCGCCGAGGCGATGCAGGAGCACCTCGACGGAACCGAGGCTCTGCTGACGGGGTTCCTGGCCTGACTCGTCTCAGCAGCAGACCTGAAACCGCGCCAGAAGCGCACGCGGCCACCATCGAGAAGTGCGGAAAAGGCGCCTGCGATCGACGCAGGCGCCTTTTCGGCACTTCTCGGCGCGGCGTGGTCTCCATTCGGCTTCGCCGAGTCGACCAGCGCAGGCCGAGTCGACCCGCGAGACCGGCGAAGCCCTAGTTCGTGAGACCCGAGTACGAGTGCAGGCCGTGGAAGAACACGTTCACGATGCCGAAGTTGAACATCACCGCGACGAAGCCCGCGATCGCGAGCCATGCCGAGGGGCGCCCGCGCCAGCCGCGCGTCGCCCGCGCGTGGATGTACCCGGCGTAGATCACCCAGATGATGAAGGTCCACACCTCTTTGGTGTCCCAGCCCCAGTAGCGCCCCCACGCCTTCTCGGCCCAGATGGCGCCGGCGATCAGCGTGAACGTCCAGCAGATGAAGCCGATGATGTTGACCCGGTAGCTGAGGTTCTCGAGCGTCAGCGCGTCCGGCAGCGACTTGAGGAACGGCAGCACCGGCGGCAGCGACAGCTCCTGGCGCCGTTCGCGCCACGACTGCCCGAGCTGCGCCGCGGCCAGCGCGAAGCCGAGCGCGAAGAACCCGGTGCCGAAGATCGCCACCATGATGTGGATCACAAGCCAGTACGACTGCAGCGCAGGCGGCAGCGGCACCACCGGCACGTAGTAGCGCACCTGCGCCACCATCAGCAGCACGCACACGAGACCCAGAATGAAGGTGCCGATCCACCGGATGTCCCACCGCAGGTTCGCCGCCAGGAACAGCCCGACGATCACGAGCGTGCCCGTGAGCGAGAACTCCCACATGTTCGCCCACGGCACGCGGTGCGCAGCGATGCCGCGCGTCACATCCGAGAGCAGGTGGATGACCCACGCCACGGTCGTCACGGTCATCGCGGCGCGCAGCATGCGTGAAGAACCGGGGATGCCTGCCGAGCCGGCCCGCGCCGACTCGGTCGGCCGCACGAGAGTCGCGGTGGCCGCGTTCGCCGAGCCACCGCCGGTCGCGACCGCGGCCCCGGCCTCTGCGCGCCGCTCCACGGCACTGCGCACGGTGGTGGTCGCCGAGCCCTCGGCGCTGCGCTTCGCGAGGTCGAGCGCGAACAGCGCGGTCGCGACGACATACAGCCCCATGACCACGTAGATCGCGATCTCGGAGATGGTGGAGAGGGTGTCGGTCACGTCGGTACGCTACGCCTTCGTTTCATTGAATTCGCTTGGGGTGCCCGCGCCCGCGAGCCGGGGTTCCGCGAGCTGGGACTGGTGAGCGGATGCCAGCGACTCCACCGCCTCGTCGAGCCGCGGATCCTCACCACGGGCGAGGCCGGCGTATTCGAGGGTGACCGCCCCTGAGGCATCCGTCTTCGCCTTCACCCACATGCGCCGCCGCGGCACGAACAGCGACGTGAGCAGCCCGCCCAGGATCAGGATCGCGAACACGAGAACCCAGCCCTGCGTGGGGTCGTGGTGCACGTCGAGCGAGGCGTACCGCTCGACCTTGTCGAAGGTGACGGTGCCGAGGTTGCCCGGCAGCTTCGCCGTCTCGCCGACGCCGAGGTCGAGCGCGGGCGTCTTCGCCGCGGGCCCCGCGATCTGCTTCAGATGGTCGGCGTTCAGCTCGTAGACCGACTGCGGAACGCCGTCGTCGAGCCCGAGGTTGCCCGAGAAGATGGTGAGCGACAGCCGCGGGTTATTGAGCCCCGGGTAGCTCGACGCGAGCTGGCCATTCGCGTCGCGCGCCGCGGTCGGCATGAAGACGCCCATGACACCGAGCTGCTTCGAGAGCCCGTCGGTCACCTTGACCACGCCCTGCGACAGCATGTTCGAGTTCTCGGCGAGGAATGGGGTCGGGCCGCTCGCGACCACCTTGCCCTGCGGATTCCGGAACGTCAGCACCGGCGAATAGCCATTGCCGAGCAGGTACACGCTCGTGCCGTCGATGCGCAGCGGGTGGTTGACCTTGATGTGCGCGTCGTAGCTCGACCCGTCGGCCCGCGTCGCGGTCACGCTCGCGTCATAGTCGAGCGGCTCGCCGGCCGCGCTCGTGTTCGCCTTCTCGTACTTCACGGAGAGGTCGTTGACCGTCACCGAATACGGCGGCAGGTTCTCGCCGGTCACCCAGCGCCCCGGGTTGAACGAGTCGAGGTTGACGTTCGTGTCGACGTAGGTCTGGCCGACCGTGACGATGCGCTGCGCCGTCCACCCGAAGCTGCCGCCGATGCCGACGACGATGAGGATGCCGAGCAGGGCGATGTGGAAGACGAGGTTCCCCGTCTCGCGCAGGTACCCGCGCTCGGCCGAGACCGACTTCTCGCCGCGCGGCCCGTCGAGCACGACGGTGCGGTAGCCCTGGGACTTCAGCAGCTTCTGCGCCCCGGCGACTGCGGCCGAGGCATCCGTGCCCTCTGGTGCCACCACGCTGCGGAAGCCGGCCATCCTGTTCAGCCGCACCGGCGTCTTCGGCGGCTTCGCCATCATCGCGTCGATGTGGTGCTTCACGCGCGGGATGATGCAGCCGACGAGCGAGACGAACAGCAGCAGATAGATCGCCGAGAACCACACCGAGGAATAGGTGTCGAACAACTGCAGCTTGTCGAGGATCGGGTACAGCGTCGGGTGGTCGAGCTTGTACTGCGTGACGCCGTTCGGGTCGCTCAGGTGCTGCGGCACGAGCGAGCCGGGCACCGCCGCGAGGGCGAGCATGAGCAGCAGGAACAGCGCGGTGCGCATGCTCGTGAGCTGCCGCCAGAACCAGCGCGCCCACCCGAGCGGGCCGAGTTTGAGATTCCCGACGGATGCCTCGCCGGCGCCCCGCTCGTCGCGGGTGCTGTCGTCGACCGTGTCGATGTGGTCGCTCGGCAGCAGATCGCCGCCCGCGGTGCGGTCGAACTGCGAGGTGCGGGTGCCGCGTGCGGCGGTCACGCCTTCTGTGCCGGTGCCGGCGTCGGTGTCGGTGTCGAGATCAGACTGCGGTTTCGAAATAGGGAATCACCCCCTGCAGCTGAAGCATCCAGTCGTTCCAGAGGCCGGTCACCATGAGCACGCCGATGACGATCAGCAGCCCGCCCCCGATGACGTTGACGAGGCGAATATGCCGCTTGAGGAATGCGACGGCTGACGAGGCCCAGCCGAGGCCGAGCGCGATCAGCAGGAACGGGATTCCGAGGCCCAGCGCGTAGCAGAGCGCGAGCAGAGCGCCCTGCCACGGCGACCCGCCCGAGAAGCCGATGTTGTCGATCGCGGCGATGGTCGGGCCGGTGCACGGGCTCCAGCCGATCGCGAACGCGATGCCGAGCAGCGGCGCCCCCGTGAGGCCCGAGCGCGCGCGCCACGAGGGCTTCACGATGTTCTGCAGGAACGAGAACTGCCCGATGAAGACGAGCCCGAGCAGGATCACGATCACACCGCCGATGCGCGTGATCAGCTCGCGGTAGGCGTTGAGCCACAGCCCGAGCGCCCCGAAGACGAAGCCGCCGACGACGAACACCGCCGCGAAGCCGAGGATGAACAGCAGCACGCCGAGCGCGAGGCGGCTCTGCCCGCGGCGGTCGCCGCGCGCGGCCGTCGAGCGCCCGTCGGTGTAGCCGCCGATGTAGGCGAGGTAGCCGGGCACGAGAGGCAGGATGCACGGCGACGCGAACGAGACGACCCCGGCGAGCAGCGCGATCGGAACGGCGACGACGAGCTGGCCGCTGGCGACGAGTTCGGCGAACGGGTTCACGGCTGTTCGGCCAGTGCAGAGTCGATCAGCGTCGAGACCGTCGACGGCTGGTCGTTGATGGGGCCCTCGATGCGCGCCGCGACCCGGCCCTTCCGGTCGAGCACCACGGTCGTCGGCGTCGAGTTCGGGCGGTAGGTGCCGCTGAACGCGAGCTGCACCTTCCCCCCGTCCGCATCGAGGATCGACGGATACGTCACGCCGAACGTCGAGTCGAACGACTCGGCGCTCGCCACGTCGTCGCGCGTGTTGACGCCGACGAAGTCGACGCCCTTGCCCTGGTACTGCGTCGCGAGCTTCTGCAGCTGCTTCGCCTCGAGCCGGCACGGCGGGCACTGCGCGTACCAGAAGTTCACGACCACCACGTCGCCGGCGTGGTCGGCTGATGAGAACGTGGCGCCGTCTTCGGTCTTCCCCGAGAACGTCACCGGCTCCTTGCGGTCGGCCGGCTTGATCTCGGTCACGCCGGTGCCCGAGATGTACCCCTTGTTGTCGCCGTTCTCATACTGCGACTGCAGCGCCGTCGCGGTGCAGCCCGAGAGGACGGCTGCCGCGAGGGCGGCGGAGAGAACGGATGCTGCGAGCCGCAGCCTGGAACGACGCACGGCTACACCGCCCCGACGTCGACGGCGCTCTCGAGGAACGGCGCGGCAGGGTCGCTGTAGCCGACCTCGCGGAACGCGCCGTCGACCTGCTCGAAGCTCGTGATGCTCGACAGATTGCAGCGCCGCTGGCGCGGGTCGTGCCAGAGCCGTTCGCCGGCGATCGCCAGGTGCGTGACCCAGATCGGCAGCTGGTGGCTGACCATGACGACATCGCCCGGCTCGTCTTCCGACAGGGGCGGCAGGGCAAAGGCATCCGTCATCGCCTCGGTCATGCGCGCGACTATGGAGCGGTACGCCTCACCCCACGACGGGCGCAGCGGGTTCACGAGCCACGGCCAGTTGATGGGGTTCTTGACCGCCTTCTCCATCACCTTGCCCTCGAAGTGATTGCGGGGCTCGATGATGCGCGGCTCGGTGCGGATGTCGAGCCCGAGCGCGGCCGAGATGGGGGCGGCGGATTCCTGGGCACGCACGAGCGGGGAGGCGATCAGTGCTGCGACCGGCCGCTCGCGGGCGGCCAGCTCGTCGGCCGCGGCCTGCGCCATGCGGCGGCCGAGCGGCGAGAGATGGAATTCGGGGAGTCGGCCATAGAGCACATGGTCGGGGTTGTACACCTCGCCATGGCGCACGAGATGCACCTGCCGACTAGCCACGACCGCAAGTTTACGGATGCCGTACCCCGGAATTGCCTGGGTGGGAGCGCGCACGGTAGCGGTCTGCGTAGAGCACTCCGAGTTGGAAGCGGGTCTCGGCGCCGGCATCCGCCATCGCCTTGGCCACATGTCTGCGCACGGCGCGCGGCGTGATGCCGAGCTGAGCCGCGATCTGCTCGTCCTGCAGACCCGCGGCGAGCATCCGCAGCACACGCTCGGCGAGCACGTTGCGCTCGCCGTTCCAGGGGTCGACTGCCGCCCACAGCTCCTCGAAGCGCTGGTGGAAGAGGTCGACCACCTGCGGCTGGCGCATGAGCCGGCAGTCGCCGTCGAACTCATCGCCGGCAGGCGGGCGCACGGAAAGTGCGGAGAGCACCCCGGTACGATTGCCAGCGTGACTCACCGCACCCTCATCAAGGACCTTTCCGCTCTTCCCGACGGCCCCGTGACCGTCGCTGGCTGGGTCGAGACCGTCCGCGATCAGAAGAAGGTGCAGTTCGTCGTGCTGCGCGACGAGTCCGGCGCGCTGCAGCTCGTCAACCCGGCGACGCGCGAGATCGCTGAGGACGTCGAGGATGCCGCAGCTGCGGCATCCGCTCTCGCGCTCACCGAGACGATCTCCGGCCTCTCCCTCGGCACCTTCATCACGGTCACCGGCGAGCTCAAGCACGACGAGCGCGTGAAGCTGGGTGGCCTCGAGGTGAAGGTGGGCACGCTCGAAGTCGCGGGCGCGAGCCTTCCCGAGGCGCCGATCGCCGCCGACTCGAGCCTCGACAAGCGCCTCGACTACCGCTGGCTCGACCTGCGCCAGCCGAAGAACGCGCTCATCTTCCGCATTCAGACGACACTCGAGCACGCGTGGCGCACCTGGTGGGTCGGCAACGGCTTCGTCGAGATCCACACTCCGAAGCTGATGGAGTCCCCGTCCGAGTCGCGCGCCGAGCTCTTCCAGCTCGACTACTTCGACCTCGGCACGGCGTACCTCGCGCAGAGCCCCCAGCACTTCAAGCAGATGGCGCAGGCCGCGGGCTTCGGCAAGGTCTTCGAGATCTCCCCCGTCTTCCGCGCCGACCCGTCGTTCACCTCGCGGCACGCCACCGAGTTCATCTCGGTCGACGCCGAGATCTCGTGGATCGACTCGTACGAAGACGTCATCTCCATGCAGGAGCAGCTGCTGGCCGCGGGTCTCGCCGCGGTGAAGGCGAAGCACGGCGACGAGATCCGCGAGCTGTTCGGCATCGAGGTCGAGGTTCCGCAGGTCCCGTTCCCGCGCATCCCGCTCGCCGAGGTGCACGAGCTGCTCAAGAGCGAGCGCGGCTACACGGTGCCGCGCGAAGACGGCGACCTCGACCCAGAGGGCGAGCGCCAGATCAGCGCGTATGTGAAAGAGAAGTACGGCCACGACTTCGTCTTCGTGACCGACTACCCCGCAAACATCCGCCCGTACTACCACATGCGCGACCCCGAGACGGGCCTCACGAAGTCGTACGACCTGATCTACAACGGCACCGAGATCACGACCGGCGCGCAGCGCGAGCACCGCATCGACGAGCTGCTCGCGAACGCCAAGGACAAGGGCCTCGACCCCGCCGGCATCGGCGAGTACCTCGAGTTCTTCAAGTACGGCATCCCGCCGCACGGCGGCTTCGGCATGGGCCTCGCGCGCGTGCTGATGCTGCTGCTCGGCGAGTCGTCGATCCGCGAGACGACCCTGCTGTTCCGCGGCCCGACGCGCCTCGCGCCGTAAGACTCACCGAAAAGTGCCGTAATGGGGTTCCGCGAGTCGGAAGCCCCCATTACGGCACTTTTCGGCGTTTGGGGTTCGGCGTTCGGCGTCTGCTACAGCGCCCCGTCGACCGCCACGCGCGACTCGACGTTGACGACCGTGCGGATCCACGCCGCGGCTTCCTGGTGCACGGGGTGCACGATGTACTCCTCGAGCCCGGCGGCGTCGGCGAAGTCGGCGACGACGGCGACCGAGTTGGTGGTTCGCTCGTCGACCTCGTCGATGATCACGGCGATCGACTGGATCGACGGCACGACGCCCTGAAGCGCCAGCAGGCGCGAGCGCACGCTCTCTGCGTCTTCGCGGCGCTGCGCCGCGTCATCCGACTTGAGGGTCCACGAGACGATGTGACGCAGGGTCATGCGAGCTCCTTGAGTGCCTTCTCGAAGCGCGCCGCATCGACGCGCCAATAGGTGTGCATCTTGCCGTCGATGAGCACGACGGGGATCTCTTCACCGTAGCGATTCTGCAAGTCCGCGTCGCCGAGGATGTCGATCTCATCGACCTGAAGATCAAGACGAGCGGATGCCTGCACCCGCGCCACCACGTCGTCCACGACGTTCCGCGCGTCTTCGCACAGGTGGCAGCCGGGCTTCGAGTAGAGCGTGATGCGGTGCGGCACCACTCAAGTCAAACAGAAGAAGCGCCAGGGCGAGTGCCCTGACGCTTTCTGCTGGTAGGTCCCTGCTGCTAGGCAGGCACAGAACCTACTTCTTGTTGCGACGCTGGTGGCGCGTCTTGCGAAGAAGCTTGCGGTGCTTCTTCTTCGCCATGCGCTTGCGGCGCTTCTTGATGACAGAACCCACGGAAACCTCACAAAGATCGGGGATGCCGCGCGTCGAGCGCGACACAAACAGCCATCTTACCAGCCGCCGACTGGGCCCCTGACCGCGGCCGGTTCAGCGCTTCACGCGTGAGGCCAGCGCGGCCGCGCGCGCCGCGGCACCAGCGGCGACCTTGCCGACCGAAGCCGCGAACTCCTTCTGCGACTCGGAGAGCCCGGTGGCGCCGAAGCCCACCGACGACGAGGCGCCGACGGCCGTGGCATCCGACGCCGCCTCCGGCTCTTCTGCCGTGCCGAGGAACGGCAGCAGCCACTCGTCGACCTCTTCGAGCGGGGTCGAGTCGAGGTGGTAGTACCGGTGCTGGCCCTCTTCGCGCACCCGCACCAGCCCGGCGTCGCGCAGGACCTTGAGGTGCTTCGACACGGTCGGCTGGCTCAGCTCGAGAGCGAGCACGATCTGCGACACCGCCACCTCGCCGCTGCCCGTGGACTGCGCCTCAAGCAGCACCTGCAGGATCTCGCGCCTGGTCGAGTCGGCAACGATGTCAAAGATGTCGGCCATGTGGCAAGAGTAGCCAGTCCCGAGCGGTCGAGGGCAGGATGGGCGAGTGGAGGGCGGGGGATGTCGGTGACCGCGGTCGCAGCGAGGCGGGGTCGTCGAGGCATCCGCGAGTCGTTCTCAGACTTCGCGTCGGCGAGCCCCAGCCGGTTCGCACTCATCGTGTTCGCGGCCCTGGTGCTGGTGTGGACGGGCCTGCTCGCCCTGCCGATCTCGAGCGCCGCGCACACGGCGACCGACTTCGCCGACGCGCTGTTCACGGCCATCTCCGTCGTCTGCGTCACGGGCCTGTCGACCGTCGACATGACGACGCACTGGTCGGGCTTCGGCGAGGTCGTCATCTACATCGGCGTGCAGATCGGCGGAATCGGCGTGCTCACCCTCGCGAGCACTCTCGGGCTGATCATCAGCCGGCACCTCGGCCTGCGCGCGCGGCTCATCGCGGCGGGCGACACCAACCCATTGCGCTCCCACAAGGGCCCGGTTTCCGAGAGCCAGGCGGTCCGCCTTGGCGAGGTCGGCGGGCTGCTGCTCACGATCGCGATCAGCGTCGTGGCGATCGAGCTGATCGCCTCGGCGATCTTCTTCCCGCTGCTGCTCGCGCACGGCTTCACGCTCGGCGAGTCCGCGCGCGACGCCGTCTACTACTCGGCGATGGCGTTCACGAACACCGGCTTCACGCCGAACAGCAATGGGCTCATCCCGTTCGCGCACGACTACGTGTTCCTCACGACCCTCGCGCTCACGGTGATGCTGGGGGCGATCGGATTCCCCGTCATCTACGCCCTCGCCCGCGTCATCCGCACCCCGTCCGAGCGTCGCCGCATCGTCTCGCTGCACGTGAAGCTCACGGTCGTCGCCTACCTGCTGCTGTTCGTCATCGGCGGCATCGTGCTGTGGTCGCTCGAGCACGACAACACCAAGACGTTCGCGCGGCTCGGCACGGGCGACGGCATCTTCCAGGGTTTCTTCCTCTCGGCGATGGCCCGCTCGGGCGGCTTCGCGACGTTCGACGTCTCGCACCTGCACAACTCGAGCCTGCTCGTGACCGACATGCTGATGTTCATCGGCGGCGGCTCGGCCTCCACAGGCGGCGGCATCAAGGTGACCACCCTCGCCGTGCTGTTCCTCGCGGCGGTGGCAGAGGCCAAAGGCGTCGAGAGCATGGAGGCGTTCCACCGCCGCATCCCGGGCGACGTGCTGCGGGTGGCCGTCTCGGTCGTGCTGTGGGGCGCCACGATCGTCGCCGTCGCCACCGTGACGATCCTCGCAATCACGCACGACTCGCTCGATCACGCGCTCTTCGACGTCATCAGCGCCTTCGCGACCTGCGGCCTATCCACGGGGCTCACGATGGGCGCACCGACGCCGGCGGTCTACGTGCTCGCCCTGACCATGTTCTTCGGCCGCATCGGCAGCATCACGCTCGCGGCCGCCCTCGCCCAGAGCCAGCAGCGCCGGCTCTACGCCCACCCGGAAGAGAGGCCCATCGTTGGCTAACCCGCATGAGATCCGTCACGACGCCGCCGTGCTGCTGATCGGGCTCGGCCGCTTCGGCTCGGCGGCCGCCGCCGAGCTCGACAAGCTCGGCCGCGAGGTTCTCGCCGTCGACGTCGACGCCGCCCTGGTGCAGGAGTGGGCCGAAGAGGTCACGCACACCGTGCAGGCCGACTCGACCCAGCTCGACGCGCTGCGCCAGATCGGTGCGGCCGACTTCCAGATCGCCATCGTCGCGGTGGGCTCGCAGATCGAGGCATCCGTTCTCATCACCGCGAACCTCGTCGAACTCGGCATCCCCCAGATCTGGGCGAAGGCCGTGACACCCGCGCACGGCAAGATCCTCAGCCGCATCGGCGCGCACCACGTCATCTACCCCGAGGCCGAGGCGGGCGAGCGCATCGCACGGCTGGTGAGCGGGCGGATGCTGGACTTCATCCAGTTCGACGACGACTTCGTGTTCGTCAAGATGCACGCGCCGAGACCGATCTGCGGCAGGTCGCTCGCCGATTCCGGGGTGCGCCGCGTGCACAAGGTGACGGTCGTCGGCATCAAGCGGCCGAACGAGCCGTTCACGGATGCCTCGGAACAGACCGTCGTGCACGAGGGCGACGTCATCGTGGTGTCCGGCAGAGAGGCCGCCGTCGAGAGGTTCGCGTCGCTGGAGGAGTGACGCGGTTGCGCCACCAGGATCCGCTTTGCGCTACTCGGATCCGAGTAGCGCAAAGCGGAAGCCAGTGGCGCACACGCTATGCGCCGGACGCGAGCTCGCGGGCGCGGGCGAGCGCGGCGTCGGTCGCGCGATCGAAGAGGGCCGAGAGGTCGGCGCCCTGCAGCACCTCGATCGCCTTCTCGGTCGTGCCCTTGGGGCTGGTCACCCGGCGGCGCAGCTCGGCGGGGTCCTCACCGGTCGAGACGAGCAGCTCGCTCGCCCCGAGGAACGTCTGCTCGACGAGCAGCTTGGCTTGCCCGGGCGAGAACCCCTTGGCGAGCGCGGTCTTCGTCAGCTCCTCGACGAGCAGGAACACGTACGCGGGCCCCGACCCCGAGATCGTCGACAGCGCGTCGAGCTGCGACTCCGGCACCTCGACCACCGCGCCGACCGTCTCGAACAGCGCGCGCACGAGCGCCACATCGTCTTCTGTCGCGCGCGTTCCGGCGCTCACGCCCGTCACGCCGCGCCCGACCTGGGCGGGTGTGTTCGGCATGGTGCGGATGACGGCGACGGATGCCGGAACCGCCGCTTCCATCGTCGCGATCGTGACCCCGGCGGCGACGCTCACGACCACGGCGTCGGGCTCGAGGTCGCCGGCGACCTCGGCGAGCACCTCGGGCACGAGGTACGGCTTGACCGCCAGCACGACGAGCTTCGCCCCGCGAACGGCGATGCGATTGGCATCCGCCTCAGCCTCGGTCGCATACGCGGCGACGCCGGGCACGCCCGCGAAACTCGCCGCCTTCTCAGCCGTACGGCTCGTCACGCGCACGCCGCCCGTCACGCTGACCGCCGGCGAGAGCAGGCCGCCCAGAATGGCCCCGGCCATCGATCCGGCACCGAGGAAGGCGGTGGTGGGCAGGGTCGTCGTCGGCGCATCGGTCATGGCCCCACCTTAATTGCGCCCCGCGCCGACGCCTGCGGCCGCGAACAGGGCCGCAGTTGTCGGTCGCGGACGCACAAGCTCCTCATAGGATTGGGGCCATGACGGATGCCCCCGCCGAGCACCAGCCCGAGTCGCACGGCGGCGCCGCGATCTTCGCCGCGCTCGGCGCGAACGTCGGAATCGCGATCGTCAAGTTCCTCGCGTTCCTGTTCTCCGGCTCGAGCTCGTTGCTCGCGGAATCCGTGCACTCGCTCGCCGACTCGGGCAATCAGCTGCTGCTGCTCATCGGCGGCCGGCGGGCCAGGCGCGACGCCGACCGCGAGCACCCCTTCGGCTACGGCCGCGAGCGCTTCATCTACGCCTTCGTCGTGGCGATCATCCTGTTCTCGGTCGGCGGCGTCTTCTCGATCTACGAGGGCGTCGAGAAGATGCAGGACCTCGACCACTACGTGCGCCCGCACCTGTGGTGGCTGCCGCTCGCGGTGCTCGTGATCTCGATCGTGCTCGAGGGGCTGTCGCTGCGCACCGGCATCGCCGAGTCGCGGCCCCACAAGGGCTCCGGCACGTGGGTGCAGTTCATCCGCCGCGCGAAGAACCCCGAGCTGCCCGCCGTGCTGCTCGAAGACGTGGCGGCCCTCACCGGTCTGCTGCTCGCCCTGATCGGCGTCGGCCTCGCGCTCATCACCGGCAACGGGGTGTTCGACGCCGCCGGCTCGATCGCCATCGGCGTGCTGCTGGTGCTGGTCGCGATCGTGCTCGGCACCGAGGTCAAGAGCCTGCTGGTCGGCGAAGGCGCCACCGAGGCCGAGCTGCGCACGATCGAGGCTGCGATCCTCGCCGGCGGCGAGACGGACCGCATCATCCACCTGCGCACGATGTACCTCGGCCCCGACGAGCTGCTCGTCGCGGCAAAGATCGCGATGCCCGGGGCCAGGACCGTGACGGATGCCGCCGCCGCGACCGACGCCGTCGAAGAACGGATTCGCGCCGCGGTTCCCGTTGCGCGCCTGATCTACCTCGAGCCCGACGTCTTCGATGCGACGCGCTGATCACGCGCGTTGAGGAGCTCGCGGAGCCTGCGGCCTTCGAGACGCGGCGCTTCGCGGCCCCTCAGGATCCGCGCGCGTCTCGAAACGCGCTAGCGACGCTGCTCGAAGAACTGCAGCAGCAGAGCGGCGGATTCCTCGGCCCGCACCCCCGCGTAGACCGCCGCACTCTGCGGCAGCCGCCGGTCGCGCAGCAGATCGTAGACCGAGCCTGACGCCCCGGCCTTCTCATCCCACGCGCCGAAGACGACCGTCGGCACCCGCGCCGAGAGGATCGCGCCCGCGCACATGGCGCACGGCTCGAGGGTGACGACGAGGGTCGCGCCCGTCAGCTGCCAGTCGCCGGTGACGCGGGATGCCTCGCGCAGCGCCTCCACCTCGGCGTGCGCCGTCGGGTCCTGTCGCGCCTCGCGCGCGTTGCGCCCCCGCCCGAGCACCGCGCCGTCGGCCCCGATCACGACTGCGCCGACGGGAACGTCGCCCGTCGCGAGCGCCGCGCGGGCCTCGTCGAGCGCGAGTCCCATCCACGCGTCGTACTGCGGCGGAACGGTGAGCATCACGCCCCTTCTGACCTGGCTTTCGGGCACGGGCGGCCCGGTAGCCTTGAGCCTATGCGAGTGCACGTTGCAGACCACCCGCTCATCACCCACAAGCTGACGGTGCTGCGCGATCGCGAGACCCCCAGCCCGCAGTTCCGCGCGCTGGTCGCCGAGCTCATCACGCTGCTGAGCTACGAGGCGACACGCGAGGTGCGGGTCGAGCCGATCACGGTGCAGACCCCGGTCGCGCCCTACAACGGCCTCGCCCTCTCGAAGCCCGTGCCGCTGGTCGTGCCGATTCTGCGCGCGGGGCTCGGCATGCTCGACGGCATGATGGCCGTGCTGCCGAACGCCGAGGTCGGCTTCCTCGGCATGGCCCGCGACGAAGCGACTTTCCAGCCCACGACCTACGCAGAGCGACTGCCAGAGGACCTCTCCGGTCGCCAGTGCTTCGTGCTCGACCCGATGCTCGCCACCGGCGGCTCGCTCGGCGCCGCGCTCGAGTTCCTCTTCCAGCGCGGCGCTTCGGACGTCACCGCGATCTGCATCCTCGCCGCGCCAGAGGGCATCGAGCGGCTCGAGAAGGAGACCGCGGGGCGCGACGTGCGCCTCGTGCTCGGCGCGCTCGACGAGCGGCTCAACGAGCACGGCTACATCGTGCCGGGCCTCGGCGACGCGGGCGACCGCCTCTACGGGCTCGCGGAGTAGCCCAGACCGCCCGCTGGCGCCGGGACGACCGCGCACCCGCGCGAGTGGGGCGCCGGTGCAGGCATCCCTCGCTCTGATTCATTCGCTCCTGTCATGTTTGACATAACGCGACGTTTTATGTTTTGCTTTGTGACATGACTGACACCGTGAGCCTTCGTTCCGCCCTCGAGGTGAGCGAGACTGCCGGCATGATGATGCCCGGCCGCGGCGCTCTCATGTGTCGAATGTGTGCCTGATTCCTTCAGCCCTTCGACTGGGGTGAGTCCGCTCCCCCCGCCTGCCTCGCTGACGAGGCGCACACCATCAGGGCCGCTCTCTGAGCGCGAATCCGCGTCGGCCCGCCGCAGCATCATCATCCAAAGGATCTGATTCCGATGACCTTCACTCTGCCCGAGTCCGCTCTCACCTCCTCGACCACGGCCGCTCCCGCCGCGCGCATCGCGCCCGCAGGGACCGCCCGCGGCTTCGCCCTCTACGTCGGCTTCGACGAGGCGAAGGCCGCCGCCGCAGGTACCGACCTCGGCACCATCGTCGCCGCGCTGAAGAAGACGCTCGCCGAGGTCGCCTCCGGCGCCGAGTCGTTCGCCTCCGTCGCGCTCGCCCCCGAGGGTGCGGGCGGCCGCGACGTCGACGTCGTGCGCCTCGCCCTGCGTGACCCCGCTGCGGTCGCCAGGCAGCGCCCGGCCGGCTCACGCGCCGACGACAGCGCCGACAAGACGGGCGTCACGATCGACGTCACGCGCCGCCACCTGCTGCTCGACGGCGACCGCGTCTCGCTCACCTTCAAGGAGTTCGAGCTGCTGCAGTACCTCGTCCTTCGCGAGGGCCGCACGATCGAGCGCACCGAGCTGATCGAGTCGCTGTGGTCGTCCGCCTCCGATGAGGAGATCCCGAACGAGCGCACCATCGACGTGCACGTGCGCCGCCTGCGCGCGAAGCTCGGGCGCTACGAGGACATCGTGCGCACGGTGCGCGGCGTCGGCTACCGCTTCGACCGTCACGCCGACGTCGTGATCCGCCAGTCGCACGCGCCGTCGCCCGACCGGTTCTGAGCTCCCCGACCGGCTCTGGCCTCTTCGTAACCTTCGGCGAAGTCGGAATACGTTCCGGGGCGAGCTGGCTGAGGCATACATGACCTCTATTGCGATCATCGGTGGCACCGGGTATTCAGGCAGCAACATCGCCGCGGAAGCAGTGAAGCGCGGCATCAGCGTGACGGCCGTTTCGAGGCACGCACCGGATGCCCCGATCGACGGCGTCTCGTATGTGCAGGGCGACATCACCGACCGCGCCTTCACCGACCGGCTCGCGGCGGAGCACGACGTGGTGGTCGTGGCGATCCACGCCGTCGACGGCTCGAACCAGCCCGTGCTGCCGCAACTCGTGCCCGGCCTCGCCGAGGGTGCCGTCGCGGGCGGCGCTCGGCTCGGGTTCGTCGGCGGCGCCGGCTCGTCGCACGAGGGTGTCGGCGGCCCGCGGCTCGTCGACAAGCCCGAGTTCGTCGAGGCGTACAAGCCCGAGGCGCTGGCACACGCCGGCATCCTCGACTGGCTGCGCAGCGACGAGACGCCCAACGGGCTGCAGTGGTTCTATGTGAGCCCCGCCGAGACGTACGGCGGCTTCAACCCCGGCACCGCGATCGGCGGCTACCGCACCAGCGCCGACACGGTGCTGCGCGACGCCGAGGGCAAGTCCGAGATCTCCGGCGCCGACTTCGCGCTCGCGTTCGTCGACGAGATCGAGACCCCGACCCACATCAACCGCCGCTTCGTCGTCGGCTACTGAGCCGCTGCGCCTCCGCCGTCGGGCGGTGCCGAAGCGGCGTCGGGCGAGCAGACCTCCGTGTCCGCAGCCCCCGAGGGCCCGCACATCGACATGTTCCGTAATGTCGGATCGCCCCGGCCGCAGCGCCGTTTCGGCACTGTTCGCGGTGATGGCGCGGCATCCGGCGGCTTGATCGTGCTGCGAAGCAGCGCATAAACAACTCGCAGGAAAAATCACGAACAGATAACTAGACAGCGTTACCTGGCCGTTATATCTTCTAAGAGCGTTAGTTGTTTGCTGTGGCAGCCAACGCGGAATGTGATTGCAGGACACTCTTGGTGCAAGGGAGAGGCCCGAAGGCGAAAGCCCTCGGGCCTCTACTTTTTGGCCGCTGGCTACTTTTTGGCCGCTGGCGCAGAGGGCTCTGCTCGCTGCGCGGCTACACCGCCGGCAACTGGGCGCGCAGCTTGGTGCACAGCGCGGTGAGGGTCGCCAGCTCGTCTGCGTCGAGGGCCTGCCCGACGACGCGATGGATCGATGCGCCGTGCACGTGTGCGACGCGATAGAAGGCCTCGTAGCCGGCATCCGTCAGCCGGATGACCGTGCCGCGCGCATCGCGCGGATCCGGGCGCTTCTCGACCAGCCCACGAGCCGCGAGCCGATCGATCATGCGGCTCACGCTGGGCTGCGTCAGCAGCAGCGACTTGTTGAGGTCGCGCAGCCGAAGGGCACGCCCCGGAGCGCGGCTCAGGGTGAACAGGACGTCGTATTCGTTGAACGAGATGTCGCCGTTCGGGAAGTCGGCACCGAGGCGCCGCATGATGGCGACCTGGGCTCGGAACAGCGCTTCCCACGCGGCGACGGACCGCGCCTCATCACTCACGCACCAAGCCTAGGCTCGGCCGGCGCTGTGCCGTTTCTGTGACGGCACCGACGATCGTGGCGTCCATGTCCGTTCTGCTCATCGCCATGATCTGCGTCGCCGGGGTCGCGCTGGCCGCGATGATCACGGTCTTCACGATGCTGATGATCATCGCCCACGCCGACAGCGACGACGAGCTCTGACCGCGCGCTACGCCGCCGGAAGCTCGAGCACGAAGGTCGTGCCGTCGGGACCGGTGCGCTCGACGCGCACCGTGCCGCCGGCGCGCGCCGCGACGTCGCGCACGAGCGCGAGGCCGATGCCGAAGCCGCGGCGGCGCGGCAGGCCGTCCGCCGCCTCCGGATCGGAGTGGGCGAAGCGCTCGAAGACCCGATCTGGAGTGATGCCGCGGATGCCTGGGCCGTGGTCCGTCACGGTGAGGGCCACCACCGCGCCGCGCCCCTCACGCTCGGCACGCCCGGCGCCGGCGCCGAGCCGCTCGAGCGAGACGTCGACCCGGCCGCCGTCGGGCGTGTGCGCGAGGGCGTTGTCGACGAGTGCGGTGACGCAGCGCCGGAAGCCGACGGTCGGCATCGCGACACGCAGCGGGTCGGCGGCGTCTGCGCCCGGTGTCCGCAGCTCGATCGACACCCCGCGCTCGCCGGCGAGCAGACGCAGCGACTCGACGACAGAGGCCGCGTCGGCCGAGGCATCCGTCACGGCGTCGCCCTCGGCCGGCTCATCGCCGGCGGCCGCGAGCAGCTCGTCCACGATGCCGATCAAGGTGCCCGCGTCGCGGCGCAACTCGGCCACGGTCTCGGCGTTCGGGTCGACGGCGGTGAGCCGCAGCTGCAGCAGCTGCAGCCGCGCGTCGAGCACGGCAAGCGGGGTGCGCAGCTCGTGCGAGGCGTCCGCGACGAAAGCCCGTTGCAGGGCGAGCGCGCGCCCCAGCGGACGCACCGCCCGCCGCGCGATCACCCAGCTGATCACCGCCGCGAACACGATCGCGCCGACGCCGATCACCGCGAGCGCGACGAGCACTGCGCCCGCGTCGATGTAGATCTTGTCCTCGCCGGGCACCGCCCGCTCGCGCAGCTCGCTCGGCTGCGACTGCCAGATCACGACGATGATCGCCATGATCACGATCACGAGGACGAGCGCGACCGTCGCGATCGAGATCTGGCGGGTGACGGATGCCGCCGCGCGGCGCACCGCCGCCTCGTCGGCATCCCCGGCCCGCGCTCGCGCCCGCCCCGGCGCGCGCCCCTGCGTGCGTGCGCTCACAGCGACCCCAGCCGATAGCCCTTGCCGCGCACCGTCAGCACGACGCTCTCTTCGGTCTTACGGCGCAGGTAGTGCACGTAGGTGTCGACCGTGCCGGGCAGATCGGTCGGGGTGAACACGGCGGAGAGGATCTGCGCGCGACTGAAGGTGCGCTGCGGGTTCTCGGCCAGCAGCCGCAGCAGCTCGGCTTCTTTGGGCGTGAGCGCGACGGGGCCGATGTAGGGGGACTCGATGATGCGGTCCTCGGGGAAGAAGTCCCACGTGCCGACCGAGAGCGACGCCTCGTTCGAGGTGTAGGTGCGCCGCAGAGCCCGCAGCCGCGCGAGCAGCTCGGCGAACTCGAAGGGCTTCACGAGGTAGTCGTTCGCACCGGCGTCGAGCCCGTCGACGCGATCGGCGACGGTGCCGAGCGCGGTGAGCATGATGATCGGCGTGCCGATGCGGGCTCGGCGGATGCCCTGCACCAGGCTCACTCCGTCGAGCCCGGGCAGGCGCCGGTCGACGACCATGACGTCGAACTCCTCGGCGAGGGCGGTCTCGAGCGCCCGCGCGCCATCGGCGCGGTGCGTGACGTCGTAGCTGCCGGCGAGGTACTCGACGATGATCGGGGCGAGGCGGGCGTCGTCTTCCACGAGCAGCAGGCGAGGCATCCGTTCGCTCATGTCCTCATGATCCGCGCCTCGGCGCCAAGAATCCGCTAAGAACGCGGTCAGCCCGCGGTGCAGGCGCCCGTCGAGACGGGCGAGGTCAGGGTCGCCGCTTTGGCGAGTGTGGGCCGCACCTGCGCGAGGGTCAGCGCGTAGCCGGTCTGCGAGTCGGTCGTCGACATGGCGAAGACGACGCCGGTGACGTGCCCGGTGGAGTCCAGCAGCGGGCCGCCCGAGTCGCCGGGGCGCACGACGGCGCGCAGCGAGTACACCTGGCGGGTGACGGTCTTGTCGTCGTAGATGTCCTTGCCGATCGCGTTCACGGTCGTGCGCACGCGGCCGGCCGAGACGGTGTAGGCCCCGCCGCCCGGGTAGCCGGCCGCGAACACCGCTGCTCCCTTCTCCTGCGGCGCGGCGTTCTGCTGCAGCGGCTTCGCGTCGAGCCCGGGCACCGCGAGAATCGCGAGGTCGGTCTCGGGGTCGTAGCTCACGACGCTCGCGTGCAGCCGCTCGGACTTGCCGTCGACCAGCACGGCCGTCGAGGACGAGCCGGCGACCACGTGCGCGTTGGTGACGATGCGATCGGATGCCACGACCCAGCCGCTTCCTGAGGACTGCGTGCCGCACTTGGGCTCGTCGGCGACCACCTCGACGATCGACGGCGAGGCCGCACCGACGGCCGCAGGCACCGAGCTCGGGGGCGCCGCGACGCCCGGGATCTGCTCGTCGCCGCTCTCGAACACCTTCGGCAGCCCGGCGGCGGCGATCGCGTCGTCGACCTGGCTGAAGACGCGCTCGGCCGGCATCGGCGCATAGGAGTCGAGCGCGGCCACGATGCGCGACGAGTCGACGAGCTGGGTGACGGGGCGGAACCCGGTGCTCGTGATGAAGCCGGCGGCGAGCCACACGACCGTCGCCCACGCGAGAGCCCCGAGGACGGCGCCGAGCACCGCGTCGAGGCCGCCGGCGACCGGAATCGGGCGCACCGCCCTGCGCACCAGGTTGCCGATCGTGATGACGATGATCGCGCAGACGGCGGCGATGAGCAGCACCACGCCGAGCACCACGAGGTTGCGCTGCCACACCGGCATGCCCGAGATTCCGCCCATCGCCTCGACGAACGCGGGTGCGAGCTGCAGCGCCACCCAGAAGCCGATCAGCCAGCCCACGAGCGCAGCGAGCCCCGTGATGACACCCCGGCGCGCGTAGCGGATCACGGTGAGCACGCCCACCGCGGCGAGCACCAGATCGATGACCAGCTGCATGCCTACAACTCTTCCATTCCCGCCTGAACAGTCGGCGTAGCGTGACCGCTATGGAACTCGGTTTTCATCTGGCGCAGCTGACATTCGGCTCGGGGCCCGCCCAGCTCGGCCCGACCCTCGCGCGCGTCGCGCACGACGCAGAGGAGGCGGGTATCGCCCGCCTCACCGTGATGGACCACTTCTGGCAGATCAGCGCCTACGGACCGCCCGAGCGCGACATGCTCGAGGCGTACACCTTCCTCGGGTTCCTGGCGGCGAACACCTCGAAGGTGCTGCTGCACACGATGGTCACGGGAGTCGTCTACCGCGAGCCCGGACTGCTCGCCAAGGCCGTCTCGACGCTCGACGTGCTTTCGGGCGGTCGCGCGGGGCTCGGCATCGGGGCGGCCTGGAACGAGGAGGAGTCGAACGGGCTCGGCATCCCCTTCCCGCCCATCGGCGAGCGCTTCGAGCGGCTCGAAGAGGCCATTCAGATCGCGCTGCAGATGTGGAGCGACTCCGAAGAGCCGTACCAGGGGCGTCACTATCACTTGGGCCGCACGCTCTCGGTGCCGAAGACGCTGTCGCAGCCCCGCCCGTATCTGATCATCGGCGGGGTAGGCGAGCGCAAGACGCTTCGCATGGTCGCGCAGTACGCGGATGCCTCCAACTGGTTCGCCACCGCCGATTTCCCGCATCTGATCGACGTGCTGAAGGGTCATTGCGACGCCGTCGGCCGCGACTACGCGACGATCGAGAAGACCGCGCAGGGGCGCATCACCGAAAACACCACGCGCGATTCGCTGCTCGCCGAGCTCGAGCGCCTGCGCGGCTACGAAATCCGGGCTGTGTACTTCTCGAGCCCGCTCGGCGACCCGCACCGCGTGGTCGAGCTGCTCGGGTCGGTGACGGGCGAGGTGGCTGACTGGTGAGGGCAGTGTGATTCCTGATGGCAAAGTGAAGGGCCCCGCTCCGATGGAGCGGGGCCCACTCTCTCCCCACAAACCGCGCCCATTCCCTGCGACCCGAAGAGTCCCCTTATGCCGGGTTGGTGCGTGTAAGAACCATTGAAACGGGAGGACGACGACGTGCGAACCCCGTTGACAGCGCGGAATCTGGGCGCTAGTCGATCGTCCAGACCCGGTGGGCGTACGCCCGTGACGCCGGTCGTGACGCCCCCGTGACGCCGCGCGTCAGCCCGCGGCGACGCCGAAGAGCAGGCCGAGCAGATAGGTGACGGCCGCGGCGCCGTAGCCGATCGCGAGCTGCCGCAGCGCCCGCTTCCACGGCGAGGAGCCCGACAGCAGCCCGACCACCGCGCCCGTGCCGACCAGCGCGATGCCGACCAGGCCGGCCGAGAGCGCGACGGCGCCGAGGCCGCTCATGCCGAACAGGTAGGGGATGACGGGCACGATGGCACCCGAGGCGAAGAAGCAGAAGCTCGACAGCGCGGCGCCCATGCCGGTGCCGATCGCCTCGTGCTCGTCGGAGCTCGGGCCGTCCGCCGACAGTGCGGCCGTGTCGGTGTGCATGCCCCAGATGAGCCGCGCCGCACGCGTCTGCGCCTGGCGCTCGGTCATGCCTCGCGAGCGGAACACGAGGGCGAGTTCATTCGCCTTGACGTTCAGCTTGCCGATCGCCTCGCCCACCTCGGGGTTCGGGGTCGATGCGGCGAGCAGCTCGCGCTGCGAGTGCACCGACACGAATTCGCCGGCGCCCATCGAGAGCGCGCCGGCGAGCAGTCCGGCGACGCCCGTCAGCAGGATGACGTGCGTGGCGACGCCGCTCGCCCCCACGCCGAGCACGAGCGACAGGTTGCTGACCAGTCCGTCGTTCGCACCGAACACCGCGGCTCGGAAGGTGCCGGAGAGACGGTTGCGGCCGCGCTCGGCGAGCGCGCGCACGACCTCTTCGTGGATCTGCTCGTCGGCGGCCATCTCGGAGGTGGCATCCGGGTCGTCCGCATAGGGCGAGCGCGACTCCGCGCGCTGCACAAGCGCCAGGATGAACACCGAGCCGAGGCGCCGCGCGAGCCAGCCGAGCAGGCGGCTGCGGAAACCGACGCCGACCGGCTTGCCGACGTCGTCGCCGAGCAGGTCGAGCCAGTGCTGCTCGTGGCGCGACTCCGCCTCGGCGAGCGCGCTCAGGATCTCGCGCTCCTCACCGCTGCGACGGCGTGCGAGATCACGGTAGACGGATGCCTCAGCGCGCTCGTCCGCCAGATAGCGGCGCCACCGGCGCAGCGTGCGCTCGTCGGGCCCCGTCGGGGCGCTCTCAGGGGTGCTCATCGGGTTACCAGCCTGCCACCTGCGGCGCGCCCGCGGCATCCGCGCTCTTATAGTCATTCTGACTTTTACGCGAGGTTGGGGTTATAGTGATGGCGACTCTAAGGAGGAGCCATGTCCGGTGCGTCGCTCGCGGTATCGACCGTGATCTTCGCGCTGCGCTCCTCGGGTCGATTCGGAGAGGACGGCGGCGAGCGCGGGCTGTGGCTTCCGCTCGTGAGGCGCATCCGCGAGCCGTACGAGGGCAGGTGGGCGCTGCCCGGCGGCCCGCTCGGCGAGAGCGAGGGTCTCGCCGAGGCGGCGACCTCGACGCTGGCGAAGACGACCGGTCTCGCGCCGCGGTACCTCGAGCAGCTCTACGCGTTCGGCGACCCGGAGCGCTCCGGCGAGCAGGCAGGCTCCGCCGGCAAGCCCGCCGCCTCCGGCGACCGAGTGGTCTCGGTCGTCTACTGGGCACTGGTCGGCGACGACGAGGCGCGCGCCGCGCGCATCGGTCAGAACGTGCGCTGGTTCCCCGCCGACGACCTGCCCGCGCTCGCGTTCGACCACGAACTCATCGTCGAGTACGCCCTCTGGCGCCTGCGCAACAAGGTCGAGTACAGCCGCATCGCGAGCGCGTTCCTCGGCGCGACCTTCACCCTCGCACAGCTGCGCGAGGTGTACGAGGCGGTGCTCGGGCGCACGCTCGACCCCGCCAACTTCCGCCGCCAGATCGAGGCGAGCGGTGTGCTCGAGGACACCGGCGAGGTGCTCACCGGCGTGCGGCACCGGCCGCCGAGGCTGTACCGCTACAACCAGGCGGTCGACCTCGCCGACCAGGGGCCGCTCGGGCGGCTGGCGCAGAAGTAGCTGCACGAGACCCACAGGAGAAGACATGACCTTGCTCGACGACCGCGCTGCGGCATCCGTCACCCGCACCATCGCCGGCATCTCGAACGGCACGCTCGCCGGCGAGACCTGCGCGCCGGCGCTCGCCGACGGCCCGTGGGCGTTCGACCTGGGGATGCCCGGCTACGGCCCAGGCGCCTCGCAGGCCGACACGCTGCCGGCCGGGTCGCCCGCGCAGGGAGAGCTGCCGGCGCGCTACCGCGAGGCCTCGGCCGAGCAGCTCTCGGAGTGGATCGCCGCGGCGAAGGCATCCCTCGGCTCTCGCGTCGCCGTCATGGGGCACTTCTATCAGCGCGACGAGGTCGTGCGGTACGCGGACTTCGTGGGCGACTCGTTCCAGCTGGCGCGGGCGGCGCGCGAGCTGCCCGAGGCCGAGGCCATCGTGTTCTGCGGCGTGCACTTCATGGCAGAGACGGCCGACATCCTGACGGGCGCGGGGCAGTCGGTGATCCTGCCGAACCTCGCCGCGGGGTGCTCGATGGCAGACATGGCCGACATCGATTCGGTCGAGCAGTGCTGGGCCGAGCTGACCGCCCGCTTCGGTTCGGCCCCCGATGAATCCGGTCGCGTGCCCGTGATCCCCGTGACCTACATGAACTCGTCGGCCGCGCTCAAGGCGTTCTGCGGCGAGCACGGCGGGATCGTGTGCACCTCGTCGAACGCGGCGACGGTGCTCGAGTGGGCGTTCGAGCGCGGGCAGCGCGTGCTGTTCTTCCCCGACCAGCACCTGGGGCGCAACACCGCGAAGGCGATGGGCGTGCCGCTGTCGGCGATGCCGCTGTGGAACCCCGCGCGGGTGCGTGGCGGGCTTTCCGATGACGAGCTGGATGCCTCGCGGGTCATTCTCTGGAACGGGTTCTGCTCGGTGCACAAGCGCTTCACGGTGGCCCAGATCGCCGCTGCGCGGGCCGCGCACCCCGACGTGCGGGTGATCGTGCACCCCGAGTGCCCGATGGAGGTCGTGGACGCGGCCGACGGCGCCGGGTCCACCGACTACATCGTCAAGGCGATCGCCGCGGCACCCGCCGGGTCGGTGTTCGCCATCGGCACCGAGATCAACCTCGTGCAGCGGCTCGCTGCCGACTACCCGCAGCACGAGATCTTCTGCCTCGACTCGGTGATCTGCCCTTGCTCGACGATGTACCGCATTCACCCCGGCTACCTCGCGTGGGTGCTCGACGAGCTCGTCGCCGGGCGCGTCGTGAACCGGATCTCGGTGACGCCGCGCGTGGCCGACGGGGCGCGCGTCGCGCTCGAGCGGATGCTCGCCGCGCGGCCCGACACGACGATGGCTGCGTGAGCGATGCGCGTGATCGTCGTGGGCTCGGGGCTCGCGGGGCTGCTGGCCGCGACCGAGGCCGCCGAGCGCGGTGCGTCGGTGCTGCTGGTGACCAAGGCGGCGCTCGCCGACGCGAACACCACCCGCGCGCAGGGCGGCATCGCAGCGGCGCTCTGGCCCGATGACTCGGTCGCGGCGCACGTCGCCGACACCTTGGCCGCCGGCGCCGGGCTGTGCGACCCGGAGGCGGTGCGCGCGCTGTGCGCGGAAGGGCCCGACCGGGTGCGCGAGCTGATCGCGCGCGGGGTGCGGTTCGACGCGGCATCCGGTGGCGGCTTCGCGCGCGGCCTCGAGGCGGCGCATTCCGCGGCGCGGGTGCTGCACGGGGGCGGCGACGCGACCGGCGCCGAGATCGAGCGGGCCCTGATCGCGGCGGTGCGCTCTGCTCACGGTGTCGAGGTGCGCGAGCACACGGCGCTCGCGGATCTCGTCGTCGACGAGGGCCGGGTGGTCGGCGTCGAGTTCGCCGACGGCGCGGTCGAGTGGGCGGATGCGGTCGTGCTCGCCACCGGCGGAGCGGGGCAGCTCTACGCCCACACCACGAACCCGGCGGTCGCGACCGGCGACGGCGTCGCAGCGGCGTGGCGCGCGGGCGCCGAGCTCGCCGACGCAGAGTTCTACCAGTTCCACCCGACGGCGCTCGCGGCGCCGGCGTCGTCGACAACCGGGTCGTTCCTCATCTCAGAGGCCGTGCGCGGCGAGGGCGCCGTGCTGCGCAACGCCCGCGGCGAGCGCTTCATGCTCGACGTGCACCCCGATGCCGAACTCGCGCCGCGCGACGTCGTGGCCCGTGGCATTGCGACCGAGATGGCCGCGCAGGGCGGGGAACCCGTCGTGCTCGACGCGACCGCGCTCGGGGCATCCGCTCTCGCCCGTCGCTTCCCGACGATCGACGCCGCGACGCGCGCGGCCGGCTTCGACTGGGCGCGCCAGCCGATTCCGGTGACGCCGGCCGCGCACTACTGGATGGGCGGGATCGTGACGGACACGTACGGCCGCACGTCCCTGCCCGGACTGTGGGCGGCAGGCGAGTGCGCGTCGACAGGGGTGCACGGCGCGAACCGGCTGGCATCGAACTCGCTGCTCGAGGCGGCGGTCTTCGCGCACCGGGTGGTTGAGGACGTGCTCGCCCCCGCCGACCTCGTCGAGTACGCAGTACTCGCGCCCAAAGCGCCTCGATACCCGCGAGTACTGCGTACTCGACGCGAGGCAGCCGGAGGCGACGGGTTCTCGCGCGCCGCGTTGCAGGAGCTCATGTGGGCGCACGCGGGGGTGCAGCGCTCGGGCGAGGGGCTGCGGCAGGCGGCATCCGTTCTCAGCTTCTGGCAGGCCGACGACCTCGAAGACCGCAACCTGCTCGACCTCGCACGCGTCGTCGTCGACTTCGCGCTCGTCCGCGAAGAGTCTCGCGGCGCGCACTACCGCGCCGACTTCCCCACCCCGAAGCCCGAGCTCGCTGAGCGTCGTCGCCGCGCTCGAGAAGGAGAATTTGCATGCTGACCAGCCAGATCATCGACGCCGCCGTCTCGGCGGCGCTGCGCGAGGATGCCCCGTGGGGCGACGCGACGAGCGAGGCGGTGATCCCCGCGGGGGCGACGGCGACGGCGCAGCTCGTCGCCCGCGAGTCCGGCGTGTTCAGCGGCGGCGAGGTCTTCGCGGCGGCGATGCGGTTGACCGACCCGCGCATCGAGACGACCCTGAAGCTGCCCGACGGCGAGTTCTTCTCGGCCGGGAAGGTGCTGGCCGAGGTAAGCGGCCCGGCGCGCTCGGTGCTCACCGCCGAGCGGGTGGCGCTCAACTTCGCGCAGCGCATGAGCGGCATCGCGACGCTGACCGCGCGCTACGTCGGCGCCGTCACGGGCACCCGGGCACGCATCGTCGACACCCGGAAGACGACGCCCGGGCTGCGTGCGTTCGAACGGCACGCGGTGGTGAACGGCGGCGGTCACAACCACCGCTATTCGCTGTCCGACGCGGTGCTCGTCAAGGACAACCACCTCGCCGTGCTGACCGCCGGCGGCTTGTCGGTGACCGAGGCGCTGCGCGCCGTGCGCGCCCGCATCGGCCACACCGTGCACCTCGAGGTCGAGGTCGACCGCGTCGACCAGATCGACGCCGTGCTCGCGGCCGGCGTCGACACGATCATGCTCGACAACTTCTCGCTGGACGACCTGCGCGCGGGCGTCGCGCTCGTGCACGATCGCGCGAACATCGAGGCGTCGGGCGGCGTCAATCTCGACACGGTGCGCGGGATCGCCGAGACCGGCGTCGACCTGATCTCGGTCGGAGCGCTCACCCACTCGACGCGCTCGCTCGACCTCGGGCTCGACGTCGTGCTGTCGCGATGAGGCCCGCGTGATCCTGCTCGACGCTGCCGCGACGACGCCCGTGCGCCGTTCGGCGCTCGAGGCTGCGTGGCCGTACCTCACGGGCACCTTCGGCAACCCGTCGAGCGTGCACGAACCCGGGCTCGCGGCGGCGCGCGGGCTGGCTGCGGCGCGGCAGTCGGTCGCGTCGTTTCTCGGCTGCCGGGCGTCTGAGGTCGTGTTCACGAGCGGCGGCACCGAGGGCGCGAACCTCTGCGTCAAGGGCCTCGCGCTGGGCGCCGTGCTCAAGTCGGGGCGCGGCCGCCACGTGGTGACGACACGCATCGAGCACGAGGCGGTGCTCGAGTCGGTCGCGTATCTCGCGCGGGTGCACGGATTCGCCGTGACCTATGTCGAGACGGATGCCTCCGGCCTGGTGTCACCTGAGGGGTTGCGCGCCGCGCTGCGCTCGGCGCCGCCTGAGGGCACCGCGCTCGTCACCATCGGCTGGGCGAACAACGAGGTCGGCACCGTGCAGGACGTGGCAGCCCTGACATCCGTCGCGCACGAAGCTGGCGCGCTGTTCCACACGGATGCCGTGCAGGCGGTCGCCGCGCTGCCGGTCTCGGTCGGCGAGCTCGGCGTCGACGCGCTCTCGTTCTCCGGCCACAAGCTCGGGGCGCCGAAGGGCTCCGGCGCTGTCTTCGTACGCGCCGGCCTGCCGCTGGAGCCGGTGCTGCACGGTGGCGGTCAGGAGCGCGGCCGCCGCTCGGGCACCGAGAATGTGGCGTGGGCCGTGGCGCTCGCGACGGCGTGCACAGAGTCGGCTTCATCGCGGAGCACCCGAGTCCTGCCGAGCGCGCGTTTCGAAACGTCCGACGCGGATCCTCTCGAGACGCCTGTTGACGCACCCTTTCGAGTGATCGAGGCGGTGCTCGAGGCGGTGCTCGAGGCGGTGCCGGGCGCGCGGCTCACGGGCCACCCGACCCGGCGGCTCCCCCGGCATGCCTCGTTCGTGCTGCCGGGCGTGAACGGCGAGACGGTGCTGCTCGAGCTGGAGCGGCGCGGGGTGATCGCCTCGGCGGGGTCGGCCTGCGCGGCGGGGCGCACCGAGCCGTCGCACGTGCTGCTCGCCCTCGGGTGCACTGCCGACGAGGCATCCGGCGCCCTGCGCTTCACGTGGACGGCGGACGTGACCGACGCGCAGCTCGCGGATGCCGTGCGGGCGCTCGAGGACGCGGTCGCCGCCGTCCGTTCCTGACGCAGCCCTTACCTCGGCGGCTCGGTCGGGAATAGGGTGACCCGCAGGTGAGCACGTGGCTGCGGGATGCGTGGGGAGCGTCATGGCCGACGAGACGTGGGAAGAGCCGTGCGGCTTCAAGGCTCCCCGACGCTTCGTGCCGGACCAGCGCGAGGACCTGAGCAGCCTGGTCACCGACGGCGTCATCACCCGTCAGCAGCTCGACGACGCGGTCGCTCTGGCCGAGGCGTCGCACGCGAACGCCGCCGGGGTGCTGCTCAGCCAGGACTTCGTGACCGAGCTGCAGCTAGCGGTCGCGCGCGGGAAGTCATGGGGCATCGAGGCCGTCGACCTCGCGCATGAGCGCTTCGAGCGGGACCTGGCGCGGCGCCGATCGGGCCCGGAATACATCCGCCGCGGCTGGCTCCCGATCCGGCGCGACACGGACGGGCGGCTTCTCGTCGCGACCTTCTTCGCACCGACCCCGCAGCTGCGAGACGAGGTCGAGCTCGAGCTCGACGGCCAGGTGCGCTTCGTCGCGACGAGTCGCTGGGCGCTGCGCGAGGCGGTGCTCGACATCTTCGCGGACTACTTCGCCGACCATGCCCGCGATGCGCTCGGCGCGAGCGACCCGCTGCTGTCTGCGCGAAAGGTGCTCAGCCGCGCGCAGGCCGTCGGCGGCGGCGCCCTGATCGTCGCCTATGCCGTCTGCCTCGTCATCTGGACGCTGTCGACGATCGTGTGGACGGTGGCGGTCGGCAGCATCGTCTTCCTGTTGGCGACCACGTTCAAATACGTCGTCGCGCTGCACGGCTCGCGCTACGACGTCGTCGAGCAGCTGACGCCGGCCGAGGTCGAGGCCGTCGATGACAACGCGCTGCCCATGTACACGGTGCTCGTGCCCGTCTTCCGCGAGGCGAACGTGGTGGCGCGGCTGATCGCGAACCTCCGCACGCTCGACTACCCGCGTCACAAGCTCGAGGTGCTCGTGCTCGTCGAAGAAGAGGATCACGAGACCAGGGATGCCATCACGGCGGCCGACCCGCCGGCGAACTTCCACGTCCTCACCATTCCGAAGGGCACGCCGCAGACGAAGCCGCGCGCGTGCAACGTGGGGCTGGCCGTCGCCACCGGTGAGCTGCTCGTGATCTACGACGCCGAAGACGTTCCCGACGCCGACCAGCTGAAGAAGGCCTATCTGGCGTTCCAGCGCGGCGGCGAAGACCTCGTGTGCGTGCAGGCGGCGCTGAGCTACTTCAACGACAGCGAGAACGTGCTGACGCGCATGTTCACGCTTGAGTACGGCTTCTGGTTCTACTACATGCTCACCGGGCTGGAGGCCGCGCGGCTGCCGATTCCGCTCGGCGGCACCTCGAACCACTTCCGCGTCTCCGGGCTGCGCGCGCTCGGCGGTTGGGACCCCTACAACGTCACGGAGGATGCCGACCTGGGCATCCGCGCCTCTGCCCTCGGCTACCGCGTCGGGATCATCAACTCGACGACGCTGGAGGAGGCGAACAATGCGTTCCCCAACTTCATCCGGCAGCGCAGCCGGTGGATCAAGGGCTACCTGCAGACCTCGATCGTGCACGCCAGACAGCCGCGCAGGCTCGTGCGGCAGATCGGCTGGGTGAGCTTCCTCAGCTTCGTGCTGCTCGTCGCCGGCACGCCGATCACCTTCCTGGGCGTCATCCCGTCGTTCGTGGTCACCTTCGTGTCGATCTGGCTCGAGCACGTCACCATCGCCGACCTCGTGCCGGCCTGGGTCATGTGGATCATGCTGTTCAACTTCACCGTCGGCAACGCGGTGATGATCTACGTCAACATGATGGGCCCGTTCAAGCGCGGGCAGTACTACCTCGTCCCGTGGGCGATCCTTAACCCGCTGTACTGGATCCTGCACTCGATCGCCGCGTACAAAGCCGTCTGGCAACTGGTCACCCGGCCGCATTTCTGGGAGAAGACCACCCACGGCCTCACCACGCACCTCAGTCCGACGGAGAGGCAGGCACCGGATGTCGAGCGTCAGCCCGCCGCTTGAGCACGCGGGCCGCCGGGCGCGCGACTGGCATCACCGCCTGCGCACGCGCGTCGCCCCGTTCCCGCTGAGCCCCGGGCTGCGGTGGCTCGTGCGCCTCGGCTTCGCGGCGCCGTACGTCGTGATCGCACTGCTCGCCGCCAGGGGGCACGCCGGGCCGCCCAGCGACAACGACCTCGTCTACCAGCACGTGCTCGGCATCGACTGGAGCCGGGCCGACGTCGAATGGGTGCGCGACCTCTACCCGCCGCTCGGCATGATCTTCGCCACCGGGGTCATGCGACTCATTCCGCTCGGCGACTTCGGGCTCGCCCTCCTTGGGGCGGCCGTCGCCGGTCATCTCGGGCAGAAGACGCTCGAGAGCATGCGCCAGCGCGTGTTCCCCCCGACCGCGATCGCGCTGTTCTGCATCGCGCTCTTCGTGAACCCGTTCACCGTGTACCTGGTCGAGCGCAGCACGCTGCTGTTCATCTGCATCGCGCTGTTCGCCCTCGGCACCGACAACATGACGCGCTTCATCGCCTTCAGGTCGACGCGCGACGGGTTTCGCGCCGGGCTGTTCTTCATGCTCGCCGCCCTGACGGATTCGGTCGGAATCATCCTGGTCGCGACCGCGGCGGTCTCCTCCCTGTTCCTGCGGCCCGGCGAGAGGCAGGAGCGCGGTCGGCGCCGCGCGGACCTGCTCGTCATCGCGTTCCCGACGATCGGCACCCTCGCGCTGTGGTATTTCCTGCAGTGGGCGTTCGGCGCCGTGCCGTATCGGCTGTTCGGCATCGGAGTGACCCCGGGCGAGCTGGCGGACGAGCTCGAATACTTCTATCGCTACGGCTGGATCGTGCTCACGACCGTCGCGTGCATCTGCGTCGTCGCGCTGCTCGCGCGGCGCCCGTCGATCGCCCTGATGACCGTCGCCCTCGCCGCGGTCTACGTGCTCGCGCTGTTCATCGGCCTCGGCCACGACCCGTCTGCCGCGGGCTTCGCCGTGCTCGTGCTGCTTCTGCTCATCTTCTACACCCCCGAGATCAGACCCCGCGCCGTCGATCTCGCCCTGCCGTCCGTCGCCGGGCTGCAGGTCGCCATCATGTGGATCGCGGGCATCGACGACTACTACCTGGTCGCGTGGTTCAACGCCGTGCGTGACGCACTCGGCGGGTGAGCGCCCGGCGCGGTGCGCTGTAGCGCAGGCATCCGCTCGCCCAATATCGTGGCAATAACTGGGAGATAAGGGGTCACGGATGCCTGCGAATCCGGTCGTTCGCTTCGCCAACCGCCTCGTGCTGAGCCGCGCACGGCGCTCCGGTTCGCTCGACACGTCGGGCATGGGCGCCCTGACCACTGTGGGCGCGAAGACCGGGGCGACCCGCAGCACGCCGGTCGCGATCTTCTCTACGGCGAGCGGCGGCTGGTTCGTCGTCGGCGCGGCGGGCGGCGGCCCGAAGAACCCGTCGTGGGCACACAACCTCATGGCACACCCCGACCAGGTCAGCATCGAGCGCGGCGGCGTGAAGCGCGAAGTGACCGCCGTGCGGCTGCGGGGCGAAGACCGTGCCGCGGCGCTGCGCGAGGTGTACGCGACGGCGCCCCGGTTCCAGGGCTACCAGAAGCGCACGACCCGCGAGATCCCGGTCTTCCGGCTCACGCCACGCTGAGCTTCCCCAGCGCGCGCGACGACGCGAAGTGTCGGAATCGCGCGGCATTCCGACATCTTGCGTCGTCGCGCGGGGTGCAGGATTGGCCGGACGACGCGAAGTGCAGGAATGCCTCGCGATTCCGGCTTTTCGGGTCGTCAGACGAGCGGGGCCGGGGCGGCGAGTGCGGCGGCCTCGGCATCCGCCTCGTCGTTGTGGGCGTGGATCGCGGCGATGATCTCGCGGTCGTCGTAGAACGCGAACAGGGCGAGCGCCGCCGCGATGAAGATGCCGGAGACGAGCGCGGTCAGCTGAACCCCATCGACGGTCGCCTTGCCGTTCGTCGACCCGAGCGAGATCAGGCCCGGCACGACGAGCAGCACCGCGGTCTGACTCAGCGCTCCGACGAAGCTGCGGGCGGCGACGAACATCCCCGTGCGGTTCTTCCCGGTGCGCAAACTGTCGTACTGCGCCAGGTCCGCGAATGCCGACGGCGGGATGATGTTGGTGATCGAGATCGGCACGCCGATGAGCACCCCGATCAGCACGGCGAACAGCGCGCCGGGCACAAGGCCGTCGAGCACGTAGCGATACAGATAGATCGCGAAGTAGATGACGACGTATGCCACGCAGGCCGCCACCATCAGAGGCCGCTTCCCCACCCGGCGCGCGAGCCAGTTCACCAGCGGGTACGCCGAGACGCCGACGACGATCGCGAGCACCAGCACGATGGTCGAGAACGCCTGCGGCTGCCCGATGAGCATCGTGATGTAGTACAGCAGGGTCGCGTTGAACAGCGAGAACGCGACCTGCATCACGAAGGTCGCACTCACCAGCACCCGGAAGCTGCGGTAGGCGAATGCCGCGGCGAACGAGGCCAACAGGGGCGTGTGTGCGGCCGTGACGGCATCCCCCACGTATCTGCGCTCGTCGATCGTGAACGCAGGGATCACGGCGGCCAGGAATCCGATCACCCCGAACAGCGCGAACGACAAGCGCCACGCGGCAAGCTCGCTGAACCCGGCGCCGACGAGCGCCGACTGCAAGGTCGGGGTGACGAACACGATCGCGTTGCCGATCACGAAGAACAGGGTGTTGATCGTGTAGAACCACACGCGGCGGCGCACCTCGGTGACGAGCTCGGCGACGAGCGCGAAGTACGGCACGAGGAAGAACGTGCCGGTGATGTAGTACAGCGACAGGAACACCGCGACCCACACCGTGTTCCACGCGCTCGAGTGGTCGAGCGGCGTGAAGACGACGAGCGCGGTCGTCGCCGCCCACGGCAGCGCCGCCCACCTGAGCATGGTCGTGCGACGGCCGCCGCCGGCCCGCACCCGGTCGCTCCAGCTCGCGACGAGCGGGTTGAGGAAGGCGTCGAGCCCGCTGCCGATTCCGCGCACGAGCGCGAAGGTGAGCGCGGCGGCCGGCAGCAGCACGGGCAGCGAGCTGTCGGCCTGCGGAATGAACACGACCATCACGTAGCTCGTGATGAGCCCCGTGAGCACGGCCTGGGCGAAGTCGCCGAAACCGAAGCGGACGAGCACGCGCGTCGGGGCACGGTCGGGGCGGGGTGCAGCGGCGTCGGTCACGGTCACGGGGTTTTCCTCTCAGCGGGCTGCGCCGTCGCGGGCAGCAGGGCGGCGCGCAGCTCGCGAATGAACTTCTCGGTCTCGGTGGACGAGGGCCCGTGACCGGATTCCTCGAACCAGACGAGCTTCACCGCTGGGGCTTTGAGCACCCCGGCGTACTCCTCGACCAGCACCGACGGGGTGGTCAGGTCGTGCCGCCCCTGCAGGAACGTCACGGGCACGGCGAGCTCGTTCGCGTCGCGCGTGAAGTCGTAGTCGATGACGCGCGGCCACAGCTCGGCCAGCGACCTGGTCGCGCCGCGCACGTACCCCCAGCGATCGCGCCACGAGTACTCGGGATCGGTGAGGATGCCGCCCGTGAGACTCTGCACGAAGCCCTGCGCGCGTCGTCCGGGAGCCGGGGTCTTCGAGCGCAGCGGGTGGTGCCGCCCCGCGACCTGCCGCTGGGTGATCAGCCCGCGCACGACGGGGCGGTACTGGCCGGCCACGGGCGGCCCGACGCGCTTCAGCGCCCGCACGCCCTTCTCGTCGCCGGCGGCCGTCGCGGCCTCGAGCGCGGCGGCGTACCCGATCTCCTCATTGCGGATGCCGTCGACCGCCTGCCCGCTGCCGACGTAGGCCGCGTAGAGCTCGGGGTGGCGCTGGACAAGGCGGATGCCGAGCTCGGTGCCCCACGAGAAGCCGAGCACGCTGACCGAGTCGAGCTCGTAGCGCTCTCTGACGAGCGTCGTGAGGGTTGCGGCATCCGTCACCAATTGATCGAGCGTGAGCTCGCCCTGCGTGCGCGGGCGGTAGCTGCCGCCCACGCCGCGCTGATCCCACAGAATCAGGAAGAAGTCCTGCGCGAGCTCGCGCAGGCGGCCGGTGAAGGCGTGCCGGTTCGGAACGCCGGGGCCGCCGTGCAGCACGAGCAAGCCAGGCAGGCCGGGGCGGTCGGCGATCAGGTGGATGCGCTGCGGGGTGCCGTTCAGCTCGATTGTGAATTTCTGATCGATCGAGAACGACGGGTCGCGCTGATCGTGCTGATCGAGCTGATCGTGCGGGGACGGCATGGGGTGAATCATCTCGCGAATCCGGGTCAGCTCGCGCTCAGCGCCCCGCCCACGCCGCCGAAGCTGAAGTAGCGGTTGAGCAGCGCGAAGATCAGCACGGGCGGCACCGCGATCAGCACGGCGAAGAGCGGCGAATGGCCCGCCGCCTGCAGGCCGATGCCGGCGGTGTAGTTCGCATTCGATCTGATGAAGGTGAACGCCGCGAGGTAGTCGTTCCAGACGAACAGGAACACGAAGATCGCGGTCGACAGGATCGCGGGGAGGGAGTTGCGCAGCACCACCCGGAAGAAGGCGCCGATCACCGAGCAGCCGTCGAGCCATGCGGCCTCTTCGAGCTCGATGGGCACGGTGGCGATGTAGGCGGAGAACATCCAGACCGCGACCGAGAGCGACAGGCCGAGGTAGACGAGGCCGAGGCCGAACAGGTCGTCGATGAGCTGGACTTTCGCGAACAGCAGGAAGAGCGGGATCAGCATGAGCACGCCGGGGAACGACTGCAGCAGGAAGATCACGAGCGCGTAGATCGAGACGGCGCGACTGCGACCGCGGGCGAGCACGTAGCCCGCCGGCGCCCCGATCACCACGCAGACGACGACGGTGCCGAGCGCCAGGGCCAGGCTGTTCTCGAACCAGGTGAGTGCCGGGCCGGTCAGGGTGAACTTCAGCGACTGACCGAGGCCGATCGCCCACTGGGTGAAGGTGAGTGCGCCTGTGCCTGCGGCTGCACCGGGTGCTGCACCGGGTGCTGCGCCCTGGCCGTGCAGCCGATTCAGACCGAGGGCGCCCGAGACCGTGTTCTCGAGCGGCGAGAGCGTGATCGCCGTGATGGCGACGATGACCGCGAAACGCGCCCACCGCCCGACCGCCGCGCGTTGCAGGGGCCGGGGCCGGCCTGTCGCCGTCGACGTGGTCACGTGGCAACCCTATTTGGTTGCGTGACGCACCATTTCCTGCGCTACCCCAGCACCTGCCGCGCGACGCGCTCGATCGCGTGCACCGCGAGGTCGATCGTGGCGAGGTCGACGCGCTCGTCGACGCTGTGCACCAGGTGCCGGAAGTCGGAGTGGCGCCACCGCGGCGAGAACATGCCGAAGCCGTACGCCGGAATTCCGCGCTGCCGGAAGTACCGGCTGTCGGCGGCCCCCGGTGCGATCACCGGAACGGCGTGCGCCCCGGGGTAGGCCGCCGCGACCGCGTCGCACAGCGCCCCGTACAGCGGGGTGTCGAGCGGCGAGCGGCTGGCGGGCGACTCGCTGCCGAGCGGCTCGATGGTCACCCGCGAGGCCAGCGGCCCGAGCGCCGCGCGCAGGTGCTCGTCGACGTCGGCGGCAGAGACGCCCGGCAGCGTGCGGATGTCGAGGTCGACGTGCGCGCTCTGCGGCACCACGTTGAGCTTGTCGCCGCCCCGCACGATGTCCGGCGAATAGGTCGTGTGCGTCACCGCGTGCGCGAGCCCCGCGATCGGCCCGAGCTGCGGCAGCGCGGCGTCGATCAGCTCGGGGTCGACGAGGGCGGCCTTGACGTCGTCCGGCACGTCGAGCACCGCGACGTACTGCGGCCACAGGTCGTCGATCTGCGCGGTGGCCGCGTGCTCGCCGATGCGGGTGATGGCCGAGGCCGCCGTGATGACCGCATTGTCGGCGCCCCACGGCGTCGAGGCGTGCCGGGGATGCCCCGCGACACGCAGCCGCCGGCCAGACATCCCCTTCTCGCCCACGGTCACGGTGACGCCGCGCACCTGCCCGTCGACGGCGAGCGGAATGCCGCCCGTCTCGCTGATCACGCCGTCGACGTTCACCAGGTCGGGGCGGTTCGCGAGAATCCACTGCGCGCCGAGGACGCCGCCGGATTCCTCGTCCGCAACACCCGCGAACACGAGCCGGCCCCGCAGCGGCACCCCGCTCGTCGCGATGGCCCGCAGCGCGACGGCATACGACGCCGTGAGGTGCAGCATGTCGAGCGCGCCGCGCCCCCACACCTCGGCGTCCGGCCCCTCGCCGACGACGTCGCCGCCGAACGGGTCGTGCGTCCAGCCGCGGCCGGCGGGCACCACATCGGTGTGCCCGAGCAGCAGCAGGCTCGGGCCCTCGGGGTCCGTGCCCGGCAGCGTCGCGATGAGCGAGACGCGGCCGGGGTGCGGCTCGACCAGCTCGATGCGCACCCCAGAGCCCTCGAAGAAGCGCTGCAGGGTGGCCGCGCTGCGTGCCTCGCCGCCCGAGTCGGCAGACCCGTCGCTCACACAGGCGTTGCGGATCAGCTCGCGCAGCAGCTCGATGGTCTGGGTGGTGAGGTCGTCCTGAGTCTCGGCTGTCATCAGGCCGTCCACGCTACCGAACGGGCAGCGGGCGCTCGGCGTCGAACTCCGCGATCAGGTGCTTCACGACCTTCGTGAGGTCGCCGTCGCCCCGCTGCGCGACCGCGATCTGGCGCTGGTAGCCGGCGCCCAGGTCGAGGATCGTGTGCAGACCGGCAAGCTCTGCGCGGCATCCCAGGTCATCAGCGATCGGCTCGAGCTGCGGCAGGATCTCGCGCAGGTGGTCGGTGACCTTGAGCTCGCGCCCGCCGCGGTCGACGATCACCTCGACGTCCATGCCGTAGCGCGCCGCGCGCCACTTGTTCTCACGGTGATACCAGGGCTGCAGCGGCTCGAGCTGCTCGCCCGCGTCGAGGCGCCGCGAGAGCCACTCGACGAGGCACTGCGCGAGCGCGGCGAGCGCCCCGAACTCGAAGGTGTTGCTCACCGAGTCGCAGGCGCGCAGCTCGATCGTGCCCCAGCGCGGTGCGGGGCGGATGTCCCAGCGCAGCTCGGTCACCTCGCTGATGACGCCCGTGCGGATCAGGTCGTCGACGTAGCTCTCGAAGCCCGCCCAGTCGGGCAGCTCCCACGGCAGGCCGGCCGTCGGCAGCTGCTGGAAGACGAGCGCGCGGTTCGAGGCATACCCGGTCTGCTCGCCCGCCCAATAGGGGCTCGAGGCCGACAGCGCCTCGAAGTGCGGCAGGAAGTTGGTCAGCTGGCTGACGATCGGCATGACCTTGCGCTGGTCGTCGACGCCGACGTGCATGTGGATGCCCCAGATCATCAGGTTCCGGCCCCACCACTGCGCCCGGTCGATCAGGGTGCGGTAGCGGCTCTTCTCGGTGATGTTCTGGTCCTGCCACTTGGCGAAGGGGTGGCTACCCGACGAGAGCAGCTTGACGCCGTGCTTGTCTGCCTGGTTGCGCACGGCCTCGACGCGGCGGCGGATGTCGTCGATCGCGTCGCCGATGCGCTCGCGCGGGTCGCTGGTCAGCTCGATCGTGTTCGTGAGCAGCTCTGCGGTGATCTTCTCGCCGCCGTCGAGGACCTGAAGGATGCCGGGCGCGGCGGGCACGAGCCCGCCGGTCTCTGCGTCGGCGAGCATCAGCTCCCACTCGAGGCCGACCGTCGAACGTGCGGATTCTGCGAACGGAATCTCCATCTTGCCGAGTGTGGCACGGGGCCGGTCGGCCCGGCAGAGCCTTGCGCGGGGCCACCGTCACCCGGTAACCGGGCGCCCGCGGCGGCGAAAGCTGAGTCGGACCTGAACGAGTTGTCCTACCCCGGTAAAGGGGTAAGAAAACTCGGTGGAGTCCGGCGCCCGGGCACAAAAAAAGACCCGGTCACATGACCGGGTCTTCCAACTGTCTCAACCAGTTTGTGTGCGCCCGAAGGGACTCGAACCCCTAACCTTCTGATCCGTAGTCAAGCGGAACGAGAGCCCCGCTCATTGTGAACAGAGAGATCATTAGCCGAAGTGCACACATCAGTGCACACATGCTGGCGACTCGCCAGTCGGGCGTACATCACCTGAGTCCAAGACCGCTTCAGTCGGTCAGGACCAGTGGGAGATGTTGGATGAGGCTCGCGAGCCAAACACGAGCTAGATCGGCTTGATTCCGTAGAAACGCGGAATCCGGGCCCCATGCGCAGGTTCAGATGTCCTGAAGGGCTGGCCACCGAAGTTGCCACGGCGACAGCCTTCGATCGCTCACCGGCCCAGCACTCTTAGTGTGTCGCGTGCAAGCCGCCCTGGAGCGAGGCTAGGTCGCGTCAGAATTGATCGCTTGGCTCAACTCGCTAGCTGCGGCCGCGTAGTGGCCTATGCCGCGCACGACACGCACTCGGATTGACGACATCTTGCCGCCCGGAGACTTCAAGTCTAGAAGTACACCGGGCTGATAATCAAACATCCGCGGGACCCATTGTGCCTCGGCCGCATGGATTAGGTCGCGTGGCAGAGAAAAGACATATTCGAGCTCGGACCTTGTTCGAACCCAGAGACTCAGACTATCGCGGTCTAGGGCCCAATAGATACGCCTCCCAACCCTTAAGCGGGACTGGGCCAAGTGCTCTGCTAGCCATCTAGTGGAGGCCGTCTGCTCGGCGGCCCAGGCCTTCGCGCTTGAAGAAATTCCAGCGAGTGCCGCCAGTGCTTGTCTATCAATCCCCAATGGGGTGCGCAGCCACAGCAACACTGCGACCCCGATCAACGCTAGTAGCGCGGCTGAAAAAGGCATCCATCGAAGAATCGGATGCCAATCGAGCCACACCGCGCCCGCACCTAGCAGCGACCCGGCAACAGCACAGGCAAGAGCGGAGGTGGCAGCGCGCTCAAGCGCGCGCGAATGATCCTCGGAGACGGGCACCAACGAAATTCGAGTGCGCGACTCTAGGCCCACGCGCGATGCACTGAGCGAACCAGCAAGGTCGAAACCAGCGCCCCTTGCCATTGCGTTGAATTCTCGTGCCTGTTCTCGAATTCCACCGATCCACCCCCAGCCCCAAAAACCGACCGCAAACGCGACCGCTGCGGTGGGAATAATCAGCCCAAACGGCACCGTCGACTTTGACCCATGTGGCGAAAATAGTGCGTACGCAAAGGCGGACAACAGCACTACGAGTCCAGCCGCGGCGATCACTCCCAGCACCCGCTCAACGACCGCGAGACTCTTGCCTTGCCAAGACACGGCGCCTACCTCTTTTTCTTGAGGCTCGGGCTAAGGAACCCTACCCAACCGACAAGCATGAACACCAGGGAGTATGCCGTGATCTTGTATTCAACAAAACGGGTGAACTTCTCCGAGAAGAAGAATGCAAATGGCCTAAGGCGGGGCATAAGAAGACGCGCAATCGTGCGACTTAGGAAGACGCTGACAACAACAGTTAGCGCACCATATATGCACGAGAAGCTGGTCCAGCCACTCCTGCAAGTCATGAAAGTGTCGATCAATCCCAAAAGCGTGCCGATGAACTTGATTACGAGGTTTCCCGTGACCATGCCCACAAAGTCCGCCACCCAAGCCGCGGTACCGATGAGTTGCAGGATAAAGGCCCTCGATATCTTGCCCGTTATGTCTTGGTAATTGACGGGGTCATTCGGATAAATATAAGCGTTCTCGTTTCCGCCTGTGACAGTGTCCCGGCTGGTGAACCGCCCACTAATAGAGTCGTAGAGACGGGCTCCCATTAGCGTGAGCCCCGCACCACCGGTGGCGCGCTGCTGCGTGCCCTGCCAGCCGTACTGCGTCGACCCTGTGCTCGGGGGCGCGGATTCGAGGTTGCCGTATTCGTCGTAGCTTGAGTAGCCATCGACGTTGGTTGCGTCCCCGGTCGACGGGATCGTCATGGTGGCAACGATGCTGCCGCCGATATCCGCGAGATCGAGACTGGCTGAGGCGTTGCCGGCTTCGTTTGTGAGCGATGCGGCCAGTCCGGCGGCGATCGAGGGCGTGTACGTCGTGGTCTTGACGCCCGACGTGTCTGCGGTGGTGGCCCAGGCAGCGTTGTCCGAGCTATCGCCATAGTGATTGGTGACAGTTCCGGCACCGTTCCCGGCGGTGCTCGCTGTAAGTCGCCGTCCGTCCGGGTCCAGGTCGTAAGTCGTTGTCGTGTCGCCCTGGGTGATGGTGTGCACCGCGTCAGTGTCGAAGTAGCTCAGGGCGACGTCTCCGTTTGCGGGATCGGGGGCGTCGGCTGCGGGGAGGCTGGTCTGTCGTCCCAAGGCGTCGTAGGTGTACGTGCCTGCGCCGTTCGCGCCGGTGAGCTGCCGGGAGTCGGCGTCATACGTCCATGCCTTGAACGTCTGCGTAGCGCCGGTCGCGTTGGCGTCGGTGGTGCAGCCATCGGGGTCGCTGGTTGCGGTAAGGCTTGTGCGGTTGCCTCGGCCGTCGAAGGAGTATTGCCGCACGGTGCAGGTGGTGTCGCCGCTGTCGGGGTCGGTGGCGTCGTCGACGGTGATCAGGCGCCCTGCTCCGTCGTAGCTGTACTGCTTGCTGTAGCCGGTGGGGGTGTTGCTGGCGCCGGCTGGGGACCAGTCGTGCAGCACCTGTCCGTTCTGATTGTAGGCGCGGGAGAAGGCTAGCCACGACCCGACGGTGGTGTTGCCGTCTTGGTCGGTCTGCTGCCCGTCGTACTCCAGGGAGATGACCCGGCCGGAGGCGTCGTAGCTCAGCTGCTGGGTGATGCCGCCGGGAAGCGTCTGGGTGGTCAGTTTTCCGTCCGCGTTGTACGCGGCGGTGTAGCTGCCGACTCCCGATACCGACAGTCCTGTGGCGAGGCCGCGGTGCTCGATGTTGCCGTCAGCGTCCGTCCCGTCGTAGCTGTACGCCGACGTGGAGACGGAGGTTGTGACCGTCTTGACCTGTCCCGCGCCGGGCTGCCCCGGTGCCACGTAGGTGGTCGTCGTTGTGTCGTCGAGGGAGTTGCGGTAGCTGACCTGGCGTCCCCAGGCGTCATAGGCGGCCTCGTCGTAGGACGTGACCTGGCCGGCGGCGTTCAGGGTCGAGGTGCCGATCTGCTGTTTCGTGGCCGGGTCGTAGCGCACCTGGGTTGTCGGCACCGGGGTCGAGCCTTCAAGGTTCGAGGTCGTGATGCTCTCGGTGTCGGGGCGGCCGTCGTCCTCGTGGTAGGTGTCGGTGGTGGTGCGCGTGGCGGCGGTGTCGCCGGTGCCGGAGGTCTCGATCGTGGTCGTGGGGTTCAGCCAGTAGTCGTAGCCGGTGATCCGCGTGTCCGCGATGTCGGGGCCCTGCGCGGGGGCGGCGGCCGGCCCGGTCCAGCATTCGAGCCCGGTCCACTGCGGCTTGTCGCCGCACGGCGCGTCGTCGCTGTTTGTCCCGGCCGTGTACCTGATCGTCTTCGTGGTCAGCGAGTCGGCACTGTTCGCGCCGGGCGCGAGCGTCTCGAGGACCGCGCCGTGGGCGTCGTAGAGCGTCTTGGTGGTCACGTTCGGCTCGCCGAAGGCGGTGAGCACTTTGGTGGTGGTCGTCGGCTGTCCGAGTGTCCAGCCGGAGCTGGGCCCGGTGGGGCTCTGGCCATCGATCGGGTCGTAGCCGTAGACGGTGTCGGAGATGACGGCCTCGCCGGTCGGCAGCGGCTGGTCCGGGTCGGTGCTGGCCGAGTCCGGGCCGGCGACAGTCACGACCACCTCGGTCGGGAGCAGGTACGGCTTGCCGGTGTCTTTCACGTCGTCGTTGGGCGCGCCCGTGTCGTAGAAGATGTGGGTGTGCTGGCGCGCCTCGGTGATGTTCCCGTTGCTGTCGCTGGCCTCGTAGACCGGCGACCAGATGTCACTCGGGGTGGTGTTAGCCGGTACGAGGGGATCGGCCGGGTCGTCGTCGTTGAGGACCGCCGGCAGGTACCGGGTGATGGTCTGGGGACCACCGGTGTCTGCGCTCCCGGTTGACGTCTCGGCCACGGCTGCCTGTGTCTGCGCGCCCGTCAGGGAGTCGGTGGGGGATCCGCTCTCGTCGTAGGCCTGCCAGGTCACCAGCCACCGGCCGGCGCCCCACTGGGCGGTGTTGACGGTGTAGCCCTCGTCGTCGGTGAAGTACAGCTGCCCGTACGGCAGGTCGCTGGCAGCCGGGTTCCCCGTGACGGGGTGGTCGAGGCCGAATACCGCCCACGCGTGCGTGGGGGCGGACTGCTGCCCCCATTTCTGAACTGTTGCGGCCGTGACGTCCGGCATTCCGGCGGCGGTGGGGCTGAGCGCGTAGGCGATGCTCGTGGCCGTCGCGTCGCTCCCGGTTCCGGAAGCCGGTCCGCGCGTGACGTCCTTGAGCTTCCCGGCGCTGTCGTACGCGTACGTCCACGGCGCCTGCCCGGCCGCCGTCTCCGACGCCAGCAGCGTCAGATTCCCGTTCGTCGTATAGGTGTAGGTCGTGGTGAGGCCGCTGCGGTCGGTGAAGGCGGCGAGCCGGCTCTGCGCGTCATACGTGTAGCTCGCCACCGGCGTGATCTTCATGGCCGCGGTGGCCGGGTCGTAGGCGGTGTAGTCCACCTCGTGCAGGCGGGTGTCCGTGCCGGTTCCGGTGTAGCTGAGGGTGAGGGCCGCGCAGCCAGGGTTCAGGGTTCCGGTTGCGGGGCAGGTGAGCCCGTCGTCGTACGGCTGCGCGGCGAGGATGCGGGTGATGTGGCCGGTGGCGTCGGCGCTGAAACGCTCGGAACCTTGCTGCCCGGCCTGGGCGACCCCGGCCGGGGTCCACGTCGGCGCGCCCGACGCGGACGACAGCGTCCAGGTGGTCACGGTGCCGTCGTGCTGCGTCGCGGTGAGCGTCTTCACGCCGCTGCTGCTGGTGACGGTAAGCGTCGTGAGGGTCTGGGCGGTGTCGTCGCCCACCGGAGTGTAGGCGCCGGCGGGGCTGGGGCCGGTGGCCCCGGCCGGAGGGCTGAAGACGAGGTCGCCGTCGGCGGTACCTGCGAGGATGAGGTCCTGGTCGGCGGCCTGGCCGGTGGTGCGCTGGAGGTTCTGGTCGACGACCTGCGCGCCCGCGTAGCCGAGCCCGGACCCGTCGAGGCTTGCCGACCAGCCGGGGCCGAAGATCCCGGTCACCGCGTTCTGCGGGCCCTGGTACGAGTAGAAGTCGCGGGAGATGCCGAGGCTGTCGGCGGCGGTGGTCACCGACACGTCGCTGCTGCTGGTCTCAAGCTCCCCCGTCCACAACGCCACCTGGCCGCTTCCGGCGTCCGCGGTCGGGAACCCGTCGCCGAAGGCGTGCGGGATGCGCACCACGGTGATCGGGGCCGTGTACTGGCTGGGGCCGCCGGTATAGGCGTAGTGCACCCGCAGCTGCAGGGTGGTGACCTGGCGCGGGTCGATCTCATCGCCGGTCGCCTTCGTGGTGTCCCAGTCGAAGGCGGCCGGGACGGGGCCGCCGCTGGTGGCGGGGGAGACCGTGGTCGCCGCGTCGAGCTGCGTCCAGGCCACGCCGGGGCCGGACCATTCCAGCTGCGCCGTCGCCGAGCTCGCCGAGCCCAGCGGCGGCCCCGCGGCGACCACATGCACGGTGTTCGCGGTCTTGAACCCGGTCAGCGGGGAGGTGATCGACGCCTGCCCGTACCCGAACGAATACGTCACCGTTGCCGAGTTCACCGCATCCACCGAGGTGGTGTACGCGGTGATCGTGTGCGCGCCGATGGTCTTCGCGACCGTCACCGTCTGCGAACCGGCCGTCCCCTTGGCGAACGCAACCGAGGCGGCGGCCGCCCCGTCCACGGAGGACGTGATCTTCACCGGCGCTGTCGATAGGGCCGAGGCGGCCGCCGTGATCGTGCAGCTCACGTTCGCCGCCGGCGGCGCATCCAGCCACGCGCCGCTCGAGTACGGGGCCGGGCAGGACAGCACTGGGGCGGCGGGCTTGGCGATCGCCGTGGTCAGCGCGTACATCACCGCATACGTGAACGTCGTGGAATGGCTGTCGTGGGCTCCCACCCGCCAGTAGTACGTCGTATTATCGGCAAGGTCCACCGCTACCGAGCACCCGTACACGTGCCCCGAGGTGCCGCCGGACACGGTGCAGGTGCCCAGCTTGTTCGCCGCCGCGAACGTGTTCGCATTGTACAGCTCGAACAGCAGCGTCACCGAATCCCCATCGGCATCGGTGGACATCGCCTGCAGCGTCGGCCGCTTCGTGGACACGTAGTGCACCGAGTCGACCGTGTACTGGCCGACGACCGACATCGACGTCGGCGTGCCCGCATAGCGGTTGTACGTCACCGTCAGGCTCGGGATGTAGGAGCCCATGTTCGCCGAGTTGAACCGCTTGTACGACGCGTTCGAGGTCTCGCTCGCCCGCACCTCCAGCCCCACCGTGGTCGCAGCCCCGGTCGCCCAGTACTGCAGCGGTGTGACCACGTTCGTGCTCACCCAGCCCGCCGCCGTGCAGCTGCTGCCCGCCGCGGAGGACGCCGTCACCGTGTTGCCGGTGTTGATCGCCGGTTGGTTGTTCCACGTGATCGACGGGTAGGCGATCGCCGAGTTCGCCGGGTAGATCGTGAACGGCGTGGCCGTGCAGCTTGAGGAGTGCTCGGCCCACAGGTTCAGCGTCGCGGCCAGGATCTGCGTGCCCGAGATCGGCACCCCATCGAAGCGCACCAGCGCCCGCGCCACATGTGTCCCGCTGTCATACGTGCCCACATGCAGCAGCGTGGCGGCGTTGTAGTTCGTCGTCGGGAAGCCGGAATCGATGTACGTGTCGGCGGAGTCCGAGCCGAGCGACACCGACGGGTCCACCGTCACCGGATACGTCGCCGCGTCCAAGTACTCCTGCGACGGGGAGATGACCAGAGCCTGCTTCCCGCTGACCGTCTGCACAGACTGATCCGCGACGTCCGTGTGCTCGGGCGCGCCCGTCTTCGCATCCACGCGGGCATCCGTGACGACGGCGTCGCCCAGCCCGCCGAGCACCTTGCCCGCCTTGTTCATCACCACAACCGACGTGTCGCCGCCGGACTTCTTCGCGGTGAAGAACAAGCCGTGGGAGGTCACCGGCAGGCTCAGCTTCGCCTCCTGCGCCGAGGCCGGCTTCGACTTGAGAACGAGGAACTGCTCGAACCCGGTGCGCGTGGCCTGGATCACCAGGTCCTGCCCCGGGCGGACATCCTTGTACGTCGCCGTGTCGCCGGAGATCTTCGGCTTCGGCAGATCCCCCTCCGGCCACGACAGCGCCACCGAGTCCGCGCCCGTGCGATCAGCGACCGACACCAGCGGGCTCGTAGCCGACCCCGCCCCGCCGCCGTTGATCACCACGTCGTTCACCGGCGAGACCGGCGCGATCGTGCCGTCCGCGCGCGTCGTCAGCGTCAAGTCGACGTCACGCCAGCCGTCCTTCGCGGACGTGTCCCGCACCCGCGCGATCCCCGCCGTCGACTTGCTCGTGAACGACCCGTCGGGGTTGACGAAAGTCTGCGACGTCTCGGTGCGCTCGGACAGCACCTCCACCTGCCTGCCCTGAGCGCGCGCATCGACCTGTGCAGACACCGCATCAGGCGCGACCGTCACCGCAGCCCGCTTCGGCGCCTTCGCCGGCGCGGGGGCCGCAGACGCGGCATCCCCCGCCCCAGGCACCAAAACCGTGACCACCAGCAACGCCGCCGTCCCGGCAGCAACCGCGCCGACGCGGCCCACAGCCGACAGGAAAGAGCCAGACCGAGCCACACGGACTCCCGCTTCACTACGAGAGCCCCAAGAACGCCGAAAGCCGACGCTGATCGCTCGCTGAGCTAATACATATGCGCCCTCACCCCCGCTAGACAATCATCTCGATGCCCCCAGAACGGGGCTTTGCTTGCTTGCACAAAAGCAACCATTAGACGGCGATCATGCCGCCAGATGCCGCGGTGCGACATCCGACGGCTGACCGTCGCGCGGCTCCGCGCCCCGGAGCGGCATCGATCCACGACCGCCCTGACCAAGAGCTCAAGCACCACGGCCAAACGCAGCCGAATGCCTTTCACGAGATGTGGGCGAGTGACCTCAGTGCAATGCGCCGAGCGCAAGGATCGATAGTCGATGCACGCAGGCTCTTTTCAGAGGTGCGCGCTTTTTGATGTCGAGATGCGCGCCAAACGTGCAACTCGTAGATATGAGGGGCGGACTAGCGAGATGGAAGCGCGGGGAGCGCGCGCAGGGTGTCAAACAGGCGGTGGCGTATGCCTTCGGCGGGGCGTGCGATGCGACGCTGACGGCGACGACGGCTGACGGGGTGACCGCCGCGGCGGACTACGCGGACGGCGCGATGACGCGGTACATCGTGGAGAACGGCGTCATCCGCGAAGACCTGCTGAACCGTGAGCAGCTCAAGGACTGGGTGGACGGGCTCGATCCGCTTACCGGGGAGCGCCGGGGCCGGAACCTCGAGTCGCCGACCGCGGACCTGGCTCTGGACTCGACGATCAACGCGCCGAAGACGTACTCAATCGCCGCGCTGCTGGACCCGGAGCTGAACGCCGCGTACGAGGACCTGCAGGACCGGCTGCGGGACCGGATCATCAAGCTGTGGCAGGCCGAGCTGAACGCCCGCCGCGGGGTGCACTCCGCGATCCGGGAGGACCTCGCCCGCATCGAGGTCGTCGAACTGAAACATGAGCGGTCCCGGTCGCTGGACCCGCACAAGCACCGGCACCTGTGGCTGAACGTGCGCGTCCAAGGCACAGACGGCAAGTGGTCGAATATCGACTCGCGGGTGGCGATGCGGTTCCAGAACGCCATCAACGCCGAAGGCGACCTCGCCGCCAGAACCGACCCCGCCTGGATCAACGCCCTCGCCGCCAAGGGCCTCACCTTGAACGCCGACGGTGAGATCGCACAGCTCGCGCACCTTGTTCGGCCGCTGTCGAAGCGGGCCGCGCAGATCGAGGCGAACAAGATCACCCAGACCGCCTGGTGGAAGCAGCAGCACCCCGGACAGGAACCGTCCCGGGACGTGCTCAACCAGATCGACCGCTGGGCCTGGGCGACCGGGCGTCCCGACAAACCAGAGCGCCTCGCCGAAGACGATTGGGCGCAGGTCATCCGCGGCGAGATCGGCACCCTCGACCCGCAGGTGAATCGTCCACGACGTCCCGTCACCCCGGCTGCCGTCAGCATCGAGGATCTCGACCTCGAGCTGCTGGCCGCGAGAGCTGTCGTGGATGCCGACGCCCGCTCCACCGGCACCGGCGGACGGTTCAGCGTGCTGGACGTCCGCGCCGGCGTACTGCGCGCCCTCGCCGCCTCCGGCGTCGTCGCCGAACGCGCCCGGCTCGACGCGGTGCTGCGCCACGTCGTCAATGCCGCCATCGGGACGCACACAGTGACGCTGCTTGCCGAGCCGGGCATCCCCGCCCACGTCAAGCGGCTCATGGCCACCGAAACCGCCGCCCGCAAGACGACACTCGCGAGCCGGATCGAGGCGCTCGCCACACCTGGGCACTCGCTGCAGCCCGAGGTCATCGAGCGACTCGCCCAGCTGGTGGAGCCCGGCCGCACCCTCGACCCCGGACAGGCCGACGGGGCATCCGCCATCGCCGGCACCTCCCGCATCGTCGCGATCTCCGGACCGGCCGGCACCGGGAAGACCACCATGCTGAAGCTCGCCGTGGTCGCGCTGCGACGGCAAGGCCGCAACACGATCGTCATCGCGCCCACCAAGAAGGCAGCGGCCGTTGCCGGGCGCGAGACCGGCAGCGCGTCCTCCTCGCTGCACCAGCTGCTGCACGACTACGGGTGGCGATGGGCGACAGATGCGGCTGGTGCCACCAGATGGACTCGGCTGCAGCCCGGCGACACTGACCCGCAGACCGGCGGGACCTACCGCGGCCCGACCATCCGCATCAGGCCAACCGACCGGATCGTCGTCGACGAGGCCGGCATGCTCGACCTCGAGGCCGCCGGCGCCCTCGTCGATGTGCTCGAGCGCACCGGCGCCGGCGTCGCGCTCGTCGGCGACGAGAACCAGGCACTGCCCGTCGGCCACTCCGGAGCGATGCGCCTGTTCTGGCACCGCGCCGACGAGCGGGTGCAGCTAACCTCCGTGCAACGGTTCACTGACCCCGCCTGGGCGCAGCTCACCACCCGGCTGCGCGAGCCGGCCGGCCCCGGCGAGGCGGAGCGGGTCGCTGACGAGCTCATCCGCACCGGGCACGTCACACTGGCGAACAGCGACGCCGACGCGAAGCATCTCATGACGGGCGCCTGGTTCGACGCACAGCGGCACGGCCGCTCGATCGCCTTGGTCACCGCCACTCACGCCGAGGCGCAGAGCATCTCCGAAGCGATCCAAGCCCGCCGCATCGCCGCCGGCACGATCGACACGACACGTGCGACGGCCGGGCAGGGCGGTCAGCCGATCTTCGCCGGCGACATCGTCCAGACCCGCCGCAACAACACGGCAGCCGCGGTCCAGAACCGCCAGACCTGGACCGTCAAGTCGATCACCGCCGACTCCGTAATCCTCGCGTCGGTCTCCGACTCCACCGAGCTGCGCAGGATCAGCCACGACTACGCCGCCTCGCACCTCCACCTCGGATACGCCTCGACCGTCTACGGCGTGCAAGGCGAGACCACGGACACCGCGCTCGTCGGGCCCGGCGTCGGAGCGGCCGGACTCTACGTCGGCCTCACCCGTGGGCGGGACCGCAACGACGTCGTGCTCGTCGCACCCGCCGAGCCCGGCGCGAAGACGCAGCTCATCGAGATGATGCAGCGCCCGGACATCGAAGCCACCCTCCACGACTCGCGCGCCGCCGCGCGCGAGGACCTCAACCGCGCCGCACGACCAGCGACAGCACCAACCGCAACACCGGAGGGGAGCCGCAATGTGCACGACATGTCACGCTGAACGCCCCCGGTACGACTCCCGCCGCGCGTCGGCGCCCGGAGGTGCGCGATGAGCCGCCGGATGCCCGAACCCGATAATCACCCGGCCGTCGTGGTCGCCTTCGACCACAACTCCGCCGCCGAAGCCCTCGGCATCAGCCCGACCCGCCTGCGGCAGCACGTGCGCATGGGCGACGTGACCGTCCACTTCTCCGGCACGAAACCCATCTACCTCCTCGCCGACCTCGAGCACTTCGTCGAACAGCTGCCGACGCGGCCGAACCGACTCCCGAAACTCTGACTCTCCGCCAGTGTGGAAGACTCTCGGGCTAGAAAAGCGTGGGCTCAGACTCGCGGGCTGCGACCCCTTCGTCTCGGGTGAGGACCCACAGAAAACGGGTATTGATGAACAGCCGGTCCCTCCCGACGCGCTGATCTTGAAGCACTCCAGCGTCTACGAGCGCGTTGAGCCAGTTCGTTGCCGTCGGGCGGGACACGCGGCACCGCTCGACCACGTTTTTGATGCGGACGTAGGGCTGCTCGAACAACACCGACAACAGGTCCGCGTTTGCGCCGCCTGGTGTGATCGCCCGAACTGCCTCAGCCGCGTCACCTTGCAGCGCCGTCACCGCGTCGATCTTGCGCAAGGTCGACTGCGCCGTCTGGCGAAGTCCCTCGAGCATGAATAGCACCCACTCCTCCCACTTCTGCTCGGCCGTCACCGCAAGCAGGAGCGCGTAATACGCGTCTCGGTTTTCGATGATGTAGCGCGAGAGAAAGAGGATCGGCAGTTTCAGAATCTCTGCTTCGACGAGAAGCAGCATGTTCATCACACGTCCGGTGCGACCGTTGCCGTCCTCAAAAGGGTGGATCGCCTCGAACTGGTAATGCGCAATCGCCATCACGACGAGCGGGTCGAGCCCGAGGGGAGCGTGAACGAATTCGACCCAGTTCGACAGCTTGTCTCGGATGGTGTGCTCGCCCGTCGGCGGGGTGTAGATCGCCTCGCGGGTCGCGGGATTCGCAATCAGGGTCCCGGGCAGCTTTCGCACGTCCATCTGGCGCTGCTTGATGGTCGTACACACTTGAACCGCCGTCGTCACCGTCAGCGGGCGTGATTGAATCGCTCGCCACCCTGCGAACAGCGCGGTCCGGTACCGAAGGGTCTCCTTCGTGGCGGGGTCGGAGGCCTCATCTTCTTCCTGGGCATACCGGAACAGTTGATCCGTCGTTGTGACAATGTTTTCGATCTCGGAACTCGCCTGCGCTTCGAGCAGGGGGATGGTGTTGATCAGCACGGTCGGGTTCGGCATGCGCTGCGAGGCCTGATCAAGCGCGGCAAGCGCTGCACGCGCCTCAACGGCGGCCTTGAGAACTGCCCTAGTCTCGACGTCGACCGACGGAGGCAGCAGGGGCAGCTGGTTGTAGGGTTCCGTCGGACTCCAGGCCATGTGCAAACTCTATTCGCACATTGCAAAGTCATGTAAAGAATGGCGCGCTTTTTTTACATGTTTTGCAGACGTGCAAACCCGTTTCGCACGTGCAGTTCACGAGCAAAGAATCTGCCGTGAGATTTACACATCAGCAATCAGGATCGCTCGTTCGCCCGCAGATAGCGGTCGAGGTGCTGCACGCCGTCGCGCGCCTCGCGCTCGAGCTGGTGCGTGTAGCGGCGCGAGACGTCCTCCGAGGCGTGGCCCGAGATGCTCGCGTAGACGACCCATTCAAGACCAGCGTGCTCGGCCATGGTCGTGTAGGTGTGGCGCAGCCAGTGCATCGTCGCCGGCCGGGAGATCTTCGCATGGGCCATTGCCGCGCGCAGGTCGTCGTTCATGTCCGAGTTCTGCAGCGGCGTCCCATTCGCGCGGTGCCACACCAGCCGGTGCGGGTTCGGTCCGGTGCTCGCGTCAAGGTGCCGCCGGAGCACCGCCACAAGCTCATCGGTCAACGGCGCGATACGCGGCTTGTACGCCTTCGGGCGCACGAGCACCCACCGGCCCTCAAGCGGCACCGCCTCGAGGTTCGGCGCGACGTCGAGCTCGCGCTGCGGGCAGCGGCCGGCCGTCTTCTTACCGCAGTGCCCGCCGCAACCGTGCCGGAAGGTCGCCTCGACCAGGTTCCAGGAGATGTGCGCCGTCTTGCCGTCGAGGTCGAGGTCGTCGATGCGCAACCCGCGCAACTCGCCGTCGCGAGCGCCGGACAGCAGCGCAAGCGTCCAGCGCGGATCGTCGAGGTCGAGCAGCGCCCGCGTCTCGGCACGCGTCAGCGAGTCGCGCTCGGCCGGCGCACGGCTCGGAATGTCCACCGACTCGGCGATGTTGCGCGCCACGAGCCTCTCGTCGACGGCGTAGCCGAGCATCGCCGACAGGGTGCGGTGGGCCGCCGCGACGCTCGACGGGCCGACGCCGCGGGCGAAGATCGCCGAGTGCAGCCGCCGCACGTCCGAGGGCTTGAGATCCCCGACAACCCGCTTGCCGAGCACGGGCACGATGTTGGCGGCCAGCTGCGAGCGGTAGCCCTGCATCGTCTTGGGCTTGAGGCGCCCGCCCGCGTCCTCGAGCCACGCCTTCGCGAGCTCCTCGATGCGGGTGTGGTGGTCGAGCGGCGCGCCGTTCTCGTCGATCTCGCGCATCAGCTGCCGCAGCTTCTTGAGGCACTCCTCCCGCGTCTTCGCGTGCACGTATGCCTGCTTGCGCCTACCGTCGGAGGTGAAGCCGTTGTCGACCACGCCGCGCCACAATCCGCGGCTCTTCAGCTCGTACAGGGCGCCCTGCCCGTGGTCCCGCCTCTTCGGCATGCGGACAGGCTACGCCGGTGCACACATGCGTGCACACATACCTGTGCTGCGCGGTGTCGCCGGGTGTTACCGCCGGATACGCGAAAAGCCCCGGAATTCCGGGGCTTTTCGCCTGTTGCTGTCTCAAACCAACGTGCGCCCGAAGGGACTCGAACCCCTAACCTTCTGATCCGTAGTCAGATGCTCTATCCATTGAGCTACGGGCGCGAACGCAACTCAGACAGCCTAACAGGGCACCCCGGCGCCTCTCAAATCGGCGGCCGCCGCCCGGGGACAACTCCCAGCGCCGCACCTGGAAAGCTTGATCACGTGACCACCGCTGACCAGGCATCCGCTTCTCACAACGACGCACGCCCCGTCGTCCTCTGGGACATCGACGGCACGCTCGTGCACGAGACCCGCGGCGAGGGCTCGCGCATGCAGATGCGGGCGATCCGCGAGGTGCTGGGCGTCGAGCTCGAGCGCCCCGGCTTCGGTGCGGGCGCGACGGAGCGCATGGTCTGGGGGCGTCTCTTCGAACACGCGGGGATGCCAGTGCCGACCGACCTCGCCCCGCTCGAGGCCGCCATCGACCGGCTCTATGTCGGGCACTTCGCCGAGGTACCTCGCATCGCGATCCCCGGCGCGGCCGAGGCGATCAGAGCGATCGCGGATGCCGGATTCGTGAACTCGGTGCTGACTGGCAACGGCCGGCCGGTCTCGCGCATGAAGCTCGAGTCGGCCGGGCTGCCGATCGAGCTGTTCGACTGGAATGCCGCCTACTTCGGCCGCGAGTGGAGCGACCGCATCGAGATGGCGAAGGCCGCTCGGACGCGGCATCCGCTCACCATCATCATCGGCGACACCGTGAACGACGGGGCCTGCGCGGTCGGGTCGGGAATCCCCTGGATCGCGGTCGGCACCGGCGGGCACCCGCGCGACGAGCTCGCCGCCTATGACCCCGTCGCCTGGTTCGACGACCTCGTGGGTCGCGAGCGCGAACTGATCGAAACGATCCGCACGGCGCTCGAGCTGCCGACCGCCTAGCGGCCGCCGTCGCGCGTGCGCCACTGGCTTCCGCTTTGCGCCACTCGGATCCGAGTAGCGCACAGCGGATCCTGGTGGCGCAACCGGGGGTCGGCTGCGGGCGACGCGGCCGATAGGCGCTACGGGTTCGCGTAGAACCACAGCACCGCGACGCACACCGGCTGCGCGGCGATCGCGACAGCCAGAACGGTGCGCCGCAGCCACGGCCGGTCGACGATTCCGGGGTCACCCATCAGCGGCGCGAGCGGCATCGCGACCCGGAACACGCTCTGCTGCGGCATGAACACGGCGAGCAGATAGAGCGCGTACGACCCCGCCGTCGCGAGATTCTCGAGCCCGAGTGGGCGGATGCCTCGCCGGCCGACCCACAGCGCGAACAGCACGATGACCGCGACCACCGCCAGGACACCGGGAACGCCGAGATACCTGCCGAAGAGCTCGAACCACGCGCTGAACGGCTTGAAGTCGGTGTGGCCGAGGAATCCGTTGCGCCACGACAGCTCGGTCGCCGTGTACGCATTCGGGACTCCGGTCACGGCCCACGCCACCACCGGCCAGGCGACGCCCGCGAGGGCCGTGACGAGCGCGGCGACGGCGAGCTTCACCCGCTCGGCCGCGGGGAAGGCATCCCTGGATGATCTGCGCCAGCGCACCACGAACACGACCGCGAGCGCGAGCGCCAAGGCGAGCGCCCCTGGCCGCGCGAACGCGGCGAGAACGGCGGGCGCGATCAGCCAGCCGTACTGTCTGCGCTGCATCAGATAGATCGCCGCGAAGAACAGGAACAGAAACAGGCTCTCGGCGTAGGCGAGCTGCAGCACGAACGCGAGCGGGCCGAACGCGAAGATGACGGCCGCGAACCGCGCGCGGCGTGCGCCCGCACGATCGCGCACGACGAGGTACAGCATGACGGCCGCCGCGCCGCCGAACACCAGCGAGACGACGACCCCCGTGCCGGCGAACCCGGTGCCGGCGAGCTGCTGAATGCCGTGCACGAGCATCGGGTAGAGCGGCAGGAACGCCCAGCTGTTCGGGTCGATCTGGCCGCTCGCCGAGCGCGGCAGCACGGTGGGGTAACCCTGCTCGGCGATCGCGCGGTAGTGCGCGCTGTCCCACAGCGCCATCGCGTCGGTGAGGCTCGGAAGGTGCGGCGACCAGCCGTGCGCCGTGAGCTCGAACGCCGGCGTCACGGTCTGCCACGGCAGATGCCAGCCGTGGCCCACGACGACGAGCAGGCCGATGCCGAGCAGCAGCGTCGAGAACACACGAGACACCGCGTAGAGCGCGACGACCTCGAGCAGCTGCCGCCCCAGCGGGCGACGAGCGAGCTCGATCTGTGATTCGGATTCTGTCAGCGACGCTGTCGCCGGCCCTGCGCTGCGCATCGCTCTTCACGCTACGCCTGCGATCGAGCGGATTCGCGCGGTTGACCCCTGTGCTGCGGGCGCGCTACGGGGTGCAGTTCGGCCGGCAGCTGCGCTCGGTGAGTGCCGTCGTCAGCACGGTGCCGAGGTCCTGCGGCTGCTGCGCCGTGTAGGCCTCGCCGCCCGTCGCCTTCGCGATCTGGGTCATCGCAGCGATGTCGGTGTCCGGACCGAACCCGATCATGATCACCGGCACGGGCTTGCTCGGGTCCGCTTCCTTCTTCAGCGTCGCCACCAGGCTCTGCAGGGTGAGGGAGCTCTGATCGTCGTCGTTGACGCCGTCGGTGATGACCACGACGGAGTTGATGAAGTTCGGGTCGTAGCTCTGCCGCACGGCGCGCACCGCCGCGAGCGTCGTCTCGTACAGACCGGTGTCGCCGCCGAGGTGCTGCGGCAGACCGGCGATCTTGCTCGACAGATCGGCCATGTGCGTCGGGTCGCCGAGCGGGGCGATCGGCGAGATCTGCTTGTAGGGCACCGTGCCGTTCTGGTTCGTCGAGAACTGCCAGAGGCCGAGCTCGACATCGCCCGAGAAGCGGCTGATCGCCCCGACCGCGGCCTGCTGGAAGACATCGATGCGGCTGAGGCCGCCGCCTGCGGCATCCGCCATCGATCCTGAGACGTCGATCACGCCCAGCATCCGCCCGCGCAGCGTGACCACGCCCCACGTCTTGTAGAGCGCGAGCTCGGTCTTGCCGTCATCGGCGGCAGGAGCGGGGGATGCCGTCGGCAGCACGCCCGGCTGATCGACCGCTCCCTTCCCCGAGCCGTCACGGAAGCCGGCGGCCGTGAACACGGCTGGCTGCGCGAGCAGCGCCTGCTCGAACGAGCTCGCGAGGTCGGCTGTGTCGCCGTTCTGGGTCGAGGACGGAGTCAGCAGGTAGGGGAACTGCACCGACAGCGTGCCGTCGGCCGGGTACACCGCGGTGAGCGGCTGGGCCGCGTGCGTCTTGTTGTAGTTCGCGACCTGCTGCTCGGTCGTGATGGCGATCGTCAGGTTCGTCGCACTGACCGTGGCGGCGAGCGCGGCGCCCGCAGAGTCCGGAATCGACTTGCCCAACGCGATCAGCGAGGTGTTCAAGAGTTCGGTGTTGCCGTGGGCGTGCTGGGCGAGCGCGAGCAGGCCTGCGAGGCTGGGACCGGAGCCTTCCGGGTTCGGGATCACGGCCGTGACGGTTCCGTTGAGCACGCGGCCCCAGCTCAGCTTCTGGTCGCCGATGTCGCCGGCGCGCGCGGTGGGCAGCGCGAACAGCACCGGCGATGAGGCGATCGGCTGCTTCGCCGTGAGGGTGGGCGCGGTGCGGCCGAGCGACGAGGCGATCGACTGCATGCGGTTGACCCACACCGGGGAATCCGGGATCCAGACATCGACGCCGACGCCGTTGCCCGCTGCGATCATCGAGGCGGTATCTGCCGAGGCCTGCGCGCTGACGGTGATCTTGGAGCAGTGGGTCTTCACCTTGTCGTACTGCGCGGCGATCTGCCTCACCTCTGGGGCAATCGACGGGTCGACGGTCACCGCGAGCTTGGCGGTGGTGCTGCACTTCGGCGCCGCGGCGAGCGCCGCGGCCGGCTGGGAGTGGGTCGGCGCCAGCTTCTGCCAGGCGACGAACGCACCGCCGGCGAGCGCGAGCACGGCGACGAAGGTGATGATGCCGAGCACGGCGGGGTGGCGCGTGCTCACGCGCTGGGGGGTATGACGTCCCACGGGAGCTCCAGGGCGACCGACCGCAGGGGAGGACGGTCAGCCTTGATCGGGTTACCCCACCCGCGGGGGTGGAACGGGTGAGTTGCCGATCAGTGTAAACACACCCCGTGGTGTGTGCCACCTTCGGGGCATGCCGCAACTACTTGAGCAGCCGCGACAGCACGCGGTCGGCGAGCACCCTGCCCCCGGTCTGGCACCCGGGGCAGTACTGCAGGCTCGAGTCGTGGAAGATGACCTGCCTGATGGTCGTGGCGCACACCGGGCACGGCTGCCCCGCGCGCCCGTGCACCTTGAGACCCTCGTGCTTCTCTGCCTTCAGCTCGCTCGCCGCCAGCCCCTCTGACCGTGCGATCGCGTCACGCAGAGTGGACTGCAGCGCGGCGTAGAGGCGGTCGATCTCGGCATCCGTCATCGCGGCGGCCTTGAACGGCGACATCTTGGCCGCCCACAGGATTTCGTCGCTGTACGCGTTGCCGATTCCCGCGATGGTCGCCTGGTCGCGCAGCACGCCTTTGATCTGTGATCGGCCCGCGGTCTTGAGGATGCCGGCGAAGACGTCTCTCGTGAAGCCCGGATCGAGCGGCTCGGGCCCCAGCATGCGCACCCGCTCGATGTCTCGGGGGTCGCGCACGAGGTGCAGCTGCAGGCTCTTCTTCGTTCCGGCCTCGGTGATGTCGAGGCCGGCGCCGTCGGGCTCGAGAATCAGGCGAGCCGCGAGCGGATTCTTCGGGCTGCGGCCCGGGCGGGCGCTCACTTTCGGCTCGGTCTCGCGCCAGCGCACCCAGCCGGCGCGCGCGAGGTGCAGCACGAGATGGACCGGGTCTTCGGCTCGGTCGCCGCCTTGGTGCTGGCCTTGGTCTTGGCGTTGGTCTTGGTCTCGGCCTTGGTCTCGGCCTTGGCCGATCGCGATGTCGAGAAACTTCCCGTGACGCGTGACGCCCGCGATCGTCTGGCCTCGCAGCTGCTCGGGCGAGATCGCGAACGTCTTGAGCGCGTAGATCGCGAGGATGTCGAGGCGACGGATGACGCGGCCGGTCAGCCGCGCACCGAGATCCACGGCGAGCGCATGCACCTCGGGCAGTTCCGGCATGCGCCCAGTTCTAGCACCCGGCGCCGACACGCACACGTTCGCCCGGAGCACCCGGAGCGTGCGGAGCGTGGGGAGCCCTGCGGCTCGAAACGACGCCACGTGCCTAGAGTGATTCCGATGAGATACGTCATCGTCGGCACCGGAGCCATCGGCGGCACTCTCGCCGCGCGACTCGCGCAGCACGGCAGCACTCCCCCGCTCGTGATCGCGCGTGGCGACAACGCGGCGGCGATCCGCGCCGGCGGGATGCTGCTGCGCTCGCCCGACGACGAGGTGCGCGTCGACGCCCCGGTCGCCACCTCGCCCGCCGAGGCCGAGCTCACGACCGACGACGTGCTGGTGTTCACCACGAAGACGCACCAGCTGCAGACCGCGTTGCTCGAGTGGGTCGATCAGCCGGTGCGCGCCGCGGCCGGCGAGGTCGTCGGCACCGCGGGCGAGCTCCTTCCCGTACTGACCGCTCTGAACGGCGTCGAGGCGGAGCGGCTCGCGCAGCGCTACTTCCGGCGCGTCTACGGGGTCTGCGTCTGGCTGCCCGCGGTCCATCTCGCGCCGGGCGAGTTCACCGTGCGCATCGCGCCGGTGAGCGGCATGTTCATCGTCGGGCGCTATGGCCTGCCGTCGGCCGACGACGACGCGGGCGCCGACGTCGAGCTGCTCGACACCATCCGTTCCGACTGGGAACGGGCAACCTTCCGCGTCCACCTGGTCGATGACGTGCTGCGCTGGAAGCACCGCAAGCTGCTCGCCAATCTCGGCAACGCGGTGCAGGCGCTGGTCGGCCCAGGCGCGTCCGACGACATCTCCCGCGAACTGTACCGGCTGGCGCGCGAAGAGGGCCTCGCCGTATATGCCGCTGCGGGCATAGGCATACCCACCGACGACGAGGAAGAGCTCTGGCGGGGCGGCGTCTTCGACGTGCGGCCCGTGCCGGGCGTCGACGGGCCGATCGGCGGCTCGACGTGGCAGTCGCTCGCCCGCGGTTCCGGATCGATCGAGACCGACTACCTGAACGGCGAGATCGTGCGCATCGCCCGAGCCGTCGGAGTCGCGGCACCGGTCAACGAGGCGCTGCAGCGGCTGGCACGGCAAGCGGCGGCGGAGCGTCGCGCGCCGGCATCCGTCACCCCAGCCGAGCTTCGGAAACTCATCGGCCTCGACTGACGGCGAGCGTCCGGCTCGTGCGTTTGGCTACTACGCGAAGCGCCTGACCGTCGACCGAATGTGGTCGGCGTGAAGGTAGATGTCATCGAGCGATTCGATCGGGTGGCGCGTCTCCGTCTTGTCCTCGTCGAAGAGACCCAGATACTTCTGCCGGCCGTTGAAGTGGAGGCGAGCGATCGACTTCCGGTTGTTGTCGTCGAGCAGGATCGCGAAGTAGCTCTTCGCGTCGCGCTGGAAGATACGCTGCGGCTTGACCTCGCTGCACGCGATCGCCTTGACGATGTTGTAGCCGTCGAGTTCTTCTTCAGTGGTCTGGACCTCGGGGTCAGCCGCGAGGTCATCAACAACGACTGCCGGCGCCGTGTTGGTGGTGGGCAGGCCGGACTCCTCCGCGAGGCCGCCCTCCGCCCCAAGAGCGGTCTTGAGGCGGGCGTTCACCTGGTCCTTCAGGAACTGCGTCGCCGCCTTGTCCACAAGCACCGTGAACTGCTCCCTCACCTTCTGTGTGAAAGGGCCGTCGTAGACCTTGTTGGTGAAGAACTTCACCCAGTCGTCGCCGGGCTCACGGAACTGCACGGCGATCTCACGCTTCAACTGGCCGACGTACTTGAGCTCTTCAGCTGCGCTGATCACGGAGCCCAGATCGAACGACTCCTTCGTGAGCTTCGACAGTTCGGGAACGACTGAGTTGTCGATGTCTTCGAGGTCCAGGACGAGGAACGGTTTCGAGTCCATCCGGTTGGGAGCATCCAGATCCGTATAGAACTGGTAAACGATCCCGTTGGTAAGGAGCGCGATTCGCGCGTTCGTCACGCCGAAGTACCGGTAAAGCTGAGACGCGTTCTCCAGGCTGAGCGCGCTTCCGGACTTCTTCGCTTCGATCAGAATCTGTACTTCGTTGTCACGCATGATCGCGTAGTCGATCTTCTCGCCGCGCTTGAGGCCAACGTCAGCCGTGAACTCCGGAACGACCTCAAGGGGGTTGAAAACGTCGTACCCAAGGACGGCCGAGATGAAAGGCATGACGAATGCGTTCTTCGTAGCCTCTTCGGTCTGAATCGAATCCTTCTGCGCACGCACCTTGGTAGCGAGTGCGTTCAGCCGTTCAATGAAGTCCACGATGTTTTCTCCTCACTACCAGGGCCTTTGGCCCTCCCGCATGCTACTGATGAGCTTGTTTCATTGCAGTAGACAACGCGCCCCCAGTGTGGGGAGCTTGCTAAGCGTCAAATCTGGTGTCACCCGTGCGGGGTAGGGTCGCCGCCGTGACCGACACCTCGCGTTCCTTCAGCGACCTGGCAGACCTGATCAGCCGCCGCCTCGACGTGTTCCGGCTGCCCGGCGTGCTGAGCGTGCGCCCTGGGTTCCAGCTCGTCGACGGGTGGCTCACCCACACCCCCGCGATCGTCGTGACCGTCGACGGCGAGGTGCCGCACGGGCTGCCCTCGGAGGTAGGCGGCCATCCGGTCGATGCGCGAGTGGCATCGGCACGGAAGAAGGCCGCTCTGCTCGAGCCGGAGCGCTATGCCGCCACGGGCGTCAGTGCGCCCGACGAAGGGAAGGTGCCGGAGTTCGAGCACGAGATCCTTGTCGCAGAGCGGCCGCCTCAGTCATCCGCGCCGCCTTCAGAGAATCTCGCAGCGGAACCGGCCAAGAAGACGCAGCTGCCCTATTCGCCGCCCGCGGGCGTGCCGCTCGCGCCGGTGTCCGGCGAGCTCACGGTCGAGCTCGCGGCGTCGCCCGATGCGGGCTGGGCGCAGCTCGGCTCGTTTCTCGATGCGACCGAGACCGAGCTTGTGATCGGGCTCTACGACTTCACCTCCGCGCACGTGCTCGCTGCGTTCGAGAAGGCGGCCGCCGGCAAGCAGGTCACTCTGACGCTCGACCACCCGGCGAAGAATCCGACAGCTGACCAGACCGATGAGCAGACGGTCGCCGAGCTCGAGAAAGCGCTCGGCAGCGATCTCAAGCAGGCATGGGCGCTGTCGGGAATGGACCCGAAGGCGACCGCGACCGTCTTCCAGACGGCGTACCACATCAAGGTGGCCGCCCAGGATTCGAAGGCCGTCTGGGTCTCGAGCGGCAACTGGAACAATTCGAACCAGCCCGACATCGACCCGGTGAACAATGCAGGCGATGCGGATGCCGCGCGCAGCGGGGACCGCGACTGGCACGTCGTCGTGCGCAGCCCCGAGCTGACGCAGACGTTCGCGGCGTATCTCGAGAACGACTATCGGGTGGCGGCGCAGCACAATCAGGCATCCGCTGCCTTCATGCAGCCGGAGCTGCTGCAGCCGGCCGTCCAGACGCCTCCGTTCGCGCGGTTCTTCCCGGGCCAGACGGTGACCGATGAGATGACGATCACGCCGGTGCTGACCCCCGATGCCGGGGTGTATGTCGACGCGGTGAAGGCTCTCATCGCGAGCGCGTCGAAGACGCTGCACCTGCAGTTCCAGTACATCGAATTGCCGAAGACGACGGATGCCACGAACGAGGCGTTCGTCGACCTGGTGCAGGCCGTGATCGATCGGCAGAAGGCCGGCGTCGAGGTGCAGATCATCATGAGCGAGTACGAGACCGCTGGGTATCTCGAGCAACTGCAGGCGTTGGGGCTCGATGTCGCGAACTCCGTGAAGCTGCAGAACAACGTGCACAACAAGGGCGTCATCGTCGACGGCCGTGCGGTGCTCATCTCGAGTCAGAACTGGTCGAGCGCGGGCGCCCTTCACAACCGCGACGCCGGGGTGATCATCGAGAACGAGAAGGTCGCGGCCTACTTCGAGCAGATCTTCGCGCACGATTGGGAGCACCTGGCGGCGAAGCAGGCTGCAGAAGATTAGTTCGATTAGTTTCTGGGTTTGGGTTGCACCTTTATCGAACCTAGCTTAGACTGTTCGCAAGTCCCCGCGCCACGAGGATGAGAGTACGAGCACCGCAGGCCCGGCCTGTGCTGTGTTCGGAGTTTGACCGGGAGGGGTCGAGCTGTGGCTGCTGTGGGCGGGGGTCTGCGTGAGGCGTTTGAGGCTGTCGCGCCGTTCGCGCCGCTGGCGTGCACGGTCTTGACGGATGACCAGCTGGTTGGCGCCGCGCAGGCGGTGGAGGATCTGGCCCGCCAGGTCGAGGGTATGCAACTGGCGATCGCCCGCGAGGTCGATAACCGCACGGACGAGACTTTGGGTGAGGAGTCCCTGGCGCGCAAGCTCGGGGCGAGGAAGCCCTGGGGTGCGCTGGAGACCGTGACCCGCACCTCCGCGAAGGACGCCCGGGAGCGGGTAGTCGAGGCGCGCCGGCTGGCGAAGCTGCCGGTGCTGGAGGCGGCGGTCGAAGCCGGGGTGCTCGGGCGGGCGCAGGCGGCGGCGATCATGGAACCGCTGCTGCCGGCCACAGAGCGCGCCGACACCGCACTGGTTGAAGCCGCATGCGAGAACCTCGTGGACCTGTCGAAAGTCCTGCCGGCGACCGCGGTCGTGGACGCCGCCCAGGCGTGGGCTCTCGTGCTCGACCCCGACGGGGTGGAACCGGTGGAGAAGGCCGCCGTCGAGAAGCGGTTCTTCCGGCTCGGGCGCGCCAAAGACGGCCTCGTGAAGTTCTCCGGCGCCCTCCCGGTCGAGCAGGCCGCCGCCATCCGCACCGTCTTGGACGCATACGTGAACCCGAGAGCCGGCGCATCCGTCAGATTCGCCCCGGCCGACGACGACGGTGCCACGGCTGACCACGGCGAGCACGCCGACGCCGCCCCCGTCACGGAGGCCGCCGCCAACGGCGCCGCGGGCGAAGGTGGCGAGGCGCCGGCCGCGCCGAGCGGCACGCCCATGCTCGTGGCGACCGAGACCCAGCCGCCGACGGACATGCGCACCCCAGACCAGAAACGCGCCGACATCCTCCACGCCGTCTTCACCGCCGCCGCACGGGCGCCAGAAACACCGAGCATGGGTGGGGCACACCCCACCATCCTCGTCGTCGTGCCGAAGGAAGACTTCGACTCCGGGCACGGGGCAGCGCGCATCGACGGCGAAGACGAACCCATCAGCGCCACGACCGCGAAGCGGATCGCCGAGACCGGCGGCTACCAGGAAGTCCAGGTCGATTCGGCGGGGAAGATCCTCAACCTCGGCGACACCAAACGATGCGCCACCCCCTGGCAACGAAAAGCCCTCGCGGTCCGCGACAAAGGCTGCATCATCCCCGGCTGCACCATGCCCGCCCGATGGTGCGAAGTCCACCACATCCAACCCGATCGCGACGGCGGACCGACCGACATCCTCAACCTGACGCTGCTGTGCTGGTGGCATCACGCCACAATCGACACCGGCCCCTACCAACTCCGCATGGGCGAAGACGGGACACCCGAAATCCGCTGGATCTTCGGATCACACGCCACGGAATGGGTGAAAGCCATCCACAAACCCAGACACGCACTCACCACCGCCGCCTGACATCCGGGTGGTCTGAAACCCGGGCGGCCGGAACCTGCCCGGCCTGAAACCTGTGCAGCCGAATCAGCCGACGCGAGAAGGCATCCGCACCCGCGCAGCACTCGTCCGCTTGTCGCGGCGGGGATGCGGCGTGAGCGGCCGGGGACGGCGCTCCGTTACCGTTGGCGCTGTGACGAGATGGCTGCTGCTCGCGGGGACGATCGTCTTCGAAGTCGCCGGCTCGCTCAGCCTTGAGGGCGCCATCGAGCATCCGTGGCTCTACGCCGTCGTCGCAGTGGCCTATGTGCTCTCGTTCTGGCTGTTCGGTCGAGTGCTGCGGGCGGGCATGCCGGTCGGTATGGCATATGCGATCTGGGGCGCCATCGGCGTCGCCCTCACGGCGGCCCTCGCCGATCTGATCTTCGATGAGGAACTGACCACGCTCACGATCATCGGCATGGTGATCGTGATCGCCGGCGTCGTGCTTATCAACGTGGGCGGCGGGCATGCGGGCGCCCAAGCCACCGGTGAGCCATCGAGCGCGCGCCCGCACGGATCGGCACCGACTGCGAGTCCCACCCCGCTGGATGCGTCGCGAGACGGCCGCCCATCGGAAGGCGCGCCGTGAGCTGGTTCGTTCTCGCCCTGGCGATCCTGTGCGAAGTCGGCGCGACGCTCTCGCTCCGCATGGCGAGTGCGCCCGGCACGGGCGCGGATCCGGCGAAGAAACCCTCGCGTCTCTGGTACCTCGCCGTGGTAGCGGGCTACCTCGCGTCCTTCGCACTGTTCTCGGTCGTGCTGCGCCTCGGGCTCGGCCTCGGCGTCACCTATGGCATCTGGACGGCAGCCGGCGTCGCCCTTACCGCGCTCGCGGGGCGCGTCTTCTTCAAAGAGGCTTTCACGCGCACGATGGTCGGCGGCACGGTGCTCATCATCATCGGCGTCTTCCTGATCGAGCTCGGCCAGGCACCGACGTAAGAGCAACGCAGGCCGCGCGCCCCGGCGGCGCGGGGCGCTACTCGGTCGACGACGTCCAGGCGGTCGTGCCCTCGTTGCCGCGGGCGCGGTAGAGAACCTCGTCGCTCTGGGTGACCGTGCGGTGGTACTGCTCGCCGTCGCCGATGGCGATGCGCTCGGCGGGTGCGCCGTTACGCAGTGGCACGACCACGTAGCTCGGGCTGCCCACCCCGCTGTCGGCGAGGCGCGCCAGATAGTGGCCCTCGGGAACGGAGTCGGGCTTCTCGGAAAGGATGTCCCCCGGCGAGATCACGGCTGTCACGACGTTCTGCTCGATCTCGGAATCGTCACTCATGATTCCTGCCCTTTCGACGTTGGAAGTGCGACGGTATTCGCCACCCTGCCCCTCGAAGGGAACGCTGTCTAGGGCGTTGCGCGGTGTCTCAGTCGGTGCCCGTGTCGAACGCGGCGCCTTCGGAGACGGCATCCGTCGCCCGCTCAAGCTGCTGCTCGCTCGCCGACAGCGGCTCTGCGCCACCCAGGATCTCGTCGGCGTGGCCCGACTCGAGCGAGCCGACCAGGTCGGCCGTCGCGCCGCCGATCAGGCCGAGCGTTGCGTACTGCTCGAGGCGAGCCCGAGAGTCGGCGATGTCGAGGTTGCGCATGGTGAGCTGGCCGATGCGGTCGTCGGGGCCGAAAGCGGCGTCGCCGACGCGCTCCATCGACAGCTTCTCGCCCGAGTAGCTGAGCGCGGGGCCCGTGGTGTCGAGGATCGTGTAGTCGTCGCCGCGGCGCAGGCGCAGGGTGACCTCGCCGGTGATGGCCGAGCCGACCCAGCGCTGCAGCGACTCGCGCAGCATGAGCGACTGCGGGTCGAGCCAGCGGCCCTCGTACATGAGGCGGCCGAGTCGGCGCCCTTCGTTGTGATAATTCGCGACGGTGTCTTCGTTGTGGATCGCGTTCAGCAGGCGCTCGTAGACGATGTGCAGCAGCGCCATGCCCGGCGCCTCGTAGATGCCGCGGGACTTCGCCTCGATGATGCGGTTCTCGATCTGGTCGGAGACACCGAGACCGTGGCGGCCGCCGATGGCGTTCGCCTCGAGCACCAGAGCCACGGCATCCTCGAACTCTTTGCCGTTGATCGCGACGGGGCGGCCCGCCTCGAAGCGCACCGACACCTCTTCGGTCGCGATCTCGACGTCGTCGCGCCAGGCGGCGACGCCCATGATCGGCTCGACGATGTCGAGGCCGGCGTCGAGGTCCTCGAGGCGCTTGGCCTCGTGGGTGGCGCCCCAGATGTTGGCGTCGGTCGAATAGGCCTTCTCGGTCGAGTCGCGATACGGGAAGCCGTGGGCGACGAGCCACTGGCTCATCTCGGTGCGGCCGCCGAGCTGGCTGACGAAGTTCGCGTCGAGCCACGGCTTGTAGATGCGCAAGGAAGGGTTGGCCATGAGTCCGTAGCGGTAGAACCGCTCGATGTCGTTGCCCTTGTAGGTCGAGCCGTCGCCCCAGATGTCGACGCCGTCTTCCTTCATGGCGCGCACAAGCAGGGTGCCCGTCACGGCGCGGCCGAGCGGCGTGGTGTTGAAGTAGGTCTTGCCGCCCGAGCGGATGTGGAAGGCGCCGCACTGCAGAGCCACGAGCCCCTCTTCCACGAGCGCCGACTTCGCGTCGACGAGGCGGGCGATCTCGGCGCCGTACTCGCCGGCGCGACCGGGGACGGCGGCGATGTCGGGCTCGTCGTACTGCCCGATGTCGGCGGTGTAGGTGCACGGAATCGCGCCGTTGTCACGCATCCAGGCGACCGCGCAGGAGGTGTCGAGACCCCCCGAGAACGCGATGCCGACGCGCTCGCCGACGGGAAGGGAGCTCAGGACCTTAGACACGCCCTTAACTTTACGGGTGCGCTGAGGACCCCGAAGACGGATGCCTCAGTGCCGCACGCCCTCGAGGATCGCCTCGACCTCGTCGGGCTGTGGCCGCAGCACGTCGAGCGCTGCCTCGAGCGTGGGGGCGGCGATCGCGTCGCCGGGGTGGCCGATGATGCAGACCTCGAAGCCCCCATCGACCTGCGAGACGAACCCCAGCAGCCCGAAGGGGTTCGCGCGATCAGCACCGTGGATGCTGACACGCCACCCGTGGTCATCGATCGGGATGACGTCGAGCTCGACAGTTTCCATGTCAACCGACCCAATGGTTGCGGCGGCCGGGGTCATGATCTCCTCCTTCATCGGCGGATACTTCGGCAGCGCTCGCTGCACGCCTTCGATACTCACCCGGACCGCCGACATCCGCCCCGGGGTTGACTTTGGGTTCGATCAGGAGGCAGGGCGGGTATGTCTTCGGCATGACCGATGACACCAGCCAGCCCCGCGGCGACCAGCACCTCGAGAACGTCAACGGCCGCAGCAACGCGCCGGCGGGCGAGCCGAACAATCCGCAGGGTGCTGACCAGACCCAGGACATGCTCGGCACCCCGGACCCGACAGAAGGCACTCTCGAGAAGGACCCGGAGGAGTGGGTGAGCGGCGACGACCCCGCCACCGAGGCGCAGAAGAGCTACCTCGACACACTCGCGAAAGAAGCCGGCGAGCAGCTGCCGGCGAACCTCACCAAGCGCGAGGCCTCAGAGCACATCGATCGCCTGCGCAAGGGCCTCGGCCGCCTCGGCTGAGTTCGAGCTGCGTCTCCTCGCCCATGGTCGAGCTGCGGCCCATCCAGTCCGACGCGATCACCGCGGCGGGGTACGACGGGACTCGCCGCACGCTCGCGGTGCGCTACGAATCCGGCGCCGTCTACGAGTACTTCGACGTCGATCCAGAGCTCTACGACGAGCTGCTCGGGGCCCAGCCGCACCCGTGGTCGCGGGTTGGCGAGCGCGTGAAATCGCACCGCTTCCGCCAGCTCGAATGAGCACTTACCAGGCGGAGGCTGTCTCCGAAAGCCCCCGCGCACCATTTTGCCGAAGCGCCGATCCTCGACCTAGGGTTGTTTGCCGTTAACTAACCAGTCGAGGTCACCTCCTCGACGAGGAGGATGGATGACGTCTCTCGGAGCCCACGAAGCCACCAGCGTCTTGAGCGGGCCGGTGCTCGCAGATGCGCCCCTTCGACTGCATGCGGGGGTGATCGACTACATCCTCGTCGCGACGTACTTCGTGCTCGTGCTCGGCATCGGATTCATCGCCCGCCGCTCCGTTTCGAGCAGCCTCGACTTCCTGCTCTCCGGCCGCTCGCTGCCGGCCTGGGTCACGGGCCTCGCCTTCATGTCGGCGAACCTCGGCGCCACCGAGCTGCTCGGCCAGAGCGCCAACGGCGCGCAATACGGCATCCAGGCGGTGCACTACTACTGGATCGGCGCGATCCCGGCCATGGTCTTCCTCGGCCTGTTCATGATGCCGTTCTTCTACGGCTCGAAGGTGCGCTCCGTGCCGGAGTTCCTGCGCCGCCGCTACAACCCGGCGACGCAGCGCTTCCAGGCGGTGCTCTTCGCTGTGGCATCCGTTCTTCTCGCGGGCGTCAACCTCTATGCGATGGCGATCGTCGTGAACGCGCTGCTCGGCTGGCCGCTGTGGGTCGCGATCATCGTCGCGGGCGTCGTCGTCCTCATCTACACGCTCATCGGCGGTCTGTCCGCCTCGATCTACAACGAGGTGCTGCAGTTCTTCGTGATCGTCGCCGCGATGGTGCCCATCACGCTGGTCGGCCTGCACAAGGCCGGCGGCTGGTCGGGCGTCAAGGCGAAGCTGCTCGGCTCCCACCAGGGCAGTCTGCTGCACGCCTTCCCGGCGCATGAGCTGACCGGCATCCACAACTCGTTCTGGAGCGTCATCGGCGTCGTGCTCGGCCTCGGCTTCGTGACCTCCTTCGGCTATTGGACCACCAACTTCACCGAGGTGCAGCGCGCCTTCAGCGCGAAGGACATGTCGGCCGCGCGCCGCACGCCGCTGATCGCGGCGTTCCCCAAGACGCTCATCGCGCTCGTCATCATCATTCCCGGCATCATCGCCGCCGTGACGGTGCCCGGCATCGAGAAGCTGAACGCGGGCGGCACCTCGAACGTGCAGTACAACGACGTGGTGCCGCTCCTGATGCAGCAGCTGCTGCCGAACGGATTCCTGGGCGTCGCGCTCGCGGGTCTGCTCGCATCGTTCATGGCGGGCATGGCAGCCAACGTGTCGTCGCTCAACACGGTGTTCACCTACGACCTGTGGCAGGGCTGGCTGCGGCCGGGCAAGCCCGACAAGCACTACCTGAACGTCGGTCGCTGGGTGACCGTCATCGGCACGCTGATCGCCATCGGCACCGCCTTCATCGCGGGCAACTTCGGGAACATCATGGACTACATCCAGACCCTGTTCTCGTTCTTCAACGTGCCGCTGTTCGCCGTCTTCATCCTCGGCCTGCTCTGGAAGCGCGCCACCGGCCACGCCGGCTGGGCGGGCCTCGCGAGCGGCACGGCCGGCGCGATCGTGATCTTCATCCTGAACGAGACCGGCGTCATCCCGATCTCGAGCCAGGGCTCGAGCTACCTGGGCGGCGGCGTTGCCCTCGTTCTCGCGATCGTCGTCGGCGTCATCGTGTCGCTGTTCTCGAAGCCGAAGCCCGACTCGCAGCTCGTCGGTCTCGTGCGCGGCCTCGTCGACCAGGACGCCCTCGCCGACGCGCAGGGCGCGGGCACCGTCGGTGTCGCGTGGTACCGCAACGTGTGGGTGCTCGGCATCGGAGCCCTGGTGCTGGCCGCAGCCTGCTACATCTTCTTCATGTTCGTCTGACCCGGCCGATCTCAGGCAGCTAGGAGCTCGAAATGCCCAACCATGAGAACAAGGTCCTCAACTTCCTGTTCGACCTGCGCATGATCATCGCGATTCTGTTCGCGGTCTACGGCATCGTCTGCGTGATCTGGGGCGCAGGGTTCACTCCCGCCTCCGATCTGGACAAGGCGGGCGGCATCAACATCAACCTCTGGGCCGGCATCGGCATGATCGTGGTCGCGGGGCTCTTCCTGTGGTGGACGCTCGCGAAGCCGATCGAGAAGGCCGATGAGGATGCCGCCGCCCGGCGACTGGAAGAGAGTGAGGCCGAGGCGCAGCGCAACGTGTGAGCTGCGCCCGGCAGGTGGATTCGGCGGAGAGGTGCGGCGTCCCGGTTGTCGAGGCGCCGCACCGACCCGTTACTCCCCCACCTCGACGGCCGGAGCGGCCGCCGGTTCTTCGATCGGCGCGCCGCCGCGGAACTTCTGGTTCTTGTGCAGCACCGTGAAGATCAGCATCAGCACGCCGGCAACCGCGAGTGCCCAGTACACGTTCACGTAGGACGACACGGTCGGGATCGCGGTGGGAACCGTCCCGCCCTTCCCGTCGGGGATCGGCACGGTCACGGCGAACGCGTACAGGATGGCCGTGAACACAGGCGCCGCGAGTCCGCCGATGGTGGCGACGAGGGTCGAGGATGCCGCAGAGAAGTGCGCCCCCTCCGTATCGCCGGCCGCGTGCAGCACGGCCGCGTTGGCCGCGGTGCTGCCGAGGGCGTAGGCGACACCCCAGATGCCCATGCCGACCACGTTCACCCAGACGTGGCTGTGACCGATCGCCATCAGCGCGAAGGCGACGATGGTGCAGAAGCTCGCGATGTAGAAGGTGCGCTTCACGCCGATGCGGGTGATGATGCGGCCGACGGTGAACCCGCCGATCAGGATGAAGAACGCCGTCGGCATCAGGAACAGCGAGGTCTCGAGCACGATGAGGCCCCAGCCGTAGCCGAGCGGCCCGGCCAGAGCGGGCACCTCTGCGAACGGCTTCGGGTCGAACTCGCCGTAGCTCGTGACGGCCAGGTTCGAGATCACCGCGACGGCGCCGAAGAGGCCGCCGAGGATGAACGCGGGAACGGTGAAGCGACGGAAAGTGAGCCGCAGGTCGATCATCGGGTCCTTCACGTTCAGCTCGATCACGACCCAGAGCAGCATCACGACGAGACCTGCCACGAGGATCAGCAGGCCGCGCAGGCCCGCGCTGTCGACGAATCCGATGCCAACGGCGACGAGCGTGAGGCCGACGACCAGGGTGATGGCGCCTGCCAGATCGAGACGCTGACGGCGCGTGGTGCGGAAGTCGGGGACGATCACGAGGCCGACGATGAAGGTCGCGAGGCCGACGGCCGCCATCACCCAGAAGACGGTGTTCACGTGACCGCCGATCTTGAGGATGAACCCGCCGAGCAGGAACGAGAACACGACGCTGATGCCGACGGCTGCGGTGACGACGGCGAGGGCGCGGTTCGTGCTGTGCTCGCTGTCGGCCTTCTCACGCACGAGCGCGAGGGCGATCGGCATGGCGGCGCTGAAGCCGATGATGCCGCGGCCGATGAGCAGCACGGTGAACCCGGGCGCGACGGCGCACGCCGCGTTGCCGATGGTCACCAGCGCGACGCCGACCAGCAGGAAGGTGCGCAGGCTGACGCGCTCCGCGAGCCGGGTGATGACGGGCAGGAATCCCGCGCCCACGAGGCCGAGGATGGCGAGCACGAGGCTCGACTCGGCCGGCGTCAGGTTGTATTCCTTCTGCATCGTGTTCGACAGCGGGATGAGCGCGAGCGCCTGAGCGTCGCCGACGAAGACGATCATCGCGGCGACGATCGCCACGGCGTTGACCGGTTTGATGCGCAGCGCCGCGAGGCGGCGGTCCACGCCGGTGAGTGGTGCGAGTGAAGTAGTGGTTGTCATGTCCTGCCCTGCGTGAGAGGTCGTTGTGAGGGGCACAGCGTTGTGAGGGGCACAGCGTTGTGAGGGGCACAGCGTTGTGAGACGCACAGCGCTGTGAGAGGCACAGCGTGATGAGGGGTCGCTGAAGGCAGGCGTCAGACGTGGGCGCCATTGCCCTTGACGTTCGAAAAGCACGGGTGGGGTCGCGCAGCACTGCGCGACGGTCGCGCAGCAGTGCGCGGTGAGGGAGTCAGCCTCGGCGGTTGGACAGCACCAGGCTCCCTCCTGCGCCGAACATCATGCCGACGCCTTGAACGAAGCTCGTGGTCACATCGGGCACCTGCACGACGGCCTCGCCGCGCAGCTGCCGAACCGCTTCCTGGATCGCGAACATGCCGTACATGCCGCTGTGCGTATAGGAGAGGCCGCCGCCCTGGGTGTTCATGGGAAGGTCGCCGCCTGGGCGCGTGTGGCCTTCCTTGAAGAACGCGGCCGACTCGCCCTTCCCGACGAAGCCCGTGTCTTCGAGCATGTACATCGGCAGGTGCGCGAACGCGTCATAGAACATCACATGGTCGATGTCGGAGCGGTCGATGCCTGCGGTCTCGAACGCCTCCTGCGCGCCACGGCGGAACGGGCCGAAGCTCTCGAGGTCGTCCATCTGCGAGACGATGACGCTCTCGGTGCCCTCGCCGGAGCCGAGCAGATAGACGGCGCGGTCGGCCGAGGGCAGATCGCGGGCGCGCTCGGCACTCATGACGACGAGGGCTCCCCCGGCATCCGTCACCAGGCAGCACATGTCCTTCGTGAACGGATACGCGATCGGCGTGGCGGCCAGAACGCCCTCGACATCGATGGGCGTGCGGCGCTGCGCGCGCTCGTTCGGAATCGCCCACTCGCGCTGCGAGACAACGACCTCGGCGAGGTCCTCGCGGGTGAATCCGCGCGACTTCATGAACGCGAGCACCGGCGTCGTGAACGAGGAATAGGGGGCGAGTGCGCCGTAGGGCGCCTCGAACTGGCCGGCCATCGAGGTCGCGGCGCGGGCGTACCCGGGCACCCCGACACGCGACCGGCCGGACTCGCCGTGCGTGACGAGGACGACGTTCGCGGCGCCGGCGGCGATCGCCGCCGCCGCGTGGCGCACGAGAGCCATGAAGCTGCAGCCGCCGATCATGGTGCCGTCTGCCCAGCGCGGGCGGATGCCGAGCATGTCGGCCACCTCGATGGCGGTCGGCCCCGCCGTCGCGATGCCGTCGATCTCGGACTTGTCGATGCCGGCGTCCTCGATCGCGCGGCGCGCGGCGTTCGTGTGCAGGTGGATCATCGAGACGTCCGGCAGGACGCCGATGCGGTCGGTCTCTGCGGCGCCGACGATCGCGATGTCGCCGCCGTGCATGCTGAGGCCGGTCATGCGCGGGCCTCCTCTTCCGACGCGGCCGCCCCGCCCGATGCGACCGACGCGGCCTCCTCGGGCGAGAACACCGGCAGGAACTGGTCGCCCCGCGGTTCGAAGCCCACCTTCAGCCGCAGCCCGAGCGGAAGGTTCTCGGGCACCGGCTCGACGCCGACCACGGTCGACATCAGCCGCACGCCCTCATCGAGCTCGACGAGCGCGATCACCTGCGGCCTGTCGGTCTTGAACATCGGGAACGGCTTGTAGTTGATGTTGTACGAGGCGAGCGTGCCGCGACCGGACACCACCCGCCACTCGACGTCGTCGCACAGGCAGGTCGGGCAGTACGGACGCGGGTAGAAGTAGAACTTCTCGCACTCGTTGCACCGCTGGATGCGGAGCTCGCCGCGAGCGGTGCCCTCCCAGAACGGCAAGGTCTCTGGCGTCGGCTCGGGCACGGGGCCTTCAGACACGCTCTTCCTTTCTCTCGTCGGAGTCCTCGTCGGACGCCTTGGCTGAGTCGCTTCCGGATTGCGGCCGCTCCGCCTCTGCGTCGACCGATTCCTTGTGCGCCTTCATGCGCTCGGCGATCATGCGGTCGTAGCGCTCCAGCTCGGCGGTGAGCTTCTCGCGCGCGTCACTCGACAGGGCGTCGGGCTGCTCGAGCAGGTAGTTGACGGTCGACACCACGGTCGAAACCGCGAACATGGCCCGCGAGCCCGCGTGCTTCGGATAGAGCAGGGCGGTGAGACCCTCGAGCGACGTGGTGCCGTCTGCGATGAATCCGCGCACCTCATTGATGCGCTGCATGCGCACATCGATGACCCGCATGGCGGACTCGACCACGTTGCGGAACGCCGGCCCGTGGCCGGGCAGTGCGAGCACCTCGCGCTCGCCGACGAAGGCACGCAGCTTCTCGAGCGAGTCGAGCAGCTCGCTCAGCGTTCCCATGACGCCTGACGAGCGCGCGCCGAGCAGGGTGTCGCCGGTGAGCAGCGTGGATGCCTGGGGAAGCCAGAGGCAGACGGAGTCGTCGCTGTGGCCGGGCGTGTGGATCACGTGCGCCTCGAGTTCGCCGATGCGCAGCACCTGGCCGTCGGTCAGGAACTCGTCGGCGAAGCGCGGCGACATGGCGATGATCGGGACGCCGAGGGATGCCGCGACCGTGCGCGCCCCGTCGCTGTGGTCGGGGTGGTCGTGCGTCAGCAGCACGCCGACGACCCGGCGCCCGTCGGCCTGCGCCGCGCTCCGCAGCGCCTCGTGGTGCGCGGCGTCTTCGAAGCCCGGGTCGACGATGACCGCGGCGTCGCCGCCGAACAGCACGTAGGAGTTCGTTCCCTCATAGGTCCACGAGCTCGCGTTCGGAGCCAGCAGGTGCAGCACGCCGGGGGCGACCAGTTGCGGCGTATCGGGCGCAGGCGGCCACCCCGCTGACGCGTCGGCTGTCATCATCGACCTCCTGGTGCCTTCGTTGGCGCAGAACCAAATCGGATTCTAGAATGAAGTTCTAACACGGTCGCCGAACGCCTCGCAAGATGTGTTTGAATCAGCCAAGCGGTCGCGAGAGGAGCCCCAGGTGAGCACCGAGACAGACAGCCCCGCGACTGCGTCAGGAGCGGCCACCCGGCCCGCGCGGCAGTGGGGCAAGACCGAGCGCACCCGCCGGGTCATCCTCGACGCCGCACGAGACGTCTTCATCGCCGAGGGCTACAACGACGCCAACATCGCGCACATCGTCGAGCGCTCGGGCCTCAGCGTCGGCAGCGTCTATCACCACTTCAACGGCAAGGCCGATCTGTTCCTCGCCCTGTGGTCGGAGTTCGAGGCGGTCTACAGCGAGGCGGCGGCGAAGGCCGTTGCGGATGCCCGCCACAGCGGCGTCACCGACCCGGTCGAGCTCTTCCTCGCCGGCTCGCGCGGCTACCTCGAGGTGGCGCGCCACAACTCGAAGCTCACGCTGCTGTTCCGCGGGGGCGACGGGCCGCCCGGCTATGACGCGCTCGGCACCGACGTGGGCGAAGCCTGGGCGAAGAACAACCTGACCCTGCTCGGCCTCGAAGACAACACGACGAACCGGCTGCGCGTGCGCATCCTGATCCGCGTCGTCGTCGAGGGCGAGAGCGCCATCGCGCGCGCCAAGCGCAAGAGCGAGGTCGAGCCGATCATCGCCGAGACGCTCGCCATCATCCGGCGCATCGCGACGGTCGACTGACGCACCGCCGAGTGCGGTCAGCGCGGTCGGCCGGCGAAGTCCTGGATGAGGATCTCGCCGAGCAGGGTGAGCGTCGCGAGCACCGCTCCTGCGGCTGCGATGGGCCACACGAGTCGGCCGCGCACCCAGAACACGATGCCGATCGCGAGCGTCGCCAGGATCGAGGCGCCCACGAGTGCCAGCATGCCGTACCACCCCGCGGCAGCCACGCCGATCTCGCAGGCGGTGGTGTTGTCGCCGCCGGCGCCACAGCCGTCGAAGGCCATCGCTCCCAGTGCGCCGACGAGACCCACCCCGCCACCGGCCACGAGCTGGTAGAGCACTGACGGGATCAGGCTCAACCGGTCCCACACCCGCGCCGCGCCCCGTCGGCGCGCCGGCGCCTCCGGCCGATCCGCCTGCTGAACCCCCGTCACAGCTGCACTCTTCCACACACCCTTTGCGGCGTCACCACGAATCTCTTGACGAGGCATCCGACGACTCCTAACCTTTTGTGAATCGTGTTCTAGAACGCCATTCGGAATTGGCAGCGTTCGGTATTGGGAGTGGAGGAAGCATGGCTCAGCTCGAAGGCAAGCCGCTCGACGGCAAAGTCGCCGTCGTCACCGGCGCAGGTAGGGGCATTGGGGCGCGCACCGCGGTGCGGCTTGCGAACGACGGCGCGGATGTCGCCGTCATCGACATCAACGAAGAGAGCACTCGCGACACCGTCGCGGAGATCGAAGCCCTCGGCCGCCGGGCGATCGGCGTGGCGTGCGACGTGAGCGACGAGGCATCCGTCACCGCTGCAGCCGAACGCGTGCAGAACGAGCTCGGCGCCATCGGCGTGCTCGTCAACAACGCGGGCGTGCTGCGCGACAACCTGCTGTTCAAGATGAGCGCCTCCGACTGGGACACCGTGCTCGGCGTGCACCTGCGCGGCGCCTTCCTGTGGTCGCGCGCGGCCCAGGCGCAGATGGTGCCGAACAAGTGGGGCAAGATCGTGAACCTCTCGAGCACCTCGGCGCTCGGCAACCGCGGCCAGGCCAACTACTCGGCGGCGAAGGCCGGCATGCAGGGCTTCACCAAGTCGCTCGCGATCGAACTCGGCCCGTTCGGCATCAATGTGAACGCCGTGGCCCCCGGGTTCATCGTCACCGACATGACCCGCGCGACCGCCGAGCGCACCCACACCGACTTCGAGGCGATGCAGAAGGCCGCGGCCGAGCACATCCCGGTGCGCCGCGTCGGCCGCCCCGAGGACATCGCGAATGTCGTGTCCTTCCTGGTCAGCGAGGACGCGTCCTACGTCTCGGGCCAGGTCATCTACGTCGCGGGCGGGCCGAAGGCCTAGGCATCCCCCGCCCCTCATCACACACACGTTCAACGACGAACTGGAGATACGAAAAATGATCGACTTCTCGCTTTCCGACGAGCAGCGCATGGTGCGCGACAGCGTTCGCGACTTCATCGAGAAGGAGGTGATGCCGTTCGAGCCGCAGGTGCTGCGCAACGAGCGCGAGGGTCGCCCCGGGCTGTCCCGCGAGGAGCAGAAGGAGCTGCGTGAGAAGGCCAAGGCGGCGGGATTCTGGGGCATCGGCACCCCTGAGGAGTACGGCGGCACCGACCTCGGCGCCGTGATGACCTCGATCGTCGCGATGGAGGGCGGCCGCACCTTCGTGCCGTTCAGCTTCGGCGGCACCGCCGACAACATCCTCTACGCCGGTACCGACGCGCAGAAGCAGGAGTACCTGATCCCTGTGATCAACGGCGAGCGCCGCAGCTGCTTCGCGATCACCGAGCCGAGCGCCGGCTCCGACGCGCGCAACATCCGCACCCGCGCCGTGCGCGACGGCGATGACTGGATCATCAACGGCGAGAAGATCTTCATCACGAACGGCAACGAGGCCGACTTCGTGATGGTCTTCGCGGTCACCGACCCCGAGAAGGGCTCGGAGGGCGGCATCACCTGCTTCCTTGTCGACCGCGAGATGGGCTGGACCTCGCAGCCGATTCCGACCATGGGCGAGTGGGGCCCCGGCGCCCTGCACTTCGACAACGTGCGCGTCCCCGGCGACCACGTGCTCGGCGAGGTGGGCTGGGGCTTCAAGCTCGCCATGCAGTGGATCGGCAACGGCCGCTACCTCATCCCCTCGCGCGCGATCGGCGCCGCAGAGCGCCTGCTCGAGATGGCGATCGAGCACTCGAAGAACCGCGTCTCGATGGGGCATCCGATCGCGGAATACCAGGCGATCCAGTGGCACATCGCCGATTCGCACGTCGAGATCGAGTCGGCCCGCTGGCTGACCCTCTACGCCGCGTGGCTGCTCGAGAACAACAAGGACAACCGCCACGCGGCCTCGATCGCGAAGCTCACCGGCTCGGTCATGGCGAACAAGGTCGTCGACCGCGTGCTGCAGATCCACGGCGGCATGGGCTACACCAAGGAGCTGCCGATCGAGCGCTGGTACCGCGAGCTGCGCCTGCTGCGCATCTTCGAGGGCACCGACGAGATCCAGAAGCGCACCATCGCCCGCAACCTCATCAAGGGCCACGCGAAGGTCAGCGTTCTCGGCGCCTGATCACCACCCCACGAATACGGCCGCGTCTAAATCAAGGAGGATTCATGACGGCCACCGAAACGCTCACCCCGAGCGCCACGGTCGAGCGCGTGCGCCAGCTGTTCAACCCGAAGTCGATCGCGCTGATCGGCGCTACCGACAAGTCCCACTGGTCGCTGTCGATCTACAAGAACCTGATCGACGGCGAGTTCCCCGGCAAGGTCTATCTCGTCAACCCGCGCGGCATCGTCGTGCACGGCCAGCAGTCGTACGCCACGGTGGCCGACCTGCCCGAGGTCGTCGACCTGGCGTTCGTCATGGTGGGCACCGGCGTCGTCATCGAGGTGATGGAGCAGGTGGCGGATGCCGGCATCCGCAGCGCCGTCGTCCTGACCTCCGGCTTCGGCGAGGTCGGCGAAGAGGGCGCCGCCCTCGAGGCCCGCCTGGTGCAGCTCGCCGAGGAGCGCGGCATCACCGTTCTCGGCCCGAACGGGAACGGCTACGTCAACGTCGCGAGCGAGATCACGCCCTACGGCCTGCTGCTGCCCGGGAAGCTCAAGAAGGGCTCGATCGGCGTCGTGCTGCAGAGCGGGGCGCTTGCGAGCGCCGTGATCCAGCTGGCGCAGACGCGCAATGCGGGCCTCAGCCTGCTGGTGTCGATGGGCAACGAGTCGATGGTGTCGATGACCGACGTCATGCGCTATCTCGTCGAGGACGAGGCGACGAAGGTGATCACTCTGTTCATCGAGTCGATCCGGCACCCCGAGGACTTCCTCGAGGTCTCGCGCATGGCGCTCGCAGCCGGCAAGCCGATCGTCGCGCTCAAGGTCGGCCGCAGCGAGGGCGGCGCCCGCGTCGCGAAGGCGCACACGGGCTCGCTCGTCGGCGACGACTCGATCATCGACGCGGTGTTCCGGCAGAACGCCGTCATCCGCGTCGACTCGCTCGAGGACCTGATCGTGACGTCGGAGCTGCTGTCGCACGCCGCCCCGCTGCCCGGCCGGCGCATCGGCTTCGTCACCCCGTCGGGCGGCGCCTGCGAGGTCATCTCGGACCGCGCGGAGGACGAAGGGCTGCTGATCCCCGACTTCTCTGCGGAGACCGAGGCGAAGCTCGCCGAGGTCCTTCCGGACTTCGCGAGCGGCCACAACCCGATCGACGTGACCGGCTACATCCTGATCGACCCGCTGCTGCCCATCAAGGCGCTCGACGCGATTCAGGACGACCCCAACATCGACGAGATCGTCTACGTCGCCGACCTGCCGCACGAGGTGCCGCCGGACTTCGATGCGGCCGTCGCGCGCTACTCGCTGCAGGGCGACGCGATCAAGCACGCGCACAAGCCCGTCATCGTCATGTCGAACACGATCACCGACATCACCCCGAGCGGTCGCGCGGTCGCCGAGGCGACCGACTTCCCGGGCGTCGTCGGCGGCATCCACCACGGCATGACGGCGCTGGGCCGGGCGGCCGAGTGGTCGGAGCGGTATCGCGCGGCGATCGCCGCGGGTGCGGGCGCCACTGGTGGCGCAGGCGCCACCGGCACCCCGATCGCCGTCGATGCGGCCCCAGGCGAGACCTTCGCAGAGCGCAAGGCGGCCGCCCTGCTCGCCGAGAACGGGGTGCCGATGGTGCCCAACGCGCTCGTCGACAGCGCCGAGGCCGCGGCCGAGGCTGCGGAGCGCTTCGGCTACCCCGTGGTGGTGAAGCTCGCCGCCGACGAGATCGAGCACAAGAGCGACATCGGCGGCGTGCGGCTCGGCCTGGCCGACGCCGACGCGGTGCGCCGCGCCTACGACGACGTGGTCGCCGCGGGTCGGGGCGCGGGCGCGGCGAACCCCACGGCGCTCGTGCAGCCGCAGCGCTCGGGCGGTGTCGAGCTCATCGTCGGTGCGGTGCGCGACCCCAAGTGGGGCCTCGTGCTCGCCGTGGGCCTCGGCGGCGTCTGGGTCGAGGTACTCAAGGACTCGACGCTGCACCTGCTGCCCGTCGACCGCGCGCAGATCAAGAAGGGGCTCGAGTCGCTGCGCGGCGCGAAGCTGCTGAACGGCGCCCGCGGCACCGAGGCCGCCGACATCGACGCGATCGTCGACGTGGTCGCCGGCATCGCCGACGTGGCGCTGCGCCTCGGCGACCGCCTCGAGTCGCTCGAGGTGAACCCGCTGCTCGTGCGCGGGTCGGAGATCGAAGCGCTCGACGCACTCATCACCTGGAAGTAGCGCGGGAGACCGCACGCGAAGCAGCGCTGGGGACAGCGCGCGAGGCGACGCGAGAGACGATGCAGAAGGAAGAAGAAGGATGCCGCTCGATCTGAACGCCGTGGGGAAGTCCAGCGCCCCGAAGACGGTGAGCTGGAAGGCCGACGAGGCACTGCTGTACGCGATCGGCGTGGGCGCCGGGCAGGACGACCCGCTCGCCGAACTCGCCTTCACGACCGAGAACAGCGACGGGGTCGAGCAGCGCGTGCTGCCGACCTTCGGGGCGATCCTCACGCAGTTCCGCGGCGCGTCGAAGCTCGATATCGGAACCTTCAATCCCGCCATGCTCGTGCACGCCGAGCAGAGCACCAACCTGGCGGGTGCTCTGCCGGCGAGCGGCGAGCTCGAGGTGAGCTCGACGATCACCGGCATCTACGACAAGGGCAGCGGCGCCCTCGTCGTGAGTGAGACGACGGGGCGAGAGCCCGGCGCCGGTGAGCCCCTCGTGACGACGCGCTCTGCACTCTTCATCCGCGGCGAGGGCGGCTTCGGCATCCCCGGCCCTCGCGATGAGTGGGCGGTGCCCGAACGCGACGCGGACGTCGTGCTCGAAGCATCCACTCGCCCTGACCAGGCCCTGCTCTATCGCCTGAGCGGCGATCACAATCCCCTGCACTCCGACCCGGCCTTCGCGAGCCGCGCCGGATTCCCGCGGCCCATCCTGCACGGAATGTGCACCTACGGCGTCGTGGGGCGCGTGTTGCTCAATGCACTCGCCGACGGCGACCCCGCGCGCTTCGACACGCTCTCCGGTCGCTTCAGCAAGCCGGTGTTCCCGGGTGAGCGTTTGCGGATCAGCGTATGGAACGATGGAGACCGGCATCTGTTCCGCGTCAACGGCGAACGCGGGGACGTCGTTCTCGATAGAGGGAGCTTCGTACTTCGATCGGCGTGACCGCCGGCGGGGGCCATTTCGAAGACGAAAGGCAACAGCAGCACATGAGAATCGCTGTCCTGGTGAAAGAGGTGCCGGACACGTACGGCGCCCGGAAGCTCGACCTCGAGACGGGGCTCGCGAACCGCGACGCCAGCGACCGGGTGCTCGACGAGATCGGCGAGCGCGCGCTCGAGTTCGCGATCTCGTACGCGGAATCCGCCCCTGACACCGAGATCGTCGCCGTGTCGGTGAGCCCGGAGGTCGCCGCGAACTCGCTGCGCAAGGCGCTCGCGATGGGCGCGCACCGGGTCGTGCAGGTGGCGGATGCCGCGCTGGCCGGCGCCGACCTGACGCTGACCGCGACCACGCTCGCAGCCGTGCTTCGGAAGGTCGAGGCAGACCTGATCATCACCGGGAACGTCTCGACCGACGGCTCTGGTGGCGTCATCCCCTCGATGGTCGCCGAGCACCTCGGGCTGCCGAGCGTCACCGCGCTCGACAAGGCGGAGATCGTCGCAGGCGAGGGTGGCGGTGTCGGCGTGATCCGCGGCGAGCGCACGGTCGACGGCGCCAAGCTCGGCGTCGAACTCGCCCTGCCCGCGGTCGTCTCGATCACTGAGCAGATGCCCGACCCGCGCTTCGCGAGCCTCAAGGGCATCATGGCGGCGAAGAAGAAGCCGTTCGACGTCCACTCGCTCGCCGAGCTCGGCGTCGACGCCGACGAGCTCGTGCCCCGGTCGATCATGACCGCCGCGGCCGAGCAGCCGCCGCGCGGCGCGGGCATCAAAATCGAAGACGACGGCACCGCCGCCGCCCAGCTCACCGACTTCCTCGCTCAGAAGGGGCTCCTGTGACCGACTCGACGTTCCCGGGCGACGCCATCCTGATCCTCGCCGAGCTGACCGCGGGCGGCGCGCCCGCCAAGACCGTCGCGCAGCTCGCCTCTGTCGCGGCCGGCGTCGGCACGCCCGTCGCGGTCGTCGTCACGCCCGCGGGCGGGGCGGATGCCTCGGCCAGTGCTCTCGGCGAGCTCGGCATCTCGCAGGTGCTCGTCGCAGAGACCCTCGACGACGCAGCCGTGCCGAGCGCCGCGTATGCCGATGCCCTCACCGCGGCGGCCGCGCTCGTCGCGCCGGAGGCCGTGATCGTCTCGAACACGATCGAGGCCCGCGACGCCGCCGCCCGCTTCGCCGTGCGCACCGGGAACGCCCTCGCGGTCGACGCCGTCGGCGTCTCGCGCGACGACGAGGGCCTCGTCGCCCACCACTCGGTGTTCGGCGGCACCTTCAACGTCGACTCCGCCGTCACCTTCGGCGTGACGGTGATCACGCTGCGCGCCGGTGCGGCCGAGGCATCCCTCGCCTCCGTCACGCCCAGCGTCACCAAGCTCGACGTCGCCGCGCCCGCGCAGACTGCGAAGGTCACGGCGCGCGAGCCGGTCGAGAGCGCGTCCTCGCGGCCGGAGCTGCGCGGCGCCGCCCGCGTCGTCTCGGGCGGCCGCGGGCTCGGCTCCGCAGAGAAGTTCGCGCTCGTCGAAGAGCTCGCCGACGCCCTCGGCGCTGCGGTCGGCGCCTCTCGCGCCGCGGTCGACGCCGGGTACATCCCCTACGCGCACCAGGTGGGGCAGACCGGTGTCTCGGTGTCGCCGCAGCTGTATGTCGCGCTCGGCATCTCGGGCGCCATCCAGCACCTCGCCGGCATGCAGACCGCGAAGACGATCGTCGCCATCAACAAGGACGCCGACGCGCCCATCTTCGACGTCGCCGACTTCGGCGTGGTGGGTGACGTGTTCCAGGTCGTGCCGCAGCTCGTGGACGCGATCAAGGCGAAGCGGGGCTGAGGCCCGTGGCTGACACGACGACGAAGTCGATTCGCCGCGGACTGCCGCGCGTGCGCGGCGGCGAGCCCTGGCCGCCCGCCGCGGAGGTGCAGGTCGCGGCGCGCGCGGCTGCTGTGCCGAGCGCCGGGGCGGATGCTTCGACCGCGGCGCCCGCGCAGCCAGTGGCGCCCGCCGCTTCGGTCGCCACCGTGGTCGCGACGCCTGCTGCTCCGGCAGCTGCGCCGGCGCCCGCGGCCCCTGCTGCGGGCGCACCTGCGGCTCCCGCCGCTCGCACCGCCGCCGTGCCCACCCGGATCCGCCGCGGGCTCCCCCGTGTCGCCGGGGGCGCTCCGTGGCCTCAGGTCGATGACGCGGCTCTCGCGGCCGTCGCCGCGGCAGCGCCGGCTGCACCTGCGCCGACCGCAACCCCTGACGCTGTCACCAGCGAAACCGCGGCAGCACCTGCCGCCGCCCCTGCCGCAGAGGCTTCTGCGGCTGCGCCCGCTGCCGCGGCACCGGCCGCTGCTGCCGTCGCGGTTCCCCGCCACATTCGCCGCGGACTCCCGCGCGTGGCCGGCGGCCCCGCCTGGCCTGACATCGATGACGCCGCCCTCGCGGCTGCGGCAGCTGCCGCTCCGGCGCCAGCGGCTCCGGCGGCCAGTTCTCCCGCACCGGCTGCACCCGCGCCCGCCGCTGCCGCCCCGGCCGCTGCGCAGCCCGCCGCGGCCGCACGCGTCGCCGCCGAGCCCGCGAAGCCCTCGGCCCCCGCACAGCCCGCTGCTGCGGCGCCGGCAGCCACTCCCGCACCGGCAGCCACTCCCGGTCAGGCGCCGACCGCGACCGCAGCCGCGAAGCCGGCACCCGCGGCCACGGCAGCCGCGCCGCAGGCATCCGCTCGCCCTGCTCCTGCGCCCGCGAAAGAGCCGCGCACCTATCGCGGCCTCACGCTCACGCAATGGGTGTGGCGCTCGATCGGCGGCGTCGCGGGCATCGCGGCGTTCGTGCTGCTGATCATCCTGGCTGCGCGCGGGCTGCTCACCTTCCAGTGGGCGGCTGACTTCGTGAAGACGTACCCGGGAAGCTACGAGCTGCCGAAGTCCGCGCCGGTGGGCATGCCGGTGTGGCTCGAGTGGCAGCACTTCCTCAACACGTTCTTCATGCTGCTGGTGATCCGCACGGGCATCCAGATCAGGGGCGAGCGCAAGCCGCCGGCGAGCTGGTCGCCGCGTTGGAATACGAAGCGGCGCATCAGCCTCACCGTGTGGCTGCACCAGTCGCTCGACCTGCTCTGGGTGCTGAACGGCGTCGTGTTCATCGTGGCGCTGTTCGCGACCGGCCAGTGGATGCGCATCGTGCCGACGAGCTGGTCGGTGTTCCCGAACGCGCTGACGGCGGCGATCAAGTACGCCTCGCTGAACTGGCCCACCGAGGACGGCTGGACGAACTACAACAGCCTGCAGCAGCTGAGCTACTTCGGTGTGGTCTTCCTGCTCGCGCCGCTCGCGATCGTCACGGGCGTGCGCATGTCGGGGCTGTGGAAGCGCGAGTGGGAGCGCGCCAGCAAGATCTACCCCGCGCCGCTTGCCCGGGCGGTCCACTTCCCGACGATGATCGTGTTCTGCGCGTTCATCGTGGTGCACGTCGCGCTCGTCTTCGCCACCGGTGCGCTGCGGAACCTGAACCACATGTACGGCCACAGCGACGTCATCAGCTGGACCGGGTTCTGGATCTTCGTGGCCGCCCTCGTGGTGCTGGCCGCCGGGTGGGTCGCCGCCCGGCCGCTCGTGGTCGCGCCGATCGCGTCGCTGTTCGGGAAGGTCGGGCGATAAGGGCAAGGGGGTAAGTCGGACCCTCGTCGGTCGGTCGCGCTTACTGCGTGAACGCGAGGCAGGCGACGAGGCCGCCGATGAAGACGAGAACGGATGCTGCGCCGATGCCGACCAGTCGATGCATCCGCTTGCGCTCGTCGCCGCTCGCGCCCCAGATCTCTGCGCGCAGGTGAACGCGGTGGGCTTCCTCGACGATTTCGGCGGTGCGATCGACGGAGAGGTCGAGGGCGCCGTTGGCCGCCTGGTGCTCGATGCGCAACGCCTCCTCGAGCGTCATCGGTGTGCGGCCGATGCGCTGTCTCTCAGAGGCCGGTGGGCGAGGCATCCGTTCTATTGTCGCGCCGGTGGACGCGTGCGCGACCTGCGAAGTCAGCCGAGCGCGCCGGTCTCGGCGGCGATGGCGTCGCCGTCGGCCTCTTCGACCGAGTAGTCCATGCCGCGCTCCTCGTCGCGCTGCGCCTCCTCGCGGTCCTGCGGGCGGCGCTCGCGGCGGTGGTGCTCACCGGCAGCGGGGGCGGCACCGGGCGCGGGGGTGGCTGGCGCGAGTTCGCCGGTCGCCTGCACGCGAACCGTCAGCTCGACCGGCCCCGAGTCGGAGGCCGCGATCGCCGTCACGACGAACGACTGCGGTGCAGGGGCTGCCACCGTGGCAGGCGTGCCCGGCTGGGCGACGAGCGGAGCGGCGGCGTGGGCGGGGGCGGCTGCTTCGGGTGCAGTCGTCTCCGCCGCGGGCGCCGCGATCTGTGGCGCGGTCTGTGACGCGGTCTGTGGCGCGATCTGTGGCGCAGTGGCGGGCGCAGACTCCTTCTCGGGCTGCTCGGTCGAGGCATCCGTCGCCCCAGTGCTCGGCGCGACGACGGGCGTGACATACCCGGCGTGCGTCATCGACGCGATCTGCGCCGTGATCATCATCGACTTCTTGCCGGCGGCGCGCAGGCGGCGCTGGCGCCAGACGAAGTACGGCTTGCCGACGAGCGCGAGCACGATGCCGATCGCCGCGTAGATTCCGAGCACGAGCCAGCCGTGCCAGGCCTCGGGCCCGACGCCGTAGGCGGTGCGGCGGAACAGGTTGATCGTCGCGGTGCCCGTCACAAAGTCGTGCAGGAAGCGGAAGGGCTGCGGCACGAGAGCAGGCGGGTAGGCGCCGCCCGAGCCGGGCACGTTCGCGAAAACGAAGAGCAGCAGCGCCGCGCCGGTCACGAAACGACCCATGAAGTAGGCGAGGCCGTTGACCACGCATCCGATCGCGAAGCTCGTCGCGGCGCCGATCGCCCAGAGCTGGAAGAAGTGGCCGTCGACGGCGTGGACGACGAAGCGTGCGAGCAGCAGGGCGAGGCCCGGCAGCAGGATGCTCGAGGCGGCGAACACCGAGAAGCGCTGGTAGTGCTTGAGGCCGCCGCCCATCATGCCGACGAACATCGAGATCATGTATCCACTGATCGAGCACACCAGCGTGAGGTAGAAGAGCGAGGTGCCGATGGAGTCGTACGACGGCAGCGGCGCCAGATCCTGGACGTGGACCGTCGTGTGCGAGGCCGCGCCGACCTGCTGGAAGAACTGCTGAGACAGGCTCGCGAGCTGGAAGCTGCCGGCGCTCGCGATCACGAGGTTCGCCTCGCCCTGACCGGGCTGGAAGGCGGCGGCGATCTCACCGCTGCGCACCTCGGCCTTGGCCTCGTCGATCGACTCGATGACGCGCACCTTCACGGCGCCCTTGGACTCGCCCTGCAGCTGCTCGGCGACCGGCTGCATCACGGAGGTCGGGCCGACGACCGCGACCGGCACGTTCTTGAAGGCCGGCGCGTGGAAGGCGAACACGTAGCAGAACACGAACGCGATCACGAAGAAAACCGGAAGCCAGACCTGCATGCCGATCATCTGCAGCCCGGTGGGCAGCTTCGCGTACCAGGCGCGATAGCGGGCGCGGATGCCGACAGGGGCCGGCGCTTCTGTCGCGGTAGCGACTTCAGCCGTTGTGGTCATGTGATTCCTTCGTGAGGTTGGTTGCGAGACGAGCGCTCGATTTGTCGTTGAGTCGCTCGAGAAGCTGGGCGAGGGTGGCGATCTCGTCGACGGTGAAGTCCTCGACGAGATCCTTGACGGTCGTCGCGCCGCTGCGCGTGATCGCCTCGATGCGCGCCGCACCGTCTGCGGACGCGGTGAGCAGGCTCGCGCGGCCGTCCTGCGGATCGCGAACGGATGCCACGAAGCCGGCCTTCTCGAGCGAGGCGATGCGCCGGCTGACCGCGGGGCGAGAGAGCCCGATCTGCTCGGCGAGCCCGCTCGAGCGCACGGGCCCCTGGGTGATGATCATGCGCAGCAGCAGCTGCGCCACGGGGTCGAGGGCGCTGTCGCTCTCGATCAGCAGGGCGGTCGCCGCGGTGTGGCGGTGCCAGATGCGCATGAGCTGCGCCTGCAGCCGGCGTTCGGCATCGTTCCGCGATTGTTTCACGATGCAACTATAAACTAGTTGCGTGCAGAAATCAACTTGTAGGCGGCGGCACAGGTGAAGCGCCTGGACCGGGTTGCCGAGCTCCCGATCCGCTGACGATCATCGCTCCATCGCGCACCGGCTATACCGAGCACTGGCTTCAGAAACACGGCTACAAGCCCAGGCAGATCTGGCGACCGACGCGCACTGGGTAGTAACAAGCGCGCGGCGCTGGGCGGTCCTTTACTGCACGCGTCGCTTGCTCAACTCGGGTCGGGCAGAAGTCGTGCGCCTTGCGATTCACGGCGCTGCAGTTCTAGGACGGGTGGCAGGTGCGGTCCGCTGATGGTGACCACCTCCGGACCGAGATCGGCGAAGGCCGCGAACCCCTCGGGGAACGCGCGCACATGCAGGGCGAATCGGTCGCCCTCGACGATTACCGGACGTAGTTCCCACATCGTCAGATCGCCCGCGTCGGCCGCCGCGGCAGCCACTCGCCGGTCCACGTCTTCCACGGCCGCGCGTGCCGCAGGCCGTTGCTCCTCTGACTCAATTGGCGCCAGCCGTGATGCGAGGAGCTCCCAGGCGGCGCTGGAAGCCAGCGCTACAGGGTCCGTTGCGACCCGCTGCGCGACTCCATTGCCCGAGAGACGCTCCCCCGTCCGGACCATCGTGTGGACCGTCAGGCGATAGTGACCGTCAGGTCCCGGCAATGTCGCGGCGACGCCGACATGCGGATCGGTGCTCGACCAGGCCACGACCTCCAGCGATATGGCATGCGCCGGCACAAAAACCGTCGTCCTACGCGCATCCTCGTTCATACACGCAGTGTCGTCCCGCCGACTAGCAACGGCAAAGATCGCCCCAGCACGCAGGCGGATCGGCGCGGTCCCCGTCATAGTCACCGCAGCTGCTACTGCACGCGGCCTTCAGCCGTTGACGGGCGCGATCCTCGCCCTGAGCAGCGCAGCAAGCATCCTCAGCGGGCTTGCCTATGGTGCGTGGAGGGCCGCGCCGCGCCCACGCGCGATACAGCTTGCCGCTTCGCTCGTCCTAGTCGCCGGCGTCGTGACCGGAGCAGTATGGCCCGCGATTCCTGGGCTCATGGTCATGCTTCTTGTCGGCGGGACGGCGATCGCGCCGCTCATCGCCTCCAGCTCACAACTCGTGCAGGCATGCGTCGCCTCGTCGCGCATCACCGAGGCCTTCACGTGGGTGAACACGGCATCCGCGACCGGAATCGCGGCCGCGGCTGCGCTGACCGGAACGCTCGTCACCGCGCACGGCGTGTCAACCGCTACCGCTGCGGTTATCGGGCTCGTCACAATCGCTGCGGGCAGCGCCGCTGTCAACCTGGGCTCGGAATCTCCAGCACGCTGACTCAGCAACAAGGCGAGATTGTGCTGATGTAGGGCAGGAGTCGCCACACTCTCGTGCGGCTGTCTGACTCGCACTTTCGCGGGGCGCATCGCTTCTTGCGCTGAATAACCTAGACACATGTCGATGCGATCGCGAAGCATTCTCCTCGTCGGAGCGCTCGCTTTCATCTTCATCGCCGCCGCGGCGATTCTCTCCGTCGTGCATTTACGTGGAGCGGTGCCGTCGTCGAAGTCGGGTGTTGCATCGGCCTCACCATCGGAGGCACCATCCAGCGCACCGAGTTCACAGAGCATGGCCCCGCTGACCGCCCCCAGGGACGCAGGACCGCAACTGGACGCCACAGGGGACGCGAAAGCAACCACGGCGACCACATTCGCCTACACCGTGGAGCCGTCCGACACGATCTCTGCGATTGCATACCGCTTCGGACTGTGCAACGCGGACATCTACGGCGCCAACGACTGGCTCAACGGGCACGATGACCAGCTCCTGGTGGGTCAAACCCTGACGATCCAGCGCGTCGCCGCCGCACGGCACGATGCGGCCGACTGTCACACCGCCGTCTATGACTGACCCAATGCCCGCAGCGCACCCGGCCTCAACAGCGGCGCGGCAGAGCACCTCGATCCTCTACATTGCGCTGATCTTGGCGGCCACCGGGCTGGCCATGCTGCCCGCCTACCGGATCGTCGTCTTCACCATCGCCGATCAAGCCGCCGAATACAGCAAAGCTTCAGTCGCGTACGGTCCGAACGTCCCCGCCGATGTGGAGGGCGGCTCACCGCTATTCATCGTCGTGAGTCTGCTCCCGATGGTCGGCCTGTTCGCAGCAGGAATCGTCCTTGCGATTGTCGTGGCACGCCGCAGACGCGTCACGGTGCCGGCCGCGGCGATCACCATCGTGATCCTTGCGGCAGCAATTGCGGCGATCTACATCGGCGTACAGCTTGCAACGGGGCCAAATTGGCCGCCGTCAAACCTGGTGAGGCAGTGACGCGAAGCGTGGCGACAACGATTGCTCACCCAGACGTACCGCGGCGCAAGAGAAGCGTTGCCCTGGCCCGTCGCTGGCGAGCGCGGCTGCGGAACCGAGCGTGCGGGGCAACGCAGCCGCGCGGTGACGGATCGCCTAGCGGGCGTGCGGCCCAGCGTAGCGCGGCGTATCGTCCTGCAAGTGCGTGAGCGATCGGCCGATCGAGTGACAGTGCCCGATGTCGTGGGGCTGCCGTTCCATGTCGGTCGCGATGTCGCGCACGATGCGGGTGTGGTGTTGGCGAATCCGGACCCTGATGGTCCGCCCATCGGGGCGCTGGCGTGGCCGGGGCTCTTCTACATCATCTCGCAGCGCCCCGCCGCAGGGACGATCCTCTACCGGTGGGACTCCGTCGCCGTGGACGTTGTCTCTTACGGCTCGACGGATTCCGGCGCCCTAGTGATCCGCCCGGATACGCCTCCAGCCGATGTCGGCCATGCCGAGCCTGAACGTGACTTCTTCGTGGATCTCGCAGAGTCGGACGACTCGGTCAACTGAGCCGTCCGCACCCGAACGTAGGTCGGTCGGCTTCAGCACCCGCAGACTGCAATGTGCGCAAGCGCGCCGCCCGAGGACTGCAGCGTCCGCCATTGCTAGGGTCGCCGTATGATCAGCGTTGACGCCTGGCTCGTTATAGACGCTGTGCTGGACAACACGATTTCCGACATCATCCAGTCAGGCGAGTCCGACGAGGAGAACGTCGTCGACCATGCTCAGCAACTCCGCCAACGCGGCTGGGATGCGAACGCAGCGCATCCGCTTCGCGGCCACGGCCCGGTAGGGTGGCCACCCCGCGACGCAACTCTCGACCTCACCCTGAGTGAGTCCGATCTGGCGTTCATTCACGCACAAATCGACAAATCGATCCGGCTGACCCGCATCATTCTCGACTCCGAGCGCCTCACCGAAGTCGTCCGCGTGGAACAACTCAAGTCCCTCGCTGGTCTTGAAGCCGCCGCCAAGACAATGTCGCAGCGCTGAGAATCGCCGCGAGGCAGGCATCTCACTAGCCGATCGGTCAGCGTGCGGGCCCTAGCCGAGCGCTGACGAGATGCAGGTTGAAGTTCGGTCGTTATCTGGTTGCGGCGGGCACGAGCCGGGCGTACGTGTTCTGGAACGCTTCGTAGAATGAGGGGTTGGCGCCCTCGAACGCGCCCAGCCGGCCATTGTCGAGGGTCTGGCAGCCAGAAGCGTTCCACCACAAATCAACGTCGTCCGCGTGCCCGAACTGGAACGCCATGATGGTGACCTCGTCGAATAATGCGGGACAGTTGAAGTTGCCCTTCGGCTTCGCGAGGTCGATCTTGTTGATAACGGATGCCAGCTCGCGGGAGCCTTCAGCCCCTAGCTGGGTTTGTGAAGCAAGATCCCGGTTCTTGTAAGAACAGACCAGCGCGGCGGTCGGCTGTCGGGAATCCGGCAGTAGCTTCCCGGACCCGCCCGAACGATCCGGCACGTCACGCGCGGAGCCGAGGACCGCCGGGCACGACGCAGTCGCGGTGACCGAGATGGTGGGCCTCGACGGCGTGAACCACGTGCCTGGCGTGCCCGCGCATCCGCTGAGCGCAAGCGCAACCAGCGCCATCTCGATTCCGAGAACAGCTGCCACACCGCGCGACATCATGCTCAGACAGTATCGAAACCGCCACACCGCGTGATGCGCAGCGCGCCACCTGCCTGCGTACGTGTGCCCGCAAGGCGGTCCCTCATCGTGCGCTTTGGGGGCCGAGCCCGCTGCCGCGAGGCGTAAGTCTGTATCAATGCACGTTTACCCCGCACGGTGGAGATGCCCGCATTGACACCTCAACTGCAACATCGAGCCTGGTGTCTGAAGAAGAACTGATCCGCGCGACGACGCTATGCATCGTCGACGACGGTTTCCGACGAACCGTGTTAGCGGATCAGATGCGCAGGGCGCGATTTGAGGGCGCGAATGCAAGCAGTTGCGTGGGAAACGTACGCACACGTGCTCGGCGTCGATGTAAACCGCGCTGGGCTGGCACGCTCGATTCGGCCACCGTCCCGTCACAGTCCTGGGCGGCATTCCTGAGAACGGCCGAGGGCCTCAGCACGTGATCGGCAGCCCGAAAAAAGTGGGGCTGATAACAAAGAAAAGTGCGGAGACGGAGGGATTTGAACCCTCGGTCCCCAAGAAGGGGACTCCACCTTAGCAGGGTGGTGCACTCGACCGGACTATGCGACGTCTCCAATGCCCACCGGGGCGGGCATCCGTTACACCTTATCAGGCGCAACCGGCCTGATCAGCCAGCCTGCGTCACTCGCCTGGGCGGCCGGTCACGCCCTTCGTGCAGGTCTGCTGGTCGGCGGTCTGCCCCGTCGCGCCGCGCGTGAGCTGCACCTCGCCAGGCGGCGTGGTCGCTGTCGTCTCAGGCGTCGTCGGGCTGGTGGCCGGCGTCGTGGGCGCGGTGGAACCCGTGCCGCCCCCGGTGCCGCCCGACCCGCCGGCGAGAACAGTGCCGCGACCCGTCGACGCCGAGAGCACGACGGGCTGGTCCTTCTGGATCGCGTCGGCGAGCACGGACGCACCGTAGCTGTCGGGGACGACACGGTTCGCGTTCGACGGGTCGCTGACCACGGGGTACTGCACGAAGGTGATCTGCGACAGCGGGATGCTCTTGAGCGCCACCGCCATGCCGACCATCGTCTGCGTGTTCCCCAACGTGTCGGACAGGGTCATGTTCTGAGTCGCCGCTTCGGCGAGCTGATAGAGCTTGATCGGGTTGCTGAGCGTGCCCGCCGAGGTGACCGTGCGCAGCAGCGACGAGAGGAAGTTCTGCTGGTTGCTGATGCGGGCGAGGTCGCTGCCGTCGTCGACGCCGTGGCGTGAGCGCAGGAACGCGAGCGCGTCCTGGCCCTTGATCGTGCTCGTGCCTGCCGGCAGCTTGAGACCGACGTAGGGGTCGTTGATCGGCGTCGCGAGGCACACCGGCACGCCGCCGACCGCGTCAGACATCGCAGCCACTCCGTCGAAGCTGATCTCGGCCGCGTAGTTGATGTCGTCGATGTCGAGAAGCTTCTCGATCGTCAGTACCGGGCAGGTCAGGCCGCCGTACGTCAGGGACGTGTTCAGCATCTGCGCCGACATCGCGCTGTACCAGCCGCCGTTGGGGCTCGGGCAGGACGGGATCGGAATGACGAGGTCGCGCGGGAAGCTGACGACGGTGGCCGCCGTGTGCGCCGCGTTCACATGCAGCAGCATCGTCACGTCGTTGTTGCCCGCGCCGCTCGACGCCTTCAGGTCGGCTCGGTTCTGGAACTTCGCGCCTTGGCCGGTGCGCGTGTCCGTGCCGACGAGCAGCACGTTGAATTCACCGGCCAGCGCGGTCGCCTGGGGTTCGACGGCCTTCGTGACGGGCGCCGCGGTGCCCGTCTTCTGCTGGACGAGGTGCACCTGCGAGTTCTGCTGAACGTTGCGGTTGACGTCGGCGAGCGCGATGGCCGCGATGCTGAGCGAGCTGACCACGGCCACGCTGACGACGGATGCCACGAGCTTGCTCGCAAAGACGAGGGGATGCTTCGCCAGCCCGCGTGCATGCCGCAACACCGGCTTGCGCCGCGCTGCCGACCGACGTGCTTCAGGCACCTGGACCCCACAATGATCATCGCGTCGGGAAGGCGACGCTCCGTGGTCATTATGGCCCACGTCAATAGCGACTGTTCAAGGGGCTGGTCTCGAGGGCGTAACGGTCAGATCCCCCGGTCAGGGGACAGAACGCCTGGTTCGCTTGGCGGATGCGGAGGGATTTGAACCCCCGGACGATCGCTCGTCAGCGGTTTTCAAGACCGCCGCATTAGGCCGCTCTGCCACGCATCCGCGTCGAGTCTATCGAGCCGAGCTGTGACTATTTGCCGTAGGGCCGCGAGCAGGTGTAGTCGTCGGCGGACTGGCCGTGCACCTCGCTCGGCAGGGCGACGGCGCTGCTGCTCGGCGAGGCGCTCGGGGTCGAGCCTGCGGTGGGGGCAGTACTCGGCGTCGGGGTCGGCGCGGACGCGGCATCCGTCGCCGCACCGGTCGCCGCGCTCGCGCTCGTCGCATGCGACGGATCCTGCACAGATCCGATGCCAGTCGTGCCCGTCACCTGCACCGGCTCATCGTGCTGCAACGCGGTGAGGAGCGCCTGCTCGCCCGCTTCGTCGGGGGCGACCGCGCCGCCGCCGTCGACGTAGTTCGTCGGGAACTGCACGAAGACGACGTTGGCCAGGTCGGCGCCCTTGAGCGCGACAGCCATCGACGCCATGGTCTGCACGTTCGACAGCGAGGTCGACAGCTGCATGTTCGAGGCGGCGGCCTTCGCGAGCGAGTACACCTTCAGCGGGTTGCCGAGCGTGTCAGCCGACTTGATCGTGCGCACCAGCGATGACAGGAAGACCTGCTGGTTGCTGATGCGGCCGAGGTCGGAGCCGTCGCCCACGCCGTGGCGGGTACGCAGGAACGCGAGCGCCTGCTGGCCCTTGATGGTGCTGGTGCCGGCGGGCAGGTCGAGGCCGGTGTACGGATCCTTGATGGGACCCGAGAGGCAGACCGGCACACCACCGACGGCGTTCGACATGTCGACGACGCCGTCGAACTGAATCAGCGCCGCATACGGAATGGACAGCCCGGTGAGCTTCTCGACCGTTAGCGCCGTGCACGCGAGGCCGCCGTAGCTGAGCGTCACGTTGATCTTCTGCGCGCTCATCGCCGAGTAGTAGCCGCCCTTGGGGTTCGGGCACGACGGAATCGGGACGAGCATGTCGCGCGGGAAGCTGACGACGGTGACGTGCTGGTGGTCGGCCGAGACGTGCATGAGCATCGTGACGTCGTTGAGGTTCTCGCCGCGCTCGCCGTAGGCCTTGTTGCCGTCGCCGGAGTCAGAGCCCGCGAGCAGCACGTTGAACGACCCCTGCAGCGCTTCGATGCCCTGCTGCTGGGTGACCTCTTTGTGCGTGGTCGGGTCGACGAGCACGACGGCCGGCTTGGTCGAGTGCACGACGTCGCCCACCGCCATCGTCGTGAGCGAGAACGCGCTCACCCCGGCGACGACCGCGATTCCCGCGATGATCTTTCCCAATGAGGCGAACGGATGCCTGCGGCTGAGCCTGCCGTGACGCGCAATCGACTTCGGCCTGCCGGGTCGACCGTGACGCGGTCGCAACGGGGCAGCGGTCGGGTCGGTCATCACGTCCTTGGGGGTCGGCCGGGGGTGGCTGGGATCCGGGGGTCGGATCTCCACCCTTTCAGAGCAGACCTGGCAATGGACTTAGAGAGCCGCGGGCTGCCGCCGAGGATCAGCGCGCCACTCGGTCAGAGCGCCGCGAGCACGGTGGCCAGGCCGTCTTCGTCGACGGTTCCCGTGACCTCGCTGGCGGCGGCCTTCACCTCGTCGGGGGCCTGGCCCATGGCGACCGCGCGGCCGCCGATCGAGACCGCCCACTCGAACATCTCGAGATCGTTGCGGCCGTCACCCGCGACGAGGACGTCCGGCCCGGGAATCCCCAGCTCTTCACGCACGCGCGCGAGCGCCGTGCCCTTGTTGACGCCCATGGGCGCGATGTCGAGCCAGGCAGTCCAGCCGATCGAGTACGAGACCTTGTTGAGGCCCATGCCACGCACGACGTCGAGGAACTCGTCGGTGTCGAGCTCGGGTGCGACCACCACGACGCGGCTCGCCGGGAAGCCTGCGAGCTGGTCGAAGTCGACCTGCTCGGCGTTGCTGAGCTCCCAGTCGGTCATGCCCTCTGTGTAGCGGCGGAAGCCCGTGGCATCCTCGACCATGAAGCTGCCACGCGGCAGGTGAGGCCGAATCGTCTGCAGCACCTCGGTGGGGTCGAAGGTCTCGACCCATTCGCGCCGATAGCCGGTCGGCTCTGCGGCGTCGCGCTGCATGATCAGGGCGCCGTTCGAGCACACGACGTACTCGGGAGTGAGCCCGAAGTGCTCAAGGATGCCCTGCGCGGTCTCCCAGCTGCGACCCGTCGCGAGGGTGACCTCGTGGCCGGCCGCCTGCACGCGCTCGACCTGCGCGCGCACGGCGGGCGAGATCGTCTCGTCGATGCGGATCAGAGTGCCGTCGACATCGAGACCGATCAGCTTCCTCACGCCTGCGGAACCAGGGTCTCGAGTCCGCCGAGGTAGGGGCGCAGCGCCTCGGGAACCCGCACAGAGCCGTCGGCCTGCTGGTGGGTCTCGAGGATCGCGACGATCCAGCGCGTAGTCGCGAGCGTGCCGTTGAGGGTCGCGACAGGCGCCGTCTTGCCCGCCTTGGGCGCCCCGCTCGCGCTGCCTGCGCCGTCGTCTTCGCTGGGACGGTAGCGGATGCCGAGGCGCCGCGCCTGGAAGGTGGTGCAGTTCGACGTCGACGTCAGCTCGCGGTAGGCGCCCTGCGTCGGCACCCACGCCTCGACGTCGTACTTGCGGGCGGCGCTCGAGCCCAGGTCGCCGGCGGCGGTGTCGATGACGCGGTAACTCAGCTCTAGCGCCGCCATCATCTCCTCCTGCCAGGCGAGCAGCCGGGCGTGCTCAGCCTCGGCGTGCTCGGGCTTCGTGTAGACGAACATCTCGAGCTTGTTGAACTGGTGCACGCGGATGATTCCGCGGGTGTCCTTGCCGGCCGAGCCCGCCTCGCGCCGGTAGCACGTCGACCACCCGGCGTAGCGCAGCGGGCCGTTCTCGAGGTCGATGATCTCGTCGGAGTGGTAGCCGGCCAGTGCGACCTCGCTCGTGCCGGTGAGGTAGAGGTCGTCGGCCTCAAGGCGATAGATCTCGTCGGCGTGCGCGCCGAGGAATCCGGTGCCCTGCATGATCTCGGGCTTGACCAGCGTCGGCGTGATGAGCGGCGTGAAGCCGTTCGCGAGCGCCTTGTCGAGCGCCATGTTCATGATGGCGAGCTCGAGGCGGGCGCCGATGCCGCGCAGGAAGTCGAAGCGCGCACCGGAGACCTTGGCGCCGCGCGCCATGTCGATCGCGCCGAGCAGCTCGCCGAGCTCGAGGTGGTCGCGCGGCTCGAAGTCGAAGCTGGGGATCTCGCCGACGGTCTTGACGACGACGTAGTCGTCTTCGCCGCCCGCGGGTACCCCGTCGATGATGATGTTGCCGAGGCGGCGAACGGCCGCCTCGAACTGCGCTTCCGCGTCGGTGACGGCGGCCTGCGCGGCCTTCACCTTGGCCGCGAGCTCCTGCGCCTGGGCGACGAGGGCCTGCTTCTCTTCCTTCGGCGCCTTCGCGACGAGCTTCCCGTGCGCGTTCTGCTCGGCGCGCAGCGTCTCGAACTCGGCGATCGCGCTGCGGCGCTGCTGGTCGGCGGCGAGTGCCTCATCGACCGTGTCAGGGGACTCGCCCCTGGCCACCTGAGAGGCTCTGACGACGTCGGGATTCTCGCGCAGCAGAACGGGGTCGATCACGCAATCAGTCTAGGCGGCGGCCTCCTGGCGATCGGCACGGTACCGTGAGGGAATGAGCGACCCAGCGCCCGAGATCTCGCGCGCGCCCGACGGCGGCGCGGCCGGTGCCGTGCCCGGCGGCGCGCTCGTGAACACGGTCGCCGCGGTCGTCAATCCGATCAAGGGCGACGCGATGCGCGTGCGGCAGTCGATTTCGCGGTTCGCGCACTCGACGGGCGCGGGCAAGCCGCTGTGGTTCGAGACCACCGAGGATGATTTCGGGGCGGATGCCGCGCGCAAGGCGGTCGCAGCGGGGGCGCGCCTCGTGCTCGCCTCGGGCGGCGACGGCACCGTGCGCGCGGTGGCCGGGGCACTGCGCAACACCGGCGTCGCGCTCGGCATCGTGCCGAGCGGCACCGGCAACCTGCTCGCACGGAACCTGGGCCTGCCGATCGGCAACACCGAGGCCGCAGTCGAGGTGGCCTTCAGCGGCCAGGACCGCACGATCGATGTCGGCATCGCCGAGTTCACCCGCCCGGCGGACGACAGCGGCGAGATCGCAACGACCGAGCATGCGTTCACGGTGGTCGCCGGCGTCGGCGTCGACGCCGCGATGATCGCGAACACGAGTCCCTTCCTTAAGGAGCGCTTCGGCTGGATCGCCTACGTCGACGGCATCCTGCGCTCTCTCATCACCTCGAAGCCGGTGCGCGCCCGCGTGCGCATCGACGGCGAGGGGCCGCTCAATCGCACCTTCGACGTGCACTCGGTGCTCGTCGGCAATGTCGGCGGGCTGCCGGGCGGCGTCGAGCTGATCCCCGACGCGCGCATCGACGACGGCGTGCTCGACGTGGCGATCATGCACCCGCGCACGCTGTTCGGCTGGCTGTACATCGGCCGCACCCTCGTGTGGGAGAACCAGGTGCTGCGGCACACGAAGCTCGGGCGGAAGCTCATCAGGGTGCAGTCGCAGTTCTCGCCGAACGTGCTCGAGTACGCCCGGGGACCGGTCGTCGGCGTCAAGCTCGAGAAGCCGGTCGAGGCCGAGCTCGACGGCGACGAGATCGGGCTCGTGACGAAGGCCGTGTTCCGCGCGGACGCAGGCAGCCTGATCGTGCGCGTTCCCGCGTAGCCTGACTACATGCGCCGCAGCTCGAAGGCTCTTGTCGCTCTCGGTGTCACCGCCGCCGCGGCCGGCGGCGGTTATGCCTGGTACCGCTGGCTCATGCGCCGGCAGGCGACCTGGCAGCACATCCTGGCCGAGAACATCCCCGTGCACAGCGCCTATTGGCGTGCGCGGCGCGAGTTGCCCGGCGACATCCTCTACGTGGCGATCGGCGACTCGGCCGCGCAGGGCATCGGGGCGTCCAGGCCGGCCCGCAGCTACGTCGGCGTGATCGCGAAGCGGCTCGAGAAGCTGTCGCGGAAAAGCATCCGCGTCATCAATCTCGGCATCTCGGGCGCGACGCTCGGCATCGCGCTCGACAAGGAATTGCCGCGCTTCGAGCGCCTCAAGCCCGCCCTGCTCGAGAACGCGATCGTGACCGTCAGCATCGGGGCGAACGATGTCGCGGGCTGGGACTCGGCGCGCTTCGCCGCCCAGATCGACGAGCTGCTCGGCCGGGTCGCGCGGCTCGCGCCGCATGCGATCGTCGCCGATCTGCCGAGCTTCTACTTCCTGCCGGGCGAGCGAAAGGCGACAGAGGGCAACCGGATGCTTCGCGCCGCGGCCGCTCGCCACGGGCTGCGTGTCGTCGACCTGCACGAGACCATGCGGCGCGAGGGCATGCGCGGCGTGGCGACGCAGTTCGCGGGCGACCTGTTCCACCCGAACGATCGCGGCTACGACGTGTGGGCGAACGCGTTCATGGACGCGGTGGAGGACCGTCTCGAAGAGGTGCTGGAGGCTCAGGCATCCCTCGATGCTTCTGGCTCTGATTCTTCCGGCTCCTCCGGTTCCTCCGACAGCAGCCCGCGCAGCCAGTCGCGCGCCTCGACGAACACCTCGTCGGCGTAGCGCGGGTCGAACTCGGTGGGCTGGCGGTCGGCGCGCGGGTACGAGCCGAGGAAGATCACCCGCGGGGTGAAGCGATAGAGGCCGAGCAGCGCATCGGCGATGCGCTCTTCGGTGATGTGGCCCTCGAGGTCGATGATGAAGCGGTGCCGCCCCAGGGCGTCGCCGATCGGGCGCGACTCGAGCAGACTCATGCTGACGCCGCGGGTCGAGAACTGCTCGAGCAGCTCGACGAGCGCGCCGGGGGCGTCGGTCGGCAGCTCGGCGATGAGGCTCGTCTTGTCGGCGCCGGTGGCTTTGGGGATCGTCTGGTCGCGGCTCACGAGCGCGAAGCGGGTGACGGCGTTCGGGTTGTCGATGATGTTCTCGGCGAGCACCGAGAGCGCGTGGTGGTCGACGATCGTGGGCGGGGCGATGGCGGCGTCGGCGACGGATGCCTGCTCGCCGTCCTCGTTCTCGTCCAGCAGCTGCGTCGCCGCCTGCACGTTGCTGCCGGCGGGCAGGTGGGAGTGCTCTGGCAGGTTCTTGTCGAGCCAGCCGCGGCACTGCGCGTAGGCGACGGGGTGAGCGGCGATCGTTCTGACGTCTTCGAGCTTCGTGCCCGGGCGTGCGACGAGGACGAAGCCGACGGGGACGAGGTACTCCCCCACGATGCGTAGGCCGGGGATGGTCGCGAGGGCGTCCTGCGTGGCCGAGACGCCGCCGTCGATGGAGTTCTCGATCGCGATCACGGCGGCCTTCGATCGGCCCGTGACGACATCGTCGAGCGCTTCGCCCACGTTGTTGACCGCGCGCCACGGCTTTCCCTTGGCCTCCTCGACCTGCTTGAGCGCGAGCTCGGTGAAGGTGCCGGCTGGGCCGAGGTAGCTGTAGGTGTCGCTGGCGTTGCTGGTCGAGTTGCTCGCGTTGCTCGTCACGCTATGAATCTTTCCGTACACAGGCCGGGGTTAGGGAAGTTGTACACATATTCGGTTGTGCGGCTCTGAATGTCGGTGGTCGGTTCTAGTCTTGGGGCATGTCGGAAGTCATCGAGCGCGTGCGCCAGCTCCCCGGTCTCGTGGCCGGGATGCTGCCGCATGCCACCGACATCCGGCAGCTCAGCAATACCGAGCTCACCGACCTGGTCAGTGTGCTCGGCGGCGCACTCTCGGCGCTGCAGCGAAGCGCCGCCCTCGCCGCTGCAGTTATCGATGAGCGCTCGGCGCGCGAGCTCGGTGCTGAGTCGCTGGCTCGGAAGGCGGGGGTGAAGTCGGGGGCGGAGCTGGTGCAGAAGCTCACCGGCTCTTCCCTCGGGGATGCGAAGAAGGCCGTGCGGGTCGGGGTCATGCTCGAGACCGCCGCGGCGGTTTCGCCTGTTGAGTCCGGGGATGCCTCGCCCGGGCCGCGTTCCATTGGAGCGCTCGCCGCTGTCGGGGGTGACTGGGCTGCGCCTGTCGCCGTCGCCGTCAGGAACGGGTGGCTGTCCGCGGAGTGCGGCGACCGGCTGAAGACCGGGCTCGGAACACCCCGCGACGACGCCTCCACCCCCGCGTTCCGCGCCGCGGTGCTGCGCCTGATCGAAGACTGCTGGGACGGGGAGCTCACCCCCGAAGCACTCGAGCGGGCCGCGAAAGCGGTGCGCGCCAGCCTCGACAAGGACTGGGCGCAGAACAACGGGCAGCGGCTCTACGAGCAGCGGTCGCTGAAGCGCACCGTCCGCGGCGACGGCATGGTCAAGTACGACCTGCTCGTGGACCCGCTCACCGACGCGCAGCTGTGGACACCGATCTTCCGGCACCTGTCCCCGCGGCTCGGCGGGCCACGGTTCCTCACCGACGAGGAACGCGCCCGCGCTGCCGAACTTCAGCAGGACGCCCGCACCAACGAACAGCTCCTCGCCGACACCTTCACCGCCTTCCTCATCGCCGGCGTCACCACCGGCGGTGTGTTCGGCAAGTACACCCCCACGGTGAACATCGCCGTCACCACCGGCGAGCTGAAGAAGGGGATCACCGCCGACCGGGCACGACAGAACGCCTCACCAACTGCGGCCGACGGAAGCCCACCACCTGAGGCGGATCCGCCACCCGACGGCATCGCCTGGCTGGACGGCGCGCCCCACGCCGTCTCCGGGCCGCAGCTGATCGCCGCCCTGTGCGACGGATCGATCGCCGGCATCCTGCTCGACCAGACCGGGCAAGCAATCGACGCCACCAAAGCAGAGCGCACCTTCTCGGCCCGACAAAGACGCGCCATGGCCATCCGCGACGGCGGCTGCCTCATGCCCGCCTGCACCATGCCCCCGGAGGCGACCGAAGCCCACCACATCAACCCCTGGTCCGAGCACCCCGACAACCAGAAGACCGAAACCCGCGACGGCGTTCTGCTGTGCAAAGCCGACCACCTGAACCTCCACAACCACGGCGGCAGAATCCAACGCCGCGGATCGACCTACTGGCTCATCTGGCCCGGGCAAGAACCCATCCGCCTGCAACCCAAACACGCACTCATCGCACAACTGCGCACCCAAGGAGACATCGCATGAGCGCCGCGTCGTCCGCTACGCAGGCTCTACCGGGCCTCGCGCCGCCGCATTACGGGCGGTTTCGCGAGCGGCTCAACCCCTGTCGCGAGCCCCGCAGCCCCTGCCAGGATGGGGCCATGACTTCTCGTGCAGGGACGTACGCGCAGGAATCCGATCTCATCGATGACGAGGCAGTCGTCAAGGCGTATTACGAGCTCAAACCGGACGCCTCGAACCCGGCCCAGCGTGTGGTGTTCGGTACGTCCGGCCACCGCGGCAGCTCACTCGACACCGCCTTCAACGAAGACCACATCGCCGCCTGCACTCAGGCGATCGTGGAGTACCGCGAAACGCAGGGCATCACCGGCCCGCTGTTCATCGGCGCCGACACACACGTGCTCTCAGGCCCCGCCCTCACGACCGCGCTCGAGGTGCTCGTCGGCAACCAGATCGAGGTCTACACCGACGCACACGACGGCTACGTTCCGACGCCCGCCGTCAGCCACGCGATCATCAAATACAACAGGGAGCACAACGGGGCAGACGGCAAGGCCCCGCTCGCCGACGGCATCGTGGTGACGCCGTCGCACAACCCTCCGCGCGACGGCGGATTCAAGTACAACCCGCCCCACGGCGGTCCCGCAGACACCGATGCCACCAGCTGGATCGCGAACCGCGCCAACGAGCTCATTGCCGACGGTCTCAAGGGCGTCGAGCGGGCAGAACCGAGCGCGGTCGAGGGGTACGACTTCCGCGAGGAATACGTCGCCGACCTCGTCAACATCATCGATATCGAGGCGATCAAGTCTGCGGGCGTGAAGATCGGCGCAGACCCGCTCGGCGGGGCATCCGTCGCCTACTGGCAGCTCATCGGCGAGAAATACGGGCTCGACCTCACCGTCGTGAACCCGCGCGTCGACCCCAAGTGGCCGTTCATGACGCTCGACTGGGACGAGAAGATCCGCATGGATCCGTCGAGCAAGCACGTCATGGCGAGCGTGCTCGAGCACAAGGACGAGTTCCAGGTGGTCACGGGCAACGACGCCGACGCAGACCGGCACGGCATCGTCACACCCGACGGCGGGCTGCTGAACCCGAACCACTACCTCGCGGTGGCGATCCAGTACCTCTACACCCACCGCCCGCAGTGGCGAGAGGATGCCGCCATCGGGAAGACCCTCGTCTCGTCATCGATCATCGACCGGGTCGCGGAGTCCCTGGGCCGGAAGCTGTGGGAGGTGCCTGTCGGCTTCAAGTGGTTCGTGCCGGGGCTGGTCGACGGCTCGGTGGGGTTCGGCGGCGAGGAATCCGCCGGCGCATCGTTCCTGCGGAAGGACGGAACCGCGTGGACGACCGACAAAGACGGCATCCTGCTCGCGCTGCTCGCCAGCGAGATCATCGCGGTCACCGGCAAGAGTCCGTCGCAGCTCTACAGCGAGCTGACCGCGCAATTCGGCGACCCCGTCTACGAGCGCATCGACGCGGCAGCGAGCAAGGATCAGAAGGCGAAGCTCGCGAAGCTCGCGGGTGACGCGATCACCGCCACCGAGCTCGCGGGCGAGCCGATCACCGCGAAGCTCTCAGAGGCGCCGGGCAATGGGGCGGCCGTCGGCGGCGTGAAGGTGGTCACCGAGAACGCGTGGTTCGCGGCGCGCCCGTCAGGGACAGAGGACGTCTACAAGATCTACGCGGAGTCGTTCAAGGGCGCCGATCACCTCAAGCAGGTGCAGGCCGAGGCGAAGGAGATCGTCGACCGCGCCATCGCGTAGGGCACGCGGCGCAGCGCGGCGGCTCAGCGCAACCCGGCGCACGGCGCACGGCGCATGGCGCATGGCGGAAGGCGCATGGCGCATGACGCACGCGACGCGGATGCGCCCGCGACTCGAGCGCGCAGGCATGCGAAAGGGGCCCTGGGATCGCCAGGGCCCCTTCCTGTTGCGCTCTGCCCACGTAGGCCACGCGCAACTCACTCAGGCGAGTGACTCAGCTGTCACCAGGTGAACCAGCCGAAGAGTCCACCGTGACCCTTGTCACCCTTGTCATCCTTGCCGCCCTTGCCGTGGCCCTTCGAGGGCGTCCACGGCTTCGGGTGCGTCGGCGTGTTGTTGATCGGGATGATCTTCGAAACGGCACCGGTCTTGTCGTCCAGCAGAACGCCGTGGTTCTGCGGGTGCGAGAAGTTGAACAGCACCGACAGCGACGTCGCCGTCTTGTCGAAGGAACCGCCGCCGATCGAGCCCGTCTTCCAGTTCTGCTCCACGAACTTCAGGATCGAAGGCTGGCTGACGAGGGTGTGCGACACCGTGTTCGCGCTCGTGTAGGGCGAGATCACGAGCAGCGGCAGGCGCTGGCTCGGGCCACAGCGGTCCTGGTAGCCGCCGAGCGCCGGAACGCCCTTGGTGGCTGCCGTGGTGCAGATGGTGGTGTCGTTGGTGGCGCTGTTCGAGCTGTTGGTGATCTTCGGCGCGACGTGGTCGTACCAGCCGTCCGAGTCGTCGTACGAGATGACGACGGCGGTGCTCTTCCACTCCGGCGACTTCTGCAGAGCGTTGATCAGGTCGATGTCGAACGTCTGCTCGTCGAGCGGGTCGGAGTAGGCGGCGTGGCCGTCCTGGTACTCCGGGGCCTTCACGAACGAGACGGCCGGCAGGTTGCCGTTGTTCAGCGCGGCGTAGAAGTCGCTCGTGTCGTACTGGTGGTTCGCCTGGTCGGTGTGGCCGATGGCGTCCACCGATGACGGCGGCAGGTGGTGCGGGTTCGACGTCGACTTGTAGTACGCGAACGGGTTGTGGTGCGGCGAGTAGTCGACCGACGAGCCGCCGGCGACGTTCGTGTGGGTCGAGCCGCAGATCGCGTAGCCGGTCGAGCTCGCAGCAGCCGTGGTGGTCGGCTTGAAGCCGCCCTGGAACCAGCCCCAGGTCACACCCTGCTCGTTGAGCAGGTCGCCGACGTTCTTACCGGAGAGACCGCCGAGCGCGTTCGACGAGGTGTGGTTGTTGTCGGCGCAGTCGTCGTAGACCGGGTCCGGGTCGTTGATGACGGTGCCGACACCGGTGGTGGCGTCAGGGTCCACGACGGTGTAGCTGTCGGGGGTCGCCGTCTTCTTCGGGTTGGTCGTGCCCGACGTCGGGTCGTACGAGCTGATGCCGTGCGTCTGGCCCGAGATCAGGTTGAGCGCGCCGGGGGTCGACGGCCCGAAGGTGGCGTCCCAGCTGTTGTCGCTCATCGTGTAGTTCTGGGCGTAGTTCCACATACCGGTCACGGTGTTGCCGTCGTAGTAGTCCATCGCCAGACCCGGCTCACCGAACGCACCCGTGCAGGTGTCCTTTGAGACGTTCTGCACGAACTGGTCCATGGCGCCGTTGTTCAGGGCGGCCTGCTCGGGCTTGTAGTTGTGGTTCTGGTCACAGGTGACCGCCTGGGCGGGGGTCAGTCGCTGCGGGTTGTACTCGTTGGGGTTGTTGTTCAGCAGCGCCGGCGTGAGGCCGTTCACCTTCGGGGTGTTCTTCGCGGCGGTGAACTTGGTGCCGTCGGTGTTGGCGGCGTTCGGGTAGGTGCCGAAATAGTGGTCGAACGAGACGTTCTCGCCGTAGATGACCACGAGGTGCTTGATGGGGGTGGTCGTGTGCGCGGAGTTGTCCTTCACGGGCTTGGCCTCGGCGGGCGCCACCGCGAAGGCGGTCGCCACGGCGAAGCCGGCCGCGACGGCCAGTGCGCCACCGGCAATGCCGAAGCGCCGCAAACGTGCTTTCTGGAACACGGTTGACTCTTCTTCCTCTTCTATCCCGACGCCCTTGTGCGCCGAGCCCTGTGATTCGCGGCACCGGATGCCTGCAGCATCCGCATCACGCGAACAAACCCTTCCCGAACCAGTCGGAGGCGTTCTTCACACCGGGAAGCGCGAAGTAATAGCCGCCGCCGATCGGCGAGATGTAGTCGACGAGCGGCTCGCCGGCCAGGCGCTTCTGCACCGTCACGAACTGCCGCTCGATGTCCTGGTTGAACGCCGTGAACACGAGCCCCTGGTCGAGGTTGCCGTTCGCGTCGACACCGGCGTCGTAGTTGAACGCCCTGCGCAGCATCCGCTGATTCGCCGTCGCCGCCGTGCGCGGGTTGGCCAGCCTGATGTGCGCATTGAACTGGATCACCGCACCGGTCGAGTCGAGCTCGTAGTGCGGGTCGTCGAACTCCTTGGTGCCCGTTAGCGGCGCGCCGGAGCCGCGGAAGCGGCCGAAGATCTGCTGCTGTTCGTCGAGCCCGATGCGGTCCCAGAATTCGACGAGCATCCGGATCACTCGCACCGCGAGATAGCTGCCGCCCTCGACCCACGCCGGCTCGCCGTTCTCACCGCCGTGCGTCCAGACGAGCTCCTTCATGGCCTTCGCATCACTCGTCAGCGGGTTGCTCGTGCCGTCTTTGAAGCCCATGAGGTTGCGCGGCGTGCCGCTCGGCCGCGGCGGCGACGAGAACCCGTCGCGGCGCCAGCGCAGCTGCATGTCGCCGCGGGTCGCGCGCAGCAGCTCGCGCACACCGTGGGTCACCACGTCGGCGTCGTCGGCCTCGAGCTGGATGAGCAGGTCCCCGTCGCAGATCGAGCGATCGAGCGCGTCGTCCTCGAAGTCCTCCATCGTGCGCAGCTTGGCCGGTTTGACGGATGCCAGACCGAAGCGCCCGTCGAACAGCGATGCCCCGACACCGACGGTCACCGTCAGCCCACCCGCGACGCCGTCGGGGCCGAGGATGCCGGAGTCCGACGGCACGGTCGAGATGCCGACTTCCGGTGCCGCAGTGCCAGAGGTGAGGAAGCGCGCCCGCTCGGTGATGGTCTGGAAGAGCCGCTGCAGACCGGCGCGGTCGGCTGCGGTCACGTCGAGTGCGAGCAGCGCCGTCGAACGACGGACGGGCGCGAGGATGCCCGCCTGATGCGAGCCGTGGAAGTCGAACTTCGCCGGCGTTCCGTTCTTGCTGCTCGCCGCCGCAGCGTCGGCCGCGGTGGGGTGCGCCATCGCCGCCGCGACACCGACGGGTGCCGCCACGGCGGCTCCGGCGAGCGCGCCGAGGAACCCGCGCCGCGAGGCGGTGCGGTCCTGCCCCGCGCCATGATCGCCGTGCGCCGCGCCCGCATCGCCGCCCACCGCCGCTGCGGCCGCGCGCACTCCGTGCGGCACCGGGCACTCGCCGCTCATCGCCCGAACCGCACCGTGCGGAACGGGGCAGCGGCCCTCGGGGGATTCGTTCACGATGCCTTCGCTCACTGCAGAGCCTTTCGCGGTTCCGTGATCTCGGCCACCGGTGCCAGCAGCTCGACCAGCCGGTCGAGAGAGGCGTTGAGCTGCTGTCGCTGCGACCGGCTCAGCGACTCGAGCGGCACCCAGCTGCCGTCGGCGCGGCGGTAGCCCTCGACGAGCTTGGTGCTGGCAGCGAGTGCGGCCCGCGTTTCGGCGAGATCGTCGTACCGACTGGTCAGAAGCCCGGTGAGAACGGACAGCGCCTCGGCCGAACCGCCGAGGTTCGCGTCGATCGTGGCGAGGTTCGTGTGGCTGCCGGCATCCGTTGCGCCCGTCAGCTCGAACTGGATCGCGTTCTCGACGATCTCGTGCGCACGCAGGCCGATGTCGATGGGGTCGATGCGGTCGGTGCCGGGGTCCTTCGCCAGCGCATCGACGGCACCGACCAGCTTCGTCGTGTAGGGCGCGAGCTGCGCTGCGGGCGACCCCGACCACAGCAGCGCCTCGATCTTGTGGAAGCCGGTGAGCGCCGGGTCGGTGAGCGCCGTCTTGCCGGCCGCGGGCGTGCCGTTGATCGCGGTGTCGTGGTCGCCGAACGCGCCGTAGGCCGCACCGAGCCCCTCATAGCTGAGGTGCGCCGTCAGCCAGTCGCGCTTCGCCGCGGTCAGATCTCCCCGGGCGACGTCCGCATTCAGCTGCCGCACCTGCGCCTGCAGCGCGGGCAGTCGGCCGTCGACCCACTGGCCGTATGCCTTCGCCACGGGAATCAGGTCGTTGGTCGTGACCGGCACGATGCCCGGCGTCAGCTGCGCCCCCTTCGGCGCGGCGCCCACTTTCACCACCGGGCCGGCGACGGGGTCCGCGTCTGCCGGATAGCAGACGAGCCGGTAGTCGCCCTTGCCGAGCACGACGCTGCCGGTGGCCGTTGCCCCGACACCGACACCGTCGACCTCGAGGAAGACCTTCTTGGTGTCGACGTCTTGCAGCTGCACTTCGACGTCGCCGGTGTTGCCGTTGTAGAAGTGGAAGGTGCGCGCGCCGCCCGCGGCGACCCCCTTCGACGAGCCGGAGGCGCCGGCATCCGTGCCCCAGCTCTGCCCGCAACTCGAGATCGTGAGTTGCAGCGTTCCGTGCGGCAGAGCGGATGCCGCGGCCGCGCCGCCGGCGGGTGAAGGCGCGGGCCGCAGCATGACGCCGACCACGATTCCGGCGGCGGCGATGGCGACAGCGACGGTTCCCCATATGAACGGCGACCGAGACCGGGCCGAGAACGGTGAGCGCTGTGTCATGGGGTGCCTTCGGGAGCAGAACCGGCCGGAGACGCGGGGGAATCCCGGACCGACACTCGAGCGTGTGACTCGAATGGGCGACGCCAGGCGCCACCTCAGATGAGGCTATTGGCGGGCTCAACGACGGATCGGCCAGTTCAGAATCTGTTCACCTCGAGGTCACAGAGCCGTCCCCTGCGCTGAGGGTTACCGTTGGGCTATGGCACGCGCGGCATCCTCTGATCTTCGCTCGATTCCGATCACGACGATCGACGGCGTTACCACGTCGCTCGCCGACTACGCCGACAAGGTCGTCATGGTGGTGAACGTCGCGTCGAAGTGCGGGCTGACCCCGCAGTACGAACAGCTCGAGCAGCTGCAGAAGACGTACGAGTCGCGGGGATTCACGGTGATCGGATTCCCGTGCAACCAGTTCGCCGGCCAGGAGCCGGGCACCGCCGAGGAGATCGTCGAGTTCTGCTCGGCCACCTACGGCGTGACCTTCCCGCTGATGGAGAAGACGAAGGTCAACGGGCGCGACGCGCACCCGCTCTACAAGGAGCTCAAGCACACCCGCGACCGCCTGCACCTCGCCGGCCCCGTGCAGTGGAACTTCGAGAAGTTCCTGATCTACCCCGACGGCACCGTGACGCGCTTCCGCCCGCGCACGCTGCCCGATGACCCGCAGGTCATCGAGGCGATCGAGCGCGGACTGGAGCAAGTCGCAACCGCCGCCTGACGGTGCCGTGAGCCACTGCGAGCCGATCACCGCCGACGATTCGCGAATCTGCTTCTCAGGGTGTAAATTTGCAGTCACCGCAAATTTTTATCGCCAATGCCGGCGGCGTCGGCGATGTCGGCGCGCCGTGGATCCGGCATCCTCTCGAACCTGAATCATCTGGTTCCGACTCTCACCAAAGGACTTAAATGTCAGAAGCTGTCGCGCCCGCGGGCGCACACGGTGGCAATAAAGCCGTGATGTCGCACCAGCAGATCCTGCTGGTCATCTACGGCCTCATGGCCGGCATGTTCCTCGGCGCTCTCGACCAGACGATCGTCGGTACCGCCATCCGCACCATCGGTGACGACCTGCACGGTCTGAACCAGCAGGCGTGGGTCACGACGGCGTACCTGATCACGTCGACGATCGCGACGCCGATCTACGGCAAGCTCTCCGACATCTTCGGCCGCCGGCCGCTCTACATCTTCGCGATCATCGTGTTCATCGTGGGCTCTGCCGCGTCGTCGTTCTCGACCTCGATGATCATGCTCGCCGCCTTCCGCGCCTTCCAGGGCATCGGTGCCGGCGGCCTGATGTCGCTGCCGCTCGCGATCATGGGCGACATGCTGTCGCCGCGTGAGCGCGCGAAGTACCAGGGCTACTTCCTCGCCGTCTTCGGCATCTCGTCGGTCATCGGCCCGCTCGTCGGCGGCCTGTTCTCCGGTGCGCACCAGATCCTCTGGATCTCCGGCTGGCGCTGGGTCTTCCTCGTGAATGTGCCGATCGGCATCATCGCCCTGATCATGGTGATCACGTTCCTGCACCTGCCGAAGTTCGGCGGCAAGAACGCCCCGCGCATCGACTGGTGGGGTGCCGCGACCGTCATGACCACCCTGGTTCCGCTGCTGCTCGTCGCCGAGCAGGGCCGCGACTGGGGCTGGACCTCGGCCGCCTCGATCACGTGCTACGTGATCGGTGCCGCGAGCGCCATCGCCTTCATCTTCATCGAGGTCGCCATGAAGGACGACGCCATCATCCCGATGAAGCTGTTCCGCTCGGGCGTGTTCTCGATGGCCACGATCCTCGGCGTGCTCGTCGGCTTCGGCATGTTCGGCGCGATGCTGACCATCCCGCTCTACCTGCAGATCGTCACCGGCCTCACGCCGACCGAGTCCGGTTTCGCGACGCTGCCGATGGTGCTCGGCCTGATGATCGCCTCGATCGTCTCGGGTCAGCTGATCTCGCGCACCGGCAAGTACCGCATCTTCCCCGTCACGGGCACCTTCGTCACGGCGATCGGCTTCTTCCTGCTGACCTTCATGACGATCGACCGCCCGCTGTGGTTCATGCTGATCGCGATGTTCGCCATCGGCCTCGGCCTCGGCCAGCTGATGCAGACGCTGACGCTCGCGAGCCAGAACTCGGTCGAGCCGCGCGACATGGGTGTGGCGACCGCCGCCTCGACGTTCTTCCGTCAGATCGGTGGAACGCTCGGCACCGCGGTGCTGCTGTCGGTCCTGTTCTCGGTGCTGCCTGGCAACATCCAGACCGCGACCACGAACAAGGCCGACCTGACGCACGCGCTGAACGCGGCCCTGAACCCCGCCGTGGCCGACAAGGCCGACAACAAGGCGATCATGAACATGTTCTGGACGCCGATCGTCGGTCCGCTCAAGACGCAGATCCAGCAGCAGCTCGACCAGGGCACGCAGCAGGCGCTGGATGCCGCCAAGCAGCAGGTGACTCAGAAGGTGACCGAGGCGGTCAACGCTCAGGTCGCCGCCGGGGCCATCCCGCAGGCCGCCGCGCAGTCGGTCATCGACCAGCAGGTCCAGGCCGCGCTGCCCGACGCCCAGAAGCAGGCTCTGCAGGCCGTCGCCGACAAGGCGAACGCCTCTGTCGTGAACGGCAAGGTCGTCGTCGACTTCACGAACGCCGACCAGCGCAAGGCCGTCGTCGACGAGGTCGCGCCGAAGATCATCGACAAGGTCAAGGGCGGCACGTCGTCGAAGAGCGCGGGCAACATCGACACGAGCAACACCTCGTTCCTCAACAACGCCGATGACGCCCTGAAGCGCCCGTTCCTCAAGGGCTTCAACGCCTCGACGATCGAGATCTACTGGGTCGGCATGATCGTGATCCTGATCGCGTTCGTACTCACCTGGTTCTTCCGGGTGCCGCCGCTACGCAAGGTCTCCGCTCTACAGCAGCAGGCAGACGCGGCCGCCGCGGCGAACGCCGCCGAGCAGTCGGCGCAGTCGCCCGCCGAGGAGCTGGAGCTGCAGGCCGTCTCGGCGGCCGACCGCACCGGCGCGCTCGTCACGTCGACCACGGGCCAGCTGAACCTGACGCTGGACGCCGAGGAGGCTGACCGCACCGGCCGCGGCGAGCAGAAGGACTAGTTCCCAGCGCCGCTCCCAGCGCCAAAACGCACGATTCGTCACTTCCGAACCGCGGTTCGGGGTGACGAATCGTGCGTTTTGCGTTCAGCGCGCATTGTCGTCGAGAGGCGTCCCGTACATTCCAGTCATGACCCCTGCGCAGGAGCTGAACACCACCGACCCGATGGACTCGCCGACGCCGTACGCCGAGGCGCTGCGGCAGTTCGCCGCCAGAGACACGGTGCGCATGATCGTCCCCGGGCATTCGGGCGACCCCGGCGCCTCCCCCGAGCTCAGCGCCTTCTTCGGCGAGCAGCTGCTGCGCCTCGACGTCGCCCCGCTCGTCTCCGGCATCGACCTCGGCCTCTACACGCCCTATGAGCGCTCGCTCGAACTCGCTGCAGAGGCCTGGCAGGCCAGCCGCACGTGGTTCCTCACGAACGGCTCGTCTCAGGCGAACCGCATCGCCGCGCTCGCCCTCGGCTTCTACGGCGCGCGCACCCAGCCCGTCGTCGCGCAGCGCAGCACGCACTCGAGCTTCATCGACGGCATGATCATCGCCGGCCTCGACGCGGTGTTCGTGCAGCCGAGCATCGACGTCGACCTCGGCATCGCCCACGGCGTCTCGCCCGCGCGCCTCTCTGCGGCACTCGACCAGGCACCCGACGCCAAGGCCGCGTACGTCGTGAGCCCGTCGTACTTCGGCGCGACCCCCGATGTTCCGGCACTCGCGGCGGTCGCGCACGCGCACGGCGTACCGCTCGTCGTCGACGCCGCCTGGGGAGCGCACTACGGATTCCACCCGGAGCTGCCCCCGTCGCCCGTCGCCGTCGGCCAGGCCGGTTCGGGCACCGGAGCCGGCCACGGCGCCGACCTCGTCATCATGAGCACGCACAAGCTCGGCGGCTCTCTCACGCAGTCGGCGATGCTGCACCTGGGCCATGGCGAGTTCGCGCGAGCGCTCGAGCCGTTCGTCGACCGGGCCTTCGTGCTCGAGCAGTCCACGTCAGAGAGCGCGCTGCTGCTCGCATCCCTCGATCTCGCCCGTCATCAGCTGCAGACGGGCCGCGCGCGCATCGGCGAGTCGCTCGAGGCGGCCGAGCAGCTGCGAGCCAAGATCAGGGAGCGCGGGCGCTTCCGCATCGCGAGCGATGCTTTCGTGGACGCCGGGGCGCCCATCACCGCGGGCGGAGCCCGCGGCTGGGAAACGGACATCAGTGCCGTCGATGCCTCGCGCGTCTCGATCGACGTCGGCGCGGGCGGCCTGCTCGGGCACGCGGTGCGGTCTGTCATGCTGCGCGACCACGGCATCCAGTTCGAGCTGTCGACGGATGCCTGTGTGCTCGCCATCGTCGGGCCTGGCTCGCACCCCGACCTCGACCGGGTCGTGGACGCCCTGCACAGCCTGCGCGCGGATGACCCGGAGGTCGCCACCGCAGGCTTCGTGCGCGCGCCACTGCCCGAGCCGGGAGAGAGACGGATGCTGGTGCGAGACGCCGCCTTCGCGGCATCCGTCGTCGTGCCCGCCGAGCACGCGGTCGGGCGCGTCTCCGCCGACTCGCTCGCCGCCTACCCGCCGGGGATTCCGAACGTGATGCCCGGCGAGGTGATCACTGCGGAGACGGTGGAGTTCCTGCAGCACGTGGCCGCCGCGCCGACCGGGTACGTGCGCGGAGCCGTCGACCCCGCGGTCGAGACGCTGCGGGTGGTCGCTTAGTCACCAGCCGCCGCCCCCGCCGCCGCCGAAGCCGCCGCCCGAGAAGCCCCCACCCCCGCTGCTGAACGAGCTCGAACCACCGGAGCTCGACCACGAGTGCGAGCCGCTCGACGTGCTCGTGCTCGTGCTCGCGGTCGTCGCGTAGTTGCTCGAGGCGAACGCGTTCGCGAGCAGGAAGGTGCCCATCGGCTGCAGCGTCGGGGTGACCTCGGTCGGCGTCGTGGCCCAGTAGCCGCCGAGCACCTCGCGCCACTCCTTCTCAATGTCGAACAGGATCGCGTAGGGCAGCAGCTTCTCGTAGAGCTTCACCAGCTGCTCGCCGTTCGGCGTGCCGTCTGCGCTCACGATCGGCGTGGTCTCTGCGCCGCTCGGGCTCTGCAGCATCTTGATGCGATCGGCCTCGGCGAGGCGCAGGTAGTCGCGGATGCCGAGCAGGTGCTCATAGGCCGGCAGCGCGGACTCGGTGAGCCGCTCGCGGGGCCAGACGAAGACGACCGTCGCGACGCCGAAGGCGATCGAGATGACGAGAGCGACGTTGTGCACCCACGAGCTCAGCCCGACGAAGTGCAGGCCGGCCAGCAGCGCGATTCCGACGACGACCAGGGCGAGGCCCGCGATGAGCAGGCTCGTGCTGAACCGGGTATGCCTGCGGGCGATCAGCCCCTGCTTGCGCACCGAGCGATGCGCGTCTCTGAGCAGCTTCGAGACCGCGTCGCCCACCTTGGCGTTGTCGCGCCTCAGCGACACCGTCTTGCCGTGCTTCAACGACCCGAAGAGCGTCGCGACCGCCGTCGAGTCGTCATCGTCGAGCACCCGGCCGTCGAGCAGCTTCAGCGTGTAGACGTCGTCGTCGGTCTTCTCGGTGCCCTCGTCGTCGCGCGTCATCGTCGCCGCGCGACTGGTGACCAGCTCGGTTACGAGGGCGGGGAACGCGCGGTCGCGCTGGTCGAGAAGCTCGGCCGCCTCCATCACGCCGATTCCGGGGAACGCCTCATATTGGGGCACGATGATGCCCGTGCCCTTCGGGTTGCCGAGCGATCGGAACCGAACGATGATCGCGAGCGCCAGCACGACGACGGCGAGGCCGAGCACGATCCACACGATCAGGCGCGGGATCGAGATCGGCACCGCGAACGTGCCGCCCGTGAAACCGACGATCATCGTGACGTTCTCATGCGGTCCGAGGTTCGAGGCCGACGCCGTGAACGTGCTGCCATCGCCGTTGTGGGCGCAGACTGTCGTCGCCCCCTGCTTCCCCTGATAGCAGGCGTCGTCGCCGTTCAGCGCACCGGCGAGGTCGGCGGGTACGTGCAGCGTCGCCGTCACCTTGTCGAACATCACGTCCCAACCGGTGCCGTTCACATCGAAGTTGAACCGCTGAGCGCCGCCGAACGCCTGCTGCTGGATCACGTCGCGCATCGTGTACCTGATGACGTAGGTCTGCCGGCCGGTCACGTACTCGTACGGGTCGCCGATCTTGAGCACGGTGAAACCGCCGCCGTTGTCGGACTGGTACTGGATCGGCGTGCCGTCGGCGTCGGTCACGCTGCGGACCTTGAGGTGCAGCGACCGCCCGTCAGCGGTGCGCGGGATCGCGCGCAGGATGCCGTGGTTGAGGTCGTAGTCGGAGAACTGCGTGTCGAAGGTCTCGGTGACGGCGAGATCCGCGTGGTGCGCGGCGTCCCTCGTCAGCGTGTAATCGGTCGTCAGGCTGTTGAACGAGAAGTCATCGATGGAGCTGCTGCTCTCGCTCGAGGAGTCATCGCCGTTCCAGCCGTCGATGAAGCCACCGACGATCGAGACTCCGAACCACCCGATCGCGATCACCGTCAGGAATCCCGACCAGATCCGATGAGCCAGAGTGAATCGGCTCCTGCTGCTTCCCCCGCGCTTCGCCACGCGACGAGACTAGCGAAGCGGCTTGGCGTGCCTTTCGACCCGCGCGCGGCTCCTGCTCACCAGCCGCCACCACCGCCGCCGCCGAACCCGCCGCCCGAGAAGCCACCGGACGAGAAACTGCCGCCCGAGCTCGACCACGAGTGAGAACCGCTCTGAGTGCTCGTCGTGCCGGGGAAGTTGCTCGTCGCGAATGCGCTCGCGAACGCCAGGTTCTGCAACGGCAGCAGGGTCGGAGTGACCTCGGTCGGCGTCGTAGCCCAGTAGCCGCCGAGCACCTCGCGCCACTCCTTCTCGATGTCGAACAGGATCGCGTAGGGCAGCAGCTTCTCGTAGAGCTTCACGATCTGCTCGGTGCTCGGGCGGTCGCCGGATGCGCCCGGCTGCGTACCCGACGCCGCCGACGCGGATGCGACCGGCTGCGTCTCAGCCCCGCTCGGGCTCTGCAGCATGCGGATGCGGTCCGCCTCGGCGAGCTTCAAGTAGTCGCGGATGCCCAGCAGGTGCTCATAGGCGGGAACGGCCTTCTCGGTGCGGCGCTCGAGCGGCAGCACGAGCGCGCCCGCGGCGAGCGCGATCAGAGCGACCACCCCGAGGATCACGAACTGCGGCCAGGCGAACAGCCCGATGAGCGCACCGACGAAGAAGAACACCACCGTCCCGAGGAACAGGGGGGCGGCGAGGGCGAGCATGCCAAGCCCGAGCGGCGAGCGCTTACGCTTGATCAGCCCCTGCGCACGCACCGATTTACGGGCATCCTCGAGCAACTTGCGAATGCGGTCGCCGACCTTGCGGTCTGTCGGGTCGAGGGTTACGGCAGCGCCCGGGGCACTTGCGCGGAACAGCCTCACGGCCGCGTCGGCGTCCTCGTCGTCGAGCAGGGTCGGGTCGAGCAGGGTCAGCGAGTAGAGGTCGTCCTTCGTCTTCTTCGTGCCGCGGTCGTCACGCGTCATCGTGGCCGCCCGGCTCACCACCAGCTCGGTGATGAGCGCTGGGAAGGCCCGGTCGCGCTCGTCGAGCAGCTCGGCGGCTTCCAACACGCCGATGCCGGGGTACGCCTGATACTGCGGAACGATGATGCCCGTGCCCTTCGGGTTCCCGAGGAACCGCACCCGCACGAACACCGCCAGCGCGAGCACGACGATCGCGACGCCGAGCAGGATCCAGGCGAACAGCCGCGCCACCGAGATCGGGATCGCGAAGGTGCCCGGCTTGAAGCCCACGCTCATCGTGATGTTCTCGTGCGGGCCGAGGTCGCTGCCCGAGACGGTGAAGACGGCGGGGCTGCCCTCGCTGATGCCGCTGGCCGCGGTCACACCGGTGCGCGTGATGGTGCACCTGGCGGTCGAGCCGGCCTTCCCCCGATAGCAGCTGTCATCGCCGGTGAGCGAGCCGGCGAGCTCGGCCGGCACGTGCAGCGTCGCGCTCACCGTGCCGAACGGCTGCGCCCACCCGGTGCCGTTCACGTCGAAGAGGAACTGCTGGGCGTCGCCCGCGTCGTGGATCACGTCGCGCATCGTGTAGGTGATGACATAGGTCTGGGCGCCGGAGACGTACTGATCGGGGTCGCCGATCTGAATGGTCAGGAATCCGGCCGTCTGCTCGTCATCTCGCTGCCACCTGACGGGCTGGCCGCTGCCGTCCGTCACGCCCTTGATCTTCACGTGCAGCGAACGGCCGTCTGCCGTCGACGGAATCGCGCGCACGATGCCGTGATTGATCGAGTTCTGCGGGAACCGGGCGACGAACTTCTCGGTGACCATGAGGTTCGCGCGGTGCTGCGCGTCGCGGCTGAGGCGGTAGTCGGTGTGCAGGCTGTCGAAGGTGAAGTCGTCGACGGATGCCTGTGCGGGCGCGGCCCCGGCCAGGAATCCCCCGCCCACCAGCGCTCCGACGATCAACGCGAGAAGAAATCGGATGCCCCACCGCTGAATCACGCGACGAGCCTAGCGAGCCCGTCGCGCGCACCGGCCGCTCAGGCCGCGGCCCGGCGCGTCAGTCGTGAACGCGCTGCCCCGGCGGCCGGCCCCACTGGTCGAGCTCGATGACGACGTGCCCCGGCTTGCGCGCGCCTGCGCCGACGCCCGCCCCCATGCCGATGCCGAGCGGGTCGCCGTCGGCCTCGGGCGACGGCGCCGGGACCGTGGTCTGACGCTCGAGCTCGAGCTGGGTCTCGTAGCGCACGGGGTGGAAGACCTCGTCGAATGCGGCGCCGAGCATGCCGCTGCCGATCGAGCCGGAGCCGCGCTTCTGCGTCTTGTCGCTGAAGTCGACCACACCGAGCTTGTGCAGCACCCACAGCAGCAGGCAGACGCCGATGACGACGGCGCCGACGATGAGGGGGTTCACGCGCGCCAGGGTAGCAAGCGCGTCTGACAGCACCTGTGCGCCGGGCATGAACCCGCGGCCGGGGAGCGCCGAGCCCCGGTCAGGGCACCCGGTTGAGCCACTCGGGCGTCGCGAACTTCTCGGTCACGAGGCGCTCGGCCGCAGCGTATTCGGCCGGAGTGATGTCGCCCGGCGTCGCACGGTACATGCTCGAGAACTGCTGCTTCATCCGCTCGATGATCTCTGCGCGTGAGAGCCCCGTCTGCGAGCGCAGCGGGTCGACCCGCTTCGCGGCAGAGGCGATGCCCTTGTCGCTGATCTTCTCGCGGCCGATGCGCAGCACCTCGGTCATCTTCTGACCGTCCATGTCGTAGCTCATCGTGACGTGGTGCAGCACCGCGCCCGATCCGAGGCGCTTCTGCGCGGCGCCGCCGATCTTGCCCTTGGGGCTCGTGATGTCGTTGAGCGGCACGTAGGAGGCGTCGATGCCCATGCCCTTGAGCGCGAGGATCGCCCACTCGTCGAGGTAGGCGTAGCTGTCGGCGAAGGTCATGCCCTGCACGAGGTCGATCGGCACATACAGCGAATAGGTGACGACCGAGCCCTTCTCCATCATCATCGCGCCACCGCCGGTGATGCGGCGCACGACGTCGAAGCCGTACTTCGCAGCGCCCTCTGGGTCGACCTCGTTCTTCACCGACTGGAAGCTGCCGATGACGACGGCGCTCTCTTCCCACTCCCAGAAGCGCAGGGTCGGCTTCCGCGCGCCGGTCGCGACCGAGGCGGTGAGCACCTCGTCGAGCGCGAGGTGGGTGACGGGGCTGACCGCAGGGGCGTGCACGACCTCCCACTCGTAGTCCGACCAACTGGTCGCGTTCGCGAGGCTGCGCCGAATGGCCACGCCGACCGACTCGGGGGTGAAGCCGAGCAGCACGGCCCCCTCGGGGAGCGCCCGGCGCACAACATCCGCGATCGCCTTCGTGTCTGACTCGACCGGCAGCCCGTTGACGGCGGCGTCGATCGCGTCGAGCGCCTCATCGGGCTCGAGGAAGAAATCGCCGGCGAGGTGGAAGTTCACGATGCGGCCGTCTGCGACGTCGAGGTCGACGACGACCAGCTTTCCCCCGGGGACTTTGTACTCGCCGTGCATGCTCCCACCTTACGTAGGAGCATGCACGGCGAGGTGCACGGCGGGCGAACCGCCAGGCTGATCAGATCGCGGGGCTGGCGTGCCTGATCAGGTCGAGGGCCTGAGCGGGGAACCAGGACCCCGCTGCAGGGTCGACCTGGCCCCAGAGCGGGTCGAAGGCTGCCTGGCCTGCGGCATCCGTCGGCCAGCCCGGCTGGGAGTACGCGCTGTAGTCCCACGCCCGGGCGCCGCCGGCCGCATCGCACTGGCCGTCGGACTCGCCCGGCGTCTTCACCCAGAGGTACGCGTCGACGAGCGGCGTGCCCGTCTTCGTGGTCGGGGCGAGGCCGAGTCCCGCGCCCGGCGGGTTGCACCAGTTGCTCGCGCGCAGGGTCGCGATCGTGGCGGCACTCTGGTTGTACGGCGCCGCCGCGTAGGCGCTCATGTCGTTCGGGCCCGCGCCGTTGCGGCTCGTGTCGATGACGACGTGCGCCGTGGGCGCTGCCCCTGCGGCGGCGAGCGCGGTGGCGTACTGCTGGTCGATCCAGGCGGTGTTCGCCGTCGGGTCGGCCGCCGTCGGCGACCACTTCTTGTTGGTGTCGAGGGCGCCCGTGCCGTTCCAGTACTGGTTGGGGCAGTCACTTCCCGGGTTCGCGTCGCCCGCATTGACGAGGGCGATGCAGCTTGAGATCCAGGTGCCGATCTCGGCCGAGTTCTGCGTCCACTGGTAGTTCGAGACGTTCGTGAAGAACCCCTGCGCACGGTTGACGCCGGCCTTGATGAGGCGCGGCGCGAGGTCCCCAGGGGTCAGCCACGCCGCGTTCGTACCATCGAGGTAGACGCTCGTGTTCGGCTTCGCCTCGAGGGCGTCGACGGCGTAGTTCAGCTGCGTGTAGCGCGCGTCGTCGGCACCGGGGGTCGTCACGCCGCAGTTGGTGTTCGGCAGCAGGCCGAGTCCGTCCGGCTCGACCAGCACCGCTGCCTTGGCATTGCCGATGCCCGCCGCGATGCCATCGATCCACGCCTCGTAGTCGGCGGTCGTCTGCGCGCCGCCCGCCGAGTACGAGCCGCAGTCGCGGCCGGGGATGTTGTAGGCGACGAAGACCGGCACGGCCTTCTGCACGGCCGCCGCCGCGACCGACTGCTGCACCGTCTTGCGCACCTGCGCGGGCGTTCCGCTCGTGAGCCAGACGGCCTGCGGCGTCGCGAGCAGCTTGGCGAGAGCGAGCGCGTCCTTCGTGTCGTGGGACTTGGCGAGCTGCAGCGCCTGCTTCACCCCGTCGCTGCTCGGCGTCTTGACGAGCAGCCGTGCTTGGCCGAGCGCGTGGCTCGACCTCTGCGGGGCGGCCGGCCCGTGCGGGGTGCCGGCGACGGCGGGGGCGGCACCGACCAGCGCCAGTGCTGCGGCGGCGACGGTCGCACCGAGCGCGACCTTCCACCCGGTTGATCTGAGCATGGATTCTCCTCATTGAGACGTCCGTTGGCACCCCCGAGTGGGGGCAGCTCCGACATTCCCGGCCTGAACTGGTTAAGTCAAGACGCAGGCGCCACGCTCACGAGCTCAGGCGAACCGCTCGTCGAGCCACCGCACCAGGTCGGCGATGACCTCGTCCTTGTTGATCTCGTTGAAGACCTCGTGACGGGCATGCTGATAGACGTGCACCGTGACGTCGCTCAACCCGCTACGTGTGCGGTACGCGTTCGCGAGCTTCACCACCGACTTCTCGCCGCCGAGCGAGTCGTCTGACCCGATCTGGATCAGCAGTGGAAGGTCGCGCTCGAGGTTGCGCGCCGGCCGCCCGAGCAGGCGCATGGCATCGAGCACGCCGAACTTCGCGAGCGGCTCCGCGGCGAAGTTGAGCGGGTCCTGGCGGAAGCCGGTCTGGATCACCGGGTCGCGCGACAGCCATTCCTGCCCCGTCGTGCCGAGGTGCTTGTGGCGGCCGTTCAGGTTCCCCGCGCGCATCGAGCCGAGAGTGCGGTAGGCGGTTCCGGTGAGCACTACCGCGTCGTAGTCGCTCGCGTGCGCGTTGATGAGCCGTTGCGCCATGAGTGATCCCCAGCTGTGACCGAGCAGGATCACCGGAACGTTCGGATGCCTGCCCCTGATGATCCCGCCGAGCTGGCGCAGGTCCTCGATGGTCGCCCGCAGTCCGCCCGGGCCGAGGCGCCCGAGCTTGGTCGCGTCGCCGCCCCACTGTGCGAGACCAGTCTGGCCGTGGCCGCGGTGGTCGTCGGCGTAGACCGCGTAGCCCGCGTCGTTCAGCGCCTGCGCCACGTGCCGGTAGCGACCCGCGTGCTCGCCGATGCCGTGCGCGAGCTGCACGACGGCGCGCGGCTGCTGCCCCTCGGGAAGCGGGAACTCGTAGTAGGTGACCACCACTCCGTAGTCGTCGGTGAAGGTGTGCGTCGTCGGCGCCATGCGCCCATCTTTCCGGAACGCGCCGGCACCCACCGGAACTCGTCGGTCGAAGCGGTCGTTGCAATCAGGTAATTAGCAAGGCTAAGGAGTATCGTGGGGCCTGTGACGGAAGAACTCGACCTCGACGCCCAGCTGCGCATCGCGGTGGGGCGCCTCAATCGGCGCATCCGCGCCGAGAAGGCGAGCGACGACCTCTCCGACGGGCAGTTCAGCGTGCTCGCACTGCTCTATCGAGAGGGCCCGCACACCGTCGGGCAGCTCGCCGACGCCGAGCATGTCACCCCGCCCTCGATGAACCGCCGCGTGAACTCGCTCGAGGCCGGCGGCTACGTCGCCCGCGAGAGTTCCCCCGACGACGGCCGCAAGGTGGTCGTGCGCGTGACGCCCGCAGGCGCGGCCTTCGTCGCCGAGACCCGTCGCCGCCGCGAGCAGTGGCTCGGGAAGCGCACGCGCGAGCTCACCGACGCGCAGCGAGAAACCCTGCGCCAGGCATCCGTCATCATGCGCGAGCTCGCTGATCGCTGACCGAGCCGTCGCCAGAACCCTGAAAGTCGCACAGATTTGAACAACCTCTTCCGGTCCCTCGCGGGGATCAACTACCGCATCTGGTTCGCCGGCGCGATCGTCTCGAACGTCGGCACCTGGATGCAGCGCACCGCGCAGGACTGGATCGTGCTCACCGAGCTCACCCACAACAACGCGACCGCGGTCGGCGTGACGATGGCGCTGCAGTTCGGCCCGCAGCTCGTGCTGCTGCCGGTGACGGGTTGGGCGGCCGACCGCTTCGACCGGCGGAAGCTGCTGATGTGCACGCAGGCGGCGATGGGGCTGCTCGGCGCGGGGCTCGGCATCATGACCGTCACGGGCGTGGTGCAGCTCTGGCACGTCTACGGCTTCGCGCTGCTGCTCGGCGTCGCCGCCTCGTTCGACGCCCCCGCGCGCCAGACCTTCGTCGGCGAGCTCGTCGACACCCGCAACCTCTCGAACGCGGTCGCCCTCAACTCTGCGTCGTTCAACGCCGCCCGCACCATCGGGCCCGCGATCGCCGGCCTCATGACCGCGGCCGTCGGCGCGGGCTGGGTCTTCCTGATCAACGCGGTGACCTTCGCCGCCGTGCTGATCTCGCTGCAGCTGCTGCGGAAGGACCAGCTCAACCGCCAGGTGAGATCGGCGCGGCGGGGCGGGCTGGTCGAGGGCTTCCGCTACGTGCGGCGGCGCCCCGACATCATGGTGATCCTGCTGATGGTGTTCCTGATCGGCACCTTCGGCCTGAACTTCCCGATCTACACCTCGACGATGGCATCGACCGTGTTCGGCAAGGGCGCCGGGGAATTCGGCATCCTCTCGTCGATCATGGCCGTCGGCTCGGTCGTGGGCGCGCTGGCTTCCGCGCGGCGCGAGAAGCCGCGCGTCTCGCTTCTTTTCCTGGGCGCGCTGCTGTTCGGCCTGGGATGCCTGCTCGCCGCGGTCATGCCGACGTACTGGCTCTTCGGCGCCGCGCTCGCGCTCATCGGCCTCTTCTCGCAGACGCTCATGACGACCGCGAACGGCACCGTGCAGCTCTCCACCGACCCCGCGGTGCGCGGCCGGGTGATGGCGATCTACATGGCGATCTTCATGGGCGGGACTCCGATCGGCGCGCCGATCGTCGGCTGGGTCGCCGACACGCTCGGGCCGCGGTGGGGGCTCGGGGTCGGGGCGGCCTCGGGCATCGTCGCCGGCGCCGTCGGCGTCGCCTACCTCATCAAGTACCGCGGACTGCGGCTGCGCGTGCGCGGCGGGCGGCCGGCCTTCGTGCTCGAGGAGCCCGAGGCGGCGCGGCCGGAGGCTGCGGCGGCGTGACTACGCCTCGCGCGTGATCTCGACCTTCACGAAGGTCTCAGCCGCCGCGACGCCCGCGTAGACGCCGCGGATCGGCGCGATGTCGTCATAGTCGCGCCCGTGCCCGACGTAGACGTGGCGGTCACCGGCCGGGATCAGGTTGGTGGGGTCCCAGCCGCGCCACGTGCCGCAGAACCACTCGACCCACGCGTGCGACTCGCCGACGACGGTCTCGTGCAGCGGCGCGTCGGGCTTCGGGTGCAGGTAGCCCGAGACATAGCGGGCGGGAATCCCCACCGAGCGCAGCGCGCCGAGCGCGACGTGCACGATGTCCTGGCACACCCCGCGCCGCGCCGACCACGCCTCGGCTGCGGTGCTGTCAACGCGGGTGGCGCCCGGCACGTACTCCATCTCGCCGCCGATGCGCGCGCAGATCGCCTCCGCCGCAGCGCACGGGCTCCCTGAGGCCTCCGCCACCTGCGCGGCGAGCTTCATCAGGTCGCGCGGCGGCTCGGTGCGTGCGCTCTGCCGCAGCTGCTCGACGCTCTCGACGGTGCGGCGGCTGAGCTGCGCGAGCTCGTCCCACGACGTCGGGCAGTGGTCGTGCGCCTGCTCGGCGACCTCGATCAGGCTGCTCGCCGAGAGCACGAGCTCGCGGTGCGGCGAGAGCACCTCGAACGCGGTGACCCGCGTGCCCCAGTAGTCGGTGTAGCTGTGCTGCGGCGCGTTCGGCCGCGTGTCGATGTGCGCAGACAGCACCCACTGGCCCTCGCGCGATGCGGGAAGCATCCGCGCCTCGTTGTACGACGCCGATGCCTCGCCCTGATAGCGGAAGCCCGTCGTGTGCGTGACCCTCAGTCTTTTCATGAGCCCTGCCGTTTCATGAGCCCTGCCGTTTCATACCCGCTCGCCCGCCCAGGTCGGGACCACCTGCGACGGGAAGTACCGCTGCTTGACCGCCTCGCTCGCGGTGCTCGTCGCCCGCTGCACGCCCTCCATCGCGTGCGGCAGGTCGTCGAGGATCTCGGCGATCGGCCGGTATTCGAGGCTCGAGACCGCCTGGCCGAGCACCCGCAGCGCCTGGTCGCCAGGGCCGATGCGGTCGGTGCGCGGCTCGAGCGCAGAGAGGCTCTCGATCGCCTGGCTGATCGAGAACAGCACGGAGCGCGGGAAGATCCGATCGACCAGCAGGAACTCGGCCGCGTTGCGCATCGATGAGGCGCCGCGGTAGGTGCGCAGGTACGCCTCGTAGGCGCCGCACGAGCGCAGGATCGTCGTCCAGCTCGGCCCCGACACGTCGGTCAGCGTGCGCGTGGCGAGCAGCCGCGCCGTCATGTCCGCCCGCTCGAGCGCGAGCCCCAGCGTGAAGAACTGGTACGCGTCGTCGCGGCTCATCACCGTCTCGTTCGTGCCCACGGCGAGCGCGGTGCGCTCGCGCACCCAGTGGAAGAAGTCGTGCACGCGCTCGCTCGCGACCTTGCGCGGCATGCGCGTCGTCGTCGTGTTGAGGCACTCCCAGAGCTCGGTCGAGATGATCTCTCGCGCGCGCCTCGCGTTCTCGCGCGCGGCGTTCAAGCAGTAGGCGATGGATGCCGGATGCTGCCGGTTCACCGCCAGGATGCCGAGCACCGTCTCGCGGTCGATGCGGGTGCGCTCCCCCGTCGCCGGGTCGTCGGCCGGGGCATCCGACCCCATCACGCCGAGCAGCGCTCGGCACGCGGTGTCCTCGTCGACCCACGGGTCCTCGAGCAGCAGCTGCAGCTGGACGTCGAGGATGCGCGCGGTGCCGTCTGCGCGCTCGAGATAGCGGCCGATCCAGAACAGGCTCTCAGCGATCCGGCTAAGCATCCGCATTCCCCTCGTCTGTGTGCGCGCGAGCCGCTTGCTGCTGCTGTTGCTGCTGAGTGGCGGCGAGCTGGTCCTCCGGGGCGTACTGCGGCCCGGTCGTGCCGTATGGCGCGACCGAGGCGAGCGGCGAGCCGGCCGCGACCAGCTCGATCGGCGCCGCCTGCTCCGCCGTGATCGCCGAGACATCGTGCATTCCCGTGGCGGGGTGAGCCGCGCCGGGCGCTGTGCCGCGCCCGAGCACCCAGGTGTCCTTCGAGCCGCCGCCCTGCGACGAGTTCACGACGAGCTGGCCGGCGGGCAGCGCGACCCGGGTCAGCCCGCCGGGCAGCACCCAGACCTCGTTGCCGTCGTTCACGGCGAAGGGGCGCAGGTCGGTGTGCCGGGGCTGCATGCCGTCGCCCGTGAGTGTCGGGATCGTCGACAGCTGCACGACCGGCTGGGCGATCCAGCCGCGCGGGTCCTCGATGAGCTTGGTGCGCAGTGCGTCGAGCTCGGCGCGGCTCGCGGCGGGTCCCACGACGAGGCCCTTGCCGCCCGAGCCGTCGACCGGCTTCACGACGAGCTCGTCGAGCCGGTCGAGCACCTCTTCGAGCGAGCCCGGGTCCTCGAGGCGCCAGGTGTCGACGTTGGGGATGATCGGGTCTTCGCCGAGGTAGTACCTGATCAGATCGGGCAGGTAGGTGTAGGCGAGCTTGTCGTCGGCCACCCCGTTGCCCACCGCGTTCGCGATCGTGACGTTGCCGAGGCGCGCGGCGGTCAGAAGCCCCGGCGTGCCGAGCACCGAGTCGGCGCGGAACTGCAGCGGGTCGAGGAACTCGTCGTCGATGCGGCGGTAGATGACGTCGACGCGGGTCGGGCCACCCGTCGTGCGCATCCAGACGTGCCCGCCGCTCACGTACAGGTCACGGCCCTCGACGAGCTCGACGCCCATGAGGCGCGCGAGCAGCGTGTGCTCGAAATACGCGGAGTTGAAGACGCCGGGCGTGAGCACCACGACGACCGGGTCCTCGACACCCGCGGGCGCAGAGGCACGCAGGGCCTGCAGCAGGCGATAGGGGTATTCACCGACCGGCCGCACCGACATCGACACGAACAGCTCGGGCAGCGTCTGCGCCATGACCCGCCGGTTCGACACGATGTAGGAGACCCCCGAGGGCACGCGCACGTTGTCCTCGAGCACCCGCCACGTGCCGTTCTCGTCGCGGATCAGGTCGACGCCGGAGACGTGCACGCGCACGCCGTTCGCACTCTCGATTCCCGCGGCCTGGCGGAAGAAGTTGGCTGAGGTGGCGATGAGGGATGCCGGGATCACGCCGTCTGCGACGGCCTGCTGGCGCCCGTAGGCGTCGGAGAGGAATGCCTCGAGCGCCCGCACCCGCTGCTTCACGCCGGCCTCGAGGCCGACCCACTCGTCCTCGGCGATGATGCGCGGCACGGCGTCGAGGGGGAACGGCCGCTCCTCGCCCGCGAAGTCGAAGGTGACACCCTGGGCGAGGTAGCTGTTGGCAAGGGCATCCGCTCTGCCCTGCAGCTCCTCCTGCGTCATCCGCTCGAGCGCCGCGTGCAGCTCGCGGTAGGAATCCCGCGCCCGCATGCCGCCGTCTTCGCCGGGCCCGCGGAACATCTCGTCGAAGGCGCTGTGGGGGCGCCCGGGTGCCAGCGTCGCACCGTAGCCCGCGAACAGATCTCCCATGACCCGAATCTAGGAAGAGGGTGTTGCGCCCGCGTTTCCGGCGTGGGTGCGGTTTGTGTCGGCAACCTATGCTGACCACATGCCCGACCGCTTCGTCGTCAGCCTGCCCGATGACCGCCTGACCGCCCACCTCGAAGCCCTCGCCGACCCGGTGCCCGACAACGTCGACTTCGTCGAGTGGCACCTCGACGGCCCGGCGCCGGCCGATCGCATCGACATCGCGGTGCTTCCCTATATGTCGGTCGACTCGGGCCGGCTGCAGTGGCTCTCGAGCGCGCACATCGAGCTGGTGCAGTCGCAGTCGATCGGCTACGACGGCATCGAGGCGGCCCTGCCGCCCGGACTCGTCTACGCCAATGCCTCGAGCGTGCACGAGACCGCGACCGCTGAGCTCGCGCTCGCGCTGATGCTCGCCTCGCAGCGCGGCATCGACGACTTCGTGCGGGGCGCAGAGCGCGGCGAATGGCGCGCGGGCAGGCATCCCTCGCTCGCCGACCGCGCGGTGCTCATCCTCGGGTACGGCGGCGTCGGGAAGGCGGTCGAGGCGCGGCTCGCAGGTTTCGAGGTGGGCCGGGTGATCCGCGTGGCTTCGCGGGCGCGAGAGGATGCCGCGGGCCACGGCCCCGTGCACGTGCACGGCATCGACGAGCTGCCCGAGCTGCTTCCCCAGGTGGACATCGTCGTCATCGGCACCCCGCTGAACGACAGCACGCGCGGCCTCGTCGGCGTCGCCGAGCTCGCCGCGTTGCCGGACGACGCACTCGTGGTGAATGTCGCCCGCGGGCCGGTGCTCGACACCGCTGCGGTGCTCGCCGAGGCCGGGCGGCTGCGCTTCGCGCTCGACGTCACTGACCCTGAGCCGCTGCCGGCCGACCACCCGCTGTGGCGAGCGCCCGGAGTGCTCATCAGCCCCCACGTCGGCGGCAACGCCTCGGCGATGGAACCGCGCATGGCCCGGCTGCTGCGGCGCCAGCTCGGGCACCTGCTCGCGGGTGAGGAGCCGGAGAACGTGGTGCTGCGCTCGTGACCCGGGCTCACCGCAAACCCGGGCTCACCGCAACGTGAGGGCGACGGGCGCGCTCGTCGTGTAGTTGCCGGCGACATCGCGGGCGACGGCGGTCACGGCGTAGGCGCCCTTCGGGAAGCCGGCTGTCGAGGCGGTGAGCCGGTAGGTGCCGTCCGCGGCCCTGGTCGCCGCGCCGAGTGTGAGGCCCGCCGCCCGGAAGATCACGTCGCTGAGCCCCACGTTGTCCGAGGCGGTGGCGACGAGTGTGACGGTCCCGGTCACCGTCGAGCCGGTCTTCGGCGATGAGATCGCCGTCCGGGGCGGCGTCGCGTCGGAAGTGGTGGCCGTCCCCGTGCCCTTGGGCGTATCGGCGCCGGCGATGGTCGCCGAGGTGGCGTCGCCGTCGATGTCGGTCGCTGCCCGCGGCACGGCGGCGGTGACGGGTTTCACGGTCGCATCCGACGCGGCGGTCAGGTGCAGGTCGTTGCTCGCCGGATCGGCGAACCGCACCGTTCCCGCTCTGTTCCCACCGGACTGCAGCAGCGGCAGGGTCGCACCGCACAGCTTCGTGTTCCATGAGCCGACGATGGAATCGGTCAGCGGCAGAGAGCAGTCGGCGAGGTAGCCGATGATGTTGCGGTCGGCGACCGTGCCCGGCTGGGTCCCGAGGCGCGCGGGGCCGGCGCCGAGCGTGTTGTCGCGCAGCACCAGGCCGACCGTGCTGGGCTCGCGCAGGTCGACGACCGAGCCGCCGCCGCAGCTCGAGGTGACGACGATGCACCCGCTGATGAAGTTGTCCTCGATGGTGACGCCGTAGATGCCGTGGCCCGCCCCGACGGAGAGGATGAGGCCCGAGTTGTAGCAGTTCGAGAGATTGTTCCGCCGCACGACCACGTTGGCTGAGTCGAAGATCTGGATGCAGTCGGCGTGCATGCCGTTGGCCTTCGCCTGGTTGTAGTTGCGCACGGTGTTGCCCTCGATGACGACGCCGTAGGCGTTGCCGACCTGGATGCCATCGATGGACGAGCCGTTCTCGAACAGCGAGCCCGTGACCCTCGCGTCCGTGCCGCGCACGAACAGGCCACCGCCGTTGACGTGCGCGCCGGTCACCGTGTCGCCCGTGCCGGTGAGATAGAACGCGGCGGTCACCAGCACGCCGCTCCAGGTCAGGTAATTCGCCTCACTGGTCACGGTGGTGAGCGTCGCCTGTGCGCCGGAGGCCGGCCGGATCGTCACGGGCGCGGCGGCGGAGCCGTGGCCGCCTTTGACGGTGAGCGACGGGTAGGTCCCCGCACCGAGCTGCACCGTCGCGCCGGCAGGTGCGGCTCCCACCGCCGTGGGCAGAGAGCACGGTGACGCGCTCGAGCAGGCGGATCCGGTCCCGCCGGGCGACGCATAGAGAGTGGTCGCGGCTCCAGCGGGAGTCGGCCTCGCCAGGACGCCGAGCAGAATCAGCGCCGCCGCGGCGCAGACGGCCACGACCCTGACTCGAAGAGCGTGCACCCGGTTGTTCTCCCACCCCAAAGCCATAGTCCGTACGGTGCGACAATCGCGGGCCCGCCGAAAGGGGGTTCCGCGAACGGCTGTGAACCTTTTACATCCCGGCAACATGAGGAAACATCATTGTCAACCTCCCAGGTGCACCCTGAAGTTCGAATCGCCTCTCCGAACGGACTCTGATGTCAGACGCCAACCGCTCGCTCCGCTCGCGAAGCCTTCTCGGTGGCATCTGGACCGCGTTGCAGCGCATCTACGGAAGCCTTCTGAGCGTCGTCACCCTGGCGCTGCTGTCGCGGCTGGTCGGCGCCGAGGACTTCGGCATCGTCTCGCTCGTGTCGGTCTTCGTCGGCATCCTGGCGCTGGTGGGCGATCTGGGGTTCACTCCGTCCCTCATCCGCGCCAGCGCGCCGTCGCGCGTGCAGATCAACACCGCCTTCTGGACGGGGCTCGCCATCGGAACCGCCCTCGGCGCGGCGCTCGCCCTCGCCGCCGCGCCGATCGCGGCGTTCTACGACCAGCCGCAGCTGACGCTCATGATCCGCGTGGCCGCGCTCATGCTGCCGCTCAACGCGCTGTGCGCCATCCCCACCGTCCTGCTGACGCGCGAGCTCAAGATGCGCCCGCTTGCGATCCGCTCCGCCGTGGGCGCGAGCATCGGCGCGGTCGGCGCGGTCATCCTCGCGCTGCTCGGAGCGGGCGCGTGGGCGCTCATCTTCCAGGGCGGCGGGAACATCCTCGTCGACATCGCGATCCTGTGGAGCGCGGTGTCGTGGCGGCCGCGCGCCGAATTCTCCTTCCGCGAAGCGTGGGCGATGCTGCGGTTCGGCCTTCCGACGCTCGCCACCCAGGTGGTGCACGAGGGCAGGGACCGGATGGTCGAGCTCGTGCTCGGCAAGCTGCTCGGCGCTTCAGCGCTCGGGTACTGGGTCGTGGCCACGCGCGTCACCTCCCAGCTGCTGACGCTGTTCGCCTCGGTCGTCAATGCTGTGGCGCTGCCTGCCTTCTCCAAGATCAGGGACGACCGCGCCCGCCTGCAGAACGCGGTGCGCCACGCCGAACGCGTGTGCGCGAGCATGGCGATCCCCGGGCTGTTCGCGATCGCCGCGGTCTCGCCCGTCGCCGTGCCGTTCCTCTTCGGCGGTCAGTGGGCCACGAGCGGCCAGATCGCACAGGTGACCGCCGTCACCGGGGCGATCACGGCGCTGCAGTGGCTCGACGGGAACCTGTGGTGGTCGCTCGGAAGGCCGGGGGTCGAGTTCGGCCTCGTGCTCACCATCTCCGTCGCCCACATCGCCGCCGTGTTCTTCGCCGCTCCCTACGGACTGCTCGCCGTCGCGGTGGCGCTGCTCGCGCGCACCATTCTGCTGGCGCCGCTGCGCGTGATCGCCCTGGTGAAGATCGGGCGGATGCCGCTTGCCATCTACCGCGACATTCCCGGCATCGCCCTGTCGGCCGGCGTCATGCTCGTCGCGATGGTCGCGCTGAGCGGCGTCCTTCCGCACCAGCCCGCGCTTCTCTATCTCGTACTCGAGGCCGTGGTCGGCATCGCCGTCTATGCCGGCGTCGGCCTGCTCGTGCAGCGCGCCGCCTTCCTCGAGCTGCGCACCGACGTGCTCCACATCGTGCGACGGCGGGCGGCCGCCTGATGCCGGCATCCACTGTCCGCGAGCTGCACGAGCTCGCCGTCGCGCAGCTGTCGGACGCTCTCGACGGCGTCGAGCATGTCGACCTGGTCGACTTCCCCGATCACCTGAACTGCGGCGACGCGGCGATCTGGCTCGGGCAACTGGCGGTGCTCGACCGGCTCGGCATCGGCATCCGCTCGGCGATGTCGCGACGCTCCTTCCGGATGGAGGGGCTCTCGCCCGACGGCGCCGTGGTGATTCAGGGCGGGGGCAACTTCGGCGGGCTCTACCCGAGTCATCACGCGCTGCGGCTGCGGCTGCTCGAGGAGCTGCGCGGCCGCTCGATCATCCAGATGCCGCAGTCGATCGAGTACCCGGGCGCCGAGCAGCGCGACGAGCTGCGGCGCGCCGTCGCCGCGCACGGGGCGGTCGTGCTGCTCGTGCGGGATCAGCGCTCGTTCGACCTCGCCGCTGCCGACTTTGACTGTGAGGTGCGGCTGGTTCCGGATGCCGCCCTGGCCCTCGGCCCGATGACCCGCCGCGAGCCGTCCGTCGCCACCGCCGTGCAGGTGCGCACCGACCGGGAGTCCACGGGCGCGGCCGGCCTCGACGGCTTCCGCTTCGACTGGTTGGACGCTCCCCTGACGGAATCACGGCGCCGCCTGCTCGAGTGGCACGAGCTGGTGTCGCGCGCCGCACGGAAATCCGGTCTCGGTGCGCTGCGCGCGGGCGAGATCCGAACGGCGAGGCGGGTCGCCGGGGCGAACCTGGCGCGCGCGGTGGGGCTGCTCAGCTCGGGGCGTGTGCTCGTGACCGATCGGCTGCACGGCCACATTCTGGCGACCCTGCTCGGCATCGAGCACGTGGTGGTGAACGACCGCTTCGGGAAGATCCGCGCCTTCTGGGAGACGTGGAGCTCAGGCATCCCGTGTGCCCATTTCGCCGACACCTGGGGCGACGCGGCCGCCGCACTGTCGGATATGGCGACGGAAGACGCGGCGTGAACGGCGCGATCGACGTGACCGTCGTCATCCCGTGCCTCGACGTGACCGGCGTCGTGGAGCGCCAGCTGCATGCGCTCGACGAGCAGGTCACGAGCGCGCGCTTCGAGATCGTGCTCGCCGACAACGGCTCGTCGGACGACCTGCGCGGCTTCGTCGCGCGTCTCGGCATGCCATCGGTGCGAGTCGTCGACGCGAGTGCGACCCCGGGCATCAACCACGCCCGCAACCGGGGTGTCGAGAGCGCGACGCCCGGCAGCTCACTCGTGATCTTCTGCGACGCCGACGACCACGTGCACCCCGGCTGGCTCGAGGCGCACTGGCAGGCCTACCTGCGCGGCGCCAGGCTGCTGGGCGGCGCACTGCATCGGGTGCTGCCCGACGGGTCGGAGCTCGGCTGGCAGAACTGCCTGCAGAACACGCTGCGCTTCCTCCCGTGGCCGACCGGCGCGAACTGCGCGGTGGCGACCGAGGTGTTCGCCGCGTGCGGAGGCTTCGACGAGTCCTATCGGGGCGGCGGCGACGAGACCGATTTCTTCTGGCGCGCGCAGCTCGCGGGCTACGAGCTCGTCGCCGTCGCGGACGCGCGGATCGACTACGTCATGCGCCCCGACGCGCGGGGCGTCTACCGGCAGAACGTGGCGTACGGCAAGAGCCACGTCAAGCTGTTCGCCGCCTATCGAGATCGAGGGATGCCTCGCTCGGCCGATCCGGCAATCCTGCGCCGCCTCGCCGTCGACGTCCTGAAGCTGCTGGGGCGCGGCTTTCGCCGCGACGACGCCTATCGCGTGTCGAAAGACGTCGGCTTCGCCGTCGGCCGGCTGCTCGGCTCTCTGGAGCACCGCACCGTCTACCTGTGAGCCCCTGCCTCGTCAGTGCTTCACGACGATGGTGACGCCGGCTGACGCCCCCACATTGCCTGCGGCATCCGTCGCCTTCGCGACCAGCGTGTAGCTGCCGCTCGGGTACGCGGCTGTGCTCACCGACGCGGACCACAGGCCGGATGCCTGGTGCACCGCCGTGGCGAGCTTGGTTCCGCCGACCCAGAACGCCACCCCGACGACACCGACCTCGTCAGAGGCTTGCGCCGTCGCAGCGCCGGACGTCGAGAAGACCGTGCCGGACGGCGGCGAGGTGATCGTCACCGTCGGCGGCGTGGTGTCCTTCGGCGGGGTCGGCGTGGGTGTCGGCGTCGGCGTCGGGGTGGGCGTCGGCGTCGGGGTCGGCGATGGCGTGGGCGACGCCGAGAGGGGCACGGTTGTCGCGAGATAGCCGTAGTACCTTCCGGCGATGGGGTGCACGGGGTCGCCCTGGAACCCGTGCCCGGCCGCGGCCTGCGCCTTCGCCTGCGCGATCACCGTCTGCATGATCTGGGTGGACGTGGCCTGCGTGGGCGCCGTCATCGCCGCGCAGCCGCCGCCCGGGCGCAGGCAGTCCGCGACGACCCCTGACACGACCGCGGTCGACATGCTCGTGCCGGACTGCAGGTAACCGATCCGGCCGCCCTTCAACGTCGAGTACGGGCATGCGCCCGGCGCCGCGATGATGTGCGACTGATCGGCCGCGCTGACGGCGTAGCCGCTGTTCGTGGCCGCCGTGTCGTCGGCCCACGGCATGCTGAACTGCGCGGTGCACGCGGCCGGAGGGCTCGCCGCCCCGCCCGGCTGCCCGTCGAAGTCCGCCATGTCGCTGGCCGCGAGCACCTGGTCGTAGGAGGCGGGGACGACCTTGGCGATGTCCACCGGGCTGTTCGTCGCCGCGGCGACGACCACGATCCCCATGCCCGTGATCGTGCAGATGGCCTGGTGGATCGGGTCACCGTTCGTCTTGCCGCAGTTGCCGTCGTCGGTTCCCGCCGTGCCGAGGCTCAAGTTCACCACGCGGATGTTGTCGGCCTTCGCGTTGGCGATGACCCAGTTCAGGCCGCACAGCATCGTCGTGGGCGTGCCGGCGTTCTTGCTGTCGAGGATGCGCACGGAGTAGAGCGGCGCACCCGGGGCGACGCCGACGATGCCGGCACCGTCGTCGTAGGCGCCGATCACCCCGGCGACCGCCGTGCCATGGCCGTTCGCGTCGCCTGCCGTGCCCGAGCCGAAGCAGTTCACCTGCGCCTTGAGGTTGTAGTCGCTGCGCTGCTCGGACCCGGAGTCGAGGATCGCGACAGCCGGCCCCTGGGCCGGCGCGCTCGCGCCGCTGCCGGCATTCACGGGCGGCAGGTTCGCCTGCACGGTCTTGACCGCGGGCGGCACGATCTGCGCGCCCCAGGCGGGTCGCTCGGTGGCCAGCACGGTGGCGAGCGCGAGCACTCCGACCGCGCCGAGCACGGTCACGCGGCGGCGATTCAGTCCACGACGGGTGTCCATGTTCGCTCCTTACGTCTCCTTACGTCGTCTCCGGCCGGCGCAGCACCGCGCGATACGCGGCGAGGGTCGAGTCGGCGATGGCCTCCCACTCCAGTGCGGAGAGGTCGGCGACCTCTTCCCGAGGCTCATCGCGGGCCCAGGCGAGCGCGTCGGCCAGCACCGACTCGTCGAACTCGCCCTCATAGGTGCGCACCCACCCACCGCCCACCAGCTCGGCGAGCTCCCCCATGGCGCCGATGCGCGGCACGAGCACGGGGCGATTCGCCGAGAGGGCCAGGATCGCCGACCCGGAGTTCTCGATCGCCCGATACGGCAGCACGACCAGGTCGCTGGCGCGCAGCCAGTCGACGACGCGCGCCGCGGGCTGGAAGGTGAGGTCGAGCAGGACCCGCGGGTCGCCGGCAGCAGCCCGGGTGATCCGCTCACGCTCGTCATCGCTCGACGGCCGGCCCGCGATCGCGAGCCGCGCGTCGACGTCGAGCGCACGGAAGACCTCGAGCAGGTGCGGCACGTTCTTGTACGGCCGCAGCTGCCCGACGGACGCCGCAACCAGATCGCCCTCGCTCAGGCCGAGTCTGGCGCGCGCCTCGGCTCGCGGCACCGAGAAGTCGTAGTCCGCCCGGTAGTGCCCGTGCGGCGTGACGAAGGCGGGCCTGCCGGCGAGCTCGGGGTAGCTCGCCCTGGCGGCCTCGACGCCATTCGCGGACAGCGACAGGATGCCGTCGACGTTGGCCACCAGCAGCCGCCGCAGCCGCGCGCGCAGCGCCGGCGTCGAGCGCTGTTCGTGATCGACGACGTTGTGGACGGTCCACACGACGCGAGTGCCGCGCAGGCGGGCGAGGCGCAACGCGCCGAAGAACAGCACAAGCCGCGCCCTGACCCGCCATGGCCGATGCGCGGACAGGAACGTGAGCTCGGGCCAGTGCAGGTGCACCACATCGACGTGCGCGGTCGCGAGGCGCCAGTAGCTGAGGTCGCGCACGGTCACTCCGAGCGCACTCATACTGCGGTAGAGCCGCGCGGTGTAGGGGTTCGCGTGCGCGGTGCGGAAGGCGGGCTCGGCCTCCACGACCATGCCGCCCCTCTGGCCTCGCAGCGGCTGCACGGGCGCCTGGCCGAAGAGCCGGTCCTTCGCCGCCGGATATCCCGCGGACCAGTCGGATCGGCGCCGCCAGACCTCGCTCCACGTGCCCTCCGCGCGTCCGAGGGCGCGCTCCAGCAGGGCGCGCACCAGGGTGCCCGTCTTGAGCAGCGCGATGCCGGCTGCGGCCCGACCAGCCGACCAGCGCAGTCTCAGCAGGGTGGCCTTCCCCGCCATCACCATGCTCATCTTGCGGCCGTTGCGCTCTCGGCCCGACTCCGACGTCGAGCCGCCGACGGTGTGCACGATCGTCGCCGCCGGCACGATGACGGGCCGCAGGCCGGCCGCGGAAGCCCGCAGCGAGAAGTCGGCGTCCTCGCCGTACAGGAAGTACCGCTCATCCATTCCGCCGAGGCGGTCCCAGTCGGCGCGGCGCGCCAGCAGCAGGCATCCGGTGATCACGGGCACCTCCCGCACGGTGTCGCGCGGCCACCAGCCCAGGGACTCGGGGTCGAACAGCCGTGACCGCGCAAATGCGGTCGAAAGTCCCGAGGCGAAGCACAGCAGCGACCACAGGGTCGGCGCACCCCAGCACGACGACGGCTCGAGCGATCCGTCCGCGGCGAGGGTGCGACCGCCGTACAGCCCGTGCTCCGGGTGCGCTACGGCGAATTCGACGAGTGCGGTGAGCGCCCCGGGCAGCACGGTCGTGTCCGGGTTGAGCAGCAGCACATACTCCCCGGGGGCGCGAGCGACGCCACGGTTCACCCCGGCCGCGAAGCCGAGGTTCGTGCCGGCGTCGATGACCTCGACCCACGGGTGCCGCGCCCGCAGCGCCGCGACGGACCCGTCGACCGACCCGTTGTCGACGACGACCGCAGAGACCGCGAGCCCCGGCGCTCCCGCGGCATCCGCCGCGAGCGAGTCGAGGCAGGCCACGGTCTGCTCCCGGGTGTTGTAGCTCACGATGACGACCGTGATCGCCGTCACGGCCGCGTCGACGGCCGTCGGCGACGGGGTCGGCGTCGCCGTACTCACGGGGCGACCTCTTCGAGGTCGCCCTCCGCCGCACCGTCCGCAGTCGGCGCCCCGGCACCCGTCACCCGTGGCTCCGGCCGGTGACCGAGGATCCGCGCCGGAACCCCGCCGACGATCGCGTTCGACGGCACATCCTTCGTGACCACGGCGCCCGCGCCGATGACGGCGCCGTCGCCGATCGTGACACCCGCCACCACGACCGCGTTCGCGCCCAGCCAGACATCGGCGCCGAGCACGATGTCCCGCTCGGCCTTGGGCTGGTCCATGACGGGAACGCCCTGTTCGAGGCCGTAGTTCGATGCGGTCAGAGTGACGTGCGGCCCGAGCAGGCACTTCGGCCCGAATACGATCCGCCCCGTCGAGTCGCCGGCCCAGACCACACAGTGCTCACCGAGGTGCGTGCCATCGCCCACCCAGATGCGCTCGCCGTTGCGGAACGACACGTTCGGCGCGATTCGCACGCCCGCGCCGCGGTGCAGCCTGGCCAACTGATCCACGTGGGAGTAGGCGGCGAAGTTCGCCAGCTTGAGCGCCTGCAGGTACGTGCGCGGGTTGAGCAGCGTTCTGACCGCATCCCTGACCGTGCTCATGGGGCGACCCCCTCTGCCGCGGCGAGCGCCGACCAGGCATCCGCCAACTCGTCTTCGACAACCGCGCGGATGGCGGCCGGGTCCAGCCCAGGCGCGCTCAGCGCCGTGAAGCTCAGCCCGCCCGCGTACGACGAGGCGAACAGCCCGAAGCGCGAGCCGGGAATCGGCACGGGCCACAGCAGCACGCTGCGCACGGCGGCCCCCCCGATCGCCGCGGGGCTGCGGCGGTACGGCAGGTACGAGGCGTACGCACCCGATTCGGCAGACGAGAGGTCGCCCTCGCCGCTGCGACCGAAGGCCCTGACCTGCGCGTGCACGGCAGCGACGACGTCGGCAAGCGGCGCCGCGCGCGACACCGCGACGCGCAGCATCACGATGCTGTTGCGCACCGCCTGCGCCTCGCGTCTGCGTCGTGAGACGGGGATGGCGACGGATGCTTCGCCCGGGCCGTCCTCGAGGCGAGCCACCACCCGCAGCGCGAGCGCCGTGACGAGGTCGCTGACCCCGCCGCCGAGGCGTTCTGCCAGCTGAGCAGCGGGGGCGAGCTCGGTGAACCAGTACGCAGCCGCCGGCTGCGGCGCGAACAGTGCGCGCAGTCCCCTGCGGTCGATCGCGCGGTTGCGCGCGGGGCGCAGCAGCCGGCCGCCCCAGCGACTGAGGCGCTTCCGGAAGGGCTTTCGCCAGTACTCGTGCCACGCATCGCGTGGCCCCGTGCGCGCACGCAGCCACCGCCCCCACACCACCATCAGGCCGCTGAGACGGCTGCGCGGGGCGGCCCCAAGCCGGGCCGGCGCGCCCGGTCCGTCGCCAAGGAGCGCGTCGACGAACTTCAGCGCGAACAGGGCATCGCCGAGGGCATGCTGGGCGCTGCCGATGATCGCGAGGTCGCCGTCGGCGCGCTCGACGACGCAGTAGCGCCAGAGCGGTCGGTCGCGCAGGCGCGGCACGTTGCCGGCGCCGGCGAACAGCGCGGGCTCCTCGGCTGCGGTCGGCACGCGGGGGAACCAGCCCACGTGGTAGCCGGCGTCGAGCGGCCCTGCGGGGACCCACATCGGCGCCGTCAGGCCGAGCGGCGCGTCCATGAGCCTCATCCGCGTCTCAACGAAGCGCTCGCCGACCGCCATCAGCACGGCCTCGAGGCGCTCGCGATCGATCGCACCGTCGATCCCGCGGAACGGACCCGACTCGACGATGATCGTCGCGGTCGGCCACATCGCCTCGAACTCGATCGAGGTGCGGATGAACTTCTCATCGAGCGTGCGCATCAGCTCGACCTCAGTGAGCGGGCTCACGGCTGCTTCCTGGTGCTCCATGCGCCCTCGATGAGGATCGGCTCCGGGCGCTCGACGTCGACGAACAGCGCGCCGCGCCGGGGCACCCGTGCTGCGGCCGCGATACCCTGCTGGATCCCTTTGAGCAGCGCCCGCCGCGCGGCCCGCTCGCGCGGGTTCGGCCCGCGCAGGGCGGCGAGCGCGGCGCGGCCGATCAGCAGGCCTGCCATCGCGATGCCGATGAGCGGCCGCATCCTGATCCACTTGTCCGCCATCGCGCCGGCGCCGAGGCCGTAACCCCGATAGAGCGCGACATGGTCGCCGTCCTCGCGGGTGAAGATGTGGTGCACCGTCACCGTAGTGTCGGAGACGATCGTGTAGCCGGCCGCGAGCACGCGGCAGAACGCGTCGAGGTCTTCGGCGCCCGCGAAGCGACGGCCGGCTCCCAGCACCTCGTCGAAGCCGCCGAGACCCAGCATCAGCTCGCGACGGAACGACATGAATGCTCCGTGCCCCGCGTCGACGCCGCGCAGCACGCCCGTGAGCCGTTCGACGTCGCCGGCGGCGGCGCCGGCAATGAGCGTGTGATCCAGCATCCGCCCGGTCACGGCGCCGACGCGGGGGTCGGCGAAGTGCGTGAGAACGCCGTCGACCCAGCCGGGAACGGCGACGCAGTCGTCATCGGTGAAGAGCACGATCGGCCGGTCGACGGAGGCGAGGCCGAGGTTGCGCGCGATCGACAGGCCGGGCACGTCAGTGCGGACGTAGCCGACGGATGCCTCGCGCGCGACGCGGCGCGTCTCGTCGGTGCGCGATCCGGAATCCACGACGAGCACTTCCACCCCGGCCGGCGTGGCCGCGTTGATCGACCGCAGCGCCTCGCGGAGCATCGGCGCGCGATCCCGGCTGCAGACCACGACGACGAGGTCAGCCGGCCCGTACATGCGGACCCTCCCCTGCGGCCGCTCCGAGGGCGCCGGCGTGCAACCACGCCGCCTCGCGGTAGGCGTCCGCGAGCCGCGTGGCAGCGGCCGCCCAGCCGAGCTCTTCTGCGCGAGCCGCCGCCGCTTTCGACATCCGCTCGAGCAGCGCCGAGTCGGCGGCGAGCCGGTCGAGCTGCGCGGTGAGCTGGGCGACGTCGCCGACGCGATGAGTGAGTCCCGTGACGCCCTCGATGAGGTCGGCACCCGCGGCGGTCGAGACGAGCGGCACACACCCCGCGGCCTGCGCCTCGTAGGTGACCAGCGCACTGCCCTCCTCCACGGTGGGCAGCAGCAGCACGTCGGCGCGGGCGAGAGCGGTGGCGGCGTCGCTCGTGAAACCGGCGACCTCGATGCCGGGCTGATCGAGCAGCGGGCCGAGGACCGCTCGGTACTCGGGCAGGAAGTCGCCGTGGATCGTCAGGATGCCGTCGCGAGACGCCCGCGAGGCGCGCCAGGCGCGCAGCGCGTGGTGCAGGCCCTTGCGCGGGTCGCAGCGACCGAGGAAGACGGCGCGCAGGCCACGGCCCGTGCGCGGCGCGTGCACGCGCGCAGCGTCGATCCGGGCGCCGTAGCGATGGCGCAGCAGCCGGGCCGGGGAGAACCCGCGGTCGAGGAATGTCTGTCGCACCGCTTCAGAAGGGGTGAGCAGCGCGGTCGCCGTGTCGTACTCCGCCTGCTCGCGGTCGAGCCGGCTCTGCGAGTAGGTGTGCGACCCCCCTTTCGCCTGCTCGATCCCCAGCGCGCGGTACTCGTCGGCCACGACGCGGTAGGCGTGGGCGGTATGCGTATTCGGCACCTCGCGGACCGACGGGATGCCGAGCTCGCGCGCCGCTGCGAAGGTGCGCGGCCCGTTCAGCGGCCAGCCGTGCACGACGTGGACGTGCTGATCGGCGGCGATTCTGCGCAGCGCACGCGCCGTGAGCAGGTCGTGCAGCGCGAACGCATTCTCACGCCCGATCACGCGGTGCGGCAGCCGCGCGCGGCCACGCTGCAGGGTGGTGAGCACGCTCGCGGCGCCCGGTACGGGCCGGCTCACAGAGGCGGCGACGACGTGCACGCGGTGGCCGGCAGCGGCGAGTTCTGCCGCCTGATTCCAGGCCGTCCAGCCGATCCCCGCGTCGCCCAGCGCGTGCGGGAACGCATAGAAGACGGTCAGCGGCTCGGCCATGGGTATAACCGTGCGGCAGACCGCTTCCGGCCGGAAGTGAATTTGAGGATCCGTCGTGAATCTTTTACATCACGGCAACATGAGGAAACATCATTGTCAACCTCGCGGGTGCACGCTGAAGTTCGACTCAAGCTCGGGTGCGGTGCCGCACCACCCCACCGATCCCCAATGCGAGAGAAGGCGACGCATATGGACGTTCCGCAGTACCTCAGAGTCCTCTGGCGCTACAAGTGGCTGCTCGCGGTCGGCGTCGTCATCGCCGCGATGGCGGCCATGGTCGCCGGTTTCACGCTGGTCGACGGCAAGCTGGTCTCCCGCACGACGCAGCAGTACACGGCGGCGACGACCGTGATGCTCGGGTCGGCGGACCAGTCGATCTACACCGACCAGCAGGTGGGGCCGACCCAGGCGCCCGGTCAGCCCGTGCAGCAGACCAACCTCGCCCAGACTGCGGTGATCTACGCGTACCTGATCTCCGGCGACACGATCAAGCATCAGGTCGAGGCCAAGATCGGCACCTTTGGCCAGGACGACCTGCTGACGGCGGTCAGCCGCACGACTCAGCCGGCCGGAAACGAGCAGTTCCCCGGCAAATACGCGCTTCCCATGATCAACATCGTCGGCGAGAGCGACTCGGCCGCCCGAGCCGAGACGATCTCGAGGACGGCGGCCGACGCGTTCAAGGGCTACGTCGTGGCTCAGCAGGTCCACTCCAAGGTCGCGCCATCCGATCGCATCCAGATCACGACGATCACCTCGGGCGCTGCCGAGGCGGTCGAGGGCTCGAACCCGGCGATTCCGATCGCCATCACCGGCGCCGGTGTCCTGCTCGTCTTCGTGGCCCTCGCCTTCGTCCTCTACAACATCGCCCTGTCCCGTGAGCGGCAACGGGCCCGACGCGCCCGCGCCGCGCGTGCGAGCATTCCGGAGCTGGACAGCGAGCCGTCGCCGGCGGCGCTTCCGGCCGCGTCTGCGGATGCCTTCACTCCCCCGCGCACGGTCATCGACGCCTAGCGCACGGTCGAGGCAGAGATGAAGACGCGGGCCACCGTCTCCGCAGCGCTGCTCGCGGCGATCGCGCTCGCCTCGGCACTCTGGGTTCCACCGCTCATCGGCGGCGGCATCCTGATCGGGGTCTCGGTGCTGTACCTCGCCCGCAAGGCGCTGTTCACCTGGGCGTCCGCGCTCATCATCCTGGCGAGCGTCGTCATGTTCATCCCCGTGCGGCGCTATGCGATCCCGATCCCGCTGCCCTTCCAGCTCGAGCCCTACCGCCTCGTGATCGTGGCGATCATGCTCGCGATGGTGGTCGCTCTGCTGATCGACCCGCGCTTCACCTGGAAGCCGGTCAAGTTCGGAGCCTCCATCGGGGCGTTCTTCCTCGCGATGGCCCTCTCGGTCGCGACGAACGTCGCGTACATCTCCGAGAACGACCTCGGTGGGACGGTGCTCGGCCAATTCATCAACTTCGGCCTGCTGATCAGCGTCTTCTTCATCATGCGCCAGCTCCTTCGGAGCGAGGGACGGGTGCTGCTGCTGATCCAGTTCTTCGTGTGGTCGGCCGCCGTGGTCGCGTTCTTCGCCGTGGTCGAGAAGGTGACGAACGAGAACGTCTTCCTCGACCTCGGCAAGGTCTTGCCGCTGAAGCTGATCAGCGACCAGACGCAGTCGTTCCGGGCAGGCGGCGATCGCTCGTACGCCTCAGCGCAGCATCCGATCGCACTCTCGGTGATGCTGTGCATGGCCTTGCCGTTCGCGGTCTGGCTGTCGAAGCACGGCGCGAAGCCCGTCAATCGCATCAGCCGCACGATCGTCTACGGAGTGCTCATCGCGGTGATCCTGCTCGGCATGACGACCGCGGTCAGCCGCACGGCGGTCATCGTCATCGCCGTGATGATCCTGCTCACGCTGACGCTGCGGCCCCGGCTCGCGGCGATCCTGATCGGCGCCGCGGTGCCCGCGCTGCTCATCGGCGCCGTGGCCCTGCCCAAGCTGATCGGCACGATGATCGGCTCGTTCCTGGACCCGAGCCAGTTGCTCGCGTCGCAGTACACCTCGGCCGGCTGGGGCGGCGCAGGGCGCCTCGCCGACCTCGGGCCGGCGATGGCGAAGGTCGCGGCCCATCCGTTCTTCGGCACGGGGTTCGGCTCGCGGGTGCTCGTCGGGCCGAACGCGAACGCCGTCATCCTCGACGACCAGGTGCTCGGCACACTGCTCGAGGCCGGCGCGGTCGGCGTGCTGGGCCTCGCGATCTTCATGCTCGCCCCGCCGTTGCGCCTCATCGCCTTCGCCCTGCGCAGGGACGTGCCGCCCCGGTACGCCCAGCTCGCGTTCGCCTGCGCCGTGTCGTGTGCCGGCTACATCGCCGCCCTCTTCTTCTATGACGCCTTCGGGTTCCTGCAGACCTTCTTCATCCTGTGCTGGGTCTGGGCCGTCGGCGCATGGCTGCTCAGCGAATCGCCCCTGCTGGGCGGCGAGGTGGCCGGTGTCGAGCTCGCGGTCCAGACCGAGCGCCGCCGTCGGATCGCCACCCCAGCGCTTCCCCCGAGCCACACCCCCGAGCCCGAGAAGGTGACCGCATGACCGACCGCCCGCACCCCTACGCGATGAGCGTCATCATCCCGGCGCACAACGAGGAAGCCGTGATCGCCCGCCTGCTGACTCGCCTCGTCGCCGGCGACCCCGAGGAGCGGCTCGAGCTGATCGTGGTCGCGAACGGGTGCACCGACGACACCGCGCGCGCCGCGGCATCCGTCGACGCACGCATCCGCGTGCTGGAGATCCCGGTCGCCTCGAAGCCGTCCGCTCTGAACGCGGGCGATCGCGCCGCGAGCACGTTCCCGCGCGCCTATGTCGACGCGGACGTGCGCGTCGAGTCGCGGGCACTGCTCGCGGTGGCCGAGCTGATGGCCCGTGAGCCCGAGGTGCTCGCCGCCGCCCCCGCGCTGTCGATCGATCTGTCGCATTCGAGCCTGGCCGTGCGGCTGCACTACCGCATGTGGGCGCAGAGCGATTATCGCCGCGAGGCGCACATCGGCTCGGGCGTCTATGTGCTGTCGCAGGCGGGCAGGGCCCGCTTCGGCGCCTTTCCGTCGCTCATCGCCGATGACCGGTTCGTGCAGCAGCTGTTCGCTCCCGAGGAGCGCCGGACGCTTGCCGACCACACGTTCTCGATCTCGGCCCCGGCGACCCTCGATGCGGAGATCGCCAGGGCGACGCGCATCGCGGCAGGCAACGCCGAGCTGCAGCGCAGCGGCCTCGTTCGCGAGGCACCGGCGACGGCGCACCCGGCCACCGCGCTACTGCGCAGGGTCATCGGGCATCCGCGGCTGTGGCCCGCGCTTGCGGTCTACTGCTACGGCAAGGCGGTGCCTCGCCTTCGGGCGCGCAGGCAGGTGCGCGCCGGCTTGCCGATTCTGTGGAACCGCGACGAATCGAGTCGGGTGTGAGACGTGCGCGGGTCGTCGCGACGCTGGTCGCGGCATCCCTGGCTCTGCTCGCGTTCACCGCGTGCTCCGCACCGGGCGGCGCCGCGGCGACGCAACACGACGCGGCACCCGGGCTCATCGACGGCATCACGACCATCGGCGTGCTCGGCGACTCCATGAGCCTCGGCGTGAACGCGTGCGGGCACCGCGGCGCATGCACCCAGGCGTCCTGGGTCATGGGCTCCGACAGCGAGGTCGACTCGCTCGCCGCCCGCATCGGGAAGGCGACAGGCCATCGCCCGTCGATCGCGAACGGCGCGGTCGACGGCGGCACGGTCGCGACGATGCTCGACACCGTTCCCCAGGTGATCAGCGCGAAGCCCCAGCTCGTCACCGTGCTGATCGGCGCCAATGACGCCTGCAAGCCGTCGTTCGACCAGATGACCACGGCCGCTCAGTTCCACGCCGACTACGCGCAGCTCATCGGCGACGTGGCGACCGCACTGCCGAAGGCACGCATCCTCGCCCTCTCGGTGCCCGACCTGAATCGGCTCTGGGGGCTCGGCCACGGCAACAGCGCCGTGGCCGCGGCCTGGAGCAGAGCGCCCGGGTGCCGCTCGCTGCTCGGCGACGCCGGTTCGCTCGCCCCTGCGGATGCCGAGCGGCGCGCCGCGGTCGGCCAGCTCGTCGACCAGTACGACGAGGCCATCGAGGATGTCTGCGCGCAGCACCCCACCTGCAGCTGGGACGGGGACGCCGTGCATCGGCACGGCTTCTCCTCCGCCGAGATCTCCCGCGTCGACTTCTTCCACCCGTCGGCCGCCGGGCAGGCTGCGATCGCGCGGCTCGCGTGGGCGGTGCTCGCGAAGGCCGAGTGATGTCCCGGCGGCGCTCTCTCGTCGCGGCCGCCGCCCTCGCGGCCGCCGTCATGCTCGGGGTCAGCGGCTGCTCGGGCGGTCTGCTGAGCACCCTGCACAAAACGGCGCACGAGGTCGAGTCGCCCGGCACGCCGCCTGCTGGCGGACCGGCGATCACCGAGAGCCACGTCGCGCCCGACGGCACGGGCAGCAGCTGCACGAGCGCGAAGCCGTGTGAGCTCGCGACCGCGGTCGCCCGCGCCGCAGCGGGAACGACGATCAGGCTCGCCGGGGGCAGGTACCCGACGACCCGGCTCTCGGCCGACGGCGCACCGCACCTCGCGGGCGCGCACGGGAACGCGACGATCGAGCCGGAACCGGGCGCGCACCCGGTCTTCGGAGCGCTCACGAGCGCGGCGCCGCACCTCACCTGGACCGGCATCACGGTGACGGTGCAGTGGTATCTGAACAGCGGCGCCGTCGGCACCGTGGTCGACGACGTCACGGTCGACGGCGGCGGTCTCTTCGTGCGCTCCTCAGACGTGACGGTGAAGAACTCGGAGTTCAAGAACGGGTCGTCGATCGACGGCATCCAGGTCGGGCTCTCGAACAACGTGCTGATCGAGGGCAACTCGGTGCACGACTACAACCAGGACAAGAACGACAACCTGCACGCCGACTGCATCCAGGTGTTCGACTCGTCGCACGTGACCATCAGGGGTAACCGACTGAAGAACTGCTACAACACCGGGCTCATCATCTCGGTCGGGGCCGGCAAAGGCATCCACCAGCTGACGGTCGAATCGAACTTCATACAGGGCTGCATCACGATCACGCCGCACTGCCGCGGCGGGTCGTCGGCGGCCCTTCAAGAGAAGAGCGCGACCGACCTGGTCGTGCGCGGCAACACCTTCGCGAACGGCTCGGTGCGGCTGGTGAAGACCCCCGGCCTCGTGTTCGACCGCAACATCGTCGGCTACATCTCCACGTGCGACGCACCCATGACGAACTCGATCATCGAGTACTGGAACACGAAGATGTGCGGGACGCCCGCAGTGGTGTCACGGGACGGAAACCGCGCGGGCACCGTCACCTTCCGCGATCAGGCGAGCGGCGACCTGCGACCGAGGGATGCCCGCTCCGTCACGATCACGCCACAGGGCTCCCTCGGGCCGCTCTCGGAGGACCTGTTCGGGAAGAGGATGCCCGCGGACGTCGCGGGCGCAGCGGCCCCGTAGCGCGCAAGCCGCGCGGCTACGCGGCTACGCGGCTATGCGAATACGCGGCTACGCGACGAGTTCGAACCGCGGGGGCGCCGCGGTCGTCGCACTCAGCGAGGCTGCGAGCACGAGGTCGTCCATCGTGAGGTCCTCCGCGTGCCGCATGAGCGCGAGGCCCCGCCTCTCAAGCTCGCGGGCGATCTGCACTTGATGGTCGTCGACGTGCTCGTGGAACTTCGCGAGCCGCGGCACGAGCACGGGCACCTTCCCGTTCTCGAGCGCGGTGATCGCCGTGCCGGTTCCGGCATGCGCGATCACGACGTCCGCCTCACCGATCGCCTGGGCCAGCTCGGCGTGCGGCACCATGGGCCGACCGGGGATGCCGAACTCGGAGACGTCTTCTGTGCCCGTCTGCCAGAGCACGTCGCAGCCGTCGAGCAGCGGCGCGAGCGCGCGGTAGAGCCGGTGGAACGGATAGCCCTCCTGCGTTCCGACCGAGACGACCACGCGCGCGATCCGCCGCAGGCCGGAGGTCCCGGCCGGCCGGAACGAGTCGAAGATCGAGCCGCGGTACCTCCATCGCTCGTTCTCCCAGACGGGGTACTGCGTGTACGTCGGAATGTGCCCGTTGCGCGCGATCAGCCGCCCCGAGAGGGAAGGCCCCTCGGCGCGCGCCGCCGACTCGATGTAGTGTGCAGGGATGCCGTGCTTCACCGCCACAGGCAGCACGGCCACAGCGGGGCTCGACCCCGTCGACACCGCCATCGAGAAGCGGTTCGTCGCGAGCAGCAGCTCGCCGAAGGCGCGCAGGCGCAGGATGTTGGTGGCGTCGCGCGGCGCGGCGAACGGCGTGAAGATGACTTCACGCTCGGCCAGCAGCGACTCGCTGAGCCCATTGCGGAACGTCAGCCACAGCTGCTGATCCGGCGCGATGCCGATGCGCTCGGCCAGCGCGAAGAGCTGCTTCAGGTGGCCGCCGCCCGAGCAGACGAGCAGCACTCTCTCCTTCGTCATCAGTACGCTCCTTCGTGAGTGAGCACCGTCCGCGCCGTGCGCAGAAGGATCATCATGTCGTTCGTCAGGGACCAGTTCTCGACGTACCAGAGGTCGAGCTTGACGCTCTCCTCCCAGCTCAGCTCGCTGCGACCGGAGACCTGCCACGGCCCGGTGATTCCCGGCTTGATGAGCAGTCGGCGGTTCGCGCGGCCCTCATAGTGGTCGACCTCCCTCGGCAACGGAGGCCGCGGGCCGACCAGGCTCATCTCGCCGCGCAGCACGTTGAGAAGCTGAGGCAGCTCGTCGAGCGACAGGCGGCGGATGACCCGCCCGACGCGGGTGACGCGCGGGTCGTCTCTCATCTTGAACAGCGGCCCCGCGCCCTCGTTGCGCTGCGTCAGCTCAGGCAGTCTGGCCTCTGCGTCCACGACCATCGATCGGAACTTGAGCATCGCGAAGCGCCCGCCGCGCATGCCGACCCGCTGCTGGCGGAAGAGCACGGGGCCGCCGTCTGACATCACCGCGAGCGCCACGACGAGCATCAGGGGGCTCGCGACGATCAGCCCGACCGCCCCGACGACGATGTCGAACGCGCGCTTGACGGTGTAGTTGAATCCGGAGAAGCGGGGAAGGTCCACATGCACCATCGGCAGACCCTCGACGGGGCGCCAGTGCATGCGCGGGCCGGCCACTTCGATCAGCCGTGAGACGAGGATCAACTCGACGCCTGAGTCCTCGAAGGCCCAGCCGAGCTCGCGGATCTGCTCATTCCCCCCGGGCAGACCGCCTGCGATCATCACGGCGCGCGTGCGACTGCTGCGGACGGTGTCCACGAGCTCATCCAGCTGGACCCGGGGCAGAGCGGATGCCGGCCCGTTCGGCTCGCGGTCATCGGTGAGCGCTACGGCGATGGCCTTGTAGCCGGCCCGGAGCTGGCCGCGTAGCTCGGCCACGGCACGCTCGACCTCGGCGCCGCCGCCCACGACGATCGCACCGGTGAGGCAGCGCCCCGCTCGGCGCATCGCGTGCACGCGCCCACGCCAGTAGAGGCGGCCGGCCAGCAGCAGCGCGAGGCCGAGCGGCAGCGCGATGGCGAGGTACCCGCGCGCGATGGTCAGCTGCGCGAGATACGCGAGGATCGCCAGCAGCCCGAAGGTGAAGAACGTGGCGTTCGCCACCCTGCCGTATTCGGTGAGCCCGACCCCGAGGATGCGGCGATCGCGCGATCGCGTCGCCCACAGCCCGAGCAGCCAGGCGAGCGCCACGATGAGCGCGAGCCCGCGGTACTCGATCGAATGCGGGGCGGTGCCGCGCAGGCCCGCCGTGCCGAAGCGCCCGAGCTGGGCGACCGCGATGGCGACCACGATGGCGGCGGCATCCGTTGCGACCAGCGCGAGCTGAACGCGCCGCTGCCAGGCGAGGCGGAGCGGTTGCGGCGCCACCGCGAGGCGGACAGGTACTGCGGATTCGGACATCTCGTCCTCCACGCATCGGGGGTTGTCACGGGCTGGTGTCCCCCACGCTAGGGTCACGTGCGGCCGCAAAACAGAGCGATCGTCAGGTTTTTACGTGAGTGTTTGTCACTTGTCACCTGGGCGAAATGTCGGCGACGGCCGGCAGCGCCAGGTCGAGGAGCACGCGGTGCCGAGAGCGCCATGAGTTCTCATCGACGAAGCGCTCGCGCTCGGATTCGGGGGCGCGGCCCAGCGCCAGAGCGGCATCCGTCGCGCGGGCGAACGCCGCCACGTCCTCGGTCAGCAGCACGCGGGGCCCGAGGCCGCGAACGGGCGGCAGGTCGACCGCCAGCACGGGCGCCCCCGCCGCCAGATACTCATAGAGCTTGAGCGGACTCATCGCCTCCGTGAGCGGCGTGCGCCGGTGCGCGAGCAGCGCGATCTCGGCGGCGCGCAGCACGGCGACGAGCTCGGCGCGGCCCACGTGGGGCGCGATCGTGATGTTCGCCACTCGGCGCAGCGGCGCGACCTCGCGCTCATCGGGCACCGACCCCAGAAGCACGATCGACAGCTCGGGACGTGCGCGCGCGAGCGAGGCGATTCCCTCGACGTCGATTCTGCTGTCCAGAGTGCCGACGTGCACGGCGCGGGGCCCCGGCAGCGCAGCGAACCATGCGGGCGGCGGGTGGGCGGGGCCGAGCCACTCGCGCGGGTCCACGCCGTTCGGAACCACGGCGGACGGTCCGCGCAGCCCGCCCGGGTCTGCGGCCGCGATGCGGTCCACGATCTGCTTGCTCACCGCGGTGACGGCGATGCCGCGGCGCGCGATGCGTGCGTACGCCTCCGCGTACACGTCCCACCAGCGCCGCTTCGCCGGGGTCGTCAGCCAGTCGTCTCGCCCGAAGTACGACACGGAGCCGGCCCATTCGAGCGGCGCGAACCCCGCCACCACCGGGTTCGTGGTGATGACGGCGGGGCGCTCGAGGGCGAAGCGGCTCGCAGCTCTGCGCAGCGCGCGGTCGTAGGCCGCGTATTGCCGCTCTACGACCTCGGGCGCGGCCGAGTCTGCGCGAGCCAGCCGGGTCGGCTCGACGAGATGCCTGGTCGCGGTCGCAGGAAAGGCGGCCTGGTCGCGCAGCACGCGATGCGCAGCGACCGACACCACGGAGCGGAACGGGTTCGCGACGAGCAGGCGGCCGATCGCACCGCTGTCCTGCTCGGCGATCAACGTCTCGAGGATGCGATCCGGCGGCCTCATCATCTCCCGCGCCCGCGCGTCGGCATACGTCTCGTAGGAGAACGTGAAGATCGCGTCGAGCGCCACGACCGCCGCCCCTACACTGCGAGCTGTCGGACGACGCGCGCGGGCGCTCCGACGGCGACGCTGCGGGCGGGGACGTCTTCGCGCACGACGCTGTTCGCGCCGACCACCGCACCCGCACCGATGGTCACTCCGGGCAGCACGACGACGTTCTGGCCGAGCCACGCGCCGCGGCAGATCCGCACCGGAGCCACGCGCTCCAGCGGCTGGTCACGGATGTACCGGTCAGGGTCGGCGAAGCCGTGCATGTGATCCGAGATGTACACACCGCGCGCGAGCTCCACCCCGTCTTCGATGATCACGCTCATCACCCCGGTCACTGAGGTCTGGTGCATGCGCACGCGGTCACCGATCACGATCACGGGTCCGGTCGCCGTGCGGTCCGGTACGAGAAGCCACGAGCCGGCGGCGATCAGGCACCCCTCGCCGACAGCGATCTTGTCCCGATTTCCCCAGCGGAACGGCAGCAGAATTCGACTGCCTCTGCCGAAGCGGGCGAAACCCGGCGCCGCCAGCACGCTGAACGCAGCGTCGCGCGCAGTCTGCGCCAGCTTCAGGAGATCGACGGGCATGGCCTGAGGATAAGTCAGCGAACAACACGGCAGTGAGGGACGCTCACAAATGTTTACTCACCGGAAACACCCCTATTACGGGGGCTGGGCCTCGAACCGAAGCCGTGAGGCCCGCGCACCCGGTGCGTCAGAGGTGAAGCCCGCCCCACACCGCGCGAGAACCCGAGTCGCCGATCAGGAAGATCTCGACCAGGAATCCCACGCCGATCACGGCGGCAGCGACCCACACGACCACCGTGCCGCCCCAGCGCACGCCAGAGGTGAGCCGCACGTCGAAGCCGGGGCCGAGCGCGAAGCGCCACCACACCCACTCGGCGGCCGCGACGACGAACAGCGCGATCGACCAGGGCAGCAGGCCCTCGCCGCGCTCGACGTGGGTCGCGAGCGCAGGCGTCGTGCCGACGACGGACTGCAGGTACTCCCCCGCCTCGACCGTGATCGGCGTCAGCACAAGGATGGCGAGGCCCGCAATCGGCGTCACGACGCCCAGGCGACGCCGCGCGGCGGGCCAGAACGCGTGCAGCAGCACCGCGATCGCGGTGAGCGGGCCGCCGACGACCATGAAGTGGACGAGCAGGATGTGCAGCGGGAGTCCGGCGAAAGTGTGCAGGTTCACAATGACCGCACGTTATCGAGGCAGTTGAGGTTCATTCTGAGAATGCGAGCGCCCGCGATCGTGGGTGTCGGGCAGGGCCGATTGAACCGGATGCCTGTCCCTTCCGTGTCCTCGGTGAGGAGGTGCGTGTGCCGAACGACGAGGACGCGCTGCTGCGCGCGCTGCACGACGAGCACGCGCGCCCGCTGTGGCGCTATGTGATGTCGCTCACCGGCGATGCCGCGCAGTCGGAGGACATCGTGCAGGAGACGCTGCTGCGCGCCTGGCGCAAGCCGACGGTGCTCGATCAGCGTGTGGCATCCGCTCGCGCCTGGCTCTTCACGGTCGCACGCAACCTGGTCATCGACGATGCGCGCAGCGCGCGCCGCCGGCACGAGACGCCCACGGCCGTCGAGACGATGCCCGAGCCGATCGCGGCCGACGAGACCGAGCGCATGCTCGACGCGTGGCTGATCGGCGACGCCCTCGCCGCGCTGAGCGAGGAGCACCGAAAGGTGATCGCGCTCGCGTACTACGGCGGCCGCTCGGTGGCCGAGATCGCCGGAGAGCTCGAGATTCCGGAGGGCACCGTGAAGAGCCGCTTGCACTACGGGCTGCGGGCGCTGCGCCTCGCGCTGCAAGAGAAGGGAGTGACGCGATGACGGATGCCGCGAGCGGGCAGCAGCCCGTCGAGAACGTGCACGAGTGGGATGCCGCCTATGTGCTGGGCGCCCTCTCGCCCGATGACCGCCGCCGCTTCGAGGCGCACCTCGAGGAGTGCGCGGACTGCCGCGCCGCCGTCGGGGAGCTCGCCGTGATGCCCGCGCTGCTGTCGCGCGTGCCGAACCCGCTCGCCGCGGAGCGCGCAGCCGCAGGATCGCCTTTCGAGACGCAGCCTTCGGCGCCTCCTGCGGGTTCCGACCTGCTCGCCGCGCTCGCCCACCGCGTCCGCCGTCGGCGCCTCGCCCGGCGCTGGGGCCTGGCCGCGGCATCCGCTGTCGCCGCGCTCGCCATCGCCGCCGCGATCGTGCTGCCCGCGCGCCTGAACGCCCCGGACACGCGCATCACGCTCGCGCAGACCGTGCAGAGCCCGATCACCGCGACGGTCTCGCTGACGAGCAAGCGGTGGGGCACCGAAATCGGCATGACGTGCGGCTATGCGGAGCAGCCGGCCGGTTTCGAGGTGAGCTACCGCAGCTACGCGCTGTATGTGACGGATGCTTCCGGCCGCGCGACCCGCGTCTCGTCGTGGTCGGCGTGGCCGGGCTCGGAGATCCACACCTCGGGCGCGGTCGACACGCCGAAGGCGGAGCTGCGCACCGTGCAGGTACGCGATGTGAAGACGGGGACCGTGCTGCTCAGTTCGCCGGTGAGGTGAACCGGGCGCCGTCGCGTTACGTGACACAGGCATGAGTAGGAAAACAATTGCACTGTCCGTAGCCATCGGCTCTCTCGCCGCACTCGTGCTCGCGGGCTGCTCGGGCAACACGGTCGGCTCGGCCGGCGCTTACGGGGGAACGACTCCGAAGGCCAGCTCGTCGCCGGCCGGCGGCGGCTCCTCCGCCTCCTCCGGCGACACGCTCACCACCGCCTCGAGCTCGCTCGGGAAGATCGTGGTCGACGGCAAGGGCATGACCGTCTACTTCTACGGCAAGGACACGAAGGGCGAGAAGTCGTCGGCCTGCACAGGTGTCTGCCTCGCGCTGTGGCCGGCGGTGACGGCATCCGGCACCCCCAAGGTGACGGGCGTGACGGGCAAGGTGGGAACGATCGCCGGGCCGAACGGCACGAAGCAGGTGACGATCGACGGACTGCCGATCTACACCTTCTCGGGCGACAGCGCGGCGGGCGAGGTGACCGGTCAGCTGTACGAGAACGAATGGTGGGCCGTCGCCCCTGACGGCGCGAAGATCACGACGTCCGCGTCGACCTCAGACGGCTCGGGCTCGGCCGGCGGCTACTGAACCGACGACACGTCGACAGTGACGGTGCCGAAGGGGAAGGGTGCGATCCAGCTGTTCTCGAACGGCCAGCCGGTGATCGGGGTGGTGAAGAACCACACCAGCGCGATCACCAGGGAGCCGAGCGCAATGGTGACGACGACGCGCGATGCCCGCCGCAGCACGCGGATCGCCGCCGCCTCGTCCGGGGCGGAGCGAATCACCCAGCTGACAGACGCGAAGAACACTGCCGCGAGCGCGAGGAAGACGAACGGACTCGGGTGCAGCGTGAGAGTGACGTCTGCGGTGCCCCGCGTCGCCGTCAGCGGAAGCGCATACACGAAGCCGAACACGATCGCATTGATCACCAAGCGGCGCGTGTGCCAGAGGATCTCAACGCCGGGAACTCCGCCGACCCGAGCGCGCCTCGACGCCTGGCTGGTGTCTGTCGACATGGCTCGCTTTCTTTCGCGCTCTCTGGTGAGCTGCACTCATCTTGGCAAGCGCGGCGCGTGAGCGGAATACCGCGCTACGTGAGGATCGCCGGCCGCACGCGCACCGGCGCGAGCCACGCGGTCAGCACGACGGCCACGATTGCGCCGCAGCCGATGATCGACGCGAGCACCACGATCTGAAATCGCCCGGCTTCGAGCGGTGAGACACCACCGAAGACGGCGCCAACGAACGCGCCGGGCAGCGTGACGAGACCCGTCGTGCGGGTCTGGTCCGTCGTCGGCACCAACGCGGCGTGGATCGCCCGGCGCACCAGCTCGCGCGTCGCCTCACGGGGGCGTGCGCCGAGCGCGAGCCAACCCTCGACGTCCTCCCAGCGGTCGTCGACCAGCTCGACGAAGCGCCGGCCGCTGAGCGTCGCGATCGTCATCGCGTTCCCGATCACGATCCCGCCGATCGCCAGCGCGTAGCGCGGCGTGAAGTCGATCGCGCCCGTCAGGAACACGATGGCGAGGCTGATCAGGATGCCTGCCCCCATCGCCACCGCGACGGGGACGTACCGCTCGCGCAGCACTCCGAGCCGCCGCGCCGCCGTCCACGACGCGACGGCGAACATGACCACGAGCGCGGCTGCGATCAGCAGACCGCTGCGGATGATGCCCGACAGCACCAGGCTGATCGCCGCGAGCTGCAGCGTTCCGCGCAGCACCGCCCATGCCGGCGCGAACGGCTGTGGCGCCCGCATCCAGACGAGCAGTCCGGTTGCGAGCGCCACGAGCGCGAGCACGCCGACGAGCGACAGCGCGATGGTTCTGGCGTCGATCATTGGCACCAGCGCTCGGCCATTGCGAGACTCCCGCAGTTCCTGAGGAGTGCCGCGAAGCGCCGCGTCTCGAAGGGCCGCAAGCTCCGCGGGCTCCTCAATGATCGAATGCCGGTCACTCCTCGCCGATGTCCTCGTTCCACAGGTGCGGGTGCTCGTCGATCCAGCCGCTCATCAGAGCGATCAGCTCTGGATCATTGACGATCGTCACGTCGACACCGTTCTCGGCGAGCCAGTCCTGGCCGCCGCGGAACGACTGGTCATCGCCGATGATCACCCGGCCGATGCCGAACTGGCGCACGAGGCCGGAGCAGTACCAGCACGGCGAGAGCGTCGTGACCATCACCGTGTCGCGGTACGAGCGCTGACGGCCGGCGTTGCGGAAGGCGTCCGTCTCACCGTGGATCGACGGGTCGTCCTGCTGCACGCGGCGGTTGTGCCCGCGCCCGAGCAGTCGGCCGTCGCGGGTGAAGAGGGCGGCGCCGATGGGGATGCCGCCCTCAGCCAGCCCCGCCCGCGCCTCTTCCACGGCGACCGCCAGCTTAGCGGCATCCGTCTCATACAGCGCGTCAGCCACAGCTAGGCCACCTCGTCCGCCGCGTCGACACCGACCACCAGATCGGGCTCGCTCTCGAGCGGGCCGCCGAGGCGCACCTTCAGGGCAACGAACAACGCCCAGTAGATGACGGCGGCCAGCACGAAGCCGACGAACGGCGTGATGTCGCCGATCGGCGACGTTCCGCCCTTCGGCGTGGTCGCGGTGACGATGAGGCCCGCATAGAACGTCTGGTTCGAGAACAGCCAGATCGAGATCGCGCCGGCGACGACGAGCGCGATTGGCCCGGCCCAGTTCCGGTACTTCGCGTGGTCGGTGACCAGCTCGGCGATCGACGTGCCGCGCCGCAGGAAGCGGTCGACGAGCACGACGCCGAGCCAGGGCGCGATCCAGTAGGCGATGACGAGCAGGAAGTTCTCGTACCACTCCTCGAAGTGCGCGTCGAGCACCGCGATCAGGGCGATGACGAAGCCGATGATGCCGAAGCCGAGCGCGATGATCGCACGGCGCAGCCCGAAGCGGATCTTGATGCCCGCCGCGAGGAACGACATGGCCCCCGAGTAGATGTTGAGCGCGTTCGCGGCGATGGCGCCGACCGCGATCGCGAGCAGCGTGAGGTCGCGCAACCAGGTCGGCAGCGAGTGCACGAAGCTGTCGGTCGGGTTCTCACCCGGGAACAGGATGTAGACGGATGCCGCGCCCGCGATCATCAGCACCGTGCAGCTGACGAAGTCGCCGAGGCCGGCGGCCAGCCCGAGCTGCAGCTTCGAGACGTCCTTCTTCTGGTAGCGCGTGTAGTCGCTGGCGTACGGGTTCCAGCCGGCCGCGTACCCGAACGCCGCCGACACGGTGAGCATGAAGCCCCCGAAGTGCCAGCCGGCGCCCTTGGGGGCGGCCCCGTCACCCGTGTGCGCGAAGATCACGATGCACGCGATGAGGAAGATGATGCCGAGCACGATGGCCGCGTAGCGCTCGAAGTGCTGCACGAGGTCGTGGCCGACGAAGGCGAGCCCCACCTGCACCACGACCACGATGACGAGCGCGAGCCACGCAGGCATACCGGTCAGGGCGCTCAGCGCGAGCGTGCCGCTGACCGAGTTGGTCGCGAACCACCCGAGCCCCGCCATGATCGTGTTGATCGCCGCGGGCAGGATGTTGCCGCGCGTGCCGAACGCCGTGCGGCTCAGCACGAGCTGGGCGAGGCCCTCGCGGGGGCCCCACGTCGACAGGATGCCCTGGGTCAGCGACCCGAGCGCGTTGCCGATCACGATCGCAAGAATCGCAGCGGGCAGATTCAGCCCGAAGAAGGCGACGGCGATCAGGCCGACATAGACCGTGGCGAACTCGAGGTTGGGCGAGCTCCAGGTCGCGAACAGCTGCCACGGCGAGCCGTGCCGGCGATCTGCCGGGATCGCCTCGATGCCACCGGGCTCGATGATCGTCGAGGCGGGGGCCGCAGGCGCGGTGGGGGTTGAGGTCATGAACGGATCGTATCCGGCTGCCCGTTTCGGCCGCGTTTCCGCTCGCCGAAGACCTCGATCAGCACCGCGATGACCACGGCGACTGCCACGCCGATGAAGGTCTCGATGCCGCGCTGCCAGATCAGTGCGCCGAGCGGCTGCGGGCCGCCGAGCTCGCCGATCACGAGCACGAGAGGCGTCAGGAAGATCAGCGCCAGCGAGTAGTTGCGCACCACGACGAACTCGGCACCGGCCTGCAGCACGACGACCAGCGCGATCGCGAACAGGCCGGTGGGGTGGGTGAGCAGCAGCAGAGCGCCGATGGCGAGGCCGAGCATGGTTCCGACGAAGCGGTGCGTCGCCCGCAGCACGCGGTGGTAGGTGCCGGGCACCGAGAGCGCCGCGATCGCGGTGACCATCGCCCAGTAGGGGTGCCCGATGCCGATCACGGCGGGGATCGCCCCGGCCACGCCCGCGCCGACCAGGAACAGCAGCGCGTGCCCGACGTGCCCGCCGTCATACGGGGGCACGACGATCGGCTTCGTGTACGGGTTGTGCAGGCGCCCTTCATGCGCCCGCCAGATCAGGCGGCCCACATACCCGATGAGCACGGCGAGAACGACGGATGTCAGCGCCACGACGAACCCCGAGGCGTAGACCGCGGGCGTCAGCGGTGCGAAGGCGATCGCGGCGAGGCTGAACACCTGGAACATCGGCCCCGGCGGCGTCCAGCGCACGCGATCGGCGAGCAGTGACGCCCCGAACGCCCAGAGGGCCGCGACCGGGATGACGAGCAGCGTGCGCTGCGGCGAGAGCGCGATGGCACCGCCGACGGCGATCGACAGCAGCTGGGCGCCGCCCGCGATGAGCTGCAGGCGCAGCCGGGAGACGTGAGGGAAGTTGCGGCCGTAGACGCTCGTGAACGCGCCGAACACCGCGAACACCGCGAGGTCGGTGCGCCCGGCCGCCCAGAGCGCGACGAGCGGGATCGCGGTCGTGAGCCCGACCCGCAGCGCCGCCCAGTGGTCGCGGTCATACGGGTTCAGTTCGAGAAGCTCCCGCCAGCGAGGGGTCAGTCCGCGTGGGGCATCCGTCATGCCTTCAATTCTCGTCGCTCGGCGCGCGCCGCCCGACGCACGTCACTCAGCGCACGGGCGCGATCAGCCGCTTCACCCACGGCGTCAGCGCGGCGAGCGCGAGCCCGAGGACGATCGCGATGCCGCCGAGGATGCCGAAGTAGGCCGCCTCGGTGCGTGCGGAGTACAGCGCCGACAGCTCGCCCGAGATCGCCGTGCCGAGCGCGACGGAGAGGAAGAACAGCGCCACCATCTGGGTCTGGAACGCGGCAGGCGCCAGCTTCGTCGTCACCGAGAGCCCGACCGGCGACAGCAGCAGCTCGGCCACCGTGAAGACGAAGACGATGCCGACGAGCGCGAGCAGCGGCGTGGAGTTCTTGCCGCCGCCGACGAACGGCAGGAACAGCAGGAACGCCGCTCCCATCACCGCGGTGCCCGCGGCGAATTTGTAGGGCGTGGCGGGCTGCCTGGAGCCCAGCTTCTCCCAGATGGCGGCGAACACGCCGGACAGGATGATGATGAACACCGGGTTGATGGACTGCACCCAGGACACCGGCATGACCCACCCGAACAGCGAGCGGTCGAGCCGTTGGTCGGAGTAGATGGTCAGCACCGTGAACTGCTGCTGATACAGCGACCAGAACGCGACGGATGCCACGAACAGCGGGATGAAGCCGAAGACGCGGCGTCGGTCGTCGGCAGTGATGTCCTTGCTCGACAGGATCACCGCGAAGTAGACGATCGCCGCGGCGACCGTGACCCAGATCACGATCTGGGCGAGGTACTCGGCGCGGATCACGTGCGTGAGCACGAGCACCGCGATGAGGACGATGGCGGCGATCGCGACGCCGATCCAGAGCGGATAGCGGCGCCGCGGCAGCGGGTCGGGCACCTCGCGGGCGACGGCGGGAAGCTCGCGGCGCCCGAACGAGTACTGCGCGAGGCCGAGGAACATGCCGAGTGCGGCCAGGCCGAACCCGAAGTGGAAGCCGATGGTCGACTGCAGGAGCCCGGTCAGGATCGGCCCGAAGAACGCACCGAGGTTGATGCCGAGGTAGAACAGGCTGAAGCCGGCGTCTCGCCGCGGATCGCCGGCCTCATACAGCGTGCCGACGACGCTCGTCGCGTTCGCCTTCAACCCGCCGGAGCCGAGTGCGACCAGCACGAGGCCGACCCCGACGCCGAGCACGCCGGGAATCAGCGCCAGCGCGATGTGGCCCAGCATGATGACGATCGCGCTGAAGAACAGCACGCGCTCGCTGCCGAGCAGGCGGTCGGCGACCCACGCTCCGATGATCGTCGAGAGATAGACCGCGCCGCCGTAGGCGCCCACGATGCCGGCCGCCGTGGTCTGCGGAATGCCGAGGCCGCCCTGCGATGCCGAGTAGTACAGGTAGATGAGCAGGATGCCCTGCATGCCGTAGAACGAGAAGCGTTCCCACATCTCGACACCGAAGAGATGCACGAGCGCCCAGGGTTGCCCGAAGAAGGTGCGCATCGCATCGAGGCTAGGCGCTCGGCGCGCGCGCCGAAAGGAGGGCGAGCCGATCGAGCGGCCGACGCGCTACTTCCCCGCGGGCAGGATGCGCGTGAAGTGGATGCCCACCGGGCGCCAGACGTCGACCGACTCGATCGAGACGCGGCGGCCCGGCGCGGGTGCGGCGATCACCTGGTTCTCGCCGAGGTAGATGCCGACGTGGTCCTCGTTGTCGAAGACCACCAGGTCGCCGGGCTTCGCCTGCGCCTCGGTGATCACGGTGCCGCGCGCGTCCTGCGTGGGCACGTAGTGAGCAAGGGTGATGCCGATCGCGGCGTAGGCCTGCATCGTGAGCCCCGAGCAGTCGATGCCGACATGGCTGCTGCCGCCGAGGACGTACGGCGTGCCGATGTAGCTCAGCGCCGTCTCGACGATCCGCGCGCGGGTGCCGCCCGCGGCGAGCGCGTCGACGATCGCGGGGGCCGCGGTGCCGACGTCGCCGCCGCCCTCCTTCTCGACGATCGCGGCGATCGCGGTGGCCGCGTAGTCGTTGTCGTCGAGGGTCGGCGAGGTCACGTTGTCGGCGATCTGCAGGATCTGCTGCGCCGTGTGCCCGTGCGCGTCGACCGTCGCGGGCCCTGGCGTCTGGGCGGTCGCGGGAACGACGAGCCACAGCGAGGGGATCAGCACGACGGCCCCGAGACCCGCTGCCAGGGTGCGACGGGCGCTCTGGCGCTTCGGCTTCGCGGCCGCGGCCGTGATGACACGGGCGGGCTTCGGGTCGAACGACGCCGGCCGCACGCGGTGCGAGTGGATCAGATCTTCCGTGCGGCGGGCGTTCTCGGCCTCGACAGCGGACTCCGTCACAGCCGTGGGGTCGGCCGCGATCACCGGCTCGACGTCGATGGCCGCAGTGTCACCACGATCGGGACTGACCGCGTCGGGCATCCTGCGCACCGCGGCGAGCTGCTCTTCGGCCTCGCGCAGCGCACGCGCCTCGCGGCGCGTCATGGGCTGCGGCCGGTCGGGCAGCTCGACGGGGCTGGAGCCGGGAGCGGGGGCGGCAGAAGCAGGTGCGGCCGAAGCTGGGGCCGGGGATGCCTCGAGCGGCGCTTCGATCACGGCGGGCGTGTTCAGAGCGACGGCGGCCCACCGGTTCATGACCTGCACGGGGATCTCGCGCGTCTGCGGGATCTCGTGCTGGTCGTGCAGGGCGGCGACCTCTGAGGTGGCGATCTCGCCGGCGTCTGCCAGGTCGGCGATCAGAGCATCGAATGCATCAAGGGACGCGTCGATCCTCCGTCTCGCCATAGCTCTTCTCCCTCAGCCGCCGGGGCATTACGGCCCGTGTTGCTCTGTCCCCCGAAGCGCCGACCCGAAGGTCGACCTGGCGAACCTATCAGACCCCCAGTTCGGGACTCCACGGGGCGCTCCCAGATTTGGGGTGGTGAGCAACAATCACCGGCGTTCGATGCGCGGGAAGCACAATTCCCGCGCCCACGAGAAGGCCGGGGTCACACGGGAAGAGCGAGCCGCACGAGACGAGCGAGCTCGGCCGGTTCAGTCGCCCAGGATGCGGGTGAAGTGGTAGCCGATTCCGGACCACTTGCTGACCGGCTCGATCTGCACGTTGCGGCCGGGCTCCGGCGCGGCGACCAGCAGTCCCTTGCCCAGGTAGACCGCGACGTGCTCTTCGTTGTCGAACACGATGAGGTCGCCGGGCTTGGCCTGCGAGGCGCTGATGCGGTGGCCGACGCCGTCCTGAGTCGGCACATAATGCGCGAGGTGGATGCCGACGGTGGCGTACGCGACCATGGTGAGCCCCGAGCAGTCGATGCCGGACTTGCTCGCACCGCCGAGCACGTACGGCGTGCCGAGATAGCTGAGCGCCGCACCGACGATGCGCAGGCGCTGGCCGGGCGCAGCGCCGAGCGCGCTCGCGGTCGACGTGAGCGTTGCCGAGTCGGTCTGCGGAGCCGCCGTGTGCAGCTCCTGCGGCACGTTCGGCGGGGTTGCGGTGAAGGTCTCCAGCTCGGCCTGAGGCGCGGTGACCTTGCTCGAGACGTCGAGCGACTGGATCTCGACCGACTTGGCCGACGAGGTCAGCGCGGCCGATGAGGCCGAGTGAGCGACGGTGACGGATGCCGCAGCGGCGGCGTGCACCGGGGACGCGGCCGCGGTCGCGGCGTGGGCGGGGATGGCGATGGCGAGGCATCCGGTGATCGCGAGAGTCGTACCGGCGAGCAGGCGAGCGGATCGCCTGCGAAGCCAGCCGTGAGTCGGGTGGGTAGGCAGGGAGGGGCGCATCTCTTTCGGGCTCGGCGCGGGGCAAAGGGAGCCGCCGCGCCGCTTTCGGGTCGGGGAGGGAGTACTCGGTCGTTCTCAGCGGGCGTTCGTGCCGGTCGAAAGGGGACGACCAGCGGGCCCATGGCCAAGAGCCCCGCCGTCGGGGCCGTCCGGAACTCTATGCAGAGGCTCTGCACCGAAACCCTCAGGTAGACAGGTCGTGCGGCACTGTTGCGTAAGACACCAAATTGATGCGCTGCTACGCCGGGCATTCGCCGGGGATTCCAAGGTTTCGGGTTGCAGCCGGTCAGGCATCCCCTGTTGGATATATGGAGTGACCTGCACAAATGGGGCGTGCACGTTCGCGTGGGGACGTACGTGCTCGACCACCGCCTCACGGCTGCCGGGACCATCAACGGGGGAAATCTGGCATGGAACTGAGAATTGACGGCACAAACCCTGCACCCGCCTCGGAGCAGGTGCGAACCCAGCTTCTGAGCGGGGTTCGCGACGGCTCGCTGCCCCCAGGAGCGAAGCTTCCGACCGTGCGCAGGCTGGCCGATCAGCTCGGTATCGCGGTCAACACGGTGGCCCGCGCCTACCGCCTTCTCGAAGAAGACGGAATCGTCGAGACGTTCGGCCGGCGGGGGTCGTTCATCGCGAAGCAGGGCGATGCGATCCAGCAGCAGCTTCAGGCCGCGGCCACGCAGTTCGCGCGCAAGGCCGCGAACCTCGGGGTCCCCGCGAAGGATGCGGAGCGCGCGGTGGTCGCCGCCATCAAGGCCGAGCTCTCGTAGTGTCGCGCTCTCTCAGATGAGGCCGTCCGTCAGGTTCCCCACCGCGCCGTAGCGGTGGTTCGTGATCGAGATCGCCTGCTCGCGGAAGAACGGCAGCAGTTCGACGCGCCCTGACGCGGTGACGGGTGCGTCATAGATCGCGACCTCGGGGTCGCCGCGCAGGGCCCGTGCCGCAGCCAGCCCGTTGCCGCCGATGAGCCGGATCCGGTGGATCGGCTTCGGGTGAGCAGCGGGGCCGCCGACCTCGATCGTCTCGGGCCGGAAGGTGAGGCGCGCGAGCCAGGCCTCGTCCTCCTCGACCTTGACGGGCACGCTGTGCGCCTCGAGCCACGCGGCGATCCCCGCGGGGAGCGGCGTGCTGGTCGACACGTCGTAGCGCGCACGCGAGACGCAGGCCGCCGCGAGCACGCGCAGCAGTTCGGGAAGCGTGCCGTCCGGTCCGAGGCGGATGCTGACGGGCACCGGGCGGTAGCGGAACAGGTTGCGCTCGGCGGCGAGGCCCGAGGCATCCGTCACCCGCCCGTACTCGGTCGCGTACGCGATCGCATCCGACAGCGCCGAGCGGCGCACGAGGTCGAAGTCGGCGTACGACATCTCGGACTGCCCGAGCTCGATGAGCTGCTGCACGTCGTGGTCGAGACCGCGCAGATGGAGGCTGTTGCTCTGCTCGCCGGGCACGCTGACCCAGCTGCCGAGCGGGAACAGCGTGTTCGGGCCGCCCGCCTTGACCGTCGGGCCGACCGCCGACTTCTTCCAGCCGCCGAACGGCTGGCGCTGCACGATCGCGCCCGTGATGTGGCGGTTGACGTAGAGGTTGCCGGCCTCGACCGATCCCAGCCACTGCCCGATCTCGCGCGGGTCGAGCGAATGCAGGCCCGCCGTGAGGCCGTAATCGACGGCGTTCTGAAGCGCGATCGCCTCGCTCAGCGTGCGCGCCCGCATCACGCCGAGCACCGGGCCGAAGAACTCGGTCAGGTGCGTGCGGCTGCCGGGGGCGACCCCGGTCTTGATGCCGGGAGACCACAGCCGCCCCGGCTCGATGCCGTCCCGGTCGACGGGCTTGGGGCGCACGAGCCAGGTCTCGCCCTCGTCGAGCTCGGTCAGCGCCCAGTGCAGCTTCTCTGAAGGGGGTTCGATGAGCGGGCCCATTTGCGCCCAGGCATCCGTCGCCTGCCCCACGCGCAGGCTGCGCGTCGCATCGATCAGCTGGCGTCGGAAACGCGCGTCGTCGGCGACGGAGCCCACCAGGATCACAAGGGATGCCGCAGAGCACTTCTGCCCCGCGTTGCCGAACGCGCTCTTCACGATGTCAGCGACGGCCAGGTCGTAGTCGGCGCTCGGCGTGACGATGATCGCGTTCTTGCCGCTCGTCTCGGCGAGCAGCGGCAGGTCGGGGCGCCACGAGCGGAACAGCTGTGCGGTCTCGAACGACCCGGTGAGCACGACGCGGTCGACCCGGGTGTCGGTGATGAGCTCTTTGCTCTGCTCCGAGGCCTCGTCGATGTCGACGAGCGCGAGGGCGTCACGCGGGATGCCGGCCCGGTGCAGCACGTCGACGAGCACCGCGGCGCAGCGCTTCGCCTGCGGCGCGGGCTTCACGATCACGCCGCTGCCCGCGGCGAGCGCCGAGAGAATGCCGCCGGCGGGAATCGACACCGGGAAGTTCCACGGCGGAACGACGACGGTGAGGGCACTCGGCTCGAACCGCGCGCCCTGCACGGTGTCGAGCTCGCGGGCGAGCGCCGCGTAGTAGTGCGCGAAGTCGGCGGCCTCGCTGACCTCGACGTCGGCCTCGGCCAGCGTCTTGCCGGTCTCGGCGACCATGACCTCGATGAGCTGGTCGCGGTTGGCGGAGATCGCGAGGCCGGCGAGCGAGAGCACGTCGGCGCGCTCGCTGCCGGGGGCCTGGGCCCACCGCACCCCGGCGGCGCGCACGGCGCCGATCAGCTGGTCGAGCTTGCCGCTGTCGGCGACGCGGGCGGCGACGACACCGGCTATGCCGAGGTCGGTGCCGGCGGCGCGACTGAGCAGGCGCTTCGCCCACGCTCGGTTCGCGGCGAGCGCCGGGTCGGTGTCAGAGACGTTGCGGAAGGTCTGGCGGTCGCCGCGCGCCTGCCACTCGGCGGGTGGCGGCGGGGCGAAGGCGTCCTTTCGGCGGGTGTCTGCGGAAACCCACGCGCTGTCGTGCGGCAGCCCGAGCACGGCGATCGTGAGGCTCGCGTCGCGGGAGGCCTGGCGGGCGGGGTCGACCGGGTCGACGTGCGGGTGGAAGAGCGCGGTCGCGTTCTCGTCCTGCCATTCGCGGGCGCGGTCCTGCCGGCGGTTCGGCAGGGGCGCCGCGCCGATCGGCTCGCGCACCGCGTCGTAGCGCTCGACCGCGTCGAGGAACCGGGAGCACTCGCGCTCGAAGTACTCGTCGGCGTTCGCGCCGGCGCCGCCGGTCAGCTCGAACAGCGCCGACATGAAGTTCTCGGGCGAGCCGTTCTCTTCGAGCCGCCGCACGAGGTACGAGATCGCGACGTCGAACTCCTCCGGCCTGACGACGGGCGTATAGAGCGTCAGGCCTCCGACGGTTCTGGCGACAGCATCCGTCGCCATCCCGAGCAGCATCTCGAAATCGATCCGGTCGCGCACGCCGCGCCTGCCCGCGAGCTCCCACGCGAACGCGACGTCGAACAGGTTGTGGCCGGCGACGCCGATGCGCACGGCATCCGTGTGCTCGGCGGTCAGCGCCCAGTCGAGCACGCGCTTGTAGTTGACGTCGGTGTCGAGTTTGCTGCCCCAGGTGGCGAGCGGCCAGCCGTGCAGCTCGGCGTCGACGCGCTCCATCGGCAGGTTCGCGCCCTTGACGAGGCGCACCTTGATCGGGGCCCCGCCCGCCGCCCTGCGCGCCTGGGCCCACTCGGTCAGGTCCTGCAGCGCGTCCAGCGCATCGGGAAGGTAGGCCTGCAGAACGATGCCGGCCTCGAGGTGCGCGAGGCGCGGGTTCGAGAGCACGCGCTTGAAGACCGCGATGGTGAGATCGAGGTCGCGGTACTCCTCCATGTCGAGGTTGATGAACTTGCCGCGGCCGGGCGCGACCGAGGTCTCGCCGCCGAGGCCCGCGAGCTCATAGAGGGGAACGAGGCGCTGGCTGATGCGCGCCACCGCGTCGTCGAAGCCCCACAGGTTGACGTTGCTGACGACGTTGCTCACCTTGACGCTCACGTAGTCGACGTCGGGGCGCTCAAGCAGCTCACGGACGCCTGCGAGCCGGTTCCCCGCCTCCTCTTCGCCGAGCACCGCCTCGCCGAGCAGGTTGAGGTTCAGGCGGTGGCCGCCCTTGCGCAACTCGGCGAGAGCGGGGCCGAGCTTCGCGGGGGTCGCGTCGACGACCAGATGCCCGACGAGCCGCCGCAGAGCCGCGCGGGCGGCGGGCACGACGACCCACGGCAGCACCGGGCCGAGCTGGCCGCCGAGGCCGAGCGCGGTGCGCAGCCCGCCGTGCAGCGAGGAGGGCACGCGGCCCGAGAGCTCGTGCAGCTTCCGCGCTGCGACGGTCAGGTCGCGGGGCCGCGCCACGCCGTCGACGAACTGCACCGCGAAGTCGAGGCCGCCCTCGTCGCGCAGCAGCTCGGCGAGGCGCCGGGCACCGCTCGGCCACTGCTGCGGGGGCTCAGCGAGCCACTGGCGCACCTGGTCGATGGCCGCGGCCGCGATGCTCTGCAGCTCGCTTTCAGGGCTGCTTTCCGGGGTGCCGGAACTGCGCGCGTCAGCGCTCGGATCGCTCTCCCCACGGGCCATGTGGCCAGGATATTTCTAGCGACGCCGATGATCGGTGATCGTCGCCCGCGGGCCGCGTCTCTCAGGCAATTGCCCGCTGAGCAGGATGAGCCGAACCACGCGCTGACGCTGCCCCGCCCAGGGGACGAGCAGCTCGAGCATCCCCTCGTCATCGCAGTGGCGATCGCCCGCGAGCGCGTAGCCGACGAAGTGCGACACGTGATAGTCGCCGACCGAGACCTGGTCGGGGTGGCCGTGGCTGCGTTGCAGGGTCTCGGCGACGGTCCACGGGCCGATGCCGCGCAGGCTGGTGAGGGCGGCGATCGGGTTCGGGCCGTCGGCGGCACGCTCGATCGCCTGTGCACGGGCGGCCGCCTCCACGAGCGTGCGGCTGCGCGTCGGGTCGACGCCGGCCCGGTGCCATTCCCAGCTCGGAATCGCGCGCCACACCTCGGGCGTCGGCGCGACCCGCAGGTTGCGGGGCATGAGGTGCGCGGGGCCGGGCGGCAGGGTGCCGAAGCGCGACACGAGCCGCGCCCACTCGCGGTAGGCCTCGAGACTCGTCACCTTCTGCTCGAAGATCGCGGGCGCCATGGCTTCGAAGACGCGGCGCGTGGCGGGCAGGCGCAGTCCTGGGTTCCGGCGCAGGGTCTCGGCCAAGAACGGATGCCGGGACAGGTCGAGCTGCGACCAGTCGTCGCCTGCGCCGCAGAGCTTCGGCACGCCGTCGATCGCCCACTCAGCGCCGGGGCCCCAGGCTTTCGCCGTGATCGGCGCAGCTCGGCCGCCCTGCTCGAGCCGCAGGGTCACCGGGCCGTCAGGCGTCGTGAAGGTGCGCCAGACGACGGCGTGGTGCGAGGGGTCCCACTGGGTCGTCGGGTCGTACGGCCCGCGGCCGAGCGGCGCCAGCGTTGCACGAAGGTCGATGGGCTCGGCAGGCGCGTAGGTGGTCGAGAGCGGCGCGGTAGAGAGCGGCGCGGCGGTGACGGCCGGCGCGGATGCCGGGTCGGATGCCTCTTTTTCGGCCCAGGCCGAGGGTGAGGCATCCGTCAACGTCATGCGCTCACGCTAACCCGCGCGACTGACAGCGCTCGTCAGCGCGCCGCGCTATGCCTCGCGTTGCGTCGCCGCGCGTCGCCCCGGGTTTGCGCACGAGTACGCAGTACTCGCGCTCAAGCGGCGCGTATGGCCGCGAGTACTGCGTACTCGAAGAGGCAGGCGGCGCCTCAGACCGCGCGCTGCTCGGGGCCGACGTACTTCGAGAGCGGCCGAATGAGACTGTTGTGCGCCTGCTGCTCGATGAAGTGCGCCGTCCAGCCGGTGACGCGCGCCGCCGCGAACAGCGGGGTGAACGTCGGGGTGTCGAAGCCCATCAGGTGATACGCCGGGCCCGACGGGTAGTCCAGGTTCGGCTTGATGTTCTTCGCCGCGCCCATCGCCTGCTCGAGCGCGGTGTAGAGCTCGAGCAGATCCGGCCGGTTGTAATGCTCGACGAGCGCGTCGAGCGCCGCCTTCATCGTCGGAACGCGCGAGTCGCCGTTCTTGTAGACGCGGTGGCCGAAGCCCATGATCTTCTTCTTGTTCGCGAGCGCGTCGTCGAGCCACTCCTGCACGTGAGCGGCAGAGCCGATCTCGGCGAAGGTCGCCATCACGGCCTCGTTCGCGCCGCCGTGCAGCGGACCTTTGAGCGCGGCGATCGCGGCGACGACGCCCGAGTGCAGGTCGGAGAGCGTCGAGGCGACGACACGGGCCGTGAACGTCGATGCATTGAACGAGTGCTCTGCGTAGAGCACCATCGACTGCCGGAAGGCGTCGATGACGACGGGGTCGAGCAGCTCGCCGAAGGTCATCCAGAGGAAGTTCGATGCATAGTCGAGGTCCTCGCGCGCCGGAATCGGGTCCATGCCGTGACGGTGGCGCTGGTCATAGGCGACGATCGCCGGCAGCTGGGCGAACAGCCGCACCGACTTCTCGTAGTCGCTGCGCTCGTCATCGGGGAACCGGGTCTCGAGCGCGCCGAGCAGGCTGACCGCGGTGCGCAGGACGTCCATGGGATGCCCCGACACCGGCGTCTGCTCGATGAGCGCGCGCACCTCGGGCCGCAGCTCGCGCTGCCCGCGCTCGACGGCCTCGAACGCCGCGAGCTCTTCCGCGTTCGGCAGCTCGCCGTGCCAGATCAGGTAGGCGACCTGCTCGAACGAGCACTTCGCGGCGAGCTCCTGCACGGGGTAGCCGCGGTACAGCAGCGAGTTCGTCTCCTGATTGACCGACGAGATCTCGGTCGTGTCGACGACGACGCCGGCGAGGCCCTTGTGGATCTCGGTCTGGTCAGTCATGGCTCCTCCTTGAGCTGGTTGGGTGTCGAGACGCGCGCTCCGCAGGCTACGCGAGCTCCTCAGCCATCGGTCGGTCGAGAGACGTCGAAGTTGAAGATGCCCGAGTCGAACGCGTTGTAGCCCTGGTAGTCGATCAACTCGTACAAGTCTGCGCGGTGCTGCATCTGGCCGGTGAGGCCCTTGAGCGACCCTGCGGTGTCGAGCCCGTCGAGCCCGCGCAGCGCCGCCCCCATCGCGAGCCGCAGCAGCGACACCGGCCAGATGACGATGTTGACGCCGACGTCGCGCAGCTGCGACACCGTGAACAGCTCGGACTTCCCGAATTCCGTCATGTTGGCCAGGATCGGCACATCGACGGATGCCCGCACCGCGGCGAACTCGTCGAGGGTGGCCATCGCCTCGGGGAAGATCGCGTCGGCCCCGGCATCCACCAGCGCCTTCATGCGGTCGATCGCGCCGTCGAGCCCGACGACGCCGCGCGCGTCGGTGCGCGCCATGATCAGCAGGTTCGGGTCGCGGCGGGCGTCGACGGCGGCGCGGATGCGCTTGATCGCCGTCTCGTCGTCGACGACCTCTTTGCCGTCGAGGTGGCCGCAGCGCTTGGGGTTCACCTGATCCTCGATGTGGATGCCGCCCGCCCCGGCATCCTCAAGCTCCTGCACGGTGCGCGCCACGTTCATCGGCTCGCCGAACCCCGTGTCGACGTCGACTAGCGTCGGCAGCTCGGTCATGCGCGCGATCTGCTTCGTGCGCCCGGCCACCTCGGTCAGCGTCGTCAGGCCGATGTCGGGCAGCCCGAGGTCGGCCGACAGCACCGCGCCCGAGACGTACACGCCGTCGAAGCCGCGCTGCTCGATCAGCCGCGCCGACAGCGGGTTGAACGCCCCGGGGAAGCGCAGCAGCTCACCGCTCGCGAGCCGCTCGCGGAACGCCGCGCGCTTGGCCGCGGCCGTCTGCTTCGCGTAGAGCATGTCGCCCTTCTTAGAACAGGCCGTCAGGCACGGATGCCTGCGCCAGGTGGCCGTACTTCGCGGTGAAGCTCAGCTGCCCGAGCTCGTCGGCGGTCAGCTCGGGAAGGCGCTGCGCGATGTCGAGGAACCGATCGATCTCCTCCGGCTCGAGGGCGGCTTCGGCCAGCGTGCGGAACTTTCGCACGTAGTCCTCGCGCGCGAACGGCTTCGCACCGTAGGGGTGCGCATCGGCTACTGCGATCTCGTCGGTGATGACCGAGCCGTCGGTGAAGCGCACCTCGATCGCGCCGCCGAAGGCCTGCTCCTTCGGGTCGAGCGAGTGGTAGCGGCGGGTCCACTCGGGGTCCTCGACCGTCGTGACCTTCTTCCACAGCTCGACCGTGTCGGCGCGGTGCGTGCGCTCGGGGTCGTAGGAGTGCTCGTGGTCCCACCCGCCGTCCTGCAGGGCGACGGTGAAGATGTAGGGCACCGAGTGGTCGAGGGTCTCGCGTGAGGCGTCCGGCGAGTACTTCTGCGGGTCGTTCGCGCCAGAGCCGATCACGAAGTGCGTGTGGTGCGAGGTCTTCAGCACGATCGATTCGATGCGCGCCGGGTCGTCGAAGATCAGCGGGTACTCGTTGTGCAGCTTGCGGGCGAGGTCGATCCAGGCCTGGGCCTGGTACTCGGCCGAGTGCTCTTTGGTGAACGAGTCGAGAATGGCGCGCTTGGGCTCGCCCGCCCCTGGCAGCGAGACCTCATACGAGGCATCCGGCCCGTCCAGAAGCCAGGCGATGACGCCGTCTTCGCCCTCCCAGATCGGCGTCGGGCTGGTCTGGCCGCGCATGGCCCGGTCGATCGACTCGATCGCGACCTTCCCGGCGAGCGCCGGCGCATAGGCCTTCCACGACGAGATCTCGCCCTTGCGCGACTGGCGCGTGGCGGTCGTCGTGTGCAGGGCCTGGCCGATGGCCTGATAGATCGTGTCGGCGCTCAACCCGAGCAGCGCGCCGATGCCGGCCGCCGCGCTCGGCCCGAGGTGGGCGACGTGGTCGATCTTGTGCTTGTGCAGGCTGATCGCGCGGGCCAGGTCGATCTGCACCTCGTAGCCGGTGGCGATGCCGCGCACCACGTCGGCGCCGGTGAGACCGCGCGCGGCCGCGTGCTGCGCCACGGCGACCACGGGTGGGATGTTGTCGCCCGGGTGCGAGTACTCGGCGGCGAGGAAGGTGTCGTGGAAGTCGAGCTCGCGCACCGCGACGCCGTTCGCCCACGCCGCCCACTCGACCGAGGCGCGCCGGTTCAACGCGGTGCCGAAGACGGTAGCACCCGCTCCCCCGATCGAGACCGGGTGCGCGAGCGCCTGGGCGCGCGCGGCGGAGGGAGCAGGGCGAACGAGGGATGCCGCGGCCACCGCCGCGTTGTCGATGACCCTGTTGACGACCATCTCGGTCACGTCGTCGTCGACGGGGGTCTGGTCGGTCGCGAGCTGCGCGATCTTCCAGGCGAGCTGGTCTTCCTTGGCCAGGTTCTCGTCGCTGCGATGGACTCGGAGGCGATGCGTTTCCACGTGGTCACCCTACCGAGGGGCACTCCACTCCCACTCTGTTGACATGCCCTCCCCCACAACGCTGCTCACGTTCGGCGCCGCCGCCTTTGTGCTGATCGTGATTCCGGGGCCGAGCGTTCTGTTCACCGTCGGCGGCCACGGCGCCTCGCGAGCGGCGCCCCGCCTGAGCGGCACACAAACGCGCGAGGGGCACACGATCCGGCCAGAATCGTGTGCCCCTCGAGGGGAAGTGCGCCCCTCGCGGCTCAGCTCGCGTCGTCGGCCGAAGCCGTCGGCACCAGAATCGCGCGCGCCAGGGTGTGGAAGTGCAGGTTGAAGCCGAGGATGGCGGGGCTCGCGTCCTCGGGAACGTCGAGGCTCTCGACGTCGACGGCGTGGACGACGGTGAAGTAGCGGTGCGTTCCGGTGGCCGAGGGCGGCTCGGCTCCGGTGTAGGCGCGTTGGCCGAGCTCGTTGCGCAACATCACGGCGCCGGCGGGCAGGTTCGCGCCGCCCTCTGCGCCCGCGTTCTCGTCGAGCTCGGTGACGGATGCCGGAATGTTGAAGACGGCCCAGTGCCAGAAGCCCGACCCGGTGGGGGCGTCGGGGTCGAACTGGGTGACGGCGAAGCTCTTCGTCTCGGCCGGGAAGCCCGACCACGAGAGCTGCGGTGAGACGGACGAGCCACCCTGGCCGGGCGAGCGGTGCACGGCCGGGATCGGCTGGCCGTGGTCGACGGAGGAACTCGTGACGGTGAAGGACCCGAACTCGCGCAGCTGGGCGAGCTCTGCATAGGGGTCGTGCCAGGTTTCAGTCATGCTTCGAGCCTAGGCCGGGGTGCCGACGCGGTCAGCGGCGATTTCGGGCGATCGCCCACCAGGTGACCCGCAGCATCGCCTCGGCCACGATGCCGACGGACATCTTCGACGCCCCGCGCTCCCGCTCGACGAACGTGATCGGCACCTCGGCGACCGTGAGGCCGGCGCGCACGGCGCGCACGAGCATGTCGACCTGGAACGCGTAGCCGTGGCTGTGCACCGTGCCGAGGTCGAGCTTGTCGAGAGCGGATGCCTGGAAGGCGCGATACCCGCCCGTGACGTCCCGCACGCCGAGCCTCAGCACGAAGCGGGCGTAGGCGCTGCCCGCGCGCGAGATCGCCTGCCGGTACCACGGCCAGTTCTCGACCGCCCCGCCCGCGACCCATCGCGACCCGAGCACCAGCTGCGCGGCACCCGCGCGCTCAAGCAGGCGCCCCAGCTGCTCGGGCTGGTGCGATCCGTCGGCGTCGAGCTCGACCAGGATCGTGAAGCCGCGCGCCATGCCCCAGCGCATCGCGTCGATGTATGCCCGGCCGAGGCCCTGCTTCCCCGGGCGGTGCAGCACGTGCACGTGGCCGTCGGCGGCGGCGAGCGCGTCCGCGAGCTCGCCCGTGCCGTCGGGTGACGCGTCGTCGACGACGAGCACGTGGGCGTCGGGCTGCGCGGAGCGCACGCGGCCGACGATCCACTCGACGTTCTCCCGCTCGTTGTAGGTCGGGATCATCACCAGCACGCGCGGGAGTTCGGGCGAGGGCTGGGCCTCTGGCACGGTCTCGGGTTGGGCAGTCACCAGGAAGAACGCTATCGGGCCGGGGGCGCGGCGCGCGTGCGGCGTCGTTCCGTGGCGCGGACCGCGACCCGCACTAACGGCGCAGCACGGCGGCGAGCTTCGCGAGGTTCGGCGTTCCGAGCCCTGTCGCCGGGTTGTAGCGCATGTCCGGCGTGCCCGTATAGAAGAGATTGTCGTTGCCCCCGCCGGTGGTGCTCAGCGCCGTGAAGGGCGAGGTGCGCCCGGCGGCCGCCCGGTAGATCGACGGGTTCCAGAACCCGCCGCGCCCCCGGTTCGCCTGGTTGATGGTCGCTGCGGCTCCCGCGAGCTGCGGGGCGACGATGCTCGTGCCGCCGACCGGCATGATGCCGCCGTACAGCGGCGAGTAGACGAGGTACCCCGTCTCCGGGTCGGCGTCGGCGGAGACATCCGGGATCGCACGGCCCGTGGCGCGCCCGTGCACGATGGCCGGCGTCGGATTGGCGACCCAGTCGGTGGGCAGCGTCAGCCCCGGCGCGAGCCTCTTCGGAGTCGTCGAGGTCAGGTTCCGCACGGCCGTGAAGCTCTGGCTGCCCGAGACCAGCCGCTGATACGCGGGCATCGGCTGCGTCTGGCTGTAGCCGCCGCCCCCGCCGTCGACGAACGCCATCGCGGCGTCCTGGAAGCTCAGCTCGTACAGGCGTGAGGTCGGCCCCCACAGGTACGCCGAGCTCCACGCGCGCTCCGTCGGCACGGCGAGGGTTTCGTGCACATCGGCGGTGGAGCCGTACAGCTCGACGCTGAACGGCAGCGTCGTGCCGCCGGCGGCCGTGACGAACGGACTCGCGGCGAAGGCGTTGACGCTCAGGTTCGTGGTCATGAGGTCGGGTTCCGCATAGGACGTATAGGCGCCGAAGTCACCGCTCGCGACGAAGGTCGACTGGCCCTGCGCGGCGAGCTCGAGGAACGCGAGATCGAAGGCGTCACGCCACCCGTTCGGCGCGGCGCCGGTGGCCTGAGCCCAGGCGACGAGCGTCTCGGAGTTCGCCCAGCTCATGCTCACGGACCCCGCCGTGTTCTCCACGGCGGCCTGGAACAGCGCATCGATGCCGCCCAGGTCGGTGTTCGGCGCCTGGTAGACGACGATGTTCGCGCCGGGCGCGACACCGCCCGCCTGCTCGACGTCGAGGTCGGTCTCGTCGGAGTCCGCGCTGTCGACCGCGCTGGGGCCGCCGTCGACGTTGCGCACGGTGACGGTGCGGGGGCGCTGCGGCGTCTCGGAGAGGCTCTGCCAGAAGTATTCGGGCGAGCCCTCATCGAGCGCGGCGAAGGTCACGATGCCGACGGTCTGCCCGGTGCCGTCGGCGCCGCGGCCGACCCCCGTCAAGCCGTACTGCGTCGCGAAGTCCTGCGGAAGGTTGCAGTCCCGCGGCAGCCCCAGCGTGATCTCCGCGCACTCTTCCTCAGAGATCACGCCGGTCTTCCGAACCGCGGCGGCGACGGTGGCGGGCTTGATCACGGGCGCGGCCTTCGTGGGCAGCGCCCCAGGCGCCGCGGCTGCCGCTGCACCCGACGCCGGCAGCGTCTGCGGCAGCACGTTGCTCTGGAACGCGGCGTAGTTGCTCAGCCCGAAGATCGCGGTCACGCTCTGGGCGAGATCGCGCGGCAGCTGCGGCGCCCGCGTCGGCGCGTGCACGTTCTGCGTGCGGCCCGGCTTCTCACCGTGGCGACCGGGGCGGCCAGGAATCCGATATTGCTTCTGGCTCACGTTGAGCGCGCGGTCGTAAGCCGACGCGGTACCCGACGTCTGCACGTCGAGCCTGTTCGCGAGCACGGTCGAGCGGATGCCGTAACGAGCCAGATAGCTCGTCAGAGCACCGATCGTGCGCGAGGTCTGCCCGTAGCTGGCGGCGAACTGGCTCACCGACAGCCGGTGCTGCGGGCCGCCGACTGCGCCTGCGAGCACTGCCTGCTGCAGCTGCGCGATCCCGCGGCCCCTCAGTACGAAGGTCACCTGCTCAGGCGTCGAGCCGGGGGTGTCGCCGAAGGCGGTGGCGCCGGGCAGCTGGGCCCCAGTGGGGCCGGAGGGCACCTGCTGCCACGACGGCGATGGCGCGGGCGACGCGACCGCGACTCCTGCCGTTCCCAGCGTGATCAGCGCGCTGAACGCAGCAGCCAGCGCGAGACGGCGGCGCAGGGGTCGAGGGCGGTGGAGTCGAGGCACCCTCGCATATTAGGTACCGCCTCCGACATCCGATAGATCCGCAGGGGTGAGGCCGCGCGACGACGTTCCCGACCGGCGCCGGCCCCCTCTCAGCCGATAGCGTTGCCGTATGACGCGCCCACTGTCCGGCACCCAGTACGAGCTCACCTTCGGCGAATACCGCGCCACGATCGCGTCGGTCGGCGCCACGCTGCGCTCCCTCACGTTCCAGGGCCGCGACCTCGTCGTGCCGTTCGACGCCGACACCGTGCGCCCGGCCTACCGCGGCGCCGCGCTCGCGCCGTGGCCGAACCGCATCGGCGGGGGCGCCTACCGCTTCGACGGCGTCCTGCAGCAGGTGCCGCTCACCGAGCCGGAACGCGGCAACGCCCTGCACGGGCTCGCCAGCTGGCTCGACTTCGGCGCCATCGAGCAGACTCCCTCGCGCGTCACGCTCGCCGCGACGATCGTCGCGCAGCCGGGCTACCCGCACCGGATCGAGGTCGAGGTCGTCTACGAGCTGCGCGAGAGTGGGCTCTACTCCGCGATCACGGGAGCGAACAGCGGCCCCGACGCGGCGCCCTGGGGCACCGGACCGCACCCCTATCTCGTCGCCGGCGACGGCCACGTCGACGACTGGTCGCTGCTGCTGCCGGCCGACGAGGTCCTCGAGGTCACGCCCGACACGCTGCTGCCGCTCGGCCTGGCATCCGTCGACACGGCGAACGAGGGCGCGTGGGACTTCCGCGAGGCGCGCACGATCGGCGACGTCTTCATCGACCACGCGTTCACGTCGCTGACGCGGGATGCCTCAGGCAATGCGTCCGTCGAGGTGCGCACGGCCGACGGCCAGGGCGTCGCGATCACCTGGGACGCGGTGTGCCCCTGGGTGCAGGTGCACACCGCCGACCAGCCGCAGCCTGAGCTGCACCCCGAGCTGCACCGTGTCGGTCTCGCGGTCGAGCCCATGACCTGCCCACCGGATGCCTTCAACTCCGGCACCGACCTGATCGTGCTCGCTCCGGGCGAGTCGCACACCGCGGGCTGGACGATCTCGGCGCTCTAGGCCACGCAGCACACCCCCTCCCCCGTTCGGGGGCCAGGCGGTTAGGGTGGAAATGCTCCACCCCCGCCGCCGACCCCGACGAGGAGGGCCATGCCTGGGAACACTGCGCCCCGCGGCGCGACCATCGAGATCGCGGGCCTCACGAAGCGCTTCGGCCACGTCACCGCGGTCGATGACCTCACGTTCTCGGTGCACCCCGGGCGGGTGACCGGATTCCTCGGCCCGAACGGCGCGGGGAAGACGACCACCCTGCGCATGCTGCTCGGCCTGGTGCGACCGACCTCCGGCCGCGCGACGTTCGATGGAGTGCGCTACCGCCGCCTCAGCCGCCCGCTCATGACCGTCGGCGCGGCGCTCGAGGCCTCGAGCTTCCACCCCGGCCGCAGTGCGCGCGACCACCTGCGCGTCTACGCCCAGGCCGGCCGGGTGCCCGCGAGCCGGGTGAGCGCCGCGCTCGCGACGGTCGGCCTCGCCGCGCACGCCGACCGCCGCGTCGGCGGCTACTCGCTCGGCATGCGCCAGCGGCTCGGCCTCGCGTTCGCGCTGCTCGGCGACCCCGGCGTGCTCGTGCTCGACGAGCCCATCAATGGCCTCGACCCGGAGGGCATCCGCTGGATCCGCCAGTTCCTGCGCCGTCTCGCCGCAGAGGGCCGCACCGTGCTCGTCAGCTCGCACCTGCTCAGCGAGGTGCAGCAGAGCGTCGACGACGTGATCGTGATCGCGAAAGGTCGGCTGGTCTACGCCGGCGAACTCGCGGGACTGGCGAGCGCTCGAGGCCGTGCGGGGCAGGCATCCGCACCCGCCGTCATCGTCGACTCGCCCACCCGCGACGTGCTCGCGCACGCCCTCGCCGACGCGCGGCTCGCGTTCGAGCAGACGGGTGACGGATTCCTCGTCAGCGGCGCCGACGCGGCATCCCTCGGGCACCTCGCCTTCACCTCGGGAATCGAGCTGAGCCAGCTGCGCCCGGCCACCCAAGCCGGCGCCATCGAGGACACCTTCATCGAGCTCGTCGGCGAGGGCGGCCTGTGATGGGGCCCTTCGCCGCGGTGCGCGCCGAGTTCACCAAGATCTTCACGACGCACCTGTGGTGGGTGCTCGCGCTCGTGCTGCTCGTCTACCTCGGCGCGCTGACGGGCGGCCTGGGCACGCTCTTCGCCGGGCTGCAGAGCGGGGCGATCGAGGCGCGCGGCGGCCACGTGCCGAGCTTCGGCGACCTCGCCCCGCCGCTCTACAGCTTCGCGACCTCGATCGGCTACGTCTTCCCCGTGCTGTTCGGGGCGCTCGTGACGGCCGGCGAGTGGCGCCACCAGACGATCACGCCGACCTTCCTCGCGAACCCGCACCGCTTCCAGGTGCTGTGGGCGAAGATCTGCTCTGCCGTGGTTTTCGGCGCGGGCTACGGGGTGCTGGCGCTCGCGGCCTCGGTCACGGGCGGCGCACTCGCGCTGCGCCATTTCGGCCTCGACCCCGAGCTGGGCGAGGTGAGCACGTGGCACCTGTTCGTGCGCGCCCTGGCCGCGATGGCGCTGTGGGGATTCGTCGGCGTCGGCCTCGGCGTGCTGGTGCCGAGCCAGGCCGCGGTCATCGTGACGATCCTCGCGTTCACGCAGTTCGTCGAGCCGCTGCTGCGCCTCGCCGCCGCGTTCTCGGTGCCGACCGCCGACGCGGCGAAGTTCCTGCCCGGTGCCTCGAGCGACGCGCTCGTCGGCGCGAGCTTCCTCGACCTGCAGAACAGTGCGGAGGGCACGATGGTCGTCGCCCACCTCGACTGGCAGCACGGCGGGCTGATGCTGATCGTCTACGGCGCGGCCGTGACGGTGATCGGATGCCTCACCACGTGGCGCCGCGACGTGTCGTAGCCGGCGCGCGGCGCTCGAGAGGCACAGTTGAGGCATGATCCTCGTCATCGCGTGCGTGATCGTCTGCCTCGCCGCCGTGCTGCACGTCTACATCTTCTGGATGGAGAGCTTCGGCTGGCGGCGTCCCGTCGTCTGGCGCCGCTTCAACGTCGCCGATCAGGAGCAGGCGGATTCCACCGCCGAACTCGCCTACAACCAGGGCTTCTACAACCTGTTCCTCGCGGTCGGCGCGATCATCGGGGTGGTGCTGCTGACGGTGAGCAGCCCCGGCCGGCCGCCCCACGACGCCGGGTACGCACTCGTCTTCCTGAGCACGGGCAGCATGCTCGCGGCATCCCTCGTTCTTCTCACACTCGGGCGCCGCTTCGCAGCGGCCGCGCTCACGCAGGGTCTCGCCCCGCTCGTCGGACTCGGCCTCACGGTGATCGCCGCGACCACGGCGTAGCCGGCGCGGCGCTCAGCTCTCGCCGGTGCCGTTGCTCTCGGCGCCGATGGGGTCGCGCAGCGCTTCGATGAGCTTCGCGGCGTGGGTGGTCGAGACGATCACGCGGTCATAGCCGTCGGCGATCGCGGTCTTCTCAGCTTTGGGGGTGCCTTCGCCGTCGCCGTCGCCGCCCGCGAGGTCGTCCTGCGCGATGTCGATCACCACGGCCGGGCGCGACTTGCCCTTGACGATCAGGAAGTCTTTCCCGCCGTGGTACTTCCAGGTGCCGATCGCGAGCGTGAGCGGAATGGCGGCGCCGGGCACCCGCACCCCGCGGATCCAGATCCACGGGTCCTGGGTGATCGCGACCGAGCGGATGGCCGAGCGGGGAATCACGAGGTCGTCCCTGCGCAGCGCGAGCACCTTCTCGGCTGCGCTCAGGCGCACTTCGAGGCGGTCGCGGTGCACGTGCAGATCGGCCATGGCTCTAGTCTGCCGTGCTCCTCATTCCGCGTCGCGGATGCGGGCCCTTCCCGCGTCGAGTACGCCGTATTCGCGACAAAGGCGCGCCCATGAGCGCGAATACTGCGTACTCGATTGTGTGGGCGGTGGGCTAGGCGGATGCCTCAGCCGCCGCGCGCGCCGCCGCGGGCAGCGCCTCGACGATGCGGCCGAGGGCGGCCTCGTCGTGCGCGGCGGTGACGAACCAGGCCTCGAAGACGCTCGGCGGCAGGGCGACGCCCTGGTCGAGCATGCTGTGGAAGAACGGCCCGAAGCGGAACGCCTGCTGCGCCTGCACCTCGGCGTAGTTCACGGCGGGCGTCGGCGCGAACAGCACAGAGAACAGGTTCCCCGCGCGCTGGATCGTGTGCTCGACACCGGCTGCGGCGAGCGCGGCCGAGACCTCCTGCTGCAGCAGCGCACTGACCTCGTCGAGACGCGCATAGACGGCCTCGTCGGCCAGGCGCAGGGTCGCGAGCCCCGCGGCCACCGAGAGCGGATTCCCCGACAGCGTGCCCGCCTGATAGACGGGGCCGACCGGCGCGAGGTACTCCATCACCTCGCGGCGGCCGCCGAGCGCTGCGAGCGGCATGCCCCCGCCGATGACCTTGCCGAAGGTGACGAGGTCGGGCGTGTAGGGCTCCTGCGAGAACGTGCGATAGCCCTGACCGTCGCTCTCGACGCCGAGCTCCGCAGAGTCGATGCCCCAGAAGCCCTTCGCCGAGACGCGGAAGCCGGTCAGCACCTCGTCGAGGATCACGAGCGCGCCGAACTCGTGCGCCAGCTCGGTGAGCGCGGCGTTGAACCCGCGCTGCGGCGCCACGACACCCATGTTCGCGGCGGCGGCCTCGACGATGACGGCGGCGATCTCGCCGGGGTGCAGCTCGAACGCGGCGCGCACGGCGGCAAGGTCGTTGTAAGGCAGCACCAGCGTCTGCGCGGCGATCGGCTCGGGCACCCCGGCCGACGCGGGCAGCGCGAGCGTCGCGACCCCAGAGCCCGCCTCGGCCAGCAGGCCGTCCGAGTGGCCGTGGTAGTGGCCGGCGAACTTGATGAGCAGCGGGCGCCCGGTGAACCCGCGGGCGAGGCGGATCGCGGTCATGGTCGCCTCGGTGCCGGTGGAGACCAGGCGCACCTCGTCGACGAGACCGCCGGCGGCGGTGCCGCCACCGAGTCGCTCGACGACGAGCTCGGCCAGCTCGGTCTCGACGGGAGTGGTCGCACCGAACGAGAGGCCGCGGCCTGCGGCATCCCGCACTGCTTCGACGACTTCGGGGTGCGCGTGACCCAGGATCGCGGGCCCCCAGGACGCGACCAGGTCGACATACTCGCGGCCCTCGACGTCGGTGACGTAGGCGCCGCGCGCCGACGTCAGGAAGCGGGGCGCGCCGCCCACCGAGCGGTACGCGCGCACGGGCGAGTTGACCCCGCCGGGGATGACGCGCTGGGCGCGCTCGAATGCTGCTTCGTTAGTCGTCATGTCGGTTCACTCCGATGGTTGAGGAGCTCGCGGAGCCTGCGGAGCGCGCGTCTCGAAACCTGGCTTGGGAATTCAGCGATCGAGCAGTCGGGTCGCGACCTCGACCGCCCAGTAGGTGAGTACGGCGTCGGCGCCGGCGCGGCGGATGCCGGTGAGCGTCTCGAGGATCGCGCGGTCGCGGTCGATCCAGCCGTTCGCGGCGGCGGACTCGATCATGGCGTACTCGCCGGAGACCTGATACGCCCACACCGGAACATCGGAGACGGCGGCCACGTCGGCGAGCACGTCGAGATACGCCATCGCGGGCTTCACCATCACGATGTCGGCGCCCTCAGCCAGGTCGAGAGTCGCCTCGCGCAGGCCCTCGCGGCGGTTCGCCGGGTCCTGCTGGTAGCTACGCCGGTCGCCCTTCAGTTGGCTGTCGACGGCCTCGCGGAAGGGTCCGTAGAACGCGCTCGCGTACTTGGCCGAGTAGGCGAGGATGCCGACGTCCGGGAATCCGTTCTCGTCGAGCGCCTCGCGGATCACGGCGACCTGGCCGTCCATCATTCCGCTGGGGGCGACGAGATGAGCGCCGGCGGATGCCTGGGCCAGCGCCATCTCGGCGTAGCGCACCAGCGTCCGATCGTTGTCGACGTTCCCCGCCTCGTCGAGCACGCCGCAGTGCCCGTGATCGGTGAACTCGTCGAGGCAGAGGTCGGTCTGGATGACGAGCGTGTCACCGACCTCTTCCTTCGCGATGCGGGTGGCGACGTTGAGGATGCCGTCGGGGTCGGTCGCGCCCGTGCCCGTGGCGTCGTGCACTTCGGGCACGCCGAACAGGTTCACGCCACCGATGCCGGCCTCGGCCGCCTCGTGCAGCGCGGCCTTGAACGAGTCGAGGGAGTGCTGCACGACGCCGGGCATGCTCGCGATGGGCTGCGCCTGAATTGCGCCCTCGCGGATGAACATCGGCAGGATCAGCTCGGCGGGGTGCAGCCGGGTCTCGGCGACCAGCCTCCGCATGGCCGCGGTGGAGCGCAGTCGGCGCGGACGAACACGGGGATGCAGCACGTCACTCACGTGTTCGAGCCTATTCCGGTGCGCCTGGGCGCCCGCTTACGGCCGTCGCGACCGGGATGCCTGCACGACGGCGTCGATGAGCGAGTCGGCCGACCGCTCGGCCGCGATCAGGTGCACCGTCAGGCCGTAGTCGCGGGCGTCGTGTGCCGTCTGCGGACCGATCGCGGCGATGAGCGTGCCCGCGGGAATCGGGCCGAGCTGAGCGGCCACCTGCTCGGCCACCGACCCGGACGTCACGAGGATGGCGTTGATGTTCCCAGCCCGCACGTCATTCACGATCTTCTCGTCCACAGGCACGCCGACGGTGCGATACGCCACCACGGCATCCACATGGTGCCCGAGGTGCGCGAGCCCCTCGGTGAGGGTCGGCTTCGCGATCTCAGAGCGCAGGGTCAGCACCCGCAGCCCGGCGGCGCCTCCGGTGGCCTCAGGCCACTCGCTGAGCAGACCCTTCGCGGAGTTGTTCTCATCGGGCACGAAGTCCACGCGGTACCCCGCCGCGACCAGCGCGGCAGCCGTCGTCTCGCCGACCGCCGCGACCTTCGTCGTCGCGGGGATCACGGCGCGATAGCTCTGCAGCACGTCGACCGTGGTGGCGCTCGTGGCGGTGACCCAGTCGTACTCCCCGGCGGCGAGCCGCTCGAGCGCGGCCGTCACGACAGCGCCGTCGGCCGCCGGCGCGAAGTTGATCATGGGTGCGATCACCGGCTGAGCGCCCTGCGCGCGCAGGTCGGCCGCCACGGTGTCGCCCCACGGACCACCGCGGGGCACGAGCACCCGCCAGCCGCCCAGCGGCTTCTCGGGCGTCGGTCGCGATTCGCTCATGCGAGGTCCTTCGCTCCGCCGGCCAGCAGTTCGTCCACCGTGCGCTGCGCGACCTCGGCGGCCGTGTTCAGCAGGTCGACCGCCGACATCGAGTCGAGCACCGCGGCGTGGCTCGCCGTGAGCGACGTCGAGCCGTCGAGCGCGTAGACCGTCGCGGTCAGGAACAGCATGCCGTCGTCGACGATGGCGGTCGTCGCGACCGGCGCTGCGCAGCCCGCCTCGAGTCCGGCCAGCACGTCGCGCTCCGCGCGCACCGTCGCGCGCGTGGTGGCGTGGTCGAGTTTTGCGAGGCCCTTCTGCAGCGCGCGGCTGAATTCCGTGCCATCGGATGCCTGGTCCGCACGCACCTCGAGGGCGAGCGCCCCCTGCCCCGGCGCCGTCGGCCAGTCAGACAGCGAGAACCGCTCCGTGACAGCATCCGCCTTCTCCAGCCGGTCGACGCCCGCCGCAGCCAGGATCACCGCGTCGACCTCGCCGGACGTGACTTTCCCGATGCGGGTGTCGATGTTGCCGCGGAAGTTCGCCTCGACCTCGAGGTCGGGGCGCAGGGACTTCAGCTCGGCGATGCGCCGCGGCGAGCCCGTGCCCACGCGGGCGCCCTCGGGCAGCGTCGCGAGCGTGAGCCCGTCGCGGGCGACGAGCACATCACGGGCATCCGCCCGCTTCGGCGTCGCCGCGATCGTGAGACCCGGGTACGGCGTCGTGGGCAGGTCCTTGAGCGAGTGCACGATCACGTCGACATCGCCGGCGAGCAGCGCCTCGCGCAGCTCGGTGGCGAATACGCCCATGCCGCCCATGCTCGCGAGGTTCGCCTTCGAGGTGTCTCCGTGCGTCGTGACGGTAACGAGCTCGAACTCGAGACCCGCGGCGCGTGCGAGGTCGCGCGCGGCCTGCCCGCTCTGCGCGAGCGCCAGGGCGCTTCCTCGCGTGCCGACGCGGATCGTGTCACTCATCGCGCGGCGGCCTCAGCGGTTTCGCGCGCGATGTAGGCGCCGACCGTCTCGTGGTCGGGCCACGGGCCGAGCGCCGTCAGGTGCGGGCGCTGCTCGACCGGCGTGTTCTCGAGGCGCTCGACGATCAGGTCGACGAGGCCCGCGACGAACGCCGGGTGCACTCCCGAGGTCGGCACGCGCTCGAAGGCGAGGCCGGCCTCTGCGGCGCTCTCCTTCGCCTCGTTGTCGAGGTCCCAGAGCACCTCCATGTGGTCGCTCACGAAGCCGAACGGCACCACGACCACGGCCGAGGCCGTGCCTTCGTCGTGCAGGTCGGCGATCACGTCGTTGATGTCCGGCTCGAGCCACGGCACACGCGGGTCGCCCGAGCGCGACTGGTAGACGAGCTTCCACGGCACCTCGGCGCCCGCGGCCTCATTGACAGCCTTCGAGATGACCTCGGCGACGGCGAGGTGCTGCGCCTCATAGGCGCCGTGCTCGCCGAACTCGGGGCCGGAGGCCTTCGCGGCGGCGGTCGGAATCGAGTGGGTGGAGAAGAGGATCTCGATGCGGGGCGCCGCGTGCCCGGCATCCGTCAGTCTCTTCACGGCCGCCTGCGTGCCCTCGATCAGCGGCGTGACGAAGCCGGGGTGATCGAAATACTCGCGGATGCGGTCGACGGATGCCGTCTCGGTCAGCCCATTGTCGGCGAGCGCCTTCTCGAAGTCCTCGCGGTACTGGCCGACGCCCGAGTAGCTCGTGTAGGCGCTCGTCACGAGGCCGAGCAAGCGGGTGTGCCCGTTCGCGGCGGCTTCGGCGACGGCATCCTTGAAATACGGCGCCCAGTTGCGGTTGCCCCAGTACACCGGCAGCGCGATGCCGCGCTTGCTCAGCTCACCCTCCAGCGCCGCCTTGAGCGCGCGGTTCTGCGCGTTGATCGGGCTCACGCCACCGAAGTGGCGGTAGTGGTGCGCGACCTCTTCGAGGCGCTCGTCTGGCACGCCGCGGCCGGCGGTGACGTTGCGCAGGAAGGGGATGACGTCGTCCTGGCCCTCAGGGCCGCCGAAGCTCGACAGCAGGATCGCGTCGAACGGATAGGGGTGATCACTCACGTGGTCGGTCAAGAAACAACCTCCGGGATTTCCGCCGTGACGATGCGTCGGCCGGTGAAGAACGGCACCTCTTCACGAACGTGCAGGCGCGCCTCTGTGTAGCGCAGCTCACGCATCATGTCGACGAGATCCGACAGTTCGTCGGCCTCCATCGGCAGCAGCCACTCGTAGTCGCCGAGCGCGAACGCGGCGACCGTGTTGGCCAGCACGCCCCTGAACGCCGCACCCTTGCGGCCGTGATCGGCCAGCATGCGCCGCCGATCCTCATCAGGAAGCAGGTACCAGTCGTAGCTGCGGTTGAAGGGGTAGACCGTGATCCACTGCTTGGCGTCTTTGCCGCGAAGGAATCCCGGAACATGGGCTTTGTTGAACTCGGCCGCGCGGTGCACGCCCATGGCGTTCCACGTGGGGAGCAGGTTTTTGAGCAGGGCGGTGCGGCGCAGCTCGCGCGCGACGGCCTGCAGGTCTTCGGGCACCGGGCCCCAGATCCAGAACATGAGGTCGGCGTCGGCCTTGAGGCCCGACACGTCGTAGAAGCCGCGCAGCGTGACGCCGCGCGCGGCCGCGTTCTCGACGACTCGGTCGATTTCCTGAACGGATGCTTGCGCCGCAGCCGCCTCGAGAGCCGGGCGTGCCGGGTCGCGGCGCAGGACCACCCACAGCGTGAAGCCATCGGGCTGGACTGGGGTCTGGTCGGCTGCGTCGTCGGGAGTCGGAGCGGATGCCGCCCCCGGAGCGGCCGAGTTCGTCATGGCTTCCAGTCTCTCCCTCAGGGGGCACTGTTGAAAAATCGGGGGGCCTTGCCGGGCATCACATTCGGGTAACTCTGAGTGTGCGCACGGCCCACTCGGGGCATCCATCGAATAAAAGCACGCATTGGAGCGTTACTTCCACTGTTATGAGCACTGAGCGCACCCCGAAGACCGGCGGAGCGCCGAGGGTTCCTCGTCGCAGCCGCCGCCGCAAGAACACCGAATTCGTCGAGCACCTGACCGGTCAGGAGCAGATGCTGATCACCTTCCCGTGGAGCAGGAACCTGTCCGCGGCCGAGCGCCAAGAGTTCGCGGAGGCCTTGGCGAACCACCCGTCGTCGTTCAGCAACGCGCAGCTCGAGGCCCTGATCGTCTCGTGGAAGCGCAAGGCCCAGCAGGCCCAGTCCCGCGCGGCATAGTTTTCCCACCCACCAGACTCAAGTCGTCGCCACTTTTCGGCCCTTTACGAACCTCGGAGGCAACCGGAAGTGGCGACGGCTTGTGAGTGTGGTGTGCCCGGTGGTGACTAGTGCCGGCGGCGGACCAGCAGCGTCACGCTCAGCGCGATGATGCCTGCGGCAACGGTGCCGACCGCTGAGACCCCCGCGAGGAACTTGTTCGGGTCCTCTTCGCGCAGTCGGCGAATCCGCTTCGGGATGTTGACCTTGTCTTCGAGCTCAGTCAGCGCTGCGACGAGCTCGGCCCGGGCGCGCTCGACCTCGGTCTCTTGACCGACGCTGTGCCCGCTGACCGGGCCCACGCGGTGGGCCGACCGGCCGGTGTACTCATTCGTCATAGTCGCCGACTCCCTTCACGGCGTCGACGTCGTTCTTGACGCTGTCGATGGTGTTCTTCGGGGTTGCCGACCCGATCTTCTTGAAGAAGACGATGCCGATGATCGCGAGGATCGCGATGAGGACCAAGAGGATGCCTGCGACGATGAGCGCCGCGAGCCACGGCGCGACGATCGTGCTGAAGCCGAGGATCGCCGCGGCGATGAGCACCGGAACGAACAGCAGAAGCAGCAGCAGGGCGCCGAAGAACATCGCGATGCCGACCGCCGCGACCTTGGCCTTCGCGGTGAGCTCGGACTTGAGCTGGTTGACCTCGGCGCGAACGAGCGCCATGAACAGCTGCGGAAGCTCACTGATGAGCTCCGGAAGAGAACGTGCCCCCTGTGCCATGTTCAGCCGATCAGTCCAGCGGTTCCGCGGTCGACCGCAGCTCTGCGTCTGACTCCGCCGTCGCGGCGCGGGCCGCTGCCCAGCGTGCCGCCTGCGCGGTCGAGTTGGACGAGCTCGACGACCTTGACGAGCCGGAACCCGAGCCGTTCGGCGCCTTGCCCGTCGTCTTCGTCTGCGCACGGTCGATCGCCGCGTTCGTCAGCTTGCGAACACCATCGAATACCGCACCGGGAATATCTCCGACGCGGGCGGCTGCGTAGTCCTGTGCCGCGTGCACCTGCCTCTGAATGCCCGGCGACTGCCAGACCTTGTTCGCGGCGCTCGCGATCTGCTCGTACCTCTTGCGGCCGGCCCGTGCCCCCAGCACGTAACCGACGGCCAGCCCCGTTACGAAAAGCAGCTTGCCCTTCATCGACACCCCCGCGATCTACTCGTTCGGTTTCGTTAGGTTTCCAGCTCAGCTTCCGTCTGAATCGGTCAGCTTTCGCCAGCGTAGCCCACGGATGCGGGCCGCCGCCTCTCTCGCGTGTGGAATGACGGATGCCAGGCCGGTACCCGCGATCCAACTGCCCGTAACCTCGACGCCCTGCAGCTTCTCGACCGCAGCACGCAGCGAGGTCAGCCGTTCACGCTGCCCGACGGCGGCCAGCGGCTGGGCGTTCTGCCACCGCACCCTGGCGAACCCGACCACCATGGATTCCGAAAGCGGAATATTCGTCAGGGCAGCGGCATCCCTCAGCGCGCGAGCGCGGAGGGCGGCATCCGTCATCGCCTCCGTGTCGCTCGCGCGGCCCGCGCGACCGTACGACAGCCTGAGCACGTGACGGCCGGCCGGAAGCTGCTCGCCGACCCACGACCACTTCGCCGTGACGTGCGTCATCGCCTTCGCCGTGGCGAACTCGGGGTCGACCCGGTCGCTCACGAGCAGGCCGGTTCCACGCGGCGCGGCGTCGAGGACGGGCGCGTCGAGCACGAGGGTGACGAGTTCGACGCTGGTCGCCTGCGGCCAGTCCGCGTGCGCGAGCGCCTCGATTTCAGACGAGACGGATGCCAGCAGCGGCAGCGCCTCGGCAGAGGGTGCGTCGATCAGCACGGCGTCGGCCTCGATGGGGTCGTCCTGCCCGGCGATGCGCACGAGATAGCGCGGCCTTTGGCCTCCATTCGGCTGCGCCGAGTCGACCCGCGGGGCCGCGAGCTCGAGATCGACCGCACGTGCGCCCGTGCGCAGCTCGGCGCCGCGGCGGCGGGCATCGGTGATGACGGTGTACGCCAGCCGCCACATGCCGCCCTCGATGCCCCCGACCGCGGAGCCCGCCTTTGACGGCCCGCCCGCGCGCAGCTCGGCGACCGCGCCCGAGAGCGAGCCGGTGCGGGTGAGCGCGGGGTTGAGGCCTGGGGCGGCGACCGCGACGTCGAGCTGGTCGGGGTCGGCCGAGTACACGCCGGTCGTCACCGGCGCGACCAGGTTCTCGAGCACCGCGCGGCCCATGCGCCGTGAGACGAGGCGCCCGAGGTTGCGCTCCTGCCCGATCTTGAGCGGGGGAAGCATCCGATCGAGATACGCGCGCAGCGCACCGCGCCAGCCGATCGCGGCGATCACGTCGGTCGCCAGCGGCGTCGAGGGGATGCCGAGCATGCCGCCCTTCGGCGTGGGCACGGCCTTCCCCGGCAGCTGCAGCCACGACCCCGCCGGATTCGGCTGCACGACCTGGTCGGTCAGGTGCAGCTCGTCGATGAACTTCGCGACGTGGCCGCCGCGGGTGGCGAAGCTCTCGGCGCCGGCGTCGACGGTGACCTTGGTGCCGTCGGCGAGGTCGAGATCGAGTCGCTGCACCGAGCCGCCGAGTTCGTCGGATGCCTCGAGCAGCACCACCTCGAAGCCGGGGCGCGCCAGGTCGCGCGCCGCGACCAGGCCACCCATGCCGCCGCCGATGATGACGACGCGCGTGGGGTCGTCATTGATGAGGTGGTTCAGGGAGTCGCGCGGGTCGTCGCTCACGCGGGGTCTCCATCCGGCTGCGTCGGGGCGACCGGCGGAAGTGAGTGCACGAGGTCGACGATGCGGGTGAGCACGGCGGGGTCGGTCTCGGGCGGAACCCCGTGGCCGAGGTTCAGCACGTGCGCGGGGGCCGCCTTGCCGCGGGCCAGCACGTCGCGCACGTGCGCCTCGAGCACCGGCCACGGCGCGGCCAGCAGCGCGGGGTCGAGGTTGCCCTGCACGGGAACCGCGCCGCCGAGGCGCCGCACGCCTTCGTCGAGCGGGATGCGCCAGTCGATGCCCACGACGTCGGCGCCCACGTCGCGCATCGCGGGAAGCAGTTCGCCCGTGCCGACGCCGAAATGCACCTTCGGAACGTCGAGGTCGGCGATGTGCGACAGCGCGCGCGCCGAGGCCGGCGCGACGTGGGTCACGTAGTCGGCCAGCGACAGCGACCCCGCCCACGAGTCGAAGAGCTGGGCGGCGGATGCCCCGGCCAGCACCTGCGCGCGCAGGAAGAGCCCAGAGGCATCGGCGGCCCACTGCATGAGCGCGGCCCACGCGTCGGGGTCTGCGTGCATGAGGGTGCGCGCGGCGAGGTGCTCCTTCGACGGGCCGCCCTCGACGAGATAGGCGGCGAGGGTGAACGGCGCCCCGGCGAAGCCGATCAGCGGGGTAGAGCCGTCGCCGATCGCGGCGAGGCCCTCGACCGTGCGGCGCACACCGGCGGCCACCGGCGCGAGGTCGTCGACGGTCAAGGTGGGCAGGGCTGCGACATCCGCCGCCGTCCTCACCGGCTTCTCGAAGACCGGGCCGCGCCCAGGGACGATCTCGACGCCGACGCCCGCGAGCTTGAGCGGGATCACGATGTCGCTGTAGAAGATGGCGGCGTCGACGCCGTGCCGGCGGACAGGCTGCAGGGTGATCTCCGACGCGAGCTCGGGGTCGAGGCACGACGCGAGCATCGTGTGCCCGCGGCGCACCTCGTGGTACTCGGGCAGTGAGCGGCCTGCCTGCCGCATGAACCACACGGGCGTCACCTCGGGGCGGATGCCGCGATAGGCCGAGATCAGACGGGAAGAGGCAGGCGCAGAACTCACGCCTGGATTCTTCCAGCCTTGGCTGAGCGCGGGCGCCCACGGGCGTTCTCAGAGCAGGGGTGCGTAAAATCCGAGATCATGCTGTTCTGCTTCACCTCGAGCCACCGCACCGCGGGGTTCGACCTTCTCGATCGTCTTGAGCGCGGCGCAGGCGCCGTGATCGACGCGATCCGAGGGCAGGAAGCAGTGACCGGCTCTGTGGTGCTCGCCACCTGCAATCGCTTCGAGGCCTACCTCGACGTCGATCTCGCCAAGCTTGAGCTGCGCGACCACGCCGCGGCCGCTCTGATCGACCTGGTCGCCGAGGCGGCGGCCGTCGACGTCGACGAGCTGCGCGACGGCAGCCGGCTGATCTCGGGCGACGCGGTCGCCTCGCACCTCTTCTCTGTGTCGAGCGGACTCGAGTCCGTGGTCATCGGCGAGGGCGAGATCGCCGGCCAGGTGCGCCGCGCCTACATCGCCGCCCGCTCATCGGGTACCGTCACCCACGACCTCGAGCGCCTGTTCCAGAGCGCGAGCCGCACGAGCCGCGGGGTCAAGAACACCACCGGACTGATGACCCAGGGGCGCTCGATGGTGCGCCTCGCCCTCGACCTGGCCGAGAGCCGGGTCGCCGACTGGGGCGCCGTGCGGGTGCTGCTCGTCGGCACCGGGCGCTATGCCGCGGCATCCCTCGCCGCCCTGCGCGACCGCGGCGTGACGGACGCCGCCGTGTGGAGCCGCACCGGCCGCGCGCAGGCGTTCGCCGTGAGCCACGCGATCGAGGCGGTGCCCGCCGACGGGTTGACCGCGGCCGTGGCATCCGCGGATCTCGTCATCACCTGCACCGTCTCGCCCGCGCTCGTCATCACCCGCGACCTGGTCGACGAAGCCATGGAGCTCACGGAAGAGGCCCACCGCCTGCTCGTCGTCGACCTCGGCCTGCCGCGCAATGTCGAGGCGGCCGTCAGCGAGGTCGAGCGCGTCGAGTTGCTCGACCTCGAGACCATCTCGCTGCACGCTCCACTCGAAGAGCTGCAGGCCACAGACTCGGCCCGCGAGCTGGTCGGCGCGGCGGCCGCCGAGTTCGCCGCGAAGACCGCGGAACGCGACGTCGAGCCCGCGCTCGTCGCCCTGCGCCAGCACGTCTTCGAGAAGCTCGACGCCGAGATCGCCCGGTTTGCGTCCCGCCAGGACTTCGGCGACATCGAGCGCGCGCTGCGGCACTTCGCGGGGGTGCTGCTGCACTCCCCCAGCGTCAGGGCCCGTGAGCTGGCCCGCGATGGCGATGCGGCCGCCTTCATCGACGGCGTGACCGCGGTGTTCGGAGTCGACCCTGCGACAACGGGCGCGACAATAACCGAATCCGTTGCCCCACGCAACGTGGCTGAGGCGGGCAGGGAAACCGCCTAGGCTGTCACTCGGGTGGGGTGCCCCGGCTCTGCCCGCACAGGGAGGGGAGCCCATCATGACCGACACCATCGACCAGCCCGCACCTGCCACGGTTCCGTTCGACGCGTGCATCGTCACGACCGATCGGCTCGTGCTTCGCCCCCTGACCATCGACGAGGCGGTGGCCGCGCACAGCGACTTCGCCCTCGCCAAGAAGGTCGTCAAGTACCTGCGCTGGGAAGTCCGCGACCACGACGACGAGCAGAGCAACGGCAACGCGACGAAGCGCCTCGTGAACAGCTCGCGCATCAGCAACAAGGGCGACGGGCTCGCCTGGGCCGTCGAGTTCAAGCAGGCCGACGGCTCGCAGGGCGGCGAGATCGGTGACGTCGCACTCTTCGCCAAGAGCATCCGCAACGCGCAGTTCGAGATCGGCTGGGTGTTCCACCCGGCGATCCACGGCCGCGGGCTCGCCACTGAGGCGACCGCCGCCGTCTTCGACCTCGCGTTCGAGAAGATGGGCGCGCACCGCGTCTATGCCGAGTTGGATGCCCGCAACGAGGCCTCTGCTCGACTGTGCGGCATCCACGGCATGCGCCAGGAGGCGCTGCTCAAGGAGCGCGAGATCGTCGACGGCGAGTGGCACGACGTGGCCATCTATGCGATCACGGCCGAGGAGTGGGCCGCGCGCAAGGCGGCTGCGGCGAGCGCGTAGCTCGCGCCGCCTGACCGGCACAGGGCCTGACTGGCACACGGCCTGACGGGCACACACAACGCCGAAGGGCACATCGTTTCCGGGAAACGATGTGCCCTTCGAGGTTTAAGGTGCCGCCGGCTACGCGCCGACGAGCCGCTCGGCCAGGTAGGCCTTGAGGCCGGCGACGGGCACGCGCTCCTGCTTCATCGTGTCGCGGTCGCGCACGGTCACGGCGTCGTCCTCGAGCGAGTCGAAATCGACGGTGACGCAGTACGGCGTGCCGATCTCGTCCTGTCGGCGGTAGCGGCGGCCGATCGCCTGGGTCTCGTCGTAGTCGACGTTCCAGTCGCCGCGCAGCTCGTCGGCGATCTTCTGAGCGAGCGGCGTCAGCGTCTCCTTCTTCGACAGCGGCAGCACGGCCACCTTGAACGGCGCGAGGCGCGGGTCGAGGCGCAGCACCGTGCGGGTCTCGGTGCCGCCCTTCGCGGTCGGCACCTCTTCCTCGTCGTAGGCCGAGAGCAGGAACGCCATGAGCGAGCGGGTGAGACCGAACGACGGCTCGATCACGTAGGGCGTCCAGCGCTCGTTGGTGGTCGGGTCGAAGTACGACAGGTCGCGGCCAGAGACCTCGGCGTGGCTCTTCAGGTCGAAGTCCGTGCGGTTCGCGATGCCCATGAGCTCGCCCCACGGGTCGCCCTCGAAGCCGAAGTCGTACTCGACGTCGATCGTGCGGTCGCTGTAGTGCGCGCGGTCGCCGTCAGGCACGTCGAAGAGACGGATGCTGCCTGGCGAGACACCGAGGTCGACGAACCAGTTGACGCAGTCCTCGACCCACTTGTCGAAGTGCTGCGGCGCCTCGGCCGGCGGCACGAAGTACTCGATCTCCATCTGCTCGAACTCGCGCGTGCGGAAGATGAAGTTGCCGGGCGTGATCTCGTTGCGGAACGCCTTGCCGATCTGGCCGACGCCGAACGGCGGCTTCTTGCGGCTCGTCTGCAGCAGGTTCAGGAAGTTCGTGAAGATGCCCTGTGCGGTCTCTGGGCGCAGGTAGGCGAGGCCCGACTCGTCCTCGACGACGCCGAGGTAGGTCTTGAGCATGCCGTTGAACTGCCGGATCGGCGTCCACTGCCCGACGACCTTGGGGTTGTCGGGGTCGGGGATGTCGTCGAGGCCGTTCACGGGCGGGTGGCCGTGCTCCTTCTCGTACTGCTCGAAAAGGTGGTCGGCGCGGTAGCGCTTGTGCGTCACGAGCGACTCGGTGAGCGGGTCGTTGAAGGTCGCCAGGTGACCGGATGCCTCCCACGTCTTCGGGGGCAGGATGACCGACGAGTCCAGGCCGATCATGTCGCCGCGGCCGCGCACGAAGGTCTTCCACCACTGCCGCTTGATGTTCTCCTTGAGCTCCGTGCCGAGGGGGCCGTAGTCCCACGCGCTGCGGGTTCCGCCATAGATCTCGCCGGACTGGAAGACGAAGCCACGGTGCTGTGCGAGGGCGATGACGGAATCGAGACGGGACTGTTCGGCCATGAGGCGATTTCTCCTGGAGGGGCTCTTCTGATCGACCCCGAGACGGGGAATCCGATCAATTGTATGTGGGGTCCCCCTCCCCGCATTTTGGGGTGCCCGGAACCACATATGATCGACTGATCAGGGAGGGGGCCCCGGATGTTCCATCGCCCAGAGGGAGATCTGCGCACCATGTCCTCCGCCGCCCAGCAAGCCTCAGGCCGCCGCGCCCGTCACACTGCCGTGACGCTCGGAAGACACCGCGGCGAGGAGCTTGCCGACAGCTTCGAGCGCGGCTTCGCGGCGCTCGCCGAGCTCGCCCTCGCCGGCGTGCAGGTGTCTGCGCGCGCCGTCGACCTCTCCACCAGCCAGGTGCTCTTCTCGGTCGACGACCACGTCGTCATGCCCACCGCGTCGGTCGGAAAGGTGCTGCTGCTGATCGAGGTGGCCGCGCAGCTCGAGAACGGCACGGCCAGCGGGCTCACCCTTCTCGATCGTGAGGCGAGGGATGCCGTCGGAGACTCCGGCGTGTGGCAGCACCTCGCCGTCCCGTCGCTTCCCCTCGCGGACCTCGCCGCCCTGGTCGGCGCCACGAGCGACAACCTCGCCACGAACGTGCTGCTGCGGCGCATCGGTCTCGAGGCGGTCGGCGCGCGCACCGAGCAGCTCGGGCTCACCCGCACCGCGCTGCTCGATCTGGTGCGCGACCACCGCGGCCCCGACGACGCCCCGCAGCTCTCGATCGGCTCCGCCTCAGAGCTGACCTGGCTGTTCGCGGCCCTTGCCCGCGGCGAGATCGTGAGCCGCACCGTGAGCCAGCGCGTCGTGCAGTGGCTGTCGCTCAACGCCGACCTGACCATGGCCGCGGCCTCGTTCGGGCTCGACCCCCTCGCGCACCGCAGCCCCGATCACGGCATCCTGCTCGTCAACAAGACCGGCAGCGATCTCGGCGTGCGCAGCGAGGCGGGCGTGCTGCGCGGGCCGCGCACGGGCGTCGCCTACGCGGTGTCGATGGCGTTCGACGACTCTGGGCTGCCTGCGCGCCTGCGCGTGCTCGAGGGCATGCGCACCTTCGGCCTCGACCTGCTCGAGTACGTGCACTGACTTCTGCGAGCCCCGCCGACAACTGTGCCCCGCAAAGCGGGCGCATCTGTCGGGCGGGGACGCAAGTGCGTCACCAGATGGTGACGCGCTGCTCCGGCGGCAGGTAGAGGTCGTCGGACTCCTGCACGTCGAACGCCCTGTAGAACTCGTCGATGTTGCGCACGATCTGGTTGCAGCGGAACTCATTCGGCGAGTGCGGGTCGATCGTCAGCAGGCGGATCACCTCTTCATCGCGCCCCTTCTGCTGCCAGGCCTGCGCCCACGACAGGAAGAAGCGCTGCGCGCCGGTGAGCCCGTCGATGACCGGCGGCTCTGCCCCGCCGAGCGAGCGCACATACGCCTTCCACGCGATGCCGAGACCGCCGAGGTCGCCGATGTTCTCGCCGATCGTGAGTGCGCCGTTGACGTGGGGCGACCCCTCGGGCAGCTGGGCAGGCGTGAGCGCGTTGTACTGCTCGATCAGAGCGCCCGTGAGCTTCTCGAAGGCGGTGCGGTCGTCGTCCGTCCACCACGACTCGAGCTTGCCGTCGCCGTCGAACTTCGAGCCCTGGTCGTCGAAGCCGTGCCCGATCTCGTGCCCGATCACGGCGCCAATCGCGCCGTAGTTCGCGGCAGCATCGCGGTGCGGGTCGAAGAACGGGAACTGCAGGATCGCGGCGGGGAACACGATCTCGTTGAACCCCGGGTTGTAGTACGCGTTGATCGTCTGCGGGGTCATGAACCACTCGTCGCGGTCGATCGGCTTGCCGATCTTCGACAGCTCGCGGTAGAACTCGAATGCCGAGATCGCGCGCACGTTGGCGATCAGGTCGGTCGGGTTGACGTGCAGCGCCGAGTAGTCGCGCCACTTCACCGGGTAGCCGATCTTGGGCGTGAACTTGTCGAGCTTCTCGAGCGCGCGCTTCTTCGTGTCGTCGCCCATCCAGGACAGCGAGCGGATGCTGTCGCGGTACGCCTCGATGAGGTTGGCCACGAGCTCGTCCATCTGAGCCTTCGACTCTTCGGGGAAGTGCCGCTTGACGTACTCGCGCCCGACGGCCTCGCCCATGCCGCCCTCGACGAACGAGACCCCGCGCTTCCACCGCTCGCGCAGCTGCGGAGTGCCCGTGAGCGTGCGGGCGTAGAAGTCGAAGTTCGCCTGCACGAAGTCGGAGCTCAGGTAGGGAGCGCGGGCGTGGATGACCTGCCACGCCTGCCAGTCCTTCCACGCGCCGAGGCGGTCGGCGGTGAGCAGCCCCGCGAGCCCGGCGGTGAACGACGGCTGCCGCAGCACCAGCTCGCGCAGCGCGCCGTGCGGGGCCTTCAGCGCGTCGAGCCACACCTGCAGGTCGGCGCTCTCGCTGCCGGCGAGGTCCTTCAGGTCCTCCCACTTGTAGAGGTTGTAGGTCTTCTCGCTGTCGCGGGACTTCACGTTGTCCCAGTGGTGCTTCGCGAGCTCGGTCTCGAGAGCGAACACGTTCTCGGCCTTGCGCGCGGCATCCGTAACGCCCGCGAGCTCGAACATCGTCTGCACGTGCGTGACGAACGCCTTGCGGATGCCGGCGAACGTGTCTTCCCGGTAGTAGGACTCGTCGGGCAGCGAGAGGCCGGCCTGCTCGAAGAACACGAGGTAGCGCTCGGGGTCGCCCGGGTCGTTGTCGACGAAGAGCTGATAGAAGCCGCCGACGCCGTTGCGCTCGAAGTGCGCGAGCGTCTCGAGGAACTGGTCGATCGAGTGGACGTTGTCGATCATCGCGAGCGAGCTGGCGAGCGGCGTCGCGCCGAGCTGCTCGATGCGCTCGGTGTCCATGAAGCTCGTGTAGAGGTCGCCGATCTTGCGGGCCTCGGTGCCGACCTCGGCGTGCTGCGACTCCTCGATGATCTCACGCACGGCTTTCTCGGCCTCTTCGGCGAGCTGATAGAACGAGCCCCAGCGCGCCTTGTCGGCCGGGATCTCGGTGCGCTCGAGCCAGGCGCCGTTGACGTGCCGGAACAGGTCGTCCTGCGGGCGGATGTCGGGGTCGAGTTCCTCGGTGTGGATGCCGGATGCGGCCGCGTCGCTCATGCTCCCCACCTTAGTGAGGAGCCCACGCGGCGGCCGTGTGACGAAATGTAACGCTCGGTGACTTCATATACGCGCGTATCGGCCGAGAGTGGAAAGATGCGTAGATTCACGACCGCTGCGGCGGCCGCCGCAGTTGCAGCCGCCCTGGTTCTCACCGGCTGCTCTTCGAACGGAACCACGAGCTCCTCGAAGTCCGGCGGCACCCTGACCCTGCTCACCCCGGCCAGCACCGTTTCCCTCGACCCGGCGTCGAGTCAGAACCTGGCGACGACGACCCTCGGCCTCATCGACCGGCGGCTCACCACATGGGAGGTGAAGCCCGGCCAAGACGCCAAGGTCGTCCCGGACCTCGCGACGAACACCGGTGACGTGAGCGACGACGGCAAGACCTGGACCTACCACCTCAAGAGCGGTCTCAAGTTCTCCGACGGCTCGGCCGTCACGAGCGAGGACATCAAGTACGGCATCGAGCGCTCGTTCAGCGACCAGCTGCAGGGCGGTCTCAGCTACCACAAGACGCTGCTCGTGGGCGGGAGCGACTACACCGGCCCCTTCGACGGCAAGAGCCTCGACTCGATCGAGACGCCCGATGACAAGACCATCGTGTTCCACCTCAACAAGTCGTTCGGCGACTGGCCGTGGATCGTGTCGATGCCCGCCTTCTCGCCGGTGAAGCAGTCGAACGGCGCACCGGCCACCTACTCGAAGGCGCCGATCACGACCGGCCCGTACAAAGTGGAGAGCATCAAGGACGGCACGTCGCTGACGCTCACGCGCAACAAGTACTGGAGCAAGAAGACCGACCAGGTGCGCACCGCCTCGGCTGACAAGGTGATCTTCCAGGAGAGCCAGAACCAGTCGACCGCCGTGCAGAACCTGATCAACGACACCGGCGCCTACAAGAACGCCTTCGACGTGCAGTACCTCGGGGCCTCCGATCTGGCATCCGTGACCCATAACGCCGCGGCGAAGTCTCGACTCGCGACGTCCAAGGCGGGCCCGATCCAGTACCTGTCGCTGAACACGCAGAAGGGCGCGCTCAAGAATCTCAAGGTGCGCCAGGCGATCGAGTACGCCGTCGACAAGCAGTCGTACCTCGTCGCCTCGGGCGGCAAGCAGGCCGGCACGTTCGCCAGCACGCTGATCACGCCGGGCATCGCGGGGCGCGTCGACTACGACCTGTACAAGGCGCCGGCGAGCGGCGACGTCAGCAAGGCCAAGGACCTGCTCAGCCAGGCCGGCGTGAGCTCGCTGAGCCTCACGCTGCTCACGCAGAACGACGCGGCGTCGCTCGCCCAGGCCCAGGCGATCCAGCAGGGACTCAAGCGCGCCGGCATCTCGGTGACGCTCAAGCCCGAGGACCAGGACTCGTTCTACACCGACGTCGCGGTCAGCCACCCGACGTTCGACCTCTCGCTGATGAGCTGGCAGCCCGACTTCCCGTCGGCGAACTCCAACATCTCACCGCTCTTCGACTCGAGCCAGATCGGCAACGGCAACTTCAACACCTCCCAGTACTCGAACCCCGCCGTGGACGCGGCGATCGCCGCTGCGCAGGCCGAGGTCGACCAGAAGAAGGCTCAGGCCGACTGGGCGGCGATCGACAAGCAGATCATGGCCGACGCGCCGGTCGTGCCCCTGATCTACGCCAAGCAGTCGTTCCTGCGCGGCTCGGGAGTCGGGAACTTCTTCATTCCGTCGTTCCCCGCCTACCCCGACTATCGGACCGTCACGCTGAGCAAGTGAGTCCGACCAACCCGGCACCGGTTCTCTCCGTTCGGGATCTTTCGATCTCGTTCGCAAGCGGAACGACAGGTGTAGTCGAAGCCGGCCGAGTCGTGGACTCGGTCGGCTTCGACCTTGCCCCCGGCCGCGTGCTCGCCCTCGTCGGCGAGTCCGGTTCGGGGAAGTCGGTGACGGCGATGAGCGTGCTCGGCCTGCTGCCCGACAGCGCGACCGTGACCGGCAGCGTGCGCCTCGAGGGCCGCGAGCTGATCGGGGCTCCGGCAGCCGACCTTCGTGCCGTGCGCGGCGGGCGCATCGGCACGGTGTTCCAGGAGCCGATGAGCGCCTTCGACCCCGTCTACCCGATCGGCGAGCAGATCGCCGAGGCGATCCGGCTGCACCGGCCAGAGGTGCGCGGGCGCGCCCTGCGCGAGCGCGTGCGCGAACTGCTGCGCTCGGTCGGCCTGCCCGAGGCCGACCGAATCGCGACGTCGCATCCGCACGAACTCTCGGGCGGCCAGCTGCAGCGCTCCATGATCGCGATGGCGATCAGCTGCGACCCCGTCGCGATCATCGCCGACGAGCCGACGACCGCCCTCGACGTGACCGTGCAGGCCGGCATCCTCGATCTGCTGCGCACGCTGCGCGATGAGCGCGGCACCGCGATCCTGCTCATCACGCACGACATGGGCGTCGTCGCCGACCTCGCCGACGACGTGCTCGTCATGCGCCGTGGCGTCGCGCTCGAATCCGGACCCGTCGCCGAGGTATTCAGCGCGCCGCGTTCCGAGTACACGCGCGGCTTGCTCGCGGCAGTCCCCACCCTGACCACGTTGACCGAGACAGAGCGAGTGGGCGGTGCGGATGCCGCGGCCGAGCAGGAGCCCGCGACGGAGGCGCTCGGGGCCACTGCGGACCCGACCGTGGTCCTCGACGGGGCGAGCGTGGTCTTCCGCCGCCGCGGCGCCGCGGTGCACGCGGTCAGCGACGCGAGCTTCACGATCGGGCACGGCGAGGTGGTCGGCCTCGTCGGCGAGTCCGGCTCAGGGAAGTCGACGATCGGCCGTGCTCTGGTGGGCCTCGTGCCGATCTCGGCCGGCCGCGCGAGCGTGGGCGGTGTAGAGCTCGGCCGCGCGAGCCGCCGCGAGCGGCGTCGGGTGCGCAGCCGCATCGGCTATGTCTTTCAAGACCCGGCTTCGTCGCTGAACCCCCGCAACACGATCGCGACGAGCATCGCCGAGCCGCTTGAGCTGCACACAAGCGACTCCCCGACGGCGCGTGCGGCCAGGGTGCGCGAGCTGCTCGATCAGGTGCAGCTGCCGGCGGACTTCGCCGACCGCTACCCGCACGAGCTCTCGGGCGGCCAGCGGCAGCGCGTCGCCATCGCCCGCGCCCTCGCGCTCGAGCCGGAGCTGCTGATCGCGGACGAGCCGACCTCTGCGCTGGATGTGTCGGTGCAGGCATCCGTTCTCGAACTGCTCGAGCACCTGCAGCAGCAGCACGGCTTCGCCTGCCTGTTCATCAGCCACGATCTGGCGGTCGTGCGCCGTCTCGCCGATCGCGTCGTGGTGCTGCAGGGCGGTCGCGTCATCGAGCAGGGGCCGGCCGCCGAGGTGCTGGCGGCCCCGACCCAGCCGTACACGCGACGCCTGCTCGCCGCAGCGCCTGTCGCCGACCCGGCCGCCCAATCGCTGCGTCGCGAGCAGTGGCGCGAGCTCGAGGCGGTGGCCGAGTGAACGGACTGCGCAACGTCTGGGGGCACCTTCGGCGCGACCCGTGGGCGCTCGGCGGCCTGATCGTCGTGGCGATCTACGTGCTGGCCGCGATCTTCGCGCCCCTGATCACGGCGATCAACGGGCAGGACCCGTACAGCTACCACCTGCACGCACTCGACGACTCCGGGGCGCCGAAGGGTTTCGGCGGCGGCATCTCGTGGCAGCACTGGTTCGGCGTCGAGCCCCTGACCGGCCGCGACCTGTTCGCGATCGTCGTCTACGGCAGCCGGCTGTCGCTGACGGTCGGCGTTCTCGCCACGGCGGTCTCGGTGGCCATCGGAGTGACGGTCGGGCTCACCGCCGGGTACTTCGGCGGCTGGTACGACCGCATCGCGAGCCGCGTCGTCGACGTGATGCTCGGCTTCCCGAGCCTCGTCTTCATGATCTCGCTCACCGCGATCGTGGCGGCCGCGTTCCCCAGGCCGGTGCTGATGGTGCTGGTGATCGGATTCTTCGGCTGGCCGGCCGTCGCGCGCGTGGTGCGCGGCCAGGCGCTCTCGATCAGACGGCGCACGTTCGTCGTCGCGTCGGAGGCGATGGGCGCCGGCGACGGCCATGTGCTCTGGCGTCAGCTGCTGCCGAACGTCGGCGCGACCATCATCGTCTACGCCACGATCCTCGTACCGTCGATGATCGGAACCGAGGCGGCACTCTCCTTCCTCGGTGTCGGCGTGCCGCCGCCCACGCCGTCGTGGGGTCGTGCGATCGGCGACGCGGTGGCGTGGTTCTCGACCGATCCCGCCTATCTCGCCTTCCCCGGCGGCGCCCTCTTCCTGATCACCCTCGCGCTCAACGCGTTCGGCGACGGGCTGCGGGATGCGCTGGACCCGCGGGTGAACCGCAGAAGAGGCATCCGCTCGACGTCGTCGCAGAGCGCGCACAGCGCGCAGAAGCCCAGCTCGCCCGAGGAGGTGACCCCCTGATGCGCATCGCCCGCCTGATCGGAAGCCGCCTCATCGGCGTCGTCATCGTGCTGCTCGTCGTCACCGCCGTGACGTTCGTGATCTTCTACCTGCTGCCGTCGAACCCGGCGCAGCTCTCGTGCGGCAAGCCGTGCACGCCCGAGAATCTGGCGCGAGCGAAGGACTACCTCGGTCTCAACCTGCCCTGGTACGGGCAGTTCTGGGAGTTCCTGCGCGGCATCGTCGTCGGGCGCACCTTCGGCACGGGCGCCGGCGCAATCGCCTGCGCGGCGCCCTGCTTCGGGTACTCGTTCCAGCTGAACACGCCCGTGACCGAGCTGATCCTGACCCGCTTCCCGGTCACGGCGTCGATCGCGGTCGGCGCGGCCGTGCTGTGGTTCATCGGCGGAGTGGCGGGCGGCGCCGTCGCAGCCGTGTGGCGTAGGCGCGCCGCCGACCGCGCCATCATGACCGTGGCGATCGCGGGGGTTTCTGCGCCCGCATACCTGGTCGGAATGCTGCTGATCCTGCTGTTCGGCTTCGGGCTCGGGTGGCTTCCCACCGGCGGGTACGAGCCCTTCGGCGACGACCCGCTCGGCTGGTTCACGCACCTGCTGATGCCCTGGGCGGCGCTCGCCTTCATCAACGCGGCCGTCTACACGCGGCTCACCCGCAGCGAGCTCATCGACCAGCTGGGGCAGGATTACATCCGCACGGCCAGGGCCAAAGGACTCGGCGAGGGGCCCGTCGTCATCCGCCACGGTCTGCGCAACGCACTGATCCCGGTCGTGACCCTGTTCGGCCTCGACCTGGGCGTGCTGCTCGGCGGCGCCGTGATCTCCGAGCGGGTGTTCTCGATGCAGGGCATCGGCGCTCTGCTGATCGAGTCGATCAGCTCGCGCGACCTGCAGGTCGTCGTCGGGGTCACGCTGTTCGCCGCGTTCCTGATCGCGATCGCGAACGTGTTGGTCGACATCGTCTACGGAATCATCGACCCGCGGGTCCGCGCGGCCGGCTGACTTCGGGGCGCCGGGGCCGTCGCCGCTCCCCGTCGTCGAGTACGCAGTACTCGCGGTTTCGCGCGCGTTTTGAGCGCGAGTACTGCGTACTCGACGAGGGGTGTGGACGAATTGAGCGGGGGATGCCTGCGCCGCGGCATCCTCGTGAGCCATGAGACGCCGCACGCCGCTTCCCGACAGTCTGGTCGGGCGCGCCTTCTCGATCGAGGAGGCGCGAGAGGCCGGGGTGTCGCCCGCACGGCTGAGCGGCAATGACCTCTCGACTCCGCATCGCGGGGTGCGGGCGCCCGCGGGCGAGCGGACCCACGGCCAGCGCCGCGAGGACTACACCGTGCGCATCGTCAACGGCGAGTACTTCAGCCACATCACAGCCGCCGAGCTATTCGGTGTGCCGTTGCCGGCGGAGCTGCTCGCCGGCCCGGTTCACGTCAGCATGTTCCGACCGCAACGCGCCAGACAGGTGCGCGGTGTGATCCACCACGAGCTCGAACCGCGGGGCCAGCTTGCCGGGCATGTCAGTGGGGTGCCGGTACTCCACCCGGCGTTCGTGTGGGTGCAGCTCGCTGGGCTGCTCAGCCTCGACGACCTGATCATCGCCGGCGATTTCCTCGTCACCGGCAGCGAACCCTTCGACGAACGACCACCACTGACAACGATCGACGAGCTACGATCAGCCGTCGCACAGGCGCCGGGCAGCCGCGGTATCCGCGCGGCACGTGCCGCGCTCGAAGAGATTCGCTACGGGTGTCTGTCGCCACAGGAGACGCGGCTGCGCCTGCTGATCGAGCGAGCCGGGCTACCCGCACCAGAGCTCAACCATCGGATCTACGACGAGCGGGGCTCCCTTGTGGCGATGCTCGACGGCGCCTTCCCCGAGCACTTTGTCGGATACGAGTACATGGGCGACCACCACCGCACGAAGAAGTCCACCTACCGCAATGACATGCTGCGGCGGGCCCGCGTCGAAGACCTGGGCTGGAGCCAGCTCGACATCAGCAGCGACGACCTCGAGCTGCGCCCGCTCGAGACGCTCGCCCGCATCGCACGGCGGCTGCACAGCGCGGGGGCGACCCTGCGCCCCATCGAGTACGGCGTCGACGCGCGAAAGAGGCGCCGATAGCCGCGAGCACTGCGTACTCGACGGGCGAAACCCGCCGGCAAGCGCGACTACTCCGTAGTCGATGCGTCGGCGCAGCCCCGTCGCGTCCGCATCCACTCCTCGTAGAGCTCGGGCATGCGGGTGCGCATGAACTCGAAGAACTCCTGCATCTCGGTCAGGCGGGCGAGCGGCCCCTGAGCGCCGGCCTTCTTCGCCGCCTCGATGCCGGCGGGCAGCATCCCCGCGATCTCCGAGTAGAACGGCGGCTGCCGCAGCGACGCCGTGTACCAGGCCGCCTCCGGCAGCTCGTAGAGCTCCTTCCGCGAGCCCTGCTGCGCCCGCCGCCGCACCATGCCGAGCCGCTCGAGGTACGTGATCGCACCAGAGACCGCGGCAGCGCTGATGCCGAGCCGGTCTCTCAGCTCAGCCGCCGTCAGTGAGGCATCCGGCGACATCATCAGTGTCATCAGCACGCGCGACGCCATCCGCGGGAACCCGGCCACCGCGAACATCGCGGCGAGCCGCTCGGTGAACTCGAAGAGCGGGTCGGCCACGTCTCACGCTCCCGGCTTCGTGTCGCGCAGCTTGAAGAGGTACACGGATGCCACCACCAGCACCACCGCGATGAGAGCCATCACCCACCCGCCGGTGAAGCTCGGGTCCGGCAGCGCGACCGCCGGCGTGTGGGCGAAGGGTGCGAGGTCGCGGGCCCACTCAGGCAGGCCGAACAGCGGGCCGAACAGCCCGAAGATCGCGCCGAGCGCGAAGATCGCCCAGCCGACCGCGACCGTCGCGGAGGGCAGCACGGCGAACACGAGCGCGACGATACCGAGGAACACGAGGACCGCGGGCACCTCCCACACGATCGCCCAGAACCAGGTGGCGAAGCCGCCGCCCTCGTCGCCCGCGACCGCTCCGGCGACCAGACCGGCGAGTGCCAGCCCGACGACAGCGCCGACCGCGGCGACGACAAGGAATGACAGTGCCCAGCGCACGCGTCCGGCGGCGGTGCTGAGCACGGCGTCGGCGCCGCCCGCGGCCTCCTCCTGCCGCAGGCGCATGGCGCCCTGCACGCAGATGGCCGAGGCGATGAGGCCCGAGAAGACCGCGCCGACGTTGACGAAGGCCTGCAGCAGCGTGCCGCCGCCCGCGCCGCCGATCTCGTCGAGCGCGTTCGTGACGCCGGCGCCCGTGGTCTGCAGCTGGTCGATCATGACGCCCGAGAGAGAGCCGAGCAGCAGAGCACCGGCGACGAGCGCGGCGGTCCACGCGACTAGCACCCCGCGCTGCAGGCGCAGCGCGAGGCCGAACGTGCCGCCGAGCACCGCCGACGCATCGGCCCGGCCGCGGCGCTCGGCGAGGATGCCCGCGCCGACGTCGCGGCGGTCCTGCACGAGCAGCGCGACGGCGGTCAGCACGACGAACGACGCGAGCCCGAGGAACAGCGGCCACACCCGCGCGTGCTCAGACCACGGCAGGGTGCGCTGGGCCCAGCCGATCGGGCTCGCCCAGATCGGCCAGGCCGGCGTCAGCGTCAGGCTCTGGAGGTGCGGAGTGCCCGCGGCGTCGCCGATGCCGCGCACCACATAGGCCAGCACCGCCAGCGTCGCCGCCCAGCCGTTGGCCGAGCGACCGGCGGGGAACAGCTGCGCGAGCAGGAACGCCACGCCCACGAAGGTCAGCCCGACCATGCCGCAGCCGGCGCCGAAGAGCCACGACCCACCGGCGGGAAGACCGCCGGCCAGGCATCCGATCGCCAATGCGACGGCCGCCACCACGTTCGCGAACACGCCCAGCGCGATCACCGCAAACGACGGCGCCCAGCGCCCCGCGGCCGTCGCCGCGATGGTCTCGGTCTGGCCGACCGCCTCTTCCGCGCGCGTGTTGCGCACGACGAGGAAGGTCGACTGGAACGCGACGATCAGCGCGATGAAGGTGAGGCCGAGCAGGGCCATGAAGTCGCCGGCGCCGGTTCCCTGCGGGGTGCCGCGGAAGACCAGGATCGCGGGCGTCACCATCATGACCCTGACCGTGTTGGCGCGCTCCACCGCGGTGCCGTAGGTCGTGTTGACCGCGCTCACGACCATGTACGCCAGCAGGAAGTGGACGACGCCCCAGACGATCAGCTGCCACCGGTCGCGGCGCAGCCGGAAGCGCAGCAGCTGCCAGAACATGCTCACGCCTCCGCGGGCTCGAGGGTGTCGCCGTAGTGCCTGAGGAAGAGCTCCTCGAGTGACGGCGGCGCGACCTGCAGGCCGGCGACGCCGAGCTCGCCGAGCGACGGCAGCACGGCGGCGACCTGGTCTGAGTCGACGGTGAACGCGACGCGCCCCTCGTTCAGCGTGAGGTCGTGCACGCCGGGGATGCCGGCGAGTTGGGCATCCGTCAGGGAATCCCGCTCGAACGAGAACGAGGTGCGGGTGAGGTGTCGAAGCTCGGTGAGCGTGCCCGACTCGACGATGCGGCCGGCGCGCACGATCGAGATGCGCGTGCACAGCTTCTCGACCTCGCTCAGGATGTGCGAGCTGAGCAGAACGGTGCCGCCCTCGGCGGCGACGCGGCCGACCTGGCGGGTGAACACCGACTCCATCAGCGGGTCGAGGCCGCTCGTCGGCTCGTCGAAGACGTACAGCTCGGCGGGGTGCGCGAACGCCGCGATCAGCGCCACCTTCTGCCGGTTGCCCTTCGAATAGCTGCGCGCCTTCTTCGTCGGGTCGAACTGGAACTCGTCGATGAGCCGCGCGCGCTCGGCTTTGTAGGCCGCGGCTTTCGTGTCGCCGCCGCGCAGCCTGACGAGCAGGTCGATCGTCTCGCCGCCGCTGAGGCCCGGCCACAGGGCGACGTCACCGGGAATGGTCGCGATGCGTCGATGAAGATCGGATGCTTCGCGCCACGGATCCCGCCCGAACACGCGCGCCTCGCCGCTCGTCGCCCGGGCGAGCCCGAGCAGGATGCGGATCGTGGTCGACTTGCCGGCGCCGTTCGGGCCGAGGAAACCGTGCACCTCGCCCGCGCCGACCGTGAGGTCGAGGCCGTCGAGGGCGTGCACCCGGCCGAAGTGCTTGGTGAGAGCGCGGGTCTCGACGACCGGCGATTCGCTGGTGGCGTTCACGGTGCACAAGCTACGCCACGTTCACGAGTTTGTGAATATAGAAAACTCAGGCGGGCGGAAGGGCCGGTGAAGCACCAGCCGCAGCGTTTGCCCGCGCGAGATCTCGCCGCTTCAGCGCCCGGCTGATCAACAGCCAGGCGAGGAACGACGCGATCACATAGGCGGCGATCGTGAGCAGCGTGATGCCGGCACCGAGGTCCTGGTTCTCGGTGCTGTCGGCGGCGCCCGCGCCGAGGTCGAAGAGGCTGTGCGCGACCGCCGAGGCAAGCCACGCGAGCACCGCGACGACGGCGAAGCGATAGCGCGCACGGCCGCCGTTCTGCCCAGGGCGGGCGACCGCGAACCACGCCGCCGTCGCCAGGCCCGTCAGCACGGGGTGCAGGAACGGGCCGAGCAGCTGGCGCGAGATGGCGGTGCCGAGCACGCCGGCGATCGGGCCGCCGTGCGCCGGATCGGTGAGCCCGACCGACCACGACGTCTCGAGGTAGCCGAGGTTCTCGACGAAGGCGAAACCGAAGCCGACGGCGGCGCCGACGAACAGCCCGACGCGCCCGTTCTTGACGGCGAGCGCGCGGCCCAGCAGCAGAGCGCCCGCGAGCTTCGCCGACTCCTCGACCGGGCCGACCAGCACGAAGCTGAGCGTTGCAGGGTGCGCGTCGGTGCCCCCGGCGAAGGCGTCGATGACGCCGTTCACCATTCCCGCGACCACGGCGGCGAGGAATCCGGCCAGCAGTCCGCCGCCGATCAGGCGGCCCAGCGACAGCCCCCAGCGTGCGGGAACGCGGTAGGCCATCGTGTACAGGAAGCCCGCGATCACGCACCCGCTGCCGACCAGCATCAGGATCGGGTCGAGCACGTCGTAGGCGCGCGGCGACGGCCGCTGCACATCGCGCAGCAGCCAGGCGACCAGGAACTCGAGGCCAATGATCCCGATCGCGCCGAGGGCGATCCAGAGCCCGCCCCACGCGCCCAGCCACTTGCGCGGCGGCTTGGGGGGCTTCGGGGCTGCCCACTGCTGGGGCGGGTATTGCGGCGGGTACGGCTGCGCGTACTGCGCCGGGTGGTTCGACGGCGCCTGCTGAGGCGGATAGGCGTACGGCGGCTGTTGCGGCTGGGCCGGCTGCGGCTGCGGCGCCCACTGCGGCTGCGCCGTCGGCGGAGCCCACTGCGGCTGCGGCTGCTGCTCCGGCGGAACCGGCGAGTGGTCCTGGGCGTCGCTCATGCAGGCATTCTTCCCGACCCTGCCAAGATCGAGTTGTGCCCCGCATCACGGCTCCCGGTCAGCCGAAGGCGCTCGACCGCGAGATCCTCGCGCTGGCCGTTCCGGCGCTCGGCGCGCTCATCGCCGAGCCGATCTTCCTGCTGGTCGACAGCGCGCTCGTCGGCCACCTCGGCCGGGTTCCCCTCGCGGGTCTGGGTCTCGCGAGCGCCGTGCTGCAGACCGTGGTCGGCCTCATGGTCTTCCTCGCCTACGGCACGACCCCGGCGGTCGCGCGCCGTCTCGGCGCCGGCGACCGCCCAGGTGCCATCTCGCTCGGCGTCGACGGCACGTGGCTCGCGACCGCGCTCGGCGCGATTCTGGGAGCGATCGGATTCCTCGTCGCGCCGCTGCTCGTCGGCCTGTTCGGCGCCGCCGAGGACGTCACGGCGCAGGCATCCGCCTATCTGCGCGTCGCCATGATCGGGCTGCCGGCCATGCTCATCGTGTATGCCGCGACGGGCCTGCTGCGCGGCCTGCAGGACACGCGCACGCCGCTCGTCGTCGCGGTCGCGGGATTCATCGCGAACGCGGGATTGAACGGATTCTTCATCTACGGCCTCGGGCTGGGGGTCGTCGGCTCGGCCGTCGGCACCGACGTGGCGCAATGGGGCATGGTCGCCGCCTATGCCGTGGTGATCTGGCGCCGGGCGCGCGCCGAGCGAGCCTCGCTGCGGCCGCACGCGCGCGGGGTGCTCGGCGTCGCAGGCGCCGGGTGCTGGCTGCTGATCAGAACCGCGGCGCTGCGGGCGGCGCTGCTGCTCGCGACCTGGGCCGCGACCCGGCTCGGCTCGGTCGAGCTCGCGGGGTGGCAGCTCGTGATGACGGTGTTCAACACGCTCGCGTTCGCGCTCGACGCCCTCGCGATCGCGGCGCAGGCGCTGATCGGCCACGGGCTCGGCGCCGCGGACGTCGATCGCGTGCGCGGGGTACTGCGGCGCTGTCTGCAATGGGGCATCGGCGCGGGCGTGGTGCTCGGCGCGGTCGTGCTCGTGCTCTCGCCGTGGCTCGGCCGCGCCTTCACGAGCGACGCCCGCGTGCTGGCAGTGCTGCCGGTCGGGGTGGCGCTGATTGCGGTCGCGGCGCCCCTCGACGGCTACGTGTTCGTGCTCGACGGGGTTCTGATCGGTGCGGGTGACGCCCGCTATCTCGCCCTCACCGGGTTGCTCAACCTGGCCTGCTTCGTGCCGTGCGCCGTGCTCGTTGCGCTGTTCGCGGCACCGGGGTGGGTGGGGTTCGCCCTGCTCGCGGCATCCTTCACCCTCATCTATCTCGGTGCGCGCGCGCTCACGCTCGGCCTGCGCGCCCGGTCCCCGAAATGGCTGGTCACCGGCGCGTGATCTGGGTACCGTCGGCAACGTGGCCAAGACCAACACCCCGGAACCTGCGACGCTGCTGATTCTCGGTGCGAGCGGCGACCTCGCCTCGCGCCTCTTGATGCCGGGCCTCGGCGGCCTGCTCACCGTTCAACCCGATCGCCGCGTGCAGCTCGTCGGTGCGGGCGTCGAGACCTACACCGACAAGGAGTGGAAGGACCGCGTCACCGCCGCCATGAAGACCGGCGACGCGAGCGGCCCCGCGGTCGACGAGCTGGTCAAGACCACCAGCTACCTGACGGCCGATGTGACGAAGGCTTCCGATCTGCAGAAGCTGCTTGCGGCCTGCGACAACCCGCCCGCCATCTACTTCGCCCTGCCACCGGCGATCACGGCGCTGGCCTGCGACGCGCTCGTCGGCATCGTTCCCGACGGGGTGCGCCTCGCGCTCGAGAAGCCGTTCGGGGTCGACGAGGCCTCTGCGCACAAGCTCAACCAGAAGCTCGCCACCCTGGTGCCCGAGGATCACGCCTTCCGCGTCGACCACTTCCTGGGCACGAGCGGCGTGCTCAACATCCTCGGCACGCGGTTCGCCAACCGCATCATCGAGCCGCTGCTCAACAACACCCACGTCGAGTCGGTCGAGATCATCTTCGACGAGACGCTCGGGCTTGAGGGCCGCGCTCGTTACTACGACCACGCGGGCGCACTGGTCGACATGATCCAGAGCCACCTGCTGCAGACCCTCGCGGTCGTCGCGATGGAGCCGCCCGCCGCCCTCGATGCGGCGGACGTGCGCGATCTGAAGGCGCTCGCGCTGCGCGCGACGCATCTGTGGGCGGATGACCCGGCTGCGGCGTCTCGCCGCGCGCGCTACACCGCCGGCACGATCGACGGGCGGAAGCTGCCGTCGTACGTCGACGAAGAGGGAGTCGACCCCAAGAACGAGACCGAGACGCTCGCCGAACTGACCGTCGAAGTGCGCAACAACCGCTGGGCGGGGGTGCCGTTCACGCTGCGCAGCGGGAAGGCGCTCGGCGCGCCGCGGCACGAGATCGTCTTCACGTTCCGGCTGCCCGCGCACGTGCCCGAGCGGATCCGCGGCTCGGACCAGCCCAACCGGCTGCGCCTCGACCTGAAGACTCTCGAGATGACGCTCGAGCTCGACGTGAACGGGCCGGGCGACCCGTACACGATCGACCGCGCCGAGCTGCGAGCGGCCCTCAATCCCGGCCAACTGCCTGCTTACGGCGAGGTGCTCGCCGGGGTGCTCGAGGGCGACCCCATGCTGGCAGTGCGCGGCGACACCGCCGAAGACTGCTGGCGCCTTGTCGACCCCGTGCTGAAGGCGTGGAAGAAAGGGAAGGTCCCGCTCGAGGAGTACAAGGCGGGGTCGCAGGGGCCTAAGCGCTGGGCTTAGCCGTCGTGTTCCCCTCGTGGAACTCGGCGGTGAACAGGCGCGTCTCGACGTCACTGCCACCGAGCATCGCCTTGATCGCGCGCCCGGCCGCCCGGCCCTTCTCGGCCGCGGGCTGCACGAGCGTGGTCAGGTCGTAGGGCCACAGCCCGTCGACCTTCACGCCGTCGAAGCCGATCACCGAGAGCTGCTCTGGAACGGAAATCCCCAGCTCCTCGGCCGCGCGGATCACGCCGGCGGCGAGCAGGTCGCTCTGCGCGATGATCGCGGTGGGGCGAGAGGATGCCTCACCTGACAGCAGCTCGAGCGCGGCGAGCCGCCCCTCTTCGACGTAGGAGCCGGCGCCGGTGTAGGCGGGCGCGTCAGGAAACACGTCGCGCGCGCCGGCGAGGCGCTCGAGCGTCGTCGAACTCGTGCCCGCCGCGATGCGTTCGGGCGTGACCGGGGCGCGCAGGTGATCGCGGTCGAGCGAGAGCGCGACGATCGCGACGCGCTCGTGGCCGAGCTTCTTGAGGTGCTCGGCGCCGAGACGGGTGGCCTCGCGGTTGTCCTGCAGGATCATGACCACGTCGTCGTCGCCGGGGTTGCCCTCGATCGCGACGACCGGCACGCCGCGGGCGCGCAGCGTGGCGATGGATTCCTCGAAGCGGGGGCTGCACCCCATGAGAACGGCGCCGTCGATCGGCGCGTCGCTCAGGGTGACCGGGTTCTTCTCGTCGCCGCCTGCTTCGCCTGCCACCTCGGTGAGCACCAGCAGGCCGGCGTCGATCTCGCCGAGCTCTTCAGAGATGCCGTCGAGGGTGGCGATCTTGATCGGGTCGCGGAACGCGTCGCGCACGCGCTCTTCGAGCACGACGCCGACGATGCCGCTGCGCCCCCGGCGCAGGGAGCGCGCCCGCGGGTCGGGGCCGCCGTAGTTGAGCTCTCGGGCCGCCTGCAGCACGCGCTCGCGTGTCGCGTCGGAGACCGGCCCGGTGCCGCTGAAGGCGAGGGATGCCGTCGAGGCGCTCACCCCGGCGCGCGAGGCTACGGCGGCGAGCGTGGGGCGATGCTCGTTGTCGACGGCGGTCACGGGTGCTCCTTCGGGTGGCTTCCCTTCGGGGAGGGTTTCAGATAGCTTAGGCTGACCCGGCTATCGAATCGATTCGACAGTCGAATTCTCAGGTACCGCACCGACCCCGTCAAGTGAGCCACATGAGCACCGCCCAAGCCCGCGCCGACCGCACGCCCGCCACGCCGGAACAGCGCCGGTGGCGCAACGCGGTGTTCGTGGTCTTCGCGCTGAGCGGGGTGCTGCTCGCGAGCTTCGCCGCGCGCTTGCCCGCGGCGCGCGACGCCCTCGCCATCGACCCCGGCCAGGTCGGCCTGCTCATCGTCTGCATCTCGCTCGGGGCGATCCTCGGCCTCGTCGTCGCACCTGCGGCATCGCACGTGCTCGGCTCGCGCGCCGGGATGGCGGGAGCGCTCGCCTTCGGGGCGGTCGGCCTGGCGCTATCGGGCCTCGGTGCGACGCTGTGGGGCAACATCGCCGTCACCGTCATCGGCCTCGGAATGCTCGGCCTCGGCAACGGCGCGGTCGACGTCATGATGAACGTCTCGGGGGCGACCGTCGAGCGGCGCATCGGCCGCACCCTGATGCCGCTGATGCACGCGTTCTTCTCGATCGGCACCGTCCTCGGGGCGTTGCTCGGCGCCGGAGCCGCGGCGGTCGACGTGCCCGCGTGGCTGCACCTGTCGGTCGTGGCCGTCTTCCTCATCGTCGTCGCCGTCATCGCCGTGCGCTTCGTGCCCGACCGGGAGGAGCTGCCCGAGGAAGAGGGCGCGGTCGGGGCATCCGGCACCAGCGCCGCGCTCACCACGGGCCAGCGCTTCCGCCGCTCGGTCGTCGCCCGCATCGTCGTGTGGCGCGACCTGACGCTCGTGATGATCGGCGTCGTCATGCTCGGCATGGCCTTCGCGGAGGGGTCGGCCAACGACTGGATCGCCCTCGCGGCCGTCGACGACCATGGCACCACCAAGGCGCAGGGCGCCCTCGTGCTGGACGTGTTCCTGGTCGCGATGACCCTCGGGCGCATGGCGGGCGGCCCGCTCGTCGACCGGCTCGGCCGGGTGTGGGCGATCCGGATCACCGCCGGCCTCGGCGTGATCGGCCTGCTGCTGTTCATCCTCGGCGGCTCGCCCGCCGTCTTCGTCACCGGCGCAGTGTTCTGGGGCCTCGGTGCGTCGCTCGGCTTCCCGCTCGGCATGTCGGCGGCGGCCGACGACGAGCGGAACGCGACCACCCGCGTCGCCGCCGTCGCGATGATCGGCTACCTCGCCTTCCTCGGCGGGCCGCCCTTCATCGGCTTCCTCGCCGACCACGTCGGCATCCTGCACGCGCTGTTCGTCGTGCTGGCGCTCGTCCTCGCGGCGTTCCTGTGCGCGCCGGCGCTGAAAATGCGCAGCTATGCGAGTGGGGCGGATGGCTCGGCCAGTCCGCTTTCGCAGCCGAACGCCGCAGAGCGGAACGGCTGATCGCGGCGGGGCACCTCCGCAGGTAACCGATTCGGTCAATCGGGCCGCGTCTGCGCCAGCCAGCCGGGTGCGGCGTCCGAATCGGTGACCTACGGCACCGCAGGGCCCATGCGCGCTCTCGTAAACTCGTCACGTGCGTCTGGTGATTGCGAAGTGCTCTGTCGAATACGCCGGACGGCTCTCCGCACACCTGCCGCTCGCGACCCGTCTGCTGATGATCAAGGCCGACGGCTCGGTGCTGGTGCACTCCGACGGCGGCTCGTACAAGCCGCTGAACTGGATGAGCCCGCCGTGCACGCTGTCCATCTCCGAGCCGAGCGAAGAGCAGGCATCCGCCGGTATCACCCAGGTGTGGACGGTCGCGGCCAACAAGACGGACGACAGGCTCATCGTCGCGATCCACGAGGTGCAGCACGACAGCGCGCACGAACTGGGCGTCGACCCGGGGCTCGTGAAGGACGGCGTCGAGGCGCACCTGCAGAAGCTGCTCGCCGAGCAGATCGAGCTGCTCGGCGACGGGCACACGCTGGTGCGGCGCGAGTACATGACGGCGATCGGGCCGGTCGACATCTTGGCGAGGGATGCCTCGGGCCGCGCCGTCGCCGTGGAGTTGAAGCGCCGCGGCGACATCGACGGGGTCGAGCAGCTGACCCGCTACCTCGAGCTGATGAACCGCGACCCACACCTCGCTCCGGTCGCCGGTGTGTTCGCCGCGCAAGAGATCAAGCCGCAGGCCCGCACGCTGGCCGAAGACCGCGGCATCCGCTGCGTCGTGCTCGACTATGAGGCGATGAAGGGCGTCGACTCGGGCGTGCCCACCCTGTTCTGATGCGCGCGCCTGCCTTCCCCCAGTCCTACGAGAACCGCGCCGCGGCACTCGCACTCGACCGGCTCGTCGAGAACCCGAGCGAAGAGACTCTGACCGCGCTGCTCGACGCCGCGCTGCGCGGCGGGCTCACGGTCGACGTCACCGGCTCGCCGTCGCCGCAGGACCTGCGCCTGCGCACGCTGCAGACGACGGACGGCCGGCAGGTGCTGCCGCTGTTCACGTCGATGAAAGAGCTGAAGGCGACAGCGGATGCCGCGGGCCTGACCGGCACCAAGGTGAACGGCATTATCGTCCCCGGTCGTCAGGCGCTCGGCTTCATCGAGACGGCCGACTTCGTCGCCGTGCAGTTCGACCCGCGGAAACCCGGCGGGGTGGTGGCGCGCGAGCACGTGCTGCGCGCGCTCGGCGACTGAGTCGTTTCCAGCGACCCACCCATACACTTGTCGGGCTATGACTCTCGAAACACCTGAGGTGGCCCGCAACTGGTCCTGCGTGCTGTTCGACCTCGACGGCACCCTCACCGACTCGGCCCCCGGCATCACGCACTCCCTTGAGCGGATGTTCGAGGCCATCGGCCGCCCGGTCCACTCCGAAGAGGAGCTGCTGGCCTACGTCGGGCCGCCGCTCGCCGTGACGCTGCGCGACCGCGAGGACTTCACCGAGGCCGAGGCCGCGCACGCCCTCGAGGTGTACCGCAGCTTCGCCGAGGAATCCGATCTCGTCGACAACGCCGTGTTCCCCGGCATCGCGGGCCTGCTCAAGTCGCTCGCCGCGCAGGGAATCCCGGTCGCCACCGCCACCAGCAAGCCCGAGCGCCGCGCGCGCCGCATCCTCGAGCACTTCGGCCTCGCCGACTGCATCACCTTCGTAGGCGGCGCGAGCGACGACGAGTCGCGCGCAGAGAAGGCGGACGTCATCGCCTACACGCTGGCCGAGCTCGAGAAGCTCGGTGTCGACACCTCGCGCCCCGTCATGGTGGGCGACCGCTTCTACGACGTCGAGGGCGCGAGCGCCAACGACGTTCCGACGATCATGGTCGAGTGGGGCTACGGCTCGCCCGCCGAGGCGAAGGGTGCCATGGCGGTCGTGCACTCCGTCGACCAGCTGCGCTCACTGCTGCTCGGGCAGGCCGTCGCGGCGTAGCATTCCCGGGTGGGGAATCCTCGCTCGGGCCCGGTGGTGGTCGGACTTTCGCCCGACACGCCCGACCGCGTCCTCGACGAGGCCGTCGCGATGGCGCACGACCTGCGCATCCCGCTCGCCTGCGTCTACGTCGACGAGACCCGCGTGCCCATCGGCGAGGCGCCTGACGGGTCGGTGGTGACCGCGCCCGTGGCAGCCGCGGGGCACAACGAGTCCGTCACCGAGAAGCTGCAGCCCGCACTCACCGAGATCGCCGCACGCATCGTCGCGCGGGCCAGCGAGGCGAACGTCACGGTCACCCACCACACGCTCGCCGGCGACCCCGTGACGGCGCTCTCGCGCTTCGCCGTCGACCGCGATGCACGCGTCATCGTGGTCGGCACGCGCCAGCCCGGCGTGCGCGCGTCGCTCTCGCTGCTGCTTGCGGGGCCCGTCGCGTCGCGCCTCGCGCGCCGCCAGCCGGTGCCGGTTCTCGTGGTGCCGCTGCATGACCGCTCGCCGCTGCCTGCTGCCGCTGTCGATGATGAGACGGATGACCCGGCCGACGTTCCCGACCCGGGCGATGTGCTCTTCGGCGAGGGTCATGCCTAATCCCCTGCACACGCGCCCCCTGCCCGTGCTGCTCGTCTTCCTCGGCGGCGCACTCGGCACCGTGTCGCGCTATCTGCTCGGCCTCGCGATTCCGACCCTCGGGCCCGGATTCCCCCTGCCGACCTTCCTCGTCAACCTCGTCGGCGCCTTCGCGCTGGGGCTGCTGCTCGAAGGCCTGCTGCGCGGCGGCAACGACGTCGGCTGGCGGCAGCGCGTGCGCCTGCTGCTTGGGCCCGGGTTCATGGGCGGATTCACCACCTACAGCTCACTCTGCGTCGAGACGGTGCTGCTCACCGAGAACGGGCACTACTTCGTCGGCGGCCTCTACGCCGTCGCGTCGCTGCTGCTCGGCGTCGCCGCCGCGGCGGGCGGCGTGTGGGTCGCCGCGAACCTCGTCGAGGTGCCCGCGGTCACGGTGGCGCACTCGACGCTGACGTCGACGCAGGTGCTGCACCTCGCGCAGCCGCAGACGCTCGCGCAGCCCGAACCGCCGGCCCAACGGGGCCGGCTGATCGACGCGCCGCCTGCGGCGGATGCGCCGGGTCGACTCGACGACGGAGTCGGCGAACGCAGACCAGATCACGGAGGCATCCAGTGATCGTCCCCCTGCTGGTCGCCCTCGCGGGCGGCGTGGGCGCGGTCTCGCGATTCGTGCTCGACGGTCTGATCCGCTCACGCCTCTCGTCGCTCGTGCCCGCCGGCACCATGGTCATCAACGTCTCGGGCTCGCTGCTGCTCGGCTTCGTCACCGGCATCGTGCTCGTCGGCGCAGAGCCCGCCGACTTCCGGGTGGTCCTCGGCACCGGCTTCCTCGGCGGCTACACGACCTTCTCGACCGCGATGATCGAGACCGTGCGGCTGCTGCAGCAGCGCCGCTGGGTCGCCGCGGGAGTGAACGGCGTCGCCATGATGATCCTCGGCCTCGGCGCCGCGGTGCTCGGCGTCTTCCTCGGCACCCTCTTCTAGCTTGCCCTGGCGGTCGCCTGAGTGCCGGCCTCACGACGAAGCGCCACCGCCTCGAAGAGCGGAATGAGCAGCAGCGCGGCGGCTCCGATGAACGCCCACCGGTAGCCGAGCCAGTCGCCGTCACCGGTGACGGATGCCGCGAGCGAGCCGCCCAGGCGCACGAGCAGCGCTGCGACCGCGATGCCGAGACCGGCCGCCACCTGCTGCATCGTCGACGCAAGCGTGTTGGCCCCGTTCGTGAGTGCCGCGGGCACGTCGACGAACTGGATCGTGTTGTACCCGCTGAAGCCGATCGACCGGAACGCGCCGCTCGCCACGAGCAGCACAACGGTCACGGCGACGGGCGTCCGCGCGTCGACGAACGCGAGCGCCACGAGGATCGCCGCCCCGATCGCGTTCGAGCCCACGATCACCGTACGGAAGCCGAACCTCTTGATCAGCGGAGTCGTCGCCGGCTTGATGCCGATGTTGCCGACGAACAGCGCGATGACGATCAGACCGGCCTGCGCGGCCGACCAGCCGAAGCCCGCCTGGAACAGCAGCGTGACGAGGAACGGCACCGCGCCGATCATCAGGCGATACACCCCGCCGCCCGCATTCCCCGCGCGGAATGTATCGATGCGCAGGGCTGAGAAGTCGAGCACGGGATGCTTCGCGCGGCGCACGCGCCACCAGAACAGGCATCCGCTCACGACCGTCACGACGAGCGCGACGGCAACCGCGAGCCAATCGGCCTGCGTCTCACCGACGAGCTCGCCGGCCATCACCAGACCGGCCAGCGCGACGGCGATCAGCACCAGCCCGGACCAGTCGAGCGGCACGGGACGCAGCTCGTCGGCTTTGGGAACGAGCACAATCGCGGCGATCAGCGTTGCGATGCCGATGGGCACGTTGATCAGGAAGATCCAGCGCCAGCCGACGGTGTCGGCGAGCACGCCGCCGACGACCGGCGCGATGACCGGCGCGAGCAGGGCCGGCCAGGTCAGGTAGGCCATCGCGTCGAGCAGGTCGCGCGGCTCGATCGAGCGCAGCACCGCGAGCCGCCCGACCGGCACCATCATCGCGCCGCCGACGCCCTGCAGCACACGGAAGACGCAGAGCCAGAACAGGTCGGGCGAGAACGCGCACAGCACCGAGGCGACACCGAACGCCACGATCGCGGTGAGATACACCCTGCGGGTGCCGAAGCGGTCGGCGAGCCATCCGGTTGCGGGAATGCACACCGCGAGCGCGAGCAGATACGCCGTCATCGCGACGTTGATGTCGGTCGCGCGCACACCGAACTCACGCGCGATCGCGGGCGCGGCCGTCTGGATCACGGTTCCGTCGAGGAACTCCATGAAGGCCGTGATGGCGACGAGCAGCGCCAGTCCACGATTGAAGCTCGCGCCCGGCGCCATCTATGCCTGCTCGGGCATGTTTGGAGATCCGCGCCGCGTGCGCACGGCCCAGCGGCCCTCGTGGCGGCTGATCGTCACCGGGTAGTCCAGCGTCTCGGACACCAGCTCGGTCGTCAGGACCTCATCGGCCGGGCCCTGCGCCACCACCTTGCCGTCGCGCAGCAGCATGGCGTGCGTCGTCGAGGCGGGCAGCTCTTCGAGGTGATGCGTGACGAGAACGGATGCCAGATCGGGGTGCTGCTCGCGCAGCTGGTCGATGCGGTCGAGCAGCTGCTCGCGGGCGGCGATGTCGAGACCGGTCGATGGCTCGTCGAGCAGCAGCACGTGCGGGTCGGCCTGCAGGGCGCGCGCGATGAGGGTGCGCCCCCGCTCGCCCTGGGACAGGTTCGGCCACCGCGCCTCTCTCAGCGCACCCATGCCGAGCAGCTCGAGCAGATAGTCGGCGCGCTCGACCTCTGCCGGGCTCGGCGACCAGCGCATCGGCAGCTCGGTGCCGCCCGTGCCGCCGGTCAGCACGACCTCGCGCGCGGTGAGCGGGTTCAGCAGCTGATGCCGCGGGTTCACGTGGCCGATGAGTGTGCGCAGCTCACGCAGCTCAACGCGGCCGAGGCGCTTGCCGAGCACCTCGACGGTGCCGCGCGTCGGGTGCTGCACCGCACCGAGCAGCGACAGCAGCGTCGACTTACCCGCGCCGTTCGCGCCGATCAGCGCCCAGTGCTGACCGCGCTGGACCTCGAGATCGATGTGGTCGAGAATCACCCTGCCTTCCCGCACGAAGTCGACGCCGACGACGGAAAGGACGGGGGTGCTGCTCACGCTCTTACGCTACCGAATCGTTTCGACTAGCCACGCGGTTCGGCTCTCGCGAGCGCTGACGCGCACGCGGCGGCTGCCGCGCGACAGCCCACTGGGGTGTCGCCGCTATGCCGCAGCCGCCTTCTCGGCCTCTGCGAGCAGCAGCGCCGTGCAGAATCCCTCGAGCCCCGCGTTCAGGTCCTCGATGGTCGGGAACGTCGGCGCGATGCGGATCACTGCGTCTTCGGGGTCGTCGAGGTACGGGTGCGTCGAGCCGGCCGGCGTGATCGCGATACCTGCGCCCGCGGCGAGCGCGATCGCGCGCTTCGCGACACCGGGCGAGACCGTCAGAGTCACGAAGTACCCGCCCTTGGGGTCGGTCCAGCTGCCCACGCCGAATGGCGACAGCCGGCGCCCGAACACCTCTTGCACGGCGGCGAACTTGGGCGCGATGAGCGCGCGGTGCTTCTCCATGTGCGCGGCGACGCCCTCTGGCGACTGCAGCAGCGCGACGTGGCGCAGCTGGTTGAGCTTGTCGGGGCCGATCGACTGGAACGCCGCCCAGCGCGAGAACCACTGCACGTTCTCGACCGACGAGCCGAAGAACGCCACGCCGGACCCCGCGTACGTCACCTTGGACGTCGAGCCGAAGACGAAGACCCGATCGGGATGCCCCGCCTCAGCCGCGAGCGACAGGATGTCGATCGGCTCTGGCCTCCAGTCCGTGATGTGGTGCACGGCATAGGCGTTGTCCCAGAAGATGCGGAAGTCGTCGGCGGCGTCGAGCGAGACGAGTTCGCGCGCCACCTCTGGCGAGTACACGTCACCGGTCGGGTTCGAATAGACGGGAACGCACCAGATGCCCTTGATCGTCGGGTCAACCGCGATCGCGGCCTTCACCGCGGCGATGTCGGGTCCGTCCTCGTTCAGCGGCACCGGGATCATGCGCACCCCGAGTGCCTCGGTGATCGCGAAGTGCCGGTCGTAGCCGGGCACCGGGCACAGGAACGACACGGTCTCTTCGCGACCCCACGGCCGCTCCGAGCCCGGCACCCCGTGCAGCATCGCGAAGGTCAGCACATCGTGCATCAGCGTCAGCGACGAGTTGCCGAGCGCGAGCAGCTGCGGCACCGGCACCTGCAGTGCGTCGGAGAAGATCGCGCGCAGCTCGGGAAGGCCGGACGGGCCGCCGTAGTTGCGCAGGTCGGTTCCCGCGGCATCCGTGAACACGCCCTCGCCCGGCAGGGAGAGCATCGCGTCCGACAGCGCGAGCTGGTCCGCCGCGGGCTTGCCGCGCGTGAGATCCAGCTTCAGACCGCGCGCCTTCAGCTCGTCGTACGCCGACTGGAATTCGGCGAGACGGTCGGACAGGGTGCTGGTCGCGGCTGTGCTCACACGAAGATCGTACCGGCGAGGCATCCAGATCAAATCGTGTGAACGGATGCCTCGACGGGTACGAGCCGGGCATGACTGATCAGGACGACCCGCGCCCTTACGACCCCGAGGAACTCGACGACGACGCCGACGAATTGGACGAGCTCGACGGCGAGATCGATGAGGCGAAGGGCGACGCGCAGCAGACGGATTCCGACGACGACGAACTGCCCGACGAGCTGCCTCGTGCGACGCCTCCCGGCTCGGCGGCCGAGCTCGACGAAGAGCCCGGCAGGCGCGACCCGACGAACGACGACAACTAGGCCGGCTGCTGCGCGTGCTCCTCTTCCCACTGCGCGACGAGCACGCGCTTCAGCACCTTCCCTGACGGCCCGAGCGGCAGTGCGTCGACGATCTCGACCTCACGCGGGTACTTGTACGGCGCCACCTTCTCTTTGACGAACTCCACGAGCTCCGCGGGCTCGACCGACGCCCCGGCATGAGCGTGACCGCCGCGACGACCTCCTGCTGGTGCACCGGGTGCGGCACCCCGAACACGGCGCAGCCCGAGACGGCGTCGTGCCGCGCGAGCACCTCCTCGACCTCACGCGGGTACACGTTGTAGCCGTTGCGCACGATCATGTCCTTCTTGCGATCAACGATCGTGACGTAGTCGTCCTCGCTCATCGTGCCCAGGTCTCCGGTGCGGAACCAGCCGTCGACGACCGCCTCGGCGTCGGCATCCGGTCGGTTCAGATAGCCCTGGAACACGTTGTGGCCGCGCACGCAGATCTCGCCGAGCTCACCGCGCGGCAGCTCTTCGATGCGGCCTTCCAGCTCGGCGTCGGCGATGATCACCGAGGTTCCCCAGATCGGCTGGCCGATCGTGCCGGGGCGCGTCGGGCGGCCGTAGTGGTTGAAGGTCGCCACCGGAGAGGTCTCGGTGAGGCCGTAGCCCTCGTGCACCGAGATGCCGAAGTCCTCAGACATCCGCCCGATCACCGCGACCGGCAACGCCGCGCCGCCCGACAGCCCGTAGCGCAGCGGCGGCCGCTCGGGGTTCGACTTCGCCGCCTCGAGCAGCGCGATGTACATCGTGGGCACGCCCGTCATGATCGTGCAGCGGTGCGCGTTGAGCAGGGCGAGCGCGGTTGCGCCGTCGAATTTGGGGACCAAGACCACGGATGCCCCGCGCCGGAACGCCACGTTCATGACGCACATCTGGCCGAAGGTGTGGAACAGCGGCAGGCACCCGAGGATGACGTCGTCCTCATGGATGTCGATCGCCCCGAGCAGCAGCGTGTTGACGTGCTCGACGAGCGAGAAGTGCGAGCCCCTGGCGCCCTTCGGCTTGCCCGTGGTGCCGCTCGTGTAGAGGATCGTCGCAGTCGCCGTCGGCGGTAGGAACTCGTATCCGGCGACGGGCTCGGCGTCTTTCGCGAGGTCCTCGAGGCGCGGGAACGGAGCCTCGGCGAGCTTGTCGTCCGGCACCAGCACCGACAGCAGCGGTACCTTCGCGAGAGCGGCGCCCTTCGCACCCTCGGCCAGCAGTGGTGCCGCGACGATGAAGTGGGTCGCGCCGGAATCCTGCAGCACATAGGCGATCTCTTCACCCTTGAGCAGCGCGTGCACCGGCACGACGATCGCGCCGAGGCTCAGAATCGCGAAGTACGACCGCGGAAAGTCGGGCACATTCGGCAGCAGCACCGCCACACGGTCGCCGCGCTTCACACCGAGGTCGCGCAGCGCGCCGGCGTAGCGCTTTGTCTCCTCCCACAGCCGGCCGTAGCTGATGTGGTCGGCGCCGAAGATCAGCGCCGTGCTCTCGGGCACACGCTTGGCCGTCTCGGCCAGGATCGCGGCGAGGTTCACGGTCGCGAAGCCCTGATCGGGCAGCTCGGCTCGCTGGGCCGACGTGAGCTGTTCGGCCTGTTCGGGCAGATCGGGCAGGTCGGGCAGGTCGTTCGGGTCTGACACTGGGGATCCCCTCTCGTCGTCATTGACGATGCGTGCAACAGCGCGCGCTTGCCTGGGATGCTACGCGGCTGTGGAGAGCCCGCGCGAGGCTCGCACCGCCCCCGTTAGCGTGTCGCGCATGAAGCGGGTGCCGTGATGCGCACCCGCGTCGTGCACGCGGCACCTTCAGGCGCGGGCGACCATGGCGGCGAGGTCGATGCCGGTGGGCAGGCTGCCGAAGAGGGCAGACGGGTGGCCGATGCGCGCGGCGACGAACGCGCCCGCCACGGGGATGGGCGCGTAGCGCAGCATGAGGGATGCTTCGAGCAGCACTCCGAGCCGTTCGGTGAACTCCCGTGCCCGCAGCTCGGCCGCGCCGCTTCCTTCCTGCAGCATCCCCCGCAACCTGCGAGCGAGGTCCTGAACCGCATCCAGCTCCTCGTCGAACAGCTGGAAGTCGCCGCGGGCGATGCCGACTTCGGTGAAGAACGCGTGAAAGCTCTCGGGCTCGCGGGCGAGCGCGCGCAGCACGTCGAGGGCGATGACGTTGCCGCTGCCCTCCCAGATGGCCATCACCGGCTGCTCGCGATAGCGGCGGGCCAGCGGGAACGCCTCGGTGTAGCCGTTGCCGCCGAGGCATTCCAGGGCTTCGTAAGCGTGGGCGGGGCCGCGCTTGCAGACGAGGTATTTCGCGACGGCGGTCGCCAGGCGGCGGAACGCCAGCTCGCCGGCATCCCCCTCTGCGTCCTCATCGTGCGCACGCGCCAGCCGCATCGCGGTGAACGTCGCGGCCTCGGCTTCGAGCTGCAGGTCCGCGATCACGGCGGTCATCGCGGGCTGGTCGATGAGGGTGCGGCCGAACGCCGAGCGGTGGCGCACGTGCCACGCCGCCTCGGCGACCGACTGGCGCATGCCCGCGGCGGTCCCGATGACGCAGTCGAGGCGGGTGCGACTCACCATCGGCAGGATCGCCCGCACCCCGCGGCCTTCCTCGCCGACGAGCCAGCCGATCGTGCCGTCGAACTCGACCTCGCTCGAAGCGTTCGAGCGGTTGCCGAGCTTGTCCTTGAGGCGCTGGATGAGGAAGGTGTTCCGCGTGCCGTCCGGCAAGGTGCGCGGCACGAAGAAGCACGACAGCTTGGGCTCCGGCGAGTCCGCCCCGGTCTTCGCGAGCACGAAGAACGCGTCGCTCATCGGAGCGCTGCAGAACCACTTGTGGCCGGTGATGCTGAACGAGCCGTCGGCGTTCGGCGTGGCACGAGTGGTGTTCGCGCGCACGTCCGACCCGCCCTGCTTCTCGGTCATCGCCATGCCGAACAGGGCGGTCGGTCTCCATTCGGCTCCTTCGTCGCCGAGTCGACCAGCGAGGTCGCCGCTCGCCGGTCGACTCGCCGAAGGCGAATGGAGACTCGGCACGTAGTCACGCGACATCGCGCGCGCCCACCACTCATCGCGGCCCGGAAGATCAGCAGCCTTGAGGATCGCCGCCCCGGCGTGCGTCATCGAGATCGGGCACGCATGGCCGGGCTCGACCTGCGCGAACAGAGAGAACATGGCTGCGCGGTCGACGGATGCCCCGGGCTTCGGCTCCGCCCACGCGGAGGTGTGCGCTCCCCGCGCGATCGCGTCGCCGATCACCCGGTGGTAGGCCGGGTGGTATTCCACTTCATCGATGCGGTTCCCGTGCCGGTCGTGGGTGTGCAGCACCGGCTCGTGCGTGCCCGCGAGCTCGGCGTCGCGCTGGAAGTCGGCGGAGCCGACGAGGGCCCCCGCTTCCGTAAGCAGTGCGGACGCGGCATCCGTGCCCCAGATCTTCACCGCGTCGACCAACGCGGCGTTGCTCTCGAACTCGTTCACGTCGACCCGATCGGGCGCCTGATTGAGGACCTCGTGCGTGATCACCGGCGACCACCTCCGGTGTCGAGGCTAGCCAGCGGCGCGCGCCGGGGCGGCACCTTGCGTCGGATTCAGATCGGGCAATCCGCCGCAAGTCACCGCGTTTTGTACAAAACGCGTAAGGGGGAATGTGCCACCCCGGCACGCGGCACGCGGAGCGCTGGGGGCATGGGCGACGGTCAGTGCGTCTCGGCGTGCACCGGGTCGGCGAGCTGCTCGATCGCGTCGAGCTCGGCGACGACCTCTGCCGGCAGCTCGAGCGCGGCCGCCGCGATGTTCTCGGCCAGGTGCGCGCGGCTCGACGTGCCGGGGATGAGTGCGATGTTCGGCGAGCGCTGCAGCAGCCAGGCGAGGGCGACCTGCTGCGGCGAGGCCTCGAGCCGCTCGGCGACCGACGCGAGCACCCCCGACTGCAGCGGCGTGAAGCCGCCGAGCGGGAAGTACGGGACGTAGGCGATTCCGAGCTCGGCCGTGCGGCGAAGCATCCCCTCGTCATTGCGACGCACCAGGTTGTACAGCGACTGCACGCCGACGACGGGGGTGATCGCGAGCGCCTCGCTGAGCTGCGCGTCGGTCACCTGGCTGAGCCCGAGGTGGCGGATCTTGCCCTGCTGCTGCAGCTCGACGAGGGTGCCCACGAGGTCGGCGATCGGCTCCTCGACGGTGGCCTCGGGCGAACCCATGCGCAGGTTCACGACGTCGAGCGTCTCGAGCCCGAGGTGCTCGAGGTTGTCGTGCACCTGGGCCACGAGCGAGGCCGGCGTGCGGTCCATGTTCCAGGCGCCGTCGGGGCCGCGCGAGGCGCCGACCTTGGTGACGATGTGCAGCTCGGCGGGGTACGGGTGCAGCGCCTCGCGGATCAGGTCGTTCGAGACGTTGTAGCCGTAGAAGGCGGCCGTGTCGAGATGCGTGATGCCGGCCTCGACGGCGGCGCGCAGCACGGCGATCGCCTCGTCGTGGTCGCGCGGCGGCCCCCACACACCGGGGCCGGGAAGCTGCATGGTGCCGTAGCCCATGCGCGTGATCGTGAGGTCGGGGGCAAGGCTGAGGGTTCCACCGGGAAGAGTCATCGGGCTCTGCTTTCTCGTCGCAAGCTAACTATCTGGTTAGTCAGAGGCTACGACCGGACTAACCATTTAGTCAAGACGTACGATGCAAGGACGAGAGCGTCGATGAGCGAGCAGAGAAGGGGCCGGGATGCCTGAACCGGAGCAGTCCGCAGCGGGCGCCGGCCGCGCCGAGGCGACCAGGCAGCGCATCCTCGAGGCATCCTTCGCCGAGTTCTCCACCTACGGCTTCGCCGGCGCGCGCGTCGACCGCATCGCGAAAGCCGCCGGGTGCAACAAGAACCTGATCTACATCTACTTCGGCAGCAAAGAGGGCCTCTTCGACGCGACGCTGCGCAGGCGGCTGCGGCGCGTGTCGGAGGAGAACCCGCTGACGCCCGGCGACCTCGCCGAGTTCGCGGGCAGGACCTTCGACTACGTGATGGCGCACCCCGAGGTCATCCAGCTGACGGCCTGGACGACGCTCGACCCCGACACACCCGATCCCGCCACACACGGCGAGGGCGTCGGCGCGAAGGCTGCGATGCTGCGCGCCGCCCAAGACGCGGGCGATCTGACGGATGCCTGGGACCCGGAGTTCCTCATCACCTTCGTCATGTCGCTCGCGACCGCGTGGGTGCCGGCGTTCCCCTATGGCTCCCCCGGCCTCGACCACGCGCGCATCCGCGCCCAGATCGTCGCCGCGGTCGCCGCGGTGCTCGATTCGCGACCCTGACCCCAACGGGGTTGACGCCCGCCTTAAACCGCTTTAGGTTTCTTGAACCGGTTTAAGCCAACGGAGGCGACCGGCACCGACACATGATGCGCAAGCCAACGATCGACGACGTCGCCCGCGAGGCAGGGGTGAGCAAGGGGCTCGTGTCCCTCGCGCTCAACGGCCGCCCGGGCGTCTCGGCCGCTGCCCGGGAGCGCATCGACGCGGCGGCGGCCGAGCTCGGCTGGCGGCCCAGCACGAACGCGCGGTCGCTCGCGATGAAGCGGGCGTACTCCCTGGGCCTCGTGGTGCGCCGCGACCCCTCGACCTTCGAGGCCGATCCCTTCTTCGCGGCCTACGTCGCCGGCGTCGAGAGCGTGCTGGCGGCCCACGGCCAGGTGCTCGTGCTGAGCGTCGTCCCCGACCACGAAACCGAGACGCAGACCTACCGCCGCTTGATCGCCGACCAGCGCGTCGACGGCTTCCTGCTCACCGACCTGCTCGAGAGCGACCCGCGCATCGAACTGATCGCCGGCCTCGGCGGCCGCGCCGTGACGCTCGGCCGGCCGCAGGGCGAGAGCCCATTCCCGGCAGTGACCAGAGACTATGCATCCGGAATCGAGTCGCTGCTCACGCACCTCGCCGAGCTCGGCCATCGCCGCGTCGCGCACGTCGCCGGCGACGAGAACATGCAGCACGCGCGCACGCGCCTTGAGCGCCACCGAGAGGTGGCCGATCGCCTGGGGCTTGAGACCGTCGTCGAGCACACCGACTTCTCGCCGGAGCAGGGCATGGATGCCACGCGGCGCCTGCTCGCCCGACCCGACCGCCCGACGGCCATCGTCTATGCGAACGACCCCATGGCGTTCGCCGGGATCGCGGTGGCACACGAGCTAGGGCTCGACCTTCCCGGTGAGCTCTCGATCGCGGGAATGGACGGCTCGGACATGGGTCGGTTCGTCTACCCGACGCTCACCACTCTTGACAATGACCCTGCCGGTTGGGGGCGCGCCTCGACGCAGGCGCTCCTCGACCTCGTCGAGCGGGGGCAGGCGGCCGACGTGCCGCTGCCGCCCGCAGCCCTGATAGTCCGCGCGTCGACAACAGCGCCGACCGCCACCGCCTAGAACCAACAGCGCACCACTCGATCCGCGGCAGCACGCCTGCCCGCGGCGGTGATCGGTGTGCCCGAAACCGGCCGAACAGGCCTGGAAAAACGTCAACCAAGGAGGATCCAATGCAATGTCGCACCTGGACTGCCGCCGCAGCCGCGGCGATCGGAATCGCAGCGCTCACCCTCAGCGGGTGCTCAGGCGGAGGCTCCGGCTCGGCCTCGGACGCCATGAAGAAGCACGGCCCCATCACGATCTGGTACTCGAACAACGAGCAGGAGGTCGCGTGGGGCAAGGCGATGGTCGCCGCTTGGAACGCCGACCACCCCAAAGAGAAGATCAAGGCGCAAGAAGTGCCCGCGGGCAAGAGCACCGAAGAGGTCATCGGCGCCGCGATCACCGCCGGCACCACCCCGTGCCTGGTGCTCAACAACCTGCCCGCGGCCACCGGCCAGTTCCAGAAGCAGGGCGGCCTCGTTGACCTGTCGAAGTTCCCCGGCGCCGACAAATACATCGAAGACCGTAGCGGGAAGGCGGTCGCCGACCAGTACAAGTCGGCCGACGGCGACTTCTATCAGATGCCGTGGAAGTCGAACCCCGTCATGATCTTCTACAACAAGACCATCTTCCAGAAGGCGGGTCTCGACTCCGAGAATCCCAAGCTGTCGACCTACGCCGACTTCCTCGCCACGGCCGAGAAGATCAAGTCGAGCGGCGCCGCGCCCTACGCGATCTATCCGTCGCCGACGAGCGAGTTCTTCCAGCCGAACTTCGACTTCCTGCCGCTGTATGCCGCAGAGTCCGGCGGCACGCCGCTGATCAAGAACGACAAGGCGACGATCAACAGCCAGGCCGGTAAGGACGTCGCGCAGTTCTGGAAGACGATCTACTCCGAGGGCCTCGCCGGCAAGGAGCCCGTGCAGGACGACGCCTTCGCCTCGGGCAAGGCCGCGATGGCGATCGTCGGCCCCTGGGCGATCCCGGTCTACAAGTCGGTGAAGTGGGGCGAGGTGCCCGTGCCGACGAAGGACGGCAAAAGCCCCGACCAGATCTACACCTTCCCCGACGCCAAGAACATCGGCATGTACACCTCGTGCAAGAACCAGGGCACCGCGTGGGACGTGCTGAAGTTCGCGACCAGTGAGGACCAGGACGGCAAGCTGCTGCAGACCACCGGCCAGATGCCGATCCGCAGCGACCTGCAGAGCACCTACGCCGACTACTTCGCAAAGAACCCCGCCTACAAGGACTTCGCGAGCCAGGCCGACCGCACGGTCGACGACCCGACCGGGCCGAACACCGTCGCGACGCTGCAGGCGCTGCGCGACTTCTACACGAAGGCCGTGATCTCGGGCCAGGGTGACCTGGATTCGCAGCTCAAGGATGCGAGCAAGCAGATCACGCAGACGTGGACGAAGAAGTGATCGGATGTCTGTGAGTCACACCGTCGGCACGGTCGGCCCAGGCGCGCAGCGCACGGGCCGACCCCCGGGCGAGGCGCCGCTGCGCAGGCATCCGGTTCATCTTCGAATCCTGGGGAAGAATCCGCTGGGCTGGCTTTTCAGCGCGCCCTATCTCGTGTTCGTGCTCGTGATCTTCGCCTACCCGCTGGGTTTCGCGATCTACATGTCGTTCTTCGACTACTTCTTCGCGGCGCCCGGCGCGCAGGTGGACCGGCCCTTCGTCGGGCTCGCGAACTACGCGCAGGTGTTCACCGACCCGAAGGTCATCCAATCCTTCGGCAACGTGCTGGTGTTCCTCGTGATCAACGTGCCGCTCACCGTCGTGCTGTCGCTGCTGCTCGCGACCGCGCTCAACTCGGTGGTGCACGCGCGCACGTTCCTGAGGGTGAGCTACTACGTGCCGTATGTCACGGCGAGCGTCGCCGTCGTCGGAGTGTGGCTGTTCCTGTTCAGCGGCCACGGGCTGGTGAACCGGATTCTCGGGCCGCTCGCGCCCGACCCGTCGTGGCTCGTCAACTCGCACCTCTCGATGCCGACGATCGCGCTGTTCGTGACGTGGAAGCAGCTCGGGTTCTACATCCTGCTCTACCTCGCCGCGCTGCAGAACGTGCCTGGGGAGCTCTACGAGTCGGCGGCCACCGACGGCGCGGGCAAGGTGCGCTCGTTCTTCTCGGTGACCGTGCCCGGCGTGCGGCCCGCGACCGTGCTGGTGCTGCTGCTGTCGACCGTCATCGGGGCGAACCTCTTCACCGAGCCGTACCTGCTGACGGGCGGCGGCGGACCGAACGGCGCGTCGTCGAGCCCCGTGCTCGTGATGTACCAGCAGGGCATCGAGCAGGGGCACCCGGGCTACGCGGCGGCGATCGGCATCGTGCTGGTCGTCTTCGTGCTGATCATCGCGTTCCTGCAGAACCGCTTCGCAGGGGGGAACGACTGATGCGCGCCACATCACTCAGCCGAGGGCAGGCGATCCTTCGCGGGGTCGTACTGACCATCGGCGCGATCGTCTTCCTGTTCCCGTTCTATTACATGGTCATCGGCTCGCTGCAGAAGGCGCCGGACACGACCGTGGCGGGCGCGTTCCCCGAGCCGGGCAACCTGACGTTGAGCAACTTCGCCGACATCAACAGCCGCATCAACCTGCTCACGGGGCTGATGAACTCGGGCATCTTCACGGGCGGCGTGCTGCTGTGCACGGTGGTGTTCGGCATGCTCGCGGGCTATTCGCTCGCGGTGCTGCAGTGGCGCGGCCGGGGCACGACCTTCGCGCTTGCGCTGCTGGTGCAGGTGATCCCGTTCCAGCTGCTGATCATTCCGCTCTACGTGCTGATCGCGCGCGACTACGGCCTGGCCGACAGCTACCTCGGCATGATCCTGCCATTCGCGATCAACTCGACGGCGGTGATCATCTTCCGGCAGTACTTCCTGCAGGTTCCGAAGGAGCTCTTCGAAGCCGCCCGCATCGACGGCGCCGGCGAGTTCCGCCTGCTGTGGCGCGTGGCGCTGCCGCTCGTGCGGCCGGCGCTCGTGACCGTGCTGCTGCTCGTGTTCATCGGCCCGTGGAACGAGTTCCTCTGGCCGTTCCTCATCACGAAAGAGGCGAGCATGCAGCCGCTCGCGGTCTCGCTCGCCAACTACATCAGCAACGTCGCGGCGACGGCGGCGAACCCGTTCGGCGCCGTGCTCGCGGGTGCCGTGGTGCTGGCAGCGCCCGTCGTCGTGCTCTTCATCGTGTTCCAGCGCTACTTCATCTCGACCGATATCGGCTCGGGCGTGAAGGGCTGAATTTGCCGGCACGGATGCCTGAGGCATCCGCAACCCACAAGGAGAACTCATGACTTCCTTCCCCTACTCGCTCACCCGCCTCGGCCTGCTCATGGCGCCAGAGCCCGGCAATGAGCTCGAGGTCGAGGGCGTGCTCAACCCCGCCACCGTGCGCGGCGCTGACGGCTCGCTCTATCTGCTTCCGCGGCTGGTGGCTGCCGGCAATGTCTCGCGCGTCGGGCTCGCCAAGATCGAGCTCAAGGATGCCGTCCCTGTCGGCGTCTCGCGCGAGGGAGTGGTGCTCGAGCCCGATCGCTCGTGGGAGCACGGCGCGCAGAATGCCGGCGTCGAGGACCCGCGCGTGACCTTCCTGCCCGCGCTCGGTCTGAACGTCATGACCTATGTCGCCTACGGGCCGCTCGGGCCGCGCACCGGCATCGCGGTCTCGCCGGACGAGCGCTCGTGGAAGCGGCTCGGGCCGGTCACCTTCGAGTACGACGACGAGCAGGGGTTCGACCTCGGGCTCTACCCCAACAAGGACACCGTGTTCTTCCCCGAGGTGGTCGCCGACCCCGACGGCGTGCCGTCGTTCGCCGTGCTACACCGGCCGTCGTGGGACCTCGAGGGCATCCGCCCCGGCGAGGTCGCCCGCCCGCCGGCAGGGCTCCCCGATGAGCGCGCCAGCATCTGGATCTCGTTCATGCCGGTCTCCGCGGTCGAAGAGGATCTTGGCGCCCTCACCTGGTGGCGCAAGCACCGCGTGGTCGCGACGCCGCAGTTCCCGTTCGAAGAGACCAAGATCGGGTCAGGGCCCGCGCCATTGCGGGTGCCCGAGGGGTGGTTGCTCATCCACCACGGCGTCGTCGGCGACATCGTGCCCGGCGTCGACCAACAGAAGAACGTGAACTACGCCGCCGGCGCGATGATCCTGGATGCCGACGAGCCGTGGCGCGTCGTCGCTCGCACGGCCGAGCCCCTGCTCTCGGCCGAGAGTGAGGACGAGCGCGAGGGCATCGTCGCCAACGTCGTCTTCCCCACCGCCATCGAAGAGATCGATGGCCGCCAGTTCGTCTTCTACGGCATGGCCGACGCCAAGATCGGCGTCGCCGAGCTGCACAGATCGGAGCAATGATGCTCAAGCCCTTCCTCACGGCGGTCGCCGCCGCAGCCCTCTTCGCCACCCCGGTGGCGCCGGCCCTCGCCACCACTCCATCGACGCATGCGCCGGGTCAGACATCCGTCACCAATCTCGCCCACCTCGACTCGCTGCTCGACAGCGTGCCGCTGCGCGCCGGGGTTGCCGGCCACACGACGTACCGCCTGGCGGCCGAGCCGACGGCAGAGGCACCGTGGGTCTACGCGAACCACCAGGCCGACGGCTCGTTCCAGCGCGTCGGCGGCGGCGCCTTCGACCCGGAGACCGGCTACTACGGCCAGGGGGCGTTCGACGCCGACGACATCGCCCGCGCCGCGGTCGTCTATGTGCGCGACTGGCAGCAGAACCACACGGCCTCGAGCCGTCGGCACGCCTACGAGCTGCTGCGCGAGCTGACCTATCTCCAGACCTCGAGCGGGCCGAACGCGGGCGACGTGGTGCTGTGGCAGCAGTCCGACGGCACGCTCAACCCCACGCCGACGCCCGCGGACTCCCCCAACCCGAGCGACGCCGGCGAGTCGTTCTGGCTCGCGCGGACACTCTGGGCGCTGGGCGAGGCGGCGCCGGCGTTCGGGTCCGCCGACCCGTCGTTCGCGCGGTTCCTCGGGCAGCGGTACGCGCTCGCGCTAGCTGCACTGAACCGCGGATCGCTGACCCGCTACGGGCAGTACGACGTCGCGAACGGTGCGCGCGTTCCCGCGTGGATCGTCACGCAGAGCACCGCCGCGACCACCGAGGCGACGCTCGGCTTGAGTGCGTGGTTGAAGGCGAACCCGAGGGATGCCGCAACCCGAACGGCCCTCGGAAAGGAAGCGGCAGGGCTCGCGGCCATGGCCGTGGGTTCGCCCGGGACGTGGCCCTTCGGCGGATTCCTCGCGACGACCACCTCGCGGTCGATGTGGAACGGCTGGGGCGGCGAGGCGCCCGCGGCTCTGTCGGCGGCGGCCGCGGTGCTCGGCCGCCCCGACTATCAGGCCGTCGCCGAGCGCGCGGTGCGGAACTTCATTCCGCAGGTGCTCACCACCGGCGGGCCTGACAACGGCTGGACTCCCACACCGTTCGACCAGTCGCAGATCGCCTATGGAGCGGACTCGCTCGTCGAATCCGCGCTCACCGTGGCGTCTCATTCGCACGACCCGTCGCTGCGCCGGCTGGCCGGAGTGGCCGCGGCGTGGTTCTTCGGCGCCAACCGCACCAACTCGCCGCTGTACGACCCGGCCACCGGGGTCTGCGTCGACGGGGTCGCCGGCAACGGCGACGTGAACCGCAACTGCGGCGCCGAGTCGACCATTCACACCGAGCTCACGATGCTCTCGCTCGACGCGCACCCCGACGTGCGGGCTCTGGCGACTGCGGGCACCTCGGTGGTGTCGCGGACTGGGCTCGCGGTCGTCGAAGCCGAATCGGGCACGCTCGCCGGTGGTGCGACGCTCGCGTCCCCCGCTTCCGCGTGGACGGGTTCCGCCAACTGGTCCGGGTCGTACGTGCAGGCTGCAGCCGGCGCGAGCGTGACGATTCCGGTGTCGGCCGACCGCGGCGACGTGGTGCACCCGGTGGTGAACCTCGCGGCGGAGCCCACGGGCACCACGGCATGGACCGCAACGCTCGCCCCGGGTCGCGTCGTTCCGCTGGGCTCGACGCCGAACGGCGGCCTCGGCGCCCAGGGCATCGCCGCGACCTCGAGCGCGCTGCTGCCGCTGACCCTGCCGCCGCTGCCCGCCGGCACGGTGGCCGTCACGGCGCGAGTCACCTCAGGCTCACTGCAGCTCGACGCCCTGCTCGTCCAGCCGGCGGTCGCTCACCTCACCCTGCCGAACCTCACCCTGACGGCCCCAGCGTCGGGAGGTTTCACGATCACCCGCTGATCCGGCCCGCGTTCGCCATCGTCACGTTGGTCGACTCGGCGAAGCCGAATGGAGACCCTCTGCTTTACGCTGACCCCATGCCCTACGAGTTCACCAGCGAGCTCTACGAGTGGTCGGTCCGCAGCAACTGGTTCTTCGTCGACCTGCCGACCGGCGTGAGCGACGAGATCACCGCGCTTCCCCTGATCCCCGGCGGATTCGGCTCTGTCAAGGTCGAGGCGACGGTGGGCCACGTGACGTGGCGCACCTCGGTCTTCCCGGACGACAAGCGCGGCACCTTCGTCCTCCCGATCAAGAAAGAAGTGCGAGCCCGCAACTCGCTCGTTGCGGGCTCGCCGGTCGAGGTCACCCTCGAGGTTGTGCGATAGGCGCTGCGTGAACGCCTGACCTCGGGCCGAGACCCCTGCGCCCAGCATCCGGGTCGCCTGCGCCGAACGCCTGTGCGACGCGCTCCGCAAGCCGATGCCAGTGCTCGTTGGCGTGCTTCTGCTTCGTGTATTTGGCCTGCTGCCGAAGCTCGAGAATCCAGTCGGCGTACTCGACCTCTTCGGCGCGGGACATGGTGTTGTGCGACACGGCCCCCTCCTCAAAAAACGTGACCGATGCGGCGCTCTGCCTACTCTTCGAGGCTACGAACGACCACTGACATTGGTGCGGACGAGCGGCGACCGGAAGGCCGCGAACACCGTCTCGTGCCGCGACTGCGACAGTCGGCTCTTGGCTGCGCGCAGTTCGCGCTGGAGCTGCTTCACCGCTTCGGCGGCGTCGACGGGCAGCTCGATGGTGTGGTCGTAGCGAGACATTTCGATTCCCCTTTGAGTGCTTTCCCGTCCCTCTAGCGTGAGAGGGCCCACCGACATTCGGTGGCTGGCTGCTTACGTCAAGGGGTCGAAGCCAGCGCGTCGATCACGACATCGGAGAGCCGGGAAATGTGATCGAGGCCAGAACGGCGCGGAAGGATCACGCTGTTCAGCCACACCATGAGCGTGTCGTTCTCGGGGTCGGCCCATGCGTTGCAGACCGCGCTGCCGTTGTGGCCGAACATGCTCTCGTTCGCGCGCGTTCCCATGGGGCGCACTTGCCGGGGAAAGCCGAGCTGGAAGCCGGTGCCCCACCGCATGGTGTGCCCGATCACGCGATCGAGCTCGCCATCCGCCGACGCCTCGCGCGCTGCGGCGATGACCTCGGCCGGAATGACGCCGTCCCCGCCGCACAGCAGAGCCCGATAGAACCGGGCCAAATCGCGGGCCGTGGTCTGGATGCCCGCCGCCGGTATCACCGCCTCGCGCACCGTGCGACGGTTGAATGCCGCTTCGCGTATATGTTCCACGGGGTGCCCGGCCCGCAGCGGAATGTGCCGGCTCCAGGCATCCCTCGTGAGCGCGAGATGGGTGTCTGCGAGACCGAGCGGGCGCGCGAATTCGTCGTCGATGAAGCGGTCGATCTCGCGCCCATCGACGCGGCGCACGAGCTCGCCCAGCGTGAACCCGAAGCTGAGCAGTTCGTACGCGACGACGTCGCCGGGCGGGTAGCGCAGGTGCGCTTCTTCCGCTGCCTGAACGGATGCTTTCCAGTCGGCCATGCGCACGGCGTCGCCCACCGCCCACCCGCTCGAATACGGCGCCCCGCTGCGGTGGGTGAGCACGTGCCGGACTGTCACCCGGGACTTTCCGTTCATGGCATATTCGGGCCAGTACTCGGCCACGGGGGCGTCAAGCTCGAGCTCACTGCGATACGCGAGTAGGTGCACCGCGAGCGCGGTGAACGGCTTGCTGACGCTGAAGGTATAGAAGAGATCGCTCGGGCCGGCGCCGATGAGCTGCTCGAAGACGATGTCGTCCCCGCGCATCACGATGATCGACGAGGCGTGCCCGCGCGCACGTGCGACGCGGCCGACATCATCCCAGGTCACGTCGATCTCCGATCGTTGAGGAGCACGTCCCCTCCCGCTCGTTGAGGAGCACGCGGAGCTTGCGGCCCTTCGAGACGCGGCGCTTCGCGGCGCTCCTCAGGATCCGCGCGCGTCTCGAAACGACGCCCCAACCCGCGCCCCGACACAATGCCGCACGATCTTCCCCAGCACAACCGGCGAAGCATCCGATCTGTCCCCATTTCGGCACTTGGGGCCCTCGGCCAGTCGCCGCGCCTCTCTAACGTCCTCAGCCATGACGACGCGAATGGATGCGCCCACGGTCGCCCAGCTGGTGGCTCGACTGCGCTCGGCTTCGGCTGCGGCGGGCGACGCCGAGCAGGCCGCGATGCTGGCGTTCGAGGGACTCTTGGCGAAGGCGGCCCCCTACCCGGACGTGCACGCGGCGCTGGCGCAGTACTGGCAGGCGCGCACGGGCAGCGGCACCGCGATCTGCGGTCACATCGGCCAGGTGGCCGAGGCCCTGTCTGAGGCTGCGGACGAGCTCGAACACGACGACCAGATCGTCACCGGGATGCTGACGTGAGCGCCACTCTGACGGTCGTCGACTTCGGGCCGCTCGCCGACGCTGCCGCCGACTACCGGCTGGCAGTGGGGCGTCTCGAGGCTGCGGCGGCTGACGCCGAGACGGCGTGGAAGCAGCTGCCCGCCGCGCTCGATTCGCCGGGCACGCAGCTTGCTGTCGGGCGCTATGTCGGGCCGGCGCACCAGCTCTCCACCGCTCTGATGAACGCGGCGGATGTCTTGCACAACGTGCTGCAGACAGAGGTCGAGCCGCTGCGTGCGCTCTCGCGCCCGCCCGAACCGGACCCTCTCGACCTCAGTTGGCTCGACGGCGCGGACGCGGCCAATGCGGCCCGCGCCGAGGCGCTGGCTGCCGCCGAGGCGGCGTGTGCGGCGGCGATCGCGGCGATTCGCGGCGGAGAAGCCGGGTCGGTCGACCTGCCGTGTCCCACCACTCCTTCGGCGTCGCCGATGCACGTCGCGCCGGTCAGCATGGCAATTCCGATCTCGCCCAGCGCCGGCTTCCCCGCCTTCGGCGCCGGAGCGATCGACGCGGGTGCCGCGGCGGCTGCCGGAGCCTTCGCCCTGCTGGGCGTCGTCGGGCTGATCCTCTCGATGGGCGGCTCGACCGACGCGGCCGTGCCCCGCCGGAAGCGCCGCCCCGGGCCGGACGCGATCGAGGGCAAGGACTTCGTGATCACCCCGTATCAGGAGTGCTCGCCGCTCTTTCACGGCCCGGGGTGCCAGGACCACGAACTGGGTGTGGATAAACCCGGCGATGAACCGTTCACCGGTGACAAGGTGAAGGGCGATGAGCCGCCCGGCGAGATGCCCGGCACTGAGTCCGACTGGACGCAGAGGCTCGCCGACAACGGGCACGGCCAGGTTTACAAGGCGCCTGACGGAAGGGAGGTGCGGGTGATGGACCCCGCGAAGACGGCGGAGAAGGAATACGACCGCCGCTACCCGAACGGCTATGTCGTGTTCAAGCGACCCGGGGAACGCCCGCTCGACCTGTCGGGCAAGCCGAGCCGCATCGCAGACGACACACACATCGTGCGCAACCCCGACGGCAGTTTCCCGATCCCCGAAGGATGGAACCAGTGACGAACGACACCGAACGCGATCTGCGACTCGACCGCGCCAGCAGCCCTGTGTCTGGCGTCCTCTTCTCAGAGTGGTCCGTCGAAGTGGAGCTTGGGGACTCCAGCCTGATTCTGCGTGCGCCGTTCGGGGTCACCTGGGCCGACGGTTCGGTGGCTCCCTTCGACCCGCGCAGCGTCGCGAGCAATCCCGACGCCGCCCGGCTGCTGTCGGAACTGCTGGGGGCGAAAGTGACGCGCTCGGTGGCCGGCGTCGAGCGCTCCTATCTGCAGGTGGAGTTCGACAACGGCGCACGCATTCACTTCGAGCCGGCGGACTCCGGTTGGGAGGAATGGGAGGTGCGCGACTTCGAAGACGTCCTCTACATCGGCCTGCCGCACGGCGAGACCGCCTGGTTCACGCCGGCGCCGAAGCAGGCGGCAGGGGCAACGTCGAAGCAGCCCTCGACTGCGGCCGGCGCGACGACCACTCCCGAGACTCCGGCGCCGGCGCCCGCGCCCAGCCCGGCGGCCGATGAGCCCGCGTGGTACGACGGCGATGAGCCGCGCGTCATCGACCTCGAGATCAGCGACCACATCTACGGCGTGACCATCTTCGGCGCGAGTGTGCAGCTCGAAACCCGTGGCGGCTCGATCTATCTGGCCGGTCCGTTCCAGGTCACCGATTCCTCTGGCGAGGTCTTCGAGTTCGACCCCACCCGGCTGCGCGATGACACCGTCGCCGGCGCGATCCTCTCCGTTCTCATCGACCGGAAGATGGGCCAGATCACGCTCAAGCCCGACACCAGCGAGCTGACTGTGACTCTGGCGTCTGGTGCCGGACTTTCGTGGAAGGCCTCGAGCGCGGCGCAGGCGCAGTTCTCGGCGAAGCTGCGCAACGGCCGCCAGTTCTGGAGCAAGGGCGACGGCACCATCTACTGGTTCGGCGGCCCAGAGGGCACCCAGCCGAAGTTCCTCGTCGGCGGCCCGAAAGCGACCGACTGACGCGCAGCTCGCCCCCAACCGAACCGAGTCAGCGAAACGCCCACGATGCGCCCGCCGATGTCGGTGGCGCGCCGGACAATTGCCGCGAAAGAAGGCGGGCAACCGCATGGCACACCGAACCACGCGTGACCCCCATGAGAGGGGCCCCGGTGTTGGGACTGATACTCCCGCCGGGGCAGACGTAGGACTGTAGCGTGACCGATCTGCGAGGGGCGAACAGCGCGACGGCCGCGGCGACCTCGCTGCGGGCGCATCCGGCTGCGGCATCCGCGATCGCGTCGTGCCTCAACGCGCAGGCAGAATCCCGGCCCCGCACCCTCGTCGGTCGCACCTTCGGAACGAGCCCTCTTTCTGAGGCATCCCGTCGCCCCTACATCGAGGCCCTCGGCGAACTGCATGTGGCTGATGAGCTCGACAAGCTCGGCGCCGGCTGGGTCATCCTGCACGACGTTCCCTGCGGCGAGCGCGGCGCGGTCATCGACCACCTGGCGATCGGCCCGGCGGGCGTCTTCGCCATCACCGTCGCGCACCAGCAGTCCGACGCGGTCGCCGTGCACGGCGAGCTGCTTGAGATCAACGGCCTCGCTCGGCCCCACCTCGCGCTCGCGCGCGACCTGGCGACCGAAGCGGCCGTCAGCCTCACCCACGCGGCCGGCTGCAACGTGCCGGTGCGTGGTCTCATCGTCTTCATCGCACCGCAGTCGCTGTCGGTGCGCGACGAGCCCGACGACGTCGGCGTCGCGAGCGACCGCTCGTTGCTCAAGTGGCTGGCCGGTCGCGAGCAGGTTCTCGACGGCGCGATGGTGACGGCGATTGCGGATGCCGCCGCCGAGCCCGCCACCTGGCGGGGTGCCGCCCCGCGCCGCACCCCGAGCTACGACAGTGCGGCCTTCGACGCCCTGTGCGTCGAGGTGCAGCGCGCCTGGCTCGCCCGCGGCTTCTGGAGCACCGCTCTGATCGCGGCCGTGGCCATCACCGCGGTGCAGCTCTTCAACCTCTGAGCGCCCGCGCCGCCGTGTGCTCCCCGAAGTGGGTCTGCGGCCGCCGCGCTTGCCAGGAATAGACAGGACGAGTGACCGACCTCACCGAGTCCGCGCGTACTGAACTGCGTGCGGGGCGGCCGGCCGCGGCATCCGTCATCGCCGCGTGCCTGGCCGAGCAAGCCAAGCTGTTGCCGCGCAGGCGGCTCGCCGACATCCTCGGCATCAGTCCGCTCGCCGACGACGCGGTGCCCTGGTACACGGGCGCGATCGGCGAGCTGGCCGTCGGGCGCGAGCTGGCGCGCCTCGACGCGAGCGAGGGCTGGGTTGTGCTGCACGCGGTGCGCGTCGGCACGCGCGACAGCGATATCGACCACGTCGTGATCGGCCCTGCCGGAGTCTTCACCATCAACACCAAGCACCACGCCGGTCAGCGCGTCTCGACGGGGCGCAGCCAGATCTTCGTGAGCGGGCAGGCGAAGCCGTACGTCAGGAACTCGGTCTTCGAGGCCGAGCGCGCGTCGAAGCGGCTGACCGACGCGGTCGGATTCCCCGTGACCGCGCGCCCGATCCTCGCGTTCGTCGACCCGAAAGCGCTGGCGGGCAAGCGCGAGCTGGATGGCGTCCACCTCACGAGCGCGACCGGCTTGGTGCGCTGGCTCACGAAGCAGCCGGCGATCTGGGGGCCGGATGTCTCAGCCGCCGTCACCCGCGCCGCCGCGCTCCCCTCGACCTGGCGCGCCGGCGACGCCGACTGGTCGTCGGACGACGCCAACCTCGCGGCCTTCGCCGAGCTGCGCGCGAAGGTCACCGCGATGGCCCGAGTCCGAGCCCTCTGGGCGCTCGGCGGTGCCGCGGCCCTGCTCGCGGCGAGCTGGTCCGCGATCGAGCTCCTCGGGCACCTCGCGTAGCTGCTCGATGGTTGAGGAGCACGCGGAGCTTGCGGAGCGCGCGTCTCGAAACCCTCTCCTGCCCTAGCGGATCCCGACCGCGCGGCGCGCATTCACCGTCTTCGTCTGCGACGGCAACGTGAACAAATCGACGATCGTCCCGATCCCGAAGACCCCAACGGTCAACAGCCACAGGATGCCTCGCCCGAACTTCCCCAGATAGAAGTGCTGCAGCCCGGCGATCCCGAACAGCCCGAAGATCCAGAACACATACGCGACCCCAAGCGACTTCGGCTTGAGCGCCCGGCGCGGATACGACATGCACCCACGCTAGGCGTGATGGCCATCGGATGCCACACGCCGGAAGCGCCCCGACTTCGCGGAATGTACCCCTTGATCAAGTTGAGCGCACGGCCAATGCAATCGCGATGGCGACTTCAGCAGCGTCTTCGTGCTCCCAAAATCGCAGCACGGTCCACCCCGCCGCACCTAAGCGGGCCGTAGTTTCGAGGTCACGCGCTCGGTTTGCCGCTACTTTGGCGTCCCAGAATTCCATGTTCGACGCCGGGCGTTGATAATGCTCAGCGCAACCGTGCCAGTAACAGCCGTCTATGAAGACGGCCACTTTCGCTCGGGTAAATGCGATGTCAGCGGTTCGCCGAGGCAGCACCGTGTAGTTGACCCTGTAACGGAGACCCGCAGCATGCAGGAGCCGGCGGACCGCGAGTTCAGGCTTCGTGTCACGCCCTTTGTTGCTTCGCATCGAGCGCCGGACGCTCTCCGACGATGCCCATGATTCGCGTTCGACAGCCACTCTTCTATGGTCGCGCGCTCTAGCTCAGTCCACCTCGATGATCTGTCGCAACGGCACACCCTGCTTCTTCGCGCGGAAGCCGACTCGCCCGAGCGCCGCCGTGGACGCAGGCATCGCTATCGAGAACAATGAAGCGACGTTCTTCGGGTCCGCGGGCCCCACGATCTGCGAAGTAGGGCGACTCTCCGACGTGGTCGGCGACGTGGGGTAGTCGTCGGCGAAAGTGAATAAGACGGACCCTCGGTTCGGTTTCCGAAGTGCCTCAGCCCCCGCCCCGGGAGTCGCCTTCGCTGCGCCGGCGATGTACTCGGCAGCGTGGCGCTGACGGGCTGAGCTTCCTGAGAATCCGTTTCTGCCTGACCGGCGCGTGCGCTGGAGGATCTGAACTTGTCGACCGGCAACGTCATGCGTGCGTTCACCCTTGATCTCCAGTTCAGGGAAGATGACCGCGAAGTCTTCGAGTTTTCCTTCGTCCACCGCCCGTCGGATAAAGTTCACGGTGGGGGCGAACGAATAGCCCTCCGCCCACTCGAACTTCTCGAGCACCGACGCGACTTCAGCTGCATCGACCACGACCACCCGCGCATCGTATGAAGCGCCAAGGTCGGTGTTCAGAACGACGGGTTCTTCGCGCCGGTCCAGCCACGGAGCGACGAGCTCGAAGTGTTTCGCATTTGCCGCGCCCGAGCCGCGATCCGGTTGAAGAGGGAAGTCCTTCACCTTTCCGGGATTTCCCTCGAACGCCAACTCGACGTTGTACATCTTGTTCCCGGCGGTCGGCCGGAGCCAGGGCAGCTGCTGGAAGACGAGAGGCGGCACATCGATGGGGCGCATTGCGGGCTTGCCGGTCTCGGGGTCCAGCTCCGCGAAGTCATCGAGCTGTGCGCGGAAGGCCTCTTCGTCCTCCACCATGGCTGTAAACGCCTTGTAGAGGTCGTAACTCTTGTTCTTGTTGTCGACGACGTCGCGTGCGATGTACAGCCGGACGAGATCACGGTAGCCGGGACGATAGCCGAACCAGCGCCCCATCTGCATGAAAGTATCTGCCGCCATCGCGCGTCGCTTGAAGTACGTGACAGTCAGACCTTCGACAGTGAAGCCTCGACTCAGCTTGGCGCCACCGACCATTACGCGCCAGAAGTCCTTCGTCGTGAAATCCATCGCGTTGTAATCGCTCTCTTTGGAGCCATTGACGACAACGACGGGCGAGTTGTCCGACATGATTTTGGTCACTGTCTCACCGATGTACTGCCCGAGGTCATCGAACGAGTCGGGGAGGGAAGCCCCCCAACCGTTTCTCGCGCGGTGAACCGGGACGAAGTCGTTCTCGTACAAGGCGCGCAGCCGCGCCTTCGCCTCAGGCGAGCTGTAGCCGGCTTCGAACCACACCTTCTTGATCAGGTTCGCGAGATCTGTGTGGGCGGCCTGCTTGACGTCCTCGTGAACCAACATCGTGTGATGACGGAAGCTCAAGTCCGGATCGTGCGCCTGCCGCCAGAGCTTGATGGCGCCGGTCAGCACGAATGCGTCGAGTGCTCCGCGGATCTCCTCGGCTTCCGCCTCCCCTGCGTCTGCTTTGAGATTGCGCACGTGGGCGAGCTCGTTCGAGTTGGCGGCCGTGCGCTGTACGCCGGGTGGCAGCTCCTCGAGATCATGGAAACTGGTCCCGCCCATGTAGTCGGGCGACGCCTTGAGGCGCACGATGAAGTCCTTCGGGAAGATGTCGATCTTGTCGTCCGGTTCGACGAAGACGTTGGCGAAGGGCGTGGCCGTGTAACCGACGTACTGTGCGCGCGGCATCAGCTTGAGGATGTCGGAGATCAGCTTGTTGATCGCCGTGCGCTCCTTGTCCTCGTCGGTCAGCGGAGCCTTCTTCTTGTTGTTCTTGGTGTTCACCGATGCCTGGTCGGCCTCGTCGTCGATGACCAGAACTGGGATCTCGTCCAGTCGAGTGTGAATGTTCTTCAGGTCGCTGAGCAGTTTCGTGAGCACCGCCTTGTTCTTTTTCACGACCGCGATGCGCACGTTGGTGCCGTAAAGGTTGTCCGGGTGGTTCACCGGCTTATGTACGTCAGTGAGCTCGGATGCCGATCGGAAGTCGAGGGTGTCGAGTCCCTGTTTCAAGGCCTTGTAGTCGCCACTCGCCGTGGTGAGACGCTTGATCGAAGGGATCTGCTTGCTTGCGGCCAGGTTCACACCGTGCCGGAGGAACTTTCCGGCGAGCCAGTCCGTGTCCCCTGTGCCGGCGTAATCGACATCGCGGATCGCCTCGATGTCGTTCTTGTCGTGGCCACCGAGGATGTTCTCTTCCCCGATCAGCTCCATGTCGAGACGGCGCTGAGTCTGCCCGCGAAGCAGCTCGATCGTGCCCGTGAGAACGATGATCAGCCGGTATCCAGCATCGATCGACTTGGCGATCATGCCGGTGAAGTTCGCGGTCTTGCCGCTCTGCACGTACCCAACGACGAGCCCGCGTGACGAATATGCCTCCTCGGCAGCAGGGTCGGCGAGACGACTCACGATTTTCGAGGACGAGGCGTCGACTTCCGCGATCGCCTCCGGCGACCACTTCTTGTTCTCCAGAACGCCGCGATACGCCTTCCAGTAGAAGTCACGCTCCTGCCGCTCCGGCGTGTACCAGGGGTCCCAGTCCTCTGCCACAATCACGGAGTCGACCAGTGCAGCCTGACGTGGGAACGCATCGTCGATCTCCGCCCGGCTCGGCTCGGAGAGCTTCAAGAGGTCATACATCTTCTGGCGTCGCGCATGGCTCCCCGCCGCCGACTCTTCGGCCCAGGCCGGGCCGTCCGCGACGTCCCACTGCGCGATCGCGATGTGCGCTGCTCGCCGCGCCGGCGCATTGAAATCGGCATCCAGCACCGCCGCGATCAGCCTCGGTTCGTCGATTGGATCGAAATCGTCCTCGCTCAGGAATAGGTTCACGCGCGAAAGCAGCGGCTTCGGCCCGACCTTCTCCATCCCGCCGAATGCTGACTGGACAGCCTCGACCAGCGCTGTCGCGGTTGCTTCGCTCATGCCTCTCCTTCGCAAAAACCGTTGAGCGGCTCGGGCGCCGTTACAAACGGAAGATCAGTGACATCGAGACGGTATGAGACACCACTGACATGGACCGGTTGCGGGACGACCTCATCGATGCGCGGCCGCGTGATCGCAGGGAATCCGGGATCGACCAAGAACGCGCGCGGCCGGCTTCGGTACTGGAAGCGCGTCTTGTAAAGGTCGCGCGCGTCATCTCGCCAATCCGCGGCGCTCAGACGGGCCTCGAGCAGGCGCACTCCTCGATCGGTCTTCCCCCGTACCTCGTCGACCAGCTGCGGCAACGTGAACCCGTCCTGCCCCTTCCCCGCGAGAGTCAACTGAATGGAGATCAAGTACAGCGGCCTCTGCGGCGAGGGCAGGAGCTGGGTTTCCGAACCGATGACATGCACCCTCGCCTCCGAGCGTGTGGTCTTCACCTCCGCTTCGAAGGACTCGAAGCCGAAATCGTGTTCGCCCGCATCCGGGCCGAGCCAGGCGACCATCGCCGAGTCCTCACCGATGACATCGATGACATAGCTGAGGACCAAGAGTTCGCCGATGAGGCCGGCCTCCTTCTCCTCGGTCAGGCGCTTCCGCTTCGCTAACAGCTCCCTGAGGGCTTCGAACGCCTCAGAAAGGGCGTGGCGCAAGGTCGTGCCGTACTGCATCTGATCCACGATGGATTCCGCAAGCAGGTAGGCCTCGTAGCGCATACCCTCGGCATCGACGTCCACACGGAACCACTGACCACCGAAACCGGCCAATGTCGTGCGCTGGACCCCGATGCGCTCATACGCGGTCACGTCCGGAAGCTCGCCGACCGCGGGAACATAGAGGATGACCCGTTGGTAGATGGGATCGATGTCGAGCAACGCCGGAACCCTATGACTCAGCGGGAAGCGCGTCGCCGCGTCTGCGCGGAAATACGCGTCGACGGTCTCAGGCGTCAGATGCTGCACGTCGCCCAGTTCGTTACTCATCCGAGCCCCTTTCAATCGATCGACGCTGCTGTGCGACTTCGTCGCGCAACGCCGCCGTGAGCAACTGCTCCCACGCAGCGACCTCCTCGCGCTCACGCGCGCCGAGATAGGAACCGTCGAAATACTTCGAGAACACGATCATGAGCAGCGTCTTGACCAAAGGAATGTCATCTTGATCGGCACTGGGGCCACGAGCTATAACGCTCCGGAACTGTTCGTTCAGCCAGATCGTTCGGGCATCGATGTCGATCTCAAAAGGGGATTCGCTGCGCATCACGCGCCATCGGACATCCACCGGCCCCGCAGCGGAAAACACGACCGAGTCGGTGAACGCGTCGATCATGTCGGCACTGAAGCCGCGGTCCGGTTGCGAAAGCGTGACCGGATGCTTGGTGTAGCGCCGCGACTCGCGGCGAGCGCCTTCGGCCGTGGCGATGAAATCGGTGAACGACGCCCCGCTTCCTTTGGCATCCCGAATCGCCCGCTTGAGGTCAGCGTCGAGCTCAAGACCGGACTTCTCCGGGTTGATCGTCACATGAGAGATCAGCCGGTCGTCGAGATCGATCGAGACGCGCGCGTATTCCAGTTCCGGCTTTTCTACGACGAGCGTGTTCCACCCGCCGATCTGCAGCAGGCGATCGCGACGGTAGAAGTAGAGCCCTTGGGCGAGCGCCCCGGGTCGGCCGCCCAGCCTGAACTCGGGCATCCCGGACTGGTTCGCCGGCCAGATGTGCGCTCTCGCGCTCGACACCACGCCATCGACTTCGAGGCGCAGGTCGGCCGGATACCCCGCTGCTCCGGTTCCGATGTACTTGAACGGGTCGATCGGCTGCACCGGTGAGGCGGGCCCGGACTCGTTCCAGTCGACGACGAACTCATCGACATGGATCCGCACCCGCTGAGCGGCGAGCAACCGATGGAAGACGATCCCGAGATGCGCGCGAAGCCGGTCGATGCGCTCCTCAAGCCACCGCGTTCGCTCTGCGGCATCTGCCGACGTCAGAAATGTGCGGGGCTGTTCCCACTCGACGACAGTGCCCTTGTCGAAGGGGAAGTCAACTTGCATCGAAGCCACGATCGCGTCGACGTCATCCTCGTCGAGAACGTCGACATGTGTACGGTCTGAGTCGTGGATCGCACGGCCGACCGAGATGCCCCCCAGCGCCCTCGAGTACACACGCAGCACGTCCGCCTGGCTCAACGAGGCTGCTTTCAGTCCGAGCCCGAAATGGCCGAGGTCGGATGCCCCATACTCGCGTCGCCCGGCGAACGTCATGGCCCTGTCTATCGCCGGGGCGTCCATGCCATCGCCGTCGTCGATGATCTGAAGCCCGGTCATTGTCTGCCCCGTGCGGACGAACCTGACGAGCACGTTGGACGCGTGAGCGTCGATGCTGTTGTCGATGAGGTCGGCGACCGCGGTCTCGAACGTGTGGTGCCGACCGACGGCTGAGACGATCGAGTCGTCCGGCGGGACCGCCCGACTCTCTGTTACCCGCGCCTGCCGTGACTCCATGATCAGAGTTCCGTGAACCGGCTGCTTGTGAAGCCCAGATTTGTGCCGTTCTCCCGCACGATGCGCACGATGTCGTCCGAGAAGCCCTCGCGCTTCTCGGCGTCGACGGTGATGCGAATCTCGAGCGTGTTCGGGTCCGCCGATTTTAGGTGCTGCAACAGTTCGTCCACGACGTCGGTGAGCTGGCTTCGGAGATCGCCGGACACCAGCACGTCGAACACGCCCTTGTACCGGGCGTTCGGCACCGTGACGACCGTGGGAGGGTCCGGCGTCGGTGCCGGGCCTGGTGACGGATCTGGGGCCGGCCCTGGCTGCGGATCGACCACCGTCGACTGCTTCTCTCGCTCGCGCTGCGCCAAAGCGATTTCAGGCTTCACCAATAGCGTGGCGTCAGTGATCGCCCCGAGGGAATCCTCGAACGGAATCCGAAGACCGGTGAAGTCTCCCGTCGAGGCGTTGTAGCTCTCGGCGAGTGCGAACCCTGTCGAATGCCACGAAACGTCGTGCATCACGGACTCGATCGCGTCCGTCAGCACTGCTTTGTCGCGCAGACGCGCAAGATATGGGTAACGCTGGTGGTACTCCCACAGTTCGCCGACCGAGATGCGCCCCTCGTTCCACTTCGCCCTCAAGTGGTTCTGAAGCGCCAGCCCGACAGTGGCGGGCGATGACCGCGGATAGACCAGGTCAAGCTTGCGTAGCCGCTCGCCGACGAACTGCGTGATCGCGCCCGTCGCCCCGTCGACTTTCCTTTGGGCGATTCGCAGAGGTTGGGCTCCGTCGTTCTGCTCGGGGTAGAGCGCCCAGATCCACGTTTCGCGCAACCGCTGCGCGATCGTCGTGTTGAACGCCTCGACCTTCTCGCCGGCCTCCTTCACCTGCGACTGCGTCAGGTCGAGCGCGTTCTTGTCGTCGCGGATCCCGCTCCACGCCAGATAAGAGCGAACCGTTTGCTCGAGCTCTGCGACTCGCGCCTGGTCGGGCGCGACCGCGACGAAAGTGTTGGCGTTCACACGCGGCGCGTTCCCTCGCTTGGTCGCGAGATCGTGCACGAACACCCGCGCCGGCGTCTCGGCGCTCTTGCCGTCGTAGGTGTTCCGTGGGTGCAGCAAGACCAGGCGCGCGCGATCGGATTCCGCGAGATCGGCGGTGTCGATCGGTGCGACCACCACCTCGGGAAAGTCCGGAGTCGATCGGAGTTCACGCTTCAGCCGACTGACGATCTCCGCATGCACTGCGTCGACCGAGAACAACGACGCACGCTCCGCCGCCTTGCGGTTGAGCGACGGCTTGATGTCGAACCAGAGCCGGTCGCTCTCGTTGTAGAGATAACTCGATCGCTCCGACAGCAGCTGCAGCGCCGTGCCGAAGTTGCCGAGCGTGTCGCCCGGCATCGCAACGCCGAGGAACACGCGCTTGCGCTCGATCCCGCGGTGGGCCGTGTGTAGGGTTGCAGCCGAGCCGAGGAACCCGGCGCGCGCGATCCGGCGGGTCAGCGCACGATTGCCGAACAGTGGCTTCTCTTTGTCGATGTAGAACGACACCGCGGTCGACCCGTCGATGTCGCTCTCGATGATCGACTTCCACGTGTCTTCGATGTAGCTCGAGATCTCGTCGCGCACCGCAGGCGCGTCGAGCGGCAGCGAGCCGGGCATTATGAGCGGCGAGTCGTCGCCTGCGGCATAGAGCGCGTGCACGACGGCGCTCATCAGACGCAGCACGCCGCGCGTGCGCTGGAACCGCTCGAGCGTCGACCAGTCGGCATACAGCCGGTCGAACAACTCGGGGTGGATCGGGTAAGCCACCCGGATGCGACGTTCGTAGTCGTCGTCGCGTGTCTCGGGCGGCAGCTCGCCCGAACTCGACCGGTAGAACTCCATGAAACGGCGCGCGGTCAGCGCGATCTTGCGCGCGGCCTCCGCATCCGGTTCGCGGAAGAGGCGTCGCTTCACGATCTCGAACGACTCGGTGCTCGATGCCGGCGTCCAGTTGTGTGCCTGCCGGCCGATGACGTGCAGCAACCGCTGCAGCGCCTCCCGCCCACGCGAGCCGCCCAGCTCGAGTTCGCTCGCGTCCCGCTCGCCATCGTCCCGGCGCACGTCCGAAGCGGGCACGGACACCAGCAGTACGGCACCCTGCGTGCGGGTCACCGCCTGAGCTAGGTCTTGCGCGAAGGTGAACTGCGATTCGAAGGAACCGCCGACGAGATCGTCGCGGCCAGCGAGACCACGCGCGTACGCCACCCACTCGTCGATCAAGATCACCGCGGGCGCATATTTTTGCAGCAGTTCGGTGAGCGCGCTTCCCGGGCTGGTCGACGTGCGGTCGGCATCCGCCACCATCGCGAAGCCCTCGCCGCCCCCGAGCTGCCACGCCAACTCGCCCCAGATCGTGCGGATCTCGGTGCCGTCGGGCTTCACCCACGACTGCCCGGGCGACAGCTCGGTGCCCACGATCGCGACACGCCTCATCGGTCGTCCAAGTGCGTCCGGCGCGATCGCCTCGTCGAGCGCGTCTTGCACGCCCTGCGGGAATGCGGTCAGGGGCAGCCCGCTGAATAGGTGCCACACGGCGAGCATCGAATGCGTCTTGCCGCCGCCGAAGGTGGTCTGCAGGTTGATGATCGGATCGGCGTTGCGATCGCCGGTCACGCGCCGCGCGGCGAGCTTGAGCAACGTCTTCAACCCGTCCGTCAGGAACGTGCGGTGGAAGAACTCGACGGGGTCGTTGTAGTCGGCGGATGCCTCGCCGCCGGTCGCCACCTGATGCAGGTCCGCCGCGAATTCCGCGCGCGCGAAGTTGTTCGACGCGATGTCGGGGTGCGGCTGCAGCACCTCGCGCCACGGCGTGAGGTCGGCGGCGGCGAGCCCGGGCATCTGGGCCGCGCGGGTGTCACGGCGCGTCTCCTCCGCGTACGTCGTGCGCTGCAGGTCGAGCTTCGACCGGCGCAGCGTGTCGGCGGCCGAGCTCGCATTGATCGCGCGCATCAGCCGCTCGGCGGTGTCGAGCGCTCTGTAGGCATCGTCGGCGCTGAACGGCAGCCGGTGTGCCCAGGCATCACGATTCGAGCGCAGCTCACCTGCGAGGTTCTGCTCGGCTCGACTCAAGTAGTCGGAGAATGGGAAGCCGAGGCCTCCCATCCGCTCCGTGAGCACCCGCAGCTGCACCTGCGGGTCGCTCGGCGAGTATGCCTTGCCGTCGATCCCGTCCTTCGCCGCGAGCAGCGCGGTCCAGTCGCTGACCCCGGCCGGCAGGTGCGGCCCGAGCACTCGTGCGATGAACGGCTCGAGCGCCGCGCTCACCACGTCGAGCGCGTCACCCACCCGGTCGAGATTGCTGCGCACGGCCATGTGTCACGCCTCCAGAAGTGAGTCGAAGTCGAGTTCGCTGCTGACGCTAGCGGGAGCTGCTGACACCGCGGCGTCGGCCGCCGTGCGCACTTCTGACCACGACGATCCCAATGAGTTGAAGAGGATGCCCGCCTGGGTCATCCCCCGCTTGTCCGCGATCGCGAACAGGCGATAGGCCAACTCGTGCGCCGCGGTCGTGTCGACGCCGCGCTGCTCGGCGCGCGCCAGAATCCGCCCGGCTGCGTCCAGCCCCGACCCGCTCAGCGTCTTCGCCAGGTGCAGCACGACCTCCCACAACGAGATGCGGTCGTCGGTCATCGGGTCGTAGCCGTCGGGCAGCTCGTCCGGAGCGAACAGCTTCACCTTGCCCGCCCCGCTCGAGAGCACGCCCGAGTGCGCAAGACCCGAGATCGACGCGTTCTTCGCGTTCGCGAGCGTTTCGGCTTCGCCATAAGCGGATGCCTCGAAGCCGTGCTGCTCGAACCACGCCACGCACCAGCGGGTGTCGCCGTCGAAGTCACCCTCCTGCTCCGAGAGGACCTCGTCGAGAATCGCGTTGATCTGCCGCAGCGCCTCGCGCACCGACATCGGCTCGCCGTTCGGCTCGATCACCTTCGCGTACTTCGAGAAAATCGCCATACCGGGGCCAATCGCAGCCTGCGCGAGGTCGACCGGCGCGATGCCGCCCTGCTGCAGATCGCGGAGCGCGTTCGGGAGGGCGCTGCGCAGCTCGGAGACGAGCCCGCGACGATCGATGATCGCGGCCGTCTCGGGGCGAGGGCGAAGAGCGAGGACGATCGACGATGCCAGGGCGTTGGTTCCGACGGAGATCATCCGCCCTGCGCGCTCGGAGCGCACTGGCCATGTCGCGGTGATCATCCAGCCCGCGCGGATCATGCCACCCAGGATCGTCTCCCAGCCCGTCGACGCAAGGCCTTCGGATTCGAGTTCCGACTGCTTGAACGCGTAGAAGACGGCGATCGGATAATCATCGCTCGCGGTCTCGCGAGCGTGCTCGAAGACGTTCTCGAACCCTGTCTCGAAAAACTCTTGTGCACCGTCTCGGCCGCCATGACGGTATGGATTGGCGACGAGCTCGTCCGCCTTCGGCACCAACATCGTCCCGAGAAGCCGAGCATGCACATTGCGGAGCGCGCGCCTCAGCCAAACGTAGAAAAAGTCCGAAAGATCCGAATAGCCGATGTTGTCGTAGTACGGCGGATCCGTCGAGATCAGCACATTCGTATAGTCCCGTGCGGCTGCGTCTGCCTGTACCGCTTCGCCCGGTGGACTGGCCGGAAGTCGAGTCAGGGCATTGGTCAATGACTCAAGCGCAACGCCGACGTCGCCCGCAGCACCGGAGAGTGGCGAGTTCTCTACGAAATCCCATGCCATCGGGATCGCCTGCCGTGCAAAGAGATTCCGAGACTGGTCGCGACTGTTGGACCAGGTCGCGAGTGAATTGCCGAGATCAGTCGTACGACTGACGCCAAGCCCGAGGTAGGTGGCGATCGCGTCGGCGTACGCGGCGGCGGCCGCGCCGCCAGCCTCGAGGCCGGATCCGTCGGCAAGTCCGCCCGCCGTGGCATCCGCCAGCACGCGTTCGCGCGCCTCACCGACGAGGTCGCTGAACGTCGTCAGCGCCGTCAGCTGCCGATTCGTGAACAGCGACGCAAAGGTCGTGAGGCCGTAACGCACCACGTTGATTCGTCCCGGCCAATCGAACAGCTCGCCCTGTGGCACGTCAGTCGGGTGAGCTGCTTCGGCGGCAGCGATGTGCTCCTCGGTCGCTGCTAGGTAGATGCGCGAACGTTGGCCTTCGGCGACGACGGCCATAAGCTGTGCACCCAGTCCGTCCCGCCGGCTCTGCACGCGAACGTATTCGAGCGGGACGGCGGTGCCGCACGAGATGCACTTCGCCCCGAGGCGCCCGACTGTCCCGTCATCGGTGCCTTTCGGCCCGAGCTTCGGATCGTGTCCGATGCCGAACTCGACCTTGCCGTCCACAACGCGGTGGACGACGTAGGCCTCCTTCCCCTTCTTCTCGCCGAGCCACCAAGAGCGCACCAGCGGCATCTCGATGCCGCAGGCCGGGTTCGGGCAGGTGACGGTGCGGGCCCAGATCCAAGCGATGACGGTCGCCTTGGAACCATCCTTGAGCGTTGCCTTCGGGTAGAGATGCCCGATACGCCGCTCGGCCTCGTCGCGCATCCACTGCCCGTACCGGCGCACGTCTTCGGCGAGCCCGGTCGCCTTGGGCCACGAATTGCGCTGGCCCGCGGCATCGGGAAACACGGGCGGCCGCCCTGCGAACTTCGGCGGAATCTCGATCAACGCCTTGTTGATCAGCACCGCCACAGGGTTCAGGTCGCTGGCGTGCGCTTCGAGACCCAGTCTCTGCGCCTCGAGCGGAATAGTGCCGCCGCCGGCGAACGGGTCGAGGATGGCGGGCGGACGCCCGTCGGTGGAGCGCAGGATCTCGGCGCGCACCTGGTCGAAGAGGGCCTCGTCGTTGAGATTGTCCCAGTCGACCATGCGACGGATGAGATCGAAGAGCCGTTCGCGCTCGGCGGCGATGCGACGATCGACGTAGTCGTCGATGTCGGCCTCACCGTGACGGATCGCCTCTTCCCGGTACTCGTCGGCGTTCTCGCTCGGGTCGTCGACGAGCTGCGCGAAGAGCACCGCGCGCGCGGTCGCGAGAGGGCGTCGTGCCCACCACAGGTGAAGCGTGCTGGGGTGCCCGTGACGGATCGACTTCTCGCGCGCCGACTGCTTGTTGATCTCTTCGAGAGGCAGAGCGACTTCGATGAGCTTGCGCTTGGGCACGTGTTCCTTCCCTCGCCGCGGCGAGTGGTCAACCGCGCGCCTTCTCTTTCTATACGATCGGCCGATTTGAGGAGAGCGCACTTTGGCGCGATGGGCGATGCAACGGTGACGGTTCCCCCGGACTGGGGTACTTCATGGGCTGCTCACATCCGGATCCGGAGTCACGGATGTCAGAGGCCGCGCCTAGCATCCGAACGTGGCATCGAAGTCAGTAACGCCGGAACCCCCCGAGGTGGAAGAGACGCTCACCCGGGCGCGGAAGCGTGCTGCGGCGAAGAAGGCAACCGGCAAGGCGGCATCGGCAACGAAGCGTGCGCCCAAGAAGAAGGCCGCCGCGGCCGATGACGATGTCACCGAGGTCATCGACCTAGCACCGGACCCATCGATCCTGAGCGCGATTGGCGCGGGCCACGACCTCGCATCGGCCATGGCGGACCTCATCGACAATTCGATCGACAAGGGCGCAACGCGGTTCCTTGCCCGCTTCGTCACCGACGACAACAAGCTGATCGGCGTCCGCATGCACGACGACGGCGTCGGGATGTCAGCGTCTCAACTCGCCAAGGCGATGCAATTGGGTGCTCGGCGAGATTACGCCGGCACTGATCACGGCCACTTCGGCGTCGGGCTCAAAGCCGCTTCGTTGAGTCAGGCCGGCCGCCTGACGGTCTATACGCGTTGCGGCTTCGAACCGACGCACGCGATGAGGCTCACGCAAGGGGGATTCAGCGCCGAGGTGCTGTCCCAGCTCGCTGCGAACAAGGGCTTCACTCGGATCGCCGGCCCCTTCGCCTCGGTGGAGAGTGGAACGGTAATCGAGTGGGACCACTTGCACTCAGTCTTTGAAGGCGGGACAGATGTCGAGCGACGCACGTGGCTTGACAAGGTCTTCACATCACTAGGTCATGAGCTTGGACTGACGTTCCATCGCATCCTGGCTCGCGACGGCATCACCATCGTTCTTCAGCAGTACGACACCACATTCGGTGACGGTGCGCCGATCAAGGTCCAACCGATCGACCCTTTCGGCTTCACGCCGGGGGCTACGGGCTACCCGCTTGAGCTCGAAGCGACGACGGCGCGCGGCGCGACGCTGCGGTTCAGCTGCCACATCTTGCAACCGAGCAACCAAGGCCCAGCAGCCAAACTGCTCGGTCGCCCTCGCGCCGAGTGGCAAGGCGTGTATGTCTACCGGAACGACCGCCTTCAGCATTCGAGCGGATGGCTCAATCTTCTTCCTTCGCGTTCGAACGATTTGCAGCTCGCTCGCGTCGCGATTGAACTGACGGACGAGCTACTCACGGACGTGCGCATCAATCCCGAGAAGAACGGCGTAGTGCTAACCGGCAACGCGGTTCATGCGATCGAGCACGCGACATCAGCAGACGGCCGAACCTTCCAGTCGTTCATCTCGAAAGCCCGCGAAACCTTCCGGACAGGCACCCAGCGCGACCGCGGACCGAAGCCTGTCGCCCGAATCACCGAGGGGTTGCCGCAGGCCGTCATCGGGGCGCTCGACGGCGAGTTCGGATTCCGTGAAGACGGAAACACTCTAAGGGTGCTTTGGAAGCCGCTCGGCCCGGGCCGACTGTTCGAGCTCGAACACGCGAAGGCGACCCTGTGGCTCAATGAGGGATATCGCAAACAACTGCAAGGAGTGCACGGCGGCGACGCCGCATTCTTCAAGACGTCGATCGTTCTGCAGCTCCAGGACAAGCTCGAACGTGGGCATCTGCAGCAGAGCACCATCGACCAGATCGAGCGCATCCACACGGTCTTGGCCGCGGCAACATTCCAACAGATCGACAAGGACGCGTATGACGCCGGCGAGTCTCGCGAGACTCGTGCTTCTGCCCAAGACGAAATCGACTTCGACGACTGGGAAGTCGGTGATGAAGTCCCTTTAGCGTGAAGGTCGATGATGAAGGCTTCATCATCGACCGTGTCGACAGGGATCTCCCTGAGCGCTGGAAGAACATCCGCCCTGTCAGCGCCGACCCGATCAAGGACTATCTGCGGACGATAGGCCGAGCACCGCTTCTCACTGCAGAGGAAGAGGTCTCTCTCGCCAAAGAGATCGAAGTCGGTGTCGTCGCGCAAGGTCGGCTGGCGCAGCCAGCCACTGCCGGCTCGAGTTCGGCGTACCGGCGCGAGCTCACTCTTCTCGCTCGGCAAGGACGGAATGCCTACCGGCGAATGGCGCACGCGAACCTCCGGCTCGTGGTCTCGATCGCCAAGCGGTTCTTGCGCAGCGGCGTGCCGTTCCTCGACCTGATTCAGGAAGGCAACATCGGGCTTCTGCGTGCGATCGAGATGTTCGACTACTCGCTGGGGAACAAATTCTCGACATACGCCACGTGGTGGATTCGCCAGTCGATCACGCGAGCGATCGCCGACCGTGGCCGGTTGATCCGCGTTCCGGTGCACGTCAACGAGGACATCGGCAGGCTTCGAAGCGCGAGGACGAAACTTGAGCACGCAACAGGCCGCGAGCCCCTGATCGGTGAACTCGCGCAGGCTGTCGCGAAAGACATTCGCGAAGTCGAGCGCCTGTTCAGCTACGACCGACCCGTGCTGTCGCTCGACACACCGCTCAGATCTTCCGAGTCGGACGGAAGCACGGTCGCCGACCTCCTCGTCGACGGCGATGCAGCCTCTCTGGACGAAGCGTTCGCAGCGGCGTCGCTCAAGCCCGCCCTAGAACAACTGCTACTCGACCTGCCCCAACGCGAAGCAGACATCCTCCGTCTTCGGGCAGGACTCGTGGATGGACGGCAATGGACTCTCGACAGCATCGGCGAGATGTTCGGCGTCACGCGTGAGCGCATCCGCCAGCTCGAAAAGTCCGCCCTCGCGCAACTGCGGGCGCCGAAGCGTCGGCGCTTCCTCGCCGAGTTCCTTACCACGGGCGAAAGCGAGCGGAGCGCAGGACGAGCTTTCTCAGCTCGGCGACCGTGGCAATCTACTCCGAGTTCGATCACAGACATGATCGACGCGGACGGCCTCGATTCCCTTGTCAGATGGGCAGTGCAAGCCGTGGCCCGATCGAATGAGGTCGACCCCGGCAAGCGCAAACGCAGACGCCAGCAGAACGCGCCCTCCGCACCGGCCCGACTCCCGGCGTCAAGCCGCTCCCGAGATGATCAGGGCACCACCGCGGCCGGCGTACCCCCTGGGTCTTCAGAGTCGGCCCAAGTGGCAATCGCTCCCGACAAAACCCGTGGCGTAAAGGGACCCGCGACCAATAGCACGAGCAACGAGATCCCGAAGAATGCATGGACGGACTACCCCGAGTTCGTAAGCGCGGATGTGGCGTCCAGGTTCCGAGGCGGAGCGACTCCGCAACGTATCGCCGCCGCATGGGGCATAGACAGTCGTGACGTCGTCGTCATGCTGTGCATGACCGTCTTCCAGTTGGACGAGACGTCGAAGCACAGCGCAGATGCATACCAGCAGGGGCAGCGTTACTCCGATGTGGATCTCATGACCATCCTGTCGATGATTCGAGAAGGAGCTGGAGTCACAGCGATTGCACACGCGGTGGGTCGCACCCCGTTCGCGATCGCCTCGCAGATCGTCAGCCGAGACAAGTTCCGCAAGGAATGGTTGGCATCGACCGGAAGCGGCATCGCCCGACGTCCTGATGCTGCCAACGCGGACGCGGCGGGAAGTGAGCCGACACACCCCCGTGACGTGCAGGTCCAAACGGATGATGCTCTGGACGACTGGAAGAAGCAGCCCAGATACGCCGCCCAAGTCCGTGACGGAATCGTGACCGCCTATCGGCGAGGGCGGCCTCCGTTCGAGATCGCGTACTCGACCGGGCTGAGTCAGGCAGAAGTCGTGTCGGTACTTGCGTCCGAATGCCACGGGATCGCTGTCGCCGACCCCGCGACCGGTCGTCAGCACTTCTCGGGCCTCGGTCAGGACGGCAAGGCTCGGGTGAGCGAGATGCGAGGCGCGGGCGCCACGGTTCCAGAGATCGCGCACCACCTCGGGCTACCGGCGTTCGCTGTTGCGTGGCACGTGATCCTTGACGAGCAGCCACAGGCGAGGCCGGCAGGTGTTCGCGAAGCAGAGCCCGCCCTCGAAGACCCGCAACCGGAGCAACCGGCGTCGTCCGCTGTTGCGACGGAACCTCCATCGCTCTCTTCGGGTAAGGCTCTGCTCAGCAAATACTCGGCGGGCGAGTCGCCATTCGATATCGCGGCTCGCACTGATATTCCCATGCGGGAAGTCATCCGCCTCCTGAGCATCGAGCTTCTAGGCCTCGACCCCAGCGCGCAGGAGGGCGCGCGAGTCACTCACAAAGGACACGCCCTCTCCCCCTTGGAAGCGCTCCAGGCATCCCAGCAAATCCTTGCCGGGGCGAGCGTGGCGACCGTGGCCGACCAGTTCGGTCGGTCTCGATTCGCAATCGCGCCACCTCTTGACCGATGACGGCATGCGCGCGTTCCTACTGAGAGGTCACCCGGATGCCTGAGCTCCCCGGCCAGGGCGCGTCAAGCAGACGCCGACCGGTGCACGATCACCTGCCAGCGTTGAGTCAAGATGAAAGCGTGAGCCCCTACGTCGATCTCGATCCGATCCGCATCCTGGACCTCTTCGCGGGCGCGGGGGGCATGAGCGAAGGGTTCCACAACGGTTCGCCGAGGTTCGTCACCGTCAGGGCGGTCGAGATGGACGTCGCGGCGGCCGCGACCTACGCCGAGAACCACGGGAAAAACGTGGTCTTCACCGGCCCGATTCAGGACTGGCTTGCCGAAGAGGAAGTCCCACAGGTCGACGTCGTGATCGGCGGGCCCCCCTGCCAAGGCTTTTCAACTCTCGGCAAGCAAGACGCAGAAGACACCCGGAACTTCCTCTGGCGACAGTATGCCGAGACCGTTTTTCGCGCGCAGCCGAAATACTTCGTCGTCGAAAACGTTGCCGCCTTCACCAAATCGCCACAGTACGAGGACTTCATGCGCGAGACCTCGCCGGACGGCATGCTCTCGAACTATCACTTCGATTCCCGCGTGCTCAATGCAGCTGACTTCGGTGCAGCGCAGGCTCGGAAGAGGACGGTGATCATCGGCTGGCGCGATGACCAGGAGGCTCCCGGTTTCCCCGAGCCCACGCACGGGCCAGGTCGACCCAACCGGTACGTGGACGTCGATGCTGCGTTTACGGAGCGGCGGATAAATCCGTCCGTCAACCTCGTCGATCTCCCCGCTGGCCGCGTACGAGTCATCACGGGTCAAGCGGTATCCGGACCGTACGCGTCCCCCGAGCTCCACGTGACCCGTCACTACACCGACAAGTCGCTCGAGCGCTTCGCGGCTATCCCCCCAAAAGGCAACCGCTTCGATATCCCCGAGCATCTGCTTCCTCCGTGCTGGATCAAGCACAAGACCGGCACCGGCGACGTCATGGGGCGACTGCATTGGGACAAGCCGTCGGTTACCATCCGAACCGAGTTCTTCAAGCCCGAGAAGGGCCGATATCTGCACCCTGAGGAAGACCGGGCCATCACGCACTACGAGGCGGCTACCCTTCAGGGCTTCCCGGACAGCTACCGGTTCATGGGAACGAAAACGGAAATCGCGCGCCAGATCGGTAACGCTGTCCCGATCCCGCTGGGCGCGGCCATCGGCCGTCACCTTGCGAACTACCTCTAGAGGGCACGGCCGCGCGCAGGTGGACCCCGTTTAGAAGCGGGGATGCCGTACAGCCGCTCTAAGAGCCGTCATGTCCAGCTCGCGGATACTGTTGATCGACTTCCTCTCGAGGGCCAAGCGTCGCACCTGGTCTGGAGCCAGGGAGCTGAGCGCAGTCCACCCCTTCCCGTAGTGAGCGCGGTAGATCGTGACCTCCTGCGCGATCACTTCGGGATCGTTGAACTCGCGCTTGCAGTCCTGACACCGATAGACCGGCCGCTTGGACGCGCGATAGAAGATCTTCGCCCTGTGGCAGTTCGGGCACCGGTACCCCGTCTTGGTCCCGTTGTCGCGGTCGATCGTGTCAATCCGCGAGTACCCGAGCGAGCCATGCTCGGACCACAGGACGATTACGTCGCCAACCGACGGCCCATCAGAATTCGCCACTTTGGAATCCCACTGATATGAACGTGGCGCATCGTCCGCATATCCGTCGTGGCTGATATTGCGCCGCGGGCCTGTCGCCAGCCTGAACGCCCACGCCCTCACCCCTGCGTCACCACTTACCGATGCGTCCACGCATTCCTCTCTCCACGCAGTCGCTCTCGCCGCGCCTTCTACGATTACACCCGAACACCTACACCCGAGTAATTCTCGAAACCGCGTTCTACGGCGCTCCCCCACTCCGGGGGTAATTCCGCCCAATACCGGGCGTTTTGGACAATTTGCGGCCGCCGATGTCGGTGGTGCCCGGAAACGTGCTCGCTCGCCTCGAGCACCTCCGCTCGCGGCATCCGTTCGAAAGAAAGCCGCACGAAATGTCCAACGCAACCACGCAGCCCTACGCGCCGAAGCCGGGCCCGACCCCGCCGCCGCCCTACCCGCCGCAGCAGAACCCCGGCGCCGGCCCCGCCACCACGAGCACCAAGTCGTTCACCGTCACCTGGATCCTCGCCCTGCTGCTCGGCGGCCTCGGCGTCGACCGCTTCTATCTCGGCAAGGTCGGCACCGGCATCCTCAAGCTCGTCACTGCGGGCGGCTTCGGCGTGTGGGCCCTGATCGACCTGATCATCACCCTCGCCGGAGCCCAGCGCGACAAGCTCGGCAGCCCGCTCGCGGGTGCCGAGAGCAAGACCGCGCGCAAGGTCGCCTGGATCACCAGCGCCGCCGTCATCGTGCTCGGCATCGTGCTCGGCTCGGTGCACCCGGCGAGCGCGAACGCAGGCAAGGCAGGCGGCGCGCCGGTCGCATCGCAGAGCGTGAAGACGGATGCTTCAACGCCGGCGCCATCGCATGACTGCAGTCTCTTCACCGACTCGACGGCCGCCTTGCTGTGCCGGTCGGGGAACTACGACATGGCCGTGAACACTCAGGATCTCGCCGACACGGCGGTGACGCTGCCCGACCTCACCGGCAAGACCCTCAGTGCCGCGAACGACGCGCTCACCGACGCCGGCCTGCTCGCCGATGAGACGACCGGTGAGCCGCAAACCGATGTGGTGACGAGTCAGCAGCCCGCACCGGGATCCGTCGTGCACCAGGGCGATTCGGTTACCTTGACCGCGGCAGCACCGAAGCCGAAGACGACCCCCAGCCAGGACCAGGCGCTCATCGCCGCCCAGAACTACCTCGCCGACGGCCAGGGATTCTCTCGCGCAGGTCTGATTGAGCAGCTGAGCTCCGCCTACGGCAACGGATTCTCGCTCGCAGACGCAACCTGGGCGGCGGACCACGCGGGAGCCGACTGGAACGCGCAGGCAGCCGAATCGGCGAAGAACTACATCGCGAGCGGCATGGGTTTCTCGCACAACTCGCTGATCGAGCAGCTCACCTCGAGCTACGGCGCGGGCTTCACGCAGGCTCAGGCCGAGTACGGCGTGAAGCAGGCCGGGCTGTAGTCGTCAGTGCGCGTGACTTCCCCAGCACAGGTACGGCGCTCGATCGGTTGTCCACGCAATCGATCGGGCGCCGCCGCCGTGTCGGTTGTCGCCCATACCCTGACGGCATGAATCGGAAAGTGGTACCTTCCCGCCATGAGTGGCACCTTCCACATGACGGTGGGAAACAAGGGGCGAGTCGTGCTCCCCGCTGACGTGCGCGCCCGGCACAACTGGGCCGAGGGGAGCGTTCTGATTGCCGTCGAGACCGCCGACGGTGTGTTGCTTGTCGAGCGCTCCGAGCTGTTGAAGCAGATCCAGGCAAAGCTCTCGGACACCAACATCTTGGAAGAGCTGTTCGCCGAGCGTCGCGCCGAGGCAGCGCGCGAGGACCGCGGCGAGTCATGACGGGCGCCGTCTTCGACGCGTCTGCACTCATCGCCCTGCTGAAGCGCGAGCCGGGGTGGGAAGGCGTGGAACACGCGCTGACTACGGGCGGATTCTGCAGCGCGGCCAACTGGGCCGAGGTCGCGCAGAAGGTGAAGGCGTTCGACTTCCCCTGGGACACGGCCCGCGGATTTCTGCGCAGCTACGGGCTGACCGTCGTTCCCGTGCTCGAAGACGACGCGGAACGCGCTGCCCAGCTCTGGAAAGCAGGCGAGGGCCTGTCGCTCGCCGACCGACTCTGCCTCGCCCTTGCTGACCGGCTGCAGCTGCCTGCGCTGACCGCCGACCGCGCCTGGGTCGGCAAGCACCCGCGCGCCGAGCTCATCCGCTGACGAGCCGGGCAGTCTGACAACCCCGCTCTCTGACGCGCCTGACAAACTGACCCCATGGCGAAAGTCGACAGCGACGAGGCGAACCGCGAGCCCTCACGCGGCGCACCTCTCTTGGTGCTCGCGAAGATCCGCGGCATCCTCGACGCCTTCAGCCTCGCGACGCCCGAACTCACACTCGCCGAGATCCGCCGCAGCACCGGGTTCCCCGCCACGACCGTGCAGCGCCTCGTCGCCAACCTCGTCGCCGAGGGGTTCCTCACCCGGCGCGGCGACCGCTACCGCATCGGCCTCAACCTCGCGTTCTGGGCCGCGCCGGCCACGCAGGGGCTCGATGCGCTCGAGGTGATCCAGCCTGTGCTGCGCCGCCTGCGCGACCTGACCGGCGAGACGACCGCCCTCTTCATTCGCGAAGGCGACGTGCGCGTATGCGTCGCCGTTGCCCCGACCCGCCACGCGATCCAGCGCGAGATGCACGTCGGCAAGATCATGCCGCTGCACGCCGGCTCGGCCGGGCGCGTGCTGCTCGCGTGGGACCCGGATGCCGCCGAGCGCGTCCTCAACGGACCCCTCGAACCCGTCGCCAGCAACACCGTCACCGACCGCGATGAGCTGCGCCGCCTGATCGGCGAGACCCGCCAGCGCGGCTACGCCGTCAGCCACGACGAGCGCACCGAGGGGGCATCCGGCATCTCGGCGCCGGTCTTCGATTCGATGGGCCAGGTCGCGTGGGCGATCAACGTTCTCGGCCCGTCGCTGCGCGTGACAACGGATGCCTTTGCCGAATGGGCCGAGCCAGTAGTCAGTGCCGCGCACGAGGCCACGCGCTTGCTCGGCGGGCGGATTCTTAGCTGAGCTCGGTCTCCATTCGGCTTCGCCGAGTCGACCAGCGCGACGACGCCGAGTCGACCAGCGCTAACCCGGGGCCTGCGTCAACGACAGGTTGTTTCCATCCGGGTCCAAGAACCAAGCGACTCGGGCGCCGCTCGGCGAGTCCCAGATGCCCCGGTCGTCTTGGTCCATCCCGTCATACCGGGTGAATCGGACACCTTTGCCCGCGAGCTCGTCCACCGCGCTCTCGATGTCAGCAACGACGAGCCCGAAGACGGTGTAGGGGGCGACCGACACCGCGTCGACCAAGGTCACCCGCAGCTGGGCACCACCCACTTCTGCTGACAGGGCGAACGGGCGCTCGTCGCGCAGCTCTAGCCCGAGCACGCCGCCATAAAATTCTTCCGCTCGGTCCAGATCGACGGTCGCGACGAACGCGACGCTGGACAGAATGCCGACGACCATGGCCGCGAGGCTACGCCGAGGGTGCACGGGGCTCAACGCGAATGAAGCCACCGCGCGCCGGAGTGACGCGTTCTCCGCTCCGCAAAAGGCCCACGTTGGGCAACCTGCGGCAGTTTGCACAAATTGCGCGACGGGTGATGTGTCGGTGCTCCGCGTCGCGCCGGGACGCGCGGCGTCCATTCGGCTTCGCCGAGTCGACCAGCACAAGCGCGAGCTAGGCGGGGCGCACCCACTCGAAGGTCGGGGCGCCGCGGCGCGCGCCCTCGGCCGTGCGAGAGCGGTTCTTCTCGCCGACGGCCTCGAGCACTCCCTCGCCCAGCGTGAGCAGCGATTCGAACGTCGACGGCGTCAGCCACGACGGCCGCAGCCCGAAGGCGATGTCCTCTGATGAGGTGTTGCCGCTCGCCCCCGGCGCGAACGGGCACCCTCCCAGGCCGCCGAGCGCCCCGTCGACCATGGTCGCCCCGGCCTGCACGGCCGCGATCGTGTTCGCGACGCCTAGGCCCCACGTGTCGTGCCCATGGAACGCGATGCGCCGCGCAGGCGACTCGTCCCGCACCAGCGACACCAGCGACGACACCTGCGCCGGCACCGCCTGCCCGATGGTGTCGCAGAGCACGATGTCGTCCGCGCCCTCGGTGGCTGGGTCATTCGCTATCGCGAGCACCCGCGACGGGTCGATCACTCCCTCGAACGGGCAGGTGAACGTCGTCGCGAGCGTCAGCTGAATGCGACCGCCCGCCGCGTGCACGAGCGAGATCGCCTCGGCCATCGCGTCGACGCTCTCTCGCGTCGAGCGCCCAACGTTGGCGCGATTGTGCGCGTCGCTCACCGAGAGGCAGTACGAGAAGTTGCGCGCGCCGGCATCCAGAGCGCGACGGATGCTTCGCGGGGTCGCCACCCACACCCACGACCGCTCGAGCTCGGCAGCGGTCAGCCCGGCGATCACCTCGAGGGTGTTGGCCATCGGCGGCACGAGGTCGGGCCGCGCCATCGCACCGATCTCGATCGACGGCACCCCGGCCGCCAAGAGCCCCCGCGCGACGCGCAGCTTGTGCTCGGTCGGCAGCACCTTCCCCGTCAGCTGCAGCCCGTCGCGCAGGGTCACGTCCCGCAGCTCGGCCGCGGCGAGCACCTCGTCTGCAAAGACAGCGGCACCGGCATCCGTCATCGCGCACCTCCATCAGCCGCAGCGAGCAGCTCCTCCAGATCAGCAGCAGAAAGAGGCAGCGCGCTGAGGACCTCGCGCGTGTGCTCACCGAGATCAGGGCCGAGGTTGCGGATGCCTCGCGGCACTCCGCCCACGCGGGGAACGACCCCCGGGAACCGCACCTCGCGCGGCTCGTCGCCCTCGACGACCACCGGCACGGCCTGCACCATGTCGCGGGCGAGGAACTGCGGGTCGGCGACGATCTGCTCCGCCGTGTAGATCGGCGTCGCCGGCACATCGGCCGCCGCGAGCGCGGCGACCACCTCGTCGACGGTGCGCTGGGTGGTCCAGGCCTCGATGGCGGCGTCGAGCTCGTCGCGGATCTCCCAGCGGGCGGCGTTCGTCGTCAGCCGCGGGTCGGCGGCGAGGTCCTCGCGGCCGATCACGCGCATGAAGCGCTGGAAGATCGAGTCGCCGTTGCCGGCGATGACGACCGAGCGGCCGTCTCCGCAGCGGTAGGCGTTCGTCGGCGCAATGCCCTGCATGCGCCCGCCGGTGCGCTCGCGCACGACGCCGTACGCGTCGTAGTCGGGCAGCAGGGATTCCATCACCGACAGCACCGACTCAGAGAGCGCGACGTCCACCGAGCGCTCGTTCGCGGACCCCGGCGCACGCCCGGCAGCCCGCCGCCGCTCGCGATCGAAGAGCTGCAGCATCGCACCGAACGCCGCATGCAGCCCGGCGAGCGAGTCGCCGATCGACACCCCGACGCGCGACGGCGCCCGGTCGGGGTCGCCGGTCAGCTCGCGCAGCCCGCCCATGGCCTCGGCGACGACGCCGAACCCGGGCTCTGTGGCCCGAGGGCCCGTCTGCCCGAACGCCGAGATGCGCACGATGACGAGCTCGGGGTTGAGGGCGGAGAGGTTCTCAGGCGACAGGCCCCAGGCCTCAAGCATCCCCGGTCGGAAATTCTCGAGCAGCACGTCGGTGTCGCGAATCAGCTCACGAACGGCACTGCGGCCCGCCTGCGACTTCAAGTCGAGGCAGATCGACTTCTTGTTGCGGTTGATCGTGCGATAGAGCATCGAGGTCTTGCCCGCATAGAGCCGCCAGGTGCGCAGCTCGTCACCGACCCGCGGCCGCTCGACCTTGATCACCTCGGCGCCGAAGTCGGCGAGCAGGCGGCCCGCGGTCGGCGCGGCGATGAAGTTGCCGAGTTCGAGCACGCGGATGCCGGCAAGCGGCGCCGGCGGCGCCGAGGCTGCGGCGCCTTCTGGATCGGTCAACATCGACTCCCTGACGTGGGCTGGTTTATCGGCTACAGTTTGACCACAATACGGTTTGCAGTCCACCATACGGACATCTGCGACACCCAGCTCGCCCGGCCCCGACCGGCCGACAGCAACCTGCCTCATACAAGGGAGTAGTGGCAATGACCTTGGCGGATGCCTCGACCAGAACCTTCGACGCGCAGCTCGACGATCTGCCCGTCGGCCGCACGCACTGGCGCGTCGTCATCGCCGTCGGCCTCGGGCTGTTCTTCGACCTGTACGAGGTGTTCCTCTCGGGCACGATCGGCACCGCGCTCACGGCCTTCAAGGTCACGGGCACTCAGCAGCAGCTGCTGCTCGCCTCGGCCTTCATCGGCATGTTCGTAGGCGCCGCGGCGTTCGGGAACCTCGCCGACCGCATCGGTCGCCGCCCCACCTTCCTGTGGACCCTGGTCTGGTACTCGGCGTGGTCGCTGATCGGCGCCTTCAGCGTCAACGCGTGGATGCTGGTCGCCTGCCGCTTCATCGCCGGCATCGGCGTCGGCGCGCAGTACCCCGTGAGCGACGCATACCTCTCCGAGACCCTGCCCAGGGAATGGCGCGGCCGCATGGCCAGCTGGGCGTACACCTTCTCGTTCCTCGCCGTGCCGGCCGTCGGCTTCCTCGCACTCGGGCTCAACGCCCACCCGCTCTTCGGCATCACCGGCTGGCGCTGGCTGCTCGGCCTCGGCGCCGTCGGCGCGATCTGCGTGGTCTTCCTGCGGCGCGGCCTTCCCGAATCGCCGCGGTGGCTCAACCGGGTCGGGCGATTCGACGAGGCGGATGCTTCGCTGGCCGACTTCGCCCGCGGGTCGCGCGTCGAGCTGCAGCCGATCGACCGCTCGGCGGCGGGGGCGGCGCCGGCGCAGGCATCCGTGCCCGCTTCTGGTTCTGCCTCTGTGCCCGGCACCGGCCCCGGCCCCGGTGACGCTTCCGCTGCGGCCGTGCCGCAGCGGGGCAGCCTGTGGCGCCCGCCCTACCGCGGCCGCCTCGTGATGCTGGTGATCTTCCACCTCTTCCAGACCTTCGGCTACTACGGCTTCGGAACGCTCGCGGCGCTCACGCTGGTCGCCCGGGGGTACGACACGACATCATCGCTGCTCTATGTCGCGCTGTCGTACCTCGGCTACCCGCTCGGGTCGCTGCTGTCGACGCCGCTGCTGGCGAAGATCGAGCGCAAGTGGCTGATCGTGGGGTCGCTGGTCGCGCTCGCGGCATCCGGTCTGCTGTTCGCCACGTCGCGTGTCGAAGCGCTGATCGTGGTCTTCGGATTCCTGACGACCGTCATCAGCAACGTGTTCTCGAACGCGTACCACATCTACCAGGCCGAGATCTTCCCGACCGAGTACAAGGCGAGCGCCGTCGGCTGGACCTACTCGCTCTCGCGCCTGTCGAGCGGCGCGCTGCCGTTCGTGCTCGTGCCGGTGCTCAACGCATCGGGCGCCGGGCCGATGTTCACGATCGTCGCGGTGGCTCTCGCGATCGTCGCGGCTGCGGTGATCATCGGCGGCCCGCTCACGATGAAGCGCAGCCTGAGCGAGATCAACCCGTAGGGCTCGTTTCGAGACGCGCGCTACGCAAGCTCCGCGTGCTCCTCAACGATCGTGACTAGGGGGCGCCGACGGCCTTGAGCGCCAGGTCGGTGAGTTCCGCGGCGCCGAAGGAGCGGAACTCATCGGCCGGCCAGCCGTGCAGCGCCGAGACCCACTCGTCCGGCAGCTCTGACGCGCCGAAGACGGCGCCGGCGAGCGACCCCGCGATCGCGGCGACCGTGTCGGTGTCGTTCCCGGCGCGCACCGCGAGCTCGAGCACCTCGCGCAGCGACGAGCCGTGCGTGATCGCCGACCACGCCGCCTGCAGCGCGGCCACGACCCAGCCGTTGTTGTCGGGCAGCTCCCACGGAAGGGCCGCCTCTGCGGCATCCAGCCGCCCATGCCACACCGACGCGCGCTCGACGGGCAGGGTGTCGACGGCGGTGCGCAGCTCGAGCGTGCCGTCGAGGATCGCCGAGCGGATCGCCAGCGACCACACGGCGCAGGCATCCCCCGCGTCGACCTCGAAGTGCGTCAGCTCGCTCACGCGGCGAGCGGCCGCGGCCGCGGCATCCGCCTGCCCGTCGCCGAGATACCCGAGCGCGACGGGACCCGTGCGCATCAGCGACCCGTTGCCACCTGAGCGCCCGTTGCGGTCGTGGACGGCGCGCGCCGCCGTGCGCGCGTCTTCCTCAGTGACGTGGCGGATGCCTGCGAGCACCGCCTTCGTCTGAATGCCGACGTCTTTCGCGCTGCGGCACCAGCCGATCCACTCGCCGACGATGCCGGCGAGAGTCGTCGAGTCGTCGAGCCCCCGCCCGCGGGCGACGGCCTGCAGGATCGGCACGGCCATGCTCGTGTCGTCGGTCCACTCGCCGAGCTCCCACGGACCTCCGGCGTGAAGGGTGATTGGCGTCGGCGGCAGGACGGGCGCGTGGAACTCATACGGCGCTCCAAGCGCATCCCCTGCCGCCGACGCAATGACGGTGCCGACAGCTCGGTCCAGTTGCTGTTGCGTCAGCATCCGTCCCCCAACCCCTTAAGAGTTGACGGTAGGTCACATCGGGCCTGCGTTGCTGTCCCCATTTGTGGTTCCTATGAGCTCGGGGCCACGGCCACCGCGCCTCGTAGGCTGACCGCATGCCCGACACGAGTGACGCGACCGAGGCGGATGCTTCGACCCTACGCCCCGGCATCGAAGACCGCCTCAGTCGGCTGCTGCAGCTCGACACCGTCTCGTCGACCGTCGCCGCCGAGAGCACGACGGCCTTCGAGCAGCTGCTCGAAGAGCTGTACCCGCTCGTGCACCGGCACCTGACGAAGGAGCGCATCGGCGAGCGGGGCTTCCTGTTCTCGTGGACCCCGCTCGTTGAGGAGCACGCGGAGACTGCGGCCCTTCGAGACGCGGCGCTTCGCGGCGCTCCTCAGAATCCGCGCGCGTCTCGAAACGCCGACCCCGTCGTCCTCATGGCGCACTTCGACACGGTGCCGGCTGTGGCGGCGGAATGGAGCTTCGACCCCTTCTCCGGTCACATCTCCGACGGCGCGGTGCACGGCCGGGGCGCGGTCGACGACAAAGGAGCGCTCGTCACCATGCTCGATGCGGTCGAGAACCTGCTCGCCGCGGGTGAGACCCCCGCGCGCCCTGTACTGATCAGCCTCGGCGGCGACGAAGAGACCACAGGGCCGTCGGCGCAGGCGATCTCTGAGGAGCTGCACGCGCGAGGCATCCGGCCCTGGATCGTCATCGACGAGGGCGGGGCCGTCATCGACGCGCCCCTGCCGACGCTCAACCACCAGAGTGCGATGGTCGGGGTCGCCGAGAAGGGCGCTGTGACCGTGCGGCTCACGGCGACCGCTCCCCCGAGCCATGCCGCGACGCCGAGTCGCGCGCGCACCGCCCCCGAGCGCCTGGCCCGGGCGATCACGCGCCTGCGGCGCAACCCGTTCCCGAAGCGCCTGAACCGCACCGCGCGCACGATGTTCCAATCGTTCGAGGGCGTGGCGACCGGCGCAGGCAAGACGCTGGTCACCGTGGCGCCGAAGCTCGGACCGGTGACGGCGCGGCTGCTGGCGGCGATGGGCGGCGAGCCCGCGGCCCTGGTGCAGACGACGATCGCCTTCACCCTGCTCGACGCCGGCACCGCCCACAACGTCATTCCGAACACCGCGAGCGCGACCCTGAACCTGCGCCTCGCCGTCGGCGATTCCGTCGATCAGGTCGTGGCGATCCTGAAGCGGGCGATCCGCGACGACTCGATCACGATCGAGCTGCTCGAGGGGTACCCCGCGAGCCCGGAGTCGCGCACCGACAACGCGCAGTGGCAGGCGATCACCCGAGCCGTCGCCGAGTCGTACCCCGAGGCGGTCGTCGCCCCCTATGTGATGCTGCAGGCATCCGATGCGCGTCACTTTCACCGCTTCACTCCGGACGCGACGTACCGCTTCGCCCCGCTCGCCATGTCGGCGGCCGAGCGCGCCGCGATCCACGGCATCGACGAGCGCGTGACCATCGATGCGCTCGTTCGTGGCGAGCGCTTCTATCGCCAGCTTCTGTTGCACTTGCCGACGTAAACTCGCGGGTATGGCCACCCCTGAGACCTTCGACAAGATCACCATGTTCGGCGCCGCCTGGTGCAGCGACTGCCGCCGCTCGAAGGCGCTGCTCGACCGCCTCGGCGTCGACTACGACTACGTCGACGTCGAGCACGTGGAAGACGGCGCGGCGCGCGCCGAGGCGATCAGCGGCCGCAAGAACATTCCGGTGATCGTCTTCCCGGATGCCTCGCACTTCGTCGAGCCGACGGATGCCGAGCTGGAGGCGAAGCTGCAGGAGACCGCCGCGTAAGCGCGCTTAGCAACGCCCAGCAGCGCCCAGCAGCGACGCATCACCCCTCGCACAGTTTGTACAAATTGCGGCGATTCGCCCCGCTTTGGGCAATTTGCGCAGCGCGGGATGTGTCGGTCCGGCGCGCGTCTGCCAGCTGTGTCGGCGCGTTGTGAATCCGGCGCGCGTCAGCCGAGCTGCGACGCCGGGATGCCGAACGTCTGGCAGTCGGCGGGCTCGCCGTTCAGGCCCGTGTTGAACCACTTCTGACGCTGGGCGCTCGTGCCGTGCGTGAACGACTCAGGGTTCACGCTGCCCTGGGTCGCCTGCTGGATGTGGTCGTCACCCACTGCGGCCGCCGCCTTCAAGGCATCCGTGATCTGGTCCTTCGTGACCGGCTCGAGGTAGTGCTGGCCGTTCTCGTCGGTCTCGGCGGTCGCGTCGCCGATCCAGGCGCCCGCGTAACAGTCGGCCTGCAGCTCCAGCCGCACGGAGTCTGACGCGGCGCCCGTCGCCGAGAGGTTCTTGCCCTTCATCGTTCCCGTGATGTCTTGAATGTGGTGGCCCCACTCGTGGCCGATCACATAGAGCTGCGCGAGGGCCCCGGCCTGGTCACCGAACTGCTGGGCGAGCTCGTCGTAGAACGCGGGGTCGATGTAGATCGTCTGGTCGTTCGGGCAGTAGAAGGGCCCCATGTCGGTTGAGGCGCCACCGCAGCCGGTCGTCGTCGACTGGTCGAAGATCACGATGCCCTGCGGGTCGGTGTAACCGCGCACCTGGTCGGCCCAGTAGTCCTGCAGCAGCGCGGCCGCACCCTGGATGCGGCAGTTGGCGTCCTTGTTCGCCTCGGCCGCCGTGCAGCTCAGTTGCTCGTCGCCGCTCGTGTCGATCTGCTGCCCCTGCAGGCCGGTGAGTCCGCCCGCGACACCGCTGACGTCGACGCCCGTGAAGTGCTGGATCAGCAGCACCACGATCGCGATCACGATCGCACCGCCGCCGGCGCCCCCGCCGATCTTCATGCCGCGGCCCCCGCCGCGGCGGCTGACCTTGCCGTCCGAGATGTCGGCGTTCTCGTTGAACGTCATGCCGCAAAGGTAATGCCTAGGAAGGGGTCTCGATACGCCCGGCTTCGCGCGGGCTACTCGACCAGCGGGCGGCGCTACACGGCCGGGAGGTAGGGGCGGTCGTGCAGCAGCGACGCGAGGTGGAAGGCGTTCCGCGCCGCGGTCATCGTGGTCGACGCGACGACGGGTGGCGTCTGCTCAAGCATCCGATAATCCGTCGTCTGCATCGCCTCGCCGTTCCAATACGTCGATCCCTGCGCCGGAAGCGTGAACCCCACGTCGTTCAGCGCCTGGCCGACGGCGGCGATGATGCTGTGCGCGCCGTCCTCATTGCCGACCACGACGGGCACTGCGACCTTGCCGGTGAGCGCTTTGACGCCGTTGTCATCGGAGACCGACAGCTCGGCGTCGAGTCGCTCGAGCACGCGCTGTGCGACCGAAGAGAGGTGGCCGAGCCAGGTCGGAGTCGCGAACACGAGGATGTCGGCGGCGACCACGCGCCCCCTGATCTTCGGCCACTCGTCGCCGTTGCCCTCGTCGGCGGTGACGCCGGGGCGCACGTCGTAATCGACGACGCGCAGCTGCTCGGTCGCGACCCCGAGCTTCTCGAGCTCGGCCAGCACCTCACCGGCGAGCTTCTCGGTGCTCGACGGCTGAGGCGACGGCTTGAGCGTGCAGTTCAGTGCGAGTGCGGTGAGTTTCGGCATGCCTGGCAGGTACCCACCTTCCGCGCTCTCGGTCGGTCACCGATTCGGTCAGCGGGATCGAAGTCTGGCCGCGCACGGCGGGGCGTGCGACCGAATGGGTGACCCGCGGAGAGCGCCCGCCCCCGCCGCCCGCTCATGCAGACTGAACCCATGGACTCCCCGCTGCGCACCTTCCGCGCCGGCGTCGCGTGGGTCTCGCGCACGCCGTGGTTCCGCCGCAACGGCCCGCGCTTCATGCCCGGCTTCGAGCGACTGATGAGGCGGCTCACCGGCGGCCGGGTGACGGCGAGCGGCATCCTCATGCCCGCCCTGGTGCTGCACACGACGGGCGCGAAATCCGGCCAGCCGCGGCAGACCGAGCTGATGTGCGTGCCTGACGGCGACACGTGGCTGATCACCGGCTCGAACTATGCGCGCGAGCGCCACCCCGCGTGGACGGCCAACCTGATCGCGCACCCCGACGCCGAGATCGAGTACAAGGGGCGGCGGATGCCTGTGCGAGCCGCCCTCGTGCCGGAATCCGAGCGCGAGCAGGTCTGGGCGACGATCCAGCGGCAGTGGCCCGGATACCGGAAGTACGAGGTCGCCTCCGGCCGCACCCTGCGCATCTTCCGCCTCACCCGCCGCTGACGTGCCCTTTCGGCGCACGCGCGTTCCCGTTCGGTGCTCCCGTGTGCCCGTTCGGCGCTTCCGTGTGCCCGTTCGGCGCTTCCGTGTGCCCGTTCGGCGCGATCGTGCCCGCTGCAACTGCAACAATTGCGCCGAACGGGCACAGCACAGCCCGGCGCAGAATTGACGCATGCCCGACCTCGACGAGCTGCGCCGACTGCGGCGAGCACGCGATCGCATGGACCGCGAGTTCGCAGAGCCGCTCGACGTGCCGGCGCTGGCCAAGACCGCGCTCATGTCGCCCGCGCACTTCAGCCGGCGGTTTCGCGACACGTACGGCGAGACTCCGTATTCCTATCTGATGACCCGCCGCATCGAGCGCGCGAAGGCGCTGCTGCGCCGGGGCGACCTGAGCGTGACGGATGTCTGCACGGCGGTCGGCTGTACGAGCCTCGGCTCGTTTTCCGCACGGTTCACCGAGCTCGTGGGTGAGAGCCCGAGTGCGTACAAGGCGCGCGACCACACGGCGATGCGCCCGCTCTCGCTGTGCGAGGTGATGGTGATCACGCGGCCTCGGCGCGAAAGGTCTCCGTTCGGCTCCTCCGTCGCCGAGTCGACCAACGAGGGCTGCGCCCCCGCCCCCGCCCCCGAAGAAAGCAGTTCTGAAGAAGCATCCGTCGCCGCCTCTGCGTAGCGTCAGCGTCATGACCGTTTCCATCGCCAGCCTGCACATCCTCGTCGACGACCCCGACGCCGCCCTCGCCTTCTATCAGGACACCCTCGGCTTCACGAAGCTGTTCGAGGCCGAGAACGGCGGCTACCGCTGGATCACCCTCGGGGTGCCGAGCCAGCCCGAGATCCAGATCGTGCTCGAGCAGCCCCACGGTGGCCGTTCGCAAGAGAACGGCGACGCGCTCGCGGCGCTGCTCGCGAAGGGCGAGCTGCAGATGATCCAACTCAAGACCGACGATCTCGACGAGACGTTCGAGAAGATTGCCGCTGCCCCCGGCGCCGAGGTGCTGCAGGAGCCCACCGACCAGCCGTGGGGCCAGCGCGACGCCGCGTTCCGCGACCCGGCCGGCAACCTGGTGCGCATCGCCCAGCGCTAGTCCGTACCCTGGGCGCATGCCCGCCACCGCCGCCCGACGCCGCCGCGCGCCCTGGGTGATCGCGATCGTCGCCGCGGTCGTGGTGCTCGTGGCGGCGGGTGCAGTCGGCTGGGCGCAGCTGCAGCAGCCCGCCGCTCCCGCGCAGACCGCGACCCGCTTCTGGCAGCTGCTCGCCGACGGAAAGGCCGAGGAGGCCCTCGCCCTCACCGACACCCCTGCGGGCTCGGTGCCGAACGGGCTGCTGCTCACCGACGCGGTATACGGCAAGGCCGATCGGGGCATCGCGCACGTCGAGGCGGGCTCCTTCCGGCGCGCGGGAGATCAGGCATCCGGCACCATCACCTACTCCCAGCACGGCACGCAGCGCACATCGCGCGTCGAGCTCGCGCTCGTGCACCGGGGGCTCCTCGCCAAGCCGACCTGGCAGATCACGAACGCCCCCATCGCCAAGGTCGACGTCACCGTCGCGAGTGGCGGGCACGCCGACAAGCTGTCGGTCGACGGCCGGTCGCTGCCGCTGCCGGGCGGTGACGGAAAGCTCGCGATCCCGGCGCTGCCCGGCACCTACACCTTCGCGGCGGGCGACTCGACCGGACTGTTCTCGCCGGTGCCGAAGCAGGTCGCCGTCGCAGGGGCAAACGCCGCCGTAACCCTGGGCGTCGCCCCGTCGAGCGCGCTCGGCACACAGGCGGTCGCACAGGCGACGAAGCTGGTGAATGGATGCTTCGCCAGCCACACCCTGAGCGGGTGCCCGCTCGCAGACGGCATCCGCAACATCTTCAACCTCACCGCCGAGCCCTCGGTCAGCTATGCGCTCACCCGCCAGCCCGCGCTCGCCTTCGACGCGAAGGCGATGCAGGTGAAGTCGACGCGCGACGGCCAGATCACGACGACGCAGACGGATACTCGCAACGGCACCTTCAGCAACACGGCCGACTTCTCGGTGGCGCTCGATGTCACCGTGTCGGGCGGCAAGGTCGCCCTCGCGCCGCACGACGGCGGGGTGGCCAGTAGCGGAATGATCTGCGTTCCCGGCGCCCGAAGCGCCGCCTGCTGAGCCCGGTCGTTGCTTTGCGTAAACTTTCGTTTCGGCGGCGACTTTCTCGACAACCGTCGCGTAACACCCCGTAATCCTCTAATGTGTGCCCCGAAGGTGGGGGGCGAGCCCCTCACCCCGGGCGCGGAGGGCCGCGACCCGGCCGGCATGAAGGAGGGGTCATGTCCCAGCTGGCGCAGCAGAGCAACAGCAGGAAGCGGAAGAAGAACATCGTTCTGGCATGTCTCGCCGGCGGTGTGGTGCTGGGGGTCGGGGCGGCCGTGACTCTCGCAGCGTGGAACGACGACGTCTTCACGCAGGGCACCTTCACGGCCGGCACGTTCAACGTGCAGGGGTCGACCGACGTCGGCACGACCTGGGTCGAGGCCGACACGGCTGGAACCGCGGCGACGCTCGCGTTCACCCTCGGCGGCGCGACGCTCTCGACGCTGTCGCCCGGTGACACCGCCTACGCACCGTTCGCGCTGCATACCGCGACCGGAACCACCAACGGGGCCGACATCTCGTTGCCCACCGTCACCGGCGACGGCGGCACGATCCTGCCGAACCTGACCTACACGCTGGTCGAGACGACGAGCGCCACCTGCGACGCGGCGGCGGTCAGCGGCGCGACGACCACCATCGTTCCCGCCGGAACGGCGATCACGGGCGGCGCGACGAACAGCACCGTGTTCTCGCTCGACCCGGCGACGACGGCGGCGCCAGGCGCTCCGGTCTACCTCTGCTACGCCGTGACGGCGGGAGCGGGGCTCGGGCAGGGCCAGACCGGAACCGTCACGTGGGACTTCCACGCGACGTCGAACAGCACCACCTCGTAGGCGGGCGGGCATGCGCCACGTGCGCGCCCGATCGCGTCGCAGCGCCTCGCTCTATGTGAGGTCGGCGCTCGCGCTCGGGCTGGTGCTGGGAGCGGGTGCCGCCGCGACCGACGCCTCCTGGACGGACCAGGAGCTCGCCAGCGGCACCTTCAAGACCGCGACGTTCAACACGGAGTCGAGCGTCGACAACGGCGGCAGCTACACCGATCACGCCACGACGGCGACCGCGGGCACTCTGGCGTTCACCGCCGTCGCGCCGACGCCCACGTCGGCTACGCCGGGGCAGGCGCTCTACCCCGGCGCGACGATGAACACCTCGTTCGCCATTCGGGCGAAGGCGGGGTCGATCGCGGGCATCGTGACGAGCATCACGCCGAGCTCGATCGGCAGCGACGCCGTGCTGACCAGCCTGCAGTACCGCATGTACTGGGACACCGCCGCCTGCAACACCGCCGCCACGACGACGAGCTTCGCGCCGAGCGCGAGCGGTGCGTGGCTGCAGCAGACCGCCGCCGCGCTGTCGACGGCGCCGACAGTGCCTGCGGCGGGCATTCCGCTCGCAGTGCCCACCGCCGGATCCGCGGGAACCCCCGTGTTCTTCTGCGTGCAGCTCACGGTGCCGACGAGCGCCAACCCGCCGCAGAACACCGCGGCCGGCTCGACCTTCACCTGGACGTTCGCCACCCAGAACTCGTGACCACACCATGACCGTGACCGACACCGCACCAGAGCCGACGGCGAGCGCCGGGCGGCCGAGCGCGGGCGCGCGCGCATCCCGCATCATCCGCACCGTGCTGCTCGACGTCACGGCGGCGGCCGGTGCGGTGTGCATCGTGCTCGTGGTGCTGGCGCTCGTGTTCCACCTCTCGCTGATCATGTTCCGCACGGGGTCGATGTCGCCGACGATCCCGACCGGGTCGCTGGCGATGGTGCACCACATCCCCGCCGAGCAGGCGCACGTCGGCGATGTCGTGACTGTCGAGCGGCCGGGTGAGCTGCCCATCACGCACCGCCTGGTGTCGTCGAAGCCGGATGCCGCCGGCGGCTATGACCTCGTCCTGAAGGGCGACGCGAATGCTGCGGCCGACCCGGTGCCGTACCACGTGACCACCGTCGGCAGGGTGGTGTGGCACGCGCCGGGGCTCGCGCGCGTGATCGTCTGGTTCTCGAACCCGTTCGTCCTCGGCGGCCTCGCCATGGCGGTGGCCGCGCTGGTCGCGTGGGTGCTGTGGCCGAGGCAGGATCCGTGAGCGCGCGGTCCGATTCGCGCAGACGCATGCGGGACTCTGCGTGCATGCGCACGCGAGTGACGAGACGGATGCCTGCGGCCGCGGTCGCCCTCGCGGCATCCGCCGCCTGCGCTGCTCTCGCGGCCTCGCCCGCGCATGCCGCAACGCCCGCGCCGTCGATCACGGTGGTCGGCGACCCGGCAGGCACGGTGCACCTGCTCACCCCGGGGGAAGCAGCCCGGTGGTACGTCGGCGAGACGACCCGGAACGTCACCGTGCAGCAGCTCACGGCGACTCTCGCGGCGAGCGGAGACGTGCAGGCGCCGGCCGATGACGATCTGCGGGCGACGCAGCTCGGCCTGACCGCGTGCTCGGTGCCGTGGCAGGGCGCGACCTGCCCGGGCGCAGTGACCTTCGAGCTGGCGCCGACGTCGCTGGCCACGATCGCAGACTCGACCGCCTCGGTGAGTGTGCAGGGTCGGGTCCCTGCCGACAACTACCTGCTGATCACAGCGGTGCTGCCCGCGAGCTCGCCCCAGTCGGTCGGCGGGAAGACCACGGTGCTGCGGCTGGATCTCGCGGCGCTCGGGGTCGAGCCGCCGGCGACGAACGGACCTGCCGCCCCGGCGGCGCCGGGGGTTGCCGCCGGCCCCGGGCTCGACCTGCCCGGAGGCCTCGCCCGCACCGGCACACGCATCGGCGTCTTCGCTCTGCTCGCCGCGAGTGCGGTGGGCACCGGCGCGCTGCTCGCCGGAGTCGCCCGCCGCCGCCGCGAACAACTCGCCGAGGGGGCCGGCCGATGAGGCGGGGCATCCGCACCGCGCGCGGCGCCCGCGGCCGCGGCATCCGTCGCCTACTCGCCGTCGTCGTGATCGCAGCGACGGCACTTGTGGCGGGCCACGTGGTCGTCCCTGCCCATTCGGCGCTGACGGACGCTCGCTTCACGGATTCGGAGGTAGCCGGCGCCGCCTTCAAGACGACGTCGATGCCGACGATCACGTTCTCGGACCCGAGCTCGAACAACGCCCCGTCGTTCACGTTCTCGTGGAAGTACAACGGGACGGCTCTGCCCGGGCAGACGGTGACCTTCACTGCGAACGCGACCGGCCTGGTGCTGCTCGGAACCTACTCTGTGACCTCGACCGAGAACTCGCGCACGGGCGGTCTCAACACGGTCACATTGACCGCCGGTGGCCTGCCGACCGGCACGGGCACCTATGAGGTGCACGCGACCACCAGCGTTGGCGGGTGGACGAGCGCGGCGATGAACCATGTCTCGCTCGCCGTCACCTGTGTTCTCGTCTGCGGGTACGGTTCGCCGAGCTATCCCGCCGGCGGCTGATTCGCGACGACGCGGCCAATCACCCCGCAACTGCGCTGAACGGTCACCACCGCACGCCGCGCGGGTGCGCAGAGTGCAGTGGTGACCTCCCGGAGCAGTTGGCGCCGTGCACCGCCTAGGCGGCGTCGAGGAACTCGACCTCCACCTCGTGGCGGGGTGCGGGCGAGGCATCCGTCTGCTCGACTGCGGCGGAACGCCGCGGCACCAGCAGCGCCGCACCGGTCGCGACGAGCGCGAACACGGCGACCAGCAGGAATCCGCCGATGTAGCCGCCCTCGACGGGCAGTCCGGTCGCGGTCGCGTGCGCCGTGACGACGCTCGTGACCGCCGCGGTCCCGACGGCGCCGCCGATGACGCGGATGTTCGCGTTCATGCCGGTCGCGACGCCGGTCTGGTGGTGCGGAACGCTCTGCACGACGAGGCTCGAGAGCGCGGCGTAGGCGAAGCCGAGCCCGACGCCGTAGAGCAGGCCCCACGCGGCGATCACGAGCGCTGAGTCGTGCATCACCGCGAATCCGACCGTGGCGACCGTGCTGATCAGCGACGTCCACACGAGCTGCATGCGGAAGCTGACGCGGTGCGCGATGCGGGCGCTCAGCGGCCCGGTCACGCCCATGCCGACGACCATCGGCAGCAGCACGAGCCCGGCGCCGGTCACGCTGAGCCCGAGGCCGTAGCCCGACGACTGCGGCGTCTGCACCAGCTGCGGCAGGAACGTCAGGATGCCGAACATGGTCGCGCCGAACAGCAGGGCGACGAGGTTCGTGGCCCACACGGCGGGCGTGCGCATCAGCCGCATGTCGATGATCGGGTGCGCTGCGCGCGTCTCGACGACGACCCACAGCACGAGCAGCACGGCGGCGACGACGAAGAGGCCCTGGGTCGCGGGGTTCGTCCAGCCCCAGGCTCGGCCCTCGGACAGCGGCAGCAGCAGCGCGACGAGCCAGCCGGCCATGAGCACGGCGGCACGCCCGTTGAAGCGGCCCTCGGTGCGGGCGCCCGACTCGGGCAGCAGGAACACGGCGGCGAGGCCGAGCAGCACGACGAGGATCATCGGCAGCCAGAACAGCCACCGCCAGTCCAGCGCCGACTCGATCGGGCCGGCCAGCACGACGCCGATGCCGCTGCCGATCGCGAGGATCGATGAGAGCAGTCCGATGGCGCCGGGCACGCGGTGTGCGGGGTAGATCTCGCGGATCATGCCGAACGCGAGCGGCGTCACCGCATAGCCGAAGCCCTGCAGCACGCGCCCGACGAGCACGATGGCGAGGTTCGGCGCGAGCGCCGAGGTCAGGGTGCCGAGTGCGATGGCGCCGAGCACGGCGATGATGGCGCGCTTGCGCCCGAAGAGGTCGCCGGCCTTGCCGATGAGCGGCGTTGCGACCGCCGCCGAGAGAAGCCAGGCGGACATGATCCAGGTCGCGCCGGTCTGCGTCGTGTGCAGATCGGCCTGCATCGCCGGCAGCACGGGTGCCATCAGCGACTGCAGCGCGGTCAGTGCGGCGACCGCGAGCGCCAGGATCGTGAAGGCGATGGTTGGGTTCGCTGCCTTGGTTCCAGGCATAGCGGTACCGCCTTTCAGAGGAAGAGGGGTGTACGATTGGTCAGAACCGGAGAGCTCTCCGGTGACTTGAATCACAGTAACGGAGAACTCTCCGTTTCGCAAGCAACACGTTTGTTGAGTTGACGGATGCCCGACCCCAAGCCCGAAGTGAAGAAGCGCGCCGACGCCCAGGCCAACTACGAGCGCATCCTCTCGGTGGCGCTCGAGGCGCTGACCGCGGATCCCGAGGCATCGCTGAACTCGATCGCGAAGACCGCGGGCGTCGGCGCCGGAACGCTCTACCGTCACTTCCCGACGCGCGACCACCTCGTCGTCGCGGCCTATCGCCACGAGGTGCAGGAACTCGTCGACGCGGCCTACTCCCCCTGGATCGCGAAGCTCGAGCCCGTCGCCGCGCTGCGCACCTGGTTCGACCGCATGGCGCAATACGGCATGACGAAGGCCGGCCTCATGAGCGCCCTCGATGCCGCCACCAAGAGCGTGCCGTTCGAGCGCGCGGAGATCCACGAGCTGCTCACCGGCGCCATCGGCCATCTGCTCGAGCGCGGTCAGCAGTCGGGCGTGCTGCGCGCGGACCTCAGCGCCGAAGACGTGCTGCTCGCGGTCGGATTCCTGTGGCGACTCGACCCGGCATCCGATTGGCGCCCTCAGGCCGCGCGTCTGCTCGACCTCGTCGTCGACGGCCTGCGCGCCCAGTAGCGCCCTCCCCCGTCGTGGGGCCAAGCTGGTCTCACTGGCAGTGAGAGGGGACCGCATGTCTTCAGCACCGCACGGCCCGCAGGGGCCGGGGCGTCACGCTCGGTCGAGCGAGCCGACGCCCCAGGCATCCGTCGAATACGACATCGCCGACACGAAAGAGAACCGCCTCGAGCTGCTCGGCGACCGGATGTCGGCCGTCGAGGACTTCAGCCACGAGCAAGAGGGCTATCACAAGAGCCTCGGCGCGCGGCAGCTGCAGATGATCGCCATCGGCGGCGCGATCGGCACCGGTCTCTTTCTCGGTGCGGGCGGTCGACTGGAATCCGCGGGGCCCGTGCTGGTGCTCGACTACGCGATCTGCGGGTTCTTCGCGTTCCTCATCTTGCGCGCGCTCGGCGAGCTGGTGCTGCACCGGCCGTCGTCGGGCTCGTTCGTGAGCTACGCCCGCGAGTTCTACGGCGAGAAGGCGGCGTACGTCTCCGGCTGGATGTACTTCCTCAACTGGGCCATGACCGGCATCGTCGACTCCACCGCCGTCGCGGTCTACGTGAAGTTCTGGTCGGCGTTCTCGGCCGCGCCGCAGTGGCTGATCGCCCTGATCGCGCTCGTCGTGGTGCTCTCGGCCAACCTGATCTCGGTGCGCGTCTTCGGCGAGATGGAGTTCTGGTTCGCGCTCATCAAGGTCACCGCGCTCGTCGTGTTCCTGATCGTCGGCGCGGTCTTCCTCGCCTTCCGCTTCCCGACCTCTGAGGGCGCGACGGGCATCGGCATGGTCGCGGCGCACGGCGGCCTGCTGCCGCACGGCGCCTCGACGATCGTCACCGCCGTCGTCATCGTGCAGGGTGTCGTGTTCGCGTATGCCGGCGTCGAGCTCGTCGGCACCGCCGCAGGCGAGACGCCTGAGCCGCACAAGGTCATGCCGCGGGCTGTGAACTCGGTGATCTTCCGCATCGCGGTGTTCTACTGCGGCTCGGTGCTGCTGCTCGCGCTGTTGCTGCCGTTCTCGTCGTACAGCGCCGACGAGAGCCCCTTCGTGACGTTCTTCTCGCACATCGGCAACCCGACCGTCGCGGCGTTCGCGGGCAACGCGATGAACTTCGTGGTGCTCACTGCGGCGCTCTCGTCGCTGAACGCGGGGCTGTACTCGACCGGGCGCATCCTGCACTCGATGGCGCAGTCGGGGGCATCCCCTCGCTTCACCGGGGTCATGAACTCGCGCGGCGTGCCGTGGGGCGGCATCGTGCTCACGTTCTGCGTCGCCCTGCTCGGCGTCGGCCTCAACTTCGTGCTGCCTGCGCAGGCGTTCGAGATCGTGCTCAACGTGTCGGCGCTCGGCATCATCTCGAGCTGGGGCACGATCATCCTCTGCCAGATGAAGCTGAAGAGAATGGCGGATGCCGGCCAGCTCGAGCGCCCGCATTTCCGGCTCTTCGGGGCGCCGTTCACCTCGTGGCTCACCCTGGCGTTCCTTGTGGCGGTGATCGTGCTCATGGGGTTCGACTACCCGGTCGGGACGTACACGGTCGCCTCGCTCATCGTGATCATCCCGCTGCTGTTCCTCGGGTGGTTCCTGCAGCGCGACCGCATCATGGCGATCGCCGAGGAGCGGCTCGGCCACACGGGGATGTTCCCGACGATTCCGGGCCGGCGCCCGCCGATCACTCGGGAGTAGCCGACCTCTTCATCAGCTCCGCCAGATCCTCGTCGATGAAGTGCGCGAGCCGCTCGTCGCGGAACGCGGCGTAGTCGGGGTCGTCGTCGACACGCGGTGCCGAGAGCCGTGCTGCCAACGTGCCGCCGATCTCGTCCCACGCGGCCGCCTTCGCCTCGTCGACGAGCTGCTTCAGCGCCTCGTGTTCGACGGCCGTCGAGTCGTAGGCATGCGCAACGGCACGCAGCGCGAGCGGCTTGCGGCGGTGATCAGGCTCGACCACGACGGGCTTGCCGCCGGGGTAGATGCGGCCGCCGGTGTTCGCCTCTTCGCGGTCGAGGTCGCGCTGGGCACGAACGGCCGCGTCGCGATTCGTCTCGGCGAGCGCGTGGTACTCACCGCGCGCAAACTCCTCGAGCTCAGCTTCGTCGAACGGCTTGCCGTCGCGCAGCGCGTTGACGATCAGGTGGTTCTTCACCGCCATGCGCACGCCGTGGTAGGCGATCTTCAGGGCGTCCTCGACGACGTCGTCGAGGGGCGCGAGCGGCTCGGGCTCCGGCGGCACGAAGCTGCCGAGGTCGCGTCGCTTCTTCCTGAACAGTGCCACCCCTCCATCGTGCCGTATGAGACTGTGGCGTTCGCCTCGTCGTCGTGCCTATCGTCTGCGCATGGAACTCGGATTGCATATCGCCGACTTCACCTGGAACGGCGGCGACGCCGCTCTCGGCCCAACGCTTGCCGCTCACGCCAAGAACGCGGAGTCCGCCGGGATTTCCCGCATCACCGTCATGGATCACTTCTGGCAACTGCCGGGCATCGGCCCCGAAGACCGCGCCATGCTCGAGGCCTACACCGCCCTCGGGTTCCTCGCCGCACAGACCTCCACCGTGAAGCTGCACACGCTCGTCACGGGCGTCATCTACCGGCATCCGTCTCTGCTCGCAAAAGCCGTGACGACGCTCGACGTCCTTTCGGGCGGCCGCGCCGGTCTCGGTATCGGGGCGGCGTGGAATGATCAGGAATCCGCGGGGCTCGGCTTCGACTTCCCGCCCGTCGGAACGCGTCTCGCCCAGCTCGAGGAGGCCGTTCAGATCTGCCTGCAGATGTGGTCGGATTCCGAAGGCCCGTTCGATGGCACCCACTATCAGCTGGGGCGCACGCTCAACTCGCCGCAGTCGCTGACGCGGCCCCACCCCTATCTGCTCATCGGCGGGGGCGGAGAGAAGAAGACGCTGCGTCTCGTTGCGAGATACGCGGATGCCTGCAACCTCGCCGACGGGCCGGAGATCGCCCACAAGCTCGACGTGCTGCGCGCCCACTGCGACGCGGTCGGCCGCGCCTATTCCTCGGTCGAGAAGACGGCGATGATCAGGCTCGACCCCACACAGTCGGCCGACGAGGTCGTGGCGGCGTGCGAGCGCCTCGCCGGCTTGGGGTTCACCGCCACCTATGTGTATGCCGTCGGATACCCCGAACCGGCGAAGATCATCGATGTGCTGGGGGCGGTGGTGCCGCGCGTCGTGTGACGCTCGGTCGATGTTATCCACAGGCGGTCACCCTGTGGCGATTCAATGTCGGTGGTGTCTGGTTGACTTTCACTATGACATTCGAAGTCCCGTTCGATTCAGGAGTGACGCCGCTCGCCTCTGATCTCGGCACCTCCTGGCAGGCCGAGCTGCTCGAACGCGTCTGTCAGGGGCGTCGCGAAATCGCCAAGATCGAGGCGGCCGAGGTGCGCGTGCTCGCGGATCTGCTCATGGACGCGGAAGGCTCCGCCGGCGAAGACGCCATCGACGCCGGCGATGTGGCCGACGTCACCCGCCGCCACGACCTGAAGGTCCGGTCCCTGGCCACCGAGCTGGCCGCGTCGCTGAAGATCTCCGTGCGCACCGCCGAGCAGCGCCTCGCCGAAGCCTGGACCCTCGCCAACGAGCTGCGGGCGACGCTCGCCGCCCTGGAAGCCGGCGACATCTCCCGCGCACACGCCCACGAGATCATCACCGAGACCGCGCATCTTCCCTCCGGCAGCCGCGTCGCCGCTGAGGCCGCTCTGCTGCCGTGGGCGAAGAAGCTCGGCCTCGCCCGGTTCCGCAAGAAGGCCGCACAGGTCCTGGAGACCCTCGAGACCGAGTCGCTACGCAGGCGCCACGAACGGGCCTTCGCGAAACGGCACATCGAGCTCACCCCCGCCCGCGATGGCATGGCCCACCTCGACGCCTACCTCGAGCTGTCCGACGCGGCCCGCATCAAGGCCGGCCTCGAGAACGCCGCCCAGGAAGCTCGCGCCGCCGGCGATGCCCGCACCGGCGCCCAGCTCGAGGCCGACTTCGCCGTCGAACTGCTCCTCGACGGTCAGATCACCATCGGCAGCCTCGACACTCAGACCGATCAGGCGCGGTCCACCCGAGACGGCAAAGTTTCCGCCTCCCCGGCCCGCGAGGCCCGCACCGCCGCGGTCAAGCACCGCGCCGCGGTCACCGTGGACGTGCTGATCCCCGCCGAGACCCTCGCCGGCAAGAACGATCAGCCCGGCCTCATCCCCGGCCTGGGCGTCATCGACCCGTTCCGCGCCCGCGAACTCGTCGCCCTGGCCCCCAGCCTGCGCCGTATCCTCACCGACCCGATCACCAGCGCCATCCTCGACTTCGACCGCACCACCTACCGGGTCCCGGCCGAACTGAAACGCGTGCTGAAGCTGCGCGACCAGCACTGCCGCGCCCCCGGCTGCGGCGCCCCACCCAAGTACACCGAACTCGACCACTCCATCGCCTATGCCCGCGGCGGCACCACCGCACTGACCGACCTCGCGCACCTGTGCAAGAACCACCACGTGCTGAAACACCAGGCCGGGTGGTCACTGCGGCAATACCTCGACGGAGTCCTCGACTGGCGCGCACCAAGCGGCCGCACCTACCGCACCTACCCAGAGCTCACCGTGCCCACCCGCCGCACCGACCCCTGGAACCCGCCCGACACCGGCGAACCCGCACCCTTCGACGGACCCAAAGCGCGCAAAGCGCACCGCGCCCGACGCCGGATACCGCGAAACTGACCGACCGATAGGGGCATCTTCCGATGGCGCGTCACGATTCCGGGCCGGCCGGGTCGTATAGGGCATGAGCATTCTGAGTGTGCCGCTCGAGGCACTTCCCCTCATGCAGCCCGCAATGACGTCCGCCGCGAAGCCCGACGATGAGCTGAAGTCGCGCGGACTCGTTGAGAACGATCGCAAGGCGCTGCGCCTCGTCGCGCCCTGGCACGCCGAGACCTTCCGCCACTCGCGCACCGGCGAGCTGCTGTTCGCGGCGTGCGACTGCATGCTCGACCGCGATCACAGCTATGCCGAGCGGATGCTGTGGCCGGCCGGCCTCATGAAGCGCGACTCCTGAGGCATCCGCTCGCCCTGTTCGGTTGCGCCACCAGGATCCGCATTTCGCCGCCCGGATCCGGGTAGCGGAAAGCGGAAGGCAGTGGCGCACTCGCACCGCCGCCGAGCGCGGTGCGGCACCTAGCCCCAGTGCCGGTCGCGCTGCGGCACCAGCGGAATCGACAGCAGCGGCGCGATCGCCACAAGCGCGAACGCGACCGGGTAGCCGACCGCGGTGATCAGCGCGCCGATGCCCGGGCCGACCGCCGAGGCGGCGAGGAACTGACCCGTGTTCTGCAGCCCGAGGGCGCGGCCCGACCACGCGGGCCCCGCAGCCTCGGCCACCGAGGTGAACGAAAGTCCGTTGTCGGCGACGCTCACGGTGGTGGCGATGATCAGCACGACCGCGGCGGCGACCGACCACTTCACCGAACCGGTCGCGGCCAGCGCCGCCATCACGACGACGCCCGAGACGGCGACCCAGCGCAGCACGCGGGTGCGCGAACCCACGCGGTCCGACCACGAGCCGATGACGATGCGGCCGATCGCCCCGACGAACTGCGAGAGGCCGATGACGATTCCGGCGGCCGTCGCGCTCCAGTGCAGCTGCGTGATGAGCCAGACCAGCCCGAAGATCGACAGCGTGAACTGCGGCACGACGAGCAGCACCGAGACGAGGTGGATGCGCCACAGGAATCCGCTCGCCCGATATGGGTTAGCCGGAGCCTCGGTCGACGCGGGGCGCGGCGCAGGGCGCGGCGGATTCTTGATGCCCAGCGCACACAGCACGGTGAGCACCGCGAGCACGACGGCCGCGAGCAGCAGCGGCCCCGCAGGCCCGAGGCGATCGGCGAGCGGCGGCACCGCGACGGCGGCCGCTGCGACGCCGAGCGGCTGCGACATCTGCCGGATGCCCATTGCGAGCCCGCGGCGTGACCGCGGGAACCACCCGACGACGACCCGACCGCTCGCGGCATTCGTGCTCGCCGAAGCCGCGCCGCCGAGCAGCAGAAGCACGCCGAGGCCCACGAAGCCGCTCGCGAACGAGGCGGCGAGTGCGAACGCCGCCGTCAGGAACAGTCCGCCGGCGATGACCCAGCGCTCTCCATACCGGTCGGCGAGGGCGCCCCACGCGACCAGCGTCAGCACCATGCCGAAGGTCGGCGCGGACGCGAGCAGCCCGGCCTGAGCGAGCGGCACTCCGCGCTGCACGTGCAGCAACGGAATGAGGTAGGCAGGCGTCGAGACGAGCAGGGTGCCGGCCGCCTGGGCGAGAACGCCGAGGGCAAGCATCCGCCAGGCCGCTGCCGGGGTCGCCTCGGTGTCGCTCATCGCGCTGCCTCCTCATTCGGGATACCATTTCGGTATACCAATGCTTACACGGGCGATGAGGATGCGCGAAATGGGCGAAGGCGCCGGGAAGACCAGTGGCAGCGGCACGGTCGCCGATCAGAGTGAGCGCAACGGCGCCGCAGAGCAGACCCGCGGCAGTGATGCCGCAAAGTCGGCCCGCGACGCCGCCGCGGCAGACCAAACGCGCGACGGCGGCGCGTACTCCGCGCTACGCGCCGCGATCCTTTCGTTCGAGCTGGCGCCGGGCGAGCGGCTCAGCGAGCGCGGACTCGAGACCGTCGCCGGGGGCTCGCGCACTCCGGTGCGCGCCGCGCTGATGCGCCTCGCCTCGGACGGACTCGTCCAGCGCGCCGGCCGGGGCTGGCAGGTCACCCCGCTCGACCTCGCCGAGGTGCGCGCCGTCATGGAGTACCGCGAAGCCCTCGAGACCGCGGCCGTGCGTCTTGCCGTCGAGCGTGCGGGCGCGGAAGAGCTCGAGGCGCTGCGCCTGATCGCCGATGCGAGCCAAGCGGATGCCGGCGCCGAGTCCCCGTCGAACGGCGAAGCCACCCTGCGCGACGGCACTCTGCGTGACGGCACGGATTTCCACGTCGCGCTCGCGGGCCTCTCGCGCAATCCGTTCCTGGTCGACGGGATGAGTCAGGTGCTCACCCGGCTGCTGCGCGTGCGCTGGCTGTCCGCGAGCACCGCAGAGTCACGCGACCGCGCCCGCGCGGAGCACCTCGAGATCGTGGCATCCGTCACCACTCGCGACGCAGACAAAGCCGTCGCGCTCGTCACCGCGCACAGCCGCGGCACCCGCGACCGCCTGCTCGGCTTCCTCGCCGACGAGCGTCGGCGCCTGCGCGGCAGCGGCATCGCCGTCGTCGAGTCGGCGGGCTGAGCGGGGCGCGCCGGGCGCACAACGCACGATTCGGCACACGGATGCCGCGACCAGAGGTGCCGAATCGTGCAAAGGGTGCCGAACCGTTCGCGACCGCCCGCGCCCCTACAGCGCCTTCAGCGCATCCCGCCCGAAGGTGAACGCGCGCATCAGCCCGAGCAGCCCCAGCACGATCAGAATCACCGCGGCCACCATGAGCAGCCAGAACCCCGACCACCCGGGCACGGCCAGCACGGCGACGCCGCCGAGCACACTGATCACCCCGTAGGCGATCGCCCACCCCTGCCGCGGCGAGGCCCCGGACTCGGTGATCGACATGATGCCCTCGACGATCCAAGCCACCCCGACCACGATCGCGATGACGAGCAGCAGCGTCGCCGACGCAAGGGCGGTGTCGCGCAGCGCGATCACGCCCCCGACCAGAAGCAGTGTGCCGAGCAGCACCCCGAGCACGCGGTGTCCGGTGCCGAGCGAGCGCCCGAAGATGCCCAGCACGAGCCGCACTCCGCCCGTGATCACGAGGTAGATGCCGAACAGCACGGCCAGCACCGGAATCGTGTGGTGCGGCCAGATCAACAGCAGCACGCCGACGATCACCGCGGCCGCGCCAGCGATGCCGAACGCGACCCGCACTCCCCTGATCGCCCGCTTGGCGAGCCCTCTCGCCTCGAGCCGAAGCGCGTCACGGAATTCGTCGGGCGAGGACGGGATGCTCATGACCGAAAAACTAGCCTCACGCGAGCGCCTCCGAAACGGCTGCGCGCAACTCGGGCAGTAACTCGTCGCCGAACCACGGGTTGCGCGCCTGCCAGCGAAAGTTGAGCGGCGAGGGATGCACGAGCGGGAAGTACTCGGGCAGATACGTCCGCCACGCCCGCACCGTCTCCGTCAGCGTCTTCCCGCGGCGAGCGCCGAGGTAGAACTTCTGCGCATACGCCCCGATCAGAATCGTGAGCCGCACGTCAGGCAGGTCACCGAGGATCAGGGGGTGCCACTTCGCGGCGAACCCGGGGCGGGGTGGCAGATCGCCCGAGCCCTTGGCGCCCTTCCCCGGGTAGTAGAAGTCCATCGGCACAATCGCAAACGCCTCTGGGTCGTGGAACAGCTCGTCGCTGACACCGAGCCACTCGCACAGTTTGGCGCCGCTCGCGTCGCGCCACGGCACGCCGCTCTCCTGCGCCTTCCGCCCCGGCGCCTGACCGACCACGACGACGCGCGCGCGGGGGCCCGCGGTGTACAGCGGCTCCCACCCGAGCGCCGTCATCTCCGCGTTCTCGGGGTCTGCCTTGAGCGCGGCTCGCAGCTCGTCGAGGGTCATCGGCCCAACCTCCCGGCATCCATTCAACGCCCCGCCGTAGCTTTGCGTCGTGAGCCACGACCTCCGCGATCGGGCCGACGTCGAAACCCTCGTCAGCAGCTTCTATCGCGCCGCCTTCCGCGACCCGCTCATCGGGCCGATCTTCACCGAGATCGCACGCATGGACCTCGACCACCATCTGCCGATCATGTGCGACTTCTGGCAGACGGTGCTCTTCAGCGCGGATCTCTATCGCCGCAACGCGCTCGCGATGCACGTCGCACTCAACGCGACGTTCCCGCTCGAACAGCAGCACTTCGACCGCTGGCTCGCGATCTGGGCCCAGACCGTCGACGCGCTCTTCGCCGGCGAGAAGGCCGAGCTCGCGAAGGCGCAGGCCGGTCGCATCGCCGGCTCGATCCGCCGCCGCCTCGACGGCGGCTCCGGCAGCGAGTTCACGACGATCACAGCGCGCGAGGGCCTCGCGCACAGCTGACTCAGGCGAAGCCGACGCACACGAAAGGGCCCGAGCCGAAGCCCGGGCCCTCGCGACTCGCCACTACGCCAGCCGTCGGCGATACACCGCCATCGACGCGACATACGCGGCCACGAGCACCCCGACCAGCCACGCGAGCGCGATCCAGATGTCGCCGCCGACCGGAGCCCCGGTGAACAGCGCCCGGATCGTGTCGACGATCGACGTCACCGGCTGGTACTCGGCGAACCAGCGCACCGGGCCGGGCATCGACGCCGTCGGCACGAAGGCCGAGCTGATGAACGGCAGGAAGATCAGCGGGTACGAGAACGCACTCGCGCCGTCCGGCGACTTGGCGGTGAGCCCGGGGATCACGGCCACCCACGTCAGGGCGAGCGTGAACAGCAGCAGGATGCCGGCGATGGCGAGCCACGCCCCGATCCCCGCGCCGGAGCGGAACCCGATCAGCACCCCGACGAGCACGACCACGGCGAGCGAGATCGCGTTCGCCACGACCGAGGTGAGCACGTGCGCCCACAGCACCGACGACCGTGCGATCGGCATCGAGTGGAAACGCTCGAAGATGCCGCCCTTGAGGTCGAGGAACAGCCGGAACGCCGTGTACGAGATACCGGTCGCCACCGTGATGAGCAGGATACCCGGCAGCAGGTAGTCGACGTATGAGCCGTGCGACCCCGTCTTGATCGCCCCGCCGAAGACGTAGACGAACAGCAGCAGGAACGCCACCGGCATGAGCGACGTGGTGATGATGGTGTCGAGGCTGCGCGTGACGTGCTTGAGCGAGCGGCCCGTGAGGGCGGCCGTATCGCTGAAGAAGTGGGCGCCGTTCGGCGCGAGCTGCATGGTCATGCCGCTTCCTCCTTCCTGGTGAGTGCGAGGAACACGTCCTCGAGGGTGGGCTGCTTCTCGACGTACTCGACCTGAGCGGGAGGCAGCAGCTGCTTGAGTTCGCCGAGCGTGCCGTTCTGGATGATCCGGCCCTCGTGCAGGATCGCGATGCGGTCGGCCAGCTGCTCGGCCTCATCGAGGTACTGCGTGGTGAGCAGCACGGTGGTGCCGCCTGCGGCGAGTTGCTTCACGGTGTTCCACACCTCGAGGCGCGCCTCGGGGTCGAGCCCCGTGGTCGGCTCGTCGAGGAAGATCACCTGCGGGTCGCCGATGAGGCTCATCGCGATGTCGAGCCGGCGACGCATGCCGCCCGAGTACGTCGAGGCGCGCCTGGCGCCGGCGTCCGTCAGCCCGAAACGCGCCAGCAGCTCGTCCGCAACCGCGCCCGGGTTCGCCAGGTGACGCAGCTTGGCGACGAGAACGAGGTTCTCGCGCCCGCTGAGGATCTCGTCGACCGCCGCGAACTGCCCGGTGAGGCTGACAGAGGCGCGCACGTCACCCGCCTGCGTGGCGACGTCGAAGCCGGCGACGGATGCCTGACCGGCGTCTGCCTTGAGCAGGGTGGCGAGGATCTTCACGGCGGTCGTCTTACCTGCCCCGTTCGAGCCGAGCAGTGCGAAGATGCTGCCCCGCTCGACCGCGAAGTCGACCCCGCGCAGGACCTTCAGCTCGCCGTAGGACTTCTTGAGCCCCGCGACGGTGATCATCGCGTTCATGACCCATCACCTGCCGCTCGGTCAATGGCGTCGACGAAGCGCTTGCGCTCCTTCGCCACCCACCCCTCCTTCATGTAGTTCTCTTTGAACGCCTCGACGAAGGCGATCGGGTCGTCGCCGACGATGTCGCGGATCGGCGTGCCATCGGCCGCGGCCCGGTCGAAGAGGTCGATCAGGTCCTCGAAGATCGTCATGTCGCTCGAGATCGACCCGAAGTGCATCAGGTAGCGCTCGATCGCCTCGACGGCGTCGCGGTAGTTGGCCGGCAGCGCCTTGGCGCGTGCCTTGTAGTCGCGCCAGCGGCGCTTCTCGGTCAGGTCTCCAGTGACCAGTTCGAAGAGGTTCGGCATGTCAGTGGCCCCTTTCGTGGGCGTCGGTCTTCAGATCGGTGAGCTGGTTGGTGAGGAAGTTCCATGAGGTCCAGAACTCGTCGAGGTAGTCGCGCCCCTGCGCGCTGAGCGAGTACACCTTGCGCGGCGGCCCCTTCTCAGACGGCACCTTCTCGACGTCGACGAGTCCCTTCTGCTCGATGCGCACGAGCAGCGCATAGACGGTGCCTTCGGCGATGTCGGTGAAGCCGCGCTCGCGCAGCCGCGCGGTGATCTCGGCTCCGTGTGCGGCGCCGACCGCGAGGATCGCGAGCACGATGCCCTCGAGCGTGCCCTTGAGCATTTCGGTCATCTGCTTGCCCATCGCTGCTCCTTTCGGCTAGTCAGTGTTGCTAGGTACCGGTACATAGTATCGCTGAGTACCGGGCGCGCAAGAGGCATTTTTCCGCGCGGATGCCGCGCCCCGCGCGACCGGCGACAATGGTCGGCATGGTGCACGATCACGATCACGGCGCTGCGGCGGGGGCATCCGCTCGCTCTCGCCTCTCGGTCGCGTTCGCGATCACCTGCGTGATCCTGCTCGCCCAGGTGCTCGGCGCCGTCCTGACCGGATCACTCGCGCTCATCGTCGACGCCGGCCATCTGCTGACCGACGCGGGCGGCCTCGCCATGGCCCTGTTCGCGGCGCAGCTCGCCGGCCGACCGGCGACCAGCAAGCGCACCTGGGGCTTCGCGCGCGCCGAGGTGCTGGCGGCGACGGCGCAGGCCGCGGTGCTGCTCGGCGTCGGTGTGTTCGTGCTCATCGAGGGCATTCAGCGCCTGGTCTCGCCGCCTGCGCTGCAGAGCGGCAGCCTGCTCGTGTTCGGCGTGATCGGCCTCGTCGGCAACCTGATCTCGATCGCGGTGCTGACCGGGGGCCGCGCCGCGAACTTCAACCTGCGCGCCGCCTTCCTCGAGGTCGTGAACGACGCGCTCGGCTCACTCGGCGTGATCGTCGCGGCTCTCGTGATCGCGGCCACGGGCTGGCAGGGGGCGGATGCCGTCGCGGCGATCCTCATCGGAGCGCTGATCCTGCCCCGCGCCTTCCGCCTGCTGCGGCAGACCATCGACGTGCTGCTCGAGTCGACGCCGGCCGGCCTCGACCTCGACCTCGTGCGTGCGCACCTGCTCGGCATCGAGCACGTGAGCGAGGTACACGACCTGCACGCCACCCAGATCGCCACCGGGCTGCCGGTGCTGACCGCGCACATCACCGTCGACGCCGACTGCTTCCGCGACGGCCACGCACCCGCGATCCTCGACCAGCTGCAGGCGTGTGTCGCCGAGCACTTCCCGATCAGCGTCGAGCACTCGACCTTCCAGCTCGAGCCGGCCGCGCACCAGCGGCACGAGCACACGCCGCACGGATGAGCGGGCAGTGCCGGGCCGCTGACGCCGAGCAAAGAAAAGAGCCCCTGGGAGATTCCCAGGGGCTCTTGAGTTGGTGCGCGAGGGGGGAGTTGAACCCCCACGCCCTCACGGGCACACGGACCTGAACCGTGCGCGTCTGCCTATTCCGCCACTCGCGCAGTGCTGTCGTTCCTGCGAACGCCAACCTCACGACGATAACACGCACGCCCTGGGAGTTCCTATTCGAGCGGCCTCGCCAAGCCAGACGCCCCATCCCGCCCGCTAGCATGCAACGGAGACAGCCGCAGGAGTGACCTCCGGCGGACGGACCGACGCTTGCGAAGCGGAGAGAACACGTGGGCTTCCTGGACAGCATCGAGAAGGGGCTGGAGCGCGCCGTCAACGGCGCCTTCGCGCGCACCTTCCGCTCTGGCCTGCAGCCGGTCGAACTCACCAGCGCCCTGCGCCGCGAGATGGACACGAAGGCGGCGGTCGTCGCCCGCGACCGCATCCTCACCCCGAATGCCTTCACGTTGCGCCTGTCGCCCTCCGACTACCGGCGCATGAGCGGCATGGGCGACACCCTCACCGACGAGCTCACGAGCTTCGTCACCAAGCACGCTGGCGCCCAGCGCTACCAGTTCGCCGGGGCGGTCTCGATCGCCCTCGAGAGCGACGACCAGCTGACCACCGGCGTGCTCGAGATCGAGTCGGGCAACGTCAAGCAGGACGTCGCGTGGACCCCGGTCGTCGATGTCAACGGCGTGCGCCACCAGCTGCGGCACGCGCGCACGGTGATCGGCCGCGGCAGCGAAGCGGACATCACCGTCGACGACACCGGCATCAGCCGGCGCCACCTCGAGATCGCGTGGGACGGCCGCCGCGGCGAGGCCCGCGACCTCGGCTCGACCAACGGCAGCAAATTGAATGGCCAGCCGCTCGGCCGCTCGGTGCTCGAGCCGGGCGACGTGCTGACCGCGGGCCGCACGCGCATCGTCTTCAACGTCGTGCCGCGGGCAGAGGCGCACCGGCCTGGGGGTCGCGCGTGAATCCGAGCTCGCTCACCCTGCTGCTGCTGCGCATCGCGTTCCTGATCGTACTGTGGGTGTTCGTCTTCGTCATCGTCTACGCGCTGCGCGGGGACCTGTTCGGGACCAGGGCGAAGAAGCTGCCGGATGCCGGTGCGTCGGCCCAGGCATCCCACGCCCCTCGCACCCCGCCCTCTGCTTCCGCACCCGCGTCGCCGCCCGCTGCCTCACCGGCTGCGGCATTCCCGTCGACACCCAAGCCACCACCGGTGCCGTTCGAGCCGGAGGAGCTCGGCTCTGACAACGAGAGCCCGCTCGCGGGCCTCGCCATCGACCGCACCGGCTCGGTGCCCGTCGTTCCGACCGCGAACGGCAAGCGCACCCACGCGACCGTCTTCACGGCCTCGAAGCTCGTGATCACGGGCGGCCCGCGCGCCGGCGTCGAATACGAGCTGACCTCTGAACCGCTCACGATCGGCCGCTCGAGCGAGTCGGGCCTCGTGATCCGCGACGACTACACGAGCACCCACCACGCCCGGCTCATGCTGTGGAACAACGAGTGGATGCTGCAGGACCTCGACTCGACGAACGGCACCTATCTCGACGGCGAGCGCGTGACGGCGCCGACGCAGGTTCCCCTCGACACGCCCATCAAGGTCGGCATGACGACCTTCGAACTGCGGCGGTGACCCTCGTGGCCGCCAACACGCGCGGCGCAGCGGTCAGCAACGTCGGCCGCGTGCGCAGCAACAACCAGGACTCCGGCTATGCAGGCCACGACCTGTTCCTGGTCGCCGACGGCATGGGCGGGCATGCCGGCGGCGACGTCGCCAGCGCGATCGCGACGAACCACATCAAGAAGGTCGACCGCGAATACGACGACCCCGAGGTCGCGCGCGAGGCGCTCAAGGCCGCGCTGCTCGAGGCGAACGCTGCGCTGGCCGACACCGTCTACGACCACCCCGAGCTCACCGGCATGGGCACGACGGTCAGCGCGCTCATCCGCGTCGGCGAATACGTCGCGCTCGCGCACATCGGCGACAGCCGTATCTACCTGTGGCGCGACGGCGAGCTCAGCCAGATCTCGACCGACCACACCTTCGTGCAGCGCCTCGTTGACACGGGCCGCATCACGCCGGAGGAGGCTGCGGTGCACCCCCGCCGCAGCGTGCTCATGCGCGTGCTCGGCGACGTCGACGCGAACCCCGACGTGGACTCGTGGATCCTCGAGACCAAGCCCGGGGATCGGTGGATGCTGTGCAGCGACGGCCTCTCGGGGGTGGTCAAACCCGAGATCATCGGCCGCATCCTCGCGAGCCCGGCGTCGCCCAAGACCGTCGCCGACCGGCTGCTGAAGGCGAGCCTCGACGGCGGCGCACCCGACAACGTGACCGTCATCGTCGTCGACATCGACCGCGGCGACCAGCCGCACGAGCCGGTCACGGTCGGCTCGGCGGCCGCTCCCATCTCGCACGTGACCGAGGTGTCCCGGCCGCGCCCCGCCGCGCGCCTGCCACTGCCGTCGCTGCTGCTGCATCCCACCCGCCCGGTGCAGGTGCCGACGCACTTCGAGCCGCAGACCGAGGACTACCTCGGCGAGCTCATCGAAGAGGACGAGCGCAGGCACCGCCGCCGCCGCGCCTTCTGGATCAGCTTCGCGCTCATCGCCGCCGCGGTGCTGGCGCTCATCGGCGTCGTCGGCTACCGGTGGACCCAGACGCACTACTTCGTCGGCATCGCGCCCGACGGCAACGTCGCGATCTTCCAGGGCGTGCAGGGCTCCGTCGGCCCCTGGCACCTCAACCACATCTACAAAGAGACTGAGATCTCCGCAGACGACCTGACCGACTTCGAGCGACAGCAGCTGCGGCAGACCACCAACCCCGCCGGCCTGCCGGAGGCCAAGCGCATCGTGGAGCAGTTGAGCCATGGTGGCTGAGTCGAACGCGCGGCCCACGCGATCGGGCGGGCAGCCGAGGACGGGCATCGTGACAGCGATGACGAGCGTCGTGCCGCGCATCCGGATGCCTCGCCGGCTGCGCAACCTCGAGCTCGGCCTGCTGGCCTTCGCCTTCGGCATCGTCGTGGCGGCCGAGGTGCTCGTGCAGCTGGGTGCGAACGGCGAGATCGACGGCTCACTCGCCTTCTTCGGCGTCGGCCTCGGCATCCTGGTCTTCGGCGTGCACATCGCGCTGCGCGTGACCGCGCCGGACGCCGACCCCTTCATCCTCCCGATCGCCACGCTGCTCAACGGCATCGGCATCGCGATGATCTACCGCCTCGACATCCACGACGGCACGAGCGGCTGGGACGCGGCATCCGTTCGCCAGATCGCGTGGACCGCATTCGCCATCATCTGCGCGATCGTCGTGCTGATCTTCGTGCGGAACCATCGCTCGCTGCAGCGCTACACCTACTTGAGCGGTCTGATCTCGATCGTGCTCGTGTTCGTTCCGCTGCTGCCCGTGATCGGCACGCGGAACGAGTCGGCCAAGGTGTGGATCCAGATCGGCGCCTTCAACTTCCAGCCGGGTGAGATCGCGAAGATCACCCTCGCGATCTTCTTCGCCGGCTACCTCGTGCAGCGCCGGGACTCCCTCGCCGCCGTCGGCACCCGGGTGCTCGGCGTGACCTTCCCGCGAGCCCGGGATCTGGGGCCGGTCGCCGTGCTGTGGGTGCTGACCCTGCTCGTGATCCTCTTCGAGCGCGACCTCGGCACCGGTCTGCTCTACTTCGGCCTGTTCGTCGCGATGATCTACGTCGCCACCGGGCGCACCAGCTGGGCGCTGCTCGGGGTCGCCGCGCTCGTCGGCGGGGCATGGGCGGTCAACCTGCTCTCGAGCTCGATCCCGAAGCTCGGCTACGTGCACGGCCGCTTCGAGAACTGGCTGAACCCCTTCGCCGATGCCCAGTTCAACGGCCAGGGCGGCAGTTTCCAGCTCGTGCAGGGCCTCTTCGGGCTCGCCCACGGCGGCCTGCTCGGCTCAGGTCTCGGCCAGGGCCAGCCGTGGGTCACGCCGGTCGCCAACAGCGACTACATCTTCGCGAGCCTGGGCGAAGAGCTCGGCCTGATCGGCGTCTTCGCCCTGCTCAGCCTCTACATGCTCTTCGTCGCCCGCGCCTTCCGCATCGGCTTCGCGAGCGAAGACGACTTCGGGAAGCTGCTCGCCATCGGCCTCGGCTTCGTGGTCGCGCTGCAGACCTTCGTCGTCGTCGGCGGCATCACGCGGGTCATCCCGGTCACGGGTCTGACGGCGCCGTTCCTCGCCGCCGGTGGCTCCTCGCTCGTCGCCAACTGGATCATCGTGGCACTGCTGCTGCGACTGTCAGACACCGTGCGCAACCAGCCGAGGGCGATGTCGTCATGAACCGAGAACTGAAACGCCTGAGCTTTGTCGTGCTGCTGATGTTCATCGCGCTCTTCGCGGCATCCAGCACGATCCAGGTCGGCTATGCCGACCAGCTGAACGCCGACAGCCGCAACACGCGCGCCGTCAACGACAGCTACAACGTCCAGCGCGGGTCGATCATCGTCGGCGGCAAGCCGATCGCGCAGTCGACCCGCAGCTCGGACCGCTACCAGTGGCAGCGCACCTACAGTCAGGGGCCGCTCTACTCGGCGGTCACCGGCTACCTCGCGGTCAACGGCTCGGCCACCGGCATCGAGGGCGCGATGAACCAGGAGCTCTCCGGTACCTCCAACGCGGACTTCTTCTCGCGCGTGAAGAACGTGATCACCGGCAAGCATCCTCAGGGGAACTCGGTCGAGCTCACCATCGACCCCGTCGCGCAGCGCGCCGCCTACGAGGCGCTCGGCGACAAGCGCGGCGCCGTCGTCGTCGAAGACGTGAAGACGGGCAAGCTGCTCGCGCTGGTCTCGACGCCCTCGTTCGACCCGAACAAGCTCGCGGTGCACGATGACGCCGCGTACACGCAGACGTACAACCAGTTGCAGGATGCCGACGGGGACCCCCTCATCAACAAGGCGATCACCGACCTGAATCCCCCCGGCTCGACCTTCAAGCCCGTGGTGAGCTCGGCGGCGTTCGAGACGGGAAAGTTCACCCCGAGCTCGAATCTGCCGAACCCCTCGGCGCTGCAGCTGCCCGGCAGCTCGACCGTGATCCACAACGACACGGGCGCGAAGTGTCAGGGCGACAGCGGCGGAAACGTGTCGATCCAGAACGCCCAGGTGTGGAGCTGCAACATCCCGTTCGCAGAGCTCGGCGCGAAGCTCGGCAGCGACACGATCAAGAACCAGGCTGAGGCGCTCGGGTTCAACCACCAGTTCTCCATCCCGATGCGCGTGTCGGTGAGCAGGTACCCCGGCTACGACGATCAGGCCGAGCTGATGCAGAGCGCTTTCGGGCAGAAGGACGACAAGGCGACCGCCCTGCAGATCTGCATGGATTCCGCGGCGATCGCGAACGGCGGGGTGGTGATGGAACCGAATCTCGTGCAATCGGTCATCACACCCGACCTCGCGCGCCAGCAGGAGTTCGAGCCTCAGGAGTTCGGCCGCGCGATGAGCGCAGAGACTGCTCAGACCGTTACGCAGATGATGGTGAAGGGCGTCGACCAGGGCACCGGAACCAATGCGAAGATAAGTGGAGTCAGTGTGGCGGGAAAGACCGGGACGGCGCAGAACGGCTCTGACGAGCCGTACACGCTCTGGTTCACCGGGTTCGCCCCGGCTGACGATCCGGAGTTCGCCATCGCTGTTGTCGTCGAAGACGGCGGCGGACTGGGCCAGAGCGGCAGCGGGAATTCCGTTGCGGCTCCGGTCGCACGACAGGTACTTGAGGCGGTGCTGAACAAATGAGACCTTCTGCGGGGCTCACTTTCGGTGGGCGATACCAGCTGCAGTCGCGGATCGCCATCGGCGGCATGGGCGAGGTGTGGCAGGCCACCGACCAGGTGATCGGTCGCACCGTCGCGATCAAGATCCTGAAAGACGAGTATCTCGGCGACCCGGCCTTCCTCGAGCGCTTCCGCACCGAGGCGCGCCACGCAGCGCTCGTGAACCACGAGGGCATCGCGAACGTCTTCGACTACGGCGAGGAAGACGGCAGCGCCTTCCTCGTGATGGAACTGGTTCCCGGCGAGGCCCTCTCATCGATCCTCGAGCGTGAGGGGCACCTGTCCGCAGACAAGACCCTCGACATCGTGGCGCAGACGGCGTCGGCACTGCAGGCCGCGCACGCCGCCGGCCTCGTCCACCGCGACATCAAGCCGGGCAACCTGCTGATCACCCCCGAGGGTCGCGTCAAGATCACGGACTTCGGTATCGCACGCGTCGCCGATCAGGTGCCGCTGACCGCGACGGGACAGGTGATGGGCACTGTGCAGTACCTGTCCCCTGAGCAGGCGAGCGGGCACCCGGCATCCCCCGCCACCGATATCTACTCACTCGGCATCGTCGCCTACGAATGCGTCGCCGGCCGCCGCCCGTTCACGGGTGAGTCGCAGGTCGCGATCGCCATGGCGCAGATCAACGAGGCGCCGCCCGAGCTGCCGACCACGGTTCCGGAGCCGGTGCGCAACCTGATCATGGCGTCGATCGCGAAGAACCCGAGCGACCGGCCGGCCTCTGCCGCGCACCTCGCCAGGGCTGCGCAGTCGCTGCGCCGCGGCGATGTCGCCTCGGCGGCTGCCGCGGTTCCCGCCGTGCTCGGCGCGACGTCTCTGACCGTCGCGACGCAGCTGATGCCGTCGGGCGGGGCCGCCCCGACTTCGGCGACGACGGTCTACCCCACCGCGGGCGGCGCGCTCGCGACGTCGGCGACGCCCGCCGCGACGACGGAGGCCGCGCGCCAGAGCAAGAAGCGCAGCCCTTGGACGATCCCCCTGATCGTGCTCATCGTGCTGCTCATCGGCGCGCTCGTCTGGTCGCTGATCAACTTCCTCGGCGGCGGCAACTCGAGCGCGCCGAACACGACGTCGCCCCCCGCCACGTCCGACAGCCCGAAAGAGACCCCGACCGAGACCGACACGCCCACCATCGCCGCCGGCACGATCGACCCGGCCGACTACATCGGCCTCACCCAGGACCAGGCGACGCAGAAGCTCAATGACGGCGGGTGGCACAACGTCACCGCGAACCCGTCGGTGCATGCCACCGACCCGAGCCAGGTCGGCCGCGTGCGCGACATCGACCCGAAGCAGCAGGTGCCGTTCAACGTGCCCATCACGCTGTACATCTACGGCGACCTCGTGGCGCCCAGCACGCCGGCCGCGGCGCCGACACTGCAGAGCCCGACGCAGACGCCGATCCCGCCCGGCACGCAGATCACCTTCGCGTTCGGAAACGACTCGTGTCCCTCCGGCCAGACGCTGACCGGCCGCCGGCTGTACGTCAACGGCACCCAGGTGCAGCAGGTCGACGGCTCGACGCCGACGGCGCAGTGGACGGCGGCGAACGACAACGCGGGCTCCAGCGTGACGGTGACCTACTCGATCCAGTGCGCGAACACGAACTGGTCGGGCCAGTCGCCTGCGCTGTCTGTGCCCATCTCGTCCCCCGACAGCGGCGAGTCCTCCCCGACCCCGTCGCCCACGCCGAACCCGTAGGTTCAGCCGAGCCTCAACCTCACCTTGCTACCCTGATCGCCAAATGAGCACCGAGGAACTGGCCGTGAGCCCCGACACCAGGCGAGTGATCGCCGGCCGCTACCAGGTCGGTGAACTGCTGGGCCGCGGCGGCATGTCCGATGTGCACAAGGGTGTCGACAGCAGGCTCGGCCGCACGGTTGCGATCAAGCTGCTGAAGCCGCAGCTCGCGACCGACCCGGCGTTCCGCACCCGCTTCCGCCAAGAGGCGCAGGCCGCCGCCCGCATGGCTCACCCGACGATCGTGCGCGTCTTCGACGCCGGCGAAGACACCGTGCGCGACGCGAACGGCAACGAGGTGCAGGCGCCCTTCATCATCATGGAGTACGTCGACGGCGCCCCCCTCGACGAGCTGATCGCCCGCGGCCAGATCGACCCCGTGCATGCGATGCGCATCACGGAAGGCATCCTCACCGCGCTCGAGTACTCGCACCGCGCGGGTGTCGTGCACCGCGACATCAAGCCGGCGAACGTGATGATCACGCGGCAGGGCCAGGTCAAGGTGATGGATTTCGGCATCGCGCGCGCGATCACCGAGACGTCCGCGTCACTGTCGCATACGACCGCGATTCTGGGCACGGCCAACTATTTCTCGCCGGAGCAGGCCAAGGGCGAGCAGGTGGATGCCCGCACCGACCTGTACTCGACGGGTGTCGTCCTCTTCGAGATGCTCACCGGCCGGCCGCCGTTCTCTGGCGAGACGCCGGTGGCCGTCGCGTACCAGCACATCAGCGAGATCCCCGTGAAGCCGTCGAGCATCAACCCGCGCGTCTCGCCCGCGCTCGACGTCGTGATGCGGAAGGCGCTGCAGAAGGACCGCTTCGAGCGCTACCAGACGGCTGGCGAGTTCCGTGCCGACCTCGAGACGGCTGCACAGGGCAAGGTCCCGCGGGCTCCGAAGCATCCCGACCACTCCGATGCGCTCTTCGGCCCGCCGCCCGCTCAGGTCTCGAAGGCCGAATCCACGTTCCGCCAGCTCGCCGACGACGGCCAGTTGGTACGCACGCAGAGTCGGCCCCCTGCGCTCTGGATCATCACCGGCATCATCCTCGTCATGGCCCTGCTCGCGGCGCTGCTCGTGTGGGTCTGGGAGCACAACCCCAGCGACGTGATCAACGGCTCATCGGTCAAGGTTCCGTCGGTCGAGAGCGACAGCCTCGCGCAGGCGCAGTCTGCGATCAAAGACGCCCACCTCAAGATCGTCGTGGAGTACGAGTCTTCCGCCGACGTGCCGAAGGGCGCCGTCACGCGCACCGATCCCTCGGCCGGGTTCGTCACGACGAGGAACACGCCCGTCACCGTGTGGGTCTCGACCGGCTCGCCGACCATCAACGTGCCCGACGTGACCAGCATGACCGACAAGGATGCGCAGGCGGCGCTGACCCAGAAGGGGTTCAAGGTCGGCTACGTCCACGAGCAGGACGATCAGAGCAAGCCGGCCGGCACCGTGCTCTCCACCGATCCCGCTGCCGGGACCGCGGCCCACAAGGGCGACACGATCAACCTCACCGAGTCGAACGGCCTCGTGCAGGTGCCCGACGTCACGACGAAGTCCGTGCAAGACGCCCAGGCGATCCTGAACGGCCTCGGCCTCGATGTGCAGCCGCCGCAGGGCGACAAGAGCTGCGCCGTGCAGGCGGGAACGCCGGTGTCGAAACAGTCGGTCGTCGGTGATCAGCCGCAGGGTGCTTCGATCACGATCTACTACTGCCTCGGCAACGGGCACTGAGGAGCCGGCCGTCCGGCCGTCAGACCACCTGTCGCGGCCGGACTGATCCGGTCGCGACCGACGCCCGCTACGCCGTCGCCTTGAGCAGCGGGTCGAGCTGCGCTGCGCGCTCCCGCGCACCGGCCAGACCCGCGGCCTCGAGCCAGTTGCCGAGCATGCGGTAGCCGTCTTCCGTGAGCACCGATTCCGGGTGGAACTGCACGCCCCAGATCGGCGCGCTGGCGTGCTTGAGGCCCATGATCACGCCGCCCTGCGCGGTCTCGGTCGCCTCGGTGCGCGCGGTGACGACGAGCTCGGGCGGCAGCGTGCCGTCGACGACGGCGAGCGAGTGGTACCGCGTCGCGGTGAACGGCTGCCGCACCCCGGCCCAGAACGGGTCGTCGTCGTGCTGCACGAGTGACGTCTTGCCGTGCATCAGCTCTTCGGCGTTCGTCACGACCGCGCCGAACGCCTCGGCGATCGCCTGGTGCCCGAGGCACACCCCGAGCAGCGGGGTTCCCGTGCCGACGGCGGCACGCACGACGGCGATCGAGACGCCGGCGTCGGCGGGTGTTCCGGGCCCGGGCGAGACCAGCACGGCATCGAAGCCGGCGAGCTCGGCCGCGGCATCCTCTGCCCGGAAAACGTCGTTGCGCACCACGACCGTCTCGGCGCCGAGCTCCTGCAGGTAGCCGTTCAGCGTGTAGACGAAGCTGTCGTAGTTGTCGATGACGAGCACGCGGGTCACGTGCCCACCGTACCCTGCGAGCCGTCGCCGACGATCCCGTCGATCCACGGGAAGACCCACTCGAACAGCACGAACAGCACAGCCGCGAGAAGCGCCAGCATGATCAGCAGGCGAACCCACCAGGGGCCGGGCAACGCGCGCCACAGAGCCGCGTACATCGGTCAGCTGCCCCCTTTCAACGCCGGGCTCCGCCCGTCGATGCGGTCACGGTTCATTGCGCCAGCTCCCCTGCGATCGCCTTCGGCGGCGTCTTCGAGAACGACTCCAGCACCCCGTACGAGATCAGCCGCTCGACCGTGTGATACGGCGGGTTGCAGGTGGTCAGCGTGATGATGCGATCGGATGCCTTCGCATCGGTCGCGTTCGGCACGGGTGCGAGCACCGACACCTGGGTCGGCTGCACGTACTCGTAGTTGCGGAACGCGTAGGTGTAGAAGCCGTCTTTCGTCTGCACGTAGATCTTGTCGCCGATGCGCAGGTTCTGCATGTGCAGGAAGGTGCTGCCATAGCCGGTGTCGTGAGCGGCCACCGCGAAGTTGCCCACCGCGCCGGGCATACCGGTCGAGGCGTAATGCCCGACGCCCGCAGTCGAGCTGTTCAGCACGTCGAGCCCGGTGCCCTCACGGACCGTCCGCTTCCAGTCCGTGCCGAAGCGCGGCACGTACATGACCGCGATCGGCTGTCCGTTCGAGGGCTCCTTCTCCACAGGCAGATTCGCAGCAGGGCCGACGGATGTCTGGCCTGCACTTCCGTCGTCGCCGCCGGTCGCGGCGCTTGTCTGGCCCCCGGACTGCTCAAGCCACTGCCTGCCGAGGTCCTGCGCGGCACCGTTCTGCTGCCCGTTCAGCACCCAGCTGTTGAAGACGTTCTGCCAGCCGATGAACAGCAGAACGAGCACGGCCGCCGTGATCAGCAGCTCGCCGAAGACGCCCAGCAACGAGACGCGACGCCGCGGCTTAGGCGGCTTCCCGTTCTCTGCTTCCGTGCGGCTCACGCGGGTGAGTCTAACTACTGGTCACTGTAAACTCAGGGGCCATGGCCTCCAAGACCCGTAGCAAGCTCACGCCCGAAGAGCGAGCTGCCGCACGCGAACACGCGGGGAACCCCGTCTGGTACAAGCCGCTGATGATCGGATTCATGATCGTCGGTCTGCTGTGGATCATCGTGTTCTACCTGAGCGGCGCGACTCTGCCGATTCCGGGCCTCGCCTCATGGAACATCCTCATCGGCTTCGCGATCGCGTTCGTCGGGTTCCTCATGACGACGAGGTGGAAGTAGCGAGCCTTCGCCCAACCATCCACACACCATTAACACTGGGGATAATTACACGGCTGTAATTATCCCCAGTGTTATTAAGACTGTGGATAACTGCCGCACTTTCCACAGCTGTGGAAAGCGGTCAGGATCCCGGCCGCAGCACCGGGTAGATGCCGGCGAGCACCGCGATGACCGCGAGCACGATCAGCAGGGTCACCTGCAACGGGAACTGCGACCGCTTGCGCGTCTCGGTCAGAACCAGGCCGGTGAGCAGGCCGCCGACCAGGCCGCCGACGTGCGCCTGCCACGCGATGTGCGCCCCGAAGATCGGGATGAAGCCGAACGCCAGGTTGATCACGATCAGCACGATCAGCTGACGGACCGGGCCGCCGAGCTTCCGCTGGATGACGACGAGCGCACCGAACATGCCGAAGATCGCGCCCGACGCGCCGACTGCCCCCTGATACGGCGCCAACACCAGCATTCCGACCGACCCGAACACGCCGCTGATCAGGAAGAGGGTCAGGTAGCGCCATTTACCGATCATCGGCTCGAGGATCTGCCCGAAGATCCAGAGCGTGTACATGTTCAAGGCGAGGTGCAGCACGCTGCCGTGCGCAAACACGCTCGTCAGCAACCGCCAGGGCTGGAAGCTGCCGCCCGCGCTGGCCGGGTACGAGAAGCCGCCCGCGTACAGCAGCGCATTCGTGACGTGCGACCCGAGCCCCGGGATCGACTGGAAGATGAAGACGACCACACACACGGCCATCAGGGCATAGGTCATCACCGGCTGACCGCTGCGGCCGAGGAATCCGATTCTCCTGATCGCCTCAGGTCGCGTGCGCGGCATGCTGGCGCGGGCCTCGCGCATGCACTCGGGGCAGATCACGCCCACCGGCGCCGGCGTCTGGCATTCGCCGCAGATAGTGCGACCGCAGCGCTGGCAGAGCACATAGCTCTGCCGGTCGGGATGCCGGTAGCAGACGCCCGCGCCCGGGGAACCGTCGTAGCTCACTGCGGACTCCCCTTATCTACGTGCGTCGTGTCAGACGTTCGCGACGTCGATCGACTCGATCACGACGTCGTCGAGCGGGCGGTCACGGCCGTCGGTCGGCACTGCGGAGATCTTGTCGACGACCGCGCGCGAGGCGTCGTCGGCGACCTCGCCGAAGATGGTGTGCTTGCCCGTGAGCCAAGTCGTCGGGTCGGTCGTGATGAAGAACTGCGAGCCGTTCGTGCCGCGGCCCATCTGCTTGCCGGCGTTGGCCATCGCCAGCAGGTACGGCTTGGTGAAGGCGAGCTCGGGGTGGATCTCGTCGTCGAACTGGTAGCCGGGGCCGCCGGTGCCGGTGCCGAGCGGGTCGCCGCCCTGGATCATGAAGTTCGGGATGACGCGGTGGAAGACCACGCCCTTGTAGAGCGGCTCGTTCGAGCGCTCCCCCGTCGCGGGGTTCGTCCACTCCTGCTCGCCGGTCGACAGCCCGATGAAGTTCTTGACCGTCTTCGGCGCGTGGTTCCCGAACAGGTTGACGACGATGTCGCCGTAATTGGTGTGAATGGTTGCCACGGCGGTGTGAATCGACATGGGTGCAATTCTTCCACAGGCTGTGTCTTCACCGGCTTCCGGTCAAGGCCTGGTTGCCCCCAGGGGGCCAGGTGGCAAGATGGGTTGCAGTTTCGCGCGCCCCGTAACCAACCCCGTGGGAGGTAAGCCCGGTGAGTACGTCTCTTTCGCTTTCGAAGAAGCGCCGCAAGGAACTCGACAGGTTGAAGGCCGAGGCTCAGCTTCTGCTCGCACGCCAGCAGGAAGTGCTCTCGCACGCGAACAGCGTCGCGCAAGAAGCCGGCAAGCAGGCCCAGCACCTCACCCGCGAGCAGGTCGTTCCGCGGGTTCGTGAGGGCTACGCCAGCTACGTCGCCCCTGCGGCCGAACGCGCGGGCGACGTCGTCACCCACACGATCGTCCCGGTGCTGGGCTCTGCCCTCGGCACCGCCCTGTCGATCGCCGATGTCGCCAACGATAAGCGCGTGAAAGACGCGGTGAAGCGCCTCAAGCAGACCGGCTCGAAGGCCGTCGGCAAGGTGCCGGCCAAGAAGAAGAAGTCGGGCATCGGCACGTACATCGGCATCGCCGTCGGTGTCGCGGCCCTCGCCGGTGTCGCGTACGCCGTGTGGCAGACGTTCCGCACCGACGACGAGCTCTGGGTCGCCGACGACCCGGGCGCCCCGACCGCCGAGTCCTAAAGCGGAATCCCAGCCAGCTTCAGTCCGACCTCGACGAGGCCGACGCGCTTCAGCGCACCGATCTCGTCGAGGTCGAACCATGCCGCCTCATCGGTGGACCCGTCGAGCTCATTGGTGAGCTCGCCGCCCACGACCCGCGCTCGATAGATGATGCGCAGCGCCTGCAGCGGCTCCGTCGCGCCGTGGAAGCGGTGCTCCGCCGGAACGATGTGCGAGTCGATGCCGAGCAGTTCGCCGAGCTCTGCGCGGTAGCCGGTCTCTTCGAAAACCTCGCGCACGGCAGCATCCCTCGGGTCCTCATAAGGGTCCAAGCCGCCGCCCGGCAACGTCCAGCCGCTGCTGCCGTTCTCGTTCCAGTGCGACAGCAGAAGCTTGCCGTCGTCGACGATGATGCAGTACGCAGCGACCCGCAGTGCCATGATCTCGAGCCTAACCGCGGCTAGGTTACGGGCATGACGGATGCCTTCACCGCCGGCCCCTCGCCCATGATGCGGCTGACGACGGCGGCCGTCGCCTTGCTCCGGAACAAGCGGATCATGGTCTCTGAGCCGCGTTCCCGCGCCGACGTCGCCGCCTCGACGGGCAAGCCGTTCGCCGCCCCGCCGCGGTCATCGCGCCGCACCCTCTCGATCTCCTCAGAGCGGCTCGGGCCCGTGCGCGCCACCGTCATCGAGCCGCGCGACGGCGTCCGTGCCTCGCGCCCGCTGGTCTACGTGCACGGCGGCGGCTATGTGCACCAGTTCGAGACGGCACACTGGTGGCTGACCGGTGCGCTCGCGCGCGACCTCGGGGTGCGCATCTACGCCGTCGACTACACGCTGGCTCCCTCCGGAACCGCGGCGACCGGTGTCGCCGAGGTGACGGCAGCGGTCCAGGCCGTCGCCGAGCGCCACGGCATGGCGCCTATCGTGGCGGGCGACTCGGCGGGCGGCGGCCTGGCGCTGGCCGTCGCCGGCCGACTGCGCGACACGCCCGCCGCCCCCGCCCATCTGCTGCTGTTCGCCCCCTGGCTCGATGTCGCCGTGCGCAACCCCGAGGCACGCGCGCTCGACCGGCGCGACCCGAGCCTCGCGCTTCCCGGTCTGCTGGTCGGCGGTGAGCTCTGGGCGGGCGACCTCGGCCCAGACCACCCCGAGGTGAGCCCGCTCTTCGCCGACCCGACCGGCCTGCCGGCGACCTCGCTGGTGGTGGGAACGCGGGACATGCTCTATCCGGATGCGCGCGACTTCGCGGCATCCGCTCGCGCCGCAGGCGTCGACCTCGCCACGTTCACCGCATCGGACGCGTTCCACGTGTTCGTCGCCGCGACCTGGCTGCCCGAGTCGATCAGTGCGCGAGTGTGGGTTAAGCAGCGACTCGGCCCGCTGCTGCACGACTGAGCACACTCACGCGGGATTGGGCGCTACTGCGTCGTGTACTTCTCGATCGACATCACGAGGATGACGCGATCGGCGCTGTCGGGCGGCGGCGCCTGGTCGGCATTGCCGTAGCGCTTCCCGAGCCGCACATAGAAGTCGCCGGTCGGGTCGGGGACGACTTCGACGAGTTTTCCGCGCACTTCGACGTACTTCAGCGGGTTGTCGGGGTCGAACACCGCAAGGCTCATCGCCGGGTTGTGCTGCAGATTGCGGAACTTCTGCCGCTTCGTGGTGTGCGTGAACCGCAGGTTCTCGCCGTCGAACTCGAACCACATGGGGTTCACCTGCACGGTGTTATCCGGGCGGATCGTGCCGAGCGTTCCGTAATTCGGAGCCTCGAGCAACGGAAGGAGATGGGCAGGGATGATGTCGGCTGCGCTCATGCCCACAATTCAATCAACGGATGCTTCGGCGGCGGCACCCCTTGCAGGCTCCAGTGCCTCGATCCACGCCTCGAGTTCCGCGGGCTTTCGGAACAGCACAGTCGGCGGCATGGTCGGGTCCGTCGCCCATGCCCGCATGGTCAGACGCTTCCGCTTCCAGCTCTGGAAGTGCCACTTGATGATCGAGTCGCGGCTGAGCGCCTGTCGCAGCGTCTCGCGGTTGCCATTGCAGACCGCCTCGCCGGTCACGATGCGCGCGACCGTGCGGCGCAACAGCCGTTGCAGTGAGAGCCAGCGAGGGTAGTCGAGACCGAGGATGACGTCGGGGCGCCCGGTCACGGCATCTCGCCACCGCGTGTAGGTACTGTCGAGCACCCACGCGTCTGCTGCTGTCGCGGCGGAGACCATCGCGCGCTGCTCCTCGAGCGGTCGCTCGATCCAACCCGGCAGCCAGCCGATCTCGTCGGCGAGGACCAGCGGCAACCCCAGGCGCTCGGCGATGCGCGCCGCAGCCGTGCTCTTCCCTGAGCCGGTGGCGCCGTGCAGCAGAATCCGCCGCGGTGGCATGGCCGGGGCATCCTCTGACATCTGCTTGATCCTAACGAGGCGGGCGCGCGCTCACGCGCGGATCAGCGCGAACGCGAGACTCGCGAGCACGAGCACAGAGCCCATCGCGATGACGAGCGTAGTGATCCATCTCTGTCGCATCGTGCCTCTCTCAGACCATGTCGAATCGTTCGCTGCTGATCCGGGCGGGAGGCACGTCGACCGAGACGAGCGCGTGCTCCATGGCGTCCATCATCTGCGTCGACCCGCAGATCAGGTACTCGTAACGACGGAACTGGGCGGGCAGGTGGCGGCGCAGCAGCTCAGCCGTGATGCGCCCCGACTCGCCGACCCACGACGGGTCGGGGCGGCTCAGGACGTGGACGAGCGTGAGGTTCGGCATCGCGGCATCCAGTTCGGCGAGCTGGTCGCGCATCACGACGTCGTCCCAGGTCGCGCTCGCGTAGAGCAGGGTGACCGGCCGCACGTCGCCGCGCTCGCGCATGGTGGTGAGCATGCTGACGAACGGCGTGATGCCGACGCCGCCGGCGATGAAGACATAGCCGGGAGCCTGCCGCCGATCCATCGAGAAGACCCCGTGCGGCCCGTCGACGTACACGCGCGTGCCCGGCTGCACCGACGGAATCGTACGTGTGAAGTCGCCGGCGGCCTTGATCGTGATGCTGATGGTGCCGCCCGCCGGCGTATCGGCCGCCGACGAGAACGAGAACGGATGCTGGGTGATGCTGAACGGCGAGCGCCCGACGGCGATCCACCCGAACTGCCCCGGGTCGAAGCTGAAGCCGGGGTGTCCCACAGGCTCGACGACCAAAGTGCTCGCGTTGCCGAGCTCGGGGCGCACTTCGACGACGCGCCACGGCCGGCGATATCGGGCAAGCGGGCTGATCACCCTGATCCACAGCAGCAAGAAGATCAGACCGCCGATGTAGGCGTCGTAGACGACGTGCCGCACGACGCCGACGACGTAGAAGCCGACCAGGCTCGCGTGCAGCAGCGCGAACAGCACCACGCCGACTGCGAGCAGCCCATGCGAGATGTGCCACACCTCGTAGCTCACCCGCAGCCGCTTCCGCCAGACCGAGAGCACGACGAGCGCCAGCAGGAAGACGACGCTCGCGAACGCGAAGCGGGCACGCCACGGAGCAGTGACCAGATTGAGCAGAGGCAGGTACTTCGCGTCGGCGACGAACAGCAGGATCGGGTGCGCGAGCACGAAATCGAGGCCGAAGAACGTGATCTGCACGTGGTACTTGAGCAGCGCGTCGATGCCGAACGGCGCCGCCACCGTCTGGAAGCGCGCGATCAGCGCGAACTGCAGCGCGAGCACCGACAGCCCGACGAAGCCGAGCGCTACAGAGAACTCGACGAGGAACGCTCGCCCCGGCGGGTTGTCCTGGCCGATGACCAAGAGCAGCGGTGCGAGGCAGAACGCCAGATAGAGCGCGATCCACACCAACCCGCTCAGCAGGTTCCTCACGCGCGGCCCCCTTCCCGCGCGTAGTTCAGCACGACCACTCCTGTGCTGGTGCGCGTGACGTCGGCGAGTGCGAGCGGAAGCGGTTCTTCCAGCTCCGGAAAGACGCGGCCGCCGGTGCCGAGCACGAGCGGGTGCAGGAACAGGGTGAGCCGGTCGACGAGCCGCGCCGTCAGCAGCTGGCGCACGATCTGGCCGCTGCCCAGGATGACAAGCGGATCCGCGCTCTCGTCTTTAAGCCGCGCGACGGCCGGCACGAGCTCGCCCTCGAGATGGGCGGCGTTCCACGTGAAATCCGCCCGCGTTCGCGACGCGACGAACTTGGGCGCAGCATTGAGCTGCGCAGCCATGCGATTGGACTCCGGCTGGTGCGGCCAGAACGCGATCATGCGTTCATAGGTCTTCCGCCCCAAGAGATAGGTGCGAGCGGATGCCGAGGCTTCGGTTCCCTGCTGCACAGAGTCCGGCGACTGATACGGCAGGCCCCAGCCGCCGTGCGAGAAGGTCTCGTCGTCATCGGGCCCGTCGAACCCCTGCATCACTCCGTCGAGCGTGACGAACTCGACCGCCGACAGCTCGCCCATGAGCCGACGCTACAGGGCAGAGGTCACAACGGGAATGGCAGTGGGGAGCTCGGGGTCGCGGGGGCGGCGCGTGGCACGCCCGAGCCGCTCGAAGCCGCGCTGGATCGCGACCATCAGCAGCAGCACGGGGTACAGGATCGGCAGCAGCGGCAGCTCGTAGAGCACCGGCACGTGGATCAGCTTCCACAGCACGACCAGGATGCCGGCGCCCTCAGGGTCGAAGACGTACATGTAGTTCGCCGCCGGGTCGACGAACGCGCGGGCGAAGAGCGTCACAGGAAGCACGAGCAGGCCGAGCACCGTGAACCAGAGAAGCGACAGCGCGGCATCCCGCCAGCGCGGTCGATAGCCGCCGAGCGCGGCGTGTGTGACGGGCAGCACCACGTTGAGCCCGTGCACCACGTAGAAGAGGCTGTTCATCGACCAGAGCACGTGGCTCTCGTACTGCGCACCGGGCGACGCCAGCGCCAGGAACGCCGCGAGCGCACCCGGGAAGAACAGCAGCGTGTGCAGCGGGCGCGCCCACCACTGCCGCGTGGCGAGCATCCCCGGAACCAGCAGGATCGTCACCAGCGTGCAGAAGTGGAACGGCCAGTTCCGTGAGAGCACGAAGTCGGGGTACTGGTGGCTTGCGATGCGGTTGAAGGTGAAGAGCGTGGAGACGCCCCAGTTGCCGAGCGCAACGGCGAACAGCACGAGGCGCCAGCTGCGGCCGGGACGTTTTCTGAGCAGCGCCCACAGACCGGTGGTGACGCCGACAAGCAGCAGCAGATAGAGAGACCACGTCGTCGTGAAGGGCGTCACGGCGCCCAAGCATAGGGGCGCACTGGCCGCAAAACGAAACGCCCGGCGTAATGTGGCCGGGCGTGTTCTGGGAGTGGAGCCTAGGAGAATCGAACTCCTGACATCCTGCTTGCAAAGCAGGCGCTCTACCAACTGAGCTAAGGCCCCGAGAGGGGAATGTGGTGGGGCTACCAGGACTTGAACCTGGGACCTCTTCATTATCAGTGAAGCGCTCTAACCGCCTGAGCTATAGCCCCGTGAAACGGACCTGTTAGAGATTACCGGACGATTGCGCGGCGGCGAAATCGGGCCGGGAAAACCCTGGGACAGGCATCCGTCGTCGGAAAAATCAGTTGTTCGTGAAGCCGACCAGCAGGCCGCCGGTGATCTTCACCGAGAGGTTGTAGAGCAGCGCGATGACGGCCCCGAGCGCGGTCACGACCACCAGGTCGAGGATGCCCACGATGATCGCGAAGCTCATCACGTTGCCGAGGCCGACCGCGTCGAGCAGGCCGTTCTGGCTCTGACCGCCGATCGACTGGAACAGCTCGGCGATCTGCTTGAAGACGCCGGTCTGAGTGAGCACGGTCCACAGCAGGAACGTCGCGACGATGCCGATGATGGCGATGGCGAGGCCGGCGAGGAACGAGACCTTCACGGCCGACCAGAAGTCGACGTAGACCAGCTTGAGCCGGACCTGCTTCGACGTGGGGCGCTTCGCCGTCTTGCGGGCAAGTCGCTCGGCGACGTTACTGCTCATCTGTCGGTTCACCCTCCGCCTGGCCCGTCGCTGCGGGCGATGTCGTTTCGACCAGTTCCACCTCTTCGGTGCCCTCGGTCGCCTCACTCACAACGTCCTCGCCGCCGAGCTTCCGCTCGACGTTGCGCGCGAGGGCGATGATCCGATCCTTGTCCGCGAAGCGGGCAAAGACGACGCCCATAGTATCCCGGCCCTTTGCGGGAACCTCAGAGACGGCCGTGCGCACGACCTTCCCGCTCTGCAGCACGACGAGCACCTCGTCGTCCTCGTCGACGATCAGCGCGCCGGCCAGATCGCCGCGGTCCTCGACCAGCTTCGCGACCTTGATGCCGAGACCGCCGCGGCCCTGCAGCCGGTACTGGTCGACCGACGTGCGCTTGGCGTAGCCGCCCTCGGTGACCGCGAACACGAACCCCTCGTCACTGACGACGGATGCCGCAAGCAGGCTGTCCCCGTCGCGGAAGCTCATGCCCTTCACGCCGCTCGTCGAGCGGCCCATCGGGCGCAGCGAGTCGTCGGTCGCGGTGAAGCGCAGCGACATGCCCTTGCGCGACACCAGCAGGATGTCGTCGGTGTTCTCGACGAGCAGCGCCGAGATCAGCTCGTCGCCCTCGCGCAGCTTGATCGCGATGATGCCGCCGGTGCGGTTGGTGTCATACTCCTCGAGCGGGGTCTTCTTGACGAGGCCGTCGCGGGTCGCGAGCACGAGGTGCGTCGCGGCTTGGTAGTCACGGATGTCGAGCACTGCGGCGATCTGCTCGTCGGGCTGCATCGCCAGCAGGTTCGCGACGTGCTGGCCCTTGGCGTCGCGGCCGCCCTCGGGCACCTCGTAGGCCTTGGCGCGATAGACCCGCCCCAGGTTCGTGAAGAACAGCAGCCAGTGGTGGGTGGTCGTCACGAAGAAGTGGTCGACGAGGTCTTCCCCACGCAACTGCGCGCCCCGCACGCCCTTGCCGCCGCGGTGCTGCGCGCGGTAGTTGTCGCTGCGGGTGCGCTTGATGTAGCCGCCGCGGGTGATGGTGATGACCATCTCCTCTTCGGGGATCAGGTCTTCGATCGAGACGTCGCCGTCGTAGCCCATCAGGATGTTCGTGCGGCGCTCGTCGCCGTACTTGTCGACGATCTCGGTGAGCTCGTCGCTGACGATCGAGCGCTGCCGCTCCGGCGACGCGATGATCTCTTTGTACTCGGCGATCTCGCGCTCGAGGGCCTCGAGGTCGTCGATGATCTTCTGACGCTCGAGAGCGGCGAGGCGGCGCAGCTGCATCGCGAGAATCGCGTTCGCCTGCAGCTCGTCGATGTCGAGCAACTGGATCAGGCCGGCGCGGGCCTCGTCGACGTCGGGCGAGCGGCGGATCAGGGCGATGACCTCGTCGAGCGCGTCGAGCGCCTTCACGAGACCGCGCTGGATGTGCGCCTTCTCTTCGGCCTGGCGCAGCCGGAACTGCGTGCGCCGCACGATGACGTCGACCTGGTGGTCGATCCACGCGGTGATGAAGCCGTCGAGCGGAAGCGTGCGCGGCACGCCCTCGACGATCGCGAGCATGTTCGCGCCGAAGTTCTCCTGCAGCTGGGTGTGCTTGTACAGGTTGTTGAGCACGACCTTCGCGACGGCGTCGCGCTTCAGCGTGATGACGAGACGCTGGCCGGTGCGGCCTGAGGTCTCGTCGCGGATGTCTGCGATGCCGGCGAGCTTGCCGTCGTTGACGAGGTCGGCGATCTTGATCGCGAGGTTGTCGGGGTTGACCTGGTAGGGCAGCTCGGTGACGACGAGCGCGGTGCGGCCGCCCACCTCTTCGACGTTGACGACGGCGCGCATCGTGATCGAGCCGCGACCGGTGCGGTAGGCGTCCTGGATGCCCTTGACGCCGAGGATCTGGGCGCCGGTCGGGAAGTCGGGACCCTTCACCCGCTGCATCGCGGCTTCGAGAAGCTCTTCACGAGTGGCCTCTGGGTGCGCGAGCGCCCAGAGCGCGGCATCCGCCACCTCACGCAGGTTGTGCGGCGGAATGTTGGTCGCCATTCCGACCGCGATGCCGACCGAGCCGTTGACGAGCAGGTTCGGGAAGCGGCTCGGCAGCACGAGCGGCTCGTCGGTCGAGCCGTCGTAGTTCGGCTGGAAGTCGACCGTCTCCTGGTCGATGTCGCGCACCATCTCAAGCGCGAGCGGGGCCATCTTCGTCTCGGTGTACCGGGGCGCGGCCGCGCCGTCGTTACCCGGCGAACCGAAGTTGCCCTGGCCGAGAGCCAGCGGGTAGCGCAGCGACCACGGCTGAACGAGGCGCACGAGGGTGTCGTAGATCGCCGAGTCGCCGTGCGGGTGGTACTGGCCCATGACGTCGCCGACGACACGGGCGCACTTGGAGAAGGGGCGGTCGGGCCGGTACCCGCCGTCATACATCGCGTAGATCACCCGGCGGTGTACGGGCTTCAGGCCGTCGCGCACCTCGGGAAGTGCGCGGCCGACGATGACCGCCATGGCGTAGTCGAGGTACGACCTCTGCATCTCGAGCTGCAGGTCGACCTGGTCGATCTTGCCGTGGACGTTCGGTTCGTCGATTCCGGGGGTCTCGTCAGACATGTCTTCTCTTCTTTACGGGATGCCGCGGGCCGGTGTTCTCGGCGCTGGCGCTAGACGTCGAGGAAGCGGACGTTCTTGGCGTTCTTCTGGATGAAGTGACGGCGGGATTCGACGTCGTCGCCCATCAGGGTGGCGAACACCTCGTCGGCCGCCGCGGCGTCCTCCATGGTGACCTGGCGCAGGGTGCGGGTCTCGGGGTTCATGGTCGTGTCCCAGAGCTCTTCGTAGTTCATCTCGCCGAGACCCTTGTAGCGCTGGACGCCGTTCTCCTTGGGAATCCGCTTCCCTGCCGCTTGGCCTGCTTTGAGCAGCGCGTCTCGCTCCTGGTCGGAGTACACGTACTCGTGCTCGGCGTTGGTCCACTTGAGCCGGTAGAGCGGCGGCTGCGCGAGGTAGACGTAGCCGAGTTCGATGAGCGGCCGCATGTAGCGGAAGATCAAGGTGAGCAGCAGCGTCGTGATGTGCTGGCCGTCCACGTCGGCGTCGGCCATCAGCACCATCTTGTGATAGCGCACCTTCTCGGCGTTGAACTCTTCACCGAGGCCGGCGCCGAACGCACGGATCATCGCCTGGATCTCTGCGTTGGCAAGGGCACGGTCGAGCCGCGCCTTCTCGACGTTCAGAATCTTGCCGCGCAAGGGCAGAATCGCCTGCGTCGCGGGGTTGCGACCCTGCGTCGCCGAGCCTCCTGCCGAGTCGCCCTCGACGAGGAAGATCTCGGAGATCGACGGGTCCTTCGACGAGCAGTCCTTGAGCTTGCCCGGCATGCCGCTTCCCTCGAGCAGGCCCTTGCGCCGCACGGTCTCGCGCGCCTTGCGCGCCGCGATGCGCGCGGTCGCGGCCTGGATGCCCTTGCGGATGATGTCGCGAGCGGCGTTCGGGTTGCGGTCGAACCAGTCGCCGAGCTGGTCGCCGACAACCTTCTGCACGTAGGCCTTCGCCTCGGTGTTGCCGAGCTTGGTCTTGGTCTGGCCCTCGAACTGCGGCTCGGCGAGCTTCACCGAGATGACCGCGGTGAGACCTTCGCGGATGTCCTCGCCGGAGAGGTTGTCGTCCTTCTCTTTGAGGATGTTCTTCTCGCGGGCGTACCGGTTGACGAGCGTTGTGAGCGCGGCGCGGAAGCCCTCTTCGTGCGTTCCGCCCTCGTGCGTGTTGATCGTGTTCGCGTAGGTGTGGACGCTCTCGCTGTAGGCACCGGTCCACTGCATCGCGACCTCGAGGGCGATCTTCTTCGAGGTGTCCTCTGCCTCGAAGTGAATGATCTCGTCGTTGACGATCTCGTTCTTCTTGATCGAGTTGAGGTACTCGACGTAATCCTCGAGACCGCGCTCGTAGTGGAAGACGTCGACGCGCGCTTCGATCGGCTCGCCTTCGTCATCGGTCTTGGCACCCTCGCGCTCGTCGTGGAGCTCGATGATGAGTCCCTTGTTGAGGAACGCGTACTGCTGGAACCGCGAGCGCAGCGTCTCGTAGTCGAACTCGACGGTCTCGAACACGTCGCTACTCGGCCAGAAGGTGATGGTGGTTCCGGTGCCCTCCGTCGGCTCGCCCTTCGCGAGCGGTGCGTCGGGCTTGCCGTCGTGATAGCTCTGGGTCCAGACGTGGCCCTTCTGCTTCACCTCGACTTCGAGGCGGCTCGAGAGCGCGTTGACCACCGACGAGCCGACGCCGTGCAGACCGCCGGAGACGGCGTATGCGCCGCCGCCGAACTTGCCGCCGGCGTGCAGAACGGTCAGCACGAGCTCGACGGTCGAGATGCCTTCCGGCTGGTGGATCTCGACGGGGATGCCGCGCGCGTTGTCGACGACGCGCACGCCGCCGTCACTCGTGAGCGTGATGATCACCCGGTCGCCGGAGCCGGCGAGGTACTCGTCGACCGCGTTGTCGACGATCTCCCACACGAGGTGGTGCAGACCGCGCGGGCCGGTCGAGCCGATGTACATTCCGGGACGCTTGCGAACCGCCTCGAGGCCCTCGAGCACCTGGATCTGGTTCGCGCCGTAACTCTGGTCTTCAGAGCCGTCGCCGGCCTGGTTCGTCGGTTCGGTCGTCATGTGAAATTGAGCTCCTGACCTACACAGATCGTGACATCTGATCCTATCAGGAGGGGGTGTGATTCCCCGGGCTATACGCCGCTCTGACGCGTTTATTTCGCGCTTTGGGACTGATTTGCCGACTCAGCCGTAGGTATCGCGAGGGCCGCGCCATTGCGTCGACCTGCGGCCGTATTTCCAGGTCGGTACGTCCGGCCCGTTGAAACGGATCGATTGGATGCCGGCGCGCGGGTACCGCCGGCTGATTGCAGTCAACAACTCCACTCGCATAATTCGTAGCTGCGTGGCCCAGGCGGTCGAATCGCACTGCACGGTCAGCACGCCGTCCTCGATGCCAAGCGGGCGCGACTTCGCCGCGGTCCCCTCGCCGACCAGCTCGGACCACGCTCCGATGAGCTCGGCCTTGTCGAGTTCGGAGTCCCAGCCGAGCTCTGTGGTGAGTGCTTCCATGACGGATCCGAGACCGCGTGGATCTCGCCCAGCACCGAACGGCTCAGAGCCCGGTTCTCCACTTCCGGCCCGCTGGCGGCTTTTCGAGGCACGCGCGGTAGGGCCCCCGAACAGCTTCTTGAGACGGAGATAGACGAGGGATGCCTCACTCTGCGGCTCTTCAGACGAACCGTTCATTCGCTCGCCACCTCTCCCGCACGGATCTTGACGAGCCTCGCGCCGAGCTCCTGCGGCACGTCCTCGAGAACCGCCGCAGTGATGAGGACCTGCTCGAAGTCGCCGATGGCGCTCGCGAGGGCGCGCCGGCGCGCGGCATCCAGTTCGGCGAAGACGTCATCGAGCACGAGCACCGGATCTCCGATGACGGACTCTGCCCGCAGCAGCTGCGCAGACGCGAGCCGCAGGGCGAGCGCGAACGACCACGACTCACCATGGCTCGCATAGCCCTTCGCCGGCAGCTCGTTCAGCTCGAACAGCAGGTCGTCGCGGTGCGGGCCAACCAGCGTGATCCCGCGCTCGAGCTCTTTCCGCCGCACGCCCGCCAGCGCTGCCCGGAACTGTTCGCTGGTCGAGGGTGCGCTGACCGCCGACTCACCTTGCCCGTTCCCCGCGGACCCCGGGAAGCGCGCGTCGCGAAAGGCCGCCCCGCCCCCGGCATCCGGCTCGTCATCATCGCCGACCGCGCCGTGAATGCTGAGTCGCTGCGTGATCCGGGGATGCTGGTCGACACCGGCGACTGCCTGGTATGCCACGCGCAGTGGTCCTGCGAGTTCGCCGACGAGCGCTTCACGCCGATCGATCAGCTCGCTGCCGAGCTCGACCAGCCGCTCGTTCCAGATCTCGAGCGTCGAGAGCTGCGACTCCTTGATGCGCTGCGCCCGCGCGGACTTGAGCAGCGAATTGCGCTGGGTGACGATGCGCGCGTAATCAGCCTGCACGCCGGCGAGCCGCGGTGAGCGCTGCACGAGCAGCTCGTCGATGAAGCGCCGGCGCGTGGAGGGCTCGCCACGCACGAGCGCGAGGTCCTCCGGAGCGAACAGGATGCTCGAGAAGTAGCGCGGCAGCTCGCGAGTGCGCACGGCGGAGCGGTTGACCTGCGCTCGGTTCGCCGCACCCCGATTGAGCTGCACCTCGACCAGCAGCTCGCGATCGACATGGCGCAGGGCCGCACGCACGACCGCGGAGTCCGCACCTGCTCTGATCATCGCCGAGTCCACCGACGTGCGGTGCGAGCCCAGGGTGGCGAGATAGCCGAGGGACTCGACGAGGTTGGTCTTGCCCTGCCCGTTCGGGCCGACGAAGACGGTGACGCCTTCGGAGAGATCGAGCTCGGCGTCGCGATAGTTGCGGAAGTCGGTGAGAGTGAGGCGTTTCACGTGCAACGGTGATCTCCCTCTCTCATAAGAAGACGCCCCCGCCGGGGCCGAGCGGCGCGAAGCGCATCTCGAAGCCTCGACGGGGGCGCCGGTGGTTGCTAGTCGACAGCCTTGACGGCGTGGCCGCCGAACTGGTTGCGCAGAGCGGCGACGGCCTTCATCGCCGGCGAGTCCTCCTGGCGCGAGACGAAGCGCGCGAAGATCGATGCGGAGATCGTGGGAAGCGGCACCGCATTGTTGATGCCTTCCTCCACGGTCCACCGGCCCTCGCCGGAGTCCTGCACGTAGCCTTCGATGTTCTGGAACTCCGGGTCCGCCTCGAGGGCGCGCACCAGCAGCTCGAGCAGCCAGGAGCGCACGACGGTGCCGCGCTGCCACGCCTTGAAGGTGCCCGTGACGTCCTTGATGATGTCCTTGCGGGTGTCGAGCAGCTCGTAGCCCTCTGCATAGGCCTGCATCAGCGCGTACTCGATGCCGTTGTGCACCATCTTCGCGTAGTGGCCCGCGCCGACCTCGCCGACGTGAACGAAGCCCTCTTCGCGCGGACCCTCGGGGCGCAGCGCGTCGAAGACCGGCATGACGCGCTCGACCTGAGCCTCCGAGCCGCCGACCATGAGGCCATAGCCGTTCTCGAGACCCCACACACCACCGGAGACGCCGGCATCCATGTAATCGATGCCCTTGGCCGCCAGCTGCTCAGCGTGACGGAAGTCGTCGGTGAACTTGGAGTTGCCGCCGTCGATGACGAGGTCGCCGGGCTCGAGCAGGCCCTCGAGATCGTTGACGACCGAGTCCGTGATCTTGCCGGCCGGCACCATGACCCACACCGTGCGGGGTGCGGGCAGAGCATTGACGAGTTCGGCGAGCGTCGCGACGTCGCTGACGGCGGGGTTGGTGTCGTAGCCGGTGACCTCGACGCCGTTCTTCTCGAGGCGGGCACGCATGTTGTTGCCCATCTTGCCGAGACCGATGAGACCGATGTGCACGATGGTCCTTCTTCCTAACGCAGCAGCAGGTTGGGCTGCAGCAGGTACTTGTAAGTGTCGCTCCCGGCCTGTTCCCTGCTGGTCTGGCTCGTGATGAGCACCGGGCCGGGCTTGTTGGGGTTCTCGGTCTTGGTGAACGAGATGCGCACGAATTCCGAGTGCACCGAGCTCAGACCGTCCAGCAGGAACTGGGGCTTGAGCGAGACGACGGTGTCCTGCCCAGTCAAGAGAGCGTCGATGCTCTCCGAGGCCTGCGCCTGCTCGGAGCCGATGGCTTCGAGCGTCAGGCCCTCTGACGTGAAGGTGTAGCGCAGCGCGGCCTCGCGCTCGAGGACGATCTGCACGCGGCGGGTCGCCTCGATGAGCTCTGCCGTGTTGAGCACTGCGTAGTTGTCGACGGATTCCGGGAAGAGGCGCTTCACCGGCGGGAAGTTGCCCTTGATGAGCAGTGACGTGACCGTCTTCTTCTCGGCGGTGAACGCGATCAGCTCGCGCTCGTCGTTGTTCTGAATCGCGACGGAGATGTTGCCGGCGTGCACGAGCGTCTTGCCGATCTCCTGCAGGGTGCGGGCGGGAACGAGGGCACTCGCCTGCTCGACACCGCCGGTCGAGCCGTCCCAGTCGATCTCGCGCACCGCGACGCGGTAGCGGTCGGTGGCGACCAGGCTGAGCGCGTTCTCGGCGATCTCGAGCTGCACGCCGGTGATCACAGGCGTCACGTCGTCGCGCGACGCGGCGACCCCCACCTGTGCGACGGCCTCGGCGAAGGCATCCGCCGGTACGACGCCACTGAACTGCTCGACCTGCGGCAGCGTCGGGTACTCCTCGACGGGCATCGACAGCAGGGTGAAGTGCGAAGAGCCGCAGGTGACGGCGATCTTGCCTTCGTCGGTCGAGAACTGGACCGGCGCGTTGGGCAGGCGCGACACGATGTCGGCCAGCAGCCGGCCTGAGACGAGGATCGTGCCCGGCTCGGTGACCTCTGCATCGATCTCGGTCTGAGAAGAGACCTCGTAGTCGAACGACGAGAGCGAGATGCCGGAGTCCGTCGTCCGGATGAGGATGCCGGACAGGATCGGCAGCGTCGTGCGCTGCGGCAGGAGTTTGACAGCGAAAGAGACGGCATCGCTCAGAACGTCGCGATTGGCCTGAAATCGCAAAACACACCCCTGAAGAGTCGGCGGACGGAAGTCGTGACAATGCTAGCGCCGCGCTCGGGCGGTGCCGACAAACGTGTGATTCACGAGGCGCCCGGCGGCGAAGGTTGTGGGAAGCGCGTCTTACAAGAATTTCGGTTAACGGTCTTAACGCATGTGGAGAGTGTGGATAACTCCGTCGATGCCAGTCGCTGTCAGGGAACTACATTCCTGTCACTTGTGAGTGGCGTGTGGTGAGTCGGTCTGCCGCGGAATGACAGGCATCTGCGCAAAAACGTGTGATTCACAAGAATCCGCGTCTCCCCCACATCGCGGCGGCGGTTATGCCTTAACAGTCCACAAGTTATCCACAGTGTGAAAATCCGCGGACGAAAAGCCTCTTCTGCAAGTCCTCAGTGCGGGGGACAGAGCCGAGGCGCGCGGAAGCGCGCCGATGGGGCACGAGCGCTGAGCGCGGGGCGTGACGCCGACCCCGGCGTCGACGGAGGGTCAGCGACGGGTCTGCTTGATGCGGCTGGTGAGCTCGGTGACCTGGTTGTAGATCGAGCGACGCTCCTTCATGAGCTCGCTGATCTTCTTGTTGGCGTACATCACGGTGGTGTGGTCGCGATTGCCGAACAGCTGCCCGATCTTCGGCAGCGAGAGGTTGGTGAGCTCGCGGCACAGATACATCGCGATCTGGCGCGCGGTCGCGATCGCCTGCGAGCGCGACGACCCGTAGAGGTCGTCGACCGACAGCTTGAAGTAGTCCGCCGTCGCCGTGATGATGTCGACCGGCGCGATGATGTTGTCGTCGTCGAGGGTGATGAGGTCCTTCAGCACCGTCTGCACGAGAGACATGTCGACGGGCGTGCGGTTCAGGCTCGCGAACGCCGTGACGCGGATGAGCGTCCCCTCGAGTTCGCGGATGTTGCTCGACACCTTCGTCGCCATGAACTCGAGGATGTCGTCAGGGACCATGACCTTCTCGCTCTGCGCCTTCTTGCGCAGAATCGCGATGCGGGTCTCGAGGTCGGGGGCCTGCACGTCCGTGATCAGTCCCCACTCGAACCGCGACCGCATGCGGTCCTCGAAGCCGGTCAGGTGCTTCGGCGGGAGGTCGGAGGTGATGACCACCTGCTTGTTGTGGTCGTGCAGCGTGTTGAAGGTGTGGAAGAACGCCTCCTGCGTCTCCACCGCGCGCTGCAGGAACTGGATGTCGTCGATCAGCAGGATGTCGATGTTCCGGTACCGCGCCTGGAAGCTCGCGCCCCTGTTGTTCTGGATCGAGTTGATGAAGTCGTTCGTGAACTCTTCAGAGCTGACGTAGCGCACGCGGATGCCCGGGTAGAGGCTCATCGCGTAGTGGCCGATCGAGTGCAGCAGATGCGTCTTGCCGAGGCCGGAGTCGCCGTAGATGAACAGCGGGTTGTACGCCTTGGCCGGCGCCTCGGCGACCGCGACCGCAGCCGCGTGCGCGAAGCGGTTGGACTGGCCGATGACGAAGTTGTCGAAGCTGTACTTGGGATTGAGGCGCGTGTCCGTCGCGCGCGGGGCGACAGTGACCTCGACGGATGCCTGCGCGGGCGGCGCCACGGCCGAGGGTGCTTCCGCGTAAGGGCTCTGCGGGGCGGCCGCCTCGACCGGTGCCGGGTCGGTGCCGGTCTGCAGCACCTCCTGCTCGATGTCGGGGTTGACGACGATGGCGAACGTCGAGACCTGCAGGGCGGGGTCGAGCCCTCCGATAGCCGACAGCAGAGGCATCCGGCAGCGTTGTTCGATCATGCCGCGCGTGAATTCGTTCGGCACCTCGAGGTAGAAGGTGCCGGCCATGATGCCCTTCGGCTCGACCAGGCTGAGGAACCCGTAGAGCTGCGCCGTCACTCGCTCGTCTTTGCTGAGGGTCGCGAGAATCGAACCCCACGCATCGCCGAGCGCAGCGTCGCCGTCAGTCATGTGTGTCCCCGCGTCCCCTGTAGTTATTCACAGCGTTATCCACCTCAGCGTCGCAAGAAAAGACACGGCCCGTCGATGGAAGCTGACGGGCCTGGGGATAACTGTGAGTGCCACGGTAGTGAACCGCAGGCCTGTGGACAAATCCCGAATGGGGCATAGAACGGGCGCGTCACGGCGTGTCGTGTGTGGCGGTTCGGGAATGTGTCGGGAGGATGGTTCGTTCTCGTCGGCGCGCCGGGCGGGCCGCTCAGTTTGAACTACAGGTCTGCGGCCCGTACAGTTAATTGGTTGACTGCGGCCGACAGTGCTCTGGCACCCGGCGGCTGCTCCCTTTCCTTGAGGCCCTGTCGTGTATCGACGTCGTGGCCGCTGCATCGATCGAAAGACGAACCATGACGAAGCGTACCTTCCAGCCCAACAACCGCCGCCGCGCCAAGGTGCACGGCTTCCGCCTGCGTATGCGCACCCGCGCCGGCCGCGCCATCCTGGCTGCTCGTCGTCGCAAGGGCCGCACCGAGCTCTCGGCGTAGCAGCTCCGCTCGCGGTGCTTGCCAAGGCCAACCGCATCGTCGGGGCGAACGACTACCGGGCGGTGGTGCGGCGCGGGACCAGGTTCCCCGCACCACACACCCTCACGTACGTTCGCATCACCCCGGGCGAAGCAGGTCGGCGCTTCGGCTTCATCGTGGGCAAGACTGTCGGCTCGGCGCCGGTCAGGAACCTTGTGCGACGCAGATTGAAGGCAGCCGCCTTCGAACTGCTCGACGAAGTTCCTGCCGGCGCCGATGTCGTGATCAGGGCCCTGCCAGCCTCTGCGCAGGCGCCCTGGTCTACGCTCCATGACGAGATCTCCCAAGCCATCCACAGGGCAGGAACCCGATGACCACCGCGCACGCGCACGGATTCCAGCGGCCGACCGCCGCCGCCGTGATGCACGTCGCCCGCGTGCTCGCGCTGCTCCCCCGCAACGTCGTCGTTGCTGTGCTGCGCGGCTATCGCACCGTGATCTCTCCGCTGTACGGCGACGTATGCCGGTACTACCCCTCGTGCTCGGCATACGCGCTCGGCGCGGTGCAGCAGCACGGGGTCATCAAGGGTGGCTCTCTCGCCGTGCGTCGAGTTGCACGCTGCCACCCCTGGGCAGAGGGCGGCATCGATGACGTCCCCGAGTCGACCTCCCACCACTTCCACGTGAACCGCTTCGGCTTCGTCGTCGACGGTCACGCGCACACCGGCCAACGAAAGGGCTGACCGAACCGAGATGAACCTCGAGAATCTGTACCTCACGATCCTCTGGCCGATCCGTTGGCTGGTCGAGGTCGTTCTGGTCTCATGGCACTGGATCTTCTCGCACATCGGAATGGACCCGAATGGTGGTCTGACCTGGGTTCTTTCCATCGTCGGCCTGGTCGTCGTCGTTCGCGCGGCCCTCATTCCGGTCTTCGTGCGCCAGATCAAGAATCAGCGCAAGATGCTCGAGGTCGCGCCGCAGATCAAGAAGATCCAGGACAAGTACAAGGGCAAGCGCGACCAGCTGTCTCGCGAGGCCATGAGCCGCGAGATGATGGAGTTCTACCGTGAGACGGGCACCAACCCGCTCTCGTCCTGCCTTCCCCTGATCATTCAGCTGCCGATCTTCGGTGCGCTGTTCGCGGTGCTCAACAACGCACAGCAGGGCCACGACGGCGTCGGGCTGCTGAACCACCAGCTCTCGCAGTCGTTCGGGCATGCATCGCTGTTCGGATTCGCACCGCTTCACGACAGCTTCCAGAGTGCGATGAACCACGCGGGCGGCCCCGTGGTCCCCGTCATGATCGTCGCCGCCGTGATGGTGGCGCTGATGGTCGCGTCGCAGTTCTACACGCAGCTGCAGATCATGTCGAAGAACATCTCCGACGAGACGAAGAACAGCCCGCAGTTCCGTCAGCAGCGCACGCTGATGTACTTCCTGCCGTTCATCTTCCTGTTCTCCGGCTTCGCGTTCCCCCTCGGCGTGATGTTCTACTGGCTGACCACCAACATCTGGACCATGGTTCAGCAGTTCCTCGTCATTCGCGCGATGCCCACCCCGGGCAGCGAGGCGGCACGCCTGCGTGAAGAGCGCCTCGCCAAGAAGCGCGAGGCGCTGATCGCCCAGGGCAAACTGCAGGTCGTCGAGCCGGCCGTCGAAGGCGGCGAGGCGATCGTCACCCGCGTCAACACACAGCGGCAGCAGCCGGTGAGCAACAAGCGCAAGAAGAAGCGCCGCTAGCTGACACGCAGCGACCGACAACAGCTGAACCGAAGAAGATGGATGCCATGAGCGACACCACCGCCCCCGAGGCCGACTCCGCGAACCACTCTGTCGTCGACGAGGGCGACCTCGCAGCCGACTACATCGAGGAGCTGCTGGACATCGCAGATCTCGATGGTGATCTCGAGATCGACGTGCGCAATGGCCGCACCTACCTGACGGTGACGGCCGGTGAGGGCGCCAACCTCGGTCGGCTCTCGCAGCAAGACGTGGTGCGCGCCCTTCAGGACCTCACCCGCCTCGCGGTGCAGAACCAGACCGGCGAGTTCTCGCGCCTCATCCTCGACATCGGCGGCTCGCGCGACGCGCGCCAGCAAGAGCTGACGGCGCTGGTGGACGGCGCGGTCGCCCGACTCGAGGCGGGTGCGGCGAAGGCGGCGCTGCCGCCCATGTCCTCGTACGAGCGCAAGATCGTGCACGACCTGGTCGCGGAGCGCGGCTTCACGTCCGAATCGCACGGTGAGGGCGCAGACCGCCACACGGTGATCTCGCGCGCGTAGAGATTTTCTGAGGGCGCCGGTCGTGAAGCGCGATCGGCGCCCTCGCGCTTGTTTCACGTGAAACGACGCTGTGAGGAGCGACGATGAACATCCCCGTAGAGGCCGAGCCGAGTGCGGCTGCCGAGCTCTTCGGAGACCGCATCGAACTCGCGCGGCAATTCGCCGCGGCGCTCGCCCAGCACGGTGAAGAGCGCGGACTGATCGGACCGCTGGAGCCCCCGCGACTGTGGACGCGCCACATCCTCAACTGCGCGGTGGTCGCTCCCCTGCTGCGCCCCGGTCGCGTCGGCGATGTCGGCAGCGGGGGCGGCCTGCCCGGTCTCGTTCTCGCGATCGCCCGTCCAGACGTCTCATTCACGCTCATCGAGCCGATGGAGCGCCGCGTCACCTGGCTCAACGAGCAGGTGGACGCGCTCGGTCTGGACAATGTGGAGGTGCTGCGCGCTCGGGCGGAAGAGGCGCCGAAGTACGGCTTCGATCAAGTGACCGCGCGGGCCGTGAGCGCCTTCCGAAAGCTTGTGCCCATCACCGCTCCCCTTCTCCGCCTCGGCGGCGAGCTCGTGTTGCTGAAGGGCGCCGGCGCCCAGGCCGAGATCGACGCGGCCGCGAAGGAGATGCGCAAGCACCGCGTGCACGACGTCGAGGTGCTCATGCTCGGCGAGGGGCTGCTCGAAGAGGTCACCCGGGTGATCCGGGCTACAGTGAACTAGACCTCCTCCACGCCGACCCGCCGATCCGAGAAGGACCACCGTTTCACGTGAAACACCCTGAGCAGGACCCCGCGACCGATGCCGGAGCTCCCCCGCTGCTGCGGGAGCTGACCGACATGACGAAGCGCCGCGCCGCGGCTGAGCAGCAGGTCCTTCCGCTTCCGTCGCGCACCCGCATCTTCACCATCTCGAACCAGAAGGGCGGGGTCGGGAAGACGACGACGGTGGTGAATCTGGCATCCGCCTTGGCCAAATACGGAGCGCGGGTGCTGGTCATCGACCTGGATCCGCAGGGAAACGCGTCGACGGCAGTCGGGGTGGAGCACCGCGAAGGGACACCGAGCGTCTACGACGTCATCGTCGGTGAGACGCCGATGGAGGACGTCGTGCAGTCGAGCCCCGAATCGGATGGGTTGTTCTGCGTCCCGGCGACGATCGACTTGGCGGGTGCCGAGATCGAGCTCGTCTCGATGGTGGCGCGCGAGCAGCGCCTGGCCCGTGCTCTGCAGGAGTACCTCGAGCGCACGGACTTCGACTACATCTTCATCGACTGCCCGCCGTCGCTCGGCCTGCTGACGATCAACGCGTTCGTCGCGGCGAACGAGGTCCTGATCCCGATTCAGTGCGAGTACTACGCACTCGAGGGTCTCAGCCAGCTGCTCAAGAACATCAAGCTCATCGAGAAGCATCTGAATCCGAAGCTGAAGCTGTCGACGATTCTGCTCACGATGTATGACTCGCGCACGAATCTCGCCCACCAGGTGGCCGACGATGTGCGCGAGCACTTCCCCAAAGAGACGCTCGCGACAGTCATCCCTCGTTCTGTCCGCATCTCTGAGGCCCCCAGCTATGGCCAGAGTGTGATCGCCTACGACTACGGCTCGTCCGGGTCGCTGGCGTATCTCGAAGCCGCCGTAGAAATCGCACGAAGAGGAGTACCACGGTAATGGCGAAGCGCACAGGTCTCGGTCGCGGCATCGGCGCGCTCATCCCGACGGCGTCGTCTGAGTCGGGCGCGCGTCCTGCGGATGTCTTCTTCTCGTCGACGGATGCCGCCCCGGCGGTTGCCGCAGAATCGGAAGCACCCGAGCTGGTGACGGTTCCCGGGGCACGCCTGGCGAGCCTCTCCCCCGCGGACATCGTGCCGAACGCGGTGCAGCCGCGCACCGAATTCGACCAGGAACTGCTCGACGAGCTGATCGCCTCGATCCGCGAGGTCGGCGTGCTGCAGCCCGTCGTCGTGCGGCCGCACCCCAGTGAACCCGGCAAATACGAGCTCATCATGGGCGAGCGGCGACTGCGCGCTACCAAGGCGCTCGGTCTCGAGACGATCCCTGCGGTCATCAAGGACACGCAGGACGAGCACATGCTGCGCGACGCGCTGCTCGAGAACCTGCACCGCGCACAGCTCAACCCGCTGGAAGAGGCCTCGGCCTATCAGCAGCTGCTCTCAGACTTCGGCATCACGCAGGAGGAGCTCGCCGGCCGCATCGGCCGCTCGCGCCCGCAGATCTCGAATACGCTGCGGCTGCTGAAGCTGCCGGCTCCGGTGCAGTCCAAGGTCGCCGCGGGTGTGCTCTCGGCCGGGCATGCGCGCGCCATCCTCGCCGCAGGTGAGGTCGAGTCGATGGTGCGGCTGGCAGACAAGATCATCAACGAGGACCTCTCGGTGCGCCAGGCCGAGGCCGTCGTCAGCAAGACGCCGAAGCCCGAGCGCACCAAGCCGACGGCTGGGCGGCACAAGGGCCACCTCGACGAGGTCGCCGAGCGGCTCGGTGATCGCCTCAACACGCGCGTCAAGATCGGCCTCACCTCGCGAAAGGGTCAGATCACGATCGACTTCGCAACCATCCAGGACCTGAATCGCATCCTCAACGAGCTCGGCGAGACCGGCTACGCGGGCTGAGGTCACGAATTACGTCACTGAGTTTCACGTGCGTGCAGCGAAGCGAGTCCCGGCTCAGCCCGTTTCACGTGAAACGGATCGCGCCCGAAACTACAGCACTGTAATTACCGGTTGAGCAGCGCCGCGTCGAAGTCCTTGATGGCCTGCTGTGCGAGCCCGACGTAGACGGCGCCGAGGTCGAAGCCGGCCGCCTGGATGGCGAGCGGCACAAGCGACGTCTCGGTGAGGCCCGGCAGTACGTTCGCCTCGAGGAACCACGGTGTGCCGTCGGCATCGACGATGAGATCCACGCGCGAGATGTGGCGCAGCCCGAGCGCATTGTGCGCTGCGACCGCGGTCTGGGCGGCACGCTCGGCCACTTCCGGCGCGAGGCGAGCCGGGGTGAAGAAGTGCGTCTCCCCCGCGTTGTACCGCGCCTCGAAGGAGTAGACGCCCTGGTTCGGGGCGATTTCCACGGCGGGAAGCGCCTTCGGGCCATCGCCAAGATCGAGGACGGTCACGGCGATCTCCGTGCCGACGGCTTTGCGCTCGAGAAGCGCGACGTCGGCGTAGGTGTAGGCGGTGACCATGGCGCGAGGCAGGTCGTCTTCGTCATCGATGATGCTGACGCCCTGCGCGCTGCCACCCTGCGACGGCTTCACGACCAGCGGCGCGTCGAGGTACTCGCGCAGCGTGCTGAGCACCGCGTTCGCCCCGAGCTCTCGGAACGTCTCGCGAGGAAGCGTCACGGACTGCGGCGTCGGAACACCGGCGCGAGCGACCACGGTCTTGGCGATCGGTTTGAGCCACGCCAGGCGAGCCGGCTCGGGCTCCGCGCCGACGTACGGCACCCCCGAGGCGGCGAGCAGCGCACGCAGCGCGCCGTTCTCACCGCTCGCGCCGTGCAGCGCTGGCCACACGACGTCTGGCCGCTCCGCACGCAGATAGCCGAGCAGCTCGGCATCCGGCTCTCGCACCGTCACTCGGTGCCCGTGCGCCTGCAGGCCGTCGGCGACGCGTCGACCACTGCGCAGTGAGACGTCGCGCTCGTGCGAGATCCCGCCTGCGAGCACCAGGACGTTGAGGCGTTCAAAATCGGTCATGATCAGGATCTTTTCTGAAGAGCCGGTGGAGTTGGTCAGCGTAGATCGCTCGGCGGGAAGGCGCCGCGAGGCATCCGGATCGAATTCAACTGACCCGTGCCCGCGAACGTCTCAAGCAGATCGAGCTCGCCGCCGATGACGTTGGCGAGGCGGCGGATGCCCACCCTGATCTGCTCTGGGGTGGGGTAGCAGAACGACAGGCGGATGTTCTGGCGGCCGTTGTCGTCGGCATAGAAGGCGGTTCCGGGCGTGTAGGCGACGAGCTCTTTGACAGCGCGGGGAAGCATGGCCTTCGAATCGAGCGTCTCGGGCAGGGTGAGCCAGACGTAGAAGCCACCGTTGGGATTCGTCCACGACAGCTCCGGCAGATGCTCCTGCAGCGCGCTGAGCATCGCCTCCTTCCGCTCGCAGTACACGCCACGGAAGGTGTCGATCTGGCCACGCCAGTCGGCCTGCGAGAGGTACTCCGAGACGACGAGCTGCGTGAACGACGACGGCGAGAGCACAGCGGCCTCATTGGCGAGGATGAGCTTCTCGCGGATGGCGTGCGGCGCGAGCGCCCAGCCCAGGCGAAAGCCGGGGGCCAGAGTCTTTGAGAAGGTGCCGAGGTAGACGACGCCCTCCTCCTCGATCGAGCGCATGGCTGCCGGCGGGCGGTCGCCGAAGTAAAGCAGGCCGTATGGGTTGTCCTCGAGCACGAGGATGCCCTCGCGCTTGCAGATCTCGAGGATCTCGAGGCGGCGTTCCCACGTCAGCGTCACACCGGCCGGGTTGTGGAAGGTGGGAATCGTGTAGAGGAACTTGATACGGCGGCCGGCCGCCTTGAGTCGGGCGATGTGCTCGCGCAGAGCGCCCGGGATCAGCCCGTGCTCGTCCATCGGGACGTGGTCGACGTCGGCCTGGTACGAGTTGAAGATCACCATGGCGGTGACGTAGCTCGGACCCTCGGCGATGACGACGTCGCCCGGGTCGATGAAGAGCTTGCTGAACAGCTCGAGGGCGTGCTGCGAACCGGTCGTCACGACGACGTCGTCTGCGGAGCCGCGGATGCCTTCGAGGGCCATCACCTCGAGGATCTGCTCGCGGAGCATCGGCACGCCCTGGCCCGAGCCGTACTGCAGGGCGACGGGCCCCTGCTCTGCCATCACCTTGTCCATCGCGCCCGTGACGAGCTCGCGCGGAAGGGCCGACACGTACGGCATGCCGCCGGCGAGCGAGACCACCTCGGGCCTCGACGCGACGGCGAAAAGAGCTCGGACCTCGCTGGCTGCCAGTCCGCTCGTGCGGGCGGCGTAGGAGTCGTACCAGGGGTCCAGGTTGTTGCCCAGCGTGGGCGAGCTCTCGTTCACATGCGTCCAATCTCGACGATTGGACAATCGTAACCAGGGCACGGATGTGGAAAGGCCCCGCCCTGCGCCGGAAGGCGCGGGACGGGGCCAGTGAAACCCGATTGGCTTGAAACCCGTGAGGGTTCGGCTGGCTGGTTACGCCAGGAACTCGGCGAGGTCGTGCTCGAGGGCCGGCTTCGGCTTGGCGCCGATAACGGTCTTCTTGACCTCGCCCGCCTGGTACACCTTCATCGCCGGGATCGACGTGATCTGGTACTTCGCGGCGGTCGCCGGGTTCTCGTCGACGTTGAGCTTGACGATCTCGATCTTGTCGGCGTGCTCGGCCGCGATCTGGTCGAGGATCGGCGAGACGGCGCGACACGGGCCGCACCACTCGGCCCAGAAGTCGACCAGTACGGTCTTCTCGGAGTTCAGGACATCGGCCTCGAACGAGGCGTCGGTCACAGCCTTGGCAGCGGACATTCTCATATCTCCTTTTAGGTGGCTAGTTTGCGGGCTCGAGCACGGCGTCGACGGACTCAGCCGCCTGGTCGAGCTCGGCGAGGTAGTGCTCGGCGTCGAGGGCGGCGACGGTGCCAGAGGCGGCCGCGGTGACGGCCTGGCGGTAGGTCGGGTCGATCACGTCGCCCGCGGCGAAGACGCCCGGCACATTCGTGCGCGACGAGCGGCCGTCGACGGCGATCGTTCCGGCCGGCGTCAGCTCGAGCTGCCCGTGGAACAGGTGCACGCGGGGGTCGTTGCCGATCGCGATGAACAGGCCGTCGATGGCGAGCTCGCTCTCGCTGCCGTCGACCGTGTCGCGCAGGGTGACGCCCGTGACGGCATCCGCCCCGGAAATCCCCACGACCTCCTTGTTCCACGCGAACTCGATCTTCTCGTTCGCGAACGCGCGCTCCTGCATGATGCGCGAGGCGCGCAGCGTGTCCTTGCGGTGGATGACCGTCACCTTGTCGGCGAAGCGGGTGAGGAACGTGGCCTCCTCCATCGCGGAGTCGCCGCCGCCGACCACCGCGATGTTCTTCTGGCGGAAGAAGAAGCCGTCGCAGGTGGCGCACCACGAGACACCGTGGCCCGAGAGACGCTCTTCGTCTTCGAGGCCGAGACGGCGATAGGCCGAGCCGGTCGCGACGATGACGCTGCGTGCCTCGTGTGTCTCGCCGGAGCCGAGCACGACGCGCTTCACGTCGCCGAGCAGCTCGACGGCGACCACGTCGTCATAGATGACCTCCGCACCGAAGCGCTCGGCCTGCTGCTGCATCTTGATCATGAGGTCGGGCCCCATGACGCCCTCGGGGAAGCCCGGGAAGTTCTCGACCTCGGTGGTCTTCGTCAGCTCGCCGCCGGCCTCGACGCTCGAGGCGATGACGAGGGGCTTCAGCTCGGCTCGCGCCGCGTAGATCGCTGAGGTGTAGCCGGCGGGCCCGGACCCGATGATGATGGCGTCGCGGACGCCGTTCTCCGTCAAGTCAGTCATGAATGAAGCGCGCTCCCTGAGGTTGCGGGCCCGCGGTCATGCGGGCGCTGGAAGGTAGAACACATAGTAGGTCGAGTTATTCCGCTGGCTGGGAGCGACCCAGGCGGCGTCGGACCGCCGTCCAGGCATCCAGCAATTCGGGCGTCCTGAGCGCACGCAGGACGAGAACGTATGCCGCAACCATCACGATCCCGACGATGATCATCGAGATGACCGCGCTCACGGCCGTGGCGGTCGAGAAGCCGGCGTGGCCGCCGAGATGGTCGGCGCCGAACAGGGCGAAGGAGCCGAGCACCGCCGCGACGACGGCCGCGATGAAACCGTGCCAGACCGCGCCAAAGACGCTGTGCAGGTGAAGCCCGTGCAGCCGGCGGCGCAGGAAGATCACCGACAGGGCGGCCTGCACCGTGCCCGCGATGGTGACGGTGAGCGCGATGCCGACGGCGCGGATGCCGAGCGGAAGGGCGAGGCAGATGCTGAGGCCGATCGCGACGAGAATCGCCTGCACGAGCGTGTAGACGAACGGCGAGCGGGTGTCGCCGAGCGAGTACAGCGCGCGCAGCGACACGAAGCCGATCACCGACGGCACGAGGCCGAGCACGAACGCGATCAGCACGAAGCCGTACGGGATGTAGTCGCTGGTGAAAACCCGCGAGAACGAGAACGCGGTCACGATCAGCACAGAGGCGCACACCGAGATGAGCAGCACGATCTGGCGCACGGCCGTCGAATAGTCGGTGCGGAACGACTCGAAGTTCTCGTCGCGGGCGTGCTCGGCCATGCGCGTGAAGTAGGCGGTGACGACCGACACGGCGATGATCGAGAACGGCAGCATGAAGATCAGCCACGTGGTCGCGATGCCAGCGGGTCCGGCGCGATGCGCACCGGAGGCCGTGTTCGCGACGAAGGTCTGGTAGTTGCCCGCGAGCTGGGTGCACACGAGCATCGCGAAGGTCCAGCCGGCCGCGCGCCCCACCGTGCGCAGGTCCATTCCCCGCCACGAGAAGTCGAGGCGGAAGCGCAGGCCGACGCGGCGCCAGAAGGCGAACAGCACGATGGCCTGCGCCGCGATGCCGAGCGTCGATCCGCCGGCGAGGATGAAGATCTTGTCGGGCGGCCAGTCCCCCACGGTCTTCACCGGCTGCTGCCCGTAGAGCACCAGGAAGAGGCCGAGCGCGGCGATCGCGATGATGTTGTTGAGTACCGGAGCCCAGGTGAACGGCCCGAACGAGTTGCGCGCGTTGAGCACCTCGCCGAGCAGCGAGTACAGGCCGTAGAAGAACACCTGTGGCATCGACCAGTAGGCGAAGACGACCGCGAGATCGACGACTTTGCTGTTGTGCACGCCGAGCAGCCACATGAGCTGCGGCGACAGCAGGGTGGCGATGGCGGTGATGCCCGCGAAGACCACGAGACCCAGGGTGACCAGCTTGTTGATGTAGCCCTGGCCGCCGTCCGGATGCTTCGCCGCTCGCACGATCTGCGGGATGAGCACCGCGTTGAGGATGCCCTGGCTGATGATCGCGTACACCGCATTCGGCGCACTGTTCGCGGTCTGGAACGCGTCGGTCACGAGACCGGTGCCGCCGAGCGCGAACAGCAGCAGCCACTGGCGACCGAACCCGAGGACGCGAGAGACCAGGGTGCCGCTCGCGAGCAGCGCGGTGGCGCGTCCGAGATTAGCCATGTGCCTGCGCCTTCTCGCGACGGCGGCGCTGGATCGTGCGGAAGAGGCCGAAGCCGAAGAATCCGGCCACGATGATGCCGAAGACGAGCGCACCGACGCCCTCCCAGTCGGCGTGCACGTCGATCTGTGCTGTCTGGAGGTCGCCGATCTCGATGCCCGATTCGCTGTAGAGCTGCAATGAGAGGAAGACGGTGCCGTTGCTCAGCTGCGCCTTCACGGGCACGAGCACCTTGGCGCTCGAGCCGGCGGCGATCGTCTTCGTCGTGTCGGACTCGACCTCGAGTCGCGTGCTCGTCGGCGTCGCGCGCAGCACGACGTCGACCGGGTGCGCGAGCTTGTTCTCCACGGTGATCGGGATGAGGGCCTGACGGGATGCCTGGCGGATCGACCCGGGTGAGACGATCTGCACCGCCGAGAGCGTCGACTGCATCGACGAGTACTGCTTGGTGACCGCGGCGCTCCAGTCGGGCGAGCCGGACCAGCCGACGGAGAACAGGGTGAGCAGCCTAGCGCGCACATCGCCGGTGAGCAGCAGGGGGTTCGTGAGCACGTTCGAGAACGAGGTGATGTTGGCCTCGGGCACTGTTCCGCCGCTGCGCGGCTCGCCCGCGAGGTCGAGCAGCTCACCGGCCGGCTGCAGGCGTGTGCTCGGGTTGGCGTGATCCACGAACGTGAGGCCCGGCGTGGGCGTCGAGGCCCGGGCGCTCTCGATCGTGGCAGGATGCGAGAACGCGGAGTCGAGGACCGACCCCACTGCAGTCGCGGCTCGTGAGGCATCCGTCGGCCATGCCCGGCTAAGCGATGCGAGCACGACGGTGCCCGGCGCCGCATTCTCGGACGCGAGCGCGAGCTGCGCGTTGAGCGCGTCGGTGGCGACCGAGCTCTCGGTCGCGTCGGTTGCGCTCGCTGCGGTCTGAAGGGCAGAGCTGAGCGCGTCGTCGGTGACGAGGACAGAGCCGCCGGCGGTGTCCAGCGCCGCATCAGGTGTCGCCGCGACGGTCGCGGCGTTGGTGTTCGTCGAGCTGACGATGGTGTCCGTGAGACCCGCGCCGGCCAAGCGCTTGACGTCTGTGGCGCGCACGGTCCCCGCGGCGGGCCAGGCGATGCTGTCCAGGGAGTATCGGAAGCCGGTGAGCTCTGACAGCGGTGGCAGGTGTGGCTCGCCTGTCGGCGACGGCGTGGGTGTCGGGGTCGCCGTCGGCGTTTCGGTCGGCTCGCCGACGGTGAGCGGGGCGCTGCTGAAGTCGCCGGGCGACATGGCGTAGGTGAAGTCGCTGGGCTGCAGCGGCTTCGCGAGCCCGGCCTGCAGCTGCAGCACCGGGTCGGCGTCGCCGTACTGCAGGGGGAAGGTCGGGTTCCCGGTGAGGTCGGCGAGGTCGGCGAGGTCCGCGAGCCAGGTCTTCGCCGTCGCCGGGGCGCTCTGGCCGAGCACCCGGATCGAGACCAGGATCTTCGGGTCGATGCCGATCGTGAGGCTCGGGTTGCTCTGAGCGATCTCTAGCTCACGCGACAGCACGCCGTCTGGCGCTGTGTAGGTGGCGAGATCGGTGGCCGAGATCAGGCCGGAGCTGCTCGTGGGAACGGTCAGCGGCATCACCGCCGCGACGCCGACGCGCTTCGGCGAGGCGCCCGGCACGACGAGCGTGCCGGCGCCTGTGCCCAGCGTGCCGGACGAGGTCGTGACGCTGGCCGCGAGCCCGAAGACGCCCGGCTTCGAGCTCGGGAGAGCGAGGGATGCCGCAGGCACGGTCACTCGCGCGACGACCGTGGTGCCGCCGGCAGCGACCGAAGCCGTGGTCGCCGAGCCGAGGTTGCGTCTCGTCGCGGCCGTGGGGTGCGTGCGGAAGTCCGCAAGTGCGGCCGGGGTGCGGAGGGCGCCGGTGGTGACCGACACGGTCACATGCCCTGCCGTCACCATGTCGGTGCTCGGGTTGGCCACCACGACCGACACGACCACGTCGGCCCCGTCTGCCACGATGCCGCCACCGGAGGCGAAGACCTCGACGGAGGGCTGACCGGTCGGAGCATCCTTGTGCGCGGCGTGTGCCACAGCGGCGTGATCGGCCACGGCCTGTGCCGGGGCGGCCGGGCCGGCCAGCGGCGCCACGACGACGGTGGCGAGCGCCGCGGCTGCTGCGGTGAGGAGGTTCAGTGGCGCGCGTCGGCGCACAGCACCCTCCTTAACCGGCATGCGGTCAGTTTATGGGCGGCCAGGTGGCCGACCCTGTGACTGAGCCCCGGGTGCGCGAAGGGCCGCCGATAGAATCGCCCGTATGCAGAGCGTGGCCGATTCTCTTGCGCGCCTGCGCTCTCTCGCCGAGTCGCCCGTGGTCGCAAAGCTCGCCACAGCGTTCCAGCAGGCGGGCTTCGAGTTGGCTCTGGTCGGCGGCCCGGTGCGCGATGCGCTCCTCACGCGCACGGTGCACGACCTCGACTTCGCCTCGAACGCGCGCCCCGACGACATCCTCAAGGTCGTCAAGCCGCTGGCCGAAGCCACCTGGGATGTGGGCCGCGCCTTCGGAACGATCGCGGCGCGCGTCGACGGCGAGAGCGTCGAAATCACGACGTATCGCGCAGACAGCTACGACGGCGCCACTCGCAAGCCGGTCGTCGAATTCGGCGACGAGCTCGAAGGCGACCTGGTGCGGCGCGATTTCACCGTCAATGCGCTGGCGCTGCGCGTTCCCGAGATCAAGCTGGTCGACCCCTCGGGCGGCGTCGAGGATCTGATGGCGCGCGTGCTGCGCACCCCCGTCGACCCCGCGGTCTCGTTCGGTGACGACCCACTGCGCATGCTGCGCGCGGCACGCTTCGCCGCTCAGCTCGGCTTCGAGGTCGCCCCCGAGACGATGGATGCCATGAGCGGCATGCGCGAGTCGCTGTCGATCGTGAGCGCCGAGCGGATCCGCGACGAGCTCGTCAAGCTTCTGGCATCCGATACCCCGCGCCCCGGCCTCGAGCTCATGGTGCACACGGGGCTCGCCGAACTCGTGCTGCCCGAGTTGCCCGCCCTGCAGCTGCAGATCGACGCGGAGCACCGCCACAAGGACGTCTACGAGCACTCGCTCACCGTTCTCGACCAGGCGATCGGCTACGAGCACTCGCGCCACCCCGGCGCGGCCCCTGACATCACCCTGCGCCTCGCCGCGCTGCTGCACGACATCGGCAAGCCGGCGACCCGCAGGCTCGAGCCCGGCGGTGCGGTCAGCTTCTACAACCACGACCTCGTCGGTGCCCGGCTGGCCCGCAAGCGCCTGCGCGCTCTGCGCTTTGACAACGACACCGTCGATGCCGTCGCCCGCCTGATCGAACTCCACCTACGCTTCTTCGGCTACACCGACGGCGAGTGGACCGATTCTGCGGTGCGCCGCTACGTCCGCGATGCGGGCGAGCAGCTCGAGCGCCTGCACATCCTCACCCGCAGCGACGTGACGACCCGCAACAAGCGGAAGGCCGACCGGCTCGGCTTCGCCTACGACGACCTCGAGGCGCGCATCGTGAAGCTCAAGCAGCAGGAGGAGATCGACGCGATCCGCCCTGACTTGAACGGCGACGAGGTCATGGCCCTGCTCGGGCTGAAGCCGGGGCGCGAGGTCGGTCAGGCGATGAAGTTCCTGATGGAGCTGCGCCTCGACGAGGGCCCGCTCGGCGCCGACGAAGCGGCCCGCAGGCTCACCTCGTGGTGGGAGCGCGAGCGGGAACAGGGCTGATCGGGCGTCGCCCGGTGTGCAGCCGATACCGTTCGACGGGTTCCAGAACGTGCTGCTGGCCGCCCGAGAGCACGTAGCCGCTCGTGGTGAGCGTCAGTTGGCTGGCGTGCGCGGCGAGTGCGCGCCGCTTGGCCTCGAGGTCGATGGCGATTTCGACGGCATCGGATGCCTCAGCCGGAACGACCTCGACGAACGGCAGCCGAAAGTTGTCCGTCGCCTGTTTCGCGGCGACGTGAGCCCATTCATGATCCGGGTGCCCGTAGCCCCCGCCGGAGTCGTAACTCACCACGACGTCCGGCCGGAAGCGCTTCACCGCCGCGAGGGCGTCGTAGCACGCCCACTTGTTGCCCGCGAAGCTTCCGGCGGGTGCGTCGGGCGCCGCCGCCGCGCGCCCGTCTGAACCCCAGACCATGCCGGAGTCGAGGTAGCGGAAGCCGGAGCCGCGGTTCAGCTGGCGCGCACCCGGCCCACCGAGGAAGACCGGCGCGCGCACGCCCAGCGCTCTCAGCGCCTGCGTGAGCTCGCCGACCCGGTGCGCGGCGAGCTCAGGCGTTCCCTCGAGCCGCTTCAGCGGCCCGGGAACCACCTCGCCGCGCTCGCCGCGCGTGCACGTCACGACGCGCACCTTCACGCCGGCCGCTGACAGCAGCGCGATCAGACCGCCGGTCGACAGCGACTCGTCATCGGGGTGGGCGTGGAAGAACAGCACCCGCCGCACCCCGACGAAGAGCGGTGGGAGAGCCGCAGGGCGGCGCTCCACCTAGAGCTCGTTCGGGTCGCCGCCGCGACGACCCGCTGCACCCTGGTCGACCGCGGCCAGCGCGGCCAGCTCGACGTCGGTCAGCTCGAAGCCGAAGACGTCGAAGTTCTCGGCCATGCGCTCGCGGCGGTTCGACTTCGGAATCACGATGTTCCCGGTCTGCAGGTGCCAGCGCAGGATCGCCTGCGCCGGAGTCACGCCGTGCGCTTTCGCGACCTCGTGCAGCGCCGGCGCCGAGGTGATCTCGCCGCCGCCCAGCGGGTACCACGCCTCTGTGGCGATGCCGTGCTGGGTGTGGAGCTCTTTCAGCTCGCGCTGCTGGAACTCGAGGTGCAGCTCGATCTGGTTCACGGCGGGGATCACGCCCGTCTCGCCGATGATCAGCCCGAGGTCGCCCGCGCGATAGTTCGAGACGCCGATCGAGGTCGCGAGCCCGGCCTGCTGCAGCTCGATGAGCTCCTGCCAGGCGGACAGCGCCGTGCCGAGCTTCGGCCGCGGCCAGTGGATGAGATAGAGGTCGACTCGGTCCAGCCCGAGCTGGTCGAGGCTGTGGCGCAGGGCATCGGCGGCGCTGCCTGAGCCGTTGTTCGGGAACTTCGTCGTCACGAACAGCTCGTCGCGCGGAATACCGCTCGCGGCGATCGCGCGACCGACGCCGTCTTCGTTGCGGTACATCGCGGCGGTGTCGATGTGTCGGTAGCCCACCTCGAGCGCATCGCCGACGATGCGCTCGGTCTCGGCGGGGTCGACGCGGAAGACGCCGAAGCCGAGCTGAGGAATGGACGCGCCGTCGTTCAGGGTCACGGAAGGAACGGAAGAAGAAGCGGTCATACCGCCACGCTAGTTGGCACCGGCGACACGTTCGTAGAGGGTGGCAAGACGCGCCGCCGTCGCCTTCCATGCGTGCGCGCGGGCATGGGCGACGGATGCCTGGGGCATCAGCGCGCGCCTTCCAGGGTCCCTCAGCAGTCGCTCGATCGCCGCGGCCCAGCTGCGCTCGTCGCGCCCCGCCACGAGAACCCCCGTGGCGCCCGCGCGCACGGCGTCGCTCAGCCCAGGCGCCGCGGCGGCGACCACGGGAACCCCGCACGCCGCGGCCTCGAGGGTCACGAGCCCGTATGTCTCCGAGTGACTCGGAACGACCACCAGCGTGCTGCCGGCGATCAGGGCCGCCAGTTCGTGGCGGGGAACCGCGCCGACGAACTCGACGTCGTGCTCGAGCCCACGCGCGGCGATCAGGCGGTCGAGCTCTGCGCGGTACCGCTCGCTGCCCGCGCCGCTGACCTCTCCGGCGATGACGAGGCGGGGGCGGATGCCTGGCGCCAGCCTGCTGAGTGCGCGAATCGCCAGATCCTGGCCTTTGAGCGGCTGGATGCGGCCGACGCACACGAGTGACGGCCCACTGTGCTGTCGCACGTCGGCCACCGCGCGAGCCGTGCGTGCGAGAGACGAAGATTCGGACGCCGAGCGCGGGTGGAAGATCTCCGTGTCGACCCCGGGCGGGATGATCTCGACGCAGCGCGGCGACGCCCCGTACGCGGCGACCACGGCGTCGCGCTCACTGCGGGTCGAGGCCACGACGGCGTCGGAGCGACATGCAAGCATCCGCTCTGCATCGATGCGCGCGCGCGGCTCGGGCGCGTCGCCCCGCGCAAGCCGGGCGTTCTTGACGACCGCGACGGTGTGCAGGCTGAGCACGTGCGCCGCGCCGGTGTCGCGGGCCACGGGCAGCGCCGCCCGCCCCGAGAGCCAGTAATGCGCGTGCAGCACGTCGAAGCGCGGCAGCTCGCGAAGCGCTCGGCCGAACTCGCCGGTGACCTGCGGCAGCTCACCCTTCGCTAGCGGCGCGGCGTCGCCGGCCGCGAGGAAGCGCACGCGGGCGCCGGAATCGAGCGTCTCGACCCGGCCGAGATCGCCGGCGGATGCCGCGCGCGTCAGCACCTCGACGTGGTGGCCCGCCTTCGCCAGTTCGTCCGCGAGCGCCCGCACGACGACGTTCATGCCCCCCGCGTCGCCGCGGCCCGGGGTGTCGAGCGGCGAGGTGTGCAGCGACACCAGACCGATTCGCACGCTCACCCTCCGTCCGGTATCCTATTCAGGTTGTGGTCTGCCCTCCGGGCTTCTTCCGCGAGGTCGCCACACGATGCACATACCCTCCTGCTGCAGAAATACTGCAGCCGTTCGAGTCCAGAGGAGGTGGGTTAGTCATGCATCAGTACGAGTTGATGGTCATCCTCGATCCCGAGATCGATGAGCGCACCGTTGCTCCCAGCCTTGACAAGTTCCTCAACGTCGTTCGTAACGACAACGGGACGGTCGACAAGGTCGACGTCTGGGGCCGTCGCCGTCTCGCCTACGAGATCAAGAAGCGCGCCGAGGGCATCTACGCCGTCGTCGACTTCCACGCGACCCCCGAGGCGACTGCCGAGCTCGACCGCCAGCTGAAGCTTTCAGAGGCCGTCCTGCGCACCAAGGTCCTTCGTGCCGAAGAGGCCGTGGCGCGTGTCGCCAAGGTCGAGGCCGCGAAGGCTGCCAAGGCCGAGAAGTCCGCCAAGACTCCGGCCGCCGAGAAGGTCGGCGCCTAGTCCCATGGCCGGCGAGACCATCATCACCGTGGTCGGCAACCTGACCAGCGACCCTGAGCTGCGCTACACGCAGAACGGGCTGGCGGTCGCCAACTTCACCATCGCTTCCACGCCGCGCACCTTCGACCGCGCGAGCAACGAGTGGAAGGACGGTGACGCGCTGTTCCTGCGCGCGAGCGTCTGGCGCGAGTTCGCCGAGCACGTGGCCGGTTCACTGACCAAGGGTTCCCGGGTCATCGCTACCGGGCGTCTCAAGCAGCGCAACTACCAGGACCGCGACGGCAACAACCGAGTCTCGATCGAGCTCGAGGTTGACGAGATCGGTCCTTCGCTGCGCTATGCGACCGCGTCGGTGACGCGGGCGCAGTCGTCGGGCGGTGGCTCCCGCGGCGGTTCGAACTACGGCGGCAACGGCGGCGGAGCAGAGGAGCCGTGGGCACCCGCGGCCCCGGTCGACGCTCCGTCGAACGACCCATGGTCGACCCCGGGCGGCTACAGCGACGACACGCCCTTCTAAACACTCTTCATCAACTAAGGAATTCACTCATGGCTGGAAAGTCGAGCGGCGACCGCCGCAAGCCGATCCGCAAGGGCAAGGACGGCAAGAACGCCGCCCCGGCGAAGTCCGTGACCGTCGGTGTCATCGACTACAAGGACGTCGCAACCCTGCGCAAGTTCATCTCTGAGCGCGGCAAGATCCGCGCCCGCCGCATCACCGGCGTGTCGGTTCAGGAGCAGCGTCTGATCGCCAAGGCGATCAAGAACGCCCGTGAGATGGCACTGCTCCCCTACGCCGGCGCCGGCCGCTAAGGAGGAAACCAATGTCTAAGGTCATCCTCACCCACGAAGTGTCCGGTCTCGGCTCGGCCGGTGACGTCGTCGAGGTCAAGAACGGCTACGCCCGCAACTACCTCGTGCCGCAGGGTTTCGCGACCCCGTGGACGCGCGGTGGCGAGAAGCAGGTCGAGGCCATCAAGGCCGCCCGCGCCGCCCGCGAGCACGCGAGCATCGAAGAGGCCCAGGACCTCGCCGCCAAGCTCAAGGCCAACGCCGTGACGCTCACCGTCAAGGCCGGCGCCGAGGGCCGTCTGTTCGGCTCTGTGAAGCCGGCTGACGTCGCCGCGGCTGTCGAGGCTGCCGGCCTCGGCGCGGTCGACAAGCGCCGCGTCGAGCTCGTCGCTCCGATCAAGAGCACGGGCACGCACGAGGCCATCGTGAAGCTGCGTGACGACATCGTCGCCACGATCACGCTGAAGGTGGTTGCGGCGAAGTAACCGCAAGGTGCACACTTGCCGATAGCGGCGGGATTCGTCCCGCCGCTATCGCCATTTAAGGGGTCGTTTTCAACAGGCTTGTGCACAGGCAACACGCCCGAAATGTAAACCCTCGACCTGCACTCTAAACAAGTTTCTACACACAGGGTGGGGAAATTGAATCCCCTGGTCAACGGCATAAAGCCCACCGATGTAATTTCGGATTCCACAGTTTTCCACAGGGGTCCTCCACATGGTGTGCGGCGTTTCTCACCCTCCGTCCCCAACTTTGTCCACAGGCCGTGTTGGTGCAGGGCCGCTCTCGTCCCTAGGGTGGCGTGAGCCGCGAAGAGTACCGGGCGAGTTCCGCGCCGAAAGAGGGCGCACCGCACCTGTCTCCTCCCGATGTCGGTGGTCCCCGCCAGGGTGGGGGCTGAGCGGTTCAGCGCGCTCATACGCAGAGCGGAAGCACATGAAGGGGACGGCTTGTCGATCGCACACTTGGACGACCACCGCGACGACCGGCGCGACGACCGCGGCGGTCGTGGCGAGTCGGGCGGCTACCCAGGCGCGCGCACCCCTCCTTACGACGAGCTGGCCGAGCAGAGCACGCTCGGCGGCATGCTGCTCAGCAAAGACGCCGTGGCCGATGTCGTCGAGGTGGTGCGCAGCAAGGACTTCTACCTGCCGAAGCACGAGGTCATCTACGAGGCGGTGCTGCGGCTCTACTCGCACGGTGAGCCGACCGACGTGGTCGCTGTAACCGACGAGTTGATCAAGACCGGCGAGCTGCAGCGCGCCGGCGGCGTCGAGTACCTGCACACACTGACGAGCGTCGTGCCGACCGCTGCGAACGCGGGCTTCTATGCCCAGATCGTTTCCGAGAAGGCGGTGCTGCGGGGCCTCGTCACGGCGGGCGAGCGCATCGCGCAATACGGCTACGCCGCCGAGGGCGAGGTCACGGACCTCGTGAACCGCGCACAGGCCGAGGTCTACGACCTGACCAAGACGAGCGAGAGCGAGGACTACGTCCCGCTGAACGTCGCGATCGACGCCGCGAGCGACGAGATCGACGCGGCCAGCCACAAAGACGGCACGATGACCGGCGTCCCGACCGGCTTCGCCGAGCTCGACGAGCTCACGAACGGCCTGCACCCGGGCCAGATGATCGTGGTCGCCGCGCGCCCTGCGATGGGAAAGTCCACGCTCGCTCTGGACTTCGCCCGTAGCGCGTCGGTGAAGCACGACATGCCGACCGTGTTCTTCAGCCTTGAGATGGGCCGCGCCGAAATCGCGATGCGCCTGCTCTCGGCCGAGGGCTCGCTGCCGCTGCACGTGCTTCGCAAGGGCCGCCTCGAGCAGTCCGACTGGACGAAGCTCGCCTCGACCCGCGGTCGCATCAATGACGCCCCGCTGTACATCGACGACAGTCCGAACATGACCCTCGTCGAGATCCGGGCGAAGTGCCGCCGCCTGAAGCAGCGGGTCGGCCTGAAGATGGTCGTCATCGATTACCTGCAGCTGATGACGAGCGGCAAGCGCGTCGAGTCCCGACAGCAGGAGGTCTCGGAGTTCTCGCGTGCCCTCAAGCTGCTCGCGAAGGAGCTGCAGGTACCGGTCATCGCGCTCTCGCAGCTGAACCGCGGGCCGGAGCAGCGCACTGACAAGCGGCCCGCGCTCTCCGACCTGCGCGAGTCGGGATCGATCGAGCAGGACGCCGACATGGTGATCCTGCTGCACCGCGAAGACGCCTACGACAAAGAGAGCCCGCGCGCCGGCGAAGCCGACCTGATCGTCGCCAAGCACCGCAACGGCCCGACGCGCGACGTCGCAGTGGCGTTCCAGGGCGCCTATTCGCGCTTCGCCGACATGGCGGCGATGTAGGTCGCAAGACGACCTCGGCGTCGCACGACTACGGCCAGGCGGGCTCCAGGCCGAGCCAGTCGGCGAGCTCGTGCACGCGGGCGCGGATGCCTTCGCGCTCTTCGGGCCCGAGGCCCGGAAGCTCGTGCAGGGCGTTGACGCGGAACTCGCCACGGGCGAAATCGCTCGCAGCATCCAGGATCGCGGCGAAGCGATCGCCGACGAGCACCGGCAAGGCGTAGTAGCCGAAGCGGCGCTTCGCCGCAGGCTTGTACATCTCGAGCGCGTACTCGAACTCGAACAGGTCCGTCAGGCGCTTGCGGTCGAAGACGAGACGGTCGAACGGCGACACGAGCACGGTGCGGCCGGTGAACGGGTCATCGACATGCTCGAGCTGGTCGTGGTCGACGATCCATTGGCCGTGCACGCCGGCCACCCTCACCGGCGCTCCGACGCCAGGGCCGAAGTCGATCGGCTCCTGCAGCGTGCCACGCAGCCGCGGACGGACGATTCCGAGCGCGGCGAGCTGGCGTGCGCCGAGCTGCCGGCGCGCTTCCGCAGGATCCAGCTCGGCATGGACGGTGGGATACGCGCGCCAGGCGACATCCCACAGCCGCTCGTTGCCGTCGCGCCCGACCTGGGCGATCTCGCCGCGCCTCGCGAGCAGCCCGAGCAGCTGCGAGACGTTCTTCCCCGCGGTCCAGCCGGTGCTCTCCCACGGCACGTTCGACGTGTCGGGCACCGCCGAGGTCGGCAACGGGCCCTCCCGCTCGAGGAGATCGAGGACGTCCTGCCGGAAGGACTCGTTGTCGGAAAGCCACCGGCGCGACGAGGCATACGGCGGCCATGCGGCCATGCCGGGCAGGCGCAGCTCGAGCTGGCTCATCGGGAAGATCATCCCGTCGAGCTCGTACAGCGTGCGATCGCTCTCCAGCGCGTCGATCACGTCACGCGGGCGGTACCGTGCGCCCAGCCGATCGAACAGGACGAGGTCGGCGGCGGGCACGACCGCGGCGGTGGGCTCGTTCTGCACCGCAGTCAGGTGCTCGACGGTCGCCACCAGGTCGCTCGGTCGCGGGCTGTCGTCCAGCAGCTGCGCGCGCACGGCGATGCGGCGCGCCTGCTCTCGGCTGAGTTCCGGGACCGATGCCACGGACCCAAGCCTGGCACCTGTCGACGGCCTGGCGGCAGAGCGCCGCCGGCGCGATTGCTGGATGCCCCGCTCGGCAACTCTCGGTACGCTCGGAACGTGGCTGGGGCAGAACTGTTCGCAGACGTGGAAGCCGTCCTGTTCGATCTGGACGGGGTGCTGACGCCGACCGCCGAGGTTCACCGCCGGGCGTGGGCTCTGCTCTTCGAGGAGTACTTCGCGACGGTCGGGAAGGGCAGCTACAGCGAAGCCGACTACTTCGCCCACATCGATGGGAAGCCGCGCTACGACGGGGTGCGCGACGAGCTGGCCGCGCACGGCATCACCCTGCCCGAGGGCGACCCGAGCGACGGCCCGGACGCAGAAACCGTGTGCGGCCTCGGCAACCGCAAGAACCTTGAGTTCAACCGCGTGCTGGCGGAAGAGGGCGTCACGCCGTACCCCGGGTCGCTGGAGTTCCTCGACGCGGTCGATGCCTCAGGCATCCGCTCTGCCGTCGTGTCCTCATCGGCGAACGCGATCGACGTCCTCAATGCGGCGGGCATCGCCGACCGCTTCGTCGCCGTCGTGGACGGCAGGGTCGCGCGCGAGAAGCAGCTCGCCGGCAAGCCGGCGCCCGCGACCTATGAGTACGGCGCGCAGCTGCTGGGTACGGATGCCGCGCACGCGGTCGTCGTCGAAGACGCGACCTCGGGCGTCGCCGCGGGGCGGGCCGGCGGCTTCATCGTCGTCGGGGTCGACCGCGGCACCGGGCGCGACGCGCTGCTGCGCGAGGGCGCAGACGTCGTGGTCGCCGACCTGTCAGAACTCGTCGACACGTGGAACAGCAAGGGAGACCGATGAGAAGAGCTGCAGCCGACCCGCTTGATCGCGATCGCTTCCCGATCGACGAATGGGCGCTGGTCGAGAGTGAGCTCTCTGTGCCGGATCTCGGCCGCACCGAGACGCTGTTCTCCGTCGGCAACGGCTACATCGGCCTGCGCGGGAACTACGACGAGGCGCGCGAAGGCGTCACGCAGGGCACGTACGTGAACGGCTTCCACGAGACCTGGCCGATTCGCCATGCCGAGGACGCGTTCGGATTCGCGCACGTGGGGCAGACGATCGTGAACGCGCCCGACGCGAAGGTGATCCGCGTCTACGTCGACGACGTGCCATTCAACATCTCTGAGGCCGAGCTGCTCTCGTACGAGCGCCGCCTCGACTTCGTCGACGGCGTGCTGACGCGCGACCTCGAGTGGCGCACCCCGTCGGGTCGGCGCGTGCAGATCACGTCGCGCCGCTTCGCGTCGTTCACGGACCGGCACCTGGCCGTCATCGACTACGAGGTCACGGTGCTCGATGCGGATGCCTCAGTCGTGCTCTCGAGCCAGGTGATCAACCGGCAGGACCGCAAAGACGAGTACGGCATCGGCGGCCCGACGCTCGGCGACGCCGGCTTCGACCCGCGGAAGGCCGAGTCGTTCACCGACCGCGTGCTGCAGCCGCGGCTGAAGCGGAACTCCGGCGGCCGCAGCCTGCTCGGCTATCGCTGCACCAACTCGCGCATGACGATCGCCGTCGCCGCCGACCACATCATCGACACCGACAACGAGATCACGCAGTCGTACACGCTCGAGGACGACCTCGCCAAGCAGGAGTACCGCGTGCAGGCGAAGGCGGGCGTGCCGATCCGCCTCACGAAGCTGCTGAGCTACCACACCTCGCACGCCGTGCCGGTGCGTGAACTCGCCGACCGGTGCGATCGCACGCTGGACCGGGTGCGCGAGCGCGGCATCCACCAGCTCTACGAGGACCAGCGCGTCTGGCTCGACGACTTCTGGGCGAAGAGCGACGTCGAGATCTTCGGCCAGCCGGCCGTGCAGCAGGCCGTGCGCTGGAACCTCTTCCAGCTCGCTCAGGCGACCGCGCGCGCCGACGGGCTCGGTATCCCGGCCAAGGGCGTGAGCGGGTCGGGCTACGGTGGCCACTACTTCTGGGACATGGAGATCTATGTCCTGCCGTTCCTGAGCTACACGCAGCCCACCGCGGCGCGGAACGCGCTGCGCTACCGGCACAGCATCCTCGATGACGCCAGGGCGCGCGCCGGCGAGCTGAGCCAGCGCGGGGCGCTGTTCCCGTGGCGCACCATCAACGGGCAGGAATCCTCTGCGTACTATGCGGCCGGCACCGCGCAGTACCACATCGACGCCGATATCTCGTTCGCGCTCGTGCAGTACGTGAATGCGAGCGGCGACGATGCCTTCCTCGACTCGGAGGGCATCGACATCCTCGTGGAGACCGCGCGCATGTGGGCGGACCTGGGGTTCTGGCGCTATAACGGCGGTGAGATCTTCCACATTCACGGCGTGACAGGCCCCGACGAGTACACGACGGTCGTCAACGACAACCTGTACACGAACGTGATGGCGCGCGGGAATCTGCGCGCGGCGGTGCGAGCGGTGAAGGCGGTCAAGGAGCACGACCCGAGCGCCTATCGCAGCGTGGTGAACCGCCTGGGCCTCACCGACGACGAGGTCGCGGAGTGGGCGCGCGCCGCGGAGGCGATGCACATCCCCTATGACGAGAGCCTCGGGATCAACCCGCAGGACGCGCAGTTCCTCGAGAAGGAGCTGTGGGACCTGCCGAACACCCCTCAGGACAAGCTGCCGCTGCTGCTGCACTACCACCCGCTCGTGATCTACCGCTTCCAGGTGCTGAAGCAGGCAGACGTCGTGCTCGCGCTCGTGCTTCAGGGCGACGAGTTCTCGCCAGAGCAGAAGCTCGCCGATTTCGAGTACTACGACCCGCTGACGACGGGCGACTCGACGCTGTCGGCGGTCGCGCAGTCGATCATCGCCGCCGAGGTCGGCTACGGTCAGCTGGCCGTCGACTACTTCCTCGACGCGGTCTACGTCGACCTCGCCGACCTGCACAACAACGCCGTCGACGGCGTGCACGTCGCCTCGACGGGCGGCGTGTGGGGTGCGCTGGTCTGGGGATTCGGCGGGATTCGCGACTACCTCGGAAAGCTGTCGATGGACCCCCGTCTCCCGAGCGGCTGGGAAGGCATCCGCTATCGCCTCACCGTCAAGGGCAGCCGCCTGCGCGTCGAGCTGCGCCGCGAAAGCGTGCAGCTGCGCATCGAAGAGGGCGACGGCGTCGAGATCACGGTGCGCGGCGAGACCGTGTTCGTTCGCCCCGGCGAGCCGCGGCTCATCCCGCTCGACGGCCAGGGCCCGATCCGCCACGGCACCCCGAGCGCCAGCGCGATCAAGGGCGAGCTGCGGCCGGACGGCTCGGTGATGACGGCGTCGATCCCGACGCTCGCAGCCGACGACCCGACGCCGACGACGGGCACCGCGCCGATCGTGGTGATCCAGCAGCACGGGCAGTGACACGCGGCCGCAGTCGCGGGCCGGGACGCGCCGCCGGACTGCGTGCGGCCGGCCCGCGTCCGGCCGGTCTGCGTGCGGCCGGCCTGCGTGCCGTGCGGCCGACGCCGTTCAGAAAAGCCACAAGGGCGCCGCAACTAGACTGAAGAGTCGCATCCCGATTGTCGAAAGCAGGCGTCTCACGTGATTGGCCGGTACTGGCTTCTGCAGCTCGTGCGCGCCGTCATCGCCTTCGCGGCGGGGTTCCTGATCACCTTGGATCAAGATCACACGGCGGCATACGGCATCGCCATGTTCGCGGCATTCGCGATCGTGAGCGGGCTCGCGGTCGCCGCGTTCTTCTTCGTGACGGATGCCTCAGGCCGCGCGATCTGGCTGGTGCAGGGCGTTCTCGGAATCGTCGTGGGCGTCGTGGCGTTGATCGTGCGCTCGACGGGCCTCGGGGCGCTGCTCTACAGCGTGAGTGTCTGGGCGCTGCTGACCGGCGTCGCCGAGCTGTACGGCGGCTGGCGTGCGCGACGGGGCGCCGCAGCCGAGGCATCCGGCGCTCGTGATCGGCTCGCCGTCGGCGGCTTCACCGTCGTCCTCGCGATCGCCTACCTCGTCATCCCGCCCGAGCACCGGCTGGCCGTCGGCCTGTTCGGCGCCTACGCCATCGTCATCGGCGTCTACCTCGCGATCGGCGCGTTCTCTCTCAAGTGGGCGCGGCCTGCTGAGGGCGCCGACGAACCCACGGAGTCCCACGCATGAGCGCCCGAAAGTCCCGCACCCCCGCCGCCCGCCAGCCCTCGCGCCGGGAGGTGCTGCGCCCCGCTGAGCTCGTGGGCGGCTCGGCGATCCTCGCGCTGTTCGCGGGCCTGATCATCCTGATCGCGGGGCACAGCTGGCTGGCCGCGGTCATCGGCTTCGGCGTGATCTTCATCATCTCGCTGGTGATCACGGCGCTGTTCGTGCAGTCGATCAAGCCGACCGAGGACGAGGTCGCGGACCTCGCCGAGCAGGATGCCGCGCACGGCGGATCCCGGCCCGTGCTGCACGACAAGCCGGCGCCTGACGGTGACGAGAACCGCGGCCCGCAGGGCCACTGATCGCGGCCGTCATGCAACCGCTCACTGAGCAGGAAATCCGCGGCGCGTTCGTCAACGCGTCACTCCGGGAACGCAACTCGATCACCCTTCCCGATCTCGACAATCTCGCGTGGGACCAGCTCGACTTCCTCGGCTGGCGCGACCGCAAGATCGACAACGTCGGCTACGTCGTCACGCGCCTCGACGACGAGCCGGTCGGCGTCATGCTGCGCACCGGGAACGGGCGCACCCGCACGCGCCCGCAGTGCTCATGGTGCGAAGACGTGCACCTGCCGAACGAGGTCGTGTTCTTCTCGGCGAAGCGCGCCGGCGCGGCCGGCCGGAAGGGCGACACGATCGGCACGCTCGTCTGCGCCGGATTCGAATGCTCGGCGAACGTGCGGAAGCTGCCGCCGCTGGCGTATGTGGGGTTCGACGCAGAGGCGGCTCGGCTCGAGCGCATCGAGACACTGCGCGGGAACGTCAGCAGGTTCGTCGCCGCAGTGCTGGGCTGAGCTGCGCCGAGGGATGCTGCGCCACGGCGCGCCCTGTCAGAGGCGACTCGCCGAGACGTGCCGAAAGGGGGCTTCGCCCGCGGGCACTGCCCTTTCCGGCGCGCCTCGGTGAAGCATCCCCGGCTCCTGCTCAGCCGAGGTAGCGCAGCAGCTCGGGGGCGACGCCGATGTAGGCGGCCGGCGTGAGAGCGGCGAGGCGTGCCTTCGCCTCGTCGCCGATCTCAAGGCCCTGCACGAACTCGGCGAGCTCTGCCGCGCCGACGCGGTGGCCGCGGGTGAGTTCCTTGAGCACCGCGTAGGGGTCGGCGATCGTCGAGCGGCCGGCGACGACCTCTGCGCGGATCACGGTCTGGATCGCCTCGGCCAGCACCTCCCAGTTGCTGTCGAGGTCGGCCGCGAGGGCGTCGGCGTCGAGGGCGATCTCGCCGAGGCCGCGCTCGAGGTTGTCGAGGGCGAGCAGCGAGTGGCCGAAGGCGACGCCGATGTTGCGCTGAGTCGTGGAGTCGGTCAGGTCGCGCTGCAGGCGCGAGGTGACGAGTGTGGCCGACAGCGAGTCGAGCAGTGCCGACGAGAGCTCGAGGTTCGCCTCGGCGTTCTCGAACCGGATGGGGTTGATCTTGTGCGGCATGGTCGACGAGCCGGTGGCGCCTGGGACGGGGATCTGACGGAAGTAGCCGAGCGAGATGTAGGTCCAGATGTCCGTCGCGAGATTGTGCAGGATGCGGTTGGCGTGGGCGGCCTTGCCATAGACCTCTGCCTGCCAGTCGTGCGACTCGATCTGCGTCGTGAGCGGGTTCCAGGTGAGCCCGAGCCCCTCGACGAACTCGCGGCTGATCGCAGGCCAGTCGGCGGTGGGGTCGGCGGCCAGGTGCGCGGCGAAGGTGCCGGTTGCACCGCTGAACTTGCCGAGGTATTCGGATGCCTCGAGCTGCGCGATCACCCGCTGCAGGCGGTAGACGAAGACGCCGAGCTCCTTGCCCATGGTCGTCGGCGTGGCCGGCTGCCCGTGGGTGCGCGACAGCATCGCGGCATCCTTGTGCTCGACGGCGAGAGCCGCGAGCTTCTGCACCACCGCGCGCAGCTTCGGCAGCCAGATCTGCTCGACGGCGGCCTTGACGGTGATCGCGTAGGAGAGGTTGTTGATGTCCTCGCTGGTGCAGGCGAAGTGCGTGAGCTCGGCGATCGCGCCGAGGCCGAGGCGATCGAGCTCGCCGCGGATCAGGTACTCGACGGCCTTCACGTCATGCCGGGTCGTCGCCTCGATCTCGGCGAGGGCGTTGATCTCGAGGTCGCCGAAGTTCGCGGCGAACGCGCGCAGCTGCTGCACGTGCGCCGACTCGAGCGGCGATGAGCCGAACATCGAGTGCGAGGTGAGGTAGATCAGCCACTCGACCTCGACGTGGACCCGCGCGCGGTTGAGCCCCGCCTCCGAGAGGTGGTCGCCCAGAGCTGACACTGCGGCGCGGTAGCGGCCGTCGAGCGGGCTGATCGGCTGAGGGGGAAGGGCGGGCAGCTGGTCGTTCATCGTGTGGCTTTCGGTTCTTTCTGTCGGCGGGCGGCTGGCGCTTCGCGACGGGCGGCTAGCGGCGGAAGTCGCGCTTGAGGGCCGGCTCGAGCTGGTGCACGAGGCCGGCGCAGGCGCGCTCGATGAGGTCGAGCACGGTGTCGAACATGGCGTCGTCGGAGTAGTACGGGTCCGGCACGTCGAGGGTGTCGCCGCGGTGCGGCGCGAAGTCCATCAGCAACGCGACCTTGGCCTGGTTCTCGGGCGTGGCCGCCCAATGATCGAGGATGCGCTTGTGGCTATGGTCGAGAGCCACCACGAGATCGAGGTCGTCGAACCAGTCGGAATCGAACTGGCGCGCGCGGTGCGTGGCCCCGTCGTAACCGCGGCGGTGCAGCGCCTCGACGGTGCGATGGTCGGCGGGCTCGCCGACGTGCCAGTCGCCGGTGCCGGCCGAGCTCGATGCGATGCGTGCGCCGATGCCCGCCTTCGCCGCGAGGTCGCGGAAGACGACCTCGGCCATGGGCGAGCGGCAGATGTTTCCGCTGCAGACGAAGCACACCCTGAAGCGATCGGGGGCGACGTCGTCATCTGCGGGCGAGGCGAACGTCACCTGAGCCATTCTGCCGTAGAAGCCTGCGGATCTCGCCCTCCACAGGGGGCCAAGAGCGTCAATGTGCACGGATGCCTGAGCCGGACGGCCCCGCCGCCCTGGCCGGCTGTCATCCTGGTCGTCCACCCCGCGCCGGAGTGGAGGAACCATGACCGCCCTGCCCGCAGAACTGACCGAGCCGCAGCGGGCGACCGCCCGCGCATGCGTGCGCGCTGCCGAGACCGACTGCCTTCAGCTGTTCCGTCTGCTGCCGGCTCTGCACGACTGGTCGGGGCCCGCGAGATGGGCCTTCGGGTTGCGCGTCGAGAGACTGCGCGCGCGCATCGCGGCGGCCGCTGCCGCGCTCGCGGCGGCGGAGCGCGAGCTGTGACCATCGAGGTGTCCGGCGGTGGCAGTGTCGCTGTCGAGACCGAGTCGATGCTCTCGGCACAGCGCGAGCTGCGCGAGCTCGCCGCGCGGGCCGGCGCGATTCACGAGCAGGTGGCCGGAGCGCTCGGCGCGGCGGCGCTCGCGATCAGCGGCGCGGTCTGGGCCCTCGGTCTCGCCCAGCGCGAGCTCGCCGGCGCCGGGCGCGACGCAGAGACGCTCGCGTGGGAGCTCGAGGCCGCGGCCGAGGCCTATGGCTGGGCCGAGCGGGCGGTCGGCGCCCAGCAGCTGCTCGCCGCGCGGCTGGCCGGGCCCGTGCCGGAGCTGCTCGATGTGTTCCTGGCCGTCGGCATCAGTGCGGTGCAGCATGAGGCGGTCGGCTTCAGCGACGCGCGGTTCGTGACGGCACTGCGTGGGCTCGCCGACTCGCTGAACCTGCCTGCGCTGCTGCTACCGGTGCAGGCGCTGCCCGGCGCTGCTCTCGAGGAAACGCCGGTGACCGTCATCCCGGTGCCCGCGTCTGCGCAGCGCACGGCGCCGCCTGCGGGGTTCGCCGACCTCGCTCGGCGCATCCCCGAGGCGAAGGCAGGGCAGCCGCAGGTGCGCGTCGAGAAATACGAGCTGCCCGGCGGCGAGAACCACTGGGTGGTCTACTCGGCGGGAACGATTGACTGGTCGCTCGTGCCGGGAACAGAGCCGTGGGACGACACCTCGAACGTGGTCGGGCTCGCCGGCGGCTCGGCCGGCTCGACGCGGGCGGCGATGCTGGCGCTCAAGCGCGCCGGCTGGAGGCCGGGCGAGCCGGTCGTCCCCGTCGGGCATTCGCAAGGCGGCATCGTCGCCGGCGCCATCGCGACGAGCGGAGTGGCTCCCGCTCCCCTGCTCGTGACCTTCGGGTCGCCGGCGCCGCGGGTGAGTGCGCCGGCCGGAACGATCGACGTCGCCGTGGAGCACACCGACGACTTGGTTCCTGCGCTCGGCGGTGGCCCGCGACCCCTGACCGACTCGCGGCTGCTCGTGCGCGAGGCCGCGCCGGGGGTCAAGCCGAGCGACCCGGGTGTGCCAGCACACCACCTGTCGAGCTATGAGCAGACGGCGACCGAGATGGATGCCTCGACCGACCCTCGTCTCGTCAGAGCACGCACGACGCTGGCCGACTTCACCGGCGGTCAGAAGGCCGAGGTCACGCTATGGCGCGGTGAGCGGGTCAGCGGCGCTCGGCCCGCGACGTCAGGGGGCGGAAGATGAGGCCGACGATCCAGCTGATGATGCCGAGCACGAGCGCTCCGAGCACGCCCCACCAGAAGCCGTCGACGGTGAGGCCGAAGCGCAGCCAGTGGTCGCTGATCCACTCGACGAGCAGCAGGAGCAGCCCGTTCACGATGAGCGAGAAGAGGCCCAGAGTGAGGATGTAGAGCGGGAACGCGACGATGCGCAGCACGGTGCCGACGATGCCGTTGACGATGCCGAAGATCAGCGCGAGCACGATGTAGGTCCAGAAGAGCGGCCAGCCACCGCTCGTCCACGCGGTCACGTGCACGCCGGCCACGATCAGGGTGGTGAGCCAGAGAGCGAACGCGTTGATCAGCAGTTTCACGACGAAGCGCATGGCGAAAGTCTGGCAGGCGCGCCGCTACCTTTGAAGAGTGTCTGAGAATGTGCGACTGCGCCCCGAGATCGCCGCGCTGACGGCTTACTCGCAGGGGCGGTCGCCGTCGGCGGACGGCTTCAAGCTGTCGAGCAACGAGAACCCGTATCCCGCGCTGCCCGGCGTGCTCGAGGCTGCTGCCGCCCGGGTCGAGATCAATCGCTACCCCGACGGGGCGGCGGTCGCGCTGCGCACCGAACTCGCCGACCGGTACGGCGTCGAGTTCGGCGAGGTCATCGTCGGTGCGGGCTCGTCGTCGCTGCTGCAGCAGCTGTTCCTCGCGGCGGCGGCGCCGGGGGACGAGATCGTCTATGCCTGGCGCTCCTTCGAGGCATACCCGAGTTTCGTCACGATCACCGGTGCGACCAGCGTGCGCGTCCCGCTCACCGACACCCTCGAGCACGACCTCGACGCGCTCGCCGCGGCAGTCACCGAGCGCACCCGCGTCGTCGTCGTGTGCTCGCCGAACAATCCGACCGGGCCCGCGGTCCCCGGCACGGCCTTCGAGTCGTTCATGGCCGCCGTGCCCTCTGACGTTCTCGTCGTCCTCGACGAGGCGTATCGCGAGTTCGTGACCGACCCCGGCGCCGTCGACGGGCAGGACTACCTCGGGCGCTACCCCAACCTCGTCATCACCCGCACGTTCTCCAAGGCGTACGGCCTCGCGGGGCTCCGCGTCGGCTACGCGATCGGCCCCGAGCGCCTGCTCGCTGCCGCCCGAGCCACGGCCATTCCGTTCGCGGTCACCGAGCTCGGCTTCGCCGCCGCCCTCGCGAGCCTCGAACGGCAGGACGCGCTCGATGAGCGGGTGGCCGAGATCGTGGCGCGCCGTGATCGGCTGCGCGGTGCACTCATCGAGCAGGGGTGGAACGTGCCCTCCGCTCAGGGAAATTTCGTGTGGCTCCCGACCGGAGAGCACACCACCGCGGCGACCGATGCGTTCTTCGACGCAGACATCGCGGTTCGGCCGTTCGTCGACGACGGCATCCGCATCTCGATCGGGGAAGAGGAGTCGATCGAGCGCATCCTCGCGGTCACCTCCGCCCTGCGGCGGTGAGGCGGTGCGTCGGGCCGCCCCTTGACGCCGGTGGTTTTGACAATCATTATCAATAAGCAGTAACGTGAGAGACGTGAAACGATCGCGCCTCCTGGTTCCCCTCGCCCTCTCGACCGCGGTCATCGCGCTCGCCGCCTGCTCCTCCACTCCGTCCGACGCGCAGGACACGTCCGGCGCGATCAACGTCGTCGCGTCGACGAACGTCTGGGGGTCGGTCGCCAGCGCCATCGGCGGCGACCACGTGAAGGTGACGTCGATCATCGACGACCCTGACAAGGACCCGCACGAGTACCAGGCTGACGCGCGCAACCAGCTGGCGATCTCGAAGGCGGACGTGGTGATCGCGAACGGCGGTGGCTACGACGACTTCGTCACCAAGATGGTGAGTGCGGCGAAGAAGCAGCCGGCGGTGCTCACCGCGGCGACCATCTCCGGCTACGACCAGCACCCGAGCGACGGTGAGTTCAACGAGCACCTCTGGTACGACTTCCCGACGGTGCAGAAGGTGGCCGACAAGCTCGAGACCGCCTTCGCGAAGGCCGACCCGTCAGACAAGGCCGACTTCGAGGCGAATGCCAAGAAGTTCGGCGATCAGCTCGCCACCCTCGAGAGCACGGAAGGTCAGCTGAAGTCGGCGCACGCCGGTGAAGGGGTGACCATCACCGAGCCGGTTCCGCTGTACATGCTCGACGCGATCGGCCTGAAGAACCTCACGCCCGAGAATTTCAGCGAGGCGATCGAAGAAGACACGGATGTCGCGCCTGCGGTCCTGAAGCAGACCCTCGACCTCTACGCCAGCGGCAAGGTCAAGCTGCTCGCCTACAACGAGCAGACCACCGGCCCGCAGACCGAAGACGTGCTGAACGCGGCAAAGCAGAACAACGTCGCGGTCGTCCCGGTCACCGAGACTCTTCCCGCCGGCAAGAACTACATTGAATGGATGACCGCGAATCTCGATGCCATCGGCGCTGCGCTTGGCGACTGAGTTCCGGCAGAGCGCTCGCTCCGCAGGTCCTGTCCTGAGCCTGCGGGGCGCCACTCTGCGCTTCGATCGGCGCACGCTGTGGCATGGCCTCGACCTCGACGTCCAGCCAGGCGAGTTCCTCGCGGTGCTCGGCGCCAACGGAACGGGCAAGACCAGCCTGCTGCGGGCGATCCTCGGTCGCCAGCCGCTGAGTCAGGGCGAGCTGCTGGTCGCGGGCGAGCCCGTGCGGTCGGGGAATCCGCGCATCGGCTATGTGCCGCAGCAGAAGCTCGCCGACGAGGGCACGCCGCTGCGTGCGCGCGACCTCGTCGGGCTCGGCATCGACGGCCGCTCGTATGGCTTCTGGCCCAGTCGAACCAAGCGTCGACGGGTGGACGAGCTGCTCGCAGCGGTCGGCGCGAGCGAGTACGCGAACGTGCCGGTCTCGACGCTCTCGGGCGGCGAGCAGCAGCGTCTGCGCATCGGTCAGGCGCTGGCATCCGACCCGCGCCTTCTGCTCGCCGACGAGCCGCTCGCCTCGCTCGACCTCAGCAACCAGCGTGCCGTCAGCGAGCTGATCGACCGCCAGCGGCGGGAACGCGGCTTCGGCGTGCTCTTCGTGACGCATGACGTGAACCCCGTGCTCTCGATGGTCGACCGTGTCCTCTACCTGGCCAACGGCCGCTTCCGCATCGGAACGCCCGACGAGGTGCTGCGCAGCGAGGTGCTGAGCGAGCTCTACGGCTCCCCCGTCGATGTGATCCACGCGCGCGGCCGCGTCATCGTCGTCGGCACGCCTGATGGCGGCCACGCCCCGCACGACGAGCATCACGACGCCGGCCACGAAGAGGTCTGCGACCACAACCCCGACGACGCCGAGGCGGTCGTCCTGTGATGCACGACGCCGGATTCTGGGATCAGGTCTTCAACTTCAGCGACTACGGCGAGCTTCTCGTCCTGCTGCGCAACTCGGTCATCGCCGGCGCCGTGCTCGGCATCATCGGCGGCCTGATCGGCGTCTTCGTGATGAGCCGGGACATGGCGTTCGCCGTGCACGGCATCAGCGAGCTGTCGTTCGCGGGCGCATCGGCCGGCCTGCTGCTCGGCGTCGGCGTGGTGCAGGGCTCCATCGTCGGCTCGCTCGTGGCGGCGCTGCTCATCGGCCTGCTCGGTTCGCGGGCCCGCGAGCGCAACAGCGTGACGGCGGTTCTCATGCCGTTCGGCCTCGGCCTCGGCATCCTCTGCCTTGCCCTCTATCCCGGCCGGAGCGCGAACAAGTTCGGCCTGCTCACGGGCCAGATTGTCGCAATCGACGACCCGCAGGTGGGCTGGCTGATCGCGATCGCGCTCATCGTCGCCATCGGGCTCGCGATCGTGTGGCGCCCGCTGACCTTCGCGTCGATCGACGCCGACGTGGCTGCCGCCCGCGGCGTGCCGGTGCGCGGCCTGTCGATCGTGTTCATGCTGCTGCTCGGGCTGACGGTCGCGGTGTCGGTGCAGATCGTCGGCGCGCTGCTCGTGCTGTCGATCCTCGTGACGCCGGCCGCCGCCGCGCTGCGCGTGTCGTCGTCTCCGCTCGTGGTGCCGCTGCTGAGCGTCGCGTTCGGCGTGACGTCGATGGTCGGCGGCATCCTGCTCGCCCTCGGTGGCTCGGTGCCCATCAGCCCGTATGTCACGACGATCTCGTTCCTGATCTATGTCGTCTGCCGTGTGATCGCCGAGGTGCGCAGGCGGCGCGGCATTTCCGGGCGACGGATGCCTGTGCCGGCCGCCCACGCAGAGGAGGTCGCCGCATGACCGCGCCCAAGCGCAACACCTGGCAGCGCGAGGCCGTGCGCGACGCGCTGTCGAAGCGCGACGACTTCGTGAGCGCCCAGAGCCTGCACGCCTCGCTACGTGACGGCGGCTCGCCGATCGGCCTCGCGACGGTCTATCGGGCGCTCGCCTCGCTCGCCGTCGAGGGGGAAGCAGACTCGCTGCAGTCGCCGGAGGGCGAGGCGCTCTACCGCGCGTGCACCATGTCGGGGCACCACCACCACCTCATCTGCCGCAACTGCGGCCTGACGGTCGAGATCTCGGCCGACCCCGTCGAGGAATGGGCGCAGCAGGTCGCGAGCGCCAACGGATTCACCGAGCCGCAGCACGTCGTCGACGTCTTCGGGCTCTGCGCGTCGTGCTCACGCTGACGAGCTGCGCGTGGTAAAGGCATCCCGCGGCCTCTGATAGACTTGACGTTTGTCTGGCTCGGACTCCTCGAGCCGGTTCGCACACACCAAGCCCATTCACCAAGAAGAGGTACTGGTGTGCGCCGACAAGAGATCTTGGGATGCCCTTTCCGGGGCATCGGTAGTGATGGAGGAATCACATGGCAGCAGTGTGCCAGGTGACCGGCGCCACCCCCGGCTTCGGTCACACTATTTCGCACTCGCACCGACGCACGAAGCGTCGTTTCGACCCGAACATCCAGAAGAAGACGTACTTCGTCCCTTCGCTTCGCCGTAACGTCACCCTCACGGTGTCCGCCAAGGGCATCAAGGTCATCGACGCCCGCGGTATCGAGGCGGTCGTCAAGGACATCCTGGCCCGAGGGGAGAAGATCTAATGGCTAAGCAGCAGGACATCCGTCCGATCATCAAGCTCCGCTCGACGGCCGGCACCGGTTACACCTACGTGACCAAGAAGAACCGCCGCAACGACCCCGATCGTCTCGTGCTCAAGAAGTACGACCCGATCATCCGCAAGCACGTCGAGTTCCGAGAGGAGCGCTAAGGAATATGGCTAAGAAGAGCAAGATCGCCCGCAACAAGCAGCGCGAGGCTGTCGTCGCCCGCTACGCCGCGAAGCGCGCCGAGCTGAAGAAGCAGCTCGTCAACCCGAACGCGACCGACGAGGAGCGCGAGGCCGCTCGCGTCGGCCTGCAGAAGCTGCCGCGCAACGCGTCGCCGGTGCGCCTGCGCAACCGCGACCAGATCGACGGCCGCCCCCGTGGTGTCCTCTCGAAGTTCGGCATCTCGCGTGTCCGCTTCCGTGAGATGGCTCACAACGGCGAGCTGCCCGGCATCACCAAGTCGAGCTGGTAAGCCACAGCACTCACACGAAGGCCCCCTGGGAGACCAGGGGGCCTTCGTCGTATCCAGCGGCGACAGGTTCCCGTTCCGGACATTCGCGCCCGCCGCCGCGGGCGGATCTGTCCGGAACGGGAACGAGTTGCTAGGCGGTGCGGTCGAAGCGCGCGATGCGCTCGACGACGGAAGCGCCGCTTGCGGCATCCCAGGAATACACGCGCGTGCCCGTGATGAACACCTGCTCGGCGCGCGAGTTCACGTCGAGTGGGTCGCCCGACCAGATCACGAGGTCGCCGTCGAGGCCCGGCTCGAGGGCGCCGATGCGGTCGCGCAGGCCGAGGAACGACGCCGGGTTGACGGTGAGCGCCTCGATGGCGACGACCGGGTCGAGCCCCTCTTTCACGGCGAGTGACGCCTGATGGATGAGGAAGTTGATCGGCACCACCGGGTGGTCGGTGGTGATCGCCACGCGCACGCCCGCTTTGGCGAGGCGACCGAGGTTCGCGATGGCACGGTTGCGCAGCTCGACCTTCGACCGGGTGGTGAACATCGGGCCGAAGATCACCGGCACATCGCGCTCGGCGAGGACGTCGGCGAGCTCTGCGCCCTCTGTGCCGTGGTTGATCACGAGGCGGTAGCCGAACTCGTCGGCGAGGCGTAGCGCCGTCGCGATGTCGTCGGCCCGGTGCGTGTGCTGGTCCCAGGCGAGCTCGCCCTCGAGCACTCGCACGAGCGTCTCCTTCGCGAGGTCGCGCTCGAACGGGTCGCCCTTGGCCTCGGCCGCCGCGCGCTTGGCGCGATAGTTCTGCGCGTCGACGAACGCGGACCTGATGACGGATGCCACGCCGAGACGCGTCGAGGGCAGCTGCTTCTTGTCCCCGTAGACCCGCTTCGGGTTCTCGCCGAGGGCCGACTTCACCGAGACGGCGTCGGTGATCACCTGCTCGTCGACGGTGCGGCCACCCCACGTCTTGATCGCGACGGTCTGGCCGCCGATCGGGTTGCCGGAGCCGGGCTTGATGACCGCGCTGGTGACGCCGCCGCCGAGCGCATCGCGGAAGCCCTCGTCTTCGATGTTGATGCCGTCGATGGCGCGCAACCCCGCGCCGTTCGGGTCGGTCATCTCGTTGGTGTCGTTGCCCGCCCAGCCCTCGGCCTCCTCGTGCACGCCCAGGTGCCCGTGCGCCTCGACGAAACCGGGGTAGACGGGGCGGCCGCCGGCGTCGACGACGGGAACGCCGTCTGGCACCGCGACGTCGGCGCCAAGCGCCTCGATGACGCCGTCGACGACGACGATCGTGCCGTTCTCGATCGGCTCACTGGAGACGGGAACGAGCCTCGCGTTCGTGATCGCGACGCTTCCGCGAGCGGTCCTGATGGGATTCTTCTCTTCGCGTGAGGTCATGATGACAGTCTTTCACCGCCGCAACACGCCGAAATTCCGCGAGATTCCGCGGATGTGATGCTACTTTGGCCGTGGCCGGAGGGGGTCGGAAGACCGGCGCCTCTGTGCGCCACCCGTTTCATCACCGAACACAGACGCTGCTCCAGGCAGCAGCAGTCCGAGGAGGACACCCATGGCTGATAAGTCGCTGAACAAGACCGAGCTCGTCGCTGCGGTCGCCGGTGAGACCGGCCAGAGCCAGACCGTCGTCGGCGGCGTCATCGACGCCTTCTTCGCCACGATCGCGAAGACCGTTGCCGACGGCGGCAAGGTCACGATCCCCGGCTGGCTCGCCGCCGAGAGCTCGAACACCGCAGCTCGCACCGGTCGCAACCCGCAGACCGGCGCCGAGATCAAGATCCCGGCCGGCAAGCGCGTCAAGCTGACCGCCGGCTCGAAGCTGAAGGCTGCCGTCAAGTAAGACAGCACCACCGGATCAGGCGCTCACCCGCGGGTGGGCGCCTTTTTCGTGCCGGAGCGGCGCTGGCGCTCACGTGCCCGAATGGCGCACGTGCGCCCGCTGCACTGGCAACCATTGCGCCGAACGGGCACGCAGCCGCGCCGAATGGGCGCAGCAGCGGCCAGGTCAGCCGACGCGGGAAGCTCAAAGGTGCACGGAACTACGCTGGTGCGGTGAACAGAGCGCAGCGCGTCGCGGGCCCCGTGGCCCTGATCGCAGCGGCTCTCGTGGCGATCATCGCGGCTCTCGCCTTCGGCGGCGGCAGCGCTCCGCTCGGCCTCAGCGACCCGGGCGCCGTCACGCGCTGGGGCCTGCCGATCACGAAGCTCGTCGTCGATCTGTCGTCGGCGGGGGCGATCGGCGCACTGCTGCTCGCGCTCTTCGCCCTGAGCTCGAAGCGCGCCGAATACGACAAGGCGCTCGACGTCGCCTCGGCGTCCGCGGCGGTCATGACCGTTGCGTCAGGGCTGACCACCGTGCTGTCGTTCAGCGACGCATCCTTCACGCCGCTGGCGGCAAGCCAGGATTTCAGCAATCAGTTCCTGCAGTTCGTGACCCAGGTCGCGCTCGGTCAGGCGTGGGGAATCACGACGCTCGCGGCGGCGGCGACCACCGTGCTCTGCTTCGCCGTGCGCAACCAGGTCGCCCTCGTCTTCGTCACGCTGCTCGCGCTCGGCGCGCTCGTGCCCATCGCCCTGCAGGGCCACGCGGCGGGCACCAGCGGGCACAACCTCGCGATCACCGCGCTCGGGCTGCACATCGTGGGCGCCGCGGTGTGGATCGGCGGGCTGCTCACCCTGGTGCTGATCCGCAACACGCTCGCCGGCGACCGGCTGCCGACCGTGCTCTCGCGCTACTCCAGCCTCGCGATCATCTGCTTCGTGGTCGTCGCGTTCAGCGGCTACCTGAGCGCCGAGCTGCGCGTGGGCACGTGGGCGGCGCTGTTCACCCCCTACGGCGTGCTGGTCATCGGCAAGGCCGCCGTGCTCATCGTGCTCGGCCTCTTCGGCGTGCTGCAGCGCCGCTGGCTGATCGCGCGCCTGCGCACGAGCGCCAGCCGCGGCCCGTTCTGGGCGCTGGTGACGACCGAGCTCGCGTTCATGGGCTTCGCCTCGGGCATCGCGGCGGCGCTCGCGCGCACCGCGACTCCCGTTCAGCAGACGCCCGAGACGACGACGCCGGCCGAGATCCTGACCGGCCAGCCGCTGCCGCCGCCAGAGACGCTGCACTCGCTGATCTTCGGCGCGAACGTCGACCCCGTCTGGCTGCTGGTCGCCGCCTTCGGCATCTTCTTCTACATCGCCGGGGTGCTTCGCCTGCGCCGTCGCGGCGACAGCTGGCCGCTCGGGCGCACGGTCAGCTGGGTGGCGGGCATGCTCGTGCTGGCATACATCACCAGCGGCGGCATCGCGGTCTACGTCGACTACCTGTTCTCGGCGCACATGACGATGCACATGGCGCTGATGATGGTCGTGCCGCTGCTGCTCGTGCCCGGCGCGCCCGTCACGCTGGCGGCGCGCGCGATCACGAAGCGGTCGGATGACTCGCGCGGCGGCCGTGAGTGGATTCTGCTCGCCGTGCACAGCCGCATCGCCGGCATCCTCGCGAATCCCTTCATCGCCGCGCTGCTGTTCGTCGGCAGCCTGTGGGTCTTCTACTACTCGCCGCTGTTCCGCTGGGCGACAGAGAACCACCTCGGGCACGAGTGGATGACGGTGCACTTCCTGATCACCGGCTACCTGTTCGTGCAGTCGCTGATCGGCATCGACCCTGTGCCGTTCCGCCTGGCGTACCCGTTCCGGCTCGTGCTGCTGCTCGGCACGATGGTGGTGCACGCCTTCTTCGGGCTCACGATCATGACCGCCTCCGGGCTCTTCCTCGCCGACTGGTTCGGGGCGATGGGGCGCACCTGGGGTGCCACCCCGATGAACGACCAGTACGTCGCGGGCGGCATCGCGTGGAGCATCGGCGAGCTGCCGACCCTCGTGCTCGCGATCGTCGTCGCGCTGCAGTGGAGCCGCAGCGACGCCCGCGAGACGAAGCGGAAGGACCGGGCATCCGATCGCACCGGCAACGCGGACGTCGCCGAGTACAACGCGATGCTGCAGCGGATGGCGGAAAAGGATGCTTCCCACCGCTGACCCGGCACCATATGCTTCCCCCAAGCGCCAGGTGCTCTGGCCGAAAGGGTGGTCGCCATGATCGCAACGATTCTCGCCTGGGTGTTCGGGCTCGCGCTGGTCGGGCTCATCGTCGCCGGGTTCGTGCGGGGGCGGCACCGCAAGACGCCGAGCGCCGGCCTCTTCCTGTCGCCGTCTGACGACCCGGCGCAGGCGCAGCAGGCCGAGCTGCAGCGGGGCCAGCTGCAGGCGCTGCACAACGGCCAGCAGGTGGGGCCCGGCGGCCTCGGAGGCTGACGGCTCGCGCTGTGGATGGCGCCTCGCGAGGCATCCCGCGAACTAATCTGAATCGGTGCCCCAGCTCTCTCGTGAACAACAGGCCGTCTTCGACCTGATCGAGAAGACGCGCGAGCACGTGTTCGTCACCGGCCGCGCGGGAACGGGCAAGTCCACGCTGCTGAACCACCTCGCGTGGAACACCGAGAAGCAGCTCGTCATCAGCGCGCCCACGGGGGTCGCGGCGCTCAACGTCGGCGGGCAGACGATCCATTCGCTGTTCCGGCTGCCGATCGGCGTGATCGCCGACCAGGCGATCGACCAGTCCGACGAGCTCAAGAAGCTGCTGAACACGATCGACACCCTCGTGATCGACGAGGTGTCGATGGTCAACGCCGACCTAATGGATGCGATCGACCGCAGCCTGCGCCAGGCGCGGAAGCGCCAGTCGCCGTTCGGCGGCGTGCAGGTGGTGCTGTTCGGCGACCCGTACCAGCTCGCGCCCGTGCCCGGAAGCCAGGAGGAGCGCGAGTACTTCGCCGACACCTACCGCTCGATGTGGTTCTTCGACGCGAAGGTGTGGCAGACCGCCGAGCTGCGCATTGTCGAGCTGTCGGAGGTGCACCGGCAGCACGAGGCCGAGTTCAAGTACATGCTGAACGCGGTGCGGCACGGCATGGTCACGAAGCAGATCGCCGATCGGCTCAACGACGTCGGCGCCCGGCCGGCCCCGCGCGACGGTGTCATCACGCTCGCGAGCCGCAACGACTCGGTGAACCGCATCAACCAGGCGCAGCTGCAGCGGCTGCCCGGGCGGCTGCAGACCGCGAAGGCCGAGATCTCGGGTGACTTCGGCGGCCGCAACTACCCCGCCGACGAGGCGCTCGAGCTGAAGGTCGGGGCGCAGGTGATGTTCCTGCGCAACGACACTCAGGGACAGGGCGAGGTGCGCTGGGTGAACGGGTCGATCGGCACCGTCACGAAGATCACCGCGAACGTCGAGGTCGAGATCGACGGCGTGCGCTACGAGGTCGAGCCGGCGACGTGGGAGCGGCACAAGTACAGCTACGACCCGGTGACGAAGAAGCTCGAGAAGGACGTCGTCGCCGAGTTCTCGCAGTTCCCGCTGCGGCTCGCGTGGGCTGTCACGATCCACAAATCGCAGGGCAAGACCTACGACCAGGCGATCGTCGACCTCGGCTCGCGGGCGTTCAGCCCCGGGCAGACGTATGTCGCGCTGAGCCGCATCACGGCGCTCGAGGGGCTCTATCTGACCCGCCCGCTGCGGCCGGCCGACATCTGGGTCGACAAGGACGTCGAGCGCTTCATGGCCGACGCCGGGCGAGCGCCGCGGGTGGCGGTAACGGCTTCGTAACGCCGCCTGCCCGTCATCCCATCGGCGGATGTGAACCCGTTAGACGCCCGCCTAGACTCGAAGCAGGCTGGTGCTGCACGAGGGGTGGTGAGCATGTCGCCTCGGGGAATTCCTGTCCGTCGCGCGCGGCGCGCGATCGCGGCGATCGCGCTCGGATTGAGCGCTCTGCTGTTGGCCGCGTGCAGCGCGAGCGGGGGCGCGAGCGTCGAGGCGATCGGCACGAGCACGGGCGATCGGATGCCTGACGACACGTCGAAGCAGCTGCAGGCCGTCCTCGACAACGCGGTCAAGCTCTCGGGCGGCAGCGGCGGCGTCGCCGGGGTGTGGGCGCCGTGGGCCGGCACGTGGACGGCCGCGTCGGGAACCGTCTCGCACGACAAGGGCGCCGACGAGATGAGCACCGACGCCTCGTTCCGCATCGGCTCGATCACGAAGTCCGCCACCTGCACCGTGCTGCTCGGGCTCGTCGGCGACAAGAAGGTGAAGCTGACCGACCAGGTCTCGAAGTACCTGCCGCGCATGGTCGGCCTGAACGGCCTCACGCTCGGGGCGCTGTGCCAGAACACCTCCGGATTCCCCGATTACTGGAACTCGCTCATTCCGCAGATGGTGACCAACCCGACGCGCACCTGGGACACGGTCGAGTTGATCAACAGCGGGCTGGGGCAGCCGCGCGTCGGTGCCCCCGGTCAGACCTTCGCGTACTCGAACGCGGGCTTCGTGCTGCTCGGGCTCGCGCTGCAGACCGCGACGAACACGTCGTGGGCGTCGCTGTACGACAAGTACGTCACCGGGCCGCTCGGCATCAGCGAGACGACCACCATTCCGAACAGCTCGACGCTGCCGTCGCCCGCCCCGACGGGGTACGCAGCAGACCGCGACCCGGTCACGGGCGCCGTGAACTGCAAGGTGAAGGATGACGACACCGACCTGTCGCCCACCGCGTTGCAGCAGGCGGGCGGTCTCGTGAGCAACCTGAGCGATACGGCCACTCTGGTTCATGCCGTGGCCGCGGGCTCGCTGCTGCCGTCGAAGCTCAGCGTTCAGCAGCAGAAGAGCATCATCGTGTCGAAGTCGACGCCGTCGTGGGCACAGTATGGGCTCGGCGTCGAGAAGATGGGGCCGCTCGTCGGGCATGCGAGCTCGGTGCCCGGCTTCGACACGGCCGCCTACTCGGACCCGAAGTCGGGGCTCACGGTCGTCGTGATGGTGAATGACTCGACCGCGGGTGCGAACTTCGCGCGGCTGGTCGCGCTGCAGCTCGCGTCGATCGGCTCAAAGGCGAAGGCGGAGTCGGGGAAGAAGCAGCCGGACATCGCGCTGCCGTGGACGGCGCAGCAGCTCGGAACGGTGCTGCCGCACGAGACGGGCTGCAACCCCGCGCGCGGCGCGCTGACGCCCGAGCTGAGCGCGATCGCCGACATCGGCCCGAACTACTGACCCCGCCCCGCCATACTGGGCACATGCCGATCGTTCCTGACACGAAGAACTGGACCTGGGTGCTCGAGCGTGCCTGCCCCGAGTGCGGTTTCGACCCGGACGCCATCGACTATCGCGACGTTCCGCGTCTCACACGCGAGGCGATCGACGTCTGGCGGCAGGTGCTCGCCGGCGACGGCATCGAGGCGCGGCCGGACGACGCGACGTGGTCGCCGCTCGAGTACGGAGCCCACACCCGCGACGTCTTCCGCATCATGCTTGCGCGCCTGAACCTGATGCTCGTGCTGGTCGACCCCGAGCTCCTCAACTGGGACCAGGACGAGACCGCAGAGCTGCAGAACTACCGCGCGCAGGACCCGGCGCGGGTGACGGCCGAGCTCGCGGCGGCCGGGAATGCGATCGCCGAGGCGTTCGAGCTGGTCCCCGATGCCGACCTCGGCCGCACGGGCAGGCGGACCGACGGGTCGCGCTTCACCGTTGAGACGCTGGCGAAGTATTTCGTGCACGATGTCGTGCACCACCGCTGGGATGTCACGCGGGAGCGCGCGGTCAGCGTCGCCTGAGCCGCACCCGACGGCGCGGCGTGCTGGGCCGCGTTCTGATGAGCGACAGGGCGAGGACCACCACGATGAGCCCCAGCCCGAGCGACCACGCGAGCTCGGCGTCGACCGGTGTGGCCTTGGGGCTGGGGAGTGCGATCGTCGTGAAGGCGGTTCGGTCGGCGGCCGCCTGCGGCTTCGCCGTGACGGTCGCCGACCCGGTGCTGCGGCCCATGCTGTTCACGGCATATACGCGGTAGGAGCGCGAGTGGCCGTTGGTCAGGCCGGTGTCGGTCCATGAGACCGTCTGCTGGCCCGGCACGAGCGGGGTGAAGGCGGCGAGCAGCTTCCCGCTGTCGTCCCGCACGGCGTAGAACTCGGCACCGGCGACGGCCGGCCAGCTCAGCGAGACCGCCCGGTCGCCGCCGAACGCCGTCACTTTGGTGGGCGCCTCAGGTGCCGCCGTCGGCGCGGCGGTCACTGTCACTTCCGCGGCCGCGCTGGCATGGGCGCCGGTCATCGTGGTCGTGCGCAGCGCGATGGTGTGCGAGCCGGGCGTGGCGAAGACCGTGGACAGGATGGGGGTTTCCGTCGACAACCGGTGCGCGGTGGGGGTGCCCGCGTCGATCGTCCAGCTGTAGCGTTCGATCGGATCGGCGGGATCGCTCAGGCTGCCACCCGCGTTGAAGCGCGTCTCGTCACCGACCGCGGCCGTCTGCGGGCCCGTGATCTTTGCGGTGGCTTTCGGCGCGGGCTGCAGAGGTAGACCGAGCACGTTGCGCAGCTGCTGGGCCGCGTTGGCCGTATCGCCGCGCTGATACGTGCCGTGCTGCGAGAGGATGTTCGGGTCGCCGGAGGGGCTCGCGGTTGCCGAGACGATGTGCGCGAAGTCGCGCACGGGGTAGCTGGTGCCGTCCACTGTGCGCTCGTCGACGAGGCCGCAGATCGGGTCGCCGTCGTGGCAGTAGTCGAAGATGGCCGCCTGGCCGAACTTGGAGGCCCAGTCGGCGTCCCCGCTCGTCGTGCTGGCCGCGGCCTGCGTCGCATCGGTCACGCCGTGGCTGTTGCCGACGAGGTAGCCGTCGAGGCCCGGTGCGAAGCTGCCGTAGTCGTCGTTCGTGTCGCGCGAGTTGAAATACGTGTTGCCGAGGAAGACCGCCGCAAGCAGCGCGCGACGCGCATTCGGTGTCGCCGACAGCACGGCCTCGACGATGGCCTGCGCCCCTTGCGAGTAGCCGGCCATGATGACCCCGGTGCGCGGGCAGTCGCGGCTGACGCGGTCGAGCTCGGCGGCGGCGGCGTGGGCGCCCAGCTCGACCGACTTCGAGTACACGCTGAGGTCGCCGCTCACGAGCGCGTCGCCCGTCACGACGTCGATGCCGACAGCGGGGTACGGCACGCCGTACGGCGTGATCGTGGTGTAGTTCGCCGCGGCGGTCTGATTGATGCGCCGGTAGAGGTCAGCGAGCTCGCCGCCCATGCCCCACGACGGATTCGCCGACGTGTAGCGCTTCTTGGAAGGGATGCTGTTGTCCTCGCCCGAGCCGCGGGCGCCGATGAACTCGTAGTCGGGGCACGTGCCCGCGACGGCGCCGGCCGCAGCGCCCGTCGGCGCCGGCGTTGACGTCGGAGCCGATCCCGGCGCGGCCGGCGCGCCCTGCGCCGCCTGCGCAGGGGTCGCCGCTGAGACCGCGAGGGCGAGCGCCACCAGGGCGGCTGCCGCGGCCCCAGGCATCCGTCGACGTGCTCGGGTCACCGGAAAACGATACGTTCGATGCCTGCATGATCACTGGTCTCCCACCCGCTTTGGGGCGCTACGGAAGATATGCGGAGGCCGTCCACAGGTGCATCGCGGCGTAGCCGCGCCACGGCGACCACGCGGCGGCGATCGCGGATGCCTCGCGCTCGGTCTTGGCGCCGAGGGCCTTCCTGAGCACCAAGTCGCCGGGGGCGAACGCGTCGGGGTCGCCCAGGGCACGCAGGGCGATGTAATCGGCGGTCCACGGCCCGATGCCGGGAAGCGCGAGCAGCGCGCGCCGCGCCTCGGCGCGATCGGCGGCGGGGCTCAGCTCGAGTCCGCCCTCCAGCGCCTCGGCGAGGCGGTGCAGCGCGGCGGCCCGCGAGCCGGTGAGGCCGATCTCGCGCAGCGCGTCTGCGCCGGCATCCGCCACCACCTGCGGCGCGGGGAAAGCTCGCAGGGCGCTGTCGCCGACGGGTGCGCCGAACGCCCCGACGAGCCGTGCCGCGAAGACCGCGGCGGCCTTGAGCGACACCGCCTGGCCGATGACGGTGAGCATCGCCGTGGTCGGGCCGTCCAGAGAGCCGGGCACGCGCAGCCCCGGGCGCGCCGTGATCAGTGGGCCGACGACCGGATCGGGCCCGAGCGCGTCGAGGATCAGCTGCGGGTCGGCGTCGAGGTCGAGCCAGCGCCGCAGCTTCGCGACGATCGCGGTCAGGTCCGTGATCTCCGCGGGCTGGATGCGCACAGTGAGGTGCTCGTCGCTCGCCGAGCCCCAATCCACCGTCGCGAGCGCAGTCCCGTGCGGCGCGGGCACGCTCGTCGTGAATGCGCCGTCGTCCGCGATCGCGTCCATGCCGCTGACGGCATGTGCCCGCTGGAAGGCGCGCATGGCGGCCGCGTCATAGGGGCGCCGGTGTCGCAGGCGCAGCACGATGGTCGGCGCCGCGTCCGAGGCCGGGCTGCCGGGCGCCGCCGCCTCGCCGGTGTCGGTTGCGCCGGTGCCGGCGGTGGCCGGTCGCCGCAAAGCGGACGGCGGCGCGCCGTACTCCCCCAGCATCACCTCGTTGAACTGGCGCACGCTGCCGAAGCCGGCCGCGAACGCGACATCGGCGAGCGGCAGTGTCGTCTGCTCGATGAGCGTGCGCGCGGTCTGGGCGCGGCGAGTGCGATTGAGCTGCACCGGAGATGCCCCGACTTCGGCCACGAGGATGCGGTGGAGGTGCCTCTCGCTCACCGACAGCCGACGCGCGAGCCCCGCGACGCCGAGCTCGTCGATGGCGCCGTCGCGGATGGCTCGCACGGCCCGCGCGGCGAGGTCCCCGCTGGCATCCCAGTGGCGCGAGCCGGGCAGCGAGTCGGGGCGGCACCGCTTGCACGCGCGGAATCCCGCGGCGACGGCGGCCGCGGCGGTCGGGAAGAACACCGAGTTGCGCCGCAGCGGCTTGCGCGCGGGGCACGACGGCCGGCAGTAGATTCCGGTGGTCGTCACCCCGAGGAAGAAGCGCCCGTCGAAGCGGGGGTCGCGGCCGGAAGCCGCGCGGTAGGCGACCTCTGGGTCGAGGTCGGCCGCAGCGGAGATGCTCACCCCTCCATCCTGCGCTCACGGCCGGGCGAAGGGTGGCGGAAATCGGACCTCGGGGTCGCCGAAGTAACCTGGCCGAGATGAAGAAGCGACTGGCCGGTCTCGCCCTCTGCGTCGCGATCGCGTTGGTGGCCACGGGCCTGGGCGCGCTGGTTCCCGTCGTGGGCGCCCCCGTGTTCGGCATCGTGATCGGCGCGATCATCGCCGCCTTCCTGAAACCCGGCGCGCCGACGGACGCGGGGGCCGCCTGGGCGGGGAAGTACGTGCTGCAGGCATCCGTCGTCGTCTTCGGCACCGGGCTCTCGATCGTGCAGGTGCTGCAGACCGGGTGGCATTCGCTGCCCGTCATGCTCGGCACGCTCGCCATTGCCCTGCTCGGCGCCTGGCTGATCGGCCGCGCGCTCGGGCTCGACGGCGACGTGCGCACGCTGATCGGGGTGGGAACCGGCATCTGCGGGGCTTCCGCGATCGCCGCGACGCAGTCGGTCATCAAAGCGAAGTCGGCCGATGTCGCCTACGCGATCGGCACGATCTTCACCTTCAACGTCATCGCCGTCGTGACGTTCCCGTTCATCGGGCGGGCGCTCGGCATGAGCGACCACTCGTTCGGGCTGTGGGCCGGAACGGCGATCAACGACACGTCATCGGTCGTGGCCGCGTCGTTCAGCTTCAGCGCAGCGGCCGGTGCATACGGCATCGTCGTGAAGCTCACGCGCACGCTCATGATCATCCCGATCACGGTCGCGCTCGCGCTCTACAAGCGGCGCCAGGCGGTGCGAGCGGATGCCTCGGCCGGTGTCGCCTCGGCAGAAGACGCCGCCGGCGCGGCCGCGAAGACCGAGCCGGGTCGGGTCGCGTGGAACAAGGTCGTTCCGATGTTCCTGATCTGGTTCCTCGTCGCCGTGGCGGTCGATTCCCTCGGCGTGTTCCCGCAGTCGTGGCATCCGTATCTCAGCCAGCTCGGCAGCTTCATGATCACCGTCGCCCTCGCGGGCATCGGCCTCGGCACGCGCGTCGGTGTGCTCAGGCAGGCCGGGTTGCGCCCGCTCGTGCTGGGCGCGAGCCTGTGGGTGCTCGTCGCGTTGTCGTCACTCGGCCTTCAGGCCGTCACCCACACGCTCTGACTTCGCGCCGTCACGTAGCGCCGGGTCGACGAGCGCGAGCAGCGCGGCGAGCCCGACCACGATCGCGACGGCGATGCCGAGCCCGTGCAGGCCGGAGTCGGTGGGCGCGTGCGGGAACGCGAGGCCGATCGCCGCCGACGACAGGATCGACCCGAGATACACCGCGGTGCGGGAGAGGCCCGAGGCGGTGCCGAGCTGGTCGCCGGGCGCCTGCCGATAGAGCGCCTGCTGGTTGCTGACGGATGCCAAGCCCTGCGGCACGCCGAAGATCGCGGCCACGAGCAGCAGGATCCACAGCGGGCTCGCGCCCGTGAGGAAGACGAGCACGATGCCGCCGACGAACGGGATCGCGCCGGAGAGCACGAGCGGCAAGCGCAGGCGGCGGTTCTTGGCGATCATGATCGACGTGAGGGCGGCGAGCACGGCGGTCGGCAGCTGGATGAAGCCCGCCTGGTCGGCCGAGTAGCCGGCCGAGCCCTGCACCCACTGACTGAAGCCGTACATCATCGTGTACGCGCCGAAGTAGATCAGCAGCATGCGCAGGTAGGTGCGGCTGAGCGCGCCGTTGCGGCGCAGCATGCGGATATCGATGAACGGATGCCTGCTGCGCAGCGACCACCACAAGAGAATCGCCACGAGCACGGCGCTCAGGCCGACGAGCCACAGCAGCGAGAGCTTCAGGTCGAGCAGGAACACGAGCAGCGAGGCGAGCGCACCGGCGAAGAGCACGATCCCGACGGGGTCGATGTCGCGCAGGGTGGGCTTCGGGCCGGTGCGGGCGGGGCGCGTCTTGTCGGCAGGCACCCACATGATCGCCGTGACGAGCGCGATCGCCGCGAGCGGGATGTTGACGAGGAAGATCGACTGCCACCCGAAGAACTCGATGAGGACGCCGCCGAGGACGGGGCCGACGGCGGCCGTCGTCTGCGAGGCGATCGAGATGCCCGACAGCAGGGCGGGCGGAGTCTTCCGATCGAGGCGCGTGCTCTGGTCGCGGATGAGCGCCATGGAGGACGGATAGGCGGCCGAGGTGCCGATGCCGATCAGGATGCGCGCGATCAGCACGGCGCTGAAATCGTGCCAGATGTTGGGCAGGATGCCGGCGACCAGAACGACGACCAGGCCGACGAGGTACACGCGCTTCGGCCCGAAGACGTCAGCCAGCTTGCCCATGGTGGGCTGCGCGATGGCGCTGGCGAGATAGAGGCCGGCGACCAGCCAGACGACCACGGAGGTGGCGACGTGCAGGTCATGGCTGATCGGCACGAGCGCAACGGCGATCATGCTCGTGTTGATCGGGTTGAGGACGGGCCCGACCAGCACGGGCGTGACGAAGCGCCAGGTGAAGCGGCCGGTGCCTTCTGCGGTGGGCGTGCTGCCGCTCGGGGCGGGCTGGGCTGCGGTCACTTCTGGTCCTCGTCTTCGATCTTCATGAGCACCGCGAGCGCTCGGGCGACGAGCTCGCGATCGGCGGCGGTGAGGCGGGTGGCGAGCAGCTCGATGAGGTCGGCGTGCCGGGCGCCGTCGGTGCGGTTCACCGCGGCCGCGCCGGCATCCGTCAGGCTGAGCAGCTCGCGCCTGCCGTCCTCGGGGTCCTTCGCCTTGGTCACCCAGCCGCGCTCGACGAGCTCGGCGACCACTGCGCCCATCGACTGCGGCGTGATCTGCTCGTAGCGGGCGAGCTCGGCCGTGGTCAGCTGGCGCTTGCGACGCAGCCACGCGAGCGCCGCCTCGTGCCGCGGGGCGAGGTCGCCGATCTGGCGGCCGCTGCGCATCGCGCGACGCACGGCGGCGAGCATGTCGCCGATGCTGTCGGCGAGTACTGCGGGGTCTGCGGGGCTGGTCACTTCTCAATGGTAAGGCAGCCTTGCAAGTTTGCCTGCTGTTCCCCGTTGTGGCACCAGGTGCCAGAATCAAAGGGAACCGAACAGGAAGAGGGAGCAGAGTGGCTGCAGATCGTTTCGCCGGCAAGACCGTCATCGTTACGGGAGCGGGGTCGGGCATCGGGAAGGCAACGGCGGTGCGCATCGCCTCAGAGGGTGGCAAGGTCGTTGCCGCAGACGTCGTCGCACCGCGGCTCGAAGAGCTGAAGGCCGAGAATCCGTCGCTCGACATCGTGACCGTCGCCGGCGACATCACGAAGGACGAGGACATTGCGCGCATCGTCGACGCGGCGGGCGGGCAGGTCTGGGGCCTCGCCAACGTGGCCGGCGTCATGGACTCGTTCCAGCCCGCGCACGAGATCGACTGGAAGCAGTGGGACTTCGTGCTGGCTGTGAACCTGACGGCGACGGCGAAGCTGATGGCTGCGGTGATTCCGGGGATGCTTGAGGTCGGCGCCGGCTCGATCGTGAACGTCTCGAGCGAGGCGGGTCTGCGCGGCTCGGCGGCGGGCGCGGCCTACACGGCGTCGAAGCACGCCGTGATCGGGCTCACCAAGAACTCGGCCGTGATGTATGGCAAGAAGGGCATCCGCGTGAACACGGTCGCCCCAGGTGCGGTGCAGACGAACATCCAGGCGGAGTTCAAGTCGCAGCTGGCCGGCGAGGTGCTCGGGCCGTTCATGCAGGCCGTGGTCCCCGGCATGGCGCAGCCTGAGCAGCTCGCGTCATCGATCGCGTGGCTGCTGTCGGAGGATTCCGCGAACGTCAACGGCGCCGTTCTCGCGAACGACACGGGGTGGTCGGCGATCTAAAGCGCAAGACCCGACGGCCGAGGGCCGGTGGATGCGTCATCCACCGGCCCTTCCTTGTGTGCTGCTCATGTTGACACGCACTTTCTTCCGTGCTTTATTTAGTGCCGAACTAAGTCCGAACGCGCCCCACAGAAGGCCATTCAATGTCGAATCGCTCGCCACACGCCGACGTCAACCGCTCTGCGGTGCTCGCCCAGCTCGGCGCCCATGGCCCGGCATCCCGTGCGGATCTGGCCCGCGCTCTCGGCGTCTCGCCCGCGCACATGACGCAGCTCACCCGCGAGCTGCTCGCCGACGGGCTGGTGGTCGAACTCGAGCAGGCGCCGTCGCAGGGCGGCCGGCCGGCGCGCATGCTCGGCGTCGCCGCGACGGCGGGCAGTGCGGTGGGTGTCAAGGTCGCGGCGGATCACGCCGCCTTCGTCGAAGTCGGCATCGACGGGGGCGTACTGCGCTCCGCGGCGCGCGAGTTCGACGCATCGGCCACCACGGCGCTCGCCGACCTGACCGAGATCCTCGCAGAGTTCATTGCCGGGTGCGGCTCGCAGCGACTGCTCGGGGTCGGGGTCGGCGTACCCGGCAGCGTCGACAGCCAGGCAAGCGGTGTCGTCGACTCTGTGCAGCTCGGGTGGGCGCAGATGCCTCTCGGTGCAACTCTGCGGCGGGCGCTCGGCCACCCGGTGCTGATCGAGAACAACGTGAACGCGCTGTCGATGGCGGAGCGCCTCTATGGGGTGGGCCGCGCCCACGAGGACTTCGTGGTCGTGACGATCGGAACCGGGGTCGGTTGCGGCATCGTGCTCGGGGGCACTGTGTTGCGCGGCGCCTCCGGCGGGGCGGGCGAGATCGGCCATATCCCGGCCGTCGAAGACGGGCCGCTGTGCTCGTGCGGCAACCACGGGTGCCTCGAGGCGCTGATCAGCGAGGGGGCGCTCGTGCGGACGGCGCGGGAGCGCGGCGTGATCGACGCGGGCGACGGCATCGCGGCTCTGCGCGACGCGGCCGACGGCGGCGACGCCGGCGCGTTCGCCGTGTTCGCCGAGGCGGGCCACCGCCTGGGGCGGGCGCTGGCCGGCGTCGTGCACACCGTCGACCCTGAGCTCGTGATCGTCATGGGCGAGGGCACAGCGGCATGGCCGCACTGGGCCGCCGGGTTCGAGCCGGCGCTGCGGTCTGCATTGATCCCCGCCCGTCGTGGCATCGGTGTCGCGGTCGAGACGTGGCAGGACGAGAGCTGGGCGCAGGGGGCGGCTGCGCTCGTCCTGGCGACTCCTTTCGATGCAGAGGGAATCGCGGGCGCAGAGGGCGAACTCGTCCGAGCGCGTCTGCGCGAAGCATCCGTCAACTGACTCATCACCCACATGCATGCGCACCGCATGCCGAACAACGCAGTTCGAGAAAGGCAATCACAGTGAAGAAGAAGACCATGGTCGCCGCGGCGATCCTGGCGATGGGCGCCCTGGCGCTCACCGCGTGCTCGTCGGGGGCAGGCAGCGTGAAGGACGCGCCGCTCGCCTCCGCCGGGGCCAAGAAGCTCTCGGGAACCGTCACCTTCTGGCACGCGTACAGCGCGGACTCGCCCGAGGTGTCAACGCTCGAGAAGACCATCATTCCGGGCTTCGAGAAGCTGCACCCCGGCGTGACGGTGAAGGACGTCGCGGTGCCCTACGACGACCTTCACCAGAAGCTCGTCACAGCGGTCGCCGGCGACCAGCTTCCCGACCTGGTGCGTGCGGACATCGCCTGGGTGCCCGAGCTCGCCAACCTCGGCGTGCTCGAGCAACTCGACACCGACATGCCCGACTTCACGAAGCTGTCGCAGGGGACCTACCCCGGCAGCCTCGCGACCAACAAGTGGAAGGGCCACTACTACGGCCTACCGCTCGACACGAACACCCGCGTGGAGCTCTATAACCAGCAGACGCTCGACAAGGCCGGCATCAGCTCGGCACCGAAGACTCTGGACGAGCTCGTGGCCGATGGCCCGAAGCTGAAGGCTGCCGGGTCGTATGCGTTCGCTGACAACGGCGCGGGCGGCTGGAACGTCCTTCCGTTCATCTGGAGCCAGGGTGGTGACATCACCAACCCCGACTACACGAAGGCGAGCGGCTACATGGACAGCGACGCGACCGTGAAGGCCGTGCAGTACTTCGTCGATCTGTACAAGAAGGGCTACCTGCCGAACATCGTCATGGGCGGCACCGGCGGCCTCAGCACGAGCGACGGCCTCGCGAAGGGCAACTACGCCACGATCCTCGACGGCCCGTGGATGTACCCGATCTTCCAGTCGCAGTACCCGAATTTCAAGCTGCAGGCGGCCCAGGTCCCGTCGGGGAGCGCGGGCAGCATCAGCGTTGTCGGCGGCGAAGATGTCGTGTTGACGAAGTCGTCGAAGAACAAGGATGCCGCGGCGGAGTTCATGCGCTACCTGCTGTCGCCCGACGCACAGCTCGCGATGGCAAAGGTCGGCCAGATGCCTGTTCTGTCCGATCTCGACAGCCAGCTGACTTCGATCAACGCGTACTACGCGCCGTTCGCGACTCAGCTCAAGACCGCGAAGCCGCGCCCGGTGACCCCGGCATGGAGCCAGATCGACACGATTCTGCAGGACGAGATCCGCTCGGCGATGAAGGGCGACAAGACCGTCAAGCAGGCGCTCACCGAGGCTGCGCAGAAGTCCGACCCGCTGCTGGCCAAGTACGCCGGGTAGGGAAAGGTTTCTCAGGCTCGTGACCACGACGACATCTGAGCGCCCGGTCGCGACGCGAACCGGCGCCCGGCGGACGACCTCCGCCGGGCGCCGGCGCCGCGTGGCGGTCGCCGCGTATGCGTTCGTCCTGCCCGGATTCGCGCTCTATGCGCTAATCGTGCTCTACCCCGCGGTGCAGACATTTCTGCTCAGCTTGCGCGACTGGAACATCGTGCCAGGGCAGCCGAGCCCGTGGATCGGGCTCGCTAACTACGTCCAGGCATTCGGTGACCCGGTGTTCCTGCGGTCGCTCGTCAACTCCGCGGTCTACACCGTGGTGACGGTGCCGCTGCAGATCGTGATCGGACTCGGGCTCGCCGTGCTGCTCGACAGCAAGCTTCCCGGCCGAGTGTTCTTCCGGGTCGTGTTCTATCTGCCGGTGGTCACGAGCTGGGTCGTCGTGTCCCTGCTCTTCCAGTACATTTTCGCCTCGGGCGACGGCCTCGCGAACGCCGTCGTCGTGCACATCCTGCATCTCGCGCCCCACAATGTGGCCTGGCTGCAGTCGCGCTGGACCGGCATGGCCGCGATCTCGGCACTCGGGGTTTGGAAGGGCATCGGCTGGTCGATGCTGATTTTCCTCGCAGCGTTGACGGGAGTGCCGCGCGAACTGCACGAGGCTGCGGCGCTCGACGGTGCGGGTGCGTGGGGACGCTTCCGACACGTATCGCTGCCAGCGATCCGCCCGGCGACCATGGTCGTCATCGTGCTGCTGATCATCGGCGGTTTCCAGGTCTTCATCTCTGTGTTGCTGATGACGCAGGGTGGGCCGTCGGATTCCACGCAGGTGCCGCTGACCTATATGTACGACCAGGCGTTCTCGTATTACAAGTTCGGCTACGGCAGCGCGATCTCATTCACGCTGACGGTGCTCGTCCTCGTCCTCTCAGCTGCGCAGTACGCCTGGAACCGCAGCCGCAACAAGGAGTCATGATGGTCGTCCCCCGCTGGCGGCGCATCACCGACCATGCGATCCGATATGTCCTGCTGACGGTCATCGGCGCGGTGATGATCTACCCGTTCCTCTACATGCTGTCGACGTCGTTCAAGACGCGTTCGCTGATCCTCGACGATCCGCTGCAGCTGATTCCGAGCGACCCGACGCTCTCGAACTACGTCACCGCGCTCACCGCGAACCATTTCGGCCGCTATTTCGTGAACTCGGCGCTGGTCGCGGTCGTCAGCACGGTGCTGATCGTGTTCGTGTCGTCGATGATGGCGTACGCCTTCTCGCGCTTCGACTTCCCCGGCAAGAGGTTCTTTTTCGTCGCGATCGTCGTCGGGCTGACGATCCCCACGATGATGCTGATCATCCCCCAGTTCCTTCTCGCACGCGATTTGCACCTCCTGAACTCGCTGCAGGGCCTGGTGCCGTTCTATGTGGGTACCGCGCTCGGCTTCAACACCTTCCTGCTCACGGGCTTTTTCGAGACGATCCCGCAGGAGCTCGACGAGGCGATGCTGGTCGACGGAGCCGGAGCCTGGCGCCGCTACTGGAACCTGGTGCTCCCGCTCGCGCGGCCGGCCCTCGCGACCTGCGCGATCTTCGCATTCCTCGGCACCTGGGATGAGTACGCCTGGGCGCTCACCACGCTGAACGACACCGAGGTGCGCACGCTCCCGATCGCCATCGCGCTCTTCCAGGGACAGCACTCCACCAGCTGGGGGCTCGTGTTCGCGGCATCCATGATCGCGATCATCCCCGTCCTCATCGTCTACATCGTCTTCCAGCGGCACTTCGTCGCCGGCCTCGCAGCAGGAGCAGTCAAGAGTTGAGCCAAACCCAGACCATCACGACCCCCGAGATCCCGCTCAGCGACACCAGTCGCGCGGTGTTGCTCGCCGGCCAGGCCGAGTCGGGTGCATACATCGCCTGCCCGAACTTCTCGCAGTACGGCTACGGCTGGCTGCGCGACGGCTCGTACTGCGCGCTCGCGCTGGACGCGATCGGCGAGGCCGATTCCGCGCGCCGGTTCCACGCCTGGGTCGCCGGTGTGATCACTGCGCGTGCAGAGCGCATCGAGCAGATCATCGCGGCGCTCGCCGGCGGAGTCCCCGTCGAGCGCGCCGACATGCTGCCGACGCGCTACCGCCTCGACGGCACGGAAGAGGGCGACGACGAGAACGGCTGGCCGAATTTCCAGCTCGACGGCTACGGGACGTGGCTGTTCGCGCTGCACACGACCTTCGGCGCCGAGCTGTCACCCGACCTCGCCGAGGGCGCCCGGCTGGCGGCGCGTTACGCGCAAGCCGCCTGGAGCCTGCCGTGCTTCGACTACTGGGAAGAGTTCGGCGAGCGTCAGCACACGTCGACGCTCGCGGCGCTCGCCGCGGGGCTGCGCGCGGCAGCACGCATGCTGGGCGACGCGTCGTTCGAAGAGAGCGCGGCCGAGATCATCGCGTTCATCGCGCGGAAGTGCGTGGCCGACGGCGTATTCGTGAAGGGACCAGAGGATGCCCGCGTCGACGGCAGCCTGATCTCCCTTGCCACTCCGTTCGCACTGTTCGATGCGGGCGACCCCGTGATGACGGCGACGATCGAGCGCATTCGCAGCGAGCTTGCGTCGCCGAGCGGCGGCATCCGCCGCTATCTCGGTGACGACTACTACGGCGGCAGCCCGTGGGTCCTGCTCACCGCGTGGCTCGGCTGGCATGACCGCTTGAACGGCGACGAGACCGGCTATCGACGGGCCGTCGACTGGGTCGAGGGCGCCGTCTCAGAGGCGGGAACGCTTCCCGAGCAGGTCGTGAGCGAGCCACAGCTGCCCGAGTTCGTAGCGAAATGGGAGCAGCGGTGGGGCGCGGTCGCCGACCCGCTGCTGTGGTCGCACGCCAAGCAGCTACTGCTGCTGAACGGGAAGGCGACTTCGTGGAGCTGAACGACGACATCACTCTGATCCCCTCGGCAGCGAGCTACCGGCCGGGGCAGCGCATCGAGATCGAGCTTGCCGGCGAGGCATCCGGTCAAAGCACGCAGCGCACGCTCGTCGTGACGCACCTGCTCGAGGAGGTCGCGCGTGTCGAGGTGGATTCCGGAACGACGCGCATCGAGGTGTCCGTGCACGAGCTCGGCGGCTACGGAGTGGCGCTCGTCGAAGACAACACGATCGTCGCTCGCACCGCCTTCGATGTGCTCGACAGCCCATTCGAGCGGCCGCGCTATGGGTTCACCGCGAAGCTCGATGCAGAGACCGATGCTGCGTCGGTCGTCGCGTTCTTCCGGCGCATGCACCTGAACCTCGCGCAGTTCTATGACTGGGGCTACCGACACTCCGAGTTGTTGCCGCCGGAGCGCGAGTACCTCGACCCGCTCGGCCAGCCTCGTGATCTCGAGGTCGTCAACGGGCTGGCTGCGGCGTTCGACGAAGCAGGCGTGCTGCCACTCGGCTACTCGGCCGTGTATGCAGTGGGCAATTCAGAGACGGATGCCTGGAAGGGTGAGCTCCTGCTGCGCGCGGACGGCGTTCCATACCGGCTCGGGGAGGAGTTCCTCACGCTCCTCGACCCTGCTGCGCCGCGTTGGCTCGAGCACTACGGTGCGATGCTCGCTCGGGCGCTCGCGGGAACCGCTTTGCGCGGCTTCCACCTCGACCAATACGGCTGGCCGAAGCGGGCTCTGCGCGGTGACGGCGTCATCGTGGACCTCGACCGGTCGTACGCCACGATGATCGAGGCGGTCCGCGCTGCCGTGCCTGACGCCGGCCTCATCTTCAACAACGTGAATGACTTCGGCACGGTGCAGACCGCAGGCACACCGCAGGACGCAAGCTACATCGAGGTCTGGCCGCCGCACGACACGCTCGGCGACCTGGGATTGCTCGCCACCCGCACGCGCGCGCTGCGGCCCGAGCATCCCCCGATCCTGTCCGCCTATCTGTCCTGCTACGCGACCGAGTCTGCGGAGCGCGCTGACGCCGCCGCGGAACTTGTGATGGCGACCGCGTTCAGCCACGGAGCGAGCCATCTGCTGCTCGGCGAGGCAGGCCACGCCCTGACCGACCCGTACTATCCGAAGAACCACACCCTGCCGCTCACGAGCCACGGGCTGTTCGCGCGGTGGTACGACGCCGCCGTTCGCTGGGGCGACCTGCTGTTCGACCCCGCCCAGCAGGACGTCAGCGAATTCATGACCGGCGGGATCAACAACGACGTAGTGCTCGATGCTGAAGGGGTGCGGTTCTCGACGAAGGCCGAGCCGGGAACGGTCTGGACGAGGGTGGTGCGCACTTCGCGAGGCCTCGTGATCCACTTGATCAACCTGCTCGGCCAGAGCGAGTGCGCTTGGGACGCGGGAAAAAGCCCGGCAACCGCGCTCGACGGCGCGACATTGACGCTCGCACCGGTGACGGGCCGCGAAGCACCGGTGTGGATCGAGCCGGGCGCCGACCCTCTCGCGCTCGCCGGAGCGGTCGGTGCAGACGATGAGGCGCACGACGCGCTGTCTGCCTCACAGACGACGCTCGAGTTCCCCCTTCCGCCGCTCGCCACCTGGGGCTTCGTTTTCGTGCCGTTCACGGACTGAGCGTCTCGAGACGCGCGCAGGCTCCAGTTGCTCCTCAATGACCGGTGACGTCGTCGAGTCGGGCGAGCAGGGCGAGCGCCCTCTCGAGGGTGGGCCGCGGCGAGGCATCCGTCGTCTCGGTCGCCCAGAAGAGGTAGGCGTCGAAAACCGCGACCGTGAAGCCGTCGGCGAGCACACGCGCGCTGAGCGGCGCCAGGCCGCGCCCGATCAGGTACTCGACAAGCGCGAGTGAGCCCGTGTGCATGCGCCCCGAGCCGAATGCGATCAGCTCGGGGTGCGTCGCGATGATGCGCAGGCGCGTGCGCGCGGCCGCGAGGTCGGGCAGCGCGTCGGCGCCGGCGAGCGTCGCGCGCTCGAGCGCGGCGAAGGGCGACAGGGATGCCGCGCCCTGAAGCGCTTCGCTGCGGGCGCGCATCACGGGCGCGAAGCCGTCCCAGATGAGCTCGGCCTTCGAGGCGAAGTGGCGGAACAGGTTGCGGCGGCTGACTGCGGCGGCCTGGGCGATGTCGTCCATGCTGACGGCGTCGTAGCCGCGCTCGCCGAAGAGCGCGATCGCGGTCGCAGCCACCGCGTCGCGGTCGAAGGCGAGCGGACGGCCCCGCCCTGGCCGAGCCTCGGTCATGTCTCGATTATCCGGCCTGGGGCGGGCGGGGCCGTGGCCGCCCGCCCCCGAACGCGGTCAGCGGACCGGGTGGTGCGCCTGGAAGACGCGGTTCGGGTCCATGCGAACCGTCTCGTAGGCGAGGCGTTCGCGAGCGCCGCCGAAGAGCCTGCCGCCGTCGGTGCGGTTCTCGCTGAAGGTGGGCAGTCGCGCGGGCGCGGCCCAGGGCTCGAACGCCTCGGCTGCGCGGCGCACGGCGGCGAGCCCGGGCTCCACCGCTGCGGAAACCGGCGCCATCGTGAGGGTGAAGAGGGCGAAGGCCCCCTCGATCGAGCCGATCGCACCCGCGTCGTGCGGGCGGCGAGAGAGTGCTCCGCCGAGCTGACGCAGTTCGGCGCAGAGCAGACCGCTGGGCAGTTCCGGCCAGATCTGAGCGAGCAGCGTCTCGATGGCCTCGTCGGGCAGCTCACCGAGCACGCGGTGGTCACTGACAGAGCCGGTGGGCTCCGGCGGGTCCATGTGCACGGCGACGAGCCCGGTGCTCGGAATGCGCGCGAAGGTGTCGAGCTCGGGCTCGAGCGCACGCAGCGGGGCGAGGATGCGCTCGGCCTCAGCGTCGTCGGCGTGCACCGCGCCGTCGATGGCGATGACGTCTCGGCCCGCGAGGAAGGGCGGCAGCTCGGGCAGCGGCGGGAACGAGAAGACCCGCAGCGAGGTGGTGACCTGCTCGGGGGCATCGGCCGCCCAGTCGCGCCAGACGCGTGCGACCTCTGCGGCACGTCGGCGGTCCCACAGGAGAATGCCGGCGAAGACGTCGCTGAACGGCAGCAGGTCGAGCTCGACGGCGGTGACGACGCCGAAGTTCCCGGCGGCGCCGCGCACCGCCCAGAACAGCGAGGCGTTCTCGTCGGCGGACGCCCGCACGAGCTCGCCGGCGGCGGTGACGAGCTCGACAGCCCGCACGCGGTTCACCGACAGCCCGAACTCGCGGCCGTAGAACGACAGCCCCCCGTTCAGCGCGAAGCCCGCGACGGCGACGTCGCCCGCGCTGCCGTGCAGAGCGGTGAAGCCGAACTCCGCCGCGGCGGCGATGACATCTTCCCAGAGGGTGCCCCCGACGACGCGGGCCGTACCGGCCTCTGCGTCGATCTTGACTCCGGTGAACTCCGAGAGGCGCACGATCACGGTGTTCGAGAGGTCCTGGTCGGCCAGCGGGCCGGCGCCGTGCCCGGTGCTCTGCGGGGCGACCCGGTAGCCCGCGGCCACGGCGGCGCGCACGACGGCGATCACCTCGTCGACCGAGTGCGGGAAGGCGATGGCGGCGGGCGCCAGATCGGCGGCGAGTGCCCAGCCGAGGCGGTGCTCGTCATAGCCGGGGTCCTCAGGCAGCCAGATGCGGCCGCCGCAGAGCGTGCGATCGAGCACGGCGGGGCGCAGTGCGAGGTCGTCAGACATGGGGGTTCCTTGCTTTCGGCGTCGCAGCCAGCGGCGACGCGGGGGTGGTGGGAGTGATGGCGCAGAACGGCGCCGTGCTCCAGAGTGCGAAGGCGAGGCATCCGCGCACCATCCCGCGCCAGCGGGCAATCGGAACCCCCAGAAACCTGGGGTGTGCAATTCTCAGTTTTCAGCGCACACTAAATGGATGCAACACTCTCTGGTCGCCGAGCGCGCCCGCGGCGACCTCGAGGTCCTCGCCCGGGCGGGTCTTGAACTCGAGACCTTCCTCTCTGAGGCGGTCGAGTCGCTCGGCCGCGCGCTGCCGCACGTCGGCGCCTGCATCGGCACCCACGACCCGGCGACCCGGCTGCTGACCAGCGCGCGCAAGTACGGGATGCTGGCGGGCAGCAACGAGAACGACGGGCTGTTCGGGCAGATCGAGTACGAGTCCGACGAGACCACCACCTTCCGCCGGATGTTCGACGACGGCCGCACCGCCGTGTCGATGCACCTCGAGACCGGCGGCGAGCTCGAGCGCTCGGTGCGGATGTCGCGACTGATGGTGCCGGCCTACGGATTCACCGACGAGGTGCGCGTCCTCTTCCGCGCAGGCGAGACGTTCTGGGGTTCGATGTCGCTGTTCCGGGGCGCCGGCGACCCGGCCTTCACTGCGTCCGATGGCGAGTTCGTCGCCGAGCTGGCGTCGTCCTTCGCCCGCGGCATCCGCAACGGGATTCTGGTGCAGGTGGCGGGGGCCAGCGCGATGACGGACGCGGGTCCGGCGGTCGTCATCGTCGACCGCGACGACGAGATCGTGCAGTTCAGCGCAGGCGCGGCTGCGCGGCTCGAGCTGCTGCGCTCGGCCGACCACTCTGCCGATCCGATGGCGATGCTCGCCGGGCTCGTGGCGACGGCGCGCCGGCGACTGCGCGGCGAGAACGTCCCGCAGGCGCGCATCAGGGTGCGCTCGGCCGACGGGCTGTGGCTGCTGCTGCACGCGTCGGCGCTGACAGGCACGGCAGAGCGCGCCGGCGACGTCGTGGTCACCATCGAAGAGGCCAGGCCGCCCGAGATCGTGACGATCGTCGTCTCGGCCTTCGATCTGACCCCGCGCGAGCGCGACGTGACGCAGCTCGTGCTGCAGGGCGCGGACACCAGGCAGATCGCACATGCCCTGCACGTGTCGCCCTACACCGTGCAGGACCACCTCAAGTCGGTCTTCGACAAGGCCGATGTGCGCAGCAGGCGCGAGCTGATCGCCCGGGTCTACTTCGACCAGTACGAGCCGCGGATCGGCTCGCAACTGGGCGCGGACGGGGCGTTCGCGCGGTACTGAGCGCGCGGCGCGCCGCCCGCGCCTGCTGCGCGGCGAGGGCTACGCCTGCAGCGTCGCCTCGAGCTCGATCGTGATGGTGACCTCAGAGCCGATCAGCACGCCGCCGCCCTCGAGCGCCGCGTTGTACGTGAGGCCCCAGTCCTCGCGCTTGATCTTCGTCGTCGCCGTCGCCCCGGCCTTGTAGTTGCCGTAGGGGTCCGACTGGAACCCGGCGAACTCGAAGTCGAACGTCACCGGCTTGGTCGTGCCCTTGATGGTCAGGTCGCCGTCGACCTTGAAGTCGCCGTCTTCGACGCGGATGCCCGTCGAGACGAACTCGATGTAGGGGAACTTCTCGGCCTCGAAGAAGTCGCCGGTGCGCAGGTGCGCGTCGCGATTCGGCTCGTTCGTGTTCACCGAGGCGACCTCGGCCTTCGCGGTGACGGACGACTCGAGGGGGTTCTCGGCGGTCACGAAGGTCGCCTCGAACTTCTCGAACTTGCCGCGCACCTTCGCGATCATGAGGTGGCGCACGCTGAAGCCCACTTCGGTGTGGGCGGGGTCGACGACCCAGGTGCCGGCGCGGTAGCCCGGAATGGTGATCGTGTCGGTCATTGCTCGTCCTTCTGGCTGATCTGGTGGTCGGGGCGATCGCCCCGTCTGATGCATGCAATTGCATTCAACTGCTCTGCATTCCAGATCATCTAGAAATATTACGAAAACGGATGCTGACGCCGCGGTCGCAGCGTTGCCCGTCCGTGCCGCCTGCCCGTGCCGCCTGCCCGCGCATCCGGCGATCAGCGCGTCGCGGCCGCCCGCTTCACCAGCTCCCCGCGGCGCGCGTAGAAGCGCACCGCCGGGGACGACTCGACGGGCAGGGCGACCACATCCTCCGAGGGCACCTCGTGCCCTGACTCGTCGACATAGGCCACATGCACGGGGGTGTCGTCGCTGCGGCGCACGCGGCGGCTGATCGGCCCGAACTCCCCCGGTGCGTGCCGGTCGCCCCAGTCGCGCAGCGCCGAGATGACGATGTCGAGCTCTCGGCCTGCCTGGGTCAGCACGTACTCGTCGCGGGCGCGCTCGCCGGGGGCGTGGTACTTCCGGCGCTCGAGCACCCCCGCCTCGACGAGCGAGCTGAGTCGAGCGCTCAGCACATCGGGAGAAACACCGAGCATCTCGCGGAAATCGGCGAAGCGGGTGATGCCCGCGAGCGCCTCGCGCATGATCTGGAAGTTCCAGCGCGGACCCAGGATGTCGACGGTGCGCGAGATCGAGCAGAGCGCCTGGTACTCGCGGGCGTCGACCGGGTCGAGTTCGTGCGTGCTCATGGTCGTATCTGGCATGGTCACTCCTCGAGAACCAGGGGGGCGGTGCGAGCTGATGCCGCGGGGGCGTCCGCAGCATTCTGCCGCGCCCGCAGCACCTGCGCCGTCACCAGCGCGCCGAGGGCGAACACGGCCACGGCGACCGCGCCGACGTCGAGCGCGCTGCGCAAGCCGGTGCCGGTGGCGATGAGCCCGAGCGCGACCGCCGTGGCACCCTGCATCAGGTACGCCACGAGGTACACGGCCGAGATCGTGCCCGCGCGGTGGTGAGCGGGCGCGTTCTGGCTGATCAGGGCCAGCGAGCCCGAGAACATCAGCGCGTAGCCCGAGCCGGCGACGATCGTCGTTGCGACGAATACCCCGAGCGACCCGGTGTAGGACGCATCGAGAAGCAGCGCGAACGCCGCGAGGGTCACGAACGCTCCGACCGAGATCGAGTTGCGCGGCCGCACGCCTTTCGTCGCAAGCGCGGTCGCGCCGATGAACACAGACATGACGGCCATGATCGCGCCGACCTCGAGCACATTCGTCGCGTGCGTGATCTGCTCGGCGATCGTCGCGCCGAGACTCAGGATGACCGCGCCGAACATGTACGCGGTGCTCATCGACAGGGCGGCGACGACATAGAGCAGACGGATGCCGGGGGCGACGGCGACCCCGCGAGGCCGCCACCTGCCGCGAGACTCGTCACGGGTGTGACGCGGCATGAACCAGACGCTCGCGGCGAGGGCCGCGATCACCACCGTCAGCACCCAGAAGTCGAGGTGCAACGGGAACGGCGCGTACTGGATCAGGGCACCGCCGATGAGCGTCGCGAAAGCGAGGCCCAGCGCGGTCGCCGCCGTGGTCACGGAGCCGGCCGCGCGCTCGCGCCCCGGCTTGCTGAACTCCAGCACGGCTGCGGAGGCCGGGCTGAGTGCGAGGCCCACACCGACGCCCATGAACACGCGGCCGACGAAGACGACGCCGATGTTCGGCGCGACCGCGAACATCAGGGTTCCGATGAGCATGGCCGCGAGACCGAGCAGGATCGCGGCACGCCGGCCGATGTGGTCGGCGAGGTCGCCGAAAACGAGAAGCACGACGACGAGCGCCGCCGGATAGACGGCGAAGACCCCGTTCGTCACCGCCGTGCTGACGTGCCATTGCGACTCGTACAGCGGATAGCTGGTGCTCGGGGCGCCGCTTGTCCACAGCGCGATGGCGGCGACCGCGGCCGCGGTCCAATACGAGGCTGCGCGAGGCAGCGTGCGTGCGGTGTTCATGGGCCTGGTCCTCACGGTCGGTGGCTAAGTACTAACCACCAACCTAGCCACCTGGATTGCTATTCCCAAGTCAGCCCGATGTGTCACGCGGCGCTGTCGTCGGCGATGTCGCCTGCGGTGTTCGCTCCGAATGGGTCGATGAAGAAGTTGTCGCGGAAGAGGCCGGTCGGGTCGTAGCGCCGCTTGAGCTCGCGCAGCCGCTCGAGGTGCGCGGGCGGGAAGGCACGGGCCAGCGCGTCCGGCCCGGTGTCGGTCTCGAAGCTCAGGTACATGCCCTCGAAGTGCGGCTCGAGTCGGCGCCACCACGCGTCGAGCCCCGACGAGCGCGTGCCGAAGGCGGCCACCGAGAAGTTCGCGTTGCGCCAGCCGTAAGCCGTCGCCTCGGCCGGAACGTCGGCGACCGCGCCGCCGACCGCCCGCAGCTGGAGGAAGTACGACGCGCCGGCGTCGAGCAGCGCCGCGATCTCACGCGGGAACTCGGGCGTGAGGTGCTCGATGAGTCCCGAGTGGCTGTGCGGCTCGCCCTGCGCCTGCTGCGGGGCGTCGCTCACGAACGCGGCCATGACCTGCTCATAGCTCGCGAGCGCGAGGGACTGGTCGACGAGCGGCCCGACCGACGCGATCGGCTGCAGCAGCTCGATGATCGTGTCGGGGTCTGCGCTGTCGACCGCGACCATGGCCTGCGCGTACTGCGTCGTGCCCTGCCGGCCGCCGAGGATCAGAGACCCGGTGACGCGGCGATCGGATGCCTCGAGCGCGGCCCCCCACCGCACGAGGAACTCCGCTGTGTCGCTCGCATCGAACGCGAGCTGCGCGAAGCCGAGCTGACCGACGCGGTCGGCGCGGAACTCGAACGACAGGGCGATGCCGAAGTTGGCCCCCGCGCCGCGCATCGCCCAGAACAGCTCGGGGTGCTCATCGGCGCTGGCGTGCACGAGCTCGCCACTCGCGAGCACCACGTCGACCGACAGCAGGTGGTCGATCGTGAGCCCGTGCTCGCGCGCGAACCAGCCGACGCCACCCGCAGTCGCGAGGCCGCCCACGCCGACGCCGCCATAGTCGCCGCTCGTGATCGCCAGCCCGTGCGGGGTGAGCGCCCGCGCCACGTCGAGCCAGCGTGCGCCGGGGCCGACGCGCACCCGCCCGGCTGACTCGTCGAGCACCTCGACCCGGTTGAACGCGCCGACGTCGATCACGAGGCCTCCGCGGTTGAGCGACCGGCCCGAGAGGCCATGGCCCGCGCTGAAGATGCCGAGGGGAAGCTCGCGGTGGCGCGCGGCGAAGGCGACGGCATCCGTCACCTCGCTCGTCGTCTGCGGGCGCAGGACGAGCCCGGGGGCGCCGCCACGCAGGTAACCAGAGGTGTAGCGCGCGTAGGCCGCGTCACCCGGCTCGATCGCGCGCGCGGCGAGCGAGTCGGGCAGCCCGTCGTAATCGATGCCCGGCACCCGCTTGGCGCGCACGGCCGCGCTGCGGAGTCGAGCGGATGCCGGGGCCGTGCCCGCCTGCGCGCGACCGGCGCTCACACCCTCGCGCACCTGCGGAACCACCTCGGCCGCGAGGTAACGCAGCGTCTCGGGGTCGTCGCCCATGAAGATGAAGGTGCTGACGCCGTCCTCGAGGGCAAAGCGAATCAGTTCGTCGGCCGTGCTCTGCGGTCCAACGTTGAGCAGGCGCACGATCTCGGCCGGGCTCCGGCCGGCCCGAGTGGCCGCCTCGTCGATCGTCGCGTTGCCGCGCTGCAGGTCGCCGGCCCGCAGGTAGGGCAGGCTCGGCAGCCAGCCGTCGCCGACGCGGCCGATCAGGCGCAGCATCCTCGGCTTCAGCGCGCCGACCCAGATCGGGATGTCGTGCGCCGGGGCCGGGCCGCGCTTGGCACCGTCGACGTGCCAGCGCTCGCCGGCCACGCGCAGGGGGTGGCGGTCGGCCGCGTCCCACACGCCGCGGATGATCTCGATGGCCTCGCCGAGCGCGTCGACGCCTTGGCCGGGGGTCCACTGCGGGCCGCCCATCGCGGCGATGGCATCCCAGAAACCGCCCGCCCCGAGGCCCAGCTCGAAGCGGCCGCCCGAGAGCAGGTCGAGCGTCGCCGCGCTGCGGGCGAGCACGGCCGGCGGCCGCAGGGCTGAGTTCAGCACATTGCCGCTGACGTGGATGCGGCTCGTCGCGCCGGCGACCCACGTCAGCAGGGTCCAGGTGTCGCTGAAGCGCGGCTGGTAGGGGTGGTCCTGGAAGGTGACCAGCTCGAAGCCGAGCTGCTCGGACAGCACGGCGAGCTCGACCGGCCTCTCGACCGGCGAGTTGGTGGGCGTGATGAAGGTTCCGAAGCGCAGAGGATGGCCGTAGTCGGGCATGCTCACCAGCATCCGCACTGCGCAGGCATCCTGCAATCAATGCATAAGCGACTTACTATAGGTAAGTGACCATTGAGAACGTGCGAACGGGCTGGGAGCAGATCGACGACGACGAGTGCCGCCGCGCGACGAGCACCGTCGAGCTGATCGGCCGGCGCTGGAGCAGTGCGATCATGCTGGCCGTCGCCCGCGGCGCGAGCCGGTTCAGCGAGATCCTGGCGTCGGTCGCGGGGCTCTCCGATCGGATGCTCGCACTGCGCCTCAAGGAGCTCGAGCATGCCGGCCTGATCGACCGGGTCGTCGAGCCGACCACGCCGGTGACGGTGAGGTACGTGCTGACCGCCCGCGGTCGTGATCTGCTGGCGGCGCTGCAGCCGCTCGTGACGTACGGGCAGCGCTGGAAGCGGGCAGAATCGACGTATGACTGACACCGAGCTCTCCGCGGCGGAGGTCGCGCGTTACATCGACTTCACCCTGCTCAAGCCTGAGGCGACTCACGCCGACGTGGCGGCGCTGATCGCCGAGGCGATCGAGCTCGGCACCTACTCGGTGTGCGTGTCGCCCTCGATGCTTCCGGTGGAGGTCCCGCTCGAGGCCGACCTCAAGGTCGCGGTGGTCTGCGGGTTCCCGAGCGGCAAGCACAGCTCGACCGTCAAGGCGGTCGAGGCGGCCGAGGCTGTCAAGCACGGCGCCGACGAGATCGACATGGTGATCGACGTGGGTGCCGCGAAGGAGGGGAACTTCGGCTACGTCGAAGCCGACATCGCGGCCGTGCGCGCCGCGGCCCCGCAGCCGACCGTGCTCAAGGTGATCATCGAGTCGGCGGCGCTCACCGATGAGGAGATCAAGGCGGCGTGCACCGCGGCCGTCGCGGCCGGCGCCGATTTCGTGAAGACGTCGACCGGATTCCACCCCTCCGGCGGCGCGACGGAGCACGCCGTCGCGCTGATGCGCGAGACCGTGGGCCCGACGATCGGGGTCAAGGCCTCTGGCGGAGTGCGCACCATCGAGCAGGCGCGCGCGATGATCGCGGCCGGGGCCACGCGCCTCGGTGTCTCGGGCGCGCGGGCGCTGCTCGCGGGCGCGGCGACCACCGGCGAAGCCGGCTACTAGGTCACCTGCGGCGGCGCACGCCGACGGGCGCGACCGCCTTCCGGCGCAGGTGCTCGTAGACCACAGAGGTGCGCACATCGGCGATCTCGGGCCGGCTCGTCAGCTTGTCGATGACGAACGCGTAGAGCGCGTCGTTGTCGGGCACGGCGACGTGAAGGATGAAGTCCTGGTCGCCGGTCGTGACGAACGCGCCGAGCGTCTCGGGCAGGCCGGTCACCCAGTCGCGGAACGCCTCGATCACCTTGCGCGACGGCGGCCTGATGCGCACCGCGACCAGCGCCTGCACCGGCCGCCCGATCTCGGCGAGGTCGAGATCGAGGCTCGCGCCGACGATCACGCCGCGGTCGCGCAGGCTGCGCGTGCGCTCGAGCGCGGTGGTCGGGGCGATGCCGACGGACGCCGCGACGTCGCGATTCGTCGTCCGCGCATCCGCCTGCAGAACCGCCAGGATCGCCGCATCAAGTTCGTCCAGTTCGGCCATGACGGCACTATAGCCGTACGAAGTTCGGCAGGTTTGCACCACATCCGTTGATGTGCCTGGCTTGTGGCATGACCGCCCTCACAATCGGCTTCGACCCCGAGCTGTTCGACCCCACCATCTCGACCAGGCACGCGCACCTCAAGTGGGTGATCGTCGTGGATTCCGCGCTGCCCGCGGGGCGCGCCGTGAACGCCGCGGTGTGCGTCGCCGCCGCGACGCAGGCGCGGGTGACGGGGCTGCTCGGACCGGACGTGACGGATGCCTCGGGCTCGGCCCACCCGGGACTGCCGTGGGCCGGCTGCGCGATCCTCGCGGCCCCAGGCGCGAAGCTCGCCGAACTGCGAGCCAAGGCCGCGGCGCGCGACGACGTCTTCGTCGCCGACATGCCCGCCGTCGCGCAGGCGACGCGCGTCTACGCGGAGTATGCCGACGAGCTCGCCGCGCGCGGCGCCGCCGACCACCAGTACTTCGCGCTGAGCCTGGTCGGGCCGCGCAACCGTGTCGACCGTCTCGTGGGTTCGCTGCCCCTGCTCGCCTGACGCCGCCGCGCGAGCGGGGCAAAATAGTTAACGTGCCCGAAGAATTCCGCCTCCGCTCGATCGCGGTGGCGGCATACGGCCCGTCGACGCTCTTCGGTCTCGCTGAGGGTGCGATCTTCCCCGTCATCGCGCTGAGCGCGATCGAGCGCGGGGCGACGACGTCGGTGGCGGCACTCGTGGCGGCTCTGATCGGCATCGGGTCGATCGCCACGAACATCCCCTCCGGCATCCTCGCGACCCGCATCGGCGAACGGCGCGCGATGCTCGTGGCCGCCGTGATCACGGTGGTCGGGCTCGCGTTCTGCCTCGTCGACCTGCGCGATCACGCGCTGTCGCTGCTCGCCTACGCGTTCGGCGTGCTGCTGATCGGCGCCGCGAGCTCCGTCTACAACCTCGCGCGGCAGTCCTACCTGACCGAGATGGTGCCGCCGCACATGCGAGCTCGGGCGCTGTCGACGCTCGGCGGGACGATGCGCATCGGCGTCTTTCTCGGCCCGTTCATCGGGGCCGCGGCGATGCACTTCTGGGGCCTTGACGGGGCCTACATCGTGGCGCTCGTCGCCATCATCGCGGCGGCCGTGATCGTCTATCGTGTGCCGGATCTCGAGCTCAGCGAGTCGCGGCGCGCGGCGGCGGCCTCCGTCACGACGGTCGGCATCCTCAAGCAGTACTGGCGGCTGTTCGTCACGCTGGGCCTCGGCATCCTGCTGCTGTCGGCCATCAGGCAGACGCGGCAGATAGTGATCCCGCTCTGGGCGGCGCACCTCGGCCTTGAGCCGTCGACGTCGTCGATCATCTACGGCGTGGCGGGTGCGATCGACGCGCTGACCTTCTACCCGGCGGGCAAGGTGATGGATCGCTACGGCCGCCGCTGGGTCGCCGTGCCCTCGACGCTCGTCCTCGGCATCTCGTTCGCCCTCATGCCGCTCACCCACGGGGTCGCGACCCTCGCCCTGGTCGCCATGGTCATGGGGTTCGGCAACGGGATCGGCTCGGGAATCGTGATGACGCTCGGCGCCGACACCTCCCCCGCGATCGGCCGCCCGACGTTCCTCGGCGTCTGGCGCGAGCTCGCGGACGCCGGCGCGGGCATCGGTCCCGTCATCCTCTCCGCCGTCACCGCCCTCGCCGGGCTCGCGCTCGGCATCGAGGTCAGCGCCGTCGTCGGCTTCGCCGCCGCGGCGTCGCTGTGGGCCTGGGTTCCGAAGAACGCGGGCCGGGTGCGCCCGGGCGTCGCAGCAGGGGCGAGGGATGCTTCGGCGGAAGACCCGACCTAGCGGGGCGGGGTGCCCTCCCGGTCGAGCTTGTACACCTCGTCCGAGTGCAGCTTCCAGTGCTCGACCACGTGGTAGCCGGCCGACTCGAGCGCAGGGATCCCGTTCACATCGACCACCCCGGTGCTCGCGAAGTCGGACTCGACGGCGAAGACGGTCGGCGCCGTGAAGCGGTGCTGCGCTGCGGCATCCTCGATCGTCATCAATTCGTCGGACCAGGTCTTCCGCTGCCAGTACGGCGTGACCAGCTGCGGCACCGACACATTGCGGAAATCGCGGGGGTAGAGGCGCCAGGCCGACTGTGGCCGGCGACTCGGCCGGACCACGGTGTCGAACGCCACCTGGTCGCCGGGCAGCGCGTGCGCCGCGACGACCTGGCTGACCTCGGCCCAGTCGCTGGCGTTCTCGGCGTTCGGCCCGCGCTGCGCGAGGTAGGCGGGAACGGCTGCGCCCAGCACGAGCACCAGCGCGGCCACGCCGGCCGGCTTCCAGCTGCGGAAGATCGCGTCGACGGCCAGCGCCATGAGCAGCGCGACGCCCGGCGCGGTGAGGGTCAGATAGCGCGGCGCGTAATGGTGCAGCGTCGGGATCGTGCCGATCAGGAACGCGCTCGCCGGAACGACCCAGAGCAGGGCCACCACCCCGAGACCGAGGTCGAGGCGCGCATCGCGGCGCACGGCGATGACCACGGCGGCAGCCACCAGCAGCGCCCAGCCGATGATCGCCATCAGAGGGTCGTGGAACCACTGTTTCACGACCCAGGTCTCGGCGGGCTCGGGCCGGTGCGCGAGGAACGCGACCTGGTGCCGCTCGAGCACCGCGAGCAGGATCACGGGCGACGCCAGCGCCAGCGCGACGAGCGACGCCCACGCCCAGCGGCGCAGGTGCGCGCGGCGCTCGCCGGCCGAGAGCGCCGCGAGGCATCCGGTCACCAGAATCAGGCTGCCGACATACGGGTTCAGCGCGGTGCCGACGCCGGCCAGCAGCGCGAAGCCTGCCCAGCCGACATGCGCGGAGACGCGGCCGCGCAGGGTCGCGACCGCGCAGACGAGAATCCAGGTCGCGAACGCGGCCGTCCAGGCGTAGCTGCGCGCCTCGATGCCCGCGAAGTTCAGCCGGGGCAGCCCGACCGCGAAGGCCGCGGCGATCAGCGGCAGCCGCCACGAGGACACGAAGAAGCGCGCGAGTAGGACGACGCCCGCGACCATGACACCGGTCGCGATGGCAGAAGGAAGCCGCAGTGCGAAGGCGCTCGCGCCGAACACCGAGACCCACAGGTGCAGGCCGGCGTAATAGACGGCGTGGACCGCGTCAACATGCACGATCTCGTGCAGGAACGACGGCAGCGAGCGCTGCGCGGACAGTGCGGATGCCGCCTCGTCGCCCCAGAGAGACGGGATCCAGGAGCCGAGCGCGGTGATCACCGCGGCGAGCAGGCCCGCGAGGCCGGGCACGGCGACGGTGGGCGTGCGCAGCCATGCGCGCAGGCGGAATTCCTGCGTATGGACGGGGCGCTGCGCCCCCAGCGTCGTGCTCATGGCTCCTATGCGAACAGGCCCGGTCGAAGAATCCGTTAAGGAATTCGACGAATGACCGGTGAATACCCGCTTTGCCGGATGCCGATCAGGAATCGGGCCAGGAATCGATCAGGAATCTGGTCAGGACGCGCGCGCGGGCTTTCCCGCGTTCCACAGCGAGTCGGCGTGCCAGCACCCGACGATGACCTCGTCGGGGTTCTGCCCCCGCCTTTGTGCGAAGTGCGCGGCCAGCTGCTGCAGGCGCACCGTGAGCGGGAACTGCGCGTAGAACGGGTCGGCGAGCGGGCGCTCCTCATCGATGGTCGCCACGTGCACGCCCTCGGCGTGCGCGGCCGCGGCCAGCCGGTCGATCAGCCCATCGGGGTCGGCGCCGGGCTGCAGCGCGATCAGCGTGTCGGCGTCGGTGAGCGGCACCGCGCTGCCGTGCAGCAGCGCCTCGGTGTCATAGGCCTCGGCCAGCACGCGCGCCGCCTCGCGCAGCTTGAGCGCGCCTTCCGCCGCCGTGATGGCCCACGGGCCGGCGCCGACGATCGCGGTCGCGCGCGCCGGCACGCCGATGTGCGCCACCTCGGGCGCATCGATCGCCGCCTGAACGCGGTCTGCCGCATCCAGCAGCGTGAGGGATGCCGGGCGCACGCTCGTCCGCGCGCGCACGGCCTCGATGCCATCGGCCAGCCGCGCGATCGCGGCGAGCGAGCAGAGATAGCTGACGGTGTGCGTGTCAGAGGTCTCAGCGGGGCCGGCGACGATCGCCTCCGGCCAGTCCGCCCCCGCACCGGTGATCGACACGAGTGGGATGCCGGCGGCGAGGGCGTCGAGTCGCGCCCGCATGCTGTACGCCGTCTGGCCTGTGTGGCTGATGACGACGAGGGCGTCGCCGGGGCGCACGGCCGGTTCCCACCTGGCCAGGCTCGCCGACGACATGGCGAGCGCATCGACACCGCGGCGCCGCAGCTGCCAGGCTCCGAGGCGCGCCGCATTCAGGCTCGAGCCTGTGCCGATCAGAACGAGACGCCGAGCGTCGGCGAGAACGGATGCCTGCTCGGGAAACGACGACGCAGCGAGGTCGCGCAGTGCGCGCGCCTGCATCCCGATCGCTCGGGAGAGCCTCGTCTCCATGCCTTCGAGATAAGTCGACCGCAGCGCGCATTCCAACCGATTGCGTGAATCAGGTCGATGAAAGCGACGAAAACGATAGGCGAACAGTGCTCAGTTCGGCGCGGCGCGAGAGCGTCAGAACTCGGTGAGGTTTGCCCGCAGGTTGCCGTCGCCGTACTCGGTGCGCAGCAGCCCGCGCCCCCGCAGCTCGGGCACGAGCTGGTCGAGGAAGCGGTGCACCGTCGTGGGGTGCAGGTCGCCCGAGAAGATGAAGCCGTCGTTATCGGCCACCTCGCCGAACTCCTCGATGTAGTCCGCGATGTCCTCGGCGGTGCCGACCCAGCCGGTGCGGTCGGCGGCGCGGCCCTTCCGAGCGTGCCGCTGCAGCAGCTCGCGCAGCGTGTGGTCCTCGAACGACGAGGCGGCCGCGAGCAGCCCCTTGATCGAGCCGCGCGAGACGTGGTCGCCGAAGATCGCGTCGGGGTCGACCGGGCGATCCCAGTCCAGGCCGGTCAGGTCGGTCTCGAGGTCGCTCGACTGCCCGAGCAGGATCGCGTGCAGCTGCTCATCGGTCGGGTGCTCGCTGGCCGCGACCACGCGGTCGACCTCTTCCCGGCTCGCGACGATCTCGGGCTTGAACACGAAGAGCGTCTTGATCGAGGCCGCCGAGCGCCCGGCATCCGTCGCCGCATCGATCACGCGCTTGCGATAGCCGGCCACCGACGACACGTCCAGCGGCGCGAGCGCGAGCTGGACCTCGGAATTGGTGCCCGCGAACGCGATGCCGCGCGGGCTGCCCCCGGGCGAGACGATGACCGGGTCGCCGTCGTCGAACGGGATCGCATTCAGCGGCCCGGTCACGTCGTAGTAATCGCCCGTGTGCCGGAACGCATCGATCTTCGCCCCGTCGGCGAAGTGCCACGACGCGGTGTCGTTCACGTACGCGCCCTCGCCCCAGCTGTGCCAGAGCTTCTTCACGACCTCGAGCCACTCCGAGGCGCGGTCATAGGCGCCGTCGTGCGACAGCGGCTCGACGCCGAAGTGGCGACTCGACGCGACATCCGTCACGACGTTCATGCCGTACCGGCCGCCGCTGAGGTGATGCAGCGTGGCCGCCTGGCGCGCGGCGAGATAGGGCGGCGTCGCGACCGGGTTGATGGTCGGCGTGAAGCCCAGGTGCCTGGTCGCGTTGAGCAGATAGGGCACGAGCAGCAGCGGGTCGTGCTTGGGGCCGCCGTAGGCCTGGCGGGTGCGCAGATCGATGGTCGAGGGATTCCCGATCGAGAGTGCGTCCTCGAGGATCACGAGGTCGAGGCCGGCCTGCTCGAGCTGCTGCACGGCCTGCACATAGAGCTCTGGGCGGAACCAGTCGTAGCCCCAGTGGTAGTCGGCGCGACCCCACGCCTGCGGCCCGAAGCCGCGCGAGAAGAACCAGCCGAAGTGCTGCAGTCGAGTCATGGTGAGATTCTTGCCGATCAGGCCGAGGCGAGCGCCTGTTCGAGGTCGGCGATGAGGTCTGCGGCATCCTCGATGCCCACCGAAAGCCGGATCGTGCCGGGCTGGATGCCGATCTCCGCGAGTTCCGCGTCGGTCAGGTGGATGTGCGTCGTCGACGCGGGGTGCAGGATCAGCGAGCGCACGTCGCCGAGGTGCGTCATGCGGCTCCAGAGCGTGACCCGGTTGATGAGCGCCCGCGCGGCAGGCAGACCGCCGGCGAGCGTGAAGGCGAACACCGCGCCGTAGCCGCCGCGCAGGTAGCGCTCGGCGTTCGCGTGATGCGGGCTCGATTCGAGGCCGCTGTAGTCGACGGATGCCACGGCCGGGCTCGCCTCGAGCCACCGTGCGATCTCGAGCGCGTTGCCCGACTGCTGGCGCATGCGCAGCGAGAGGGTCTCGATGCCGTGCTGCAGCAGGAAGGCGTTGAACGGCGACAGTGTCGGGCCGAAGCGGCCGGCGAGGCTGCGCGCCTTCTGCGTGAAGGTCTCGTTCGTGACGGTATGGCCGTCGGCGACGGCGCCGCTCAGATATTCGCTGCCGGAGTCGACGATCGCGCCGCCGATCGCCGAGCCGTGGCCGGAGAGGAACTTGCTCGTCGAGTGCACGACGAGGTCGGCGCCGTGGTCGATGGGTCGGACGTGGAAGGGCGTGCCGAGCGTGTTGTCGACGATGACCGGCACGCCGCGCTCGTGGGCGACGCGCGCGACGAGCTCAAGGTCGGGCACGTCGTTGCGCGGGTTCGGGATCGACTCGATGAAGACGGCCTTCGTGTTCGGCTGGAACGCTGCGGCCAGCGCGTCGGCGTCGTTCGGATCCTTCACGAAGGTCGCGGTGATGCCGAAGCGGGCGAAGTCCTCGCGCAGCAGGCCGCGCGTGCCCTCGTAGATCGAGCGGGCGGAGACCACGTGGTCGCCCTGCTGCAGAAGCGTGAGGAACGCGATGGTCAGCGCCGCCTGGCCGCTCGCGACGGCGAGGGCGTCGGTGCCGTGCTCGAGCCCCGCGAGCTTGCGCTCGACGGCGGCGATCGTGGGGTTGCCGTAGCGCGTGTAGTAGTAGCCCTCTGACTCGCCCGCAAAGCGCTCACGCGCCTGGTCGAAGTCGTCGAACAGGAATCCGTTGCTCAGATAGACGGGCGTGATGCGCGCGCCGTGCCCGCCGTCGGGCCGGATGCCCGCGTGCACCTGTTCGGTCGAAAAGCCCCACTCAGTGTTTCCCATGGTGCCTCGATCTTCCCGCTCGCAGTTGAGAGAAGAGCGCTCTGTGTCTTGCGGTTACGGGCACACACAGGCCGCGCTGGTAAGGATCGACGTATGTCTGTCGTGAAGATCAACGCCATCGAGGTGCCAGAGGGCGCCGGTTCAGAGCTCGAGTCGCGATTCGCCGCGCGCAAGCACGCGGTCGACTCGGCGCCCGGGTTCGAGGGATTCCAGCTGCTGCGGCCCGTCTCAGGCGAGAACCGCTACTTCGTGGTGACAACGTGGGCCGACGAGGAGTCGTTCCAGGCCTGGCGCGAGAACGGCGCGGCGGCGGCGCACCAGGGTGCGCGCGAGGGCCAGCCGACCGTCGCGACCGGCGCCTCCCTGCTCGAGTTCGAGGTCGTCGACCTGTAAGCGCCCCTCGCTGTGCCCGTTCGGCGCAATCGTGCCCGCTGCAGCGGCCACACTCGCGCCGAATGGGCACAGTGCCGTGCCGATCGGGCACAAAGCTATGCGGCGGCGGCCGCGATGGGATCCGGAATGTCGGCGTGCGTCTCGCCGTCGATGAGCACCCGCACCGGCGGCGGAGCGACGGCGGCCACACGCTCGCCGAGGATGACCCCGCGCTGGAACACGTTGCCCCGCAGCATGGCCGGCGCATCCGTCAGCGACCCGTCGAGGTCGACGAGCTCGAACGCGAGCGAGATCGCGGCAATGGCATCGGATGCCTGCTCTGCGCTCGCGCCTGCAGGGACATCTGCCTTGAGGTAGACCGCGATCTCGGGTTCGAGTCGGGGGTCCACCCACCCGCTGACGTCGAGCTCGGCGCCGCTTTCGAGCAGGCCCGCCTGGAACAGGCATCCGATCAGCGGTGCATCAATCCCGGCCGCGGCCATCGACGCCGCGCTCGCGACCCCGATCTTCCAGCCGATCGCAGCATCGCCATGCGCGACGATCAGCCCTTCGAACGCGTCGCGCACGTCGGCGCGCGCCCAGACACCCATGCGGTCAGGCTAGCGGCGCGCGACGAAGCAACGGCAGCTCAGAGCGCGAGGGCGAAGTAGGCGCTGTGGGGGTCGTCGGTGTAGTCGGCGAAGGGCGCGCAGCTGACGAATCCGTGCTTCGCATACAGGGCGCGGGCGGGCGCGAAGTAGTCCTCTGTACCGGTCTCGAGCTTGAGCTCGCGGATGCCTCGGCGGCGCGCCTCCGCAAGGATCGCGCCGAGCACCGCGCTCGCGACACCGCGGCCGCGCGCAGCGGCGCTCGTGCGCATCGACTTCAGCTCGCCGAGGGCGTCATCGTGCTGCTTGAGCGCCCCGACGCCGAGCAGCTCGTCGGTCTGTGCGTCGCGGGCCGACCAGAACGTGATGCTCGGGTGGGCGAGCGCGTTCGGGTCGAGCGCGTGCACGCTCTCGGCCGGCGAGGTCGCGTGCATGTCGCGCAGGTGCTCGGCCAGCAACTCGAGCACGTCGACGGCCTTCGGGTCGTCCACCGCGATGATCACCTGCCGATTCTGCTACGCGATGGCGGCGAGACGCGCGAGCTCCTCGGGGTTCAGGGTGAAGTCGAGCGCGCCGAAGTTCTCCTTCTGGTGCTCGGCCGAGCGTGAGCGCGGAATCGGCAGCAGCCCTGACTGGATGTGCCACCGCAGGATCAGCTGGTTGGTCGTCACCCCGTGGTCGGCGGCTACGCGTGCGAACTCGGGGTGCTTGGCCGCCTCGTCCGCGTGCTTCAGCGGGCTGTAGCTCTCGGTGAGGATTCCGCAGAGCGAGTCGGTCTCGCGCGCCGCCCGGTTCTGGTGCAGCAGGTCGACGGGCACCTGGTTGACGGCCGGCGTGACACCGGTGGCCTCGATCACCTCGTCGAGCTGCTTCGCGTCGAAGTTCGAGACGCCGATCGAGCGCACGCGGCCCTGCCGCTGCAACTCGACCAGGGTCTTCCACGCTTCGACATAGAGGCCGTCCTGCGGCTCGGGCCAGTGGATCAGCAGCAGGTCGAGCCGCTCGAGCCCGAGCCGTCCCATCGTCTCGTCGAACGCGGCGAGCACGCGGTCACGCGAGTGGTGCCCGTTGGGCACCTTGCTCGTCACGACCAGCTCGGCCGGGTCGATTCCGGAGCGCCGGATGCCTTCGCCGACGGCATCCTCATTGCCATACGAATACGCCGTGTCGATCAGGCGGTAGCCGATGCCGATGGCCGAGGCGACGGATTCCGCGCCGGCGGAGCCGGTGAGTCCGTAGGTGCCGAGGCCGATCTCGGGGATCGTGGTGGTGTCGTTGAGGTCGTAGGTGGGAGTCGCCGTCGAATCCGAAGTCATGTCTTCACGCTAGGCCGCGAGGCTCGGCGAGCACAGGGGGTCGCGGCGACCGCGCCGCTGCGTGACACTGTCGACATGAGCGATTGGACTCCCGAGGAAGTACGGGCCATCGGCGAGATCGAAGAGGTTCAGGTGGCGCCGCTCGCCGGCGACGGAACTCCGCTTCAGCCCGTCACGATGTGGGCGGTGACCGACGGCAGCGAGGTCTTCGTGCGATCGGCGCACGGCAGATCGGCGCGCTGGTACCGGCGCGTGCGCGAGACGGGGCGCGCGGCGTTCACGGCGGGCGATATCGAGCGCGAGGTCGCGTTCGAAGAGGTGAACGAGATCAAGAACCAGGCGGTGACGGATGCCTACAACGTCAAGTACGCCGCACAGCCGCCGCAGTTCCGGCAGCCGATGGTCGAGGGGCCGTCCGTCGAGGCGACGCTGAAGGTCGTGCCGGTCTAGCGACCGGCCGGTCCGGCGACCCGCGGGTCTAGCCTCGGGCGCCTCCGGGTACCGGGTTCGCGTGAAGATCACCGACACGGGCGACCTGTGGTGGAAGACCGCGGTCGTCTACTGCCTCGACGTGAAGACGTTCCTCGACTGGAACGACGACGGGGTGGGCGACTTCCAGGGGCTTGCCCAGCGCATGGACTATCTCGCGAGCCTCGGTGTCACCTGCCTGTGGCTCATGCCGCTGCACCCGTCGGGCGGTGCTGACGACGGCTACGACCCGACCGACTTCTATGCGGTCGACGAGCGGCTCGGGTCGCTCGGCGACTTCGTCGAGATGGTGCGGGTGGCGCGCGATCGCGGGATTCGCGTGGTGATCGACCTCGTCGTGCAGCACACCTCGAGCAAGCATCCCTGGTTTCAGAAATCGCGCGAGAGCAAGGAGTCGCCGTTCCGCGACTTCTACATCTGGCGCACCGACTGCCCGCCGCAGAGCCCGAGCGAGAGCGCGTTCCCCGGTGACGAAGACGGCGTGTGGGACCGTGACGACGCGACAGGCGAGTACTTCCGGCACCAGTTCTATCGCCGCGAGCCCGACCTCAACCTCACGAACCCGCGGGTGCGCGACGAGATCGCCAAACTCGCGGGGTTCTGGCTCGAGCTCGGCATCTCGGGGTTCCGCGTCGACGCGGTGCCCTTCCTCATCAGCGGCGAGGACCCGAACGCGAGCGCCGGCGAGCTGCACAGCTACCTGCGCGCGCTGCGGGCGTTCCTGTCGCGGCGGCAGGGCGACGCGCTGCTGCTCGGCGAGGTGAACCTCGCCCGCGAGGACCAGGTCGAGTACTTCGGCGGCGACGACGCGGACGAGCTCAACATGCAGTTCGACTTCGTCGGAATGCAGGCGATGTACCTCGCGCTCGCGCGGAAGAACGCCGAGCCGCTGCGCGAGGCGCTGAAGGGCCGGCCGAAGCTCATCTCGGACAGCCAGTGGGCGAATTTCGTGCGCAATCACGACGAGCTGACGCTGGACAAGCTGACGGATGCCGAGCGTGAAGAGGTCTTCGCCGCCTTCGGGCCTGAGGAGCGCATGCAGGCCTATGGCCGCGGGCTGCGCCGACGTCTGCCGCCGATGCTCGACGGCGACCAGCGCCGCATCCGCATGGTCTACAGCCTGCTGTTCGCGCTGCCGGGCACCCCGGTGCTGTTCTACGGCGAAGAGATCGGCATGGGCGAGAACCTCGACGCGCCGGGGCGCATGGCGGTCCGCCCCCCCATGCAGTGGAGCGGCGTCTCGCCGAACGGAGGATTCTCCAATGCGGATGCCGGCCGGCTGATCGCCCCCATGGCGGAGGGCGCCTTCGGGCCGAAGCAGGTCAACGTCGAGGACCAGCGCACCGACCCCGATGCGTTGCTGCCGTTCATCACGCGGCTCACGCACCGCTACCGCGAGTGCCCGGAGCTCGGGTGGGGCGATGCGGCCGTGATCGACCACCCGAACCCCGCCGTGCTGCTCATGATCCACCAGTGGGACGACTCCGGCATGATCACGATCCACAACTTCGGCGATGAGGACCTCGAGCTCGACCTCGACCTCGACTGGGTGCCGCACGGCACCCATCTCGCCGACCTGTTCGACGACCACGACGTCGACCTCGGTGAGGACGGGACCGTCTCGCTACCGCTCGAGGCCTACGGCTTCCGCTGGCTGCGGATCTCGACGCCGGGCGACCGCCGCCTGAAGTAGCCCGCGTGCTCCCGCGCTCGAAGAGCGCGCGGAGCTTCGTCCGGTCCGCTCGTTGAGGAGCACGCGGAGCTTGCGGCCCTTCGAGACGCGCGGCTTCGCCGTGCTCCTCAGGAACCGCGCGCGTCTCGAAACGCGCTGGTCGCCTAGATGTGCAGCCACCAGGTCTGCGCCATGCCGACCCGGTTGAAATGCTGCGCGCGGTAGACGATCGCGCCCTGAGGGGACGTGCTGAGCACCGCGGTTCTGGCGCCGCGCTCGCGAGCGGCCCCGGCGACGCTGTGCAGCAGCGCCGCGCCCAGCCCGCGGCGGCGGAACGGCGGCCACACGTCGAGGTCGAAGATGCCGGCGACGTCGCCGTCGACATATGCCCACGCGTGACCGGCGAGCACGCCGTCGACGCGCACGCCTGCGTAGAACGCGCGGTCGGGTGCGGCATCGGCGAGCTGCAGCAGCTTGTCGTAGCGCTCGTGAGACTTCTCATCGCTGCGGTCGTCGGGGTGCACGCCGACGTGCACGCGGGGGTCTTCGGCGGTGTCGATGTCATCGATGCTCGCGGACATCCACCACGGCGCCCAGCCGCGTTCGAATCCGGCGCCGATCAGCGCTGAGGCATCCGTCTCGTGCGACAGCCAGGCGCCGATCAGCTCGTGCTCTGCGCTGCGTGCCCGCTCGATGCCGCGCTGCAGAGCGTCCGAATCGATCTGCTCGGGGAACATGAGGTTCAGGCCATCGGGGCCGTCGACCCAGGTGAGCGGGCCATCCGTCCAGACCTCGCCCCCGAGATGCTCGGCGCGCGCCGTGAACCAGGCGGTCTGCGCGCGCTCGCAGACCGAGACGATGTTGCGCTGGTCACCCTGTCGGTCGTCCTGCTCGTCCATGGTGGTTCCAGGGTGCCCGCTGGGCGCGCATGCCTCAAGGGCTGACGGCAGAAGGCGGGCGGTGCTAGTGCGCCGCGGCCGTTGTGAAGAGAGCCGATGACGGGAATCGAACCCGCGCTGTCTGCTTGGGAAGCAGAAGTTCTGCCATTGAACTACATCGGCGTCGGCATCCTGAACCGGTTGCCAGTTCACAGCATACGCGAGCCGCTCGGCAGGATTCTCAACCTGTCATACGCGTCAGGCGGCGCCCAGGGCCGCGGCCGCGCTCGTCAGAGCACCCTCGACGATGGCGAAGTACGCCCACTTGCCGCGCTGCTCGCGGGTGACGAGCCCTGCCTCGACCAGGGTCTTCATGTGGTGAGAGACGGTCGGCTGAGACAGGCCGACCGGGTCGGTGAGGTCGCAGATGCAGGCTTCGCCGCCCTCGGCCGCCGCGATCAGTGACAGCAGCCGCAGCCTGGTCGGGTCGCCGAGAGCCTTGAACGTGCGGGCGATGCGCTCGGCCTCGTCGCTCTCGAGGACCCCGCCGATGACCGGCGAGCAGCACGCGGTGGCATCCGAGGTGAGCAGGGGCAGCGGCGAAGGCATGCGAAAAGTCTGTCACACGCATTGACAACCGTCGATGGATTCCCGAAGCTGGTCACATCACATCGAAGAACGTCGATTCGAGGAGTATGCCCGTGACCGACCAGCTGCCCGTCATCGTGATCGGAGCCGGCCCCCAGGGCCTCGCGGCCGCGGCCCATCTGCTCGAACGAGGCATCGAGCCACTGGTGCTGGAGCGGGGCGCGGCGGCCGGCGCTGCAGTCGCCGAGTGGGGGCACGTGAGGCTGTTCTCCGAGTGGCCGGAGCTCATCGATGCGGCATCCCGTCGCCTGCTCGAGAACGCAGGCTGGTCGGAGCCGCGCACCGGCTACCCGACCGGCGCAGAGTGGGTGGCACAGTACCTCGCCCCGCTCGGGGCCGCGCTCGGCGATCGGGTGAAGACCGGCGTCGCGGTGACGGGCGTCGCCCGCTCAGCACGCGACAAGGTGGTCGACTCGGGCCGTGCCGACCAGCCGTTCGAGGTACAGGCGACCGATGCCGACGGGAACGAACTGCGCTTCTACGCCCGCGCCGTGCTCGATGCCTCGGGCACGTGGGGCAGCCCGAACCCGGCCGGCGCCTCCGGCCTGCCGGCGCTGGGCGAGAGGGAAGCGGCGGCGGCAGGGCTCGTCTCCTATCAGGTGCCGGCGTCGGTGTCGCACCTCGCGGGCAAGCACGTCGTCGTGATCGGCAGTGGCCACTCGGCCGCCCACGCCGTGATCCGCCTCGCAGAGCTGGCGCAGGGCGCCGGCGGCACTCGGGTCGAGTGGGCGATCCGCCGCAGCTCTCCCTCCGGGCTTTCGAGCGCCGACGACCAGCTACCGGCACGCGGCGCCCTCGGCGGCCGGGCGCGCGAGGTGGTCGCCGACGGCCTCGTCACCCAGGTGGCGGGCTTCCGCACGGCCGAGCTCCGCCGCACGGGCGACCAGCTGACCGTGATCAGCGACGACGGCCGACAGCTCGACGCCGTCGACCACCTCATCGTCCTCACCGGATTCCGCCCCGACCTGTCGGTCCTGCGCGAGGTGCGCACGGCGATCGACCCGAGCCTCGAGGCCGTCGCGGGCCTCGCGAGCGAGATCGACTCCAACATCCACTCGTGCGGAACCGTGCGCGCGACGGGCGCTCTCGAACTCGCCCAACCCGAGCCGAATCTCTACATCGTCGGCGCGAAGTCGTACGGCCGCGCCCCGACGTTCCTCGCCCTGACCGGCTACGAGCAGGTGCGCAGCGTGGTCGCCGAGCTCGCGGGCGACCACGAGGCAGCGGCGCGCAACGAGCTCATGCTTCCTGACTCGGGCGTCTGCGGCGGCTCAGGCGACCTCGACGGCGGCGCATGCTGCGCGCCCGCGCCGAAGCAGTCGATCGAGCTCGGCGCACGCCCCCTCATTCCGCTCGCCTGATGCCGGGGCGCGCGGCCGGCGCCCCGACGAGCCGCCGGCTCACCGGTGTGCTCGTGGCGCTGTGCGCGACCGTGGTCACCAGCTACGGTGCGCTGTTCTATGCGTTCGCCGTGCTCGCGCCGTCGATCGCCGGCGACACCGGCTGGTCGCAGGTCGCGATCACGACCGCGTTCTCGGTCGCGAGTCTCGCCGGCGCCGCATGCGGCATTCCAGTGGGCCGGATGCTTCAACGCTTCGGCCCGAGGCCGGTGATGGTCTTCGGCAGCGCGCTGGGCGCGGCATCCGTCGCCGTCATGGCGCTCGCCCCCGATTTCGCAATCTTCGCCTGCGCCTGGGCGCTCATCGGCGTCGCTACCGCGGGCCTGTACTACGCGCCCGCCTTCGCCGCGCTCACCGCGTGGTTCGGCGCGCGGCGGGTGCGCGCGATCACGACGCTCACGCTCGCAGGCGGCTTCGCCTCGACGATCTTCGCGCCCTTCACTGCGTTCCTCGACGGCCGCCTCGGGTGGCGCGGGAGCTATCTGGTGCTCGCCGGCATCCTGCTCGTCGTCACGCTGCCCGCTCACGCGATCGCCCTGCGCCTGCCCTGGCAGCCGCAGCAGGCGGTGGCACGCGCGCCCGACCGCGACGTCCTCGGTAGCCCACTCTTCGTGCTGATGGCGAGTGCGGGCACCGTCACGGCGTTCGTCAGCTACGCATCGCTTGTGGCGCTGCCGGTGCTGCTACTGGGCCGCGGAGCCGCCCCGGCACTCGCCGCATGGGCCGTGGGGCTCGCCGGGGCGGGCCAGGTCGGCGGACGGCTCGTGTACCCGTTGCTCGACCACCGGCTGCGACCGCGCACCCGGGCCGCCTTCGTCTTCGGCCTGCTCGCCGCCAGCCTTCTCGCTCAGTCGCTGGTGACCGGCCCCGAGTGGCTGTCCGTCGCGATCGCCGTCGTGGGCGGCGCGGCGCGCGGACTGTTCACGCTGGTGAACGCCACCCTGCCGGCAGAGCTCTGGGGACCGGAGCGGTACCCGGCGATCAGCGGCGTCTACCAAGCACCGCTCGCAGCGGCCGGGGGCCTCGCGCCCGGCGCGGGCGCTGCCATTGCGGCGGTCGCGGGAGGCTACCCGGCGCTCTTCGAGATCCTCGCCGCGCTCGCCGCGGTGGCGGTCGTGATCGCGCTCGCCCCCGGCCGGGCCGTGCCGAGGCCCGTGAGCGCGTCGAACCCGCGGATGACCAGCGACTAGTAGGGCACGGATCTCGTGTGGCGCGGTGCTCGGCCCGCCGGGCGCCGAATATCCGACGCGCTCGTGGGCGCGACCACCGCCGGCGTGCTCACTCCGGCAGCTCGAACTCCGACCAGCCGACCGCGGGTTCACGCCCGTCACGCCGCGTCGAGACGCGCTCGAAGTGATGCCGCTCGAGCGCAATGGGCACCGTCGGCGTCACGACCGCGTCGACCTCCCCGTCGTCGGACAGCGGCACCCTGACCACCCCCGCGCCCTTCCGTGCGGCCGCGACGAGCTTCTTCTCGAGCGTCCTCACGCTCACCCCGGCGCGGAGGTGAAAGCTCAAGTCGCCAAGCCTGAGTGTCACGGTTTCCATAGCCCTCCCTGCGTCACAGCCGGGCTGTACCCGGCGCTTCTCGATCGAACCCGGGGTGGCTGCAGGGGTTGACAACTCGGTGCGCTCGTGCGGCGAGAGGGCGGCCGGTGAGGCATCCGTCGCCCCCGAAATCGTCACCCGCCCGCCGACTGCGCGAACGCGACGAACGCGCGCGCCGCCCGGCTGAGCGAGCGGCTGCGCGGCCACACGACGACCACGTCGACGGGGTCGAGCTTCTGCGCGAACGGCTTCATGGCGACGCGCGTGCCCTCGTGCGTGAGCTCGCTGCGCGGCGGCGTGAGCAGCAGCGTCCAGCCGAGCCCCCGCCCGACCAGCGACCGCACCGTCTCGAAGTTCTGCGAGCGGTACATGATGCGCGGCTCGAACCCCGCGGCACGCGTGATGGATGCCAGATGGTAGGTGCTGAGGGGGGTGTCGAGCAGCACGTACGGCTCGTTCGCCAGCTGCTTCAGGTCGATGGCCTCGGCGTCGCCCCAGGTGCCGTCCGCCGCGACGAGCACGCCGGGCTCACGCTGCGCGATCGCCACCTTGGCGAGCGAGTCGGACAGTGCCAGGTCATAGCTGATGACCACGTCGAGGGTGCCGTCGACCAGCCGGTGCTCGAGGGTCTCCTGCGGTCCTTCGTCGAGCGTCGGCACCGCCCGCGGGTGGCGACGCAGGAACCCGTCGAGCAGCGCGGGGACGAGCGACGGGCCGAGACTCGGGTAGCAGCCGACCGCGACCGCGCCGACCACCTCTCCCCGGCCGCCGATCTCCTCATAGAGGTCGGTCGCCTCGGCCAGGATCCGCCGCGCTGCCGCGACCACGGTGTGCCCCGTCGCGGTGAGCGTCACCCCGTGCGCGCGCCTGCGCACCAGCAGCTCGGCGGCGAAGGCCTTCTCGAGCTGCGACAGCGCCAGCGACACCGCAGTCTGCGAGAGCAGCAGTCGCTCGGCCGCCCCACTGATCGTTCCGGTCTCAGCGACCGTGACGAGCATGCGCAGCTGATGCAGGGTGAACGGCAGTTCAGGACTGGCGACGGATGCCTGCGCAGGCACTGCCCCAGCGGGATTCTTCGGACGCGTCATCGGGTCTCCACGATCTGTTTCCACAGGATAACTGCGGAAGCTCCGCCGGTATCTGTCGTTGTGCGGCACAAGGCCCGGAGCGCACAGTCGACGACGACAAGAAGACGACGCGGTCTTCGGCAGGCATCCCCCAGCTGCTCGTGATCTCCCGCGGCGTCGCGCAACACGACAAGGGAGTCAGTGCCGCCATGCAGCCTCCGGTTCACTTCAGCGAAGAGTACGAGGAATTCGCCGCCTGGGTGCGCGAGTTCGCCACCCCCTATGCAGAGGGGTACAACGCCCGGGCGCACAGCGAGGAGTTCCCGTGGGATCTCGCGAAGGCGATGGGCGAGGCCGGCCTGCTCGGCCTCGGCACCTCAGAGGAGCACGGCGGCCAGGGCCGCATCGGCGAAGAGCTGACCAAGGTCCACCTCGGCATCGCTCACGAAGAGCTCGCCTACGCGGACTTCTACCTGAGCCAGCTCTCGTACACCTCGAACCTCACGGCGCCGCTGCTCGAGCGCTTCCTGCCGCCGGCCCAGGCCGACGAGTGGGTGCCGGGCATCGTGCGCGGCGAGCACGTCGTCGCCCTCGCGCTCACCGAGCCGGGCAGCGGATCGGACGCCGCCGGCATGCGCACCCGTGCCGAGCAGGTCGAGGGCGGCTGGAAGCTCAACGGCGAGAAGACGTCGATCACCTTCGCCCCCCACTCGAAGGCGATCATCGTGTTCGCGAAGACCGCGGGCGGGGTCACCGCGTTCCTCGTGCCGAACGCAGCGGCAGGCGTCTCCGTCCACAAGTTCGACGACCCGGGCTGGAAGCCGCTCGGCCGCGCCGCCGTCTTCCTCGACGACGTGTTCGTGCCGGACGAGCTCGTGATCGGCGGCGTCGGCGACGGCTTCCGCCTCGTCATGAAGGAGTTCGACTACACCCGCTCGGTCATCGGCCTGATGACGACCGGGGTCGCCCGCAAGGCGCTCGACATGACGATCGAGTACGTCAAGATCCGGCAGGCCTTCGGCCAGCCGATCTCGAAGAACCAGGGCGTGAGCTTCCCCATCGCCGAGAACGCCACGAAGCTCGAGGCCGCCCGCTGGCTCACGTATCGCGCGCTGTCGCTGGCCGACGCCGGCCAGAAGTTCTCGAAGGAGGCGGCGATGACGAAGCTGTACGCGACGGATGTCTCACTCCAGACGATCCGCGACTGCATCATCGCCCACGGCCACACCGGGTTCTCAGAGGACCTCGCGCTGCAGGCCATGCTGCGCGACGTCTCGGGCCTCGAGATCGGTGAGGGCACCCCGCAGATCCAGAAGCTCGTGATCGCACGCTCGCTGATCGGGCGGGAGTACGTCTGATGGCCGGGCAGGCTCTCGCGGGCATCCGCATCATCGACCTCACGCAGGCTCTCAGCGGTCCGTTCTGCACCTCGCTGCTCGCCGACCAGGGGGCAGACGTCATCAAGATCGAGTCGCCGCGCGGCGACATGCTGCGCCACACCGGGCCGTTCGGTGACGGCGACGAGAATCCCGCATACGGCGGGGTGTTCGGCAACGCCAACCGCAACAAGCGCAGCGTCGTGCTCGACCTCAAGGTGCCCGAGGCGCGCGACGCGCTGCTCGCGCTGATCGACGACGCCGACGCGCTCGTCGAGAACTTCAGCAACGGGGTCATGGAGAGGCTCGGCCTCGGCTACGACGAGCTGGCTTCCAGGAATCCCCGGCTCGTGTACACGTCCATCCGCGGCTTCGGCGACGCGCGCGGCGGAGTCAGCCCGTATGCGAACTGGCCGGCGTTCGACATCGTCGCGCAGGCCATGGGCGGGCTGATGAGCATCACGGGGCAGGATGCCTCGAGCCGGGTGCGCGTCGGGTCGGGAATCGGCGACACCGTGCCCGCCCTGTTCGCGGCCTTCGGCACGGTGACGGCGCTGCTCGAGGCGAAGAGCTCGGGGAAGGGGCAGTACGTCGACGTCGCGATGGTGGACTCGGTGCTCGCGGTGAGCGAGGTCGTGGTGAACAACTACGCGTACACCGGCGTCTCGCCCGAGCCGATCGGCAACCAGCTGCGCGGCTTCGCGCCGTTCGACGTTGTGCCCGCGAAGGACGGCGAGGTGACGCTCGGGGCCCCGCACAACCCGCAGTGGGCGAAGCTGTGCGCCGTCATGGAGCGCCCCGACCTCGTCACCGACCCGCGCTTCGACACCGACCACAAGCGCTGGGTGAACCGCGAGCCGCTGTACGAGATCGTCACCGCGTGGACCTCGAGCCACACGGTCGCCGAGCTCGTCGAGCTGCTCGGCGGGAAGGTGCCGCTCGGGCCGATCCTCGACGCGGCCGACATCTTCGCCGACCCGCACTACGCGGCCCGCAACATGCTGCCGCAGCTGCCGGTGCCGGGCACCGATCGCGAGATCGCGGTCACCGGCGTCGTTCCCAAGCTCTCGCGCACGCCCGGCGAGGTGCGCCACCGCGCACCGCTGCTCGGCGAGCACACCGTCGAGGTGCTGCGCTCAGCCGGCCTCAACAACGCCGCACTCGCCGCCCTCCAGACCGCTGGCGGCACCGTCATCGAAGGAGTCCTGTCGTGAAGATCACGCGCGTCGAAACCATCCCCGTCTCCACCCCGCTGGTGAAGCCGTTCCTCATGCCGGGGACGAAGATCACGCACATCCACTCGGTGGTCGTGAAGATCTACACCGATGAGGGCATTGTCGGTGTCGCCGACGGCGGCGACACCTCGACCTGGTACCGGGGCGAGACGCAGGACTCGATCCAGGGGATCATCACCGACACGATCGCTCCGCTCTTCCTCATCGGGCAGGACCCGTTCGCGATCGAGAAGATCGTCGGCCAGATGGACCGCTTCGTGCGTGAGAACAACCAGGCAAAGGCCGCGGTCGACTTCGCGCTGCACGACCTCAAGGGCAAGGCGCTCGGCGTTCCGGTCTACGAGCTGCTCGGCGGTCGCACCACCGAGTACTCGCGCCAGGGCTGGGTCGCCTCGGCGGGCGGCACCGAGCAGACGGTGCAGGCCGCCGTCGACGCGGTCGCCAACGGCTTCGAGCTCGTGAAGCTCAAGGCCGGTGACGACATCGACGAGGTCGTGCGCAACGTCGCCGCCGTGCGCGAGGCGGTCGGCGACGACGTGCGCCTCACGATGGACGTGAACGGATTCTGGAACTACGACCAGGCCTACAAGGCGCTGCGCAAGCTCGAGCCGTACCACCTCGAGTGCGTCGAGCAGCCGCTGCCCTACTGGGACATCGAAGGCCTCGCCCGCCTGCGCGGCAAGATCGGCACGCCGGTCTACGCCGACGAGTCGGCGCAGGAGCTGCACCACCTGAAGGAGATCATCGACCGCCGCGCGGCCGACGGCCTGTTCATCAAGATGCAGAAGGCGGGCGGCCTGCTCAAGGCGCAGCGCTGGCTGACGCTCGCGCGTCTCGCGGATCTGCCCGTGATGAGCGGATGCATGATCGGGTCGGGCCTCGAGGCCTCGCCTTCCGCCCACCTGATGGTCGCCGACCAGTGGGCGTCGCAGTTCACGCACGAGAACCTCGGCCCGCTCATCATCAACTCGCAGTGGGAGAACGACGAGCAGCGCATCACCGAGGACATCGCGACGCAGGTGCCGATCTTCAAGGACGGCAAGCTCTACCCCAACGAGGGCCCTGGCTTCGGCATCGACCTCAACGAGCAGTTCATCAATGCGCACCTCACGCCGGGCAAGCGCGCCACGGCCGCTGCGCTCGAGCCCGTGGCTGTGGTGGCCTGATGGGCGCCGGCACCGGGGTCGGACCCCTCACGGGCATCCGTGTCGTCGAACTCGGCGGGCTCGGCCCAGGCCCGTTCGCCTGCATGCTGCTCGCCGACCTCGGTGCCGACGTGGTGCGCATCGACCGCTCGGGCGCGGGCTTCGAGATGCCCGTGCCGCCCGAGCTCGACACCCTGCAGCGCGGGAAGTCGCGCGTCTCGGTCGACCTCAAGTCGCCGGAGGGGCTCGACTCGGTGCTCGCCCTGGTCGACCGGGCGGATGTTCTGGTCGATCCGTACCGCCCGGGCGCCGCCGAGCGACTCGGCCTCGGCCCGGACGAGCTGCTCGCCCGCAACCCGCGCCTCGTCTACGGCCGGATGACCGGCTGGGGGCAGACCGGCCCGCTCGCGCAGCGCGCCGGCCACGACCCGAACTACCTCTCGGCAACGGGTGCCCTGCACGCCATCGGGCGCGCGGGCGGCCCGCCGCAGCTGCCGCTCTCGCTCGTCGGCGACTTCGGCGGCGGGGCGATGTACCTGGTCGCCGGCATCCTCGCCGCCCTCGTAGAGCGCGCGACGTCGGAGCGCGGGCAGGTCGTTGACGCTGCCATCGTCGACGGCGTGGCGCATCTGATGGCGAATCCGTATTCGCTGCTCGCCGGCGGCGCATGGAACGACCAGCGCGGAACCAACCTGATCGACTCGGGCGCCCCCTTCGTCGACGTCTACGAGACGGCCGACGGCCGCTATGTGTCGGTCGCGGCGCTCGAGCCGGCCTTCTACGCGCAGCTCGTCGACGGCCTCGGCCTCGCCGCCGCCGGCCTGCCCGGCCAGTGGTCGAAGGACGAGTGGCCGGCGCTGCGCGCGGCGTTCGCCGCAGCGTTCGCGTCGCGCACGCGTGACGAGTGGGCCGAGATCTTCGAGGGCACGGATGCCTGCGTGGCTCCGGTGCTCTCGATGACGGAGGCGCCCCACGGCGAGCACCTCGCCGCCAGGGGCACCTTCATCGAGCGCGACGGGCGGCCGGAGCCTGCCCCCGCCCCGCGCTTCGCTCGCACCCCGACGGGGGTGCCCGCCTCCCCAGAGAGCCCGGGGCACAGCTCCGTGCCCGAACTGCTCGAGCGGTGGGGTGCCTCTGCCCCGCTGCCCGCCTGAGCGCCACCCCCTTCCGCAAAATCGACCGTCGACACCGTCGTCGACTTCCTCGAAAGGACCACCCCAATGGTCTCCACTCCCGCCGTCACGGCGCCGGCCACGGGCCGCGAACGCTCGCTGTTCGCCTTCCTCGGCACCGGCCAGGTCCGCCGCGCCGCCCTCTCGGGCTACCTCGGCTCGACCATCGAGTTCTACGACTTCATCCTCTACGCGACCGCGTCATCGGTCGTGTTCGGGCCGCTGTTCTTCTCGGGGCTCAACCCGCTGATGCAGACGGTCGCCTCCTACGGCACCTTCGCGACCGGCTATCTCTCGCGGCCGATCGGCGGCATCGTCTTCGGCCACTTCGGCGACCGCGTCGGCCGCAAGCGGATGCTGTTGATCTCGATGTCGGTGATGGGCGTCGCGTCGACGCTGGTCGGCCTCGTGCCCTCGGTGCCGACGCTCGGTGCCGTCTGCCTGATCCTGCTGCGCCTCATCCAGGGCATCGCGATCGGCGGCGAGTGGGGCGGCTCTGCGCTGCTCGCCCTCGAGCACTCCGGCGGCCGGAAGCGCGGCCTGGCTGCATCCTTCGCGAACGCCGGCGGGCCGTCTGGGGCCTTCCTCGGCACCGCGGCGCTGGCCCTGTTCGCGCTGCTGCCGCACGAGCAGTTCGTGGCGTGGGGCTGGCGCGTTCCGTTCCTGCTCTCTGCCGTGCTGCTGATCATCGGCCTCTATGTGCGCATGACGGTGCAGGAGTCGCCGATGTTCGAGAAGGCCGTCGAGCTCGACAAGAGCGAGCGCGCCAAGCGCTCCATCCCGCTGCTCGAGGTGCTGAAGCGGCCGCGGGCCCTGATCGTCGGCGCGTTCAGCGGCATGGGCTCTTTCGTGATCCAGGGCCTGTTCTCGACGCTCGCCCTGACCTACGCCGTGCAGCACGGCGTCAGTCAGTCCGTCGGGCTCTGGGGATTCGCCGCCTCACAGGCCGCCGCCGCGATCACGATCCCCATCTGGGCCTCCCTGTCCGACCGCCTGGGCCGCCGCCCCGTCATGATCTTCGGCCTGCTGGCGCTCGCCGCGGTCGCGTTCCCGCTGTGGTCGATGTTCGGCTCGGGCAGCAACGGCCAGGTCATCGCGGCCTTCCTCATCGCTCTGCCGCTGCTGCAGAGCGCGACCTTCGGCCCGCTGGCCGCCTTCGTCTCCGAGACCTTCGCGACCAGCTCGCGCTACACCGGTGCCTCGCTCGGCTACCAGTTCGCGAGCCTGCTCGGCGCCGGATTCACCCCGGTCATCGCAGCGTCGCTGCTGGCGGCCGGGCACGGGAACCCGGCCGGGGTGCTCTGGTACCTGATCGGCATGTGCGTCGTCAGTGCCCTGGTGCTGCTGCTCTTCGCCCGCGAGAGCAAAGACCTGGACATCACGGACTGAGCACGGACAGACGGATTCGGAAGAGACGGATACGAACATGACCATCACGACGAACGGCATCACGAGGAACAGCTCTGACACGCAGAGCGCGGCCGAGGCATCCGGCCCCGCCTGGACCGGGCGCATCTTCACCGGCAGCTGGACGCAGGCGAGCGGCGGCACGATCGACGTGACGGCGCCCGCCACGGGCGAGGTGCTGAGCACGGTCGGGCAGGCGTCGGCGGCCGACCTCGATGCGTCGGTCGCCGCCGCGAAGACGGCGCAGAAGGAGTGGGCGGCGCTGCCCTACGACCGCCGCGCCGCGGTGTTGCGCAAGGCGTCGCAGCTGCTCGCCGCCGACCCCGAGCGCATCACGAAATGGCTCGTGCCCGAGTCGGGCTCCGGCATAGGCAAGGCCATGTTCGAGGTGAGCCTGCTCGTCTCGGAGTTCGACGAGACCGCCGCGCTCGCCTCGCAGCCCTATGGCGAGCTGCTGCGCTCGGTGAAGCCGCGTCTGTCGCTCGCGCGCCGGGTGCCGCTGGGCGTCGTCGGCGTGATCGCGCCGTTCAACTTCCCCGCGATCCTGGCGCTGCGCTCGGTCGCGCCCGCGCTCGCCGTGGGCAATGCGGTGATCCTGAAGCCCGACCCCCGCACGCCGATCTCTGGCGGCTACGCCCTCGCCGAGCTGCTCGCCGAGGCGGGGCTGCCCGAAGGCCTCTTCCACGTACTGCCCGGCGGGGGCGACCTCGGCGCCGCGCTCGTCGCGCACCCCGACGTGCCGTGCATCTCGTTCACGGGGTCGACCCCGGCCGGTCGCGCGATCGGCGAGGCGGCGGGCCCGCTGCTGAAGCGCGTGCACCTCGAGCTGGGCGGCAACTCGGCCTTCCTCGTGCTGCCCGATGCCGACGTCGACGCTGCTGCTGCCGCAGGCGCCTGGGGGTCGTTCCTGCACCAGGGCCAGATCTGCATGACGACCGGCCGCCACATCGTGCACTCGTCTCTGGCGGACCGATATGCGCAGCTGCTCGCCGAGAAGGCGGCGCGGCTGCCGGTCGGCGACCCGACCGACCCGAGCAACGCGCTCGGCCCGCTCATCGATGAGCGCCAGCGCGACAAGGTGCACGGATTCGTCACCGAGTCGATCGCGCAAGGAGCACGCCTCGTCGCCGGCGGCGAGTACGACGGGCTGTTCTATCGCCCGACCGTGCTCGTCGACGTGCCGCGCTCGGCGCCCGCCTACGCGGAAGAGGTCTTCGGGCCGGTCGCTCCGATCGTCACCTACGACACGATCGATGAGGCGATCGAGCTCGTGAACGACTCGGAGTACGGCCTTTCGGTCGCGATCGCCACCGGCAACCCGTTCGCGGCGTTCGAGCTCGCGGCTCGCATCGAGTCCGGCGCGGTGCACATCAACGATGTGACGGTCGACGATGAGGCGGTCATCCCCTTCGGCGGCGCGAAGGCGTCGGGCGTCGGCGGTCGCTTCGGCGGCTCGGCCAACCTCGACACCTTCTGCGAGACCCAGTGGATCACGGTGCAGTCGGACATCGAGCGGTACCCGTTCTAGACGGATTGCGGTGAAAAGCGCCTCGGGCGCACGTTTTCGAGAAAAATGTGCGCCCGAGGCGCGATCTGCCGCGCGCGTCTTACTTGTCCGGCCGCTGCCTGGCGCGCTTCGGATTGTTGGCGCGGTGCCTGATCCACGCGATCCGGCCGACGGCATAGGCCGGAATGGCGAGCCACAGGATGTCGTCGCCGAACGACAGCAGATCGATGCCCGGAATCAGGTCGAGCGGCTCGTCGGCGATCGAGCCGATGAGCCCCGCCATCACGAGCAGCTTGCCCGCGAGCAGGCCGCCTTCGCGCGTGAACAGGAACTTCCTGGTCGCCTCTGCCCAGCCCATCGCGGCCGTTGCGGCGCTGAAGCGAGGCGTGCCGCTGGCTGCCGAGTCGTATGTCATGAGCACACCATGGCCGCGGCGCCCGAAAGTTCGATGGGCGATTCATAACGAAAGTCACTCGAATCACGCCCATCAAGTAGTTCACACGCCGAACCATGCGGCGTATAGTTCAGAGGGTGAACGATCGAATCGAGAGTGTGGCGGCTGATTCCGACAGGCTCGATCCGGCGGCCTCACTCGAGGCCGCCGTCGACGCAGTCGCCCGCCTCGCGCGCATGCTCGAGCGCTCCGCCCAGCCGCTGAGCCTCGCCGACTTCCGGGTGCTGAGCGCCCTCGACGCCGGCGAGGACCGCGCGAGCCGCCTCGCCGAGCGCCTCGCCGTCGGCAAGCCTGCGATCAGTGCCACGGTGGATTCGCTCGTGAAGCGCGGACTCGTCACCCGCACCAAGGTCGACGGCGATCAGCGGGCCATGGCGCTCGCGCTGACCGCCGACGGCGCGACGCAGGTGCACCAGGCCAAGGCGCGGCTCGCCGAGCGGGTGCGCGCGGTGACTTCTCTGATGGGCGAGCCGGGCGCAGGCATCCGTGCCCTCGCCGAGCTCGGCGACGCGATCGAGCGCTACCGCGCCGAGCAAGCGGCCGGCGCGCAAGGCCAGGCGCAAGCGAACGTGAAGGCAGGCGCATGACAACGCAGACAGCAGAACCCCAGCCCATCAACTGGGTCGCCCGCCTCTGGTCCTACGTGCTGCGCCACCGCACGGGTCTCTATCTGGCGCTCGGGGCGGCCCTGCTCGGCAGCGGTGCGCAGGTGCTCACGCCGCTGGTCGCGCGGCAGATCGTCGACACCGTCATCGGCCACCACCGCGGCAGCCTCTGGGTGTGGCTCGCGATCCTGATCGCGCTCGCAGCCGCCAACTTCTTCCTGGCCCGCCTGCGGCGCTACCGCGGCGGCAAGGTGGCGCTCGAGGTGCAGAACGACCTGCGCAACGACATGCACGACCACCTGCAGTCGATGGACTTCACCAATCTCGACCGCATGCCCACCGGTCAGCTGGTCGCGCGCGCGAACTCCGACTCGGGGCTCGTGATGATGCTGCTCAATTTCCTGCCGATCGTGAGCGGCAACCTCGTGCTGCTGGTGCTCTCGCTCGTCGTGATGTTCGTGCTGTCGCCGCTGCTCGCGCTGGTCGGCATCGCGATCATTCCGGCGCTCGTGGTCGTCAGCTACCGCATGCGCGCGCGCGTCTTCCCCGCCACGTGGGACGCGCAGCAGAAAGAGGGCGAGCTCGTCCAGATCGTCGACGAGGACACCGGCGGTGTGCGTGTCGTGAAGGCGTTCGGCCAAGAGCGCCGCGAGTTGAAGCGACTGACGGATGCCGCGACCAGGCTCTACGGCTCGCAGATGCGCTCGACCCGCATCCAGTCCCGGTTCCAGCCGCTGCTCGAGTCGATTCCCGCGTTCGGCCAGGTCGGCATTCTGGCGCTCGGCGGCTGGCTCGCGCTGAACGGCAACATCACGCTCGGCACCTTCCTCGCGTTCTCGACCTACGTCGCGCAGATGCTCGCCCCGGCGCGGCAGCTCGCCGGCATGCTCGCGATCGCGCAGCAGGCCCGCGCGGGCGTCGAGCGCATCGCGCAGCTGCTCGACACGCCGCCCGCGATCGCCGACGCGCCCGACGCCGTCGAGCTGGGGGTGGCCCGCGGCGAGATCGAGTTCGACGACGTGCACTTCTCGTATGAGCAGGACCGCCGCCGCGCCGGCGATCACGAGACCCTCGCCGGCTTCTCGCTGAAGGTCGCGGCCGGTGAGCGCGTCGCCATTGTCGGCGCCAGCGGCTCGGGCAAGTCGACCGCGGCGATGCTGATCCCCCGCTTCTACGACCCCGACCGCGGCGCCGTGCGCGTCGACGGCACCGACGTGCGCGGACTCACGCTGCACTCGCTGCGCTCGCAGATCGGCGTCGTCTTCGAAGAGAGCTTCCTGTTCAGCGAGTCGGTGCGCTTCAACATCGCGTATGGCCGGCCCGAGGCATCCGATCAGGAGATCGAGCGCGCCGCGCGGCTCGCGCAAGCCGACGTCTTCATCGACAAGCTGCCCAAGAAATACGACACGGTCGTCGGCGAGCGCGGCCTGTCCCTGTCAGGCGGGCAGCGGCAGCGCGTCGCGCTCGCCCGCGCGATCCTCGCCGACCCGCGCATCATGATCCTCGACGACGCGACCAGCGCGATCGACGCTCGCACGGAAGAGGCGATTCACGAGGGCCTGCGCGACGTCATGGCCGACCGCACGGTCATCCTGATCGCCCATCGCCAGTCGACGCTGCACCTCGCCGATCGCGTCGTGCTCGTCGACGGCGGCCGCGTCGTCGACGAGGGCACGCACGACGAGCTGATGGCCCGCAACGCCGACTACCGCCTGCTGCTGTCCGGCATGGAGGACGGCGACGCGCCTGCCGGCGGCGCCGCCGCCTCGGGCGACGTGGACGCCGTGGCCGCCTATTCGGGGCGCGTCACGGCCGCCGCGTGGCAGAAGGCGGGGGCGGGGGATGCCTCGCCGGCGCCCGCGCGCACCGCAGTGCCCGCTGCGCCCAGCCTCGGCCCCGGTCTCGGCGGCACCGGCGGTGGCGGCATGATGCGCCGCGGCCTCGCCGCGACGCCAGAGCTGATGGCCCGCGTCGACCGGCTGCCGCCGGTGAAGGACACGATCGAGGTCGACATCGACCGCGAGGGCGCCCACCGGCCGCACTTCTCGCTGCGGTCGCTGCTCGTCGACTACCGGTGGCCGCTGCTGCTCGGGCTGCTCTTCGTCGTGATCGACGCCGTCGCGGGGCTCGTCGGCCCGGTGCTGGTCAAGAGCGGCATCGACGAGGGCGTGGTCACGGGGTCGACCTACGCCGTGCTCGGGGCGTCGGCCCTGTTCCTGCTCGTCACACTCGTCGACCTCTTCGACCAGATCGCCGAGACGTTCGTGATGGGCCGCACCGCGCAGCGCGTCATGCTGAATCTGCGCGTGCGCATCTTCGCCCAGCTGCAGCGGCTGTCGCTCGACTACTACGAGCGCGAGATGGCCGGCCGCATCATGACGCGCATGACGACCGACGTCGACCAGTTCGAGCAGCTCGTGCAGAACGGGCTCTTGGCGGCGCTCGTGTCGTTCGTGACCTTCGTCGGCGTCGGGGTGGCGATCCTCATCGTGAACCCGCTGCTGGGCGGCGCGGTGCTGGTGGTGGTCATCCCGCTCGCGATCGCGACCGTGGCCTTCCGCCGCCGCGCCGCGGTGCTCTACGACCAGGCGCGCGACCGCATCGCGATCGTCAACGCAGACTTCCAAGAGAGCCTCTCGGGAGTCCACGAAGCGCAGGCGTTCGTGCATGAGACCGCGACGAAGAGGCACTTCCACGGCCTCGGCGCCTCGTACCTCGAGGCCCGCGTCGCCGCGCAGAAGCTGGTCGCCACCTACTTCCCGTTCGTGCAGTTCCTGTCGTCGGTCGCCGACGCGATCGTGCTCGGCCTCGGCGCGTGGCTGATCCTGCACGGGCAGCTCACGACCGGCGCGCTGATCGCGTTCCTGCTCTACGTCGACATGTTCTTCTCGCCGATCCAGCAGCTGTCGCAGGTGTTCGATGCCTGGCAGCAGACCACGATCTCGGTGCGCCGCATCTCCGAGCTGATGGCGCTTTCGAGCCTGACGCCGCAGGCGCCTGTGCCCGTCGACCCGGGCCGGCTGTCGGGGGCGATCGCGCTCGACGAGGTGCACTTCGCCTACCCTGTGGCGCCCGCCCGACCCGGCGTGCAGGAGCGCGGACCGCAGGACGCACGGCTTGCCGAGCTCGACGAAGCCACGCCCTCGAAGCCGCCCGAGGCGCTGCGCGGCATCCGACTCGACATCGCCGCAGGCGAGACGGTCGCGCTCGTCGGTGAGACGGGTGCGGGCAAGTCGACGGTGATGAAGCTGCTCGCGCGCTTCTACGACGTCGACGCAGGCGCGGTGCGTGTGGACGGGCACGACGTGCGCACGCTCGATCTCGCCGCGTATCGCGCGCAGCTCGGCTATGTGCCGCAGGAGGCATTCCTGTTCACGGGGACGGTGCGCGACAACATCGCGTACGGCCGGCCAGAGGCGACGGATGCCGCCGTCGAAGCGGCCGCGCGGGCAGTCGGTGCTCACGACTTCATCGCCGCGTTGCCGAACGGCTATCTGCAGCCGATCTCGGAGCGCGGCCGCTCGCTCTCGGCCGGTCAGCGGCAGCTGATCGCTCTGGCGCGGGCGCAGCTCGTGGACCCCGCGATCCTGCTGCTCGACGAGGCGACGTCGAATCTCGACCTGGCGGCTGAGGCGCGGGTGACCGCGGCGATGGAGCGCGTCGCGAGCGGTCGCACCACGGTGTTGATCGCCCATCGCCTGCAGACCGCGCGGAATGCCGACCGCATCGTGGTGCTCGGCGGCGGCGGGGTGCTCGAGGTCGGTTCGCACGATGAGCTGCTCGAGGCCGACGGTCACTACGCGCGGATGTGGCGCGCGTTCGAGCTGGCGTCGCAGCGCGCGGCGTAGAGCCCACCTTCTGTCGCCGGTGCGGACATCTGCGGGCGCCGCACCACGCGCAAATGTCCGCTCGACCGACAGAGGCCGCGATCATTGCCTGTGCCGGACGGGCGCGGCAGGATCGGAGCGGTGACCCCGCACATCGTGATCACGCTGGCGACCATCGTGCTCGCGATGGTGCTCTTCGTGTGGAACCGCTGGCCCCCGGTGATCGTCGCGGTCGCCGCCGCGCTAGTGCTCTACCTCACCGGAGTGCTCAGCATGCCCGAGACGCTGAGTGGCTTCGGCGAGCCCGTCGTCATCCTGCTGGTCGCCCTCTTCTCGATCGCGATCGCGCTGGAGAAGACGGGCGTCGCGGCGTGGGCCGGTGCGCTTCTGCTGAGGCGCACGGGCGGGCATCCGCTCTGGTCGCTCATCGCGATCATGGCCGTCGCTGCCGTCTTCAGCGGACTGATGGGCATGAACGGGGCGGTCGTCGCAATGGTCCCCGTCGTGATCGTGATCGCGCGCCGCACGGCGACCGTCCCATCGAAGCTGCTCATGCCACTGGCCTTCGCGTGCACGGCGGGAGCGAACCTGAGCCTGCTCGGCAGCCCGGTCAACGTCATCGCCGCGGCGCAGATAGATGAGGCGGACGCCGGTCCATTCGGCTTCTTCTCATGGGCACTCGTCGGCGTGCCCCAGGTCGTCGGAACGATCCTGCTCGTGGCGCTGCTCGGCAAGCGACTGATCCCGGTGCGAGAGAGCGAGCTGCAGCCGGTCAGCAGCTTCGCGTCGGATGACAGCGATGCCTTCGCGCAGTCGGCGCCGCGGGCGCCGAGGCTCGGGCGGGATGCCGTCGTCGCCCTCGTGCTGCTCGCGCTGCTGGTGGCGCTGCTGGCGTTCAACCTCGTGCCGGCGGCGATCGCGGCGGCGATCTGTGCGCTCCTCATGGTTGTGCTGGGCGTTGTGAGCGTGCCGGAGCTGGTGCGCGGGGTCGATTGGACGACGTGCGTTCTGATCGGCGCGATGATCGCGCCGGCGGTCGCCATGACGAAGACCGGAGCCGCGAAGCTGATCGGAGACGAGGTCGTGCGGGGGCTCGGCGGATTGGGTCCGCTCGCCGTCTTCGGCGGCCTGTTCCTCGTCACGGCGCTGCTCAGCCAGTTCATTTCGAACACGTCGTCCGCGCTGGTGATGCTGCCGATCGGGGTTGCGACGGCCGGCGACCTCGGCGTCGCGTCGCTGCCGATGATCCTCGCCGTCGCCCTCGGCGCGAGCACCGCATACATCACCCCGTTCTCGACCGCCGTCAACGTGGCGGTCTTCGGCCCCGGCGGCTATCGCTTCGGCGACTTCTGGCGCCTCGGCCTCGTCATCTCGCTCTGGACGTTCGCCGTCTCTGTCGCCCTGGTTCCCGTGATCTGGCCGTTCTGAGCGAGCCTCTCGTGAGCGGCCTAAAGACGCTACGCCCCACCTCCGACACCGCCCCTACGCTGAAACGACCACTTCAACGAGGAAGGACGCCCCATGCCCGTCACCCTTGAACGCTCCGGCGAGGTCTCGATCCTCCGCTTCGACGACGGTGAGAACCGCTTCACGAGCGCGTGGCTCGACGAGGTCGATCGGGCACTCGATGACGTCGTCGCGCAGGCGCCGACCGCTCTCGTCACCACGGGCACCGGCAAGTTCTATTCGAACGGACTCGACGTCGATCAGCTCATGACGCCCGGCGCTGCGCGTGAGGCGTACCTCGCCCGCGTGCAGCGCCTGCTCGCGAAGGTGCTCACCCTCGGCGTTCCGACCGTTGCTGCGGTCAACGGCCACGCGTTCGGCGCCGGCGCCATGCTCGCCCTCGCCCACGACTTCCGCGTCATGAACTCCGAGAAGGGCTTCTTCTGCCTGCCCGAGATCGACCTCAAGCTGTCGTTCGCGCCCGGCATGGCGCGCCTGATCCAGAGCAAGGTGACGCCGGCTGCCGCGATCGAGGCGATGACCACCGGTAGGCGATACGGCGGGCCGGATGCCTCAGCCGCCGCCTTCGTCGACGCAGTCGCCGCCCCTGACGAGCTCGAGACGAGCGCGATCGAGCGTGCCGCAGCGCTCGTCGGCAAGGACGTTCCCACCCTCACCGCGATCAAGAGCGAGCTCTTCACGGTGGCGGTCGAGGCCCTGCGCGCCTGACCCGCCCACGCGTGCCCGAACGGCGCAACTGTTCCCGGTACGGCGGTCGCAATTGCGCCGAGTGGGAACACCAGAGCGCCGAACGGGCGCACCCGCCGGGCTAGGCCTTGGCTGCGCCTGAGCCCGCGGCCGCGGCAGGCGCGGCGGCGGCCGACTTCACCTGCCCGGGAAGCAGGAACGACAGCCCCACTCCGACGGCCGCGAATCCGACCGACCACCAGAACGCGCCCTGGAATGCAGCCACGGCGTCGGCGCTCGAGGTCGCCGCCTTCAACGCACCCTCGAGGATCACGGCGAGCACGGCGGTGCCGAACGCGCCCCCGACCTGCGTGGCGATGCGACTGATGATCGAGGCATCCGGCACCTCTGCTCGCTCCAGTCCACGGAACGCAAGCGCCATCAGCGGCACCGTGACGATGCCAAGCCCGAAACCGCGCACGAGCAGCGCGGCCATCAGCCACACCTCGTTGGTGTGCTGGCCGGCGAAGGCATACGGCAGCGTCCCGAGCGCCACGATCGCAAAGCCGGTGATCGCGAGCCAGCGCGCGCCGACGCGATCAGAGAGCCGGCCGGCGAACGTGCGGCTGACGAACGTGCCGACGCCCTGCGGAATGAGCAGCAGACCGGCTTGCAGCGGCGTCATGCCGCGCAGCTGCTGGAAGTAAAGAGGAAGCACGAGCATCGCCCCGTACAGCGTGATGCCCGACAAGAGCAGCAGCAGCGACGACGACGAGAGCGGCCAGTGGCGCAGCAGCATCAGGTCGACGAGCGCGCGCGCCTTGCGCCGCAGTGCCCAGGCGACGAACGCCGCGAGCAGCACGAGCCCGATGATGAGCGGCCACAGAACGTCGCCGCGGGTGAATCCCCCGTCTTTGCCTGCGTTCGACAGGCCATCGAGCAGCGCGACGAGCGCGGGCGCCATCAGCACGAAACCGACGAGGTCGAACGGCGCGCGGCGCACGGGGCCGTCCTTCGGAAGCATGATCGCCGCGAGCACGAGCCCGACGACGCAGAACGGCACGTTCACCCAGAACAGCCACGACCAGTGCAGGTGAGACAGGATGATTCCGCCGATCACCGGGCCGAGAATCGGGCCGAGCACGGCGGGAAGGCTGACCACCGACATGATCTGCCCGATGCCCTTGCCGCCCGCCGCCTGCATCACGATGGTCGACATGAGCGGAAGCATCACGCCCCCGCCGACTCCCTGCACGACGCGGAAGGTGATGAGGCTCGGGGCATCCCATGCCAGCGACGAGAGGATCGAGCCGACGAGGAAGATCGACAGCGCGATGATCCAGAGCCGCTTCGCGCCGAGCAGGCGCTGGGCCCACCCCGTGAGCGGAATCGTGACGCCGAGCGCGAGCAGGTACCCGGTGCTCACCCACTGGATGGTCGCCACCGAGGTGTGCAGATCGCTCGCCAGCGTGTGCAGCGCGACGGCGACGATCGTGGTGTCGAAGATGACGGCGAGGGCGCCCACGAGCACCGCCCACACGCTGCGCCAGGCGGCGGGGTCGATCTTGGTGGTCTCGGCTTGAGCGGTCGACATGTCGAACTCCTTTAGAAACACGCTGTATCTAAACGGTAAGCCGCTAGGATAAGAAACACAATGTCCCTTAAAGACGATTCCCAGGGTGCCCCCGATTCGCAGGCACCGCAGCGCCGCCGCGGCGCGGCTCTCGAGAGCGCGCTGCTGGATGCCGCATGGGCCGAGCTCGAAGAGAAGGGCTACGACGGATTCACCATCGAATCCGTCGCCGAGCGGGCGAAGACGAGCCGCGCCGTCGTCTATCGCCGGTGGTCGTCGAAGCCCGAACTCGTGACCGCGGCCGTGAAGCGCTGGGTCGACAGCGGGCACACAGAGACGCCCGACACCGGCTCGCTGCGCGGCGACCTGCTGGCGATCTTCCGGCGCGCGAACCGCACCAGGGCGCCCTACGCCGTACTGATGAGCGCTCGCCTCGGCGCCTACTACGCCGAGACCGGCACGAGCTTCGCCGATCTGCGCGAGACGCTGGTCGGCGGACGCACCAGCACGATCGACGCGGTGCTCGACCGTGCCGCCGAGCGCGGCGAGATCGACGCGGCCAAGCTCACCCCCCGCGTGCGCAGCGTCGCCTTCGACCTCTTCCGCCACGAGCTGCTGATGACACTCAAGCCCGTGCCTGAAGAGGTGATCGAGTCGATCGTCGACGAGGTCGTGCTGCCGCTCGTGGGCGCCAGATAGGCTGGCCGCGTGCTGCTCAGCGACCGCGACATCAGGGCCGAACTCGACAGCGACCGGATCAAGCTCGAGCCGTACGAGCCGCAGATGATCCAGCCGTCGAGCATCGACGTGCGCCTCGACCGCTTCTTCCGGCTGTTCTCGAACCACAAATATCCGTTCATCGACCCGGCCGAGAACCAGCCCGACCTGACCCACCTCGTCGAGGTCGACGGTGACGAGCCGTTCATCCTGCACCCGGGCGAATTCGTGCTCGGCTCGACCTTCGAGCGGGTCACGCTACCCGACGACATCGCGGCGCGCCTCGAGGGCAAGAGCTCGCTCGGCCGCCTCGGCCTGCTCACCCACTCGACCGCGGGATTCATCGACCCCGGCTTCACCGGCCACGTGACGCTCGAGCTGAGCAACGTCGCGACGCTTCCGATCAAGCTGTGGCCCGGCATGAAGATCGGCCAGATGTGCTTCTTCCGCCTGACCTCACCGGCCGAGAAGCCCTACGGCTCGGCCGACTACAGCTCGCGCTACCAGGGGCAGCGCGGCCCCACGGCGTCCCGCAGCTACCTCAACTTCCACCGCACCGACGTCTCGTCCACCGAGACCGGTCGACCGGAGAACTGACCGAACCCAGCCACCAAGGAGGCCTCATGGAACTCGACGCAGCAACCAGCCAGTTCGTTGAGGCCCTGCTGGCCGAGGGCCACCACAGCCTGCGCAACTTCCGCAAGCTGGTGGGCTCCTGGCATGTGACGGGCCGCCGCTTCGATGAGGCGACGGGCGAGTGGATGCCTCGCGAATTCGAGTACCTGGTCACGTGGGTGCTCGAGGGGCGGGCCATCCAGGACCTCGAGGTGGTGACGCTGCCGGACGGCACGCGGCGCACCGTCGCCATCGGCCTGCGCGTGGCCGACCCGCAGGCCGGCATCGCCCGGGTCAGCTTCTTCGCACCCGACGCCAACGAGTACACCAGCATGATCGCGTCGACCTGGCGCGGCGGAGTCCGGCAGGACGGCTCGCGCAACGACGGGCGGCCCATCAGGTGGAACTTCACCGACATCCGCGACGACAGCTACGACTGGGAAGGCTGGGTCTCCGACGACGAGGGCGCGACCTGGCGCCTCGCCGAGGAGCTGCACGGGCAGCGGATCGCGTAGCGGCAGGCATCCGCTCGCCTGAAAAATCGTCACCCCAGAACAAGGGCATGGGCACGCGTGCCCATGTTCGCGGCGGCCATTAGTCGCTAGCGTCAGGGGCGTTGCGCGGCGACCGGGGGGCGTCCGTCTTCCTCCGCTTCCGGCGCACGCCGACTATTCGCACGCGAGGAAAGCACGCACATGACTGACTACCCGCCGCCGCAGGGCGGTTCGAACCCGCCTGTTCCGCCGGAGCGGCCCGAGCCGCCGACGCCGCCGGTTCCGCCCGAGCCGCCGGTGCCGCCGGCTCCGCCCGGCTTCGACGTGCCGCCGCCCCCGCCGCCGCCCGCGCCGCAGCCGGGCTATGTGCCGCCGCGGCCCGTGCAGGGGCCGCAGGGGCAGCCGAGCTTCGTACCGCCCGCGCCGCCTGCGCCGCCCGAGTCGCCGCAGGGCGACAACCCGTGGGTTCAACAACCGAACCCGTATGGCGCTCAGAACCCGTACGCCCCGCAAGATCCCTATGGCTCTCAGCCCGGAACGCCGGGCAATCCGTACGGCGGCCAGCCGGGCCAGCCCGCAGCCCCCTATGGTCAGCAGAACCCCTACGCGCCGCCGCAGAACCCGTACGCGCCGCAGGGCCCCTACGGCCAGCGGCCGCCCGGCCCGAGCCGCGGACTCGCGATCACAGCCCTGATCCTCGGCCTCCTGGCGCTCGTCACGGCCTGGATCCCGTTCTGGTCGTACGTCGCGGTGCTCATCGGAGTGGCGGCGGTCGTGCTCGGCATCATCGGGATGCGGCGCAAGCAGGGCGGAATGGCCCTGACCGGCGTGATCACCGGGGGCCTCGGCGCAATCTTCGCGATCATCATGTCGATCGTGTGGACGGCGCTGTTCGTCTTCGCGGCGAACCACCCCGACTTCGGTGACAGCGACAGCGACAGCAGCGACCTCGGCGGGTCGGCCGAATCGAGCTCGCACACCGTCGAGCTGCAGGTCACGGGCACGGTGACCGCGGCCGACATCGACTACGCCGCGGGCGGGTCCGACGACGAGGCGGACGCCGCGGCGGTGCCGTGGTCGAAGACCGTCTCGGTGACGGCGAGCGACTTCACGATCTACAACCTCGACGCGATGTCGACCGACGTCGACGACCCGGGAAGCCTCACCTGCACGATCAAGATCGACGGCAAAGTCGTCAAGACCGAGACGGCTGAAGGGCCCGACGCGTTCGTCGACTGCGTGTACAGCCCGGCCGCGGACGACTGAGCGCAGCTGAAGAACGGATGCCTCGCCGAGGCGCACTCGCGAGGCATCCGTTCTCGCCTGGCCCGTCACGCCGCGCACCGAGGCGTTCCAAATCGGCCCCTCGCCGCACTCGAAGCGCCATCGCGGCACGTCTCGGTTGAGGTGGGCTGCGGCGCCCCCTACTCGTTCGCCGGCCGCAGGCGCAGCGATTCGAGTCCGCCGTCGACCGTGATGCTCGTGCCGGTCGTCGAGCGCGACCGCGGACTCGCGAGGTAGGCGACCGCGTCGGCGACCTCGGCCGCCGAGACCAGCCGGCCGTGCGGCTGCCGCGCCTCGAGCGCCGCGCGCTCGGCGACCGGGTCCGCGGCGGCGGACAGCAGCCGCCCGACCCACGGGGTGTCGGCCGTGCCGGGGTTCACGCAGTTGACCCTGATGCCCTCGCGCAGATGATCCGCGGCCATCGCCCTGGTGAGCCCGAGCACCGCGCCCTTCGTCGCGGAATACAGCGCCCGCTGCGGCAGGCCGACATTGGCCGCGACCGAGCAGGTGTTCACGATCGCCGCGGCCGGCGACCGCCGCAGCGCAGGCAGCGCGGCCCGCGCGACGCGCACCATGCCGAGCACGTTCACGTCCCAGACGCGCTGCCACTCGGCATCCGGATTGTCCTCGACGGTGCCCTGCGCGCCGATGCCGGCGTTGTTCACGACGATGTCGAGTCGGCCGAAGTGCTCGACGACCGCCTCGATCGCGGCGCGGACAGACGCGTCATCCGTCACATCGGCGACGACGCCGAACACGCCGTCGGCCGCGCCGGTCACGTCGCGATCGAGCACGGCGACCTGCGCGCCGCGCGCACCCAGCTCAGCCGCGATCGCCGCGCCGATTCCGGATGCCCCGCCGGTCACCACCGCAACGAGGCCGTCGAACTCCGCGCTCATCGGGCGGCCTCCGCGTCGGCGGCGGCCCCGGCCCCGGCCCCGGCCCCGGCCCCAGCCCCAGCCCCAGCCCCAGCGCCGGCCGCACCATGACCGCCGTCGGCGCCCGCCGCCACGAACTCCTGCCGCTGCCGCCCGAGCCTCTCGATCTCGAGCTCGACGACGTCGCCCGCGCGCAAATACGGGAACCGGCCGGAGAGCGCGACGCCCTCCGGCGTTCCCGTCAGAATCAGGTCGCCGGGTTCGAGCGCGAGGTGCTGGCTGAGCTGGAACACCAGAGTCGCGACGTCGAAGACCATGTCGGCGGTGGTGGAGTCCTGCCGCGGCTCGCCGTTGACCCAGCTGCGCAGGCGCAGGTTCTGGTGCGAGACCTCGTCGGGCGTCACGAGCACCGGGCCGGTCGGGCAGAAGCCCGGCGCCGACTTGCCTTTGCCCCACTGGCCGCCGGAGACCTCGAGCTGCCAGGTGCGCTCGGAGAGGTCGTTCGCGAGCACGAAGCCCGCGACGTGATCGAGGGCGACCTCGGGCGAGTCGAGGTACAGCGCGCGCTCGCCGATCACGACCCCGAGCTCGACCTCCCAGTCGGTCTTCTCGCTGCCGCGCGGAATCGCGACCGGGTCGTCGGGGCCGACCACCGTGTTCGGCGTCTTGAGGAACACGATCGGCACCTCGGGCGGCTTGGAGCCCGACTCGGCCGCGTGCGCCGCGTAGTTCATGCCGATGCACAGCACGGCGCTCGGCCGCGCGATCGGCGCCCCGATGCGCAGGGTCTCGGCGCCCTCGAGCGGCACGAGCTCACCAGCGGTCAACGCCGCGGCCGCCCGAGCCGGCCCGCCGGTCGACAGGAACGCCCCGTCGATGTCTGGCGTCACCGGGCGCAGGTCGTAGCCGACCTCGCCGTCGAGCACGACCGGGATCTCGTGGCCCACCGGGCCGAGGCGCGCGAACTTCACGTATCTCCTGCTTCCTTGCGTTCGAGACGGATGATCAAGACGAAGAGCGGATGCCCGAAACATCCGATCTGAGCCTAATGAGACACGGGGGCGTGCCTCTAGAGGAATCGTTGACACCGCAGACATCCGATGTCTAGGCTCGCGATTCGTGAGCCTCATTGTCGAGTTCGAGACGCATGACGTGCGTTTCCCCACGTCCCTTCTGCTCGACGGCTCCGATGCGATGAATCCTGACCCGGACTACTCGGCGGCCTATGTCCGCATCGCGACCGACGCCGGCGATGGCCTCGAGGGCCACGCCTTCGTCTTCACGATCGGCCGCGGCAACGACGTGCAGGTCGCGGCGATCGACGCGCTCGCGCCGTATCTCGTCGGTCAGAACGCCGAAGAGGTGCTCGCCGACCTCGGCGGGATGTGGCGCCGGCTGCAGCACGACTCGCAGCTGCGCTGGCTCGGGCCCGAGAAGGGCGTCATGCACATGGCGATCGGCGCCGTGGTGAACGCCCTGTGGGACCTGCGTGCCAAGCGCGAGGGCAAGCCGCTGTGGCGGCTGCTCGCCGAGCTCAGCCCCGAGGAGCTGGTGGACCTCGTCGACTTCCGCTACCTGAGCGACGCGCTCACGCGCGACGAGGCGCTGGAGCTGCTGCGGGCGGCTGAACCCGGCCGCGCCGAGCGCATCGCGCTGATCGAAGCCGACGGCTACCCCGCCTACACGACGACCCCCGGCTGGCTCGGCTACAGCGACGAGAAGCTCGCGCGCCTCAGCCGCGAAGCCGTGGCAGACGGCTTCCGGCAGATCAAGCTCAAGGTCGGCGCGAGCCTGGACGACGACCTGCGCCGGCTGCGCATCGCGCGAGAGGCCGTCGGGCCAGACATCCGCATCGCCGTCGATGCCAACCAGCGCTGGGACGTGAGCGACGCGATCGAGTGGATGCGGGCGCTCGCGTCCTTCGACATCGCGTGGATCGAAGAGCCCACGAGCCCCGACGACGTGCTCGGCCACGCGGCCATCGCCCGCGCGATCGCGCCGATCCCGGTGACGACGGGCGAGCATTGCGCGAACCGCATCATGTTCAAGCAGTTCCTGCAGGCGCGGGCGCTCGAGGTGCTGCAGATCGACTACACGCGCGTCGCGGGCGTGAACGAGAACATCGCGATCCTGCTGCTGGCGGCGAAGTTCGGCGTGCGCGTGTGCCCGCACGCCGGTGGCGTGGGGTTGTGCGAAGGCGTGCAGCACCTGGCGATGTTCGACTTCGTCGCCGTCTCGGGCACGCTCGATGGCCGCATGATCGAGTTCGTCGACCACCTGCACGAGCACTTCGTGACGCCGACCGTCGTGCGCGGCGGTCGCTATCTCGCGCCGAGCGCGCCCGGGGCGGGCACCGAGATGCGGGCTGAGTCGATCGCCGAGTACGAATTCCGAGGGGCGCGAGCGGATGCCTGAGCCGGCCGCCCCCGCCACCGGCGTGCCCCCCGGCCCGCTGGCGTTCGGCGGCGCGCCGCTCGGCAACATGTTCGCCGAGCTGAGCGAGGAGGACGCCTTCGCGGCGCTCGAGGACGCGTGGGCGGCCGGCATCCGCTACTTCGACACCGCGCCGCACTATGGCGTCGGTCTGTCCGAACGCCGCATGGGTGCGTTCCTGCGCACCAAGCCGCGTGACGAGTTCATGCTCTCGACGAAGGTCGGCCGGCTGCTGGTGCCGGACCCCGGTGCGGACGGGCGCGACGACGAGGGTTTCGACGTGCCCGCGACGACGAAGCGCCGCTGGGCCTTCGGCGCGGACGACGTGCGCCGCAGCCTCGACGAGTCGCTCGAGCGGCTGGGGCTCGATCGCGTCGACATCCTCTATATCCACGACCCGGAGCGCAGCGACACCGGGCTCGACGCGGCGCTCGCCACCGCGATCCCTGCGGTCGCGGCGCTGCGCGACGAGGGTGTCGTCGGCCGGGTCGGCATCGGCACGATGGTGAACGAGGCGGTCGTCACCGCGGTGCGCACCGGCGCGCTCGATCTCGCGATGATCGCGAACCGGCTGACCCTGGCCGATCACTCCGCGCTCGAGGCGGCGGTGCCGGCGTGCCGCGAGCACGGCGTCGGCGTCGTCGCGGCGGCGCCCTTCAACTCGGGGCTGCTCGCGCACTCAGAGCCGCGCGGCCACTTCGACTATCAGGACGTGCCGTCCGAGGTGCTCGACCGGGTGCGCCGCATCGCCGCGATCTGCCGAGAGCACGGGGTCGAGCTGCCGACGGCGGCGCTGCACTACCCCCTGCGGTTCGGCGCCGAGACCGTGGTCGTCGGCGCCAGGCGCGCGGGGCAGATGGCCGAGAACCGGCGGCGGCTCGAAACGCCCGTGCCAGAGGAACTATGGTCGGCACTCGCGGCCAGGGGGCTGATCGCCGCGTGACCATCGACACGCATGTCCACCTGTGGGACCCGGCCGACGGGTACGCGTGGCTTGCGAATGTCGACCCGCTGCTGCGCCGGCACATCGGCGCCGCAGACGCGCACGTCGAACTCGCCGCGGCGGGCGTCGAGGAGGCGATCCTCGTGCAGGCCGACGACACGGCATCCGACACGGACCGGATGCTTGCCGCGGCCGCCGCCCACGACTGGATCGTCGGCGTGGTCGGCTGGGTTCCGCTCGACGACGAGGTGGCTGCCGCGGCCGAGCTCGAACGCCGCGTCGAGGAGCCGAAGCTGCGCGGCATCCGCCATCTCGTTCACGACGACCCGCGCGACGATTTCCTTGAGCTGCCCGCGGTGCGCGCGTCACTGGCGCGCGTCGCCGCGCATGGGCTGGCGTTCGATGTGCCGGATGCCTGGCCGCGCCACCTCGCACGAGCAGCCGACCTCGCCGCCGCCCTGCCCGAGCTCACCGTCGTCATCGACCACCTCGCGAAGCCGCCTTTCGGCGGCCCCGACTGGAATGCGTGGGCCACCGAGTTCGCCCGCGCAGCGGCCCAGCCGAACACCGTCGCGAAGGTCTCCGGCCTGCATGCCGCGGGCTTCGCGCACCCCGTCGAGACGGTGCGCCCCGCCTGGGATCTGGCCCTCGAGGTCTTCGGCCCCGACCGCCTGATGTACGGCAGCGACTGGCCGATGACGGCAGCTGGTAGCGGCTATGGCTCGACGCGGCAGCAGCTCGGCGCCCTCATCGGTGAGCTGAGTCCTGCCGAGCAGCGCGCCGTCTACGAGACCACCGCCCGCCGCGTGTACGCGCTTCCCCCGCTCGCCCCGGAGCACGCGGAGCCTGCGCGGCGCACGTCTCGAAACGATGTCCCCACTGCGAAGGAAATCTGATGCTCACCGGAATCGACCCCGTCCTCTCGGGCGAGCTGCTGCTGCACCTCGACGCGATGGGCCACTCCGACGCCGTGGTGGTCGCCGACGCGCACTTCCCTGCAGAGCGGCTTGCGCAGCGGCTGGTCGTGCTGCCCGGGCTTGAGACGCCGCGGGTGCTCGCGGCGATCCGGTCGGTGCTGCCGCTGGACGACTCCCCCGCGCTCGATCTGATGGCGACGCCCGACGGCGGCGAGCTGCCGGTGCAGCTGCAGCTCATGAAGGCGGCACAGGTCGAGGCATCCGGAACGCGCTTCGTCGACCGCTTCGCCTTCTACGACCTGGCCGAGCAGGCCTATCTCGTCGTCCGCACGGGCGAGACGCGCACCTACGGCAATGCGCTGCTGCGCAAAGGGGTGGTCCGCTAAGCGGAACTGGGCCGATACGCAGAGCCCTCGCGCGGCGGGATCCGGTTTATCGACCCATCTCCGCGCATCGGCCACCTCTAAGCCTCGACAGTGCGGCTTCGCTCGTCTACGCCGTGCTCGACGCCGCGCGCCGCAGCCAGTCCTCGACGCCGGCGATGTGCACCGTGACCCGGGCTCGCACCAGCTCGGCGTCGCCGCTCTCGAGCGCGTCGAGGATCGCGCGGTGCTCGGCGAGAGTCCGCTCGATGGCGTTCGCCTCGGTGAGCCCGCGCCAGACGCGAGCCCGCATCATGCCGCCGGACAGGCTCGCGAGCAGGCTGGTCAGATAGCCGTTCCCGGACAGCTCGGCGATGCCCTGATGGAACTCGAGGTCATGCGCCACGAGGCCGTCGACCGAGGTGTTGCCGTCGATCGTCGCGAGCATCTCGCGCAACCGCGAGACGTCGCTCGTGGTCGCCCGGCCGGTGGCGAGCGCCGCCGCCGCGGGTTCGAGAATGCGCCGCACCGCGAACAGCTCGAGCACCGACGAGTCCTCGTGCAGATCGACGACGAACGACATCGCCTCGAGCAGCAGCTGCGGCTCGAGGCTCGTGACGTAGGTGCCGTCGCCGCGGCGCACGTCGAGCACCCGAATGATCTCGAGCGCCTTCACCGCCTCACGCAGCGAGCTGCGCGAAAGGCCGAGGGACTCGCTGAGCTCCTTCTCCGGCGGCAGGCGATCACCGGGCCGCAGGCGCCCGTCGAGAATCATGTTCTTGATCTTGAGGATCGCCTCGTCCGTGACGGCCATGGCATGAGCCTAGAGTTCAGCGTCGGCTCGCGCTTCGCGCGTGTCCCGGCGCACCTCGCGGTGCAGACTCGCTGCATTTCCCTGCCGGGCTACGCCCGGCGCACCTCGCGGTGCAGACTCTCCATCTTCCCGTCCAGATCGGCCGCGACATCCGCTGCCTCACGCAATCCGGCGAGCAGCTCGGCCGGGACATCCGCGTCGTACTTGTAATAGATCTTGTGCTCGAGGCTGGCCCAGAAATCCATCGCGACGGTGCGCAGCTGCACCTCGACGGTGACGGGCACCGGGCCGTCTGACAGGAAGACCGGGATCTCGATGATCGCGTGCAGGCTCTTGTAGCCGTTCGCCTTGGGGTTCGCGATGTAGTCCTTCACCGCGACGACGCGCACGTCGTCCTGTGCGGTGAGCGCGTCGAACACGCGATAGACGTCGCTCACGAACGAGCAGACGACGCGGATGCCGGCGATGTCGGTGATCGCGGCCCTGATCGCCGAGTACGACGGCGCGATGCCCTTCCGCGCCACCTTCTCGAGCACCGACTCGGTCGTCTTGAGCCGCGAGTTCACGTGCTCGATCGGGTTCTCGGCGTGCAGGGCCGAGAACTCCTCGCGCAGGATCGAGATCTTCGTCATGACCTCGTCGATGGCGAACTTGTACGGCATCATGAACCGCGCGAAGTCGTCGCGCAGCGCGTAGATCTCGCTCAGCGCGCTCTCGCCCAGCTGCTCGAACACCGCCTCGGTCGTCTCGGTGACGATGCGCTTGTCGGTGGGCTCGAGGGGGCCGAGGGGAACGACGTCGCTGGACACGTCATCGACCATATGGACGCAACTTGAGCGGATGCCGCGAGCGGGCCATGTCGTCGATGGCGATGCCTTCGTCTGCTGCGTCCATTCGGCGCTTCTGCGCCCGCTGCACCGGGCACAAAAGCGCCGAACGGGCACCAGGCGCGGCCGAACGGGCACGACACGCCGCCGAACGGGCGCAGTGTGTGCGGCGGCGAGCCCGCTAGCGCGCCTTCGCGGCCAGCTTCTCCTGCCCGGGCTTCACCGGGATCATGACCAGCAGGCCGATCAGCAGCACCAGCACGATGCCGATGATGCCGTAGATCTGGTGGCCGAACAGGTCGACGAAGAGCGCGAACGCCGTCGGGGCGAGGAAGGTCGCGGCACGGCCGGTCGTGGCATACAGCCCGAACACCTCGCCCTCTCGGCCTTCGGGAATCAGGCGGGCGAGGAAGGTGCGCGACGCCGACTGTGCGGGCCCGACGAACAGGCAGAGGATCAGGGCGAAGATCCAGAAGATCGTCGCGCCGCCCGTGTGCAGGAAGAAGATCAAGGATGCCGCCACAACGAGCCCGATCAGCGAGGTGATGATCACCGGCTTCGGCCCGACGCGGTCGTCGAGCGGGCCGGTGGCGATCGTCGAGATGCCGGCGACGATGTTCGCGGCGATCGCGAAGATGATGACCTCGCCGCTCGAGAAGCCGAAGGTGCCGGCGGCGAGTACGCCGCCGAAGGTGAAGACGCCGGTCAGGCCGTCGCGGAAGATCGCCGAGGCGAGCAGGAACCAGATGGTGTTGCGGCTGAGCTTCCACAGGTCGGTGATCGTGCGCCACAGGGTGACGTAGGCGCCGAAGAACGAGCGGCGCTCGCGAGCGATCTCCGTCGGCACGCGCGGCTCGTCGACGGCGACGAGCACGGGGATCGCGAATGCGGCGAACCACACCGTCGCGACGAGCATCGAGATGCGGATGTTCCAGCCGCCCTCCGTTGACACGTGCAGCGCCCCGCCGTCGCCGGAGATGAAGAGGATGTAGACGATCAGCAGCAGCACGATGCCACCGACGTAGCCGAGGCCCCAGCCGAGGCCCGAGACCCGGCCGATGGTCTTCGCCGTCGAGACCTGCGTGAGCATCGCGTTGTAGTTGACGGCCGCGAGCTCGTAGAAGATCGTGCCGACCGCGATCGCGATCAAGCCGAACCAGAGGAAGCCGGGCTCGGACTTCACGAAGACGGTCGCGAGCAGCGAGAGGGCGACGAGCCCTGAGAAGATCGCCAGCCATAGCTTGCGGCGGCCCGCTGCGTCCGACAGTTCCCCCGTCACCGGTGCGGTGAGCGCGACCAGCACGCCCGCGACGCCCAGCACCCAGCCCAGCAGCGCCGAGGTGTGGTCGGTGTCGCCGAAGCTCTTGCTCGTCAGATAGACGGTGAAGACGAAGGTCGTGGCGACCGCGTTGAAGGCGCTCGAACCCCAGTCCCACGCTCCCCACGCGAGGATCTTGCGGGTCGGGATCTTGAGGTCCTCAGGCGACGGTGCCACGGGCGACGCGGTGCTCACGTCGCACACCATAGTGTTTTCAGGTGGCCTTCGCGGAATGGGCCGGCATCGCCGCGCCGTACGACCGATCGTTCGGAGCGCTCTGCGCCTGCACGATCCCCGACCTGCTCGCCGAGCTTCGCCCCGAACTGGGGGCTCACACGCTTGCCCCGGAGCACGCGGAGCGTGCGTCTCGAAACCCGCTCCTGCTCGACGTCGGCACCGGCACGGGTTCGGTCGCCATCGCCGCGGCCGCGGCAGGCTGGCAGGTCGACGCATTCGATGCAGAGCAGTCGATGATCGACTTCGCTGCGCGGCGACCGGATGCCGCAGGCATCCGCTTCACCACCGCAAAGCTGCCCCACCTGCCCTACCCCGACGACGCATTCGACGCCGCCGCCGCGAACTTCGCCATCAACCACGTCGACCACCCGCGCGAGAGCCTCGCCGAGCTGCGCCGGGTGCTGAAGCCCGGCGGCCGCTTCGCCGCGACCGTGTGGCCGTGGGGCAAGGCGCCGAGCGCGACGGCGGTGCTGTGGCGCGAGATCCAGGACGAGACCGGCGCCTACCCGCCACCCGGCAATCGCCTGCCCGCCGACAGTGATTTCGATCGCAGCGAGGCCGGGCTCTCCGCGCTGTTCGCGGAATGCGGGTTCGTCGAGGTGCGCGCTCGCCGCCTCGAGTTCGAGTGGGCGATCGACGCCGACGACCTGTGGTCGGGTGTCGAGGCGGGCATCGCGTTGATCGGCTACGCGTATCGGGCGGCGGATGCCCCGACCAAACGCCGAATGAGAGAGGCGTACGACGCACGCACCCCCGCCTTCACCGGTGCGGACGGTCTGCTGCACTTTCCGCAGGCGGCGGTGCTCGCCGTCGGGGTGCGGCCGGGGCAGGCATCCGATCGCCCCCAGGCATCCGATAGTTAGCAAAGCTAAACTAATCACGATGTCAACCGCAGCCCTCGCACTCGCCTCATCGCCGCTGCGGCGCAACCTGGCCGTCGTCTCGATCCTGCTGTCGACCCTGATGGCCACGATCGACACGTCGATCGTCAACGTCGCGCTGCCTCAGCTGTCGAAGCAGCTGCACGTGGCGCCGTCCGAAACCGTCTGGGTCGCGACGGCGTTCCTGCTGGCGGTGGCCTGCGCGGTGCCGGCGACGAGTGCGCTCGGCGACCAGGTCGGCAGACGGCGGCTGTACCTGATCGGCGTTCCGGTCTTCACGCTCGCCTCGCTGGGGTGCGCGCTGTCGCCGACGCTCGCATGGCTTGTCGGGTTCCGAGTCGTGCAGGGGCTGGGGTCCGCCGTGATCCTCGCCGTGGCTCTGCCGCTGTTCCGCAACATCTTCCCGCCCGAGAAGCTGGGCCAGATCTTCGGCATCAACGCCATGACCGTCGCGCTCGGCACGTCGATCGGGCCGACGCTCGGCGGCGTCATCCTGCACGGGCTGAGCTGGCCGTGGCTGTTCCTCATCAACGTGCCGATCGGAGCGGTCGCGCTCCTGCTCGCGATCTTCTTCGTGCCCGGCCGCACGATGGAGCGGGGCGACTACGACTGGCCCGGCGCGCTGTTCGCCGCGATCGCGATCGCGTGCTTCCTGATCGGCGTACGGCAGCTCGCCGCGCTGTCGACGCTGTGGCAGGCCGTCGTGCTGCTGGTCGCGAGCGGAGTGTTCGCGTGGCTGTTCATCCGGCGCGAGCGGCGCGCGGTGCGGCCGCTGATTCCACTCGGCCTGTTCACGGGGGTCTTCAGCCTGACGGTCGGCACGGCGTGGGTGTCGTTCCTCGGGCAGGGCATCGCCTTCATCGCTCTGCCCTTCCTCTTCCAGAGCGCCTACGGGGCGACGCCGCTCGAATCGGCCCTGCTGTTCACGCCGTGGCCGCTCGTGATCGTGATCGTCGCGCCCCTGTCCGGCCACGTCGCCGACCGGGTGCGGCCCGCGTATCTCGCGGTCATCGGGCTCGTGATCCTGACGATCGGGCTCGCCATGTGCGCCCTGCTCGGCGCACACCCGCCGGTCTGGCTCGTGCTGGTCTCGACCGCCGTCTGCGGGCTCGGATTCGGCACCTTCCAGAGCCCGAACAACCGCGACATGATGTCAGCCGCGCCGCTGAAGTACGCGGCGTCGGCGTCGGCGGTGCTCAACACGAACCGGACGGTCGGGCAGTCGGCCGGCGCGGCCGCGGTCTCGATGGCGCTCGTGCTGTCGGGTGCCGCCGCGGGGTCGGTCGCAGAGCAGGCATCGGCCGCGACGGCGATCCTCTGGGTGGCGGTCGCTGCCGGAGTCGGTGCCGCGGTGCTGTCGGCGGTCAAGCTGCGCGCAACGGCTCCGGCCCCTGCTCCGTGAGCCGCGTGGCTGGCTGAAGAAGCAACCCCTCAGTAGCACTCTCCGTCGGCAAGAGATATGGCGCGACGGCTCCGTCTGCGGGGCTGAGAACCGCCACCCGAGCGCGGCCGTTGCGGCCACCCCTTCCCGCAGGTCACCGATTCGGTCAGCATCCCCCGGATTGCCGGCGTTTGACGTCGCGTCGCGCCGAATCGGTGACCTACGGAGAGTGCCCAGCAGGAGCATTCGGCGAGACGTGCAAGAGGCCGAGACGTGACGCGCCAGGATGAAGGCATGAGCGACGTCGGGATGCCGCACCACATCGAGCTGCGGACCGCGGATCTCACTGGCGCCGTCCAGAGCTGGGGATGGCTGCTCGGCCGACTCGGGTACGAGCCGTACCAAGAGTGGAGCGCCGGCCGCAGCTGGCGGCGGGGCCCGGTCTATGTCGTGCTCGAGTCAGCCCCGATAAGCGGGGCGCACGACCGGCGGACGCCCGGACTCAGCCACCTCGCGTTCCATGCCGGAAGCCGCCAGGACGTCGATGCCCTCTGGGCCGATGCGCCAGACCATGGCTGGTCCCAGCTCTATTCGGATCGGCATCCATGGGCCGGTGGCGCATCGCACTACGCGGCGTTCCTCGAGAACCACGAGCGGTTCAAGGTCGAGTTGGTGGCATCCGACGGCGGGGGTGTCCGCAGCACCTGACCAGATGGGTGTCTGACGGAGAGTCGCTTAGGGCCAACATCTCGACCGGCCCTACGTGAGGCGGCCGAGGCGGATCGCCGCCAGAGACACCGCGGCGACCGTCTCGTTGTCGGTGATCTCGCCGCGCCCGATCATCGCGAGCACCTCGCCGAGCGGAACGAATCGCACGGCCGAGATCCCTTCCTCGAGCTGGTGGTGTGAGGCATCCCCGGCACCGCGCAGGCCGCGCGCGAGGAAGATGTGCTCCGGCGCGAGAGCCGCGCCGTTGAGCGCGTATTGCGTTCCCAATTCGAGCCAATCGGATGCCTCGAGCCCGGTCTCTTCGAGCAGCTCGCGCTGTGCCGCGACCAGCGGCTCCTGCCCGTCGCTGCCACCGGCGGGCACTTCGAGCGAGGTGCCAACGGTGTACCGGTCGATCTCGATCAGAGCCACGCGATCGGACTCGTCGAGCGCCACGACGAACACGGCCGGCCGCAGTTCGACGACGCCGTAAATCCCCTGCGACCCGTCGGGGTGCACGACCTGGTCCTCGCGCACCCGGATCCACGGGTTTTCGTAGGCGGTGCGGGTGCTGAGCGTGGTCCAGGCCATGGGTTCAGGCTATGGCGCGAACCGGCGCGGAACGGGCCCGGCACCCCCCAATGGTGCCGGGCCCCAGGCATCCCCCCGATGCCCTGACTCAGTTCAGGCGAGCGCGGCTCACGCGAACGGGCGCACGACGAAGTCGTAGCTGCTGTACACGCTCGTGACGTGCACGCTGCTCGACCCGCGCGGCGGTGCGGCCTCGATCATCTTGCCGCCGCCGATGTAGATCGCCACGTGCGAGGTCGAGCCGCCGTGCGTGCCCCAGAAGATGAGGTCGCCGCGCTGCATCGAGCCGACCGACAGGCGGCCCTTGTAGGTGAAGCCGTTGCCTTTGTAGACGTTCTGCGAGCTGGTCGACATGCCGATGTCGATGCCGGCACCCGCCCAGAAGGCGTACTCGGTGAGGCCGGAGCAGTCGAAGCCCGCGCGGTTGTAGTCCTGGTAGCCGCTCGGGCTCACCGCACCGCTGCCGCAGGCCGCGCCGCCCTTGCCGCCGGCGCCCCACGAGTAGCTCCAGCCCTTCTTCGTCTCGGCGGTCGCCGCCGTAACGATGCGGTCGATCTTCTGCGCGCGCGTGCCCGCCGTCGAGCCCTTCGTCTTCGCCGGGTTGCCTGCGCTGCGCCCGTGACCGATCACGGCGCAGTTGTGCGAACTGGGTGCGCCCGTCGCGGTGCCGGTGCCGCCTGAGCTGCCGCCGGATGTCCCGCCCGAGGTTCCCCCGCCGGACGACGATGCGCCAGACGGCTGGTCGGAGTCGCACCGCGGCATGTTCGGCACGAAGCCGGAGTAACCGGTGCGCACGTAGTAGTCGGGAACGAACAGTCCGTCAGAGGTCTTGTCCCACACGGCGTCGCCGTACGCGTACTGGCCGTAGGCCTGGCACTGCACCTTGATCAGCGTGTTCTTGCCGTAGACCTTCACAGCTGCGGCGGAGACCTTCTTGGTCTTGCGCCCGTTGAGCGCGTCGGTCGTGACGAAGGCGGTGCCGGCCAGCGAGGTGCCGCACCGCGGCAGCCGCGGGTCGAAGCCGGAGTGGCCGGTCTTGACGTAGGCATCGGGAATCCATGCGCCCTTCGCGGTGCGATCCCAGATGGATGAGCCGTATGCCGCGCCGCCGGTGCGCTGGCAGGAGACGGTGACCGTGCTGCCGTTCGGGTACATGTTCTCGCGGGCGGTGACGGCTGAGAGCGACGGGCCGGAACGGCCGTTCAGTGTCGCCTTGACGGTGTACTGGTGCGAGCCCGTGGCGGCGTTCGCGGGAATGGCTGCGACGACGGCGGCCCCGACGAGCAGTTCCGCGACCACCACCGCTCCCGCGAGCAGCGCGGCTGAGCGGCGCTTCACGTTCATGGTTTCCCCATTCGGTCCGTGCGGGCCTGGGTGCCCGACGCCCACCATCGTTCAGCGCGCGGTCGCCGGTGGCGATGGGCAGAACTCACCGGGGAGGACTCCCCATGTTGGGGGACACGCGTCAGGCATCCGTGCCCCGCAAAAAACTCGCCAAAAAAAAACCCCAAAAAAACTTCGGCAGCCGCGTCACGATCCGTGGGGCCCCGGGTCTTCTCAATGCGAACGGAACAATCCGTCGCGAATCAGGAGGATTCAATGCTGAAGGGGTTCAAAGAGTTCCTCTCCCAGGGGAACGTCATCGACCTCGCGGTCGCCGTTGTCATCGGCACGGCTTTCACTGCACTCGTCACGGCGGTGGTCACGAAGATCATCAACCCGCTGATCAGTGCGGTGTTCAACGCGAACAGCCTCGACAAGGCTCTGGCGGTCGACATCCCGACCGTTTCAGGTGGCCATTCGACGCTGTACTTCGGCGCGGTGATCGGTGCGCTGGTCAACTTCGTGATCATCGCGGCGGTCGTGTACTTCGCCTTCGTGCTTCCGCTTCAGGCACTTATGAAGCGGCGCGCGGCGGCGGCTGAGACGGCGGAAGGGGCGCCGATTGGGCCTAGTGACATCGAGCTGCTGACGCAGATCCGCGACTTGCTCGCGGTGCGTACTGACTTCAGCGGCTCGCGTCACCGGGCCGACTGAGACCGGCCGACAAGGGGGTGCCCGAATCGACGACTGGGAACGCGTTCGGGCTTGGGCCGAGAGCGGCCGCCATGGGGGTGGCGGCCGCTCGTGTCTCCGAAATCTTTGCAAGGCCGCGGCGGCGGCATCCGATCGATCACGTAAGGGGAGCAGGAAATGAACGAGGTCATCGAACTCGACGAGCTGCGCGTGGCTCGTGCCCTGGCTGAGCAGAAGGCGCCGAGCGACTGGCGCGCATTCGTGGCGGCCGTCGCCCGCGACGTGGTCGAGCACCTGCCCGACGTCGTCGTGTGGAAGGCCGCACCCGGCCTGCTCAACGTCGCCGGCGGCACGCTGTCTGCGGCGGCGCTGAGCGGCGCACTCGTCGTGCAGCGCATCGACGGCGCGCTGTGCCTCATGGTGCGCCAGTGCGAAGAGGTGCTGATCGAGCTGCTCTCTGTGCGGCTCGCAGTCCCCCGCCCTTTGGTGACAACGTCCGTCTAGCGGCGCGTCACGCCGATCGCGTAGCGTACCTTCGGACTGTTTTGTCTACCCCCCACTGAACCGACCTTCTTATGACCGCACTACCCGAGAGCACCGATCCCGCAGAAAGCGGGCCCATCGGCGCGCCCGGGGCCGCGGGCGGCGCGGCCGCCGGCCCGAGCGACGCCGAGCTGCTCACCCGCGTTCGCAATGGCGACAAGCGGGCATACGGCGCCCTGTGGGACAGGCATCATCGCGCCGGCCTGCACGCGGCCCGCGCGATCACGACCGCGTTCGACGCCGACGACCTCGTCTCGGAGGCGTTCGTGCGCGTGCTCAAGGCGATCGAGCATGGCAATGGGCCGACGGCCGCGTTCCGGCCCTATCTCGTCACGACGATCCGCTCGGTCGCGGCACGCTGGGGCGCGCAGCCTTCGGAGCTCACGCCCGACGAGCTCGAGGTCGTCGACCCTGACTCGAGTGAGGAGGCGTTCGGCGAGCGCTTCGACCAGAGCCTCACGGTGCGCGCGTTCAACACGCTGCCGCAGCGCTGGCAGGAGGTGCTCTGGTACACCGAGGCAGAGCAGCTGCCCCCGCGCGAGGTCGCCGCGCTGATCGGCATCAAGCCGAACGCGGTGTCTGCCCTCGCGAAGCGAGCGAAGGAAGGCCTGCGCCACGCCTGGGTGCAGGCGCACATCTCGACTGTTCCGGCCGAGTCCGAGTGCCGCTGGTCGATCGACCGGCTGGCCGCGTCGACGCGCAAGTCGCTGCCGGCGCGCGAGCAGCAGCGCCTCGACGCCCACCTCGATGAGTGCGACCGCTGCCCGCTCGCCGCCGCCGAGATGGCCGAGGCGGGGCACCGCCTCGGCGCGCTGATCCTGATCGGCTTCCTGGGCGGGGGCGCTGCCACCGCCTACGCGGCGGTCATCAAGCCGGCTGCGGCGACGGCCGCGACCGTCGGCGCCGGCGCGCTGTGGCCGCCGTCGCGAGCTCAGATCCGCAACGGGGCGATCGGCACCGCGGGCGCGATCGCGCTCGCCGCTGCGGCCGTCGCGTTCGCCGCGACCGCCGGCGACGGCCCGACGAAGCCAGCGCCCGCCGCTGCGGCGGCCGCGCCGGCGGCCGGCGATGCGGGTTCCGGGTCGGGCTCGGGTGCTGGTGGCGGTTCCGAAGCGGGTTCGAGTTCACGTTCGAGGGATGCCTCGACCGGGCACACCGCGAAGAAGTCGGCCTCCCACAAGGGCGGCTCGAAAGCGTCGAGCGCGGCGGGTTCCACCAAGGGGAAGGCGCCGGCGCAGGCATCCCCTGGATCTTCGTCATCGGACTCGGGAACCTCGAGCGCGTCCTCCTCGTCGACGCCGGGAACTTCGACCGCTCCCGGCTCGTCGAGCGCGCCGGGGTCGTCGTCGAACCCGCCGTCGACCGGCACCTCGCAGCCGCCGACGAACTCGGACCCGGGTCAGTCGACCCCGCCGACCTCGGGCACGAACGACCCTCCGCCGACATCAGACCCGGGGCAAACGCAGCCTGTCGTGCTGCCTCCGATCGAGATCATGGGCTGTACCGTCGACAAGACCAACAGCATCATGACCCTGACCTGGCAATATGACGGGGCTGAGGTTCCAGGCCAGACGCCGGCTTTCGCGGTTAGTTCGTCCGGGGTCAGTCTCGGCGGCGCGGCCGTGTCGGTCTCCGGATTCACTGCGACGGTGACATTCGGGACGCTCGGAATCGGCACGTACACCGTGACGCCGGGCTCGACTCTCGGCACGGTGACAGGCGGTGCAGTGAACACTGCGTCGGTGTCGGGAATCTCCGTATCGCTGAGCCCGTTGCTGACCGTCACGGGTCTGAGCGACTGCAGTCTTGCGCGGCTGTAACGCAGCACCGAGGGGTGCCGTGATGGGGGTTTGCGCGAGGAAAACGCCGTTTCGGCACCCCTCGGCGAGCAACTCGTAGAGGTGAGCATCCAGATGCCGCTCTGCGCGCAGTTGCCAGGACGAGGCAGCCCCGCTTACCCCCAGGCGGAAGCCGGCGCCGCCACGATCGGCACGTTCACCGCGTGGAAGCGCGAGCCGTAGCCGTAGTGGCTACTCGCCCAGGGCGAGGCGATGATCGCCTGCTCGGTCACCGACGGTGCCGAGTTCGCCGCGAGAGCGTCGTGGATTCCCGCGAACAGCGAGCGATCCAGCTGCTTCGCGACATACGATGCGGCGATGCGCAGGTTGGCGTAGCGGCCGAACCCGCCGCCGCCGCCCGAGCCGAGGCCGTTGTTGAGCGGGTTGTTGCGCAGGTACCAGGTCTGCGGCGAGTTCTCGGAGTCCATCCACTGCAGGATCACGGTGACGTTGTTCTGGGTGACCGGCAGCGAGGCATCCTGCAGCACGAGCGCAGCCCAGTCGGCGTTCGTCACGCCGCCGACGGTGAGCGCGGGGGTGCCGTCGTCCTTCGTGACCGTCGAGACCTTGTACTCGGTCATGACCACGGGCACGCCGCCGACGTCGGAGTGCACGGTGTAGCTCTGCGACCGCGCGAGCAACTGGCTGGCATAGAGCGGGTGCGAGTTCACGGTCGCGGCATCCGCGGGAATCGCGACCATCGCGCTTCCGACGAGCAGCAGCGTCGCTGCTCCGGCCGCCGCCATGCGGCCGCGCGAGTGGGTTCGCTCGACGCGCCTGCGGCCTTTGCTCGTGCGCTTCGGGGCGGCGGCCGCCTGGCGGAGTGATCGGCGTGAGGGGTAGTCGGTCATGAATTCACAGGTGTGCGGTGACGGGGTAGACATCACGGCGGTTCCGGCGCGCCCTGATCGGGGGTAGGACGCACGACCCTGCGAGGGTAGCAAACGCGGCCTGGCGGTGACCAGTGAATGCAGGCGGCTCTAGATCCAGTTCTTCCGCTTGAAGACGAGATAGAGGATGCCTGCCGCGACGACCATGATGGCGGCGCTCGCGATGAACCCCGACCACGCGCCGTAGCCCGGGTACGGCACGTTCTGCCCGAAGAACCCGGTGACCGCGGTCGGCACCGCAATGATCGCGGCCCACGCGGTCAGCTTCTTCATGACGTTGTTCAGGCGCGAGTCCTGCAGCGAGAGGTTGGTCTCGAATAGCGCTGAGACCATGTCGCGCAGCGACTCGGTCCACTCCGTCACGCGCAGCACGTGGTCGTAGAGGTCGTCGTACGACGCGTCGAGCTCTGGCGTAGAGCCCGCGTCGCGGCGGTGCCGCAGCACGCCGTTGACCACCTCGCGCATCGGCAGCACGATGCGGCGCAGCTCGACGAGCTCTTTGCGCAGGCGGTACGTCGCGCGCTGCACTCTGGTGGCGAGCACCCGCTCGTCGAACAGCACGTCTTCGAGACCCTCCACCGCGTCGTCGAGCACCTGCACGGCGTCGAAGTGGCTGTCGACGACCGCATCGAGCAGTCCGTGCACCAGCGTGCCGACCCCGTAGCGCAGCAGGTCGGCGTTGTCGTTCCAGCGCTCGACGAGCCCCTCGATGTCGAACTCGGGGCTGCGCACGGTGATGAGCCCGCCCGGGAAGACGAACGCCGAGATCTTGTCGAGGCGCAGGCGCGCGGCGAGGTCCTCGTCGTCCGGTGTGTTCTCGGTGTCATAGGCCGCGGCATACACGGTGAAGAAAGTGTGCGACGCGTACCGCAGCGCCTTCGGCCGCTCGACGTGCGCGATGGCGTCTTCGACGGCGTTCGGGTCGAGCGAGAGCTCTTCGGCGAGCTTGTCGAGGTCGTGGTGATCCGGTGCGCACACGTCGACCCACATCAGGGTGTCGGCGCGCTCGAGGTGGTCCGAGATCTCCTCGAAGGGGAAGTCTCGCGCGACGATCCTGCCATCGCGGTCCCACACCAGCGAGCGAAGCGTCCCCATGCGCGCAACGCTACCGGGGTCAGATGCCGGCGGCGGCGATCAGGGATTCCGCCGCGGCGCGCGCGTGGCGTGCGGCATCCGTCGTGCCCGCGATCGCGGCCGTCGTCTGCGCGCCTTCCGCGAGAATCGCAAGCTGAGGGCCGAGGGATGCCGGGCCGCCGGCCGCCTTCACCAGGGAATCGACGTACTTCTGGAAGTCCGCCTTGTGCTCGCGCACCGTGTCGGCCACGCGGTGGTTCGCCGCACCGAGCTCACCGAACGCGTTGATGAAGCCGCAGCCGCGGAAGTCAGCGTCGCCGAACCAGTCGGCGAGGTAGTCGTAGACGGCCAGCAGCTTCGCGCGCGGCTCGGCGATCGAGTCGACCTTGGCGGTGACGCCGCTCGTCCACATGCTGTGGCGCTTGCCGAGCACGGCGACGATCAGCTCGTCTTTCGACGCGAACTCCTTGTAGAGCGCCCGCAGCGAAACCCCCGCCGCGTCGCGCACGGCGTCCATGCCGACCTGGCCGATGCCGCGGGCGTAGAACAGCCCGTCGGCGGCATCCACGATCGCCTCTCGCGTGCTCTGGCTGCCGTTCGTCTCGCTCATACCGATCAGTCTACTTGACAGTGAGAACGGTCGTTCTCTAAATTGGTCGGCAGACGCGAGAACGATCGTTCTCGCCAGACGGAAAGGGCTCGGATCATGAGCGGCAACCCGAAGAACATCTCCCTCGAACCGGCGGCGCAGGCATTCGTGGATGCCACCAGCGAGCCTCCGTTCCTGTACCAGCTCGCGCCAGAGGAGGGCCGGAAGGCCGTCGACGGCGTGCAGGACGAGCCGATCTTCAAGCCGGAGATCGATGAGGAATGGATCGAGATCCCCGGCGGCCCGAGCGGCACCGTCAAGGTGCGCATCGTGAAGCCGGCCGGTGCGACCGGCGTGCTGCCCGTCATCCTCTACACGCACGGCGCCGGCTGGGTCTTCGGCGATGCCCACACGCACGACCGCCTCGTGCGCGACCTCGCGGTCGGTGCGAACGCGGCCGTCGTCTTCCCCGAATACGACCGCTCGCCCGAGGTGCGCTACCCGCACGCCATCGAGCAGGTGTGGGCGACCGCCCAGTGGGTCGTCGACTCAGGCGCCGAGAAGAACCTCGACGGCTCGAAGCTCGCCGTCGCCGGCGACTCGGTCGGGGGCAACATGACCGCGGCACTCACACTGCTCGCCAAGGAGCGCGGCGGCATCGACATCGCGGGCCAGGTGCTGTTCTACCCGGTGACCGACGCGAACTTCGACACCGCCTCATACGAGGAGTTCGCCGAGGGCTACTTCCTCACCCGCGAGGGCATGAAGTGGTTCTGGGACCAGTACACGACGAGCGAGGCAGACCGGGCGCAGATCACGGCGTCGCCGCTGCGCGCGACGCTCGAGCAGCTCGCCGGCCTGCCGGCGGCGCTCGTGATCACCGGCGAGGCCGACGTGCTGCGCGACGAGGGCGAGGCGTATGCCGCGAAGCTGCGCCGCGCCGGCGTGCCCGTCACGGCGGTGCGCTACCAGGGCATCGTGCACGACTTCGTGATGGTCAACAGTCTGCACGACACCTTCGCCGCGAAGGCCGCGGTCGCCCAGGCGGTCGCCTTCCTGAAGGACGCGCTCGCCGCCTAGCCGCGTGCGCCACTGGCTTCCGCAATGCGCTGCTCGGATCCGAGTGGCGCACAGCGGAAGCTGGTGGCGCAACCGCGGTCAGGCGAAAGCGAAGATCGGGGGCAGGGCGACCGCTGCGGCGATCGCCCAGCCTCCGTAGACCGGCAGGTAGCCGGTCTGCCACGCGAGAAGGCGGCGGGTCGAGGCATCCGCTCGGAAAACACGGCGACCGAGCAGCCAGGCCGAGCCGGCGAGCCCGACCAGCAGCACGAGGTTCACGCCGAGCGCGACCACCCGGTTCGGCGTGAACCCGCCGTCGCCGATGCGCCCGATCATCGCGGCCAGGGCGAAGCCGTTGAGCGCGAACGCGGCGATGACGAGCAGCAGCTGCAGGCGCTCCGTCCAGCCGGGGCGCGCGGTCGGGGGCTGGGCGGACAGCACGTAGAGCACGAGCCCCGTGACGACCACCAGCAGCACGTCGACGATGATCAGCACCTCGCGGTAGGCGCCGAAGCCGCCGGTGACGATGGCGCCGGCCAGCATCGCCAGCACCGCGATCGTGAACAGCGGGGTGAACACGCGGCCGAGCACGGGGGCCATGTTCTCGATGACCTCCTGCTTCGAGTCGACGAGCCACGCCGCGACGACGCCCGCCCCCGCGGCTCCGAACGGCACGACCCACTGCGCGAGCACGACGCCGGGGTCGATTCCGAGTGCCGAGAACACCGCGGCTGTGATGCCCATGAGCACCCCGCCGCCGAGGGCGATGAGCGCGAAGTAGACGAACCACTCGCCGGTGAAGCGCACGAAGTCCATGCGCCCGGCGGCGGTGCGCCACCCCGCGCCGGCGTAGACCAGCCCGACCAGCAGCCACAGGGCCACGGGCGCGTGCAGGCTGAAGATGATGGCGGTGTCGCTCGAGTTGCCGAAGGGGTAGGCGAAGGCGAGCACGAAGAGCAGGGCGAAGCCGACGGCGGATGCCGCGATCAGGGCGACAGGCGGGCGCGTGCGCCACGCGATCGAGGCGGCCAGCGCGGCGAGCGCGAGGATGCCGCCACCGAGCAGCGCCGGAAAGGCGGGCGCCCCGAGAAGCTCGGGCAGCTTGGCGAGGATCGCGGCCAGCGCGGCGAAGCCGATCATGATCACGCTGCCGTCGATGCGCCGCCGGCGGGCGGGCGCGCCCGCCATCACGAGCTGCTTCCACAGCCGGCGCGAGTTCTCGCGGGCGTACTCCCCCGCGATCTCGTCCTGGCGGCCCATGCGCTTGACGGCGATGAGCACGGCCTCGTCGGCGTCGAGCCCCGCGGTGCGAAGCTCGTCGATCTGGGTGCGCAGGTGGTCTTCGAGCTCGTCGACGTCGCCGGCGGAGAGCGAGCCGCGTGAGACGAGATAGGCGCGCCACGAGGCGATCGCCGCCTCGGGCTCGAGGGAGTCTGCGGCGCTCACAGCGCCACCGCCGTGGTCGGCCGGGCCGCGGGTGCCGGTGTCGGCAGCAGGCCCGCGAGCGCCATGCCGAGCCCGCGGAACGCGTGGGTCAGCGTGCTGACCGCGGTCGACCACTGGCGGCGGTGCTCGGCGAGCTCGTCGCGGCCGGCGTCCGTGATCGCGTAGTACCGGCGCTTGCGCCCGGTCTCGGCCTGGCCCCAGTGGGACTCGACGAGCTCGGCACCCTCGAGTCGGTGCAGCAGCGGGTAGAGCAGGCCGTCGGTCCACTCGATCTCGCCGCCGGAGAGTTCGCGCACCCGCGCGATGATCGCGTAGCCGTAGCTCTCGCCCTCGCTCAGGATCGCGAGCACGAGCGGCGCGGAGGTCGCCGCCATGAGGTCTTTCGCCAGTCGCATGCGGACACCATACCTCGCAGTGCTAGGTATGGGAAGAATCTCGGCGGCTGAGAAGTTGATACGAACGGACTCAACTTTGCAGGGTTCCGATTGACAGGCATCCGGCACTCTGAAAAAGTTGAGTCTGGGCGGCTCAAGCAAGCTGCTCCCGCAGGCTTCTAGTAACAACAGCAGGAGGGCCAACAAATGGCACGTGCAGTAGGTATCGACCTCGGAACCACCAACTCCGTGGTCTCCGTTCTCGAGGGTGGCGACCCCGTCGTCATCGCCAACGCGGAGGGCTTCCGCACGACCCCGTCGGTCGTCGCGTACACGAAGGACGGCGAGGTGCTCGTCGGCGAGACCGCCAAGCGCCAGGCTGTGACCAACGTCGACCGCACCATCTCCTCGGTCAAGCGCCACATGGGCACCGACTGGAAGAAGGAGATCGACGGGAAGCAGTACACCCCGCAGGAGATCTCGGCGCGCATCCTCGCGAAGCTCAAGCGCGACGCCGAGCAGTACCTCGGCGACACCGTCACCGACGCCGTCATCACGGTTCCCGCCTACTTCAACGACGCCGAGCGCCAGGCCACCAAGGAGGCCGGCGAGATCGCGGGCCTCAACGTGCTGCGCATCATCAACGAGCCGACCGCTGCGGCGCTCGCATACGGCCTCGACAAGGGCAAGGAGGACGAGCTCATCCTCGTCTTCGACCTCGGTGGCGGCACCTTCGACGTCTCGCTGCTCGAGGTGGGCAAGGACGACGACTTCTCGACCATTCAGGTGCGCGCGACCGCCGGTGACAACCGCCTCGGCGGCGACGACTGGGACCAGCGCATCGTCGACCACCTGATCAAGAAGTTCAAGGAGTCGACCGGCGTCGACGTCGCGAACGACAAGATCGCGCTGCAGCGCCTGAAGGAGGCCGCGGAGCAGGCGAAGAAGGAGCTCAGCTCGTCCATGAGCACGAGCATCCAGCTGCCCTACCTCAGCCTCACCGAGAACGGCCCGGCCAACCTCGACGAGACCCTGACCCGCGCGCAGTTCGAGCAGATGACCTCTGATCTGCTCGACCGCACGAAGAAGCCGTTCCAGGACGTCATCAAGGAGGCCGGCATCAAGGTCTCCGACATCGCGCACGTCGTGCTCGTCGGCGGCTCGACCCGCATGCCCGCCGTCTCGGCGCTCGTGAAGCAGGAGACCGGCGGCCAGGAGCCCAACAAGGGCGTGAACCCCGACGAGGTCGTCGCCGTGGGCGCGGCCCTGCAGGCGGGTGTCCTCAAGGGCGAGCGCAAGGACGTTCTGCTCATCGACGTCACCCCGCTGAGCCTCGGCATCGAGACCAAGGGCGGCATCATGACCAAGCTCATCGAGCGCAACACGGCCATCCCGACCAAGCGCAGCGAGACCTTCACCACGGCGGACGACAACCAGCCGTCCGTGGCGATCCAGGTCTTCCAGGGCGAGCGCGACTTCACGCGCGACAACAAGGCGCTCGGTACCTTCGAGCTCACCGGTATCGCGCCGGCGCCCCGCGGCATCCCGCAGATCGAGGTCACCTTCGACATCGACGCGAACGGCATCGTGCACGTGTCCGCCAAGGACAAGGGCACCGGCAAGGAGCAGTCGATGACCATCACCGGCGGCTCGTCGCTGCCGAAGGAGGACATCGAGCGCATGGTGCGCGAGGCCGAGGAGCACGCCGCCGAGGACAAGCGCCGCCGCGAGTCCGCCGAGATCCGCAACTCCGCCGAGCAGCTCGTCTACTCGAACGAGAAGCTCATCAAGGACAACGAGGACAAGCTGCCCGAGGACGTCAAGTCCGACGTGCAGGGCGACGTCGACGCGCTGAAGACCGCGCTCGCCGGCGAGGACGACGAGGCCGTGAAGACCGCGTTCGAGAAGCTCTCGCAGAGCCAGCAGAAGCTGGGCGAGGCCATCTACGCGCAGGGCCAGGCCGAGCAGGCCGCGGGCGCGCAGGCGGGCACGGATGCCCCGGCCGATGACTCCTCTGACGAGGACGTCGTCGACGCCGAGGTCGTGGACGACGAGGACGAGAAGAAGTAAGGCGATGACGGACGAGAACAGCGACAAGCACGAACAGCGCGAGGAGCCGATCGTCCGCGACAAGCGGCGCATCGACCCCGAGACCGGGAAGCTGCGCCAGCCGGAAGCCACTGAGGGGGACGAGGCTGGGGCCTCGTCCCCTGAGGGGGCCGCAGGCGAGGGCTCTGCCGATGCGGCAGCCGAGCAGCCCGAGGGCGGCGAGAGCCGCGAGGGCGGTGACGACGAGCTGTTCGTCGAGGACATCCTCGCGGCAGCCGAGGCCGAAGAGGCCGACCCGAGCGCCGAGCACCTCGCGGATCTCAAGCGCGTGACCGCCGAGTACGCGAACTACCGGCGTCGCACCGAGGCCGAGCGCGAGCAGGTGCGCGAGCGCTCCGTGCGCGACGCCGTGAAGGTGCTGCTGCCCGTGCTGGACGACCTCGACCGTGCCCAGAAGCACGGCGACCTCGAGGGCGAAGGCGCGTTCCAGACGATCGCCGCGAAGCTGCGCGGCGCCGTCGAGAAGCTCGGCGTCAAGCCGTTCGGCGAAGTCGGCGAGGTCTTCGACCCGCAGCGGCACGAGGCGATCTTCCAGCAGCCGACGCCCGGCGCGACCGAGACGACCGTGCTCGAAGTCGTCGAGACCGGCTACACGATCGGCTCGACCCTGGTGCGCGTCGCACGCGTCGTGGTCGCCACCCCATCCGAATAACCCTTGGCCTCCATTCGGCTTCGCGGAGTCGGCCGGCGGAGCACCCGTCGGTCGACTCGCGAAGCGAATGGAGACCTTCTCTCTAAGGAGGCGCGTTGGCCAGTCAGGACTGGTTCGACAAGGACTTCTACAAGGTGCTCGGCGTCTCGAAGGACGTCTCAGACGCCGAGCTGAAGAAGACCTATCGCAAGCTCGCGCGGCAATACCACCCGGATTCGAACCCCGGGGATGCCGCCGCTGAGGCGCGCTTCAAAGAAATCAGCGAGGCGTACTCGGTGCTCTCGGACCCGGAGCAGCGCCGCGAATACGACCAGCTGCGCGCCATGGGCTCCGGGGCGCGATTCACCGCCCCGGGCTCCGGCGGCGCGGGCGGCTTCGAGGACGTCTTCGGGTCGATGTTCGGCGGCGGCCGCCCGGGTGGCTTCAGCTACCAGTCCGGCGGCGCCGACTACGACGACCTGCTCGGCGGCCTCTTCGGCGGCGGTCGGTTCGGCCAGTCGTCCGGCGGCTTCCGCGGCTACGGCGGCCCGACCCGCGGGCAGAACCTCGAGGCGTCGACGACGCTGGACTTCCTCGCGGCAACCCGCGGCGAGACGCTGAGCCTGACCGGCGCAGGCGGCAAGCCCATCAAGGTGAAGATCCCGGCGGGGGTCTCGGACGGCCAGAAGATCCGCCTGCGCGGGCGCGGCTACCCGAGCCCCGACGGCGGCGAGGCGGGCGACCTCATCCTCCAGGTCGCCGTGCGCAAGCATCCGGTCTTCGAACGCGACGGCCTGAATCTGCGACTGAACGTCCCCGTGACCTTCATCGAGGCGGCACTCGGCGCGACGATCGAGGTTCCGACGCTCGAGGGCCCGCCGGTGAAGCTGAAGGTCGCGCCCGGCACGCCCTCTGGCCGCGTGCTGCGCGTCAAGGGCCGCGGCGTGAAGACCGACAAGGGCACGGGTGACCTGCTCGCCGTCGTACAGGTGGCGGTGCCGTCGCACCTCTCGGCCGAGGCCGAGAACGCGCTGCTCGACTTCGCGAAGAAGCTGCCGAAAGAGAACCCGCGGGAGGACCTGCTGGCGCGCGCCCGCCAGTGAGGTAGAACGAGCCGTAGAGGCAGAACGAGGAAGTGGCCACCATGGACGTCGATCAGGACACGCCGCTGTTCGCGATCGCCGCTGCGGCGGAGCTCGCCGAGCTGCACCCGCAGACCCTGCGCCAGTACGACCGCCTGGGCCTGGTCGAGCCGACTCGAACGGCGGGGAAGTCGCGACGCTATTCGCTGCGCGACGTCGCGCAGCTTCGCGAGATCGCGCGGCTGTCTGCAGAGGGCGTCTCGCTCGAAGGCATCCGTCGCGTCCTCTCGCTCGAGAACGAGGTGCGGGCACTGCAGCAGCGGGTGCGCGAACTCGAGTCGACGCTCGCCGACGCCCTGCTGCAGCGGCGGGGCGGGCGCGTCTTCGCGTCGGGAGTGACGGGCGAGGTCGTGCCGATGCGCGCGGGTACCCGCACCGAGCGCCGCGACCAGGTGGTCGTCTGGCGGCCGTGGGGCCCCTTCGACGACCGTTAGAGTCGCTTCATGACCGACGCGCCTGAGGACGACGAGTTCTATCGAGCCCTCGCCACCCTGCCGTCCGTCTACTTCCACCCCGTCGCGAATGCGCGCGGCACCCGCTCGACGTGGGAGCACATCATGGGGCCGCGCATCGCGCGCCGCTATGCGCGCATGCAGCTGCTGTTCGGCATCGCGATTCAGCTGTATGTCTGGGGATTCGTCGGCGGAATCCTGCTCGTCGTCATCGGGTCGTTCGCCATCGGCCCGGGTGCGGCGATCCCGATCGGCGTGACGCTCGGCCTGCTCGCGATCTTCGTCGGGCTCGTGCTCTACTACGTGGGCTTCGCCTCGCGCCGGGGCGCGGTCACCGAGTTGCTCGAGTTGGTGCGTCGCGTGAACCCGCGCATGAGCCGGGGCGAGCTGACCGAGTACCTCGACTACGACCCGAGCAGGTTGCGCACCATCGCGCTGCTGAACCCCGAGGTCTTCCCGCCGCGCTGACGCCCCGATGAGATCTGGCGGTACGAAAGGCGCGCTCGCGCGCGGGTGAACGTGCATTCAGCCCCCCAGATCGTTCGAAGGCCGATGTCGGTGCGGCATGGAAGCATGAGGGGCGTGTCTGCCGAGCGACTTCCCGCCGTCGCGCTCACCTATGTGCGCGAGTTCGTCGGCGACGCGGCGTTCGAGCGCGCGCGGCCGTATGCGTCGAACGGGTCGGTGCTTCGACTGACGTGGGATGCCGGCGAGCGAGTGCTCGACGGCGTGGTCGCCGGCACCGAGCCGCGGCCCTACACGTGCGAGGTCTTCCTGACAGAGCAGGGTGGGCGCTGGCATCCGGTCTCGTCGCTGTGCACCTGCCCCATCGGCACGCGCTGCAAGCACGCGGCCGCGCTCATGCTCGCGAGTGCGCGGGGCGAGCGAGACCTGCCCAGCGTTCGCAACCCGCTGATGCCCGCTGTTCCGCTGGGGGCGTCGGCGGCTGCGGCGTCGGCTGCGGCGGCGCCGGCGCGCTCACCCGAGCGGCGGCCCGAGCCCCGCGCTCCCGAGTGGCGGCGGATTCTGACGGGGTCGACCGGCGCCGGCGTGGGCGCTGGTGCCGCAGTGACCTCGCCGACCGTCGCGCACCCGCCGAACCCCGAGCGCACCGTGCCGCTCGCGCTGCAGTTCGAGGTGCGTGAGCGGGTGCGGCGCAGCCTCGGTCGCTGGGGGCACGCGAACGAGACCACCCAGACCGCGACCGCCAAGTCGAGCGGGCTGCTCGTGATCACCCTGCGCATCGCCAGCCCCGGCGCCCGCGGGTGGGTCGCGGCCGAGACCGACTGGTCGAAGATCGGCTACGACCTCTCCGGCTACCGCTATGACCCGCATCAGGCGCGGTGGTTCGGCGAGTTCGCTGCGCTCGCACGCGCCAGTCAGCCGCGCTACATCGGGCAAGACGCGAAGCGGCTCGTGCTGGAAGAGTTCGAGAGCCCGCTGCTGTGGACCCTGCTCGACGACGCCCGCGCCCGCGGCATCGAGCTCGTCGGCCAGAGCGGCTCGGTCGTTCGCGCTGACTCTGCGCAGATCTCCGCCCGCCTTGAGGAGAGCGCGCGCACGGGCGACGTGCGGGTGCTCGCCGGTGTCACGTTCGACGGAAAGTCGGACCCGAGTGAGGCGCCGGCCGCGGTCGGGGCGATCGGCCGCCACGGGCTGTTCTCGATCGAGTGGGTCGGCGCCAAGGAATCCGTCATCAGGCTCGGCCCCCTGGCGCACCCGCTCGGCGCCGAGGCGAGGGCCCTGCTCGAGGCAGGCGAGCTGGTCGTTCCCGCATCCGATCGCGACGAGTTCTTCACCGAGTTCTATCCGCGCCTGGCCGATGTCGCCTTCGACGGCGGCGGCAGCGTCGAGCTGCCCACCCTCGAACCGCCGACGTTGGTGCTGACGCTCGGCTTCGAGCCCGAGCACGCGCTGCGGCTGATCTGGGAATGGCAGGGCGACACGCACGACGCCCTGTTCGAGGTCGCGGTCGGGCGCGAGGTGCGGCGCGTGCTCGACGCCGGCGAGACGAAGGCCGGCTACCCCGACACGACGGTGCTGCGCGAGTTCGACGCGGCCGACTTCGTCGAGCGCGTCGTGCCCGAGCTCGAGCAGCTCGAGGGCGTGCGCATCGAGACCATCGGCAAGCGCCCCGACTATCGCGAGCTCACCGAGGCGCCGACCTTCACCGTGCGCGCCGTCGAGAGCGACGAGCGCGACTGGCTCGATCTCGGCTTCACCGTGCAGATCGGCGACTACACCGTGCCGTTCGGGCCGCTCTTCAAGGCGCTCTCGGGCGGCAAAGCGCGCCTGATGCTCGTCGACGGCACGCACTTGAGCCTCAATCGGCCCGAGTTCGATCGCTTGCGCGAGCTGATTGCGGAGGCCGGCGAGCTCAAGGAGTGGGAGACCGGCAAGCTGGCCCTGCACCGCACGCAGGTCGAGCTGTGGCGCGATTTCGAGGACCTGGCCGATTTCTCAGAGGCGACGCGCGCCTGGCAGGACCAGGTGAAGGCATTGACGGATGCCCCGCCGGCGGCGCCCTCGCCACCTGCCGGTCTGACCGCAGAGCTTCGTGAGTACCAGCTCGCGGGGTTCTCGTGGCTGTCCTATCTCTACGAGCACCGGCTGGGTGGCATCCTCGCCGACGACATGGGGCTCGGGAAGACGCTGCAGACCCTCGCGCTGATCCTTGCCTCGATCGGTGAGGAGCCCGCGGAGCTTGCGACCCTTCGAGACGCGACGCTTCGCGGCGCTCCTCAGGACCCGCGCGCGTCTCGAAGCGGTGCCCCCTGGCTCGTCGTCGCCCCGGCATCCGTCGTCTCGAACTGGGTCGCAGAGGCCGCCAGGTTCGCGCCCGGCCTGCGCGTGGCATCCGTCACCCGCACTCAGCTGCGCGAGAAGAACAAGCTCGCCGATCTCGCGAACGGCCACGACGTGATCGTGATGTCGTACAACCTGTTCCGGCTCGACTTCGACGACGTGGAAGACGTGCGCTGGGCGGGGCTCGTGCTCGACGAGGCGCAGTTCGTGAAGAACCATCGCAGCCGCGCCCACGAGTGCGCGAAGGCGCTCGATGCTCCGTTCAAGCTCGCGATCACGGGCACTCCGCTCGAGAACAACGTGCTCGAGCTGTGGTCGATTCTCGACATCGTGGCGCCGGGGCTGTTCCCGAGCATCCGGCGCTTCACCGAGCAGTACGTGCGCCCGCTGTCGCACGTGCGCGGGCCCGACGTCGTGCCGGCCGGCATCTCGACCGCCGACGCGCAGCGGGTGATCGCCAGGCTGCGCCGGCGGGTGCGGCCCTTCCTGCTGCGGCGCACCAAGGCGCTCGTCGCGCCCGAGCTTCCTGCCAAGCAGGAGCAGGTCATCAGGGTCGAGCTGGCGCCGAAGCACCGGCGCCTCTACGAGCAGTTCCTGCAGCGCGAGCGGCAGAAGCTGCTCGGGCTGGTCAAGAGCGACCTCGAGAAGCAGAAGTTCATCCTGTTCCGCTCGTTGACGCTGCTGCGCATGCTCGCGCTGGATGCCTCGCTGATCGACGAGCAGTACGCGGGGGTGCCGAGCGCGAAGCTCGACGCCTTGCTCGAGAACCTCGACGAGGTCGTGGCAGAGGGCCACCGCGCGCTCGTGTTCAGCCAGTTCACGTCGTACCTCGGCCGCGTCGAGCAGCGTCTCGAGCAGGCCGGCATCGACTACGAGTACCTCGACGGCTCGACCACCAACCGCGCCGAGGTGATCTCACGGTTCAAGTCGGGCACGGCGCCGGTGTTCCTCATCTCGCTCAAGGCCGGCGGCTTCGGCATCAACCTGACCGAGGCCGACTACGTCTATCTGCTCGACCCGTGGTGGAATCCGGCGTCAGAGGCGCAGGCCGTCGACCGCGCGCACCGCATCGGTCAGTCGGCATCGGTCAACGTCTACCGCCTCGTCGCCGATGGCACCATCGAAGACAAGGTGATGAAGCTGCGCGACGAGAAAGCCGAGCTGTTCGGCCAGGTGCTCGACGACGATGGCACCTTCAGCGAGCTGCTCACGGCAGACGACATCGCGGGGCTGCTCGAGCTGTGAGCGACTCTCTCGATCTGAGTGCGCTGCGCCGCTGGCCCGACATCGAAGCGCCGAACCTTGTCGCCGTCGATGCGGCCGATCGGCTGCTGCTCGACACCGCCGCGGTCGTTCTCGCCACGCCCACCAGTGGTGCGGACTCACCCGATGCGGTCGCGCCAGGATCCGTAGCCATCATCGGCGATGCGTTCGGCGCGCTCACGCTTGGCGCCGTTTCGCTCGGCGCCAGCCCGGTGCGGGTTCACCAGGACCCGCTGCTCGGTGAGCGGGCGCTGGCCGCCAATGCCGACCGGCTGGGGTTCTCGGATTCGTTCACGTCGCTCGGGCTGGTTCCGGAGCTGGTGGCGGATGCCTCACTGGTGCTGCTGCGCCTGCCGAAGTCGCTCGACCAGCTGGATGAGTGGGCGGCCCTGATCGCCGAGCATGCCGTGCCCGACGTGGTCGTGTTGGCCGGCGGCATGGTCAAGCACATGACGCTCGCGCAGAACGACGTGCTCGGCCGGCACTTCGGCGAGGTGCGGGCGGGCCTCGCCCGCCAGAAGGCCCGCGTGCTGACGGCTTCGGTCTGCATTCGCGCTGCGCGCGAGTCGGCCAGCGAAACGCCGAGCGCTGGTGGGCACCGCGAAGCGGAGCGCGCTGATCGACTCGGCGAAGCGGAATGGAGATCCCGCTGGCCGAAGACCGCCGTCATCGACCCGCCCGGCATCATGGTCTCCGCCCACGGCGGAGTCTTCGCCGGCGCATCCCTCGACATCGGCACCCGGTTCCTGCTCGACCACCTGGCCGACGCGAACCCGCGGGCCACGACCGCGATCGACCTCGGGTGCGGCACGGGAATCCTCGCGGCGGCGCTCGCGTCAGCACGCCCCGGCCTGCGGGTGCTGGCCTCTGATCAATCGGCTGCGGCCGTGGCATCCGCTCGCGAAACGATGAAACTCAACCACCTCGACGACCGCGTCACGGTCGTGCGCGACGACGCGCTCGGGTCGCTGCCCGATGCGAGCGCTGAGCTCATCGTGCTCAACCCGCCGTTCCATTCCGGTACGACGGTGACGGCAGACGTCGGCATCCGCCTGATCACGGATGCCGCACGCGTGCTCGCCCCCGGCGGCGAGCTGCGCGTCGTCTTCAACTCCCATCTGCGCTACCAGCCGACGCTGCGGCGGCTCGTCGGCGAGACGCGCCAGGTCGCGCGCAACGCGAAGTTCACGATCACGAGTTCACTGAAGTCATGACGTGCTGTGGTGACGATGGGGACGTGCTGCTGAACGGGCTCTGTCGATGAAGGGCTGGGGTGCGCAGCAGGTGCGCGACGCCGAGGCACCGCACCTGGCTGCGGGCGAGCCGCTGATGGAGCGCGCGTCCGCCGCGCTGGCACGTGAATGCGATCGGATGCTTGAGGGCGAAGGCGTCTCGCCCGCTCACGCACGGGTGGTCGTGCTCGTGGGCGGTGGCAACAACGGCGGCGATGCGCTGTTCGCGGCCGCCACGCTCGCGCAGCAGGGGGCGCGCGTCGAGCTGGTGCGTGCGTCGAGCCGGGTGCATGAGGAAGGTCTCGCCGCCGCGCTCGCCGCCGGTGCCACCGTCGTGTCGGGCGGGGCGGCGAAGCTCGCGGCATCCGCCGATCTCATCGTCGACGGGATTCTTGGGACGGGGACCAGCGCCGACCCGCGACTGCGCGGAGACGCCCGAGAGCTGGTGGCGGCGATCGCCGCTGCGAAGCCGTCGGGTCTGGTGGTGGCGGTCGACATTCCGAGCGGCATCCACCCCGACAGCGGCGAGGTGCCCGACCCGGCGGCGGTGCTGCGTGCCGACGTCACGGTCACGTTCGGCGGCGCGAAGGCCGGCCTGCTTCTGCCTCCGGCGCGCGACTTCGCCGGCGAGGTCCGCGTCTACGACATCGGCCTCGCCGCCGACCTCGAGAAGCTGACCCCGCTAGTGGAGGTGGACGCCTGACGCTCGAGCCGCCACACTCAGCGTGAGGAGGTGGCGATGACCACGCGGCGTCTGACCGTCACCGGCTGGATCGTGTGCGGCGGGCTTCTACTGACCGGCGCCTTTTTCGGCGTGGGGTCCGCGATTGCCACGTTGATCGCCTACTTCGTGTTCGGGCTCGTTGCTCTATATCGCCGGGAGCGTCACCGCGGCAGCTGGGGCGGCTTCTGGTGGGCGGCCGGTGCTGCTGTCGGCACGGTCGCCGCCGGCGCGGGCGCATTCGTCTGCTTCGCGACGGCGTTCGACCTTGCCGACGACTTCCAAGCGGTGCCGCCGTTCGTGAGCGTCGGCTTGATCGGCTTCGCGGCACTGGCGGTCGCCGGTGTCGTGGCCTTCTCGGTGCTGGTGCTTCGCGGCGCGAGCCCAAGCTCCGCGCCGAGGGGGGCCGTAACGGCTGAATGAACGCGGATTCGCCCTTCATGGCACCCCTCGGCGAAGCATCCAGCACGCGGGCGCACGAGTGACGGCACGGCGGCACGCCCTCAGCGGGTTGATTGCAGGCGCCACGCTTGTGGTTCTCGGTACGGCGTGGTTCGGGCCGAGCATCCTGCCATTCGGGATCTGTCTTTATTTCGGGGTTGCATTGGTCGCCCTACGCCGGCGGGCGCGCGAGTTCGGTGAGTGGGCGCGATTCTGGCCGGCGCTCATCTGCGCCGTCGTCTCGTCTGCGGCGTGCTTTGCCGCCGGAGTGGTCTTCGAAGTCGCGCTCGATCTCAGGCACGACTCCGGGGTCGTTCCCGCGGCATTGCGCATCGCCATCGTCGGGCTCGCGGGTCTCACGCTCACCGGCATGGTGATCTTCGCGATTCTGGCGCTTCGTGTTCTCTCGAGACGTGCCGAACTGCGGGAATTGCTCGCTCGATCCCGCAGTTAGGCACGTTTCGGCGCGGATGGCGCGTCGCGGGCGGGGCAGGGCGCAGACGGGCGCAGCGGCACGGCACGCGACTCCCGCCCACGCATCCCTCACGCGGTCAGGATGACCTTCAGGGCCTTCGTCTCGGCGGCGCGACCGAAGGTGTCGTAGGCCGACAGGATGTCGTCGAGCGCGAAGTGGTGCGACACGAATCCTGCGACGTCGAGCTTCCCCTGCGCGAGCAGCTTGATGAGCATCGGCGAGGTGTCGGTGTTGACCAGGCCGGTCGTGACGGTGATGTTCTCGATCCACTTCTGATCGAGGTTGAACGTCACGGGCGCTCCGTGCACGCCGACATTGGCAACGTGGCCTGCGGGCCGCACCAGCTCGAGCGACATGTCCCAGGTGCGAGGAATCCCCACGGCCTCGATCGCGACATCAACGCCGAGCCCGTCCGTCAACGCGAACACCTGCTCCCTCCAATCGGCATCCGTCGCGACGACGCCGTCGGTCGCCCCGAAGCGCTTCGCCTGCTCGACCCGGTTCGCGTCGGTGTCGATTGCGATCACCCGTGACGGCCCGTAGAGCCCCGCGGTCGCCATTGCCGCCAACCCCACGGGCCCCGCGCCGATCACCGCGACGACGTCGCCGGGCGCGACCGCCCCATAGCGCACCCCGATCTCGTGCCCCGTCGGCAGAATGTCGCTGATCAGCACCGCCAGTTCGTCCGGCACGCCCGTGGGCACGCGGTACAGCGAGGTCTCGGCGAACGGCACGCGGACGTACTCCGCCTGGGTGCCGTCGATCAGGTGCCCGAAGATCCAGCCGATGCCTGGGGCACCCTCGTCTGCGCGGCAGTGCGAATACACGCCTCGCTTGCAGAAGTCGCACTTCCCGCAGGCCGACACGCACGAGATGATCACGTGGTCGCCGACGGCGAGATCGGTCACGGCTGAGCCGACCGCCATGATCGTTCCGACGCCCTCGTGGCCCAGAATCCGGCCCGGCGTCACAGCGGGAACGTCGCCCTTCAGAATGTGCAGGTCGGTGCCGCAGATCGTCGTCGTGTCGATCTTCACGATCGCGTCGGTCGGTTTCAGGATGACGGGGTCGGGCACCTCCTCCCACGACTTCTCCCCAGGGCCGTGGTAGACGAGTGCCTTCATGTTGCGCCTCCTGCGCGGGCGGTCTCGAGAGCCCGCACGGCGCTGAAATTACCCTGTCAAGCCCGACGCGGCCAGCGCCCGACGCTCCTAACATGGCCGCCATGGATACGGCCAACGAGAACACGGACATGTCCAACCACACCGGGCGTGAGGGCCAGCCCGAGGCCGGCCGTGAGAACGAGGATGCGGTGCACAAGGCGCCCACCACCGACACGGAAGCCCAGACCCCCCACGACAACCCGGTCGCCAACGGCGTCGCGAAGGCGACGACCTGGATCGACGACAAGCTCGTCCCGATCCTCGGCCCCTCGAACCTCGGCCCCTACGAGCTCGACGAGCGCGACGACCCGAACCCGGGCGTCGTCGACGAGCTGTGCCCGGTCTGCCACCATGCGGTCAGCCGCCACGAGGTGCACGTCGACGAGGCGACCGGCCACACCTACCGCATCTGCCCAGAGAGCGGCGCGAGCTACGAGATCGATGCGCATGCACACACCCACGCCGCAGGCCGCGAGCCCGACACACTCGACGGCCCTGTGCTGAGCTAGTCGGACTGATCCTCGAGAGGTGCGCGGATGCCACTGGCATCCGCGCGCCTCGCGCGATCAAACGGGGATGCCACTGGCATCCCCTTACTTGATCGCGCCCAGCGACAGACCCTGCACCAGCTTGTCCTGCGCGGCGAAGCCCGCGGCCAGCACGGGCAATGAGATCGCGATCGACGCGGCGCACACCTTCGACAGGAACAGTCCCTCTGACGTGACGAACGACGTCAGGAACACCGGCGCCGTGTACGAGGTGGTGCTCGTCAGCACGCTCGCGAAGAGCAGCTCGTTCCAGCTGAAGATGAAGCAGATCAGCGCCGTCGCGATGATGCCGGGCGATGAGAGCGGCACGATGATGCGGCGGAACGTGAGCAGCAGCCCGGCGCCGTCGACTTGAGCCGCCTCGATCACTTCGAGAGGGATCTCGGCGAAGAACGACCGCATCATCCAGACCGCGATCGGAAGGTTCATCGAGGTGTAGATGATGATCATCAGCCCGACCGTGTCGAGCAGGCCGAGCGACTTGGCGATCAGGTAGACCGGCAGCAGCCCGGCGACCATCGGCAGCATCTTCGTGGTCAGGAAGAAGAACATGACGTCAGACCACTTGCGCACCGGCCGGATGGCGAGCGCGTAGGCGGCCGGAATCGACAGGATCAGGACGATCGCGGTCGACCCGATGCTCATCGAAATCGAGTTGATCAGCGGCGGCCAGGGACTCGCGCCTGACGCCGCCCCGAAGAAGTTCGCGTACGACGACAGCGTCAGCGGCGCGAACAGGCTGGGCGGGTTGGTCGCCGCGGTGGTCTCGCTGTGCAGCGAGGTCAGCAGCATCCACACGATCGGCCCGAAGAAGATCAGGCCGATGATCCACGCGACGATGCCGAGACCGACGGTGCGACGCCGCTCGCGTGAGCGCATGGAGACCGTGCGCCCTGCGGGCGCCCCTGGGCGGCGACGGATGCCTGCGGCATCCGCTCGTTCGCTGGTGAGTGCCATCATCGCTTGTCCTCTCGCAACAGCGACGACACGGTGCGCAGCACGAACGTCGCGACGATCATCGAACCGATCACGACGACGACGCCCGCGGCGGATGCCTGCCCGTAGTCGTGCGCCTGGAAGAAGGTCTGATAGATCGTGTACGGCAGGTTTGCGGTGCCGAGGCCGCCGCTCGTGATCGTGAACACCGCGTCGAAGTTCTGCACCAGGTAGATGCAGCCGAGCAGCGCCGCCAGCTCGAGGTACTGCCGCAGGTGCGGCAACGTCATGTGGCGGAAGATCTGCCACTCATCGGCGCCATCGATGCGCGCGGCCTCAATGACGTCGAGCGGGCGGCCCTGCAGGCCCGCGAGCAGGATCAGCATCATGAACGGCGTCCACTGCCATACGAGCGCGGCAATGATCGCGCCGAGTGGCTGTGAGCTGATCCAGTCGGGCTGGGGTGCGCTCGAGGCGTGGCCGAACAGCCCCCAGATCCAGGTCAGCGTGCCGTTCAGCAACCCGTACGACGGGTTGAAGATCGCGTGCTTCCAGATCAGCGCCGCAGCGACAGGCACGATCAGGAACGGCGCGATCATGATCGTGCGCACGAAGCCGCGGCCGAAGAACTTCCGGTCGAGCAGGATCGCGATGATCAGGCCGAGAACCAGGCTGATGAGCACCACGGCGACGGTCAGGACGACTGTCGTGATGACGGACCGCAGCATGGTCGCATCGGTGAACACGGCCGCGTAGTTGGTGAACCACCCGAAGCCGATGTCGTTCGGGTACAGCGCATTCCAGCGCACGAACGAGATGACGAGCGTCGCGACGAAGGGCAGCTGCGTGACGATGATCATGAAGATCAGCGCCGGCAGCAGGGGCGCCCGCCTGGCCCAGGCGGACGCCCTGCTCAGTGTCTGTTGCGACGCGTTCAGCGTGACCGCAGTAGACATCGCTCAGTTACTACTTCTTGTACTTGTCGCCGACTTTTTGGGCTTCGGCTTGCACGGCCTTGATCGTCGCGTCGACCGACGTCTTGCCAGCTATCGCGTCGCTGAACTGCTGCGAGGCATCCGTGCCCAGGCTCGCGAACTCAGGGATGGCGACGAACTGGATGCCGGGCGCCGGGCGCTTCTGCGTGCCGGGGTCGTTCGGCTTCGCGCTGTCGATCGCGGTCTGGACCTGCTTGTAGAACGCGGCCGCGCCCTTCTGATAGTCGGGGTTCTCGTACAGCGAGGTGCGGGTCCCGGGCGGAACCTCGGCCCAACCGTACTTCTGGGCTACCAGTTCGGCATACTTCGGCCCCGAGGCCCACTCGATGAACTTCTCGGCGTTGGCCTGGTTCTTGCTGGCCTTCTCGATGCCCCACGCCCAGCTGTACAGCCAACCGGAGCTCTCGGTCTGGTCGACCGGTGCGGGCGCGTAGCCGATCTTCCCCTTCACGGGTGAATCGGATGCCTCGAGCGAGCCTGCCGCTGCCGTGGCGTCGTACCACATGGCCGCCTTGCCCTGCGTCATGTCATTGAGGCACTCGGTGTAGCCGGCCTGCGGCGCTCCGCTCTCGCCGTCCTTCTTGACGAGGTTCACGTAGAAGTTGAGCGCCTTGGTGAATCCCTCACCGCTGACCTGAGCGTTCCAGTCGTTGTCGAACCAGGTGCCGCCCATCGTGTTGACGACGGTGGTGAGCGGGGCGACCATCTGGCCCCAGCCGGGTTGGCCGCGCAGGCAGATGCCGGCCATGCCCTGCTCCTTCTGCTTCACCTGGTCGGCGAGCTGCGCAACCTGATCCCAGGTCGGGTTCGCCGGCATGGTCAGGCCGAGTTGCTTGAAGACGTCGGCGCGGTAGTAGAGCATCGACGACTCTCCGTAGAACGGCTCCGCGTAGATCTTTCCGTCGGAGCCGGTCAGAGCGTCCTGGATGGGCTTCAGAATGTCGGACTGCTTGAAGTCCGCGTCCTTCGCGACGTTGTCGGAAAGCGACAGCAGCCACCCGTTCTTCGAATAGAAGGGCACCTCATAGTTGCTGATCGTGGCGACGTCGTACTGCCCCGCCTGCGATGAGAACTCCTGGCTCGCCTTGTCGCGCAGCGAGTCCTCCGGCAGCACGGTGTAGTTGACCTTGATACCGGTCTGCTTGGTGAAGTTGTCTGCGGTGAGCTTCTGCAGATCGACCATCTGGGGGTTGTTCACCATGAGCACGTTGAGCGTTCCGCCCGATTTGCCTGCGCTGCCGGCGCCAGCGCCGCTGCAGCCGGCAAGCGCGAGTGCGGCCGTCGCGGCCACGGCGACACCCGTGAGCGCCTTGGCCAGGTGACTCCGAGTCATTGTGGGCACCGTTGTCCTTTCTTGCCCGCTCCATCGCGAGCAACCACACCATATTCACGAAGTCCCACGCCTCGCAAGCAAAATCGGGCAAACAACCACAGGAAACTTGCGAATTCGGGCAAACCCGGTCAACTATGTGATGTGCGGATGCCGTATCGGGCATCGTCGACGAAGACGAGAGAGGTTTCTGATGGTCCGTCTTTCCGAGGCCGCCCTGCCTGAGCTGGCTGCCGCCGTGGAGGTGCCGCGCTATGACCGCTCGCAGGTCACCGCCGGCATCGTGCACTTCGGCGTCGGCGGCTTCCACCGGGCACACCAGGCGATGTACCTCGACCGGCTGCTCAACGCGGGCGAGGCGACCGACTGGGGCATCTGCGGGGTCGGCGTGCTCGAGGTCGACCGCCGCATGAAGCAGGCGCTCGAAGAGCAGGACCACCTCTACACGCTCGTGCTGAAGCACCCCGACGGAACGCTCGAGCCCCGGGTGATCGGCTCGATCGTCGACTATCTGCTCGCGCCGGACGACCCCCAGGCCGTCGTCGAGAAGCTCGCCGATCCGGGCATCCGCATCGTCTCGCTCACCATCACGGAGGGCGGCTACAACTTCGACCAGATCACGCGCGAGTTCGACGCGACGAACCCCGACGTTCAGGCCGACCTCGAACCGGGCGCTGCACCGCGCACCGTGTTCGGGCTGGTCGTGGCGGGGCTGGCGCTGCGGCGCGAGCGCGGAATCGAACCGTTCACGGTCATGTCGTGCGACAACATCCCTGGAAACGGCGAGCTCGCGCGGAAGGTGTTCACGGCATTCGCGCGGCTGCGCGACCCCGAGCTCGCCGACTGGATCGAGGCATCCGTTCACTTCCCGAATTCGATGGTCGACCGCATCACGCCGGTCACGACCGATGATGATCGCGCGCTGATCGCACGCGAGTGGGGCATCGAGGATGCCTGGCCGGTGGTCGCCGAGCCGTTCGAGCAGTGGGCCCTCGAGGACTCGTTCGGGCTCGGCCGCCCGGCCTACGAGAACGCAGGGGTGCAGGTCGTCGACGAGGTCGAGCCGTACGAGCTGATGAAGCTGCGGCTGCTCAACGTGGGTCACCAGGGGCTCGCCTACTTCGGGGTGCTCGCCGGCTACACCTTCGCGCACGAGGCCGCCCGCGACCCGCTGTTCGTCGGGTTGCTGCGGCGCTATTGGGAGCGCGAGGCGCGCCCCACGCTGAAGCCCGTGCCGGGGGTCGACCTCGACGCGTACACCGACGAGCTCATCGAGCGCTTCGGAAACGAGCACGTGCGCGACACCCTCGCGCGCCTCGCCGCCGAGTCGTCGGACCGGATCCCGAAGTGGCTCGTGCCGGTGATCACCGAGCGCATCGCGGCGGGTGGCGAGGTCGACGCGGCTGCCGCCATCGTGGCCAGCTGGGCGCGCTATGCGGAGGGGGTCGACGAGTCGGGGAATCCGATCACCATCGTCGACCGCCTGGCGGACGCGCGGCACGCGGCGGCGCTCGCGCAGTCGACCGAGCCGCTCGCATTCCTGCGCGACGAGACGCTGTTCGGTGGCCTCGCGGGCGAGCCTGCCTTCACCGAGCCGTACCTGCGCACGCTCGACCTGCTGCACGCCCAGGGTGCCCGCGCGGCGCTGGAGGCTCTCGTCGGCTGATGCGCCCCGCCGGTGACGCTCGGTTGCGCCACTGGCTTCCGCTGTGCGCTACTCGGATCCGAGGCGCGCATCGCGGAACCTGGTGGCGCAACCGGTGAGGGTCAGGCGAGGAGCAGCTCGAGGCCCGAGGCACGCAGCTCGTCGGCGTGCTCCGAGCTGACGCCGTCGTCGGTGATGAAGAGCTCGAAGTCGGCGAGGCTGGCGAAGCGCACGAAGGAGTCGGCGCCGACCTTGGAGTGATCGGCGATCAGGATGCTTCGCCGCGACTGCTTCATCGCCGCCGCCTTCACCTCGGCGATCGCGGCGTCGGGCACGGTCGCCCCGCGCTGCACCGAGATGCCGTTGGCGCCGATGATCGCGAGGTCGAGCACCATCGTCTCGAGCATCTCGACGGCCCAGAAGTCGACGGCGCCGAGCGTCTTGGCGCGGACCCGCCCGCCGAGCGAGATGACCTCGACGTTGGGCCTGCCGGCGAGCGACACGGCGATCGCGAGCGAGTTGGTGACGACGGTCGTCGGGCTCTCGGGGAACAGGCGATCGGCGAGCAGCTGGAAGATCGCGCCCTCGTCGATGTAGATGGCCTCTGCGTTCTCGAGGTGCTTCACCGTCGCCTCGGCGACGCGGCTCTTCTCTTCGATCATGCGGGTCGAGCGGGTGGCGAGGTCGGACTCGAAGCCGAGCCGCTCGACCGGCACCGCACCACCGTGCACGCGCCGCAGCAGCCCCGACTTCTCGAGCGTCGTGAGGTCACGCCGCACGGTCTCGGCCGAGACCTTCAGCAGCTTCGACAGTTCGGTGACGTCGGCGCGGCCGGTCTCACGCGCGTGGTCGACGATGACCTTGCGCCGTTCGATCGAGAAGAGCGACATGCGCGCAGTCTATCGACCGCTTCCGTGGCCTTCGCCGCGAAAACCACGGAAACGGGCACGCCCGCATCGCGACCGGTCAGGCGAGCGTGCTCTGACGGATGACGCTGCCTGTGCCGCCGAGCAGCAGTTCGAGCGTGGTCGAGGCGCTCGTCTGCAGCGAGACCAGTTCGATGGGGCGACGGATGCCTGCGAGCACGAGCTCGACGGGCAACCCGGTTTCGAGAACCTTCACCCCCGGCATCCGCCCCACCTCGGCGAGAACGTCGCGGCGCTCGCGCCGGTGCGGCAGATAGACGACGGGCTCGGTGCGCGCCTGACCCGCGACCCAGGCGAGATAGTCGGACACCGCGAGATGGCCGTCGGTCGGCAGCGAGCTGCCGAGCAGCACGCGGTCGCCGGGCAGCTCGAGCGGGTCTGCCGCGCTGCGGGTCCACGCGAAGTCGTGGCGGCTCGTCGACATGCCGCGGGCCGCGAGCGCGTCGACGCGCTGCGCGCCGAGTGGGAAGACGGTGAAGAGCTCGACGGCCTCACGATCGGCCAGCGTGTGCAAGCGGTGCTTGGCGAGATCGCCGAGCAGGCGCGCTGCGCGCCCCTCGGTGCGGCGCGGGCGGCGGAACGGGGTGCGATCGAGCAGCGCGTCGGCCAGCGCCAGAGTGTTCGCGCCGTCGTCCAGCAGGATGACGCGCTGCGGCCGCACCACACTCACCGCCAGGCGGAACTGGCCGCTGAACCCGTCGCCCACAGCCCAGTCGTGGTCTTCGGCGAGCCGCCCCCAGGGGATGCCGACCCACGGCGTCACCTCGCTGAAGGGCGCACCGCGGCGCAGCAGTTCGGCCGCGGTCGTCTCCATCTGCGGACCGGAAAGGCGCATGGCGACGGCGATGCGCCGGCCCGCCGCGTGCGCCCATTCGGCGGCACTCAGCAACTGGAACGGCGACTCCACCCAGGCCAACACGGCACCAGTCAACCGAGCGAAGGTGAACCGGGGGTGGCTCTGGAGTGAACCTCGCCGAGCTCAGGTCGCTGAGGGGCTTTCCGGTGCGCTCGGGCCCAGCGCGAACATGACCTCGTACGAGGCGCGCTCGGCGTTGTCGGGGTCGCGCTCGGCATTCTCGGCGCCGCGACGACGCCAGCGGGTGACGATCTCGCTGAGTTCGTCGCCGAGCTGCTTCGCCTCCTCTTTCGTGAGCAGCGCGCCGGCGAACTGCACCTGTGAGGCCGCGTCGGTGTCTTCGAACTCGCCGCCGACGAGCCGGTGCAGCCACTCGATGCGCCGAGCGATGTAGGCGGAGACGGCCGGATTGCCGGTCGGGTCCTCGAACGCGAAACCGCTCTGGTTGACGAGCTGCCACACGCGATCGCGCTTGTCGCGCGCCTTCTCGGGGATCTCGCGGATGACCCCGGCCTTCGCCAGGGTGCGCAGGTGGAAGCTCAGAGCGTTCGCCGGCTCGCCCAGCCAGCCGGCGAGGTCAGCCGCGCGGGCGTGGGTGCGGACCGAAAGCTCGCGCACGATGCGCTGGCGGATGGGGTGCGCGAACGCCCGCAGCATCGCCGCGTCGCGCACCTCGACGGGTGCCCCGTCCCAGCGGTCGTCAGGGTCGCCGTCAGCCATGAGGTGAGTCTAGCCAATTGCGCACAAGAAATTGCGCAAGAGATATTACGCAATGAATGCTGCGCAAATACAGTGACCGTCATGACCACCCCGATCGAGACGCGTGCTGCGCAAGAATCCGTCGCCCCTCTCGGGCACAATCGCCCATACCTGCTGCTCATGTCCGGCAAGACGACGCAGATCGTCGGCGAGGGACTGGGCGTGTTCGCCGCGCCGCTCGTGGCGTTCAGTCTGACCCACTCGGTCGTGCTCGCCGGCGTCATCGCGGCGGTCGGCGAGGCGGGCAGCCTCGTCGCCACGCTGCCGGCGGGCGTCGCGGCCGACCGCCTCGACCGCCGCCGGCTGCTGATGGCGGGAGCCGTCGTGGGGCTCGTGCTGTGGGCACTCGCCGCGATCGGCGGGTTCAGCGGTTGGCTCACCGGGTGGCAGCTTGCGATCGTCCTGTTCGGCGTCTCGGTCGTGACGGCCGTCTTCGGCGCCGCCGAGGTCGGAGCGATTCGCGCGGTCGTGGCCCCCGGGCAGATGGCGTCGGCGATGGCGGCGATTCAGGGTCGCGGCGCGGTGGCCTCATTGATCTCCGGCCCGCTCGGCGGCGTGCTCTATGCCTTCTCGCACGCCGTGCCGTTCGCCGCAGGGGCGATCGGGCACGCCGCGGTCGCCATCTGCACCGCGTTCGTTCGCGTGCCGCTCAACGGCGACCGGGCGAATGCGAAGGCCGCCCACCCGGTCGCGCAACTCAAGGAAGGCATCCGCTTCTTCGCCTCGCTGCCCGTGCTGCGCAACTCCCTCTGGCTCATCATGCTGATCAACCTGACGGTCTCGGGCACGATGATCGCCATCAACCTTCAGCTCGTGCGCACGCGCACCGCGCCGTTGCTCATCGGCGCCCTCGACGCGGTGTCGGGCGCGGCGATGCTGCTGGGCGCGCTGATCGCGCCGGCGCTCATCAAGCGCATTCCGTCCGGCCGCATCACGGTGATCGCGCTCGCCGTGATGGCGGTGTCGTTTCTCGCCATGGCTCTGGTGCACAGCTACCTGGGCTACCTCGTGTTCGCGGCGCTCGGGGCGCTGCTCATCCCGGCGCTGAACGCGGGGGTCGGCGGCTACATCGCGGCCATCGTCCCCGACGTGCTGCAGGGGCGCGTGAGCTCGGTAAGCTCTCTCGGCTACCTCGCGATCGCGCCGCTCGCCCCGGTCGTCGCGAGCGTGCTGCTCGCGCAGCTCGGCATCGTTCCCACGCTGTGGATCTTCGCCGCGGGCCTCGCCGCCGGCGCCGTCGGCACCGCATTCGTGCGCGAGCTGCGCCGCATCGGCACGCCCGACAGCTGGGCGGCCGAGGCGATCGAGTGGCCGCCGGCCGGGGCATCCGCTCAGCCTGCTCGGTAGCGGCGCAGCGACGGCACGGATGCCGCGATCACGACCGCCAGCACGGCGGAGACGGCGCCCCCGATCGCCATGCTGAACCACCCGCTCGAGACGTCGGCGACGAGTCCGGCGCGCAGATCGCCCAGCTTCGGCCCGCCCGCGCCCACCAGGAAGTCGAGCGAGTTGACGCGGCCGCGGAACGCGTCGGGCGTCACGGATTGGATGATGGTCGCGCGGCTGACGACGGATGCCACGTCGGCGGCACCGGTGAGTGCGAGCAGCACCAGCACGGCGGCCAGGTTCGGCACGAGGCCTGCGCCGGCGATCGCGGCGCCCCACACCGCGCTCGCGACGACCATCACCAGGCCCTGGCGGCGGGCACGCGTGATGCGGCCGGAGAGGAAGCCGGCGAGCAGACCGCCGAGGCCGAGCGCGGGGGTCAGCAGGCCGAGCGTGGCCGGGCTGCCGCCGAACCGCTCTGAGTTGAGCACGGGGAACAGCGCGACCGGCATGGCGAGCACGGTCGCGTTGAGATCGGCGAGCAGCAACGCGGCCACGATGGGCGTGCGCATGACGAAGCGGATGCCTGCCGCGATCTGAGAGACGGCAGTGGGTGGTGTCTCGGCGCTCGCGCCGCTGCCCGTCTCGTCGGCGGCTCGGCCTCCGCTCGGCAGCCCGAACACGCCGTAGACCGCCGCGAGGAAGCTCGCCGCGTCGAAGATCAGCGCCCAGTCCGGCCCCCAGAGGGCGAGCGCAATGCCGCCGAGCAGCGGCCCGATCAGCACGTTGAGCTGGCCCGTCGAGTGGTTCAGAGCGAAGGCGGCGGCCCGCACCTCGCCGTCAAGCAGGCTGCCGATCATGGTCTGCGTCACGGGCTGGTTGATCGAGACGAGCGCGGTCTGCACCGCGATCAGCGGGTAGAGCCAGATCACCTGATGCGTCGTCGTGATGACAACGACGGAGAGGGCTGCGGATGCCGCGACCTGCGCCCACCGCACCGCGATGATCAGCCGCCTGCGGTCGTAACGGTCGCCCCAGTGGCCGCCGAGCAGAGTGAAGACGATCATCGGCACGAGCTGCGCGAGTCCGATCGCGCCCAGGGCGATCGCGCTGTGGGTGCGATCCCACACGACCCAGCTGATCGTGAACGACGCCATCGTGCCGCCGAAGCCCGAGATCGCGTTGCCCGCCCACAGCCTGCGGAACGCGGCACTCTGCCGCAGCGGCCGCACGTCGACGAGCAGGGTGGAGAGGGGCACTTGCTCAATTGTGCCGGTCCGGCGGGGTTTCCCGTGCCCGGGTCATAGGCGGGGATACGGTGAAGGACATGTCTTTAGCAACGGAGCTGACGACCAGCCTCGGCCGATCCGTCTCGAACACCCTGAAGGGGTCGGCCGGAAACCTGGTCGAGTGGTACGACGTCTACGTCTATTCGACCTTCGCGGCCTTCTTCGAGGGCCAGTTCTTCGACACGCACGACAAGAACTCGACGATCTACGTCTGGGCGATCTTCGCTGTCACGTTCGTGATGCGGCCGGTCGGCTCGTGGTTCTTCGGCCGCTTCGCCGACCGCTACGGGCGCCGCGCCGCGCTGACGTTCTCGGTGTCGCTCATGGCCGGGTGCTCGTTCGTGGTCGCGATCATCCCGACCCGTGCCGTGTTCGGCGTGGGCGCGGTGGCCGTGCTTCTGCTCGCCCGCCTGGTGCAGGGCTTCGCGACAGGTGGTGAATACGGCACGAGCGCGACCTACATGTCGGAGGCGGCTGTGCCCGGGCGCCGCGGGTTCCTGTCGTCGTTCCAGTACGTCACGCTCGTCGGCGGCCAGGTCGTGGCCCAGCTGGTGCTGCTCGTCATGCTGCTGACTATGGACCACGATGCGATCGCCTCATGGGGCTGGCGCGTGGCCTTCGCGATCGGCGGTGTCGCGGCGCTCGTCGTCTTCTGGATCCGCCGCTCGATGGACGAGTCGCTGCGCACCGAGACGATCGCGGCGGTGCGGTCGGGCGAGGGCGAAGCGGCCCGCACGCACGGCTCGATCGTCGAGCTGTTCGGGCGGTGGTGGCGCGAGGCGCTGCTCGTGTTCCTGATCACGGCCGGCGGAACGCTGGCCTTCTACATCTACTCCGTGAACGCGCCCGCCCAGATCCAGAAAGCGTTCGCCGGGTCGTCGCCGGTGGCTGCCGGCTGGATTAACCTCGGCGCGCTCGCGATCCTGATGGTGCTGCAGCCGATCGGCGGCTGGCTGTCCGACATCGTCGGCCGCAAGTCGCTGCTGGTCTTCTTCGGCGTCGGGGGCGCGCTCTACACGTGGTTCCTGGTGACGCAGCTGCCGAAGCAGACGAGCGCAGCGGCCGCGTTCGGCATCCTCGTCGTCGGCTTCGTGATCCTGACCGGCTACACCTCGATCAACGCGGTGGTGAAGGCGCAGAGTTTCCCGATGCACATCCGCGCCCTCGGCCTCGGCATTGCATACGCCGTGGCGAACTCGCTGTTCGGCGGCACCGCCCCGCTGCTCTACCAGGCGGCCGCCGCGCGCGGAGCCGTTCCGGGGTTCATCGTCTACGCGACGATCGTGATTCTGGTGTCTCTCGTCGTGTACGTCTTCTTCCTGCGCAACAGGGGCGCCAACTGGCTCGACGACCCCGAAGAGATGCAGCAGCGTGCGGAGGCGCGGCGGCTCAAGCGAGCCGCGTGAGCGAGCCGCCCGCTCGAGGCGGCGGGAGCCTCAGGCCGCCTGGGGCAGCGTGACGGCAAACACCGTCCGCCCAGGTGCGCTTTCGAGCGCCACCCGACCGCCGTGCGCCTCGGCGATCGCCCGCACGATGGCGAGGCCGAGCCCCGTCGATCCGGCGTCTCGATTGCGCGCCGCGTCACCGCGGGCGAAGCGATCGAACACCGTCGACTGCAGTTCGGCGGGCACGCCGGGCCCGTCGTCGGCGACCGTCAGGGTGCATATGCCGTGTGAGGCATGCAGGCCGAGTCGCACCCGCGTTCCCGCCGGCGTGTGCCGCGCGGCGTTCGCGACGAGGTTCGTGACGAGGCGGCGCAGCTGGGACTCGTCGCCGTTCACGAGGACGGGCTCAGGGTCGAGGTCGAGCGACCATTCATGATCGGATGCCGCGGCCTTGGCATCCCCCGCCGCTTCAGCCACGACGAGCGACAGGTTCACTTCGGTGCGCTGCGTGGCGGGCTCGGCCCCCGCCGAGTCGGCATCGAGTCGCGCGAGCAGCAGCAGCTGGTCGACGAGCTCGCCCATGCGCACCGACTCGCGGTCGATGCGCTCGATGTTGCGTTCGAGGTCCTCCGGCATCCCGGGGTGCTCGCGCGCTGAGAGCTGCGCATAGGCCCGCACGGTCGCGAGGGGGGTGCGCAGCTCGTGGCTCGCATCGGCGACGAAGCGGCGCATGGTCTCTTCGCTCGCCTGGCGCGCCGCGAGCGCCTCGTCGACGTGGGTGAGCAGCGCGTTCAGGGCGCCGCCGACCTGCCCTACCTCTTCCGTCGAGGCGAGGTCGGCGTCGGCGACACGAGTCGAGAGCCGCACGTCGCCGCGGTCGAGTCGCACCCCGGTGACCGCGGCGGCCGTCGCCGCGACTCGGCCGAGCGGGCGCAGGGACCGGCCGATCACGAACGCCGCGGTCGCGGCGCCCGCCATGGTCGCGAGAATCGCGACGGCGAGCACCACCCACGCCACCTGCCACACCGCCGAGTCGACCTGCGCGAGCGGCACCCCGGTGACGATCGTCGCGCCGCCTGGCAGTGCGTTGCTCGCGACGCGGTAGCGGCCGAGAGACCCGCCGAGGTCGACGGTGGTGGGGGGTGTGCGGCCCAGGAATCCCGCGATCTCCTTCTGCTCCGCGGCGTTCAGCTGGTGCCTCTTGCCTGCCGCGTCGACGAAGCCGTTGACGACGATCTCGCCGTCGTCGATCACGGCGACGATCGTCTGCGGCGCCTGGCCGGGCACCCCGACGAAGTCGCCCACGAAGTCGCCGCTCGAGGGCTGCGGGCCGCGCGCGCCGGTGTCGCCGTCGCTCTGGTTGTCGCCGCTGCCGCTGCCGGGCAGGCGGTCGAGCCGGCCCCCGATGCGGTCGACCCGCTGCGCCGACGACACGAGCCGGTCGTCGAGCTGCCCGACGAGATACCCGCGCAGCGCGAGCAGCGTGATGCCGCCGATGATGAGGCACGCGGCGGCCACCAGGGCGGCGGCGATCAGCACGATGCGCCAGCGCAGGCTGCGCAGCACGCCCGTCATGCGGCCCCGGTTTTGAGGATGTAGCCGACACCCCGAACGGTCTGGATGCTTGCACCGCAGTCCTCTGGAAGCTTGCGCCGCAGCGTCGAGACGTACATCTCGACGAGATTCGACTCAGCGCCGAAGTCGTAGCCCCACACCGTCGTCAGCAGCTGGTCGCGGCGCAGCACGCGGCCGGCGTTGCGCGCGAAGCACCGCAGCACCTCGAACTCGGTCGCCGTGAGCTCGAGCTTCGCGCCGTGGAATGTCGCAACGCGTTCGGTCTCGTCGAGCTCGATGTCGCCTGCGGTCAGGGCTGTGCGGGGTGCGGCATCCGTCATCGTGGGTGCGAGCCGCACCAGTGCGCGCGCCCGCGCGAGCAGCTCGGCGATGTCGAACGGCTTCGTGACGTAGTCGTCGCCGCCGGCGCGCAGCCCGGCGATGCGGTCGTTCTGGCCGTCTTTCGCGGTGAGGAACAGCACGCGCACCTCGTCGCTGACGGCGCGGATGCGGTCGAGCACCGCGAGCCCATCGAGGTCGGGAAGCATGATGTCGAGCACCACAACGTCTGGGCGCCAGTCGCGCACGGTCATCGGCACTTCGCGGCCGCGGTAGGCGGTCTCGACGTCCCACCCGTCGCTGCGCAGCGCGATCGCGACCGCGTCGGCGAGAGCGACCTCGTCGTCGACGACGAGCGCCCGCGGGGGCGTGCCGTCGGCGCGGCGCACGGGGGGAAGGTCGAGCGGGTGCGAACTGCTCATTCGCCCATTGAGCCAGTGCATACCGAGAGTTTCCTATGCCGAAGCCAAGTCCCCGATAGCGTCTGGGCTTTGGCATGATCTCGACATGAGTTCGGATGCCGCGCTGGTCGTGCTCGCCGTGGTGGGCGCCGTCGTGCTGGCGGTTGTCGTCACGATCGTCGCGCGCAGCTCTGGCTGGTCGGCGCCGCTGATGCTGGTCGCGATCGGCGCGATCGTCGCACTGGTCCCCGGCATCCCCCGGCTCACGATCTCGCCCGACGTGATCCTCTACGGAATCTTGCCGCCCTTGCTCTTCTCCGCCGCCATGCGCGCGTCGCTGATCGACCTGCGCACGCGGCGCGACCCGATCATCCTGAGCTCGGTCGGCCTCGTGGCGTTCACGGTGCTCGCCGTAGGCGGGGTGAGCTGGCTGATCGTGCCCGGCATCAGCGTGGCCGCGGCGTTCGCCTTCGGCGCGGTCGTCGCCCCGACCGACCAGGTGGCGGTCGAGGCGGTCACGCGGCGGGCGGGCATGCCGCGCATGCTCTCGACGGTGCTCGACGGCGAGAACCTGCTGAACGACGCGACGGCGCTGGTGGCGCTGAACTCTGCGATCGTGGCGATCACGGCGACGATCACGCCGATCGAGATCGGCGTCTCATTCCTGCTCGAGGTCGTCGCGGGTCTCGCGGCCGGGCTGCTGGTCGGATTCGTGCTCGGCTACGCCCGCGGCAAGCTCGGCGCCCCGGTGCTCGACACGAGCCTGTCGCTCGTCACGCCCTACCTCGCGTTCCTGCTCGCCCAGGTGGCGCACGGATCGGGAGCGCTCGCGGTCGTGGTCGCCGGTCTGTTCCTCGGCTACCGGGCGCCGAACTTCCAGTCGGCCCAGGCGCGGGTCGCCGAAGAGCTCAACTGGCGCACGATCCAGTTCATCGTCGAGAACCTCGTCTTCCTGTTCATCGGACTGACGCTGCCGAGCGCGGTCATGGCGGCCGGCGACAGCGGCATCCCGATCTGGCAGCTCGTGGTGATCGCGCTCGGCCTGCTGGTCGCGGTGATGCTCACGCGCCTGGTGTGGGGCGCCGTGGTGACGCCGCTGTTCCGCTACGGGCCCGCGCGGCTGCGGCGCGTCGGGTGGCCCTGGGTCACCGTCGTGCCGTGGACGCTGGCGGGCGTGCGCGGCGTCGTGACCCTCGCCGCGGTCTTCCTGCTGCCGGCGCAGACGCCCGACCGCGCGGTGCTGCAGCTCTTCGCCTTCGTCATCGTGATCGGAACGCTGCTGCTCGCGATGCCGATTCCCGCGGTGCTGCGGCGCGCGGGTCTCGTGATGAGCGCCTTCGACCAGGAGCGCGTCGAGGCCGAACTGCTGATGGCAGAGGCGAAGGCGGCCGGGCTCGAGATGGTGCGCGAGTGCGCCGATGAGAACACCGATCCGCGCGTGCTCGAGCGACTCAAGGCCGACGCGGAGTTCGTCTCGGCGTCGGTCGACGATGGGCCGCTGCCGACGGGCGAGAGCCTCAACGTGGCGTACGCGGCGCTGCGCATCCGACTCTTCCAGGCTGAGCGGAAGGCGGTGCTGCGCGCGCGTGCCGAAGGCCGCTTTCAAGAGGCCGCGGTGCGCAAGGTCATGCATGTGCTCGACGCGGAGGAGACCGCCGCGCGGGTGCTGCGCCACGGCGAGGTCTGAGCGCGCGGTCCCTCGGTCCCGAGGGCCAATCGAAGATTCTTGGCTCTCACGGTTGTGAGCCGGGCTCGATTGTCGCTAACCTGACAATCACCCGAGAACGAGAGGAGGCTCCGCAATGTTTATGCGCACCACTGCCGCAGACGCGCGTCGAGCCACCGATTTCGGGATGCGACGCATGTGCGTCGCCGGGCTCCGCTAGCAGCTTCCCGCTCCAGCGCCACGCCCCGGCCGCCGGCTGATCGCCATCGCGAGCCGGCCCTCGCCCCTCCCTGAGTGCGACGACTCACTCTCACGCCGACGGCTTCGCCGCCATCGAATCGCAGTCGCCGCGACCTCGCCGTCAGTCTCATCGCCCCGTCTATCGATCGGCAGCCTGTGTGCTGCCCTCACCATAAGGAAAAGCGCAATGCTCACCATCCAGTCCCACCCGCCCCAATCGACCGTGACGACCCTCACGATCGACCTGGCCGAACTGCCGGAGCTCAGCTTCGTGCGCCGCCTCGCGTTCGCCCTCAGCCTCGTGCTGATCACGAGCGTCGAACCTCGTCCCCTTCCGAACCGCACTCCGCTCGACCGGCGCGCACGACTCGCGCGTCACGAGCGAGCCGCACGTGCTCAGCGCGAGCGGCTCGCCGAGCGGGAGCTGTTCACCACCATTCCGCGGCGATGAGCGCCGCACCCGCCCCCGAGAAGTTGTGGCCCGCCGGCCTCGCCGGCGGGCCACCGCGTTTAAGGGGTGGGGCGCGGGTTGATGCGGCCCCGAGCGCTGGGGCTCGAGTGGTTAGGGTCGAATGGTGCCCTTCGTGCCACCGACCGCCACGACGCCCGAATACGCGCTCGTCGTCTTCGATGCGCAGGGGCGTGAGCTCGCCGAGGCCGATGGCTCAGTGCTGAGCGAGACGGTCGCCGAACGCATCGCCGCCGAGAACGTCACCGACGTCGTGCTGCTGTGCCACGGCTGGCTCAACGACTTCTCCGGTGCGCAGGTCACCTATGCCGCGTGGCTGGCTGCCGGGCGCGGACTCGAGTGGCCGGGTGGGGCCGCACCCCTCATCGTCGCCGCGCACTGGCCCAGCATCCCCGGCAGAGGCGGCGAGCCGCCCGACGTGCCCGCCGAGCTGCACGCGCACCTCGCCGACCGCACGCTGCTCACCGCGCTCGAGAACGCGGGCACCGACGTGGCTGAGTTCCTGAGTTTCTGGAGCATGCGTGAGCGCGCGATTTCGCTGGGGGCGACGGATGCCGGACTCGGGCGCCTTCTCGCACGCATCTTCGCCGCGCGACCCGGGGTCAGGGTGCACCTCGCCGGCCACAGCCTCGGGTGCGTCGCGCTCTCGGCGGCGCTCGCGTCGGCCGGCGCCGCGCGCGGCCCGCATGCTGCGACCTTCTTCCTCGCTCAGGCGGCGGAGTCGTCGTGGGCGTTCTCGGCCTCTGTGCCGTTCTTCACCGGCGGCGGGGGACGGTACCGCGCCGTGGTCGCCGACGGCCTGGTCGACGGTGCGCTGGTCGCGACCACGTCGACGCACGACCTCGCACTCAACGTGCTCTATCGCCTCGGCATGGAGTTCATCCTGCAGCGCAGCTATGCGGCTGAGGCGTCGGCAGCGGGTCGCCCCGCGCGAGCCGCCGCGATCGGCGCCGACGGGCTCGGGTTCGACCCGCCGGTCCCGACGGCGCACAAACTGCCGCCGCTGCGGCCTGGCGCCGCGCAGTTCGCGCTCGCCGCGGGCGCTCAGTACACGGTCGACGCGTCAGCGGTCATCGCCGACCACAACGACGTGGCTCACGCGGAGCTCGCGCGCCTCTTCCTCGCTGCGGTCGCCGCGGTGCCCTAATCGGGCGCCTGGAGTATCTCGAGCGCCTCGCCGGCGAATGTGGCCGCTTGGCGCCGCGGTGGGGCCAGATGGCGCATCTGCGTCCGTCGTACCGGGCGCAGATGCGCCGAATGGGAACTCGGACGGGGCGGTGGGAGGCGGCGCTGGTCGGCGCGACCGAAGAGGTCAGCGCGTCGGCGACCAGCCGAGGGCCGGGGCCAGGCTGCCGGCGATGTCGGTGAGCAGCTGCACGTAGTCGTCATGCTCGAAGCTGAACGGCAGCGCGAACGCGACCTCGTCGACCGCCTGGAACGCGGCGTCTGCTTCGAGCCGCTCGGCGATCTCGGCCGAGGACCCCACGAGGTCTGCGGCGAAGAGCATTCCCCGCGGGCCCTGCGGCACACCGACCCGATGGGCGCGAGACGCGACGTAGGCACGGTACTTCTCCGTCTGCGCCGCGGTCGCGGAATCCGTCGGGATCACGACCAGGCCCTGCGAAACGCGGGCGCCGTCGCCGCGCTCCTCGCGATACGCGTCGATCTGCGCGCGCTGCACTGCCGCGAAGTCGGTCGACCCATCGTCAGGGAACACGACCGATGAGGTGAGCAGGTTGAACCCGTTCGCCCCGGCCCAGCGCGCTGAGCGCATGCTGCCGGCGCCGTACCACAGCCGGTCGCTGAGACCGGCGGCGTGCGGCTCGACGCGCTCGCTGAATTCCTCGATGCCCTCGCGGCCCGAGAAGGCGCTGACCTTGTCGCCGCGGAGGAACCCACGCAGACGCAGCGCCCGCGCATAGCTCAGGTCCTCATCGCGCCAGGTGCCGGGGTAGAGCGCCTCTTTGTAGTCGTCGAAGTGGATCGGGGCGCCGGTCGAGAAGCCGGGGTTGAGTCGCCCGCCCGACAGCACGTCGACCGTCGCGAGGTCCTCGGCGAGCCGCAGCGGGTTCTCGGCGCCGAGCGGAATCACCGCGGTGCCGAGCTCGATGCGCGAGGTGCGCTGCGTCGCGGCGGCGAGCACGGTTGCGGGCGACGAGATGCCGAATTGCAGGTGACGCTGCCGCACCCACGCGGAATCGAAGCCGAGCTCTTCGCCCAGCGAGATCAGCTGCAGCGTCGACTCGTGGCCGTTGCGCGGGCGCTCGGGGTCGAACAGCCCGATGGTGAGAAAGCCGAGCCGGCGCAGGCTCACTGCCGGCCGATCTCCGAGTGCGCGCCGAGGCCGTGCCAGGTGCGGCTGTAGTAGACGAGCGGCGCGGCGGCCTCTGCAGCATCGGTCTCGGGCAGGCGCGCCTGCAGCGCGTGCACGGCGACGACCGTCGACGAGCCGGCGCGCATGCGGTCGATGACCCGGCCGCGGATCCAGGTGCGCACGGCGGGGAAGTACGGCTCGCCGGTGATCAGACGGTCCCACTGCGAGGTGTCGGCGAAGCGGTCGATGCCGCTCGTTGCACCGAGCTTGGCGAGGTCGAGCTGGTCGGCCGAGAGGAGGTGGACGATCAGGGTGTCTGCCTTGGTGATCGTCGCGGAGGCCGACGACTGGTCGGAGATCGAGAACACGAGCAGGGGAGGTTCGGCGCTCACCGAGAACACCGAGGTCGCCGTCATGGCGACCGGCCCGTCACCCGCGTCGGCGGTGATCAGCGCAACCCCGGCAGGGTGGTGCCGGAAGGCGAGCTTGAACTCGTCGGCAGAGAGGCCCCCGAGGGCACTCGTCTGGTCGTCGTTCTCAAGTCGGTGGAGACGTTCCGTTCCCGCCACGTGGCCCTCCTTCTGCGCGATTCGCGCGGCACGTCATGCTCGGCGCGCCCTGCCTGCCATTCTCAGCCTGTTTGCTCCACACGGTCTGTGCCAAACAGTGTTGCCCTGTGTGACTGTGTTGCCCTATGTGACTGTCAGATGCCCGGATTGCGCGGCGGGCGCACGAGGACGACGGCGAGCAGAAGCAAAACGATGCCGGCGGATGCCGCAAGCGTCAGCGGCTCGCGCAGCACGCTGACCGCAAGAACGGTCGCCGTCACCGGCTCGATGAGAGACAGGATCGCCGCGCTGGTCGACGGCACCCCGCGGTGCAGCCCGCCGAAGAACGCGAGGTAGGCGAGCACGGTCGGCACCACGGCCAGGAAGGCGATCCAGCCCCAGCCCGCGGCATCGGTCGAGGCGACGTCGAACCCGGTGAACAGGCCCGCGATCGCGACCAACAGCCCGGCCAAGGTGAACGAGGTCGCGATCAGCGCCGCAGGGGCGAGCCCCGGAACCGCGCGGCGGTTCACCACCGTCGTGCCCGCGAACGACAGCCCCGCCACGAGCGCGAGCAGCACGCCGAGGGCGGTCTTGCCCGGCGAGATCGCCGCAGCCGGGGCATCCGACACCAGAATCAGCCCGATGACGGCGGCGACGAGCGCGACGATGACGGCCCACGACGGCATGCGGCGATCTCTGATCGCGCCCGCCAGCGCGACGGCGACGGGCGCCGAGCCGAGTGCGATCACGGTCGCGACGGCGACGCCGACGAGCGCGAGCGATTGGAAGTACGCGCCCTGATAGATCGCGGAGAGCACCGCGGTCAGCGCGATGTGGCGCAGGGCTTCGGGGGTGCGGGGGATGCGTCGCAGCTCGCCCGTCGCGGCGGTGAGGGCGACCATCAGCAGGCCGCCGGCGACGAGCCGGATCGCGGAGAGCGCCGGCCACGACAGGGCGCTGTGCTCGGCCGCGAAGCTCGCGGCGAGGCCGCCCGTGCCCCAGAGCGCGCCCGCGATCGCGACCAGCAGGAAGGCCAACGTGCGGGCAGCGGGGGCGGGGGCGTTCATCGCGATGTCATGACTGTAACGCGGCGTAAGGGGGCGCAACACCGCTGGCCCCGGCGCCACTCGGCTGCCTACGGTGTGGGGCATCGCGGCGTATCCAAGTGGTCGAAGGAAACGGTTTCATACTCCGTCTGACGCAGGTTCGAATCCTGCCGCCGCGTCCCTGGCGCATTTCCGCGAAGATCGAGTCATGACGACGTGGTTCATCACCGGCTGCTCAACGGGCTTCGGGCGCGCGCTCGCCGAGGCCGTTCTCGCTCGCGGCGACAACGCGGTGGTGACCGCGCGGAACGCCGACTCGGTCGCCGAGCTCGCGGCGAAGCATCCCCAGGCCGCTCTCGCTCTGCCCCTCGACGTGACCGATCACGAGCAGGTGGTTGCCGCCGTCACGCAGGCGGAGCAGCGCTTCGGGTCGATCGACGTGCTCGTCAACAACGCGGGTCACGGGTATCGCGCGGCCGTCGAAGAGGGCGAGGATGCCGCGGTGCGCGAGCTTTTCGAGACCAACTTCTTCGGGCTGGTGGATGTCACGAAGCAGGTTCTTCCCGGCATGCGGTCGCGGCGTTCTGGCGTCATCGTGAACTTCTCGTCGATCGCGGGGCGCACCTCGCCCGTCGGCTCCGGCTATTACTCGGCGTCGAAGTTCGCGGTCGAGGGGCTGTCGGGGTCACTGCGTCAGGAGCTCGCACCGCTCGGCATCAAGGTCATCGTGGTCGAGCCGGGGCAGTTCCGCACCGACTTCGCCGGGCGCTCACTCGGGCAGTCGGCCGAAGCGCTGCCGGATTACGCCTCGACGGCGGGCACGCGCCGCAAGAACCCTGCGCTTGTCGGCACAGAGCCCGGTGACCCGGCGAAGCTCGCGCAGGCGGTCATCGACGTGGTGGGCGCGCCCGAGCCGCCGCTGCGCCTGCTGCTCGGGCCCGACGCGCTGCGCCGCACGCACGACGAGCTCGCCGCCCAGCTCGCCGAGATCGACGCCTGGGAGCACGTCACCGTCTCGACCGACTTCGACGAGTAGCCCACCTCTGATGTCAGACCCGCGGCGTCAGCCCGGGGGCTCGAGCATCGAGGCTGGCGGCATGGGGCTGGCGGCGCCAGGCTGAAGCAACGACGTCCGGCGGTGGGCAGAGTTCTGCCCCGCGGTCGGGTTCAGGGTTTCAGCGGCAGTGGCAGTGGCAGTGGCAGTGGCTGTGGGGGCGTCGCGGGTTGTGGCGCAGATTACGGGGTCTCGGGGGTGGAGGCGGCACCTCGGTTGGGTCCGATGGTCTGCCATTGGGTGGTGTTGCTGCCGTAGCTGTGTCGGACCTGTGGTCTGCCGCCGGTCATGCGGATCTGCCAGGTGCCGTGTTCGACCTGGTCGTGGTGGAAGGGGCACAGGAGTACCCCGTTGTCGATGTCGGTGGGGCCGCCGTCGAGCCAGCTGAGCACGTGGTGAGCTTCGCAGCGGTAGGCGGGGACGGTGCAGCCGGGGATGATGCACTGGCCGCCGTCGCGGGCGACCATGGCGCGCCGCTGTCTGCGGTTGAAGCCGCGTTTGGTGCGCCCGAGGCGCAGGAATGCGCCGGTCTCGGTCAGGACGACTTCCTGAAGACCGCCGCTGCAGACCATCTTGCGGGCGATGCGCACGCTGGTGGGTTCGGCGGCGCCGGCGAGGAAGGCGAGGCCTTCGCCGGCGGCGAGTTCCTTCTCGGTGGTGGTGACCCACACGGTGGGGTGGTCGCCGCCGACCTCGAGGGTGTCGGCCAGGCGGGCGTGGGCGGCGAAGACGTCGCGCAGCCCGTCGGCGTATCTCTGGCCGATGGTGCGCGGATCGACCGGGCCCTGCGCGGACGCTTCGAACGTGACCTTGCGTTTCGGGCTGGCGTAGCCGTCGAGGACGGTGCGCAGGGTGGCGGCGTATTCGACGGGCAGGGCGCCGGAGACGCGGGCGAGACCGTCTTCTTCTTTGCCGATCCAGAAGAACCGCTTCTCGTGCGCGGCCGCCGCCCGCTGCTCGACGATCTCGGGGGTGAGCGCGGCGGCACGCCTCTGCGCTTCTTCGCGCACCCGGTCGGCCGACGCAGTGACGGCGAGCTCGACCAGCTCGGCCTCGACGGCTGCGACCTCGACGGGGCTCGCCCCGTCGGCGGCCTTCTTCAGCTCGCCGGCGATGGCCTGGGCGCTTTTGCGCCCGATGCGCCCGCCGAGCACCGCCGCCTCCACAGCGGGCAGCTTCGCGAGGTCGTCGAGGTCGGCGACCAGCCGCCTGGCGGATCTGCCCGAAGCCCCGGTCATCGCCTCCACCGCGTGGGCGGTGGTCTTGTGCCCGAGCCGCTTGGCCAGCGAGTCGCCGCCGGGCTCGGGGTCCGAGCGCCGGTTCAGCTCCGCCACCCCCGCCAGCTCGAGCGCCTCGACTTGGCGCTTGACCTCACTGACCCGGCCGAGGAAGTCGACGACCTGCTGGTCGGACAGCGCGCAGGGGTCGACCGGCAGCAGCCCCGCCAGGCCCGCCAGGGCCGTGCGGGCGTTCGCGCCGATCGTGGTCATGCGAACAAGAATACGCCACAATCAACGAAGAGGCCACAATGAAATCGAACAAAGATTCCACAACCCATGCACGGGCCCCGAGATATCCCCGCTCTCATCCACAGACGCTACGGCCCACCTCCGACACCAAGTGGGCCTGAATCAGCTGCCCGAGCTCTGCTTCTGCGCCTGGTAGTACAGCTCCGACTCGTTCGTCGACGCCTCGGCCGCCTTCAGCTTGATCGTGTCGCCCGAGACGGTGAACTCGCCGTCGACGAAGTACTGCTCTTTCGCGCTCTTGGTCGTCTCGGCGTCTGACGTGAAGTCGAGGTCGTGCCAGGTCACCGTCGCAGAGCCGGGCGTCGCCGTGGTGAACGTGCCGTCGGCGTCGAGGGTGACGACGGGGAAGGCGGCGTTCTTCCAGACGTCGTCGTACTCGGAGTAGAAATCGCCCTCTTCCGCCTCCGACTCGAGGTAGCAGTCGAACGAGTCGCTGCTCATGCAGTTCTCGGTGATCCACTGATTCACCGCGGTCTGCAGCTGCTCGGTCGCAGCCTGCGTGTACGACCAGTTGAGCGTCGCCTTGCCGCCGTCCTTCCCCGCCTCGACCTCGACGGGCTTCGAGGTCAGCAGCGTGCTGCCCTTGCCGGCGACCGAATAGACGCCGGGGAAGACGGTGAACCGCGCCTCGCCGTATTTGACGTTGACGGATGCCCCGCCCAGCGTCGCCTCGGCAGAGTCGTCAGTGCCGCTGTCGATCTCGACCTGACTCGTCAGCGGCTCGCTGATGACCCAGTGGTCGAACAGCCCGCCGCCCTTCTTGCCGGCCTCGACGGTGTCGGTGTAGGTCTTCCCCTCGAGCTGGTACGAGACCTTCACCTCGGCGTAGTCCGACTCTCGCTTGGTCGAGAGCACCTTCACGTGACTGATCGTCTTCGTCGGCTTCGCCGTCGCGGTCACATCGTCGGTGCCGACCTGCGTAGCCTTGACGCGGGCCGCGTCACCGTCGGACTGCGCGGCCGCGGCATCCTTCACGTCGCCCTTCGCGATCAGGTCGAGGTAGGCCGCCACCGGCTTCTGCGGCGTGAAGACAGTGCTGTTGAGCACCGAGACGGCGCCGAAGAAAAGCACGGCCAGAACAGCGAGACCCCCGACCCCGACTCCGGCCCAGATGCTGGCCTTCTTGGCGGCGGGCGTCATCGGCACGGCCGTGCCGTCCGCATTGCGCAGCACCCCGAAGCCGACGGCCGAGATCACGCCCGGCAGCGCCGCGGCGACAAGCGGCGTCAGATAGGTCGCGACGACATCGATGAGCACGGCGGCGACCGCGAACACCAGGAAGGCCCAGCCGGCGTTCACAACAGAGCCGTGAACGGCGGTTCCGAGCACGCCGGAGCCGCCCGCCACGCCGATGCGGACGTCGGTGAGCAGCACCGGGATGACAAGTGCGATGACCGCGGCCAGCACGACGAGCAGCCCGCGCTGCACGTAGCCGGTGGGGCGCTGCGCGCGTGCGACGCCGATGCGCAGACCCGCCCACAGCACGGTGAGCACGGCGAGGGCGAAGACGATCCAGATCAGCCCGCCGCCGTCGCCGGTCGCGCTGAACACGTTGAGGTGCTGGGCGGAGGCGGCCGGTGTGATGCTGCCCGCGCCCGTGCCGCTGATGCTGTCGAGTGCGCTCTCGAGGCCGCCGGCCGAGGCGGTGAGGGAGCCGAAGTGGCCGATCGTGACCAGCCAGACGATCAGTTGCCCGACCCAGAGCGGGAAGGTGAGCAGCACGTTGAGGAACTGGTGCTCCGTCGCGCCGAAGATCACGGCGAGCACGAGGCCCGCGATGCCGAAGACGACCGCGAGCGCGCTGCCCCAGATCGTGAGGTCGCGCACGACGGCAGGCGCACGCGTCACGATCGCGTGCCAGCCGCCCCACGCGCCGACCTGGCGCCCGATGATCGCGGCGAGGCCGAGCACGAGCCATCCGGTGAAGAACACGCCGGGGCCGCCTGCACCGAACTTGAGCGTGGCGTCGAGCTCGCTCGAGCGGTCGATGCCGCCGTGCCCGAGCGTCGCGGCGAGGGTCGAGAGGATGCCGGAGGCGACGAGCCCCGTCGCGGCGCCTGCGATGACGCGCCACAGCCATGAGGGGGTGGGCGTGAGCCTTTCGATACGGATGCCTGCCCAGACGGTCAGCACCGCGATCGCCGCCGTCAGCAGCACCGGTGCGCCGTGCAGCGTGAGGCCGAGTTCGAGAGAGGTGTCGCCGAACGCGAGGCTGCCGCGCCCGTGCACATTGCCGCCGAAGGTGAGCGAGATGATCCAGCCGAACAGCAGACGGAACGCGGTGAACGGCCCGATCGGCGAGTCGCTCGAGCCGGCCGCCCCCGCCGTGTCATCGCTTCCGTCGGCCGCGCCGAGTGAGAGGCGGGCGAGGTCGATGATCAGCAGCAGGATCGTGATGAAGGTGACGATGAGCGTCGTGACGACCGCGACGCCGAGGTGGCTGACCGCCCCGACGACATAGCGACCGGTGATGAAGCGCGGTGCACCGCCGAGCAGGGCGGCGCCGCGAGCGCGCAGCTCGGCAACGGCCGGGGTCGTCGCAGGTGCAGGTGCAGGTTCCGGTTCCGGCGCCGACGGCGCGTAGGGCTGCTGCGGCGCCGCGAACTGCGGCTGCTGCGTGGCCGCCTGCATGGGCGTCGGCGCCTCGAACTCTGGCTGCGGCGGCACGACGATCGGGTTCGGCCTCGTCTGCGCGGCAGGCTCGCTCGGCTGCGTTGTGTGATCGGATGTCTCGTCGGACACGGTTCCCCCCAGATGCTGTGCGACATGCGGCAGGTGCGACTGCACGCTCGTCTACTTTCGGGCGAAGCGCTCCCGAAAGCGATGGGGAGGGCTCCCCTTTCCCCCGTACTGGGGTAGAAGCGTCCCCTCTTCCCGAGTTCCCCGAGCGCACGGCTGGTGCCCTGCCCGACCCGGTCTCAGCTGCCGCCCTCAGGCGGTTTCACGCCGGCGAGCTCAGCCCGTTGAAGACGGTCGAGATGATGCGGCGGCCCTGGGCGACGCCCTCGTCCGTCGGGGCGACGCGCCACAGGAAGCTCATCAGCATGATGACGTCGACCGGGTCGTGGCCTGGGGCGACGGTGCCTTCTGCAACGCATGCGTCGAGCAGCTTCGCCACCGCCGCGGCGGTGGGCCCCCACGACTCGGCGACGACCTGCTGCGCGGCGGCGGAATGCAGGGCGTCGCCGAGGCCGTGCTTGACGCGGATGTAGCCGGCGAGCGTCTCGAACCACTCGATGAACGCGGCCTTGGCGGATGCCTGCCGCTGCAGCACCTCGTCGGCGGAGGCAGTCATGCGCTCGATGTCGTGCCGATAGGCGGCGAGGATCAGGTCGTCGCGCGTCGGGAAGTGCCGATAGAGCGTGCCGATGCCCACGCCGGCGCGCTTGGCAACGTCGCTGAGCGGGACGAGCGGATTCTTCGCGAACAGCTCGTGGGCCGCGTCGATGATCGCCGTGCGGTTCTTCGCGGCCGCCGTGCGCTGCCTGCCGTAGCTCGCCGGGGTCTCGTCGCTCATGAGTCGATGATGCCCTCTGTTGACATGCGGAGGATCCTCCGCTAACTTGGTTCGAGATGCGGAGCATCCTCCGCAAGTTAAGTCTAGCTGGAGGCATCCGCCATGCAATATGTGAAGCTCGGCACGACGGGGCTCGACGTCTCGCCCATCGCAATTGGCGCGATGACCTACGGCGAGCCTGACCGCGGCCACCCCGTCTGGTCGAAGCCCGAAGACGAGGCGCGGCCGCTCATCAAGCACGCGCTCGACGCGGGCATCAACTTCTTCGACACCGCGAACCTGTACTCGCTCGGCTCCAGCGAAGAGATTCTGGGCAGGTCGCTGAAGGACTTCGCGAACCGCGACGAGGTGGTCATCGCGACCAAGCTGCGCCACCCGATGCGCCTCGGGCCGAACGGCCGCGGCCTGTCGCGCAAGGCGATCATGCAAGAGGTCGACCACTCGCTGGCGCGGCTCGGCACCGACTACGTCGACCTGTACCAGATCCACCGCAACGACCACTCGACCCCGTGGGAGGAGACGCTCGAGGCGCTCAGCGACCTCGTCAAGGCGGGCAAGGTGCGCTACCTCGGCGCGTCGTCGATGCACGCATGGGAGTTCGCGAAGGCGCTCAACCTGCAGAAGCAGCACGGGTGGGCCCGCTTCGTCTCGATGCAGGACCACTACAACCTGCTCGCCCGCGAGGAAGAGCGCGAGATGATCCCGCTCTGCCTCGACGAGGGCGTCGGAACCATCATCTGGTCGCCGCTGGCGCGCGGCCGTCTCGCTCGCGCCTGGGATGACGCGAAGTCGACGGCACGGTCTGAGACCGATGGGGCGTACGCCGACCTGCTCTACGCGCCGTCGGAGGAGGCATCCAACCGCGCGATCATCGACGCCGTCGGGAACGTGGCAGCCGCGCACGGCGTGAGCCGCGCCCAGATCGCGCTCGCCTGGCTGCGGCACCAGCCCGTCGTGACTGCGCCGCTCGTGGGCGCAGGCTCGATCGCGCAGATCGACGACGCCGTCGCCTCGCTCGACATCGTGCTCAGCGACGACGAGCTCAGGGCGCTGGAGGCGCCATATACCCCGCGGTACGACTGGCAGGGCGTGTCGGACGAGGCCGAGCTCGAGGCGATCCGCCGTCGCGTGCCCGGCATGGCGCTGTAAGAGAGGAGCGAACGATGGCACAGGTACTCGTCACCGGCGGCACCGGATTCATCGCCAGCTGGTGCATCGTCGCCCTGCTCGACGCCGGCCACGACGTGCGCACCACGGTTCGCAGCCTTGCCCGCGAGCCGCGGCTGCGGCAGACCATCCACTCCGGCACCGAGTTCGATGACACGCGTCTCAGCGTCGTGCGCGCCGACCTCGAGAGCGATGAGGGCTGGGCGGATGCGGTCGCCGACCTCGCCCCCTATCAGCGCTCCAAGACGCTGGCTGAGCAGGCGGCGTGGAGGTTCATTGACGAGGAGGGCGGCGAGATGGAGCTCGCAGCGGTGCACCCCGCCGCCGTCATCGGCCCCGTGCTCGGCCCTGACGACCCACCCTCGCTGCGGATCATCACCGGCATGCTGGAAGGCCAGCTGCCCGCGTGCCCGCCGTTCGGCACCAGCTGGGTCGACGTGCGCGACGTCGCCGACCTGCACGTGCGCGCGATGACCGACCCGGCCGCGGCCGGTGGCCGCTGGCTCGCCGCCACCGGCCGGGGAATGCGCATCGTCGAGGTCGCGCGCATCCTGCGCGAGCAGCTCGGCGACCGCGCGGCCAAGGCCCCGACGCACGAGCTGCCGCTTCCCGTCGCCCGGCTGCTCAGCCGCTTCAACCCCGGCCTGCGCGCCCTGCGGCCCCAGCTCGGCAAGAACTTCTACGCGACCGGCGCCAAAGCCGAGCGGCTGCTCGGCTGGAAGCCGCGGCCGATCGAGGTCACCATCGCCGAGACGGCCGAGAGCCTGCTCGCACACGGCGTCTGAGGTCGGGGTCCTGCCTCAGTCGCTCACGCGACCAGGGTCCCGCCGTCGACGACCGAGACGGCGCCGGTGACATAGTCCTGGTCCATCAACGCGAGGAAGGCCTTGGCAACGTCGTCGGGCTCGCCGACTCGGCCGAGGGGAAGCGAGGCGGCCAGCCCGGCGTACATGCCCTCGCGATCGGCGTCTGAGAGCTGTGCCCACAACGGCGATCGCACCACACCGGGTGCCACCACGTTCACGCGAAGCGGTGCGAGCTCGACCGCGAGGCTGCGCGCTGCCGAGACCATCGCACCGGAAACAGCGGTGCCGAGTGTCCACCCCGACCCACCCTTGAAGGCAGCGGTGCCGCTCATCAGGGTGATCGAGCCCTTCGTGGAAAGGTGAGGCACGGCGAGCCGGACCGCATTCAGCGCATGGAAGAGCCGCAGACCGAAGAACTCCTGCGCGCGGTCGACCGTGTACTCGGCAAGGGGCAGCCCGGTGAGGTTCTCAGCGGCCGTGTAGGCCAGGTGATCGAACTCGCCGACCTCGTCGAAGAAGGCGGCGACCGCCGAGCTCGAGCTCGCGTCAACGGCTCGGCCGACGACGCCGGCCGGCAGCTGGGCAAGCGCCCGTTCGATCGAATCGGGGCGGCGTGACGCGATGGTGACGGCGGCGCCGCTGTCGGCTGCGCGTCGCGCGATGGCGAGGCCGAGGCCGCTGGTGCCGCCGATGATGACGATTCGGGATGAGGTGTTGACTGTCATGGCCTCAGCTTCAGGCCGTGACGTTCTCGTCGTCCAAGACCCTTTCCGTCGTCAGTGATGCCCGCAGGGCATGAGCGAGTTCGACCGCCTTGGCGAGAATCGGGGATTCCCGCCCACGAGCCCAGGCGACGGCGACCTCGCTCGGTGCGAGCCCCTGAACCTCGCGGGCGACCACATCGGGCCGCGTGTAGAACCGCGCCGTCGACGCAGGAAGCACCGCGACGCCCATCCCCAGCGCGACCCGCTCGAGCTTCACCTCGACTTCTCGCGGAGAGGCGACGGATGCGTCAACAGGCAGACCGCGCCGGACTCGAGCCTGTCGCCACTCCGGAACGGCGTCGGGCGACTGCAGCAGTTCGAGCTCGGCGAGTTCGTCGACGGTGACCACAGTGCGCTGCGCCAGCACATGAGATGCCGGAAGGACCGCAAGGCGGCGTTCCCGGAACAGCGACTCCACAATCAGTCCCCGCGCATGGACGGGAAGCCGCACCAGCCCGAGGTCGACTCTGCCGTCAAGGACGGTCTCGACCTGGTCGTCCCACCCGGTACGCACGGCGTCGACCTCGACATCGGGAAACGCGGCTCGCAGGCCCTGCAGAATCGGCGTCGCAAGCAGTCCGGGCATGAATCCCACGCTCAATCGCTGGGTGCCGCGCGCCGCATACCTGGCGCGACGCTGAATGGCCGCGGCAGCCTGCAGCATCGCGCGCGCGTCGGGAAGCAGGCCGCGCCCGGCCTCAGTGAGTGTGGTTCCCCGCGTGGAGCGCTCGAAGAGCGACACGCCGAGTTCGCGCTCGAGCTGCGCGATCTGGCGGCTCAGCACCGGCTGGGTGATGTGCAGCCGTTGCGCCGCACGGCCGAAGTTCTCCTCGTCTGCCACGGCGACGAAGTACTCCATTCGTCGCAGGCTGAGGTCGCTCACCGCACCATCGTCGCAGAGGGGCCCGACAGAGGGGTCTGCACGACCCGCGGGAAGCGCAGCCGAGACGACGCCGGACCCCCTCGCTTTGGGGAGAGGCGAGTGGTCGGCGGCGCGCCGGGGCCCGCTATACGCTGGTCTGGGGTTGAGGAGGAGTCAGTTACGACGAAAGTGTGTCCCCTCATGCTCAAAAACCTCGACCCGATCCTGTCCGGCTCCCTGCTCGCTGTTCTCGATGAGATGGAGCCCGGCGAATGGCTCACGCTGACGGCCGGTCCCGTCCGTACGCCCGGCCTCAACGAAGGCCACACCGTCATCGACCTCAGCGAGAAGAGCGTTGAAGCAACGACTCAGGCGCTGCTGAGCGTGCTGCCGCTCGACCACGCCGAGGCGCCGATCGCGTACCTCGACGACCTCGACGCACACGACGAGCTTCCTGACGTCGTCTTCGCCGTCTGCGGCATCGCCGCCGACGCCGAGCTGCGCCGCGTTTCGATGTCGCGCCTCGACGAGGACGACTTCCACGCGCTCGCGGCGGACGCCGCCGCTACCATCCGCACCGACCGCTTCGGCGAGCCGGCCGCGTTCCTGCTGCGCAAGGGCGAGCTCGTCGCGGCGTAGGGCACCCGAAGCCCGAGTCCGACTGCTCGAACGACACGAGGCCCGCACCCGTCACGGGGTGCGGGCCTCTCGCATCTGCCCAGCGCTTCGAGGCCGCACCGGGCCATATATCGTCCGCGTATCTGTACGGGCATACGGGACGACAACATGAGGCGGGCTCTACTGGGACCATGCCAACCCCTCGCCTCTCGGACAGCCTGCCGTCTCGCACGCACGACCGCGCTGCGCTCACCGTCATCCTCTTCGTCGTGTATCTCGCGCTGCTCGTGTGGCTTGTGATGTGGAAGTTCGAGTCGCCGTGGGTGGCGGACGGCGCGGGGCGCGACATCAAGCTCGTCCCGTACGTCCAGACGGCGACTGCAGGCGCGAACCCGGTCGGCGAGATCGCCGCGAACGTCGCGATCTTCGTCCCCTTCGGCATGTACGTCGCGACTCTCGCCCCCACCTGGGCGTCGTGGCGCGCAGCCGGTGTCTTCGCGGGTGTGAGTCTCGCTCTTGAGATCGGCCAGTACGTCTTGGCGACCGGCGCGTCAGACACGGCGGACGTGATCGACAACACCGTCGGTGGCCTGCTCGGGATTGCCGCGATCGCCCTGCTGCGGCGCAGCCTGCCGGGGAGGGCGACAGCACTCGTGACAAGGGTGCTGTTCGTGGGCACCGTGGCGGTGGCCGTTGCCGTCGCTGCATTCATCGCCTCGCCCATTCGCATGGGGCCGCACAACCCCGGCCACCTGCGTCACTTCGCCGGGCCCGAATCGACGCTGCTGCCGCGGCCGGGCAACTGAGCGGGCGAGACGCCTCAGGTCCCGGAAGGTGCGCGCGGCAGCAGCACCGTCGCGCGCAGGCCGCCCTCTGCGCGGGCGGTCAGCGTCAGCATCCCGTCATGCGCGTGAACGATGCTCTTCGCGATCGCCAAGCCGAGCCCGAGACCCGCGTGATCGCTGTGGACGCGCTCGGTTCCGCGACGGAACGGCTCGGTCAACGTGGCGACGAGCTCAGGGGCGAGCACGGGCCCCGTGTTCTCGACCGTGAACCCGACGCGGTTCCCGTCGACGGCGGTGCTGACCTGAACTGTGCCTCCCTCGGCGATGTTGTGCACGATCGCGTTGTGCACGAGGTTCGTCATCAGCTGCAGCAGGAGCGCGTGCGAGCCGAATGCGGGGGCGGCAGTGCCGTCGCTGTCGATCGCGACGCCCCTCTTGTCGGCCAGGGGCACGAGGGCCTCGACCGCGTCCTCAGCAAGCAGCGACAGGTCCACGCGCTCGCGGCTGAAGGAGCGCTGATCGGCGCGGCTGAGCGTGAGCAGCGCTTCGGTGAGCTCGATCGCGCGAGTGTTGACTTCGTGGAGCCGGTCGATGAGGCTCCGGACATCCACATCCGGATCGTTGCGCGCCACGTCGAGCAGCGTCTGCGTGATCGCCAGCGGCGTGCGCAGCTCGTGTGAGGCATTGGCCGCGAACCGCTGCTGCTCGGCATCGTGCGCCTCGAGGCGATCGACCATCGCATCGAAGCTGTCCGCGAGCTCGTGGAACTCGTCGTCGCGGCCCTCCATGGCGATGCGGTGCGAGAGTGAGCCGCTCGCGACCCGGCGGGTGGCCGCGGTGATTCGTCCGAGCGGCGCGAGCATGCGCCCCGCCAGCAGCCAGCCGCCCAGCAGGCCGAAGACGAGCAGGAACGCCATGGCCTCCGCCGCGCGCGGAACGAATGCGCGCTGCAGATCTGAGCGATCGGGGAAGAAGCGGACGAGGCCGTCGAGCCCGGGCTGCGACGTGATCGCGTGGTCGGGAACGTATCGCAGCAGGAACACCCAGACCGTGGCGAGCAGCAGGGCGCCGGCGAGCATGAGGAATCCGGCGTAGCTGAAGGTGAGCTTGAGCCGGACGCTGACGCCGCGGCGCCTAGGCATGACGCCTCGGCGCCGCCGGGGCGCCCGCCTCTGTGCTGATGCGGTAGCCGACCCCAGGCACCGTCGCGATGAGCCACGGCTCGCCCAGCCGCTTGCGCAGGGCGGACACGGTGATGCGCACGGCGTTGGTGAACGGGTCGGCGTTCTCGTCCCACGCGCGCTCCAGCAGCTCTTCCGCGCTGATCACGCCACCCTCGGCGGCGACGAGGACTTCGAGCACCGCGAACTGCTTCCTCGTCAGGGCGACGTACCTGCCGTCGCGGTACACCTCGCGCCGGAACGGGTCCACTCGCAGCCCGGCGAGCTCGCGGACAGGTGGTCTGGCCTCGGCCCGGCGGCGATCGAGTGCCCGCAGCCGCAGCACCAGCTCGCGCAGCTCGAAAGGCTTGGTGAGGTAGTCGTCGGCGCCCAGCTCGAATCCGGACGCCTTGTCGTCGAGGCGGTCGGCGGCGGTCAGCATCAAGATCGGCATTCCCGTGCCAGATTCGACGATGCGTCGGGCGACCTCGTCACCGGAGGGGGCCGGGATGTCGCGGTCGAGGATCGCGATGTCGTACCGGTTGATGCTCAGCAACTCCAGCGCGGTGCTGCCGTCCCCCGCGATATCCGCCGCGATGGCCTCGAGCCGCAGGCCGTCGCGGATAGCCTCGGCCATGAGGGGCTCGTCTTCGACGATCAGCACTCGCATGACGTCGATGGTGTCAGCCGCGGCTTATCGCCGGCATATCGAATGCCGCATACGCCCTTGCAACAGGGCCCGCGGTGGGCTGAGTGCATGAATCGCACCATTCAGCCTGAACGGAAGCGCCGCCGCGCCTCGCCCATCGCGACTCTGATCGTCTGGCTGAGCGGGCTGGCCGCTGTTGCGACGGCCGCTGCTCTCGCCATCGCGACGCTCACACCCGACAGCGACGCCACCGCAGCCGCGTCGAACAGCGGGGCCATGGGGTCTCAGGTCGAGTCGTCGACCTTCCAGTCGACGGGCGGTTGGCCCGAGCAGGGTCAGGGGGCTTACGTGCTCGGTGACGACACCCCGGCGGTGAGTGGCAACCAGCAGCCCGTGCCGATCGCGAGCGTGGCCAAGGTCATGACCGCGTATGTCGTGCTGAAGATGCATCCGCTCACCGACGGCGCGAGTGGCCCGACCTTCACCGTCGAGGCGCAAGACGTCGCCGACACCGAGAAGCGCAGAAGCGAGGGCCAATCGGTCGTCGCCGTCAGCGCAGGTGAGCAGCTCACCGAGCGCGACGCCCTGATGGCGATCCTGCTGCCCTCCGCCAACAACGTCGCCGTTCTCGTCGCACGCGAGACCAGCGGAAGCGTCGCGGCATTCGTCGCGAAGATGAATCAGACCGCGCGGGCGCTGGGGATGACCCGCACGACCTACACCGACCCGAGCGGCTACGACCCCAAGACGGTTTCCACCGCCCTCGATCAGCTGCGCCTCGCTCAGGTCGTCGCAGCGAACGCGACGCTGAGCGCCATGATGTCGACCGCCGGCTACACACTGCCCGTCGCAGGTTGGGTCACCAACACCGACGCGCTTCTCGGCCGCGACGGATTCGTCGGCATGAAGACCGGCTCCGATGACGCGGCGGGCGGATGCTTCATGTTCCGTGCCGTGCGCCACACCGCCGCGGGCGACGTCACCCTGATCGGTGTCGTGCTCGGGCAGCACGGACCCGACCTCATCGCCGCCGGGCTGAACGCGGCCCAGCAGCTGGCGGACCGCGTCGCCCCGATCGCAACGGATGGCGCGCCGCCGCGTCTGTCCCGCACGCACCCCTAGGCGGGCCGCCTCCGAGCCGGTCCGTCTTCCCGGACCGCCCAGGGCGACAACCGGCGCCGGCTGAAAAGGTCGGGACGCGCGCCATAGGGTGAGGCCGTGATCGAGCCACGCGAGCTGCTTGCCTCCGTCGGGTTCCCAGAGCCTCGCGCGCTGACGCGCATGAACGGTCAGGATGCCGCCGTCTGGCGCGTCGACGACGGCGAGCGCAGCGTGGCGCTGCGTGTGCTGCCGCCCGGGCGCGGGATCGAGGGCGAGGTGCGCGCGCAGAAGATCGCGCTGGACCTGGGGATGCCGGTGCCGACTGTTCTTGAATCGGGAGTCTTCGCCCAGCATCCGTTCACGATCACCACCTGGCTCGCCGGTGAGTCGATCGGCGACGCGCTCGCCGCGGGCGGTGAGCCGGCCGCGCTCGGCTCGCTGCTGGGGCGGGCTCTCGCCGGGTTGCACGAACCGCTGCCCGACGGCGGCGTGCTCTGCCATCTCGACTTCCAGCCGTTCAACGTGCTGGTCACCGGCGACGAGGTGACCGGCATCGTCGACTGGTCGAACGCCCGCATCGGTGACCCTCGCGAGGATCTCGCGACGACGCGGGTCGTCCTGCAGTTCGCGCCGGCTCTGATGCCCGAGTTCGAGGCGCTGGTGGCGCCGTTCGCCGACGCCGTCCTCGGCGCGTACGGTCGGGTGCGTCGGCTGCCGCACGACGACGAGCTGCGGCCCTTCGCGCAGGCGGCGGCGCGCACCCAGCTCGACGTCTGGGCTGGTCGCGTCGAGAGCGACGCGGCCGACCCGTCTCTTGCGGGTGCGGCGAAGGCCGTACTCGACTTCTGGAGCTGACTCGCAGCCTCAAGTCCTGTCGCCGGCTTCCTTCGCGGCTACGGCACGATGATCGCTCGACCGCGAAGAGTGCCGTCGTGGAGCCGGCGGTACGCCTCAGGCGCTTCGTCCAGAGTGAATCGCTCCGTCTCCACGTGGACGAGGCCGGCGCGGGCGAGGTTCAGCACCTCGATGAGCTCTCCGCGTGAGCCCCAGTAGGGCGCGCGCACCGTCGCGTCGTACGGCCGTGCCAGCATGCCGACATCGGCCTTGGCCGCGCCGACGCCGACGAGCACCTGATCGCTTTCAACTCCTGCGAGCGCGGCACCGAGGTCGATCGTCGCCTGGGCGGCGACGAAGTCGAACACCGCGGTGACCGTCTTCCGCCCTGTCGCCTGCTCGATCACCGCGGGCGCGTCGGAGTTGGAGAGGAATGCGTGATGCGCGCCCACGTCCTTCGCCAACGCCAGCTTGTCGTCATTCACATCCACGGCGATCACGACCGCTGGGGTGAGCGCCCGCAGCAGCTGGATTGCGACGTGGCCGAGGCCGCCCGTGCCGATCACCACCGCGACGCTACCGGGGCCGAGCTTTCCGAGTGAGCCCTTGATCGCGTGATACGGGGTCAGGCCCGCATCGGTCAGTGCGACGTTCTCGACCGGGTCCAGATCGCCCAACGGGACAAGGAACCGAGGATCGTCGATGATCATGTACTCGGCCATCGACCCGTCGTGGCCGAGGCCCGGCGGGGTGATTCGGAGATCAGCTGCACGCTCGCAGTAGTTCTCTTTCCCCTGCGCACACTGGTAGCAGTTCCCGCAGCCCCAGGGGCCGTAGACCGCCACCGCGTCGCCGACCGCGACGCTCGTGACGCCGGCGCCGAGCTTGTCGACGATGCCGACGCCTTCGTGCCCGAGCGTCATGGGCAACGGGTACCCGAAGCCGCCGACATAGGTCTCTTTGTCGAGCCCCATCACGAATGAGTCGGAGTGGCAGGCTCCCGCGGCGGTGACCTTGAGACGGACCTGGCCGGGGCCAGGCTCGGGGGTGGGAACCTCGCGCACCTCCGGGGGTGCGCCGACCTTGACATATTGCAACGCCTTCATTGCATGTCCTCTCCGTCCGCTGACGTTTACATCCTCGCCCTCGAAGCCGAAGTTGCGTCCGCCCATGGCGGAATATCCCCTGGCCTGGGGAAGTTGAGCCAAGTAGACTCAACTTTGAGCGGCGGGTGCTGCGAAGCATCCGCCATCGATAAATCCCAGACGAGAAGGACCGACCGAACAACATGGCCAACATGCAGGGCGTGCCGCCGACGACGGACGAGGGGAAGAGCGCCCTCGAGCAGTTCGGCATCAACCTCACCGAAGTCGCCCGTCAGGGCAAGCTCGACCCCGTGATCGGGCGTGACTCCGAGATCCGCCGCGTCAGCCAGGTGCTGACGCGCCGCACGAAGAACAACCCCGTGCTCATCGGCGAGCCCGGCGTCGGCAAGACCGCCGTCGTCGAGGGGCTCGCGCAGCGCATCGTCGCGGGCGACGTCGCCGACTCGCTGAAGGGGAAGGAGCTCGTCGCCCTCGACATCTCCGCCCTGGTCGCGGGCGCGATGTACCGCGGCCAGTTCGAGGAACGCCTCAAGGCCGTCCTGAAGGAGATCAACGAGTCCGACGGCAAGATCATCACCTTCATCGACGAGCTGCACACGCTGATGGGCGCCGGCGGCGGCGAGGGCTCTGTCGCCGCCGCAAACATGCTCAAGCCCATGCTCGCCCGCGGCGAGTTGCGCTTGATCGGCGCGACGACGCTGAACGAGTACCGCGAGTTCATCGAGAAGGATGCCGCGCTCGAGCGCCGCTTCCAGCAGGTGTACGTGGGCGAGCCGTCGGTCGAAGACACCGTCGCGATTCTGCGCGGGCTGAAGGAGCGCTACGAGGCGCACCACCGCGTGGCAATTGCCGACTCGGCGCTCGTGGCCGCCGCGGTTCTGAGCAACCGATACATCTCGAGCCGCCAGCTGCCCGACAAGGCGATCGACCTGATCGACGAGGCGGCGTCGCGGCTGAAGATGGAGATCGACTCATCCCCCGTCGAGATCGACGAGCTGAAGCGCGCCGTCGACCGACTGAAGATCGAAGAGCTCGCCCTCAAGAAGGAGAAGGACGACGCATCCCGCGAGCGCCTCGCCAAGCTGCGCGAAGACATGCGCGAGCGGCAGGCGCAGCTCGACGAGCTGCAGGCGCGGTGGGACGCAGAGAAGGCGAGCCTGCACTCGGTCGGCGACCTCAAGACCCAGCTCAACGAGGCGCGCATCGAGCTCGACCGGGCCATGCGCGAGGGCGACTACCAGAAGGCGTCGAAGCTCAACTACGAGACCATCCCGGGCATCGAGAAGGCGCTCGGCGCCGCCGAGAGCGGTGAGGGCGCGGCATCCGGCCCCCGCATGGTCAACGAGCAGGTGACCGACGAGGACATCGCAGCCGTCGTCGCCCAGTGGACCGGGATTCCCGTCGACCGCCTCACCCAGGGCGAGACCGAGAAGCTCATCAACCTCGAGCACGAGCTGCATCGCCGGCTCATCGGCCAGCAGGCTGCGGTGACCGCCGTCGCCGACGCCGTGCGCCGCTCGCGCTCGGGCATCAGCGACCCGAACCGCCCGACCGGCTCGTTCCTGTTCCTCGGCCCGACCGGCGTCGGCAAGACCGAGCTCGCCAAGGCGCTCGCCGAGTTCTTGTTCGATGACGAGAAGGCTCTCGTGCGCATCGACATGAGCGAGTACGGCGAGAAGTTCTCGGTCTCGCGGCTCGTCGGTGCTCCCCCTGGATACGTCGGGTACGAGCAGGGCGGCCAGCTCACAGAGGCCGTGCGCCGGCGCCCCTACTCGGTGATCCTGCTCGACGAGGTCGAGAAGGCCCACCCCGAGGTGTTCGACGTGCTGCTGCAGGTGCTCGACGACGGTCGCCTGACCGACGGCCAGGGTCGCACCGTCGACTTCCGCAACACGATCCTGGTGCTCACGTCGAACCTGGGCTCGCAGTTCTTGACGGATGCCTCGCTGAGCGACGCCGACAAGAGGTCGGCCGTGCTCGAGTTGGTCCGCCAGGCGTTCAAGCCCGAGTTCATCAACCGCCTCGACGACATCGTCATCTTCGACGCGCTGTCTGCGGCCGAGCTCGGCGAGATCGTCTCGCTGTACGTGGACCGGTTGCAGAAGCGGCTGCAGGAGCGCCGACTCGACGTCGGCGTGACGCCGGATGCCCGGGCCTGGCTCGCCGAGCGCGGGTACGACCCCGTGTACGGCGCGCGCCCGCTGCGCCGCCTGATGCAGCACGAGATCGACGACCGGCTCGCGACCGCGCTGCTGAAGGGCCAGATCAAGGACGGCGACGTGGTGCGGGTGGACGTGGCGCCGTCGCGCGACCAACTCGTCGTCGAGGCCGGCGAGAGCCTGCCCCCGCTCGATCTGGATGGCGACGCGGACGCCGACGCGTCCGTGCTGTAAGACCGCGCTGACGCCGGCCGGGTGCTCACATGGAGCGCCCGGCCGGCGTCCGGCTCGCGCGGTTGCCGGCCGGAGCTACGGCCGGGGGTGGGCGGCGAAGAATGCCCAGATCTGAGCGGCTGCGTCGAAGCCATCGGCCGCCGTCGGGATGGCGTGTGCGAGCCCGTCGACGGTGACGACCTCGACGCTGCGGTCGTCGGCGCACTCGGCGGTCGAGCGGTGGACCCGGGCGGCCTGCGTCACCGTCGGCGGCCTGCAGGCATCCGCAGTTCTCCATGGCTCATCAGACGATGCATCGAAGGTGACCTCGGTGTCCGCCAAGCCGTGGATGTGCATCACGGAGGCGGCGGTCGGGTGGTCGCACCCCGTCTCGACGTCGCCCGAGATCGGCGCGATCGCCGCGAACAGCTTCGTCTCGCAGGCGAGTCGGTACGACATCATCGCCCCGTTGGAGAAGCCGGCGACGTAGACGCGCTTGGGGTCGATCGGTGTCCGCGCCTCGACCTTGTGCACGACCGAGGTCAGGAAGGCGACATCGTCTTTTCCGCTCTCGGCGGCGGTGCCGCAGCAGCCGCCGGCGTTCCACGACCCCTCGATGCCGTCGGGGTAGACCGCGACGAAGCCTGCGCTGTCGACGAGCGGATCGAAGCCGTAGCCCATGGCGGTCGCCGCGACGCCGCCGAACTCGTGCAGCACCAGCACCAGTGGTGCCGGACCGTCGAGATGCTTCGGCACATGCACCGTGACAGTGCGGTCGCCGGGCATCGAGATGACGTGCACCCCGGACTTCAGCTGCGCAGGGGCCGCCGCGACGTGGGCCGCGCCGGTGCACCCCGCGAGCGTGGCGCCGAGCAGCAGAACAAGGGCCGCGACAGCGGTGCGCAAGGTGGTTCTCATCGTCGAGCCGGCCGTGGGCATGAGCATAAGATTCCCGGCTCGGCCCGGGGCCGTCAAGACGTGTCGGCGAAGCGGTTCCAGTGCCGTCGCGGATGCCGATTCGGACGCCGCCGACGTCCGAGAACCTTCATGCCGACTGAACGGATGCCGCCGACTGCCTGAACCGCCTTCGGCGGTATTCGCCGCTGTGGGAGAAATGACCATGGACACCAACGACCGTCGTCTGATCGACGATCTCGCACAGGAAATCGCGAAGGCCCAGCCCGTCACGAAGGATGCAGAGGCCGAGCAGCTGATCGCTCAGCGCATTGCAGCACAGCCCGACGCCGTGTACCTGCTGACGCAGGCGGTGCTTCTTCAGCAGGAGGGGCTGCGGCAGGCACAGGCGCAGGTTCAGAACCTGCAGGCACAGCTTCAGAATCTGCAGGCACAGCAGCGCCGTCAGCAGAGCGGCGGTGGCGGGCTGTTCTCAGGGCTGTTCGGCGGAGGCGGCTTCGGCCAGCCGCAGGCACCGCAATACGCGTCGCCCCAGTACGCCCCGCAGCAGCCGTATTACGCGCAGCGCGGCAGCTCGAGCTTCCTCGCGCAGGCGGCCTCGAGCGCTGTCGGCATCGCCGGCGGGCTGTTCCTGTTCGAGGGCATCTCGAACCTGTTCGGCGGTGACGGCTTCGGCGGCGGTCAGGAGCAGGCCTTCGAACAGGGCTATGACCAGGGCTACGACAGCGGCTTCGACCAGGGTCAGGACCAGGGCGACCAGGGTGCGGGAGCCGACCAGGGTCAGGGATTCAACGACCAGAGCGGCTTCGACCAGGCGGGCTTCGACCAGGCCGGCTTCGACCAGTCGGGGTGGGACAACAGCGGAGACTTCGACGGCGGCGGCGACTGGGGCGTCTGACCGTCGCAATCGGCAGCGGTGCAGAGCGCGTGCCGCCCGCCTCTCCGCTGCACTTCGATGACGACACCATTTTCTAAGCCGACGACACCTTTTCTCACGGCGAGGGCACCAATGGTGCCCACACCGGCACCATTGGTGCCCTCATCGAAGTGCCGCTGAGCCGCTGCGCCGCAGGCGACGTTCTTCGAGCCGGCTGGTGACGCACACAGCACTTGAACGAGAGAACCATTTCCGTCGGCAATAGAGACATGTCGCGCGCGCAGAGACAATGTCTCCCGCCCAGAGACGATGGCCCGCCACGAGAGACACCGTGTGCTCAGGCAGCACCATTGGTGCTATTCGTGCGAAAAATGGTGCTCTCGTTCAAGTGCGCGCGGCGAGGCATCCCGCGGGTAGCGCATGAAAAGCACGCGCAGGCGCGTGTGTCTGCGACAGCCCGTGAGAGGTGCGGGCAACCGGCGGGGTGTCAACGACCGACCGCGCGAGGTGCGGGCAACCGGCGGGGCGTTAACGACCGGCCGCGTAGCCCTGCGCGCCACGCGCGTTCGCCGCTGCCCACAGCGTGCCTGTCGACGCGTCGCGGCCGACCGCAGACAGTCGTCCGAGCGACCAGTCGCCGGGCACCGTCACCTTGTGGCCACGCGCCTCGAGCTCGGCGATGACGGATTCCCCGACTCGCCCTTCGATGACCAGGCCGGCCGGCTCCCACACGCGCGGCCAGAAGCTCGACAGATGGCTCGTCGTGTGGAAGGTCGGCGCGTCGATCGCCTGCTGACCGCTCCAGCCGCCGACGAGCATGCGCAGTAGCGCGGGCAGCTGCCACTGGTCCTGCTGGTCGCCGCCGGGGGTGCCGAGGGTGAACAGCGGGCCGTCGGCGTCAGAGACGACAGTCGCCGACAGCGTCGTGCGGGGCCGCGCACCGGGGCGCAATGCGCTGGGGGATGCCTCGTCGAGCCACGCCATCTGCAGACGCGTTCCGAGGCAGAACCCGAGCTCGGGAATCGTCGGCGACGACTGCAGCCAGCCGCCGGACGGGGTGACGGTGACGATATTGCCCTGCGCATCGATGACGTCGAGGTGACAGGTGTCGCCCCGAGTCTGGCCGGTGGCATCCGTTCCCGGTTCATCGGAGACAGGCTCGTCTTCGACGTCGATGTCGTCGACCAAGCCGGTCTTCCCGGCCCCGATCTCGCCGAACGCCGCGAGGTCGACGGGCACGCGCCCGTCGGGCGACCCCGGCCGCAGCTCGGCGCTCGCCCGCTCGCCGATCAGCGCGGCGCGCTCGGTGGCGTACTCCGGCGACAGCAGCGTCGCCAGCGGCACGTCGACGAACGCGGGGTCGCCGTACCAGGCGTCGCGGTCCGCCAGCGCGAGCTTCTCGGCCTCGGCGATGACGTGGATGCCGAACGCGGTCGACGGGTCGAGGTGCTCGTCGGTGAGGCCGTGCAGGCGGCCGTACGCCTCGAGGATCGCGAGCATCTGCAGCAGCACGGGCCCCTGGCCCCACGGCCCGGTCTTCGCGATCGTGTATCCGCGGAACTCGAGCGTGACCGGATCCTCTTCGCCGGGTCGGAAGTCGGCGAGGTCGGCGGCCTCGAGCACGCCCGCGTGGTCGCGCCCGTCGCTGTGCCGGTGCGGGGTGGCGGCGAACGCCTCCATCGCCTGGGCGACGAAGCCGGTCTTCCAGACGGCGCGGGCGGCCTCGATGCGCTCCTCGCGGGTGCCGTCGTCGGGGCCGGCTGCCAGCAGCCGCCGCAGCACCTGGGCGTAGGCCTCGTTGGTGATGACCTGCCCCGGGCGCGGCGGGTTGCCGTCTGCGTCGAGCCACAGCGCTGCGGACGATGGCCAGTGGGCCCGGAACAGGGGCGCGATGCGCTCGATCGTGGTCACCACGGCAGGGGCGACGGGATGCCCGTCCGCGGCGTACTTGATGGCATAGTCCAGCACGTCCTGCAGTTCCCAGGTGCCGTGCTCGGCGAGCAGCCACAGCCAGGCATCCACCGCCCCGGGCACGGCGGCAGCGAGCGCGCCGGAGCCCGGCACGTCGGCGAGGCCCTCGACGTCGCGGTAGTGCTCGATGGTCGCGCGTCGCGGGGCGGGGCCCTGCCCGTCGAAGACGCGCACCGCGCCGGCATCCCCGGCCCCATCAGCGCCGAGCGCGCCATCCGCGCCGCGCTCGCCCGCCATCGCGAATAGGCCGGTCAGATCACCGCCGGGCCCGTTGAGGTGTGGCTCGACCACGTGCAGCACGAATCCCGCAGCGACGGCGGCGTCGACCGCGTTGCCGCCGCGCTCGAGAACCGACTGCGCCGTGGCGGTGGCGAGCCAGTGGGTCGAGGCGGCCATGCCGAAGCTGCCGCGCAGCGTCGGGCGGGTGGTGAAGGCATCCGGCGTGCTGAAGACCATCCCCTCACGCTAGCGTCAGGGCATGGCCACGCGACCCGGTCTGACGCAGAAGCAGCTCGCGCTCCACGCGGACGAACTCGGCTACGAACCACGAAGGGCAGTGCGCTGGCTGTCGCCGTCGCAGCTGATCAACTCGGGAATCCAGGTCGCCATCGCGCAGCAGTTCGCGGACTTCGCCGACCGCCGCGACGTGCAGAGCGCGTACCCACAGGGCATCATCGCGATCGACGGCAGCGAGAGCGACGACGAGCTCTGGTTCGACTTCGTCGCCGACCTGGGCGACGGGTTCGACGCGACTTACACCGTCGCGCACCTGCTCTCGGAGCCGCAACTGGCGGTGCGCGGCAGCGGCGGCGAGGGCCGCGATCACACGGGCGATGCAGGCGATGAACGGATGCTTCCCCGCGGCTCCCTGCTCGTGATGGGTGGCGACGAGGTCTACCCGACGGCCTCTGACCGCGCCTATCTCGACCGCACGGTCGGCCCCTATGCCGCGGCTTCTGCCGATCTGCCCCGTCGCTCGGGCACCCTGCTCGCCCTGCCCGGGAACCACGACTGGTACGACGGGCTCGCGTCGTTCCTGCGGCTCTTCACGCGCGGTCACGACTTCGGCGCGTGGCGCACGGTGCAGCGGCGCAGCTACTTCGCGGTGAAGCTGCGGCCGAAGTGGTGGCTCGTGGCGGTCGACGCCCAACTCGGCACGACGATCGACGAGCCGCAGTTCGCGTACTTCCGCGACACGCTCTGGCCGGAGCTCGCCGAGGGCGACGCCATCATTCTCTGCACGGCATCGCCCTATTGGGAGACGACGCCCTACGACGCCGATGCGTTCAACGCGACCGCCTGGTTCGAGAAGCACATCCTGCGCAACAAGCTGAGCGATCCGAACGACCCCGACAGCCCGCTCGTTCCCACGGGCGCGAAGGTGCGGCTGTGGCTGTCGGGCGACCACCACCACTACTCGAGATACGAGCAGAAGTCCCCGATCGCCCCGGAGCACGCGGAGCCTGCGACCCTTCGAGACGCGCGGCTTCGCCGTGCTCCTCAGGAACCGCGCGCGTCTCGAAACGATCCCACGGCAGCGCCAGACCAGCGCCGCACGCAGCTCATCACCAACGGCCTCGGCGGGGCGTACACGATGGGCATCGACCGCCTCGCGCCGAGCATCCAACTGCCGGATCCGCAGTCGCGGCCCGCTCCGGACCCCGACGAGGTGGTCGACTTCGAGGCCGGCCCCGTGCGGTTCCCCGGCCCGAAACTCGCGCGCCGCATGAACGGGCTGCTCGCGGGGCCACTCACGCGCTACTGGCTGCCGCGCAGGAATCCGCTCTTCGCCACCTCGATGGGCATCGGCATGCTGCTGCTCGTCGGGGTGCTGTGGCTCGCCGACCTCGCGGTGCGCTCGTTCCACGTGCACTGGGCCGACCCCGTGCAGACGAGGTGGGGCGACGCGCTGATCGCGATCGGCGTGGTGTTCGTCGTGCTGCCGCTCGCGATGGCGATGGCGTCGGGCTACACATCATGGCGGCGGGGTCGCGCTCGCCGCAGGCGCGGCGCCGAGGTGCAGCGCGAGGAGGGCTTCGGCGTACTCAGCTTCGTCGTCGGCTACCTCGCCGCGCTCGTGATCGTGGGCGGACTGTTCCTGCTGTCGGCGGTGGACATGTGGGGGCTTTGGGGCGTCGCGTGGATCGGCATCATCGCCGTCGTCGGCGGGGTGCTCGGCAGCCAGGCATTCGCGCTCGTCGTGCTGTTCTCGCCACCCAGTGCGATCGGCGACTTCAAGGCGACCGGGCTCGCGTATGAGGACGGCAAGGGATTCCTGCGTCTGCACCTCGACCCGAAGACGGATGAGCTCACCGTCTATCCGATCGTGGTCGACCGCACGGTGCACCGCTGGTCGCTGGACCCGCTGCCGGGAAGCTCCGTCGTGCCGACGCCCGCGTCGGGCGAGTGGCCCGTGCCGCGGCTCATCGAGGAGCCGATCCGGGTCGCCCGCGAGGGCTTCGGCGGCTCTGCACTCGCGTAGGGGCCACACGTTCGTTGAGGAGCACGCGGAGCTTGCGGCCCTTCGAGACGCGCGGCTTCGCCGTGCTCCTCAGGAACCGCGCGTCTCGAAACGCCGCGCGCACTCTCCGTAAGTCACCGATTTGGTCGCAGAGGCACGAAAACAGGCCGCCACCCGCGCAGCTCGACCGAATCGGTGACCTGCCGAGCGTCCCGCCAGCCGGGCGGAATGAATAGCCTGGTGTGATGCACGCGACGACGATCTACGGCAAGAACGACGTTCGATACGAAGAGGTCCCGAAGCCGGAGCTGATCACCGGCGGCGACGCCATCGTGAAGGTGGTCGCGGCGTGCGTCTGCGGGTCGGACCTGTGGCGCTATCGCGGAATCTCCCCGGTGAAGCATCCGGCCCGCATCGGCCATGAATTCGTCGGAATCGTGGAATCGGTCGGCGACCGGGTGTCGAAGATCCACGTGGGCGACTTCGTGATCGCGCCCTTCTACGACTGCGACATGACGTGCGTGAACTGCCGCAACGGCTTCACGACCTCGTGCCTCGAGATCGGCTGGTGGGGCGGCAAGGACCACTGGGGCAACGACATGCAGGGTGCGCAGGGCGAGTACGTGCGCGTCCCGCACGCCGACGGCTCGCTGGTGGCGACGCCGGCGCAGCCGAGCGACGAGCTCGTGCCGCACCTGCTGACCCTCGCCGACGTGTTCGGCACCGGCCACCACGCGGCCGTCTCGGCCGGCGTGAAGCAGGGCTCGACCGTCGCGGTCGTCGGCGACGGGGCGGTCGGCCTCTCGGGCGTGCTCGCCGCACGTCGGCTCGGCGCCGCGCGCATCGTGCTGATGTCGCGCCACGAGGACCGCCAGAACCTCGGCCGCGACTTCGGTGCGACCGACATCGTCGAGCAGCGCGGCGACGAGGGCATCGCGGCGATCAAGGAGATGTTCGACGGGATCGGGCCCGACGCGGTGCTCGAATGCGTCGGCACGAAGGAGTCGATGGACCAGGCGCTGCGCTCCGCGCGCCCGGGCGGCCAGGTCGGCTTCGTCGGCGTGCCGAGCGGTGGCCCCGAGCTGCCCGTGCGCCAGCTGTTCGACTCGAACGTGGGCGTGCGCGGCGGTATGGCGCCGGTGCGCAACTACATCGACGAGCTGCTGCCCGAGGTCTGGAACGGGTCGCTCAAGCCGGGTCTGGTGTTCGACCTCGAGCTGCCGCTCTCGCAGGTGGCCGAGGCGTATGCCGCGATGGACGAGCGCCGAGCGATCAAGTCGCTGCTTCGGCCGTGATCGGGCGCTGGTCGTCCTCGCCGTCGCCGTCGTCTTCGTCTTCGTCTTCGTCCTGTTCGGCCTTCTTCCGCTTCTTCTCTTTCGCGTAGACCAGCGCGGTCGACACGCCGGTGTACGCGCCGTACGCGAAGAGAAGTCCTGCAGCGGTCGGAACGATCCAGCTCCGGTTCCCGCGGGCGTTGACGAGGTCGTTCACCCAGCCGAGCCAGGGCATCGCGTACCAGAGCGTCGCTCGCACCTGCTTGCCGCGCACCGGCTGATCGACGGTCGAGTTCGCGTCGCCCTTCGTGACGAAGACGTAGTCGCCCGTACTCAGGTGCTTGATCTGGACGACGCGATGCGTGACCAGCGTCGGGTCGTTCGGAAACGGCTGGAACGTGATGATCTCGCCGATTCGGATGCGCCCCAGGTCACTCTGCGCGATCGGCCGCACCACGGCCATCGCGCCGGGGTGCAGCGTCGGCTCCATCGATGAGCTGAGAACGGTGAGGGGCACCGCCCCGGCCAGCTTCGGCACTGCGATCGCGGCGACCGCGATGCCGAGAATGAGCGCGAGCAGGCCCGCGCTGATGCCGTACCAGAGCCAGGACCAGACGCCCTTCTCCTTTCGGTCGGTCATCAGCTGCTCTCTTCCGTCGTGGGTTCGACGAGCTCGTAGGTGATCTCGCCGTCGCCGTGCCTCGTCAGCCGGATCGTGCGGGTGGCGTCCGCGCCGCCGACTTTGCCGGTGACAACGACCTCGCGGGCGCCTTCCCAGAACGTCTCGGGAAGAGCCAGGCGCAGGACGCCATCGGCGAGTTCGACGTCGATCTCTTCGTCGTCGACCTTCGCGCTCTCGACGGTCTCACCGCTCGGCCAGTCGAGCTCGACCGACTGTGCTGATTCGTCAGTGCTCACCTCGGTGGGCGCCGTGGGCGCGGGCTGTGCGGGCACAGGCGGCGCGGCCTCGGACTCCTCAGGCGCGGGCGAGTGGGGCGCCGGCACTTCGGCAGCGGGCGCCGCAGGCGCTTCGGCCTCAGGCTGCTCCTTCTGCGTCTCCGCCCCCGGCGTGGTGGCCTGGGGTGCGGCACTGGGCGAGATCGGTTGCGCGGCGGCCGACTCCGACGCAGGTGGTGCAGAGGCCGGCGGAGCCGTCGCAGGCGCGGGCGCGGCGAAGGCGATCACCGGCGCCGCCGCGCTCGAGGACCGCGGCGCTGCCGGGTTGATGCCGTAGATCAGCACAGAGGAGCCGGCGACCCCGACAGCCCAGAGCGTCTTGCGCGCGACCCAGTCGGTGCCGGACGCGCGGACCTCGACCGTGATCGGGACGATCTCGCCGACGGCGGGCGCTGTAGCCCGCAGCGCGCCGGGCTGCCCGAAGGTCGCCATGACCTTCGCCGGGCCGAGTTGATACCGGTTGTTGTAGTAGTACCAGGTCTCCCCCGGGGCGTTCTGCGCGATGCCATTGATGTAGATGGTGAACGCGGGGCCGAACGGGAACGGCGGTGCATCCCACAGCAGGTGGAGGTCGTAGCCGTTCTCCGGGTTCTCCCACCGGGCGTTGCTCGTGTCGACCTCGATCTCCGGCGGTGCAGCAAGGTGCACGTACTGGACGATGCCGGTTCCCGACACGATCGACCAGGCCGTGTCGTTCGCCGACCAGGACGACGAGATCCTGGCGAGGACCGTGATCTCCGTGACCGCGAACTCGCCCTGGTTCGGGTCGAGGCCCGTCGGGTCGAGGGTCGTCCGCACCCCGTAGCTGGCGGACGCCCCGGGCGCGAGCGTGAGGTCGCTGAGCCACGAGGCCCAGCCGCTCCAGTTCGTCGTCTGCGTGACGCCGCCCACAGTGCGTGTGAACTCCCAGTTCACGCGGTCGTAGAGCGAGCTGTTGCTGCCCTCGTCGACCCGCTGCGCGATGCTCGCCTCGAAGTGCTGCAGGGTGACGTCGCCCCGGTTCATCACGACGATCGTCGCCTCGTCGGTGAGGTTGTCGTTCGTGTAGTCGTGCTGATGCAGGTCTTCGAACCCGATCACGCTGAAGTCGGGCCCGCCTGCGTAGATCGTCACCTCCCGGAACGGCGCGAAGTCCGACCACGCTGCAGCCGTCCCGAGCGGGCTGAGCGACGACACCACGGCCACAGCGAGACCGGCCGCAGTCAGGGGGAGCAGCCAACCGTGACCGCGTCGTGCAGCGCACGCGCGGTGCCGCGGCCGGGTCATCGTGGGTCACCCTCTCTCGGTGTGATGTCTGAACCGGGGACTAGGGATGCCGCAGCTGCGGCATCCCGTCGATTCGGCTCGCTTTGTTCAGTCGCCCCTCCTCAGTGGTCGGTCGGCAGCACGCCGTCCTCGAAGACCGTGTGGTCGTCGTGGGGCACCTGGGTGACGGTCAGCCCGAGACCCGCCAGCGGAATCTGAGCGCCATAGGCGGTCTGGTCCATCGCGTCCGGGTCGAAGACGACCTGCGCCCGCACCTGGAAGTGGTTCGTGCCGCGCGCGAGTTCGAATTCATCGGTGGTCGCGTGCCAGGCGGGGTCAGGGTTGTAGTCAGGGTCGTTCACGTCCATCAGCTGGCGGATCTCAACCGAGTGGGTGAGGCCTTCGAAGAAGGCGAGGGCCTTCTCTTTGGCTGCCTGGTCTTGGATCTCGTCGAGCTTGAGGTTGTCCAGGCTGACGTCGAACTTGGCGTTGAGGTAGTCGCCGTCGACGATCACCGGAACGTCCGTCCAGGTCATCGTCACGAGGTCGCCGGGCACGAACCTGACGGCCGCGACATCTTCCTCAGCGATGGGGTGGCCGTTGATGGTCCAGACGGCCTGGGGCATCTTCTCCCAGCCGAATTCCAATCGGCCAGCCTCGATGAGCGCATCGCTTCGCAGGCCCGCAGTGTCTTCCCAGAGGGCGAAGGTCCCTGCTCCACCCAGCAGAAGGGCGACACCGGCGGCGCTGGCGATCGCGCCCTTGAACAGCTTGTTCATCAGGTGTTCCTGCTTTCTGTCGTCAGCCGGAACCGTTGGTGAGCAGGCCCGGCCTGTTCGCCCCCTGCACCTTAATTCTACGCTTAGATACAAGTTGAATGGTGTGAGGAAGACCTACTCGGGGCGCATTGACAGACCCGGCGGCGGCCAGGCGCGGCCCCGCGGCTCGGGGGAATCCGATGGCTCCACGGCGGGCAGAACTCGGCCAGATCGGCCCGATTCTCGCGCGCGGTTCGGCGGGCGCTCGGCCTTCAGCTCAGGCGACGTCGGAACGCGACCAGCAGCCCGCCCACGAGGGCCAGACCGGCCGCGGCGGCAGCCGCCCACCACGGCACCGAGCTGCCGGTGTCGGGCAGTCGCATGATCGCGACGACCTCGTGCGAGGTCGTGTCGCAATGCGGCGGCGCATCGGCCAGGGTCGCACAATCGACCGCGGCCGGATCGACGATGAGCTGGTTGAAGATCGTGGTGCCGACGGCGTCCTCATCGACGCGCACCCGGAAGCTGGCCGTCTCGACGTCGCTCAGAAGCGGGATGGTCCAGACGAGGTGGTCGCCCTGGAACTCCGCCGAGCCCGCAGAGGTGGTGAGGCTGCCGCCCACGAGCGTTGCGCCCGAGAACACCCGGGAGACGTCATCGGTCACCACGGCGTCGTGCGTCGGGTTCCCGTCGAGCAGGCGGGCGGTCAGCGTGTAGGTGATCACCGTGCCGGGGGTGACACGGCCGGAAGGCGGGTCGCTCGACTTCTCGGCGGTCCACAGGCTGTACGAGTTGGTGGCCGTGCACACGGCAGCGCTTCCCGCGGGGATCGTGAGGCTCTCACCCGAGACCGTCGTCCCGCCGATGTCGCACTGCAGCCCGATGAGCTGGTAGCCGGGCGGCCCCTCCGCCTCGGTGATGCGGTATTCCTGCCCGGGGCGCACGATGGTGTCGCTGCCAGGTGAGGCGGCGCCGGTGATCGAGCGCGTCGGCAGCCCAGCGGGAGCCGGTGGCACGGGCGCGACCGTGAAGTGGAAGTCGCTCGCCGCGGCGGTTCCGCCGTCGACATTCTTGATGATCGTCAGCGGCGCGGCGGTGTTCGTGAAGGTGCAGGTGAAGGTCTGCCCGAGCGGCACGGAGACGCTGCCGTCGGCACCCATCGGATCACCGGGCTGGACCTCCCCATTGACCGTCTGCGCGCAGTCGGCCGACCCGGTGGACAGCGGCCACCTGATGGGCTGCTCGCGCACATCGTGCTGCACGTAGTTCAGGAGCTCCGGATCGTCGCCGGCCTGCTCGGCGAGCTGGTAGGACACCTCGGGCGTCACCTCGCTCGCCACCCCGGTCGTGCCCGACGGTCCCGGAAGCGCTGACGTCGGCGGATGAGCCGTCAGAGTCCACGAGTCGGGCGACGCGGGCCCGCCCAGCACCTGCTTCACCAGCACGAGGTGGCTGACACACGACACCGCGTTGGTGATCGTCCACTCGTTGAGCCCTGCGGTGATGTTCGGCACGGTCGTCGCCGGGGCGGCGGTGCCGAGATCGAGCGCTCCGGTGATGCCGGTGCCCGTCATCGTCGCCGACGTCAGGGTGCAGCCGGGCGGGATCAGGTTGACCGTCTCGGCGACGTCGACGTCCTCACCTGGGCCGGGCGGCGACGCATCCGGATTGCTGCCGACATAGCCGTAGCGGGGCTCATCCCACGGCTGGTCCGAGATGCCGTCTGGCGCGGGCCCGCCGAGATGCAGGAACGCTTCGAGATCCTCGGGCTGGTCGCCGTTCACGTAGGTGGTGGTGCCCGACGCCGTCGTCACGCTCCAGCGCTTGTGCACGACGACGTGTGCGGGCAGATCACCGGGTGGCGGATCGGGCGCCCGGTTGTAGACGATGCACGTGATGGCGGATTCCGCGCCCAGATCGATCTGGAACCCCGTCGGGTCCGTGTTCGTGACCGGGATCGCCTCGTCGTCCTCGGTCTTGTTCGTGCAGAAGGCGTTCTGGCCGTTGGGATCGAGACTGGTCCCGTCGGCACTGACCGGTTCGAGGGTGTAGCCCGGTTTCTGCGTCTCGGCGACGTTGAAGGTGCCCGTTCCGTTCTCGGGCACGGTGACGTCGAAGTTGGTCGCACCGGTGTACTGGTCGGTCTCTTTGGTGGCCGGCGGCGTCACGGATGCGCCGGGGGTCGTGGTCGATGCGGTGAACTCCCACGGGTCGGGCGGCGTGTAGGCGTCTGCGATCGTGCCGCCCGGCGGGATGACCTGCTTGACCACCGTGATCGTCGGGGCGCACAGGCCGACGATGAGCTGCCGCAGCGCGCCGGCGGCCTCCGCGTAGGTGTCCTCCTGCAGATAGTCGGTGCCGTGGATGTCCGTGCCCGGGATGTACCTGTGCGTTCCCGAGATCGTTCGCAGGTTGTAGGACGACGTCTCGTCGAGCCCGTCGCCCACGCCCACCGCGACGACGCGCGTGCCCTCTGCCTTGAGCTTGTTCGCCGAGGCGGTGGCGTTCTCGAGCTCGCGGAAGCGGGTGAATCCGCTGCCGGTCGGGATCGAGGGGTTGTTGGTGTTGCTGCCGGGAATCGACCCGTAGACCGTCGGGTTGCCGTCCGTCAGCACGATCGCGAGATCGACGTGCGTGGCCGATGTCGTCGTCGCGTTCAGCTCTGAAACCGCGTTGAGCCCGGCGTCCCAGTTCGTGTAGTTCGTGGGGATGTTGTTCCAGCCGGCGAAGTGCGCCTTGATGGCGTTCGCGTCGGCGGTGGTCGCCACCGGCATCAGCCCCGTGTTGCTGCCGGGGAAGCCGTTGGCCGGCGAGTCGGTGCCGAAGGTGATGATGGCGAGCTGAGACGGCGTGCCCCGCAGCGAGTCGACGCCGTTGGTCAGCGCCGCCTTCAAGTTGTTGAGCTCACCCGCTTGCTGGATCGAGCTCGAGAGGTCCACGACCAAGGCGATGTTGACGCCGCACTGCTCAGGCAGTGGCGGATTCGTCTCGACCAGCGGCCAGAACCCGGCCGACGCGGTGCGCCGCTGGAAGTTGTTGCTCGTCGTTCCCGAACCGGTGCTTCCGCCATTGCTGTTCATGAAGGCGGTGTCGCTGACGGTGTCGCCCGGGTCGTCGAGGAATCCGCTGTTCTGAGCGGTGGACACGTATCGGCCACCCGACTGCAGCGCGGGCGTCTGGAACACGTGCTGCGTCTGCAGTCTGGTCGCTGCCGAGGTCGTCAAAGGTGCGGTCTGCCAGTACGCCGGCGAGGTCCAGCCGGCAGGCAGGGCGATCGGCGAGATCCAGAGCCGCGTGCCGGCCGCAACGCCGCCGGCACCGATCGGGACCACGACGTTGCACCATCCGTCGGCGGTCGACGTGCAGGTGGCGACGGGTGTCATGCCGGTCACGAGACCGGTGTCCGGATCGAGGTTCGCCTCTTGTGGGCGCGAGGCGAAGAATCCGAAGGTCGCCCCGCCGACGCCCTCGACCTGCGTCTCGGAGATGCGGTTGCCCGCGACGAAGAGGCCGATCACGGCGGACCCGGCCTGCGCCGGTGGCGGCTCGGCGGCGGCACTCGGCGCGCTGTTCTGACCGCTCGGCAGCACGGCGAGAACCATCGCGGCCAGTCCGATCAAGACCGCCGTCGCCCCTATAGTCATTGCCCTTCGGCGCCGAGCCACATTTGGACGCTACACGTCGCGGCGTGCTTTGCAACAGCACCAGCGTCGGCGCTGTGACCGCATCGCAACGCGCGAAGAGCCCCGCCTGCCAGAACAGTCGGGGCTCTTCGTGAGGGCGTTTTCGCCTAGTGGACGACCACCGGCGAGGCATCCGCATCGCCCTCGATCGCCGCGGGCGCGTTCGATCCCCACAGCGCGTACAGCACGAACGCGAGGCCGACGAACACGACGCCGCCCACGATCGCGGTCGTGAGCCCGCTCGCGATGCCGGCCGTCGCGGCCGCCGAGACGAAGACGGTCGACAGCACCGCGACGCCGATCGAGCCGCCGAGCTGCTGCATCGTCTGCAGCACCGACGAGGTCGCCCCGACGTGCCCGGCGGGCGCATGCGCCATGATCAGCCCCGTCAGCGGCGCGAAGGTGAGGCCGGCTCCGAGGCCCATGACGATGATGGGGCCGAGGATGCCTGACACGTAGCTCTCGTCGGCGTGCAGCTGCGACAGCCAGCCGAGCCCGACGACCAGCGCCGCGAGCCCGACCGCGCCGACGAGCCGCTCGCCGAACTGCGGCAGCAGGCGCGGCGCGAGCTGCGAGACGACGATCATCGTGACGACGAACGGCAGGAGCGAGAGGCCGGTGCCGAGGGCGCTGAAGTGATAGACGTCCTGCGTGAACAGGGTGATCAAGTAGAAGAAGGCGAACATGCCTGCCGGCACGAGCAGCATCGACACCAGCGGCACGGCCGAGCGCGCCCGGGTGAACAGCTGCAGCGGCACGACGGGTGAGTGGTGGCCGCGCTCGATCACGACGAGGCCGATGAGCGCCGCGAGCGCCACCGCGAACGACACGATGACGACTGGGCTGCCCCAGCCGGAGCTCGCCGCCGAGGTGAACCCGTAGACCAGCCCGACCATCGCGATGACGCTGGTCGCTGCGCCGCCGAAGTCGAGCGTCTCACGCGTGCGCTCGGTCTCACCCAGGAAGAACGCGGCGCCGAGCGCGATCAGTACGCCGATCGGAACGTTGACGAACATGACCCACTCCCAGCCGAAGCCGGTCGTGAGCACCCCGCCGAGGATGAGACCGATCGCGCCGCCCGAGCCGGCCGCGAGCACGAAGAGGCTCATCGCACGGTTGCGCTGCGCCCCGGGCGTGGTGTTCTCGATGAGGAGCACGAGCGTGCTCGGCGCGGCGATGGCTGCGCCGATTCCCTGCACGATGCGGGCGACGATGAGCGCGGATGCCGTCGGGGCAAGGCCGCCCGCCGCGCTCGCCAGGATGAAGACGAGCGTGCCGATGATGAGCGCGCGCTTCGCGCCGATCTTCGAACCGAGCTTGCCGGTGAGCAGCATGAGCCCCGCGAACGCGAGCGCGTAGCCGGTCACGACCCAGCTGAGCCCGCTGGGCGTGAAGTGCAGTGCCTTCTGGATGTCGGGCAGCGCGACGTTCACGATGCTCGCGTCGACGACCAGCATGAGCTGGGTGATGAAGACGGTGATGAGGCCGAGGATGGATGCCTTGCGGCGCCGTACGCCGGTCGACTCGCCGCCAGGCGGATGGAGACCCTCGGCGGGGCCTGTGAGATCAAGGGAAAGAGTGTCGGTCACGAGACGTCCGATCACGAGTGGGTGTATGGTCGAAGCCGAATCCGGAGGAAGTCTCCGCCTTTCGGAATCCTCAATATATGGAGACTGGCTCCGCTTTGTCAACAAGCGGAGAGTGGATCCGGTTCGCTGGGAGTGAACGTGACGATGAGTGCGGATGCCGCGACCAAGCGGCCCCTGCGCGCCGACGCGCAGCGCAACTACGACAAGATCGTGCAGGTGGCGGCGCAGGCCTTCGCCGAGAAGGGCACGGGGGCCTCGCTCGACGACATCGCGTGCCGCGCGGGCGTCGGCCCCGGCACGCTCTACCGCCACTTCCCCACCCGTGACGCGCTGCTCGCGGCCGCCCTCGGCGACGCGCTGGCCGACCTCGGCGCCACCGCGCGCCGACTCAGCGAAGAGCCCGACGCGGCGAAGGCCCTCGACGAGTGGATCGTCGAACTGGCTCGCCATCTGCGCACCTACGGCGGCCTCCCCGAGTCGATCGCGACGGCCCTGCAGGACCCGAGCTCTCCGCTGTGCTCGAGCTGTCAGCCGATGACGAAGGGCACCGCGACGATCCTGGCGCGGGCGAAGGAGGCCGGCGCGGTACGCGCCGACGTGCAGGCATCCGATCTCAATGCCCTGATCGGCTCGCTGGCGTGGGCGGCTGAGCAGCGCGGCGATTCGGATGCCGCCCTGCGACGCCTCATCAAGCTGGCGACGAGCGGTCTGCGCTAGCCGCGCGCTTCTTCCTCACGCTCTCGACGGCCGTCGCGACGACCGTGTAGCCGAGGTAGGCGAACAGCAGGCCTGCGACGGTCGGGATGATCCACGAGCGATGGCCACCGGAGTTGATCGCGTCGTTGACCCAGCCGAGCAGGGGCACCGAGTACCAGAGCCGGGCGCGCACCTGCACCTGGCGCACGGGCGGGTCGACGAATCCGTTCGCGTCGCCCTTCGTCGTGAAGTCGAACTGGCCGTCGTCGCGCGACGCGGTCGCGACGACGCGGTGGCTGATCAGCATCGGGTCGTTCGGATAGGGCTGGTACGAGATGACGTCGCCGACGCTGACGGTGTGCATCTCGTCCTGCGAGAGCGGGCGCACCACGAGCATGGTGCCCGGCGGCAGATCGGGCTTCATCGAGTCGGTCAGCACGGTCAGCGGGATCGCGCCGGCGAGGCGTGGAAGGGCGATCGCGACGATGCCGATGCCGAGGATGATGGCGAGGAGGCCTGCGCTCACGCCGTACCAGATCCACTGCCAGACGCTGTCGTCGCGCCCGGGGTGGCCGGGGCGCCCGGGGCGCCCGGGGCGAGCCGTGCGTCCCGATCGGGCAGGTCGGGTGCTCATGGCGCCTCCTCTCAGCTGGGCATCGTCAATTCGGGTTGGTGGCGAACAGCAGGGCGTCGGTCGCAGCGTCCGGCCGCACCCAGACGGTGCCCTGTGCGATGGGGCCGGTCAGCCAGCCGGTGACGTCCGGCACGATCGTGATCGTGAGAGCCGCGGTCTGGCCGACCGGCGGCCACAACGCCGTCGGGATCACGCTCGACGGCAGCGAGTAGGTGGTGTTGTAGGTGCTGATGCCGTTCTGCGGCAACTCGATGCCGTTGACGTAGATCTTGTAGGGCGAGCCGGGCGTCAGCAGCGCGGTGACCGGGTTCGCCCACGTCAGCATCAGCTGGTGGTCGCCCGCCTGGGTGATGGTGAGGTTGACGTTCGGTCCGACCGGCGTCGTGGGGGTCGGAGTGGGCGTGGGCGTGGGCGTCGGCGTGCTGTCGGGCGCGTCGACGGTCTGGGTGAAGGTCGAGGTGGCGTCGCTCGCGGTCCACTTCGATGCGGTGCCGGCCGAGGTGCTGGCCCGGGCGGTGACGGTGACGCTCACGGTCACCGAGGCGCCGTCGAACTGCTGCAGCTCGCCCGAGGGCAGCGTGAGCGTCGCGTCGTAGGCGGCCGACTGCCCGGCGTCGAGCACGAGGCCCTGCAGCCAGGTGTCCCAGCCGGCGGTGCCGCCGCCCTGCTCGGCGGTGAAGGTCGTCGCCACCGCGCCCCACAGTGCCGAGTTGCCGGCCACGACCGTCGGCTTCGCCGTGAACTGCTGCAGCTGCGTCGAGCCGGTGTTCTCGACCACGACGCGGCTCGTGAACGACAGCGCACCGGCGGTGTAGGTCGCGGTCTGGTCGGTGAATCCGCTGACCGCCACATCGGCGATCGCGGCGGTCAACGTGACATCGCTGAGCGAACGGGTGTCGCCCCAGGTGGCGAAGGTGCCGTGGTCGGCCCCGAGGCCGCCTGCGATGAAGGCGGTGCTCACGATCGCGGTGATTGCGAGCACGCGCTGGACGCGCTGACGCGTCCAGCGGCGTGCGAGCCCGAGCTTCATGAGCACCGCCTTTCAGCGTTGCGGTCAGGTGGCCGCGGGCTCGGGGCTGGCCGGAGCCTGCCCGGGCATCTGCACCTGCTTGAGCGTCAGGTCGAAGCCGCTCAGGTCGACCTTGCCGCCCATCGCGACGTGCGCGTCGGTGTTCGGGTCGAAGGTGATCGTCACAGCGATGTTGACAGTCTGGGCGTCGATGGTGTCGCCGCCGGTGATGGTCATCGTGTCGCCGTCGGTCAGCGCCACCGGGTCGCCCTGCGCGTCGGTCACCGCATAGGCGACGTCGAGGGTGTCGAGGAACTCGCTGCCGGCGGTCGCATCGGTCACGTCGCTGCCGTCGGTGCCCGCATCCGTCACGTTGTCCCAGTCGAAGCCGAGCTGCGCCTTCAGGTCGGTGCCGTGGGCGATGATCTGAACGCCGTTGACCTTGTAGAGCAGGATGTCGCCGGGGACGAGCGCGAGGGCCTCGACCTGCTCGTCCGTCAGTGCGCTGGTGCTGCCGTTGAGGTACCACTGCCCCGCCGGCACGGTGCCGAACATCAGGTGCCCGGCCTCGATCTGCGCGTCGGTGCCGGCGTCGGTGTCGTCATTCCAGAGGGCGAACGTTCCCGCCCCTCCGAGGAGAAGTGCCACGCCGGCAGCACCGGCGATGGCACCTTTGAACAGCCTGTTCATCAGATTGCCTGCCATCTCGTGTGTCCGTGCCGGCAGCGGCGGAAGCGATGCCAGCGCCTTCGTCTCCCCGCCGCGGGACGCGGCCGGGGTGCGTGGCCTTCTCGATGGTCGGCTCGGGTAGCCGTACTTCCATGGTGACTTGCCACAGCGGTTGAGCCGAATCCGTTGCCCATATGCACAAAGCCCCGCCGGTCGAACCGGCGGGGCCTGTGGATTATGCAAACGGGTGCCCGGATGGGCGCGCCGCCTTACTCGTTGACAAGCTCGATCTCGGCGCGCGAGAGGCGGGTGCGCGGCTGGCGCTCGCGCTCGGCGAGGGCCTCGCCGAGGTCATCGGGCGAGCCGACGGTGCCGAGGGTCGCGACGACGAACGGCTTCACGTCGGCGGGCAACTCGAACGACGCCGCGAGGGCATCGGCGTCGAAGCCGGTCATCTGGTGCACGTGCAGGCCGTCGTGGTGCGCCTGCACAGAGAGGTGAGCCATCGCCTGGCCGAGGTCGTAGAAGACCGTGTTGCGCAGCTTGCCGGCCTGGTCGCGCAGCTCGGTGTACAGGCCGACGAGCAGCACGGACGCGGTCGGCGCCCACACCTGGTTGAACGGCGCGAGCGAGGCGGCGATCTTCTCGAACGCCTCGGAGCCGCGGCGCGCGACGATGAAGCGCCACGGCTGCGAGTTGCCGCCGGAGGGGCTCCAGCGCGCGGCCTCGAGTGCCGACGCGAGCTTGGTCTCGTCGATCGGCTCCGACGAGTAGGCGCGGGGGCTCCACCGCTCGGCGAGGACGCCGAGGATCGGGGCATCCGTCTGTGCGGTCTTGGACTCAGTGATCAGCGTCATCGCGCTGACTCCTCTCGATTGCTCGCGGGGCAACGGCATCAGCGCCGGTGACTTTGACAACACCATGCGAACGCATGGGGGCTTCGAGGTATTCCTCGCAGGCATCCGTGCAAGAAAAACGCCGATCAGCTCGACCGACGGGATCTCTACAGGGGGGTGGGAGGCGAGCCCGCCGGCCGAGGACCGGGTGGTCAGCGATGACCGAGGGCGAGGCCGGTCGCCGCCGCCCCTTTCGCGTCGGCGAGCCCCGCCCGATGCATCCAGGTTATCTTAGATGCAACAAGAATGCAAAACGGATGCCGCGCGCCGCGGGCCCCCGCCCGCTACGCCAGCGCTCGCGACTCCGGTTCTGCCGGCACCTGGTTGGACTCGAAGAGCACGACCTCGTTGTACTCCCAGCTGCTTACGCGCGCCGACTCGATGGTCAGCTCGTAGACGACCTCGCGGGACTGGTCCTCGGGTGTCATGCCGTCGAGATAGCGCGGCACCTGCGCGCGGTAGAGCTCGGCCACTTCTGGGAAGCCCTTGTCGGCGCGGCGCAGTCGCACGCGGTTGCTGCTGATCGTCGCCCCGCTCTCGGTCGGCACCGTGATGAGCGCGGCGACGCCGCGGTCGAATTCGCGGATCTTCGGTGCCTCGGGCGCCGAGGTCACGTACCAGACGCCCGGGCGGCTCGTGGTGACGAAGCGCATGAAGCGGCTCGAGGGACGGCCGGCGTCGTCGCACGTCGACAGCAGCACGAGGTCGGTGGCGTCGACGAGCGAGTTGAAGATCTCGAGGCCGCGAGCGCGGAACCGCGGGTTCTCGTAGCGCGTCGTGCGCACGCTGTCGATCACGGCGTCGAGGCTCTCGGGGTCGGGCTGGCTCTCCAGCGTGTAGAGCACGCGCGGGATCAGCGCCGAGATCTCCTCGCCCTTGTAGAAGAACTGCTGCCAGCGCCGGCCCGCGTGCAGATCGCCCGAGTACTTCTGGTTGAGGCGCGCGTCTTTGCGGGCGAGCACACGGCGGCCCGCCCACGATCGGAGCCACAGCTCGGCGAGCAGCCAGCCGATCACGGCGCCGATGAGCAGCGCGGGCCAGTCACGCTGCCAAAGCTCGGGCAGCGGCGCCGTCAGGAAGCGGCGGAAGGCGGTGTACGCGATGCCCACGATGAGCGCGATGACGACGGTGATGACGGTGGTCAGGGTGGCGCGGTAGCGCGTGCGCTCGTGGTGCATGGCGCTCACGGCCCGGCGGCGCTTCTTCTGCGTGAACTCGCGCTGCTTCATGTCGTCGATCACGCGCAGATCCTCTGGAGACAGCGCCATCAGTCCACCCCCACGTCGTAGTCCCGGTAGCGGTCGCGCAACTCGTAAGTCTCGAAGTCTGCGTAGGGCTCGATGCGGATGTTGCGCAAATTGATCCGCTCCTCTTCCGGCCCGAACTTCTGCGCGTAAAGGTCTTCGGCGATCGCGAGGCGCAGGTCGAGGCGCTCGACGTCGTATGTGATGTGGTCGCGCCGCCAGCCGTCCTGCCGGCGGTCGAGGAAGAACAGCCCGAGATAGCCGAGCACGAACACGACGAGCAGGATGCCGAGGATGATCGACGTGTCGTCGAACATCACGTAGCCCTCGCGGTAGTTCCACCAGCCGCGATGGTCGTTGCGGTGCAGGATCGCCGACGCGGTGATCCAGATCGGCAGGATCGAGAAGAACCAGCCGACGATCGACAGCAGCAGCTGGGGCACCTTGTTGCGGAAGCGCAGCGGGCCGAAGAACCAGTCGACCGTGAGCTCTTTCTCGTCAACGGTGTGGGTCACGTAATCGGGGTGCAGCTCGGCCGCGTTCTGGATGGCGGCCTTCTCAATCGGGTCGATCATCGCTGCGGTACCTCCTGCTGGGGTTCGCCCTGCCGGGGCTCGCCGCCGGTCAGGCTCGCCGACCGCTCCGGCGACTTCCAGACCCCGCCGTCGCGCAGGGCGAGGATCTTCCGCACGGTGGGGAAGAACTCCCAGACCACGGTGAAGGTGTTCACCATCCAGTACACGAGCATGTACCAGGGCGCGAAGATCAGGTACTTGAGCGTCCTTCCGCCGTCGTTGTAGTACGACGCCGTACTCACCTGGATCGCGCCGACGATCATCTCGATGGCGACGAAGATGCCGACCATGTACCAGTTGTGGAAGAACCGCTCCCAGTTGAGCGTGGCGAGGAAGTAGAGCTGCAACAGGGCGAAGATCGCCATGCTGATCCAGTAGAGGAAGCTCCACACGATGCTGAGCGCGTAGTCGAAGATCACGGGGATCATCGCGTAGTTCGTGATCGGATGCCGCATCAGCCGCGGCCCCTTCGTGAGCAGCACGTAGATGCCGCCCGAGGACCAGCGGCGGCGCTGCTTGATCAGCGGCCCGAGCTTCTCAGGAACGTCGAGGAAGAAGCGGATGTGCGCGGCGAACAGCGCCCGCCAGCCCATCGTCTGCATGTCCCACGCATTGGCGATGTCCTCCGTCGGCTGCTCGGGATGCCAGCCGCCCCCGTCGAGCACCGCCTGCCGGCGGTACATCGTGTTGGCGCCCGAGAACGCGAACAGCGAGCCGATCGCCATCTGACCGCGCTTGATGATGCCGATGATCGAGTTCAGCTCGTTCTGCTGCGCGAGCGCCGTCATGGTGGTGCGGTTGGCCGCCAGCATGTTGCCGGTGACCGCGCCGACGTTGTGACCGCCCGGGCGCTCGAAGTAGCTCATGTACTGCCACAGCGCGTCGGGGCTCGGCTTCGTGTCCGCATCGTTGGAGAGGATGAAGTCGCCCTTGGCGAAGCCCAGGCCCAGGTTGAACGCCGCCGCCTTGCCGCGGTTCGCGACCACGGTGAGCACCCGCAGCCCCTCGAACTCCTGCTGCAGCTCGTCGAGGATCTCGCCGGTGCGGTCGGTGGACCCGTCGTTGAGGACCATTACCTCGTACTTGTCGAGCGGGTAGTTGAGCTTGGTGAAGAGGTAGCGCACGGTGCTCGCGATGGATGCCTCTTCGTTGTGCGCCGGCACGAAGATCGTCACGAACGGCGGCTCGCCCCGCAGCGGCTGCGGCAGGTCGTGCTTCTCGAGGAAGAGCTTGTAGTAGAAGCTCGAGACGATGAACGCCAGGCCGCCGACGATCGGGTAGCCCACGATCACGAAGATCAGGACCTGGATGAACCAGCCCCCCGGCGTCGTCGGCATCGTCCCCCCTCAGAATCGTGCGGTGAATCTGGTGGTACTGGCGCTGATCATACGACCGCCTGCAGCGCTTCCACGATGGCGTCGGCGAAAGCTTCGACATCTTCCTCGGTCGTGTCCCAGGCCGTCATCCAGCGCACCTCGCTGAAGCCGTCGCCGCGGGTCGCGTCCCAGTCGTAGAACGCGTAGCGGTCGCGCACGATGTCGGCGGCGACGGTCGGCAGGGCGGCGAACACGGCATTCGACTGGGTCGGCTGCGTGAACGAGAGACCGGGGGCAGAGGCATCCGCCACCGCTTCTTCAAGCTGCTCGCGCAGGAGTGCCGCCATCTCGTTCGCGTGCTGGGCGGCGCGCAACCACAGGCCGTCCTCGAGCATCGCCACCAGCTGCGCCGCGATGAAGCGCTGCTTGCTCGGCACCTGCATGTCGGCCTTGCGCAGGTACTCGATGCCGAGCGTCGTCTCTGGATCGACGATGACGACCACCTCGCCGAACGCCCCGCCGTTCTTGCTCGCGCCGAAGCTGATGATGTCGACGCCGACCTCTGTCGTGAAGTCGGCGAGCGGCAGGTCGAGGGCGGCCGCCGCGTTGGCGAGCCGGGCGCCGTCGAGGTGCACCGTGAGGCCACGGCTGTGCGCGTGGTCGGCGATCTCGGCGATCTCGTCCGCGGTGTAGACGGTGCCGAGCTCGGTCACCTGCGTGATGCTGACGACGCTCGGCTGGGCGCGGTGCTGGTCGCCCCAGCCCCACGCCTGGCGGTCGATGAGCTCTGGGGTGAGCTTGCCGTTGGCGGTTTTCACCGGCAGCAGCTTGAGGCCGCCGACGCGCTCAGGCGCCCCGTTCTCGTCGGTGTTGATGTGGGCGGATTCGGCGCAGATCACGCCTGACCAGCGCTCGGTGATGCTCTGCAGTGCGAGCACGTTGGCGCCGGTGCCGTTGAGCGCGATGTGGGCTTCCGCCGCATCGCCGAACTGCTCCTTGATCAGCGCGGTGAGGCGCTTGCTGTAGACGTCGGCCCCGTAGCTCGGCTGGTGGCCGCCGTTCGCGATGAACATCGCCTCGAGCACCTCGGGGATCGCGCCCGCGTAGTTGTCGCTCGCGAAGCTCGTGATGGACGGATCGTGCAGACGCTCGAAGGCCATGGCCCCATCATGGCCAAACCGCATCGAGTACGCAGTACTCGCGGCTAAGTCCGCCGCGAAACCGCGAGTACGGCGTACTCGATTCAGGAGGCGACGGAAGCGGGGTCGGGGGCGAGCGACGCGTCGAGGATCGCCTGGACCCGATCGCGGCAGCCGCCGCAGCCCGTGCCGGCGCGCGTCGCGCGGCCGACCGCGTCGAGCGTCGCGCAGCCCGACTGCGCCGCGTCAGAGATACGGCCCGCCGTCACGCCGTTGCAGGTGCAGACGACGGATGCCGGGGTGAGGGCGCCACTGCCGGAGGGCGTCGCGTCCGGGCCGTCGAGCCGCAGCAGCACCGAGCGATCGGCGGGCAGCGGGGCGCCCTGCTCGAACAGCAGCGTGAGCTCGGCGCCGGTGCGGGCCATGCCGACCGAGACGAAGGCCGCGAGCCGGTCGCCCTGGGTGACCAGCTTGACGTAGCGGCCCGCGAGCGGATCGGCCCACTGGCTGATCCGCCTGCCCTGGTGGCCGTGGGCGAGGCATCCGTGCGCATCGATCTCGTCCCAGATGTCGGGTGTCACGTCGCCGGCCGCGACGACGTCGACGCCGTCCGCTTTGAGCATCACGACGGGCAGGCGCTCGGTTTCGAGGGGCGTGACGGATGCCGGCAGCCCGAGCGCCTCGTCGGCGAGCCGCGCCGCAAGCCACGCCGCCTGCCGCCAGCCGGGGCCGACGAGGCCGCTCGGGGCGCCGGGAACGCGCACCGTCGGGTCGAGCAGCACGTCGTCGGCGACCGAGCTCGGGGCGACGACCTGGGCGCAGTCCCCGATGGCATAGACGTCGGGGTCGGTCCACGACCGCAGCTCGTGGTCGACCACGATGCCGGCCGAGACGCGCAGGCCGGCCGCGGCGGCCAGCTCGGTGCGGGCGCTGACGCCGCACGACAGCACGAGCAGCGAGCCGCGCACCACGGTTCCGTCGGCGCAGACGAGGCCGTCGAACACCTGGCGGCCGTGGTCGTCATCGCGCAGCAGTACCTCTTCGGCGCGGGCGTGCGGGTGCATCGCGACCCCGACGGCGCTCGACAAGCGGGCGAGTACGCGCCCCGCACCCTGGTCGAGGTTGCGGCCCATCGGAACACCGTCGTGATACACGACCGAGACCCGCGCCCCGGCCTCGGCTGCCGCGAGGGCGAACTCCATGCCGAGCACTCCGGCACCGAGCACCACGAGCTCGGCGGCGGGGTCGGCCTCGAGGCGGGAGCGCAGCACTTGCGCGTCTTCCAGAGTGCGCAGCGCGATCACGCCGCGCGGCAGGGGGCGGCCGCCCTCGTCGAGCCGGCCGGCCTCGCGCACGACGGCGAGCCGGTCGCGCCGCGAGCGCTCGAGACCGTCGAGGGTCGGGATGTTGGCGCGTGCGCCGGTCGCGAAGACGAGTCGGTCGTAGGGAAGTCGCTCCTGCCCGTGCTCGTCGCTGCTGAGGTGAACCACGTGCTCCGCCGGCGAGACGCCGACGACCGCCGCGCCGAGGCGGAAGACGACGCCGGCCGCCGCGGCCGCTGCCGTGTCGGTCGTCTCGAGGCGGTCGCGGTCTGCGCGGCCGACGGCGTATTCGCCGATCAGCACCCGGTTGTAGGCGTCGTGGGTCTCGGCGCCGATCACGGTCAGTTCGACTCCCCCCGCCTCGACGGCGGGCAGCAGCTCTTCCACGAAGCGCGCGCCGACGGGGCCGTAGCCGATCAGGGCGACCCTCATGCGCTCACCGCCTGGGCAGGCCGCCGGATTGAGCCTGTCGAAACCGTCCGCTCGCCCACCGCGCGCAGCGCGCGCACTCGCACGCGCGTGCGCTTGAACTCGGGCATGCCCGAGATGGGGTCGACGGATGCCGCGACGAGGCGGTTCACACTCTCGTCGCCGGCGAAGTGGAAGGGCAGGAAGACGGTGTCTGGGCGGATGCCTGCCGAGAAGGCGACCCGGCACTCGACGCGCCCGCGCTCGTTGGCGAGCTCGACGCGGCCGCCGTCGTCGAGGCCGAGGCGGGCGGCGGTCGCGGGGTGGATCTCGAGCAGGGCCTCTGGCGCGGCCTCGAGCAGCTCGGGGATGAGGCGCGTCTGGGCTCCCGACTGGTAGTGGCCGAGCAGCCGGCCGGTGATGAGCGTGAGCTCGTCGTCGGGACGGTATGCCGCGGCATCCGCCACCTCGCCGCGCACGCGCACGGGAACGAGCCGGGCGCGGCCGTCGGCGTGGGCGAACCGGTCAGTGAACAGGCGGGGCGTGCCCTCTGACGCGTCGGCGGTGCCGGCCGGGAAGGGCCAGTAGGCCGCACGGCCCGCGTCGAGCTGCGCGTCGAGGCGCTCGTGGCTGAGCCCGGAGTAGTCGGCGATGCCGCCGGCGCTGGCGCGGACGAGCTCGTCGAACACGACGGCCGGGTCGGTCGGCCAGGTGCTCGGGGCATCGAGGCGGCGGGCGAGCTCGGCGAGGATCCAGAGCTCGCTGCGCACCTCGGGCGGCGGCGCGAGCGCGGCGCGGCGGCGCAGCACGCGGCCCTCGAGGTTGGTCATCGTGCCCTCCTCCTCAGCCCACTGCGGCACCGGCAGCACGACGTCCGCGAGGGCCGCCGTCTCGTTGAAGACGAAGTCGCAGACGACGAGCAGGTCGAGATCGGCGAGGCCTGCGCGCACGGCGTTCACGTCGGGCGACGAGACGAGCAGGTTCGAGCCGTGCACGAGCAGGCAGCGCACGCCGCCGCTCTCGCCCGGGCGGCCGAGCGCGGCGAGAAGCTCGGCCGCGGGAAGCCCTGGGCCGGGCAGCGTGTCGGGCGCGACGCCCCACACGCCCGCGACGTGGCGGCGCGCCCTCGGGTCGGTGATCTTGCGGTAGCCGGGCAGCTGATCGGCCTTCTGGCCGTGCTCGCGGCCGCCTTGGCCGTTGCCCTGGCCGGTCAGGGTGCCGTAGCCGCCGTCGGCCGACCCGACGAGCCCGAGCAGCAGGGCCAGGTTGATGGCGGCGGTTGCGGTGTCGGTGCCGTCGACGTGCTGCTCGACGCCGCGCCCCGTGATCACATAGGCGCCGCCTTCCGCGAGCCGGCGCGCGACCCTGCGTTGCAGTTCGACGGGCACACCGGTGACGGATGCCACGCGCTCGGGCCACCACTGCGAGACCGACCGGCGCAGCGCCGCGAATCCCTCGGTGCGGTTGTCGACGTAGTGCCGGTCGACGAGACCTTCGGCGATGGCGATGTGGGCGAGCCCGAGCAGCAGCACGAGGTCGGTCCCCGGTGCCGGCTGCACGTGTATTCCGCCGCCGGCATGCGTCAGCTTCGCGGTGCTGGTCTCGCGCGGGTCGACGACGATCAGGCCGCCGGCCGCACGCGCACTTTCGAGGTGGCGCACGAACGGCGGCATCGTGTCGGCCGGGTTCGAGCCGATCAGCATGATCGTGCGCGCATCGTCGAGGTCGCTGACCCGGAAGGGCAGCCCGCGGTCGACGCCGAAGGCACGGTTGCCGGCGGCCGCAGCCGACGACATGCAGTACCGGCCGTTGTAGTCGATCCGGCTCGTGCCGAGCGCGACCCGCGCGAACTTGCCGAGTTGGTACGCCTTCTCGTTCGTGAGGCCGCCGCCGCCGAACACCGCGACCGAGTCAGGGCCGAACGCGGCGCGCGCAGCGCGCAGACGGGCGGCGATGAGGTCGAGCGACTCCTCCCAGCTCGCCTCGGTGAAGGTGCCGTCGGGCTGCCGGACGAGTGGGCGCGTGACGCGGCTCGGCCGGGAGAGCAGTTCGGCCGAGGTCCAGCCCTTCCGGCACAGGCCGCCGCGGTTCGTGGGGAACTCTCTCGGCGAGACGGCGACGGGTGAGGCCGCCGGACTGAGCCCGTCGAAATCATCCGTGCTGCTCGGCTCAAGCCGCATTGCGCACTGCAGCGCGCAGTAGGGGCAGTGGGTGTCCGCGGCCCGGGCCGCGACCGGCGAGGTCACAGGCGGGTCCGCTTCCGCGCGGCGGGAACGACATATACCGCGAGCGTTATGGCGAGGAATCCGGCATAGGCCGCAACGAACCACCAGAGCCCGTGCGCGTAGTCGCCGAAGTGCGACTTCGAGGCGCCGAGCAGCTGGGGCACGAGGAAACCGCCGTACGCTCCGAAGGCCGCCACGATGCCGAGCGCGGCCGAGGCCTTGCGCTGCGCCCCGACGTCACCGCCGTGGTGGTGCCCGTCGGCCGACCCGCTGCGCAGTGCGAACACCGTGGGGATCATGCGGTACATGGCGCCGTTGCCCACACCGCTCGCGACGAACAGGACCAGGAAGCAGGCCAGGAAGACGCCGAAGCTGTGCAGCGGCAGGGTCAGCACCGCGGTGGTGGTGCCGGCCGCCATGACGATGAACGCGATCGCGGTCATCGGCGCGCCGCCGAAGCGGTCTGCGAGTCGGCCGCCGTAGGGACGCGATAGCGACCCGACCGCCGCGCCGAGGAACGCGAGCGAGAAGGCGACCGTGCCCACGTGAATGGCCGAGAACTGCGGGAACTCGTCGGCGATGAGCTTCGGGAAGACGCCGGAGAAGCCGATGAACGACCCGAAGGTGCCGACGTAGAGCAGTGCGAGCAGCCACAGGTGCGGCTCGCGCAGCGCGGCGACGGAGGCCGCGAGGTCGGCCTTCGCGCCGGTCAAGTTGTTCATGCGTGTGGCGGCGCCGATGATCGCGATGGCGATGAGCGGCAGCCAGAACCACCCGGCGATCGGCAGGTTGAGCGTGGCACCGGCCGTCAGCGTGACCAGGACCGGCACGAGCAGCTGCGCGACCGCGGCGCCGATGTTGCCGCCCGCGGCGTTGAGGCCGAGCGCCCAGCCCTTCATCCGCTGCGGATAGAAGTACGTGATGTTGGCCATCGAGCTCGCGAAGTTGCCGCCGCCGAAGCCCGCGAGCGCGGCGATCACGAGCATCACGCCGAAGGGCGTCGCCGGGTTGCCGAGCGCGATGGCGAGCGCGGATGCCGGGATTATCAAGAGCGACGCGGACACGATCGTCCAGTTGCGGCCGCCGAACTTCGGGACCATGAACGTGTACGGGAAGCGCAGGGTCGCGCCGACGAGGCTCGGCATCGAGATCAGCCAGAAGGTCTGGCTCACCGAGTAGTGGAAGCCGGCCGCAGGCAATGAGACGACGACGATGCTCCACAGCTGCCAGACGACGAAACCGAGGAACTCGGCGAAGATCGACCAGCGCAGGTTGCGCGCCGCGATCGCTGCGCCGCCGCCTTCCCACTGGGCGGTGTTCTCGGGGTTCCAGCCGTCGATCCAGCGGCCGGGCAGGTGAAGAAGGCCGGGGGCGGATGCCTGCGCAGGCGGTGCTGCGACAGAGGCGGTGCTCGTTGTTGCGGTCATGACTTCCTCAGTTCGACGACGCCGGCGCGGACGCGCACGGGCAGGGTGGGCAGGGCCAGATGGGCGCTTGTGTAGCAGCGGCCGGTCTCGAGGTCGTACACGTCCTTGTGCAGCGGAGAGGCGATGGTGGGGCGGATCGCACCGTCGACGGTGCGGGTGCCGACGAGGCCGCGCGACATGACCATGGCGTGCGCCTCCGGGTCGAAGTTGTCGGTCGCGAACAGGCGGCCGTCTGGAAGAAGGAAGAGGGCGGCCTGGCTGCCGTCAGGCAGCAGCACCGCCTCGCCCCAGAGGGGCTCGAGCTGAGTCAGGTGGCAGGCGGCGATCCAGTCCAGGCCGTCGTGTGAGGCATCCGTAGGCCGCGCAGCGGGCGATTCGATCAGCGTCATGCCGGTCACGCTAGGAAGCGGCCGTTTCCGCACCGTCACGCGTCGTGACCCGGGAGTAAAAAAGTCCTCACGCCGCTCCCAGCCCCTCGTGAGGACTTCGACACACGCCTTCACAAATGGGCAATCGGGGCGAAAACGGCGGTTCATACGGTGGGCTCATGTCCACGACCGCTTCCCGTCGCATCGTCGTCATCGGCGGCGGCCCGGCCGCCCATCGCCTGGTCGACGCACTGAGTTCCCGAGTGGGTGCGCTGGGCGCCGACACCCCGACCCCGCTGCGCATCACCGTCGTCACCGAAGAGGCTCACCTGCCCTACGACCGCGTGCAGCTCTCGAAGCGGCTCGCGGGCCCGGTCGATCTGACGCTCGGCGACGCCGAGCTGTGGCAGGCGCAGTATGTGACGTTGCTGCGTGGTCGGCGTGCGAGCGTGATCGATACGGATGCCCGCACCGTGACCCTCGATGACGAGGCGGTGGTGCCCTACGACGAGCTCGTGCTCGCCACCGGCTCTGCGGCCGCGCTGCCGCCGGTCGAGAACGCGGCCGCCGGCCGGGTCTATCGCACGCTCGAAGACGTCGACGCGCTCGTCGCCGAGGTGGCCGAGCTGCGCGAGAAGCGGCGCCGCGCCCCGCGCGTGGTGGTCGTCGGCGGCGGGTTGCTCGGCCTCGAGGCCGCGGGCGGCATGGCGGCCCTCGGCGGCAGTGCGGCGATCGTGCACTCCGGCCGGTGGCTCATGAGCTCGCAGCTCGACGAAGGCGCCGGCCGTGCGCTGGGCCGGCTGATCTCGGCGCGGGGCATCGACCTCGAGCTCGGGGTGCGGCCCACCGGCATCCTCACCGCTCCCTCCGGCGCCGTGACGGGCGTGCGCCTCACCGACGGGCGGGTGATCGCGGCGGACATCGTGGTCTTCTCAATCGGAATCACGGCGCGCGACGAGCTCGCCCGTGGTGCGGGCATCGCGCTCGCGCCGCGCGGCGGCGTGCTGATCGACGACGCGTGCGCGACGAGCGCGCCGGGCGTCTGGGCGATCGGCGAGGTCGCGGCCTACGACGGCCAGACGGTCGGGCTCGTCGCGCCGGCCAATGCCATGGCCGAGGTCGTCGCCGACCGGCTGCTCGGCGGCTCGGCTACCTTCCCCGGCGTCGACGACGCCACGAAGCTCAAGCTCTCGGGCGTCGAGGTCGCGAGCTTCGGCGATGCCCGCGCGGTGAGCGAAGGGGCGCTCGAGGTGGTCTACGCGGACCCGGCGCGCGGGCTCTATCAGAAGGTCGTCGTCGCGGACGACGCCAAGACGCTGCTCGGCGGCATCTTCGTCGGCGATGCCTCGCCGTACCTCTCGCTGCGACCGCTGCTCGGCACCGCGCTGCCGGCGGAGCCGGGCGCGTACCTCGCGGCGGCCGGTGCCGAGCCGCCGACGTCGGCTGAGCTGCCCGACGCGGCGCAGGTGTGCTCGTGCAACAACGTCTCCGCCGGAAGCATCCGCGAGCACATCGCCGACGGGTGCACGGACCTCGGCGAGCTCAAGGCGTGCTCGCGCGCGGGCACGCAGTGCGGGTCGTGCGTGCCGATCGTGAAGAAGATCCTCGACCAGGAGCTCGTGAAGGCCGGCGTCGAGGTCAGCCGCGCGCTGTGCGAGCACGTGGCGATGAGCCGGGCGGAGCTGTTCGAGTCGGTGCGCATCCTCGGCCTGCAGACCGTGGGCGAGGTGCTCGAGCGGTTCGTCTCGGGCGGGATCGGCTGCGACATCTGCAAGCCCGTCGTGGCATCCGTCATCGCCACTCAGACCGGCCGCTACATCCTCGATGACGGTGCGGGCGCTCTGCAGGACACGAATGACCGCGCGCTCGCGAACATGCAGAAGGACGGCACGTACTCGGTCGTCCCGCGCATCCCCGGCGGCGAGATCACGCCGGAGAAGCTGGCGGTGATCGCGCAGATCGCAATGGACTACGGGCTCTACACGAAGATCACGGGCGGCCAGCGCATCGACCTGTTCGGCGCACGGCTCGAGCAGCTGCCCGAGATCTGGCAACGGTTGATCGACGCGGGCATGGAGTCGGGGCAGGCCTACGGCAAGTCCCTGCGCACCGTGAAGTCGTGCGTCGGGTCGACGTGGTGCCGCTACGGCGTGCTCGATTCCGTCGGCATGGCGGTGCAGCTCGAGCTGCGCTATCGCGGCCTGCGTTCGCCGCACAAGCTGAAGATGGGCGTCTCGGGGTGCGCGCGGGAGTGCGCGGAGGCCCGCGGCAAGGACATCGGCGTGATCGCGACGGCGAACGGCTGGCAGCTCTACGTCGGCGGCAACGGCGGCATGACGCCCGCGCACGCGCAGCTGCTGGCCGAGGGGCTCGACGACGCGACGCTGCTCGCCTACATCGACCGCTACGTCATGTACTACGTGCGCACCGCCGACCGGCTGCAGCGCACCGCCCGCTGGCAGGAGGAGCTGCCCGGCGGTCTCGAGCACGTGCGCCAGGTCGTCGTCGAGGACTCGCTCGGCATCGCCGCAGAACTCGAGGTCGCGATGGCCCGGCACATCGACAGCTACGAGGACGAGTGGGCGGCGACGCTCGCTGACCCTGAGCGGCTGCGCCGCTTCCGCTCGTTCGTGAACGCGCCGGAGGCCGGCGACCCGGCCGTCGTGCGCGTGCCCGACGGGCGCGGCCAGTCGCGGCCGGCGAGCGAGGCGGAGCGCGAGAAGATCATGCTGTCGGGTCCCGAGATCCCGGTACGAGTGAGGTGAGCGAGCGGATGTCTGCCCAGATCGATCCAGGAACCGTGACGCTCGTCGGCGGCGGCCCCGGCGACCCCGACCTCATGACCGTCGGGGCGCTCAAGGCGCTCGCCGCGGCCGACGTCGTGCTCTGCGATCGCCTCGCCCCGCGCGACCAGCTGGCCGAGTGGGCGCCGAACGCGCTGCTCATCGACGTCGGCAAGACGCCGGGCCACCACGCCGTGCCGCAGGAGGAGATCAACCGCCTCATCGTCGAGCACGCGCTCGCCGGCCGTGACGTGGTGCGGCTCAAGGGCGGCGACCCGTTCGTGTTCGGCCGCGGTGGGGAGGAGATCGGCGCCTGCCGCGAGCTCGGCATCCCGACCCGAGTGATTCCCGGAGTGACGAGCGCGATCGCCGTGCCGGCATCCGTCGGTGTCCCCGTCACGCATCGCGAGGTGAGCCGCGCGTTCACCGTGATCAGCGGCCACGCGCCGCTGTCGGCCGACGAGCTGGACGGGCTCGTGAAGGTCGGCGGGACGATCGTCGTGCTCATGGGCATCGGCACGCTGCCGCAGCTCGGCGCCGGCCTGCTGCGCCACGGGATGCGCGAGACCATGCCGCTCGCGATCATCGAGCGGGGGTTCCACCCCGAGCGCCGCACCACGCTTGCCACCCTCGGCGACCTGGTGCGGGTGCTGGGCGAGGTGCAGCCGCGCTCGCCGGCGATCGTCGTGATCGGCGAAGTGGTGCGGCAGTCCGCTGGCCTCAGCCTGTCGAAGTCATCCGTCGACATCGACTCGCTGCTCGCCGAGGCGGGCGCATAGGCTCGGCGCGTGGACGAGAACGAGGGCGCGGCGCCGTCCCCGGGCTTCCGCGCAGATCAGCTCGAGGGCTTCCGCATCGGCGTCACGAGCGACCGCCGCTCTGAGGACCTGATCGCCGCCTTCGAGCGCCGCGGCGCGGAGGTGCTGCACGCCCCGACGATCAAGATGGCCGGCGTTGAAGACGATGGGCATCTGGAGGCCGAGACGCGCGCGATCATCGCGGCTCGGCCGTCGGTGCTGCTCGCCACGACGTCCTACGGGTTGCGGCGCTGGTTCGAGGCGGCCGATGCGATGGGCGTCGGGCACGAGCTGGTTTCCGTGCTTTCCGCGGCGCGCGTGCTGGTGCGCGGCCCGAAGGCGCGCGGCGCCGTGCGGGCAGCAGGCCTCGATGACAGCGGCATGAGCGAGCGTGAGACGACGGCGTCCCTCGTCGACATGGTGCTCGCGTCGCCCGTCGCCGGCACGACGGTCGCGGTGCAGCTGCACGGCGCGACCGATTACGCGCAGCTTGCGCGGCTGACGGATGCCGGCGCTTCTGTGCTGACAGTGAGGCCGTACTTCTGGCAGGAGCACGAGGACCGCCTCCGCGTGAACCGGCTCGTCGCCGCGATCGCCTCAGGCGCAATCGACGCCGTGACCTTCACGAGCGCGCCCGCCGCCGATGCGCTGCTGCGCGCGGCCGAGCGCGAGGGGCGGCTCGAGGATCTGCTCGCGGCGTTCGGCGTGGCGACCGGCGGGCGGGAGGCCGCGGCGGTTCCGGTGCTCGCCGCCGGCGTCGGCCCGGTGACGGCCGAGCCGTTACTCGAGCACGGCATCGAGCCGGTCATTCCCGAGCGCTTCCGCATGGGCGCGCTCATCAAGCTGGTCTGCGACGAGCTCGAGAGCTCGCGCGTGCTGCGCCTGCCGACGGTGTTCGGCGAGGTGCTGCTGCGCGGACGGGTGGCCGAGATCGGCGGTGCGCGGGTCACGCTCTCGCCGGTGTCGCTCGCGCTGTTCCGCCGGCTGGCGGTGGCCGCGGGGGCGATCGTGCCGCGCGATCGGCTCGCCCTCGCCGCGCCCGAGCCGCTCGACGAGCACGGCATGGATGTCGCCATCAGCCGACTGCGCCAGAGCCTGCCCGAGCCGAAGCTCGTCGAGACGGTCATCAAGCGCGGCTACCGCCTCGCGGTGTAGGCGGCGTCCACCTCCTGCCGACCGTGACCTTTCGGCGTGACCGTCACCTCGCGAGAGGTTCTCCTCCGCATGTGACATTGTCGCGGCCGGAGGAAAACGTGCGCGCGAAGAAGGTGCTGTCTAGAGGCCGTGGCGCGCGAGCCAGTCGAGGGCGAACGCCTCGAACTCGGCCGGGTGCTGCACGCTCGGCATGTGGGCTGCGCGCGGAAAGACGTGGCCTTCTGCGCCCGGGATCGCCTCGACGAGCATGCGCTGGTGCTCACGCTCACTCGACAGGTCCCACTCCCCGACCGTCACCATGACGGGAACATTGAGCGCACCGAGCCGTTCGAACGCCGGTGGGTCGGCCGGAACCCGCTGCGGCTCGAAGCCCGCGTACGCCGGGTTGCCCTCGTTCAAGGCGTAAGCGCGCTCAACGAATGCCGGGTCGAGGGCTTCGCCGGTTCCGCCGTCGCGCAGATTCCACACCTCGACCATGCCGCGATTGACCGCGCGCCAGTCGTGGGCCGCCCAGAGCTGCCACAGCCGGTCGAACTGCGCCTGCTCGTCGGGCAGCAGCGCGACCTCGGGCATGCCGTTCGCGCCAGACCCGATCGTCATGAGCCCGCGCACGCGCTCGGGCGACTCAACCGCGAAGTCGAAAGCGAAGCTGCCGCCCTGCGAGTTGGCGATGATCGTCGCGGCAGGCACCTCGAGGGCGTCGAGCAGAGCGCGGATGTCTGTGGCCGGGCTGAACCCGACCGGGTCGGCCTCGGTGCGCCCGAACCCACGGGCGTCGTACCTGATGACGAAATGACCCCGCGCGAAGGCCTCGATCTGCTCGTCCCACATGCGCAGGTTCGCCACCCCTTGGTGGATGAGCAGCAGCGCAGGCATCCCCCGGTCGCCATCGGTCTCGTAATAGAGGCGGGCCCCGGGAACCTCGATGAACGGCATTCCCCAACGCTATTGGCGGCCACCGACGCCGCGACCCGGCCGTTGGTATACCAATAGGCTTGATCCCGTGCTGGGCGTGCTGACGGGCTTCGGGATCATCGCATTCGTGATCGCCGTCGGCTACGTCGTGGGACGCATGGGCGTCGGCGGCCCGCAGGCCGGCTACGTGCTCAACCGCATCGCCTTCTTCGTCACGAACCCGGCGCTGCTCTTCACGGTGCTGGCCGGCGAAGACATCCGCACCGTCATCTCGGGCGTCGGACTCGCGGCCAACCTCGCGGCCGTCGTCACGGGCCTGATCTTCCTCGTGCTCAGCCGGCTGTTCTTCCGGCGGCCGGCGGCGCGCACGACGATCGGCGTGCTGTCGTCGAGCTACTCGAACTTCAACAACATCGGCATTCCGGTGGCGTCCTATGTGCTCGGCAACGCGGCGTATGTCGCGCCGGTGATGCTCGTGCAGCTCATCGTCTTCGCGCCGATCGCGCTCACGGTGCTCGACGTGACGAGCCGCGGGCGGGTGAGCGTGCGCGACATCCTGCTCAACCCCGTGCGGAATCCGATGATCATCGCATCGGTCGCGGGTGTTGTCGTCGCCGCGTGCGGCTGGACGATCCCCGATCCCGTCGACCAGGCGTTCACACTGCTCGGCGGCGCGGCCGTGCCGGTCGTGCTGATGGCGTTCGGCATGTCGCTGCACGGGTCGGCGCCGCTGAAGGCGGCCGGTGCGCGCGCCGAGGTCATCGTCTCGACGCTGTTCAAGGTGATCCTGATGCCGGCGATCGGCTGGGCCGTCGCCCGCTACGGGTTCCACGTGACCGGGCACGCGCTGTTCGTCACCGTCGTGCTGTGCGCGCTGCCCGCGGCGCAGAACGTCTACAACTTCGCCGCGCGCTACGAGCGGGGCGAGATCGTCGCGCGCGACGCGGTGCTGCTCACGACGATCCTGTCGGTGCCCGCCGTCTTCGTCGTCGCGCTGCTGCTCACCTGACGCGACGCCCGGTCGCGCCGCCTGACGCCGGGGTGCGCCACCAGGTTCCGCCATGCGCTACTCGGATCCGAGGCGCGCACAGCGGAAGGCAGTGGCGCACGCGCGCAATGAGCAGGCGAGCGGATGCCTCGCGGCGCGCACTCGGACAGGATGGTTCCCATGGGGATCACCGTGCGGCGCACCACCCGCGACGACTGGCAGGCGATGCGGCGACTGCGCCTCGAGGCGCTGCAGGACACCCCCATGGCGTTCACGCAGACCTACGAGAGCGCGCTCGCGCAGACCGAGGCGGAGTGGCGCGCCTACGCCGGCCGCGGCGAAGAGAAGAACCGGGTCTTCGTCGTCGCCGTCGACGACGCCACGGGCGAGTTCGTCGGCATGATGGGCGGCGCGCTGGACCACGGCGGCGGCGCGCCCTTCCTCGTCGCGGTGTTCATCTCGCCGTCGCACCGGGGCTCCCGGCGTGGCGTGAGCGACCTGCTGCTCGCCGCGATCGAAGACTGGGCGCGCGGATTCTCGGACCGCCTGCAGCTCGACGTGCACGAGGACAACGTGCGGGCTCGGAAGTACTACGCCTCTCGCGGGTTCGTTGAGACCGGGCACACGATGCCGTACCCGCTCGACCGCTCGCGGCTCGAGATCAACATGGTGAAGCGGCTCTGAGCTGCCTACTGGCGCCGTTTCGAGACGCGCGCTCCGCAGGCCCCGCGTGCTCCTCAACGACCGTGGCGCGACGGTCAGAAGACCATCGGGCGGTCGTAGTCCTCTTCCGTCTCGACGGCCAGGTCGACGACGACCGGCACGTGATCGGACGGCGCCTCACCCTTGCGCTCATCCCGGTGGATCGAGGCATCCGTCACCAACTCGGCGAACGCCTTCGACCCCAGGATGAAGTCGATGCGCAGGCCTTCGTTGCGCGGGAATCGCAGCTGCTTGTAGTCCCAGAAGGTGTAGCCCGTCGGCACGCGCGGCCGCACGACGTCGGTGAGTCCTGCGCGCTCGAACTCGGCGAACGCGGCGCGCTCAGGCGGCGAGATGTGGGTCGAGACACCTTGCACGAACGACGGGTCGCCGACGTCCGAGTCGAGTGGCGCGACGTTCCAGTCGCCCATCAGCGCAAGCGGCAGCGTCGGCTCGGCGGCGAGCCACTGCCGCGTGTCGTCGGCGAGGGTGGCGAGCCAGTCCAGCTTGTAGGCGAGGTGCGGGTCGCCGAGCGCGCGCCCGTTGGGCACATACAGGGACCAGAGGCGGATGCCTGCCACCGTGGCGCCCAGCGCGCGGGCCTCCTGCGGCAGGTCGGGGCCGTCGGCACCCTTGAGGAAGCCGGGCTGGCCGGGGAATCCGACCTCGACGTCCTCAAGCGGAAGCCGCGAGGCGAACGCGACGCCGTTCCACTGGTTCAGGCCGTGGATCTCGACCTCGTAGCCCGCCTCTTCGAACGCCTCGCGCGGGAACTGCTCCGGCTTGCACTTGATCTCCTGCATGGCGAGCACGTCGATGTCCTCGCGCAGCATCCAGTCGATCACGCGGACATAGCGGGTGCGGATCGAGTTGACGTTCCAGGTCGCGACGCGCATGTTTTCAGCCTATTGGCGCTGTGCTTCTCATCGATCTGCCTTTGGCAGACTAGGCCCCATGTCTGGGGGACGACGACGTCGGCGCGGGTTCGCGTATTGGCTGTCGCTGCTGATCGGATGCCTGATCGTGGTGGCCGTCGCCGGGATCGCGTACTACCACTTCGCTCCGCAGCAGTTCCCGCGCATCGTGCCGACGCCGACGTACTCGAAGGGCCCGGGCGGGCTCTACGACCCAGGGGTCACGATCGTTCCGAACCCGCCGATGACGCACGAACCCTAGACGGCCCTGGCCGACATCGCTGCGACCGAAGGGTTGCCGATCGGCGCAAGTGCGCCCGCTGCAGCGGTCACAGCTGCGCCGAACGGGCACAGCGGGCGGCCGAACGGGCACAGCAGCGTCGCCGCGAAGGTGAGAATGGAGGCATGGCCTCCCCGCTTGCGCCCACACTGCTTGCACTGTGCCGTGTCGACAAGCTGCTGCCCGACCTCGGGGGCCCCGCGGGTGTGACCGCGATCGACAAGAAGCCGATCGCCGAGGCGGTGGACGTCAAGCCGTACGGCGTCTACGGAGACGTGCAGGCCGACCGCAAGAACCATGGCGGTCTGTTCCAAGCGGTGTACGCCTATGCCCAGGAAGAGGCGGACTGGTGGGCGCGCGAGCTCGGCCGCGACATCCCCGCCGGCCTCTTCGGCGAGAATCTGCGCACGCAGGGCGTCGAGGTCTCCCACGCCGAGATCGGCGAGCGGTGGCGCATCGGCGAGAAGCTGGTGCTCGAGGTGACCTCTCCGCGCACGCCGTGCGCCACGTTCCAGCGCCGCATGGGAGAGCCGCAGTGGGTGAAGCGCTTCACGCAGGCGAACCTGACCGGCGCCTACTTCCGCGTGGTCGAGCGCGGGTCGATCGCCGCCGGCGACGAGATCGAGATCGTGCATCGGCCCGGGCACGGCATCACGGTGAGCCGGTTCTTCGCCACGGGGCGCCGCGGCGAGGCATACGACTTCGCTCGCACGCTCGCGCAGCACCAGCCGGTCGAGCACCTGCACCCCGAGATCGCGGCGCTGGTGGACGCGTGAGCGCGGCGGGCCTCCATTCGGCTTCGCCGAGTCGGCCGGCGCCGGATGCGCCGAGTCGACCGGCGATCGGGTACAGCGCCGCACTCGAGCAGTTCGACCCGGCAGAGGCGGTGGCGCTCGCCGCATACGCGGAAGCCCACGGCTTCTCGGGCACGATGGCCTCCGATCACTTCCAGCCGTGGGTGCCGCAGCAGGGCAACTCGTCGTACGTCTGGAACGTGCTGACCGCCGTCGCCGAGCGCACCCGCGGTGACTTCGGCCCGGGTGTCACCGCCCCGACCTTCCGGCACCACCCAGCCCTCGTCGCGCAGGCGAGCGCGACGCTCGGCCTGATGTACCCCGGTCGGCACTGGCTCGGCATCGGCGCCGGCGAGGCGCTCAGCGAGCACATCGTCGGCCAGTATTGGCCAGAGGCGCCGGAGCGCATCAACCGCATGTTCGAGGCCGTCGAGGTGATCCAGAAGCTGTTCGCCTCCGGCATCCGTCACAGAGATGTGAAACATGACGGACGCTACTTCAAGCTCGAGTCGACCCGGCTGTGGTCGATGCCCGAGACGGCGCCCCAGATCCTGATCGCGACGGGCGGCCCCGTGACCGCGAAGCGCGCCGGCCGCACGGCCGACGGGCTCATCACGACGGGCGCGCCCCTCGACAAGCTGGGGCCGCTGCTCGAGCGCTTCGCCGAGGGGCGCCGCGAATCGGGGCGGTCCGTCGCCGACGCACCCAAGGTGCTGCAGTTGCACCTGTCGTGGGCCGCGACCGACGACGAGGCGCTGCGCAACGCTCTCACCGAGTGGCCGAACGGCGGCATGCGCTTCCCCAAGGCCGACCTGCGCAGCCCGTGGGAGTTCGAGCAGCTGGCCAAGATGGTGCGCCCCGAGGACTTCGAAGGGCGACTGCTCATCTCAGCCGACCCCGACGTGCACCGCGCGGCGATTCAGCAGTACGCCGACCTCGGGTTCGACCGTATCTATCTGCACAACGTGGGCCGGAACCAGCGCGAGTGGATCGACGTCTTCGGTCGCGACGTCCTTCCGAAGGTGGTGCGATGACTGCCGAAAAGCATGGGCACAGCGTGAGCGCGTGGGCGCTCGACGGCATCCCCGAGATCGAGCCCGGCGCGGATCTCGCGCAGCTGATCGGGGACGCTCTGGCGAGCGACGAGAACGGATGCCTCGACGGCGACATCCTCGTCGTGACGAGCAAGATCCTGTCGAAGGCAGAGGGGCGCATCGTCGAGGCATCCGATCGCGAGGCCGCGATCACGGCCGAGACCGTGCGCGTGGTCGCCACGCGCGCCTATGAGGGCGGCGTGACGCGCATCGTCGAGAACCGCCTCGGCATCGTCGGGGCTGCGGCGGGCGTCGACGCGTCAAACACCGCAGACGGCACGGTGCTGCTGCTGCCGATTGATCCGGATGCTTCCGCGAGGGCTCTGGCGAGCGCACTGCGGGCGCGCTTCGGTGTTCGCCTCGGCGTCATCGTCTCGGACACCCTCGGGCGTGCGTGGCGCATCGGCCAGACCGACATCGCGATCGGCGCGGCCGGGGTCCACGTCGTCGACGACCTGCGCGGGTCGACCGACAGTCAGGGGCGCCCGCTTTCGGTCACCGTTCCGGTCGTGGCCGACGAGCTCGCGGGGCTCGGCGACCTCGTGAAGGGAAAGGCTTCTGGACGGCCGGTCGCCGTGGTGCGCGGCATGGGGCGGCTCGTGACCGCCGAGGTCGACACGCCGGGGGCGCGCACGCTGCCGCGCACCGGACCGACCGACATGTTCCGCCTCGGCACCGACGAGGCGTACGCGCAGGGCTTCGAGGCCGGCCGCGCGGCCGCGCTTGCCGAATCGGCGCAGCCGAATGGAGACCCCGCCGCGTGACCTGGCGCATCGTCATCCCGTTCAAGGGCGCGCCGAGCTCGAAGTCGCGCCTCGCCGCGCGCTTCGACGACCTTTCTCGGCACGCCCTCGCGCTCGCCTTCCTGCAGGACGTGGTCGCCGCGGCGCGAGCGGCCGCCGACGTCGCGGGCGTCACGATCGTCTCGAGCGAGCCGGGCCTCGCGACGCTCTTCCCTGACGCCGCCGACCTCGCCCCGGTCGCGATCACGCCGGACCCGCGGCACGGGCTGAACGGCGCGATCGCGCACGGCATCCGAGCCGCGCGCGCCGCGGACCGAGAGGCACGGGTGGCCGTGCTGCTCGGCGACCTGCCCGAGCTCACGGCGGGCGAGCTCTCCGCTGCACTGGCTGCTGCGGGCAGGCATCCGCTCGCCTATGTCACGGATGCCGCAGGAGACGGCACCTCGCTCATCACGCTCGCCGCGGGCGAGAGTGCGCAGCCGCAGTTCGGAGCCGGGTCGGCGGCGGCGCACGCGGCGGCTGGGTTCGAGCGGCTCGAGGTGGCCGCCGAGTCGGGGCTGCGGCGCGATGTCGATGCCCCTGACGACGTCGACCGCATCGCGCGGCCGGGGCGGCACACCGGCGCCGTGCTCGCGGGCCTAAACGCTGGTCTGTGACGGGCTGTTACACCGGGCGCTTCGGGCGCGCGCCGCGCGTTGTTAGGTAAGAGAAACCACCACGTGCCTTCCCGAGATCAAGGGACCCCACAATCATGAGCAGCATCATTCGACGCGCCGGCGTCGCCTCCGTCGCCGCACTCGCCGCGGTCAGCCTCGCGGCGTGCGCCGGGAACACCTCGTCGGGCGACTCCGGCTCCGGCAAGAAGAGCACCGTGTACTTCGGCGTCTCGGCCGCCGAGACCGGGCAGTACGCGCAGTACGGCCAGCAGTTCAAAGAGGCGTTCGACCTCGCCGTCGAGCAGGTCAACGCCAAGGGCGGCATCAACGGACACCCGGTCGCGCTCAAGTACGAGGACTCGCAGTCCGACCCGAAGCAGTCGGTGCCGGTCGCGCAGAAGTTCGTCGGCGACAAGAGCATCTCGCTGGTCTTCGGCGACTACTCCTCGGCCGCGTCGATCCCCGCCTCGCCGATCTACACGGCGGGCAAGCTGCTGCAGTACGGGTTCAACAACTCGAACCCGGACTTCACCGCGAAGGGCACCGAGTACCAGTGGTCGACCTCGATCACGACGGCCGACACGTACAAGTGGACCGCCGACTACATCAAGAAGCAGGGTGTCGACTCGGTGGGCGTCGCCTATCTCAACACCGCCGACTGGGGCATCCCGGCCTACCAGGCATTCAAGAGCGAGGCCAAGAAGGTCGGCCTCAAGATCACGGACGCAGAGGGCGTGCTCGACACCTCTGACGACTACAAGCCCGCGCTGCTCAAGGCGACCAAGGGCAAGCCCGACGCCTTCGTCGAGATCGGCTACGGCCCTGACGCCTCGAAGATCGTCACCCAGCTGCGCGCCATCGGCTACCAGGGCACCTTCTACGGCGGCCAGGACGAGGAGTCGTTCGACGGCAACCCCGATGCCGAGGGCTCGATCATCGGCACCGAGTTCCTCGAGACGAGCACCGACCCGCAGGTGAAGGCTTTCGTCGCGGCGTTCAAGAAGAAGTACCCGAAGGAGACCGACGTCACGTCGTTCGAGGCGGGTGCCTACGACGCGCTGAATGTCGCGGTCGCCGCGGCGAAGGCGGGCGGCACCTCGCGCGAGGGCATCCTCGCCGGGTTCAAGAAGATCAAGGACGTGCCGAGCGTCGTCTACGGCAAGATCACCTTCGACCCGTCGACGCGCCGACCGGCCTCCCCGCAGGAGACCCCCGTCATTCTCAAGGGCGGCAAGTGGGTGCAGTACAACGGCTGAGCCGCTGTCGCTGATCGCCCGCTGAACTGCGCTTCATGTTCGACACTCTGATCGCCGGCCTGCTCCGAGGGAACGTCTACGCCCTCGGAGCGGTCGGCATCTCGCTCGTCTTCGGCGTGATGAACGTCGTCAACTTCGCCCAGTTCTCGTTCTTCGGGCTGGGCGCCATGCTCACGTGGTTCTTCGTCGCGCAGCAGCACTGGTCGTTCTGGCTCGCGCTGCCGCTCGTGGTGCTGATCTGCGCCGCGCTTGGCCTCATCATCAACATCGCGGTCGTCAGGCCGCTCGCGAAGTTCGTGCCGCTCGCGGCAATGCTGTCGACGTATGCCGTCTCGCAGATCCTCGACAACGGATCGCAGCTCGCATTCGGCGCGCACTCGCGGGTGTTCCCCCGCGTGCTGCCGACCTCGAACTTCCACGTCGGTGCGATGCGCTTCGGCACCTCCGACCTCGTGATGCTCGGCATCACCGCGGGGGTCATGATCGTGATGTCGGTCTTCCTCAAGTACGGGAAGATCGGGCGCGCAACCCGGGCCACCGCGCAGGACCAGGAGGCCGCCCTGCAGATGGGCATCCCGGTCGGGCTGATCCAGCACCTGTCGTTCGTCATCGCCTCGGGGCTGGGCGGACTCGCCGGCATCTTCATGGCGCTCTACGTCGGCGTCGCGAACCCGGTCTCCGGACTCAACACCGGGCTGGTCGCCTTCGTCGCGGCGACCCTCGGCGGCCTCGGCTCGCTGGTCGGCGCCGTGATCGGCGGCTTCGTGCTCGGCATCCTCGAGTCCTTCGGCATCTACTTCTTCGGCGACACCTCAGACCAGATCATCATCTTCGCGATCCTGCTGCTCGTGCTCATCGTGCGGCCGGGCGGCCTGTTCGGGAAGGTGCCGCTGATCTCGTCCGAGCCGCTGACGGGCACCTTCCTCGGGCGCGGCCGACCGTTCCGGATCCCGCGCTGGGTCTGGCTCGTCGCCTTCGTGGTCGGCGCGGGCGTGATCCCGTTCGTCAGCAGCGACTACGTGCTGTCGACGGGCACGCAGGTGCTGATCTACGCGATCATCGCCGCGGGCTTCACGATCACCGCGGGGCAGTCCGGCGTCATGGCGCTCGGGCAGGCCGGGCCGATCGCGATCGGCGCATATGCCTCTGCGCTGCTCACGCTGTATGTCCACATTCCGTTCTGGGTGGCGCTGCCGCTCGCGGGGCTGATCGCCGCCGTCATCGCCTCGGTGCTCGCCTCGCCGATCTGGGGCGTGAAGGGCCACTACATCTCGATCGCGACGCTCGGGCTGGGGCTCGTCGTCGTCGCGATCATCCAGCTCGTCGTGCCCTTGGGAGTGCAGGGGATTCCCTGGCCGAGCATCGCCGGCCACCTGCTGTTCTCCCCACGGGACTTCTATTTCATCGACTTCGGAGTGCTGGTCGTCACCCTGCTCGTGATGTGGCGGCTGCGCGACTCGCACCTCGGCCGGGTGATCTCGTCGGTCGGCTCCGACGAGGTCGCGGCTCTGGCCTCGGGCGTCCGTGTGCGGGACTACAAGGCGCTCGCCTTCGCGGTGTCGGCGTTCTTCGCAGGGCTAGGCGGCTCGCTGCTCGCCCACCAGTACACCTACATCGACACGACGATCTTCACGACGCTGATGTCGCTGCTGGTGGTCACGATCGTGATCATGGGCGGCGTCAACCTGCCCTACGGTGCGGTGGTCGGCGCGATCATCCTGATCGGCGGGCTCGAGCTGCTGCGCTTCACCGATGAGCTGCGCATCGTCGCCTACGGCCTCGTGCTGATCCTCGCGGTGCGCTTCCGGCCCGGCGGAATCCTGGTGAGGAACTCATGAGCGACGTATTGCTGCAGGTCGAGAAGCTCGAGCGGCACTTCGAGGGGCTCAAGGCCGTCGACGGCATCTCGTTCACCGTCGGGCCGCACGAGGTGGTCTCGATCATCGGGCCGAACGGCTCGGGGAAGACCACGACGCTCAATCTCGTCACCGGCACGATCCCGGCCAACGGCGGCACGATCACGCTCGACGGCGCGGACATCGGGCACGCAGACACCGCGCGCATCGCGGAGGACGGCGTCGCCCGCACCTTCCAGAACGGGCGGGTGTTCGCGACGCTGTCCGTCGCAGACAACATCGAGGTGGGCATCCACTCGACCCTGCGCGCCAGCCGCCCGTTCCGGCGCCTGTCGCGCCTGTTCCTGCTGCGCTGGATTCCGCTGCTCGCCGAGCTGTACATCGCGATCATCGGCACGCCGGGCTCGCGGCGCGAGCGGGCCGAGATCGATAAGACGATCGCGCGCGAGATCCAGCGCTTCGAGGCGCGGCTCGGGCCGCGGCGCGACGACCCCGCCTACTCGCTGAGCTACGCCAACCGGCGCCGCACCGAGATCGCGCGAGCGCTGGCACTGGGGCCGAAGTTGCTGGTGCTCGACGAGCCGACCGCCGGCATGAACCAGTCGGAGACCGCCGAGGTGCTGCAGCAGCTGCTCGACCTCAAGGCCGAGGGGCAGGCGATCCTGCTCGTCGAGCACAAGCTCGACCTCGTGATGTCGGTCAGCGACCGGGTCATCGTGATGGACGGAGGGCGCATCATCGCTGAGGGGCGGCCTGAGCAGGTGCGCCGCGACCCCGCCGTGATCGAGGCGTACCTCGGGCGGCGGCGCGGGCTGGGTGGGGAGGACCTCTCATGAGTGAGCCGACGGCGCAGGCATCCACAGCTGCATCTTCGAGCGGCTCCGCGAGCGGCGCCGCGCCCGCGCGGGCGGGCAATTCACGCCCGCTCCTTGAACTCGACGACGTGCACGTGCACTACGGGCCGTTCCACGCTCTGCGCGGCAACACGCTGACCGTCGGCGAGGGCGAGATCGTGTCGCTGCTCGGCGGGAACGCGAGCGGGAAGTCGACGACGATGAAGACGATCCTGGGGCTGACCCGGGTGAAGTCGGGCGCCGTGCGGTTCGACGGAGCCGACATCACGCACGCGTCGACGAGGCGCCGCATCACGGCCGGCATCGCGTCGGTGCCCGAGGCGCGCCGCGTGTTCCCGCAGCTGACGGTGGACGAGAACCTGCTCGCCGGCGCGTACACGCGCAAGGACAAGGCGGGCATCGCCGAAGACCTCGAGCGGATGCGCACGCACTTCCCGCGTCTCGCCGAGCGGCGCAAGCAGGAAGCCGGGACGCTCTCGGGCGGCGAGCAGCAGATGCTCGCCTTCGCCCGTGCGCTGATGAGCCGCCCACGGCTGATCTGCATGGACGAGCCCACGATGGGCCTCTCGCCGAAGCTCGTCGACCAGGTGCTCGACGAGATCGCGCGCATCAACAGCGAGCTCGGCGTCGCGGTGCTCTTCGTCGAGCAGCAGGCCGAACTCGCCCTCTCGATCGCCTCGCGCGGCTACGTGCTCGCCACCGGCGAGATCGTGCTGCAGGGCACCGCGCGCGAGCTGCTCGACAACCCGGAGATCCAAGAGGCGTACCTCGGAAAGGCACCGCAGTAATGACAGGCCCCCGGCTCGGATTCTTCACTCGCCTGCTTGACGACGTCAGCCCCGTCGAGCGCTACCGGAACGCGATCGCCCAGTTCGTGCGGGCGGAGGAGCTCGGGTTCGACACTGCCTGGGTCGCGCAGCACCACTTCCACCGCGACGAGGGCGGTCTGCCGTCGCCGTTCGTGCTGCTGGCGCAGGCGGCGGCGAAGACGTCGCGCATCACGCTGGCCACCGGCATCGTGACGCTGCCGCTCGAGGCGCCGCTGCGCGTGGCCGAGGACGCTGCCGTGCTCTGGCTGCTGTCGGATGGGCGGCTCGAGGTGGGCATCGGCTCTGGCGGAACCTCGTCGTCGTTCCCGCCGTTCGGCCACGACCCGGCCGACCGGCCCGCGATCTACGCGGCGCACAAGAAGACGCTGCTCTCCGCACTGCGCGGCGACGTCCTCACGAGCGACGGCGGCGCGCTGTACCCGCCCGCGCCGGCGCTCGTCGACACGCTCTGGGAAGCCACCTTCTCCGCGGGCGGGGCCGCGCGCATCGGGGCAGAGGGCAACGGCCTGATGCTGTCGCGCACGCAGCCGCGCAAGGAGTACACGGGTCGCGGCTCGGCTGAGGACCAGGTGGAGATCGTGGATGCCCATGCCGCGGCGCTTCCGCACGGGGTGCCGCAGCGCGTCATGGCCTCGCGCTCGGTTCTCGTCATCGACACCGAGGAAGAGGCGGCGCGGTGGCGGGCTCAGGGCATCGCGCGCTCGCTGCGCATGCTGGAGGCGCAGGGCACCGTGGTGCCCACCGACGCGCCGGAACTCGAGCTCGCGGCCTACCTCGACCTGCACGTCGGCACGGTCGACCAGGTGCTGGGCGCCCTCACCGCAGACCCGATCCTGCGCTCCGCGAGTGACCTCGTCTTCCAGCCCCACCCCGTCGACCCGCCGCACGAGGTCGTGCTGCGCTCGCTCGAGCTGATCGCGCGCGAGATCGCGCCGGCGCTCGGCTGGTCGCCGTCTTCCGCGCCGGGCCAGTAGCCGCGGACCCCACCTCAAGACCCCCTCGAAAGGAATCCCATGCCTATCGATGTCATCGACCACCTGGTCGGCTCCCGCGAAGGCGACGCGATCTTCGCGCTGCGCGAGCAGCGCCCCGACGCCAAGCGCAACGCCCAGGCGAGCTACGACGCGCTGTTCGCCTCTGACGAGCTCGACCACGTCTCGCAGCTCGAGCGCCTCGCGATCGCCTACTGGGCGGTCGCCCTCGCGCAGAGCCCGACCGCCGACTACTACCGTGAGCTGCTGGCAGAGGCATCCGCCGAGGTGCTCGCCGCGCTGGAGGCCGCACTGCCCTCCGCGGTCACGACGGGCCCCTATGGCGACTACCCCGAGGGCCCGCTGTCGGCCGAGAACCAGGACGGCCTGCACTGGCAGCCCTCTGCCGAGCTCACCGATGCCGTCGGCATCCGTCTCGCCGCGGCGCTCGCGCACACGCACCTGCTGACGTACCGCCCGCGCGACTCCTCGGCGGACGCGCTGCAGGCGCTGATCGACGCCGGCTGGTCGACGACCGGCATCGTGACGCTCTCGCAGCTCGTGTCGTTCCTCAACTTCCAGCTCCGCGTCGTCGCGGGGCTCACCGTCCTGAAGGGAGAGCTGTGATGCCTGACCAGGTCATCCGCCACGAGTTCGAACGGCCGAACGAATTCACGCAGGCGCAGCTGGGTTGGGCGGCATGGCTCGAGCCGCTCGCGATCGACGAGCTGACCGAGCGGCACTACGCCGGCCTCGTCGACAAGGGCCGCGTGAACAGCCCGTACTTCCGGCTGCTGGCGCGCGACCCCGACATCCTCGGGGCGCGCACCCGCACCGACAACGACATCTTCTACAACGAGAAGGGCGGGCTGCCGCGTGCCCAGCGCGAGCTGTCGGCGGCCGCCGCGTCGCGGACGAACGGATGCCTGTTCTGCGCATCCGTGCACGCGCGCTTCGCGTCGCAGAAGTCGAAGCGGCCCGACGACGTGCAGCGGCTGCTCGACGAGGGAACCGCCGCGCCGCAGGACGACCCGCAGTGGCGGGCCGTGATCGACGCGTCGGTGGCGCTGACGAAGACCCCCGGCGAGTTCTCGGCCGCGCACGTGCAGCAGCTGCGCGAGGCCGGCCTCGACGACCTCGCGATCGCCGACGCGATTCACGGCGCCGCGTTCTTCAACTGGGCGAACCGGCTGATGCTCTCGCTCGGGGAGCCGACGCCGCCTCTGCAGGGATAGCGTGGAGGCATGGATCGTGGCGTGAACTGGCTCGTTGTCTGGATGATCATCGGACTGCTCGTGGCCGCTGCGCTGATCGTCGGCGTGAACGTCGTGCCCGGGTACCACCTGTCGAGCGGGGTCGTCGGGGGCACCGTCGGCACCGCCGCGGTCGCCGCGACGGGGCTGCTCTAGAGCTTGAGCGGCTCTTCACCGTCCGCCGAACTTGGGTCCGGCGGCGCGTCCGGCGCCGCGTGGCTGCGGCCGGCCGCCGCGATGTTCGTCGTCGGCTACGGCGCGAACATGTTCGCGACGCTGCTCGACGTCTACCGCGGGGCGCTCAGTGCGGTCGACGTCAACGGACTCTTCGGGGCGTACGCGCTCGGGCTGATCCCCGCACTGATCCTCGTCGCGCCGCTCTCCGACCGCTTCGGGCGTCGGCTCGTCGTGCGGGGCGCGCTGCTGCTCTCGGCGGTGGGGTCGCTCATGCTGCTGCTCGCCGGTGACTCGTTCGCCGGCCTGCTCGTGGGGCGCGTGGTCGTCGGCGTCGCCGCCGGGTCGACGTTCAGCCCAGGGACGGCGTGGGTCAAAGAGCTCTCCGACCGGGCCGGGCGCGGCAGCTCTGGGGCCCGTCGCGCCGCCGTGGCACTGACCGCCGGGTTCGCCGGCGGCCCGCTGCTGTCGGGCGTGCTGAGCCAGTGGGTGCCGTTGCCGGAGCAGCTGCCCTATGCCGTGCACGTGTTGCTCGTCGTCGCGGCGGCCCTGTACGTCTGGCGCGCGCCCGAGACCGTCTCGCATCACCCCGGCCGCACCCGTGGCGCGAGCGAGGTGGGCGCGGCGCTGCGCAGCCGGGTCTTCCTGCGCGCGATCCTTCCCACGGCGCCGTGGGTCTTCGGTGCCGCATCGGCGTCGCTTGCCGTGCTGCCCGGACAGATCGACGTCGGGCGCTTCACCGAGATCGCCAGCGGTATCACGGCGGCGGTGACGCTCGGCACCGGCATCCTCGTGCAGTCCTGGGCGCGTCGGCTCGCCCAGCGCTCGCCGCGCGCCCCGTTCCAGACGGGCGTCGCCGCGCTTGTGATCGGGATGCTTCTCGGCGCGGCCACCGTGCTCACGCACTCGCCGTTCCTGCTCGCACCGGCCGCGATCTGCCTGGGCGCGGCCTACGGATTCCTGCTGGTGAGCGGCCTGAACGCGGTGGACGCGCTCGCGCGCCCCGACGACCTCGCGACGCTGACCGGCATCTTCTACAGCGCGACGTACGTCGGCTTCGCGTTCCCGCTGCTCGAGAGCGTGTTCGCGCCTGCCGTGACGGGGCCCGGGGTGTTCCTGATCGCGGCGGCGCTCGGAGCGGCGGCGTTCGCGGGCCTGGCGACGGCGTGGCCTCGCGGCACTTGAACGAGGACACCATTTCCGACGCCGAGAGCACCATTTCTGACGCCGAGGGCACCATTGGTGCCCTCGCGACACCAACGGTGCCGTCCTGACACCAACGGTGCCGTTCTGACACCATCGGTGCCGTCGCGACACCGTTGGTGTCACCTGGGCACCAATGGTGCTCTGAGGTTGAAAAGTGGTGTCCTCGTTCAAGTGCGTCGACGAAGACGGTCGCGTCCGGAGGCGCGTTCCCGGCCTGGAAGACTGACAGCGTGGCATCCGAAGCGCTCATCAAGCTGTGGCAAGCAGCCGGCGTCCGCGCGACCGCCGGCGACCTCGAACTCAGGTGGATCGACGACGACCTGCTCGTCGATCTCGCTGAGCTCGCGGGGCGGGGCGTCCACGACCCCGAGGCGATGCCGTTCTACACGCCGTGGACGCGCGGGACGCCCGACCAAGTCGCGCGCAGCGTGCTCAAGTACCAGTGGTCGATTCGGCAGAACGTCGGCCCGAAGCTCACCCTCGAGTTCGCGGTGCTCGTGGGCGGCGTCGTCGTCGGATCGCAGGGCGCGAGCGGCACTCAGTGGACCGTGCTGCGCAGCGTCGAGACCGGCTCGTGGCTCGGCCGTGAGTTCCAGGGCCGAGGCATCGGCACCCGCATGCGCGTGCTCATGCTGCACCTGCTCTTCGACGGACTCGGCGCGCACGACGTCACCTCCGGCGCATTCGCCGACAACGCGGCGTCGAACGCGGTGTCGCGCAAGGTCGGCTACGAGGAAGACGGCATCACGCGCATGGCGCGCGAGGGCACGGCGGCTGTCGCGAACCGCTTCCGCATCACACGTGAGAAGTGGGATGCCGTGCGCGAGGCGAACTTCGCCCTGCTGGGTGCGACGCCGACGCTCGACGGCGTCGAGGCGCTGCGGGCCCAGCTCGAGGCGCCGAGCGGTACCTAGGAAGGCGTGACCACGCCGGCGGGCTCTGGCACAGCTCGCACGAACGGCGCCGGGTCGAAGACGCCGTAGCGCGCGCGGAACTCGGCGACTCTCGCGGGCCAGAGCAGCGTCAGGCGTCCGGACGCCTCGTCGCGGTACCAGCTCGAGCACCCGCCCCTGACCCACACAGTGTCGGCGGCGAGCCGCGCGATCTCCGCTTCGTATGCCGCTTCGGCGTCAGCCGTCACCTCGAGCGGGGTTCCGTCTGTGCGGGCATCCAGGTGCTCGAGCGCGCCCAGCACATAGCCGAGCTGCACTTCGATCACCTCGAACGCCGAGCTGTGCCCGAGCGCCGAGTTCGGGCCATCGAGCACGAACAGGTTGGGGAACCCGGCGACGACGGTCGAGGCGTGGCTGGTCATGCCGTCGCGCCAGTGCGCGGCCAGGGTCTCGCCGTCGCGACCGGTCACCAGGCGCGCGATGGGCGGCCGCGCGGTCTCGAAGCCGGTCGCGAAGATCAGGGCGTCGAGTCCATAGCGGGCACCGGATGCCGCGACCGCGGCACCTTCGTCGAACGCGGTCAGGGCGCTGGCCTCGAGGCGCACGTTCGGGCGCTGCAGCGCGGGGTAGAAGTCGTCGCTGAACACCGCGCGCTTGCACCCGAGCTCGTACGTCGGGGTGAGCGCGCGGCGAAGCGCGGGGTCTGCGACCTGTTCCCGCAGGTGCGTCTCGGCTGTCGCGCGGAGGCGTGCGAGGGCTTCCGAGCCCGCGATGCGCGCGTCGAACAGGCGCTCGGCCTCTGCCGCGAGCTCGGCGCGGTCGGGTTGTGCCTCTCCCGGTGCGAACGCGCGATCGCCGCGCGGCAGCACCCAGGCAGGCGTGCGCTGGAACACCGTGACGGATGCCGCACGCCGCGCGACCTCGGGCAGCAGCTGCACCGCGCTCGCCCCCGTGCCCACGATCCCGACGTGTAGCCCGTCGAGGGGCGAGTGGTCCCAACGTGCGGAGTGGAACGCCGGACCGGTGAACGTCTCGAGCCCCGGAATCGCCGGAATCCTCGGCTCGCTCAGCCGCCCGGCCGCCATGACCAGAGCGCGGGCGCGGTACTCGCCGCGCGGGGTGGTCAGGCACCAGCATCCGTTCTCGTCATCCCACCGTGCGCCCGTGAGGGGCTCGCCGAGTCGCAGGTGCGGTTCGAGGCCTTCATCGCGCGCGGTGGCGCGCAGGTACTCGAGGATCTCTGCCCCCGGGGCGAAGCGGCGTGACCAGTCGGGCTTGGGGCGGAAGGAGTACGAGTACAGCTGGCTCGGAATGTCGCAGGCGACGCCCGGGTAGGTGTTGTCGCGCCACGTGCCGCCGAGGTCGCCGGCGCGCTCGAAGATCAGGAAGTCGTCGCGGCCGGAGCGCTTCAGCTGCACCCCCATGCCGATGCCGGCGATGCCGGCCCCGACGACGGCGACGTCGATCCGCTGACCGCTGGTCGACTCGCCGTGGCCAGCAGCGCTGGTCGGCTCGCCACAGGCGAATGGAGACCCGCCCCGGGTCATCGCGCGGCGTCTCCATTCGGCTTCGCCGAGTCGATCGCCGGGGTGCCGTACGTCGTCGTGCGCTGCCTGACCGGCCGACCGAGCTCGCCCGCGAGCTTCGTCACGTCGGCGACCGTCAGCTGCCGACCCTGCTCGGGACCGGCGCTCGGGTCGAGCGTGCCGTCGAGCAGCACCCCGCCGAGGTCGTCCGCGCCGCCCGCGAGCACGAGCTGAGCGCCTCGCAGGCCGAGCTTCGTCCACGCCGCCTGGATGTGGTCGATGCGCCCCGCGAGCATCAGCCGCGCCACGGCGTGCACGGCGCGCGACTCGCGCAGGGTGGGGCCCGGGCGTGCGCCCGGCACCTCGACCGGCGACTCGGAGGGCAGCCACGGCATTGCGATGAATTCGGTGAAGCCGCCGGTGCGGTCCTGCAGGGCGGCAAGCGCGCGCAGATGCTTCACCTGGTCGGCGGCGGTCTCCACGTGACCGTAGACCATCGTGGCAGTCGAGCGCAGACCGGCGCGGTGCGCGTTCTCCACAGTGTCGATCCAGACGGATGCCTCAATGTCGGCGCCCCCGGTCAGGATTCCGCGTATGCGATCGTCAAGAATCCGCGCCCCGGTGCCGGGCACCGTGTCGACTCCGGCCGCGCGCAGCTGCGCGAGCCAGTCGGCGAGAGCAAGCCCGGCCCGGGCGGCGCCGTCGAGCACTTCGGCGGGCCGGAAGGCGTGCAGGTGCAGCTGCGGCTGCACCCGCTTGATGGTGCGCGCGAGCTCGAGGTAGCCGCCTGTGCCGGCCTCGCGCGGGGGCATGCCCTGCACGCAGATCTCGGTGGCGCCGAGCGCGGCGGCCTCGTCGGCGAGAGCTGCGACCTCGTCGAGCGGTAGTCCGAGCGAGGAGTCGAGGTTGCGGTTCACGGCGTAGGTCACGGTGTCGCCGACGCGGTCGCGCCGCACCCCGTCGGCGAGCGAGGCGAGCGCCTCGAGATCGTCACCGTCGGCGTGCAGCAGGGCGACGTACTCGGCATCGGTGAGGCCCGCGGGGTCGGATTCCGCGCGCTTCAGCACCGACTCGAGGTAGGCGTCGTGTCGTGCGAGCCCGTAGTCGTCGGCGAGCTCGAGAAGGCGCGGGCGCAGGCGGTCGTCGAACCAGTCGGCGCCGCGGCCGGCATCCCCGGAAATCACAGCACCGCGCGCCTCGCGCAGGTAATGCGGGTGCGCGGTCAGGCGCTCGCGCAGGGTGTAGCCGCCCTCGGCGGTCAGTCGCGCGAGCTCCTCGATCTGGGGCCAGGGGCGCTCGGGGTTCACGTGGTCGGGCGTGAGCGGCGAGACGCCGCCCCAGTCATCGATGCCGGCGCGGATGAGCAGGGCGAGCTCGTCGGCATCCGTCAGGTTCGGCGGCGCTTGCACGCGCATGCCCGGCCCGAGCAGCACACGGGTGACGGCGACGGCCGCGGCGTACTCCTGCGTCTCGAGGTCGACGGCGCCCATCATCGCGGTGGCGTTCTTCGCACGGAAGTTCTGCACGATCACCTCTTGGATGTGCCCGTACTTCTCGTGCGCGGCGCGCAGGGCGAGCACGGCGTCGATGCGCTCCTCGGCGGTCTCGCCGATGCCGAGCAGCACTCCGGTGGTGAAGGGAATCCGCGACCGACCGGCGTCGTCGATCACCCGCAGCCGAACGGCGGGGTCTTTGTCGGGCGAGCCGAAGTGCGCCTCGCCGGGCGTCTCCCAGATGCGCGTCGAGGTCGTCTCGAGCATCATGCCCATCGACGGGCCGACGGGCTTCAGTCGCTGCAGCTCCGCCCACGACATGACACCGGGGTTGAGGTGCGGCAGCAGCCCGGTCTCGCGCAGGATGAGCTCACCCATCGCCGCGACGTAGTCGAGCGTCGACGCATAGCCGTGCTCGTCGAGCCACTGCCGCGCGATCGGCCAGCGGTTCTCGGGTCGGTCGCCGAGCGTCAGCAGCGCCTCTTTGCAGCCGAGCGCCGCGCCCTGGCGCGCGACCTCGAGCACCTCCTCTGGCTCCATGTACGGCGAGATTCCGGCCTTCGCGAGCTTGCCCGGTGTCTGCACGAAGATGCAGTAGTGGCAGCGGTCCTGGCACAGGTGCGTGAGCGGAATGAACACCTTCCGCGAGTACGTGATCACGCCGGGGCGCCCGGCGGCGGCCAGCCCCTCGTCGCGAATGCGCCCGGCCACCGCGAGCAGCCGGTCCAGGTCGGCATCGCGCGCGGCGAGCAGAGTTGTGGCATCCGCATGCGACAGCGTCGCCCACGGACCGGGCGAGCTCTCGAGGCGATCGAGCGCGCCGTCGAGCGCGGTGGGCCGGGCGTAGGGCGCAGCGGGAGTGCGCAGCATCAGAGGGACAGCCATGGGTCACCTGGACATAGTTGGGCGGATACGGATGCCGAGCCGAAACGCCATCAAAGCCAGATGCGCGCAGCCCGGCGGCCCAAATCCAGGCCGCTGCCGATGCAGCCAGCCTAACCCGGCGTGTGCGCCCGCACCCGCTCCAGCCACTCGCCGATCAGCGCGGCGACCAGCGCACCACGCCACTGACATCGGCCGGTGCGGAATGCACGCTCGTGAGCGATCGAACGTACATGTCGCACCGCTCGAGCAGCCATGCGCCCCCAAGCACCGCTACTCTCAGCAGCCAGGGGGAACCGCACATGGCATTCGATCTGAGGTGGCTGCAGGCGACGGACGAGCAGGTGCGCGCCGCTGCGCCGCCCGAGCACAAGGACCTGAAGCCGTTCCCCCGCCGCACCCTGCTGACCGGGGTGATCGCGGTCGCTGCGGCGATCGTCCTGACGATCGTCTTCAACGTGTTCGGCGTCGACAGCGGCTGGGCGCACTCGCTCATCGGCGTCAGCATCATCGTCGCCGTGTGCTGCGGCATCGGCATCTTCATCTGGTGGGGCGGCGACTACAAGTCGCAGACGGATCTGCGCCTGACGTGGGTCGGCGCCGCGAACGGCTTCTTCTACAAGCCCGAGGGCCTCACCTCGGTCGACACGGTGCTGCTGCATCACGGCAGCGACCTCACCGGCAGGCGCTTCTTCTGGAAGTCGGACGGCCAGGAGTTCGGCACCCTCGAATACACCACCGGCAGCGGCAAGAACAGCCACACCCACCGCTGGCACTACGTCGCCGCGCACCTGCCCGCGCCGCTGCCGCACATGATGCTCGACGCGAAGGCCAATGACTTCCTGGGCTCAGACCTGCCCGAGTCCTTCGCGCGCACCCAGCGCCTCTCGCTCGAGGGCGACTTCGACAAGCACTTCACGCTCTACGCCCCGGTCGAGTACCAGCAGGACGCCCTCTACGTCTTCACTCCCGACGTGATGGCCGCGCTCATCGACTACGCCGCCGACTACAACGTCGAGATCGTCGACGACGGCATCATCTTCTTCGCGACCCCCGGGCTCGACTACGAGAACCCCCGTGACTGGATCGAGGCCGACCGCCTGCTGAACGCCGCGCTTCCCAAGATCGCGGCGCGCGCGAGCCGCTACCTCGACGAGCACGCGGGTGCGCAGCAGGCGCCACGCGCGATCGACGTGGCGGCCGCCACTGCTGCCGCGGATCACCTGGAGGCGACCGGGGATGCCCCGGCCGGAGCCGCCTTCACGGCAGCCGCCTCCGCTTCCCTCCCCGTCATCGCGCCGCAGGGCCGGCGACTCAAGGGCAGCCGCCGCGCGATCGGCATCGGCGGCATCATCGTGCTCGGCATCATCGCGCTGAACCTGATCTTCAACAGCATCGTGAGCTGGCTCGGGCACTGACGTCCCATCGCTGGCGGAAGGCCGACCTGAACCGGCCGCCGCGCAGCGCAGCTCGGATCAGCGCAGCTCGGCCGCGAGGTCGAGCGCCGCGCCCGCGAGAGCCGCGGAGGTCGCGGTGTCGCGCATCCAGAGCGGCACAGCACGCGAGCGGATGCCGAGGGCCTCGACCGCCTCGACAGAGGCCGCGTCCTCCTCGGCCACGAGCCAGCCGTCGAGCAGGCCGCGTGCGGGGTCTCCATTCGGCATCGCCGAGTCGACCAGCGGGTCGGGCTTCGCCGACTCGACCCGCGAACCGCCCCGCGCCCCGTAGTGCTGCGCGACCGCGAGCGCCGAGGTCTCCACTCCGATGGCCGACAGGCAGGCATCCGCATAGCCGCGCACAGCGGCGCCCCCGATGATCGGCGACACTCCGACGACGGGCGCGCTCGACGCGTCCAAAGACGCACGCACGCCGGGGATCGACAGCACCGTGCCGACGGACACGACCGGGTTCGACGGCGCGATCAGCACCACGTCGGCCGAGACCAGCGCGTCGCGCACGGCCCGCGTGGCGGAGGACCCCGCGAGCCCCAGCTGCACGAACCGCTGGGCGGGAACGGCGGCGCGGTGCTTCACCCACCACTCCTCGAAGTGCACGATCTCGGGGCCGGAGCCCAGGTCGATCTCCACGTGCGTCTCAACCTGCTCGTCGGTCACCGGCAGAAGTCGAACGGGCAGCCCGGCACCGTCGTTCCAGCGCGAGGCGAGCCGCGCGACCACCTCGGTCAGCGGCATGCCCTCGCGCAGCATCGCGGTGCGCGCGATGTGCGTGCCGAGGTCGAGGTCACCGAGCGTGAACCACGGCCAGCCGACGCCGTACGCGTTCATCTCGGCCGACACCCGGTACGACTCGTCGCGCAGCCCCCAGCCGCGCTCATCGTCGTTGACGCCGGCGAGCGTGTACATCATCGAATCGAGATCGGGGGTGACGCGCAGCCCGGCGATCCACGAGTCGTCGCCCGTGTTGACGACGGCCGTCACGGCCGGGCGCGATGAGGGCGACGGATGCCTGCGCTCCAGTTCCGCGACGAGACCGCGCGTGAACCGCGCGCCCCCGACTCCACCCACGAGCACGACGATGTTCTGAGGCATCCCTCGAGCCTATTCGCGTGCGCGCCCGTGCTCGGTCAGCTCGATCTCACGCAGCCGGAGCGGCGACCGGGGCGAGCAGCGCGGCCACGTACGCCGCGCGTTCGACGGGAAGCGCCCCCACGGTGACCCTGATCGCCGGGCTGCCCGGTGCATCGGCCACGAACGGCAGCCCGGCCGCCACGCGCACGCCGGCCTCGCCCAGGGACGCGACCGCTCGGCGCTCGTCGTGCACGGGCAGCCAGATGTTGATTCCGTCGCCGACGGTTGACCGCACGCCGGCGGCCTCCAGTGCGGCCGCCAACGCAGCCTGCCGCTCGGCGTAGACGGCCCGCGCACGCCCCACCTCGGCGACGGCGAGCGGGTCGCGCAGCAGTTCGAGCAGCACGGTCTGCAGCATCCGCGAGGTCCAACCTGGGCCGAGCAGCCGCCGCGCCACGAGGCGATCGACGAGCGGCCTGGGGCCGCCGAGGGCAGCGATGCGCAGGTCCGGTCCGTGCGATTTCGAGAAGCTGCGCAGGTGCACGACCTGGCCCGGCAGCCAGAACCCCAGCGAGACGGGCGGCGCGCTCGAGATCAGCCCGGAGTGATCGTCTTCGATGACGATGACGGATGCCCCGCGGCGCTGCCCCGCGATGATGCGGGCCAGCTCCTCCGCTCGCTGCGGGGTGAGCGACGCGCCGGTCGGGTTGTGCGCCCGCGGCTGCAGCACGACGGCGGAGACCTCACGCGCGAGCGCCCGGAACAGCGAGCGCGGCGTCACCCCGCTGCCGTCGACCTCGAGCGGCACGCGCTCGACCCCGTGCGCGTCGAGCATCTCGAACAGGGGCGGGAACCCGGGCACCTCGACCGCGACGCGGTCGCCGAAGCGCACGACCTGGTCGAGGGTGCGCGACAGCCCGTCGAGCGCACCGTCGATGACCGTGAGCGCCTCGACGGGGTACGGCCAGGACTCACGCAGCAGCCGATGCAGCTCGGGAATCACGGGCAGCTCTTGATAGCTGCCCGTGCTCGCCTGCCACGCGATGCGCGCGACCACGGGCTGCAGCTCGGGAAGCAGTGCCGCGTCTGGCGTGCCGCGCGACAGGTCGAGCGCCGTGGCGGGGGCCTGGCCGGCGAGCTCTGCCATGCTGCGCGGCAGCCAGGAGGCATCCGTCGCCCCCTGATCGCGCACGAAGCTGCCGGCCCGGCCGCGCGCGACGATCAGCCCGGCCGCGAGCAGGGTCTGCCAGGCGTGCGACACGGTCGCCGGTGAGACGCCGAATTCGGCGGCGAGCTCGCGCACCGTCGGAAGGCGGTCGCCTGGCTGCAGTTCGCCCGCGCTGATCTGCCGCGCGATCGACGCGGCGATGCCGCGCGGGGACGTGTCGTCGGGCTTCAGCAACATTTACCGACGCGTCACGCGAAGAAATTGTCGGGAAATGTTCACGCCGAACGATAACAGAACCAGAACCGACGTATGGAGGTTTCGATGACGGTCATCCGAGCCGCGATCACCCAGACCACCTGGACAGGCGACAAGGAGTCGATGATCCAGAAGCACGAGGAGTTCGCCCGCGAGGCGAAGGCTCAGGGTGCGCAGGTCATCTGCTTCCAGGAGCTGTTCTACGGCCCCTACTTCGGCATCACCGAGGACAAGAAGTACTACGACTTCGCCGAACCCGCCGACGGCCCGATCGTGCAGCGCTTCGCCGCACTCGCGAAAGAGCTCGAGCTGGTCATGGTCCTGCCGATCTACGAGGCCGAGATGCCCGGCCTGTACTACAACACAGCCGTGGTGGTGGATGCCGACGGAACGGTGCTCGGGAAGTACCGCAAGCACCACATCCCGAACCTCGACAAGTTCTGGGAGAAGTTCTACTTCCGCCCGGGGAACCTCGGCTACCCGGTGTTCCAGACGGCGGTCGGCCCGATCGGCGTCTACATCTGCTACGACCGGCACTTCCCGGAAGGGTGGCGCGAGCTCGGACTGAACGGCGCCCAGATCGTCTTCAACCCGAACGCGACGAAGCCGGGCCTCAGCAACCGGCTGTGGGAAATCGAGCAGCCCGCGGCCGCCGCGGCGAACGGATACTTCGTCGCGGCACCCAACCGGGTCGGCCGCGAAGACAACGAATACGGCGAGCTCGCGGTCGACTTCTACGGCTCGAGCCAGTTCGTCGACCCCCGCGGCAACATCATCGGCGGCTACGGGTCGGCCACCGACGAGGAACTCGTCATCCGCGACCTCGACCTCGACCTGATCCGGCAGGTGCGCGACGACTGGCAGTTCTATCGCGACCGCCGGCCCGACTCCTACACCTCGATCCCCAAGCCGTAACCGCGGAGGCATCCGATGACCAAGACCCTCATCACGAACGGCACCGTCGTGAACGCGACGGGCACGGTCGCCGCCGACGTGCTCATCGACGGCGAGCAGATCGTCGCGGTTCTCGCGCCGGGCTCGCAACTGCTCGGCAGCGATCTCACTCAGAGCGTCGACACCGTGATCGACGCGGCCGGGAAGTACGTGATCCCCGGCGGGGTCGACGCGCACACCCACATGGAGATGCCGTTCGGCGGCACCTTCGCCAGCGACACGTTCGAGACGGGCACGCGCGCGGCCGCCCACGGCGGCACGACGACCATCGTCGACTTCGTCGTGCAGTACGCCGGCGAGAACCCGATCGACCAGTACGCGCTCTGGCACGAGAAGGCCGCGGGCAATTGCGCGATCGACTACGGCTTCCACCAGATCCTCTCCGACGTGCAGGACTCGTCGCTCGACGCGATGGACGAGCTGATCAGAGAGGGCGTCACGAGCTTCAAGCTCTTCATGGCCTACAAGGGCGTCTTCCTGTCCGACGACGGCCAGATCGTGAAGGCGATGCAGAAGGCCGCCGACACCGGGTCGATGATCATGATGCACGCCGAGAACGGCGCCGTCATCGACGTGCTGCAGCAGCAGGCGCTCGCCCGCGGCGAGACGGCGCCGTACTATCACGGCACGACGCGGCCCTGGCAGACCGAGGCAGAGGCGACGCACCGCGCGATCGTCTACGCCGGCATGACCGGCGCCCCGCTCTACGTCGTGCACGTGAGCGCGAAGCAGGCCGTCGAAGAGATCGCGGCCGCCCGCGACCGCGGCCAGAACGTGTTCGCCGAGACCTGCCCGCAGTACCTCTATCTGAGCCTCGAAGAGCAGCTCGGCGCGCAGAGCGACGAGTGGGGCAGCTTCGAGGGCGCCAAGTGGGTGTGCTCGACCCCGCTGCGCAGCCGCGCAGAAGGCCACCAGAACCACATGTGGCAGGGGCTGCGCACGAACGACCTGCAGGTCATCTCGACCGACCACTGCCCGTTCTGCATGAAGGGCCAGAAAGAGTTGGGGCGAGGCGACTTCGCGAAGATCCCCAACGGCATCGGCTCGGTCGAGCACCGCCTGGACCTCATCTATCAGGGCGTCGTGCTCGGCGAGATCTCGCTGCCCCGCTGGGTCGAGTTGACCAGCACGACGCCGGCGCGCATGTTCGGCTTCTACGGCAAGAAGGGCGTCATCCAGCCCGGCGCCGACGCCGATGTCGTCATCTACGACCCGAACGCGCACACGACGATCTCGGCGGCGACCCACCACATGAACATGGACTACTCCGCGTGGGAGGGCTTCGAGATCGACGGCGGCGTCGACACCGTGCTCAGCCGCGGCCGGATGATCGTCGACAAGGGCGCCTACCGGGGCTCGAAGGGCGACGGCTCGTTCATCAAGCGCGGCCTGAGCCAGTACCTGGTGTGAGCGGCCCGATGACGACAGACAGACGCGGCATGGACTTCGGCGTCGTCCTGCAGACCGACCCGCCCGCGAGCCGGGTGATCCACCTCGCCGAGCTCGCCGAGCAGCACGGCTTCACGCACGCGTGGACCTTCGACTCGCACCTGCTGTGGGAGGAGCCGTACGTCATCCACTCCCAGATCCTCGCCCGCACTCACCGGCTCAAGGTCGGCCCGTTCGTGACGAACCCCGCCACGAGGGACTGGACGGTGACGGCATCCGTCTTCGCCACGCTGAACGAGATGTTCGGCAACCGCACGATCTGCGGAATCGGCCGCGGCGACTCCGCCGTGCGCGTCACGAACGGCAAGCCGGTCACGATGGCCGAGCTGCGCGAGGCCATCCACGTCATCCGCGAGCTCGGCAGCTCGCGCGAGGTCGAGTACAAGGGGTCGACGCTGCGCTTCCCGTGGTCGCGCGGCAGCGAACTGCCGGTCTGGGTCGCGGCGTACGGTCCGCAGGCGGTCAAGCTGACCGGCGAGGTGGGTGACGGCTTCATCCTGCAGCTGGCTGATCTCGATGTGGCCGAGTGGATGATCAAAGCCGTCAAGGATGCCGCGCGCGGCGCGGGCCGCGACCCCGAAGCTCTCGACATCTGCGTTGCGGCGCCCATGTACATCGGCAGCGACCTCGCCCACCAGCGGGGCCAGACCCGCTGGTTCGGCGGCATGGTCGGCAACCACATCGCCGACATCGTGAAGCGCTACGGCGAAGACGGCGGCGCGGTGCCGCAGGTGCTCGTCGACTACATCAAGGCGCGCGAGGGCTACGACTACAACCAGCACGGCCGCGCGGGCAACACCCACACGGCCTTCGTGCCCGATGAGATCGTCGATCGGCTGTGCGTGCTCGGCGAAGCATCCGATCACATCGAGAAATTGCGCGCGCTGCGCGAGCTGGGCGTCACGCAGTTCGCGGGCTACCTGCAGCACGACAACAAAGAGGAGACGCTGCGCGTCTACGGCGAGCGCGTCATCCCGGCTGTCAGCGACCACGTGATCGCGAAGGCGTGAGACGGATGCCGCGCCGCACCGCCATTCGTGGAAACACTGCCCCGGGCTGGCCCCGCCGCGCGCTCTTCGCGATCGGCGGCGTGCTGGTGCTCGCTGTCGTGTGGGAGCTCTACAAGGCGCTGGGCCCGGTCGAGGGCGTGCGATGGGGCCAGACGGTCGTGCTGCCGCGCACGAGCGACCTCGCGATGCCGCACCTGTGGGCGATCTTCCAGCGCTACGGGCAACCTGTGGACTCGTCGGCCGGGTCGCCGACGGTGCTCGCGGCGGTGGCTAGGGCGAGTCTCGTCAGCCTCGGCATCGCCGCCTGCGGCTGGGCGGCCGGGGTGGTGCTCGGCGCGCTGCTGGCGCTGCTGATGGTGTCGTGGCGGCTCGCCGAGCGGGCGCTGCTGCCCTACGTGATTCTCAGCCAGACGGTTCCGCTCATCGCCCTCGCCCCGCTCGTCGTGACCTGGGGGTCGCAGATCCACGCGGGCGGGTTCGTGTGGAAGCAGTGGATGTCGGTCGCGGCGATCGCCGGCTACCTCGCGTTCTTCCCGATCTCAGTTGGGCTGCTGCGCGGGCTGCGCTCCGCGCCCGTGACGCAGCTCGAGCTGTTCCGCAGCTTCGCTGCCGGGTGGTGGCGCACGCTGTGGAGCCTGCGCCTGCCTGCCGCCGTGACCTATCTGCTTCCTGCCCTGCGCATCGCGGCGGCTGCGGCGGTCGTCGGCGCGATCGTCGCCGAGGTGTCGACCGGCATGCAGGGCGGAATCGGCCGCACGATCCTCGCCTACGGCATCGCATCGGGCGGCGACCCGGCGAAGCCGTGGGCCGCGATCATCGGCGCCGTCGTCATCGGACTCGTGGTCGCCGGCGCCGTCTCGCTCATCGGACTGGGCTTGCGCAGGTTCCGCAGAGGAGAGGAGTCATCGTGACCGACATCGACGCCGTTCAGGTCGAGCAGGTGAGTCGGGTCTTCGCCGGCGGGCGGCGCACCGTGACCGCGCTCGACGACGTCAGCCTCAGCCTCGCGCCCGGCGAGTTCGTCTCCCTGATCGGGCCGAGCGGCTGTGGCAAGAGCACCCTGCTGCGGCTCATCGCCGATCTCGATGCGCCGAGCTCGGGAACGGTCTCGGTCTTCGGCAAGACGGCGCAGCAGGCGCGTCTCGATCAGGACTACGGCATCGCGTTCCAGCAGGCCGGGCTGTTGCCGTGGCGCACCGTCGCGGCGAACATCGCCCTCCCGCTCGAGCTGCACAAGGTGCCGGCATCCGCCCGAAAATCGCGGGTGGCCGAGTTGCTCGCGCTCGTCGGGCTCGAGGACTTCGCCAGCCACTACCCCGACCAGCTCTCGGGCGGCATGCAGCAGCGCGTCGCGATCGCGCGGGCGCTGGCCGAGAAGCCGCGGCTGCTGCTCATGGACGAGCCGTTCGGCGCGCTCGACGAGATGACGAGGGAGCGCATGCAGACCGAGCTCGTGCGGCTCGCCGCCGAGACCGGCGCCGCGGTCGTGTTCGTCACCCACTCGATCCCCGAGGCGGTCTTCCTCTCCGACCGGGTGATCGTCATGTCACCGCGGCCGGGGCGGATCACCCGTGAGATCGAGCTCGGCCTGGGCCCTGCGGCCGAGCGCGGCGAGCGCCTGCGCGAGTCGACGGATTTCTACGCGGCGGTCACGGCCGTGCGTGAGGCGCTGCACGGCGAGGGCGCGGCGCTGCCCGTCGGGGTCGAGACGCGATGAGGTCGCCGGCGCCGTCGACATCATCGCGGCTGAGCAGTGTGTGGCGCACCGTGGTGCCGCCGGTCGTCTTCGGCGTGCTGCTGATCGCGGCCTGGCAGGCGTTCGTCGTCGGGGCGCAGATCAAGCCGTTCCTGCTTCCTGCACCGAGCGCGATCTGGCAGATGATCCACCAGAACCCTGCGCTGATCTGGCGCGCGTCGCTCGTCACGGGCGGCAACGCCCTCGTGGGTCTCATTGCGGGGGCGCTGGTCGCGGTCGTGCTCGCGGGCGTCGCGGCGGCGGTGCGGGTGGTCGACCACTTGAGCGCCCCGATCGTCGCGGCCATCGCCGTTCTTCCGATCGTCGCGGTCGCACCCGTGCTCTACACGATGTTCGGCGCTGGCTCGCAGCTGCCGCGCCAGATCGTCGCCGGCATCGCCGCGTTCGCGCCCGTCTTCCTCAACACGCTGCGCGGGCTGCGCCAGGTGCGGCCTGTGCATCGCGAGCTGATGACGGCCTATGCCGCGACGCCGTGGCAGGCGACCAGGGCGGTCACCCTGCCCGGGGCTCTTCCCTATCTCTTCTCCGGAGTCAACGTCGCCGCCTCGCTCGCCGTCATCTCCGCCCTCGTCGCCGAGTACTTCGGCGGCCCGCAGACGGGCCTCGGCTCGCTCATCACCTCGGCGGCCGCGAACAGCGGCTACGCCGCGGCCTGGGCGTATGTGTTCGGCGCCATCGTCGTCGGCCTCGTCTTCTATCTCGCGACCCTCGGCCTCGAGAAGGCGGTGTCGCGCGGCGGCCGCACCGCATGAGCTCTCACCCCACCCGCACCACGGAACCGCACCCCGATTGGAGCACCACATGAAGCACAGCACCAGGCGAGCCCTCGCGCTCGCCGCAGCGACCGCCGCAGCGGCCGCCCTCCTCGCCGGCTGCTCGAGCACCGCCTCGACCACCACCCCCACGAGCAAGGCCGGGCTCACCCCCGTGAAGATCCAGCTGCAGTGGGCCGTGCAGGCGCAGTTCGCCGGCTACGTCGAGGCCGTCAAGCAGGGCTATTACAAAGACGAGGGGCTGGATGTCACGCTGGTCCCCGCCGGCGGCGACATCGTGCCGCAGACCCAGCTCGCGAACGGCGCCGTCGACTACGCCATCGCGTGGGCGCCGAAGGCCCTCGCCTCGCGCGAGCAGGGCGCGGCGATCACCGACGTCGCGCAGATCTTCCAGCGCTCTGGCACGCTGCAGATCTCGTTCAAGGACAAGGGCATCACCTCGGTGAAAGACCTCAAGGGCCAGACCGTCGGCAGCTGGGGCGGCGGCAACGAATTCGAGCCGTACGCCGCCATGACGAAGTCCGGGCTCGACCCGGCCACCGACGTCAAGGTCGTGCAGCAGGGCTTCGACATGAACGCCTTCCTGGACGGCGACATCACGGCGGCGCAAGCGATGACCTACAACGAGCTCGCCCAGGTGCTCGAGTCGAAGAATCCGAAGACCGGCAAGCTCTACACGCTCGACGACCTCAACATCCTCAACTGGTCCGACCTGGGCTTCGGCATGTACCAGGACGGGCTCTGGGCCGACACGAACAAGCTGAAGAGCGACAAGGCCTACCAGGCGCAGACGGTCAAGGTGATCGCGGCGACGCTCAAGGGCTGGGTCTACGCGCGTGACCACATCGACCAAACCGCGGCCGATGTCGTCGCCGCAGGCAGCCAGCTCGGCCTCAGCCACCAGACCTGGCAGACGAACGAGGTCGACAAGCTGATCTGGCCCTCGCCCGACGGCATCGGCAAGATCGACAGCAAAGAGTGGGCCCAGACCGTCGACATCGCCTTGCACACCAAGAACGGCAGCGGCGCGACGGTCATCAGCTCGAAGCCCGACAAGGATGCCTACACGAACACCTACGTCGACAAGGCGCTCGCCGAGCTCAAGAAGCAGGGTGTCGACGTCACCGGCGAGGGCTTCAAGCCCGAGACCGTGACGCTGCAGCCCGGCGGCAAGTGACCGGTGGCGGGTGCCGGGCCACGCGGTCCGGCATCCGCTCGCCCGCCGCAATAACCTGAACGAAAACGTAAGGAACCCACATGCCCGAACTCGACCCGGCCGACCAGCAGCTCGCCCTCGATCTCGATCGTGCCCACGTGTTCCACTCGTGGTCGGCGCAGGGGGCGCTGAGTCCGCTGGTCTTCGCGGGTGGCTCGGGCGCCAGGCTGTGGGATCACGAGGGCCGCGAGTACCTCGACATGTCGAGCCAGCTCGTCAACGTGAACATCGGCTACCAGCATCCGCGCGTCGTCGAGGCGATCAAGGCGCAGGCCGACCAGCTCACGACGATCGACCCGAAGCACGCGAACCTCACCCGCGGCCGCGCGGCGCAGCTCATCGTAGAGAAGGCGAACCTCAAGGGCGCCGACTTCGAGAAGGTGTTCTTCACCAACGGCGGCGCCGACGCGAACGAGAACGCAATCCGCCTCGCCCGGCTGTTCACCGGCCGCGACACGGTGCTGTCGACCTACCGCAGCTACCACGGCAACACCGGCGCGGCGATCGTCGCGACGGGCGACTGGCGGCGGATGCCCAACCAGTACGCCCGCGGGCACGTGCACTTCTTCGGCCCGTGGCTCTACCGCAGCGAGTTCTGGGCGAGCACGCCCCAAGAGGAATCGGCCCGCGCCCTGCACCACCTCGAGCGCGTGATCCAGGCAGAGGGCCCCGACACGATCGCCGCCATTCTGCTCGAGACGGTGCCAGGAACCGCCGGGGTGCTCGTGCCGCCGCCCGGCTACATCGAGGGGGTGCGCGAGCTCGCCACGCGCTACGGCATCGTGTTCATCGCCGACGAGGTGATGACCGGCTTCGGCCGCACCGGCGAGTGGTTCGCGCACCAGGGCTTCGGCGTCACGCCCGACCTGATCACCTTCGCGAAGGGCGTCAACTCGGGCTACGTGCCGATGGGCGGCGTCATCATCTCGCCCGCGATCGCGCACGCCTTCGACGAGCGCGTCTTCCCGGGCGGATTGACCTATTCGGGGCATCCGCTCGCCGCCGCCTCGGTGGTCGCAACGATCGAGGCGATGACCGACGAGCGCATAGTCGAGCACGCGGCGCAGCTGGGCGAGTCGGCGATCGGGCCGGCGCTCGCCGCCCTGCAGGCCGCGCACCCCGACCTGGTCGGTGAGGTGCGCGGACTCGGCTGCTTCTGGGCGATGGAGCTGGTGACGGATGCCTCGAGCCGCACTCCCCTGCCCGACGCGGTCATGGCGCGCATCAGGTCGGGGCTGCTCGAGCGGGGTGTGCTGCCGTTCGTGCAGAACAACCGCATTCACGTGGTGCCGCCGCTTGTGGTCACCGAGGCCGAGGTGGCGCAGGCGTTCGAGGCCTACGACGCGGTGCTCTCCGAGGTGGTTCCTTCCTAGGACTCTCCGTCAGACGCCCATTTGGTCGCCGTCGTCGCGCCGCCGAGAGGTGCCCAACCGGCCTGATACCGCGGAATTCCACCGTTTTGGAACACCTCGACGAGGTCGGGTCGGGGCGCCCGCGTCACGCCAGAGACTTCAGCACGTCGATCTCCGCGCCGGGGGCCGCCGGGTCGAAGCCGTGCTCGGCGAGCCAGCGGATGCCCAAGAGGCTGCGCACCGCCCACCACGCGCGCACCCGGTCGCGGTCGACACCGCCGCCGTAGCCGGCGAGCACGTCATCAAGGTGCTCCTCATGCCCGATCGTCAGCGTCGCGAGGTCGAATAGCGCGTCACCACGGCCGGCGGCCGACCAGTCGATGATGCCGGTCACCTGGTCGCCGTCGACGAAGACGTGGTCGAGCTGAAGGTCACCGTGCATGAACACGGGCCGCGAAGACCGCAGTGCTCCTCGCGCGATCTCGCCGCCGCGGGCCAACACCTCCGGCGACAGCAGGTCGGTGCGGGTGAGCGCCTCGCACTCGCCATCGAGCCGCGCCGCGACATCCACCAGGCTGGCACCCTGCCGAGCAGGCATCGGCGCCTCATGCAATCGCCGCACCACAGCGCCGACCGCGGCCCACGCGCTCGCCGGCGCCGGCGACGGCTCGCCGAGCCGCCCCAGTGCCGTGCCGGGAACCCGTGCGAGCGCGAGCACGTTCGGCTTCTGCCACAGGATCGTCGGCGTCGGCACGGGAGCCAGCTCGATCGCTTCGACCTCGGCGTCGATGTTGCCCTGCTCGGAGTCGATCTTGAGGAACACGTCGCCGACGCGCAGGGTCGCACGCGCCTGATGCGCGACGACGATTTCGAGATCGCTCGCGGGGGCGTTGCCGGGGTCATTCGGCGACGAGCTCATAGACATTCCCGTCCGGTCCGCGGAAGTGCTGCCAGGTCGGGCCGGCCTCGCCGAGCAGCTCGATGCCCGCCGCCTGCAGCTCGGCCACGGCTTCCTGGAGATCGCGGACCGCGAACCCGGCAACGGGGCCGGTGTCGAAGTGATCCTTCCCCGGGTAGTCCGGCCCGAACACCTCGACGTTTCGCCCGTCCGGAAGCCGGAACACCCAGAACCCCGGCTCCGTATGCGCCGGCGTCAATCCGAGCACGTTCTCATAGAAGGCGGCCAGCTCCGTTGCTCGCTCGGTGCGTGTCCCGCACCAGCCGAGTCCGGTGATCTCCATAGCTGCAGTATGGCCGCGCACCTCACCGTCTGCCGGTGCGAAAAGCACGCTCATCGCGCGGCGAACGTGCATATCGCACCGTTCTTTCGAACCACCGCGGGCCCGTCAGTCTGCAACGGCCGCGCGGCGGGCCGCCGCGCTCACCAGCACGTCGACGTTGTCGGTGCGCTGCTCGATCGAGCCGCGACCCCGGGGCAGCGCGCGCACCTCGGCATCCGTGATCCCGGTGAGCAGCTGCTCGACGATCACGGGATTCGGGTGCAGGTACGGCCGATCCCAGAACGGCACCGCCGCCTCGGCGGCATCCGTGAGCCCCAGCCCGTTCTGCACCTGCAACAACTCGGCCAGCGCGTCGCCGAGCGCGCGCTGACGGCGCTCAGCATTCGCCGCATTCAACGCGGTGGCGAGGGATGCCTCAAGCCGCGGCGCGCACTCCAGAGAACGGAACACCGTCCCGAACCACTTCGCATACGGCGCCCAGCGGCGCTCGAGCAGGAATGCGAGGTGCATCACCACCTGCACGAGCCGCGCGGCGATGATGCGCGAGCCGACCTCGTCGCCGACATCGGCCGCGCGGCCCATCAGCGGCAGCTCCTGCGCGAGCCGCCCCCAGTCGCACGCCAGCACGTGCCGCCAGAGGTCGTCGGGGTACCACTCGAGCGCCCGCCGCACCGCCGTCAGCTCGCCCGCGCGGTCGGCGAACACGGGCCCCGCGGTGACCTCGAGCACGGCCTGCCCCGAGAGCGACAGCCAGTCGCGGGCCGTCATGCCCGCGCGCGGGTCGAAGCCGACGCGCCCCGTGACGAACCCCGCCACCGACTCGACCTCGACATGGTGCACCGCGTCGGTCTGGCCGGTGAAGGGGAAGCGCGTCGGCAATCCGCGGAACGTCGCGGGAAGCATCCGTTCGACCGCGTCGCGAACGTCACCCACGCGATCCTCAGGCACGAACACGCTCAGCCGCAGGCCCCAGTCGTGATCGCGCGACACAGCATCGTCCAGGCCCAGCACGTCCGAGCCGGCCCCGAGCCGCCCCGCGGCATAGGCCAGCGCGGGGAACCGGGCCCGCAGCAGCGGCTCGACGACCTCGTCGAAGTACGCCCGCGCGAGCGCGATGCCGCCCACCTCGTCAGGAATCACAGGCTCCATCCTGCAGGGCGCTCGCCCCGGCCACTCAGTTTCCCGACACCTGTCTCACAGGCCGGGCCCCATTAGAATCGGGGCCGTGACCGACACCCGCCAGCAGCTGATCGACTTCATCAAGGCCGACGCCGTCTTCCACGGCGACTTCACGCTGACCAGCGGCAAGAAGGCCACCTACTACGTCGACCTGCGCAAGGTCAGCCTCGATCACCGCGTCGCGCCGCTGATCGGGCAGGTCATGCTCGACCTCATCAAAGACGTTCCGGGGGTCGTCGCCGTCGGCGGCATGACCATGGGCGCCGACCCGATCGCCGCCAGCATCCTGCACCAGGGCGCGGCCGCGGGCTACGCCTACGATGCGTTCGTCGTGCGCAAGGAGCCGAAGGACCACGGCCGCGGCCGCCAGGTCGAGGGCCCCGACCTCGCCGGGAAGCGCGTGGTCGTGCTCGAAGACACCTCGACCACGGGCGGCTCGCCACTCGCCGCGATCGAGGCACTGAAGAAGGTCGGCGCAGAGATCGCCGGCGTCGCCGTCGTCGTCGACCGCGCCACCGGGGCGAAGGAAGCCATCGAAGCGGCCGGCTACCCCTATTACGCCGCGATCGGGCTGGAAGACCTGGGACTCGCGTGACCGACGAGACGAATCCGCCGAGCGACGCCGACGAGCCGAAGCCGGGCAGCACCGAGTGGCTGCTCGCTCAGCTGAGCGGCGGCCGCATCGACTCGCGGCGTGGCCGCCGAGAGGCTGAGGCGGCTCTCGAGGCCGCGGGCGTGCCGATTCCGGATGCTTCGACCGAGCAGCCTGCAGCGGAAGAGCCCACCGCCGACACGTCGACCGAGACCGCCGCGTCGCCTGACGAGCGCCCGCGGGCGCGCTTCTCGTGGGAGACCGGAACGCTCGAGGCCGTCGCGCGTGGTGAGGCGCAGGGCGATGCAGCGTCTGCGCCGGCGGCTGCCGACCGCTCAGCCTTGCCCGCGCAGCAGCCGACCACCGAGGAGTTCACCGGCGACCGCGCCGAAGCCGCGCCGGCCGCGTTCCCCGGCCAGCCGAGTGCAACCTCTCCGGGTGCATTCCGCGAGGCGCCGCGCGAAGCCGCGTCGAATCCGTTCCCCGAGGCGCCGCGCGATGAGCAGGCTCTCACCGAGCCGGCCGTCGGCGACTCCATCGACGCCTTCACCGCAGCATCGATCGAGCCCTCGCAGCCCGCCGAGCCGGTCATCCCGTTCATGTGGAACCTGTCGCCGACCGACGACCCCGACCCGGCGCTCAACGCACCTGTCGAGATTCCCGAGCCGTCGTTCGACGAGCCCGACTTCCCGTTCCCCTCGGCCGCGCCGCTCGTCGTTCCGAAGCCCGCGCCGAGGCCGCTGATCACGGATGCGCCGACGGGCGAGCCGAGCGCGGAGCAGCAGCGCGAGGCGCCGCGCGACGGTGAGCCCGACGGCGTGCCCGCGTCCGCCGCCGCAGAGCCAGCCCAGCCCGCAGACGCCGCAGCGACCTCGCTGTTCCCCGACGCAGAGCCGTCGCTCCCGGTGCCCCCGTCGCCGCCGAGCCACGCGCCGCTTCCCCCGGGAACTACGGCGCACGAGTTCGACCCGTTCGCGCAGGACCTCTTCGCACCGACCGAGGCGATCACGCCCGTGCCGTCCGTCGACGAGTTCACGATTCCTGACGAGGACTCGCCGGCGCAGACATCCGTGCCCGCACAGGGCGAGCCCGGCAACGCGGCCGTCGATGACGCGCCTGCCAACGGCGAGCAGCACGTGACCTCCGACTGGAGCGACATCGCCGACATGCTCGGGGCGCACCCCGAGACGGTCGACAACGCGATCGTCAGCCCGATGCCGCCGGTGAACGAGATCCTGCCCTCGTTCGACGCGCTGCTGCCGCGCAACGCGGCGCAGACCCCTGAGGAACCGGCGGCCACCGAGCAGGCCCAGGCAGGCCCCGCCGCAGCGCCGGACCACGCCCCCGTTCCCGCGGCGCCCGCGGCCGCGCCGGCAGCCACGAGCGCATCGAGCCTGTTCGGCCAGCCGCTGGCCGAGGTGCCCCCGCCTCAGCAGCCCGCCGGCGCTCCGCTCGAGCACGCGCGAGGCGGCAGCTCGCTGAACCGCTGGCTGCTGATCGCGGCGGCGATCCTGCTCTTGATCCTCATCGGCATCGGGCTGTTCGCGCTCGGCCGGGCCTTCGCCGCGGGCCGCGACCAGACCCCGGTGGCGTCGACCCACACGGCGACGCCCACGGCCTCGACGACTCCGACACCGTCGGCGACGCCCACCCCGACGCAGACCCAGACCCAAGACCCGGCGGTCGCCGGCAGCGGGCCCCTGCCCGCCGGCCAGAGCTACCAGTGGGATCAGCTGCGTGGCGGCGAGTGCATCAACCCGTTCAGCTCCGCGTGGGCGCAGCAGTTCGCCGTCGTCGACTGCAACGCGCAGCACGCGGCGCAGCTCGTCTACACGGCCCCGTTCGCGACCGACCCGTCGACGCCGTTCCCCGGCGCGCAGGCCATCGCGAGCCAGATCAACCTGCTGTGCAGCAAGCCAGGGGTCGTCGATCTGCACGCGGCCGCCGCATACAGCGACGTCCAGGTGGTCGGGGCCTACCCGGTGAATGCCGACCAGTGGAACTCCGGTCAGCGCAACTACTTCTGCTTCGTCACGCGCTCGTCGAAGCAGCCGTTCACGAGCTCGATCGCGGGGCCGGGGCCGACCAAGTAGGTCTGGCTACAGCATCCCCAGCTCCTGCGCGCGCGTCACGGCGCGCGTGCGGCCGGTCACCTCGAGCTTCTCGAACACATGGATCAGGTGCGTCTTCACCGTCGCCTCGGAGATGAACAGCGCCGCCGCGATCTGGCCGTTGCTGTGACCGGATGCCACGAGCTTCAGCACCTCGAGCTCGCGCGCCGACAGCCGCGGCCCGGCACCGGCGCCTCCCGCCCCTGAGCGCACGCGGGCGACCAGGGCGGCCGCGATCGATGGCGCGAGCGCCGTCTTTCCCGCCGCCACCGCGCGCACCGCCGCCAGGATCTCGTCGGCGGGAGCCGCCTTCAGCAGGTATCCGCTCGCCCCCGCCTCGATCGCCGCGATGATGTCGTCGTCCGTGTCGTAGGTGGTGAGCACGAGCACGCGCGGCGGCCGCGGCGAGCTGAGCAGCTGCTCGGTCGCGGCGACGCCGCCGAGCACGGGCATGCGCAGATCCATGAGGACCACATCAGGCGCGGATGCCTCAGCCAGCGCCACCGCGTCGGAGCCGTCCGCCGCCTCGCCCACCACGTCGATGTCGGGCGCCGCGGCGAGCGTCGCGACGACCCCGCTGCGCACGATCGGGTGATCGTCGGCGACGAGGACGCGAATCACGAGACCGCCAGCGGAATCACCACGGCGAGCTCCGCCCCGCCGCCGGACGGCGTGGTGAGCGAGAGCCGCCCGCCGAGCATCCCCACGCGCTCACGCATGCCGGCCACGCCGAAACCGGCATCACCGTCGCCGGCAGCCGCCCCCACACCCACGCCGTCGTCGCGCACGGTCAGCGCGAGCTCACCGCTCGCCTCGTCGGCGCCGACCGCGATCACCACGTGCGCAGCGTGCGCGTGCTTGCGCACGTTCGCGAGTCCCCCCTGGGCGCAGCGCAGCAGCACGACCTCCTGCTCGCGCGTGAGGTGCCGTTCGCACAGCTCGACCGCGACCGTGACGCCTGTCTCGCGCTCGAACCGCGCGGCCAGCCGATGCAGGGCGTCGCCGAGCCCCTCGCCCGACACGGGCGACATGGTCGCCACGAGGGCGCGCGCTTCGCCGAGCGCGTCGCGCGCCGTCGATTCGATGAGTGAGACGGATGCCTGAGCCTCGCCGACCCGCCCGGAGTCGAGCTGCGCCCCCGCGCGCTCGGCGAGCATCACGAGGCCGGTGAGGCTCTGCGTGACCGTGTCGTGCAGCTCCCGCGCGAACCGGGTGCGCTCGGCGAGCTCGCCGGCTTCGCGGTGCATCGCGGCGAGTTCGCCCTGCGCAGCGGTCAGCTCGGCGAGCAGTCGCGCGCGGTCGGCGCCGTATTCGGCGATGCGGGTGATCCAGATGCCGAGCACGAGTGAGAACGCGACCGACAGCACGGCGACGCCGAGGCCGACGATCCACGGGCTGGCACCTTCGTTGACGGGGCTCAGCCCGTAGCCGAGCATCACGGCGACGCCGATCGCGAGATTCGCCACGGTCGCGGCGCGCAGGCGCCACGGCAGCGTCCACACCAGCGGATACGCGACGCATTGCAGCGTCGCGAGGGCCGGGTAGCGATAGACGCCGACGGCGATCAGGGCGGCCACCAGGCCGGCGCACGCGATCAGCCTGGGGTGTGCCGGTCCGTGTGGCAGTGCGAACTGCGGCCGCGCGAGTAGCACATAGACCAGCGCGAACGCGGCGAGGACTGCCCAGCTGATCGGGTCGCGGTTGAACGGACTCGAGGTGCCGAGCAGCACGCCACAGGCGATCAGGCCGAGGGCCATGACGCCATCCCACCAGCGGGGCTGAACGAGCACGGGGCTATTCTGCCGCGCGGGCGCTTCGGCCACGCATCCGCTCGGGCACGCGCTCACGCACCCGCTCACCCGCGCGATCACGCATCAGCTCACGCATCCTTGCGGATCCAGCGGAAGGTGAGCCGCGTGAGCACGAGCCCCACGACGAGCCAGCCGGCGAGCACGAGCGCGATCCACCCCAGATGCCACTGGCCGCCGACCTCGAGCGCCTTGAACTGGTCCGGCAGGAACACCGAGCGCATGCCCTGTGCCATCCACTTCAGCGGGAAGAAGCTGGCGACGGTCTGCATCCAACTCGGCAGCTGCGAGAACGGCAGGTAGACGCCCGAGATGAACTGCAGGAACAGCAGCAGCGGGATCACGACCGCGGTCGCGCTGCGGCCAGAGCGCGGAACGGCGGACAGCGCCATGCCGAGCAGCGCGCAGGCGAGCAGGCCGAGCACGAAGATCCACAGCAGCTGCAGGTACTTCGCCGGGTCGGTCGGCAGCTCGACGCCGAAGACGAGTCGCGCGAACAGCAGCAGCACCACGACCTGCATCGCGCCGGTCACGAACGTCGAGCCGAGCTTGCCGATAAAGTACGACATCGGCGGCAGCGGGGTGCCGCCGAGGCGCTTCAGCGTGCCGTTGCTCTTCTCGCCGGCGATGGCGACGGCCAGGTTCTGCACCCCCGAGAGCAGAATGCCCGCGGCGACCATCGCCGGCAGGTAATAGGTCGCGAAGTTCACCTGGTGGCCGGCCGGCCCGATGTCGCCCATGCCGCCGAACGCGGCGGAGAAGATGCCGAGCATGATGACGGGGAACAGGAAGGTGAAGAACAGCGCGTCGAACTCGCGGAAGTACGAGATGAACTCGTACTTGGCGCGAACCGCGCCGAGGCCGATGGTGCTCATGCGCTGACCCCCTCGGTCTCGCGGGGCGTGCGGGCCCGGGTGGTGTCGGCGGCGGACGGACCGGACTCGCCCCGCGCCGAACCGACGTCGGCGGCGCTGTCGGCGTCGCCTTCCGCCTCGGTGCCGAGGTGGCCGATCAGCTGCAGATAGATGTCCTCGAGGCTCGGCCTGATCACCTCGAGCGCCGGGGGCTCGCCCTCGAAGGTGGCGACGAGCTCGGTGACGGCCCGCGCAGGCTCATCGGTGCGCAGCTCGCGGATGCGTCCCCCAGCGTCCCTCCACCGCACGATGGGCACGCGCGCCTCGGCACCGCCGATCTGGTCGACCGGGCCCAGGTCGACGAGCCTGCCCGCGGCGATGATGCCCACGCGGTTCGAGAGGTGCGCGGCCTCGTCGAGGTAGTGCGTGGTGAGCAGGATCGTCGTGCCCTCGTCCTGCAGCTGCTTGATGAGCCCCCAGAACTCGCGCCGCGCCACGGGGTCGAAGCCCGTCGTCGGCTCGTCGAGGAACAGCAGCTCCGGCCGTCCGATCACGCCGAGGGCGACATCGAGGCGCCGGCGCTGGCCGCCTGACAGCTTGTGCACGCGGGCGCCCGCCTTCTCGGTGAGCCCGACGGCGGCGATCACCTCGTCGATGCCGCGCGGGTGGGGATAGAACGCGGCGAACTGCTGGAGCGTCTGCCGCACCGTCAGCACGTTCTCTTCGTTGGTCGACTGCAGCACGACGCCGATGCGCGCCTTCCAGTCGAGCAGGGCGCGGCCATGCAGGCGCTGTGGGTCGGCGCCGAGCACGCGCACTTCGCCGCCGGAGCGGTCGTGATAGCCCTCGAGGATCTCCACGGTCGAGGACTTGCCCGCGCCGTTCGGCCCGAGCAGGGCGAACACCTCGCCGCGGGCGATGCTGAAGTCGATGCCGTCGACGGCGAGGACGGAACTCTGGCCGATTCCGTAGCTCTTCCGCAGCCCGACGACGTCGATGACGGGTTCTGGGGTCATGCCATCAGATTGGCTTTCCGGTGCCTGCACCGGAAGCGCCTATGAGGTGGACGCGCCATCAACCGTTCGGTTGATGGCGACCGCGATCACTCTTTCCCGCGGACGAGCTGCGCAACCCCGCTCAGCACCTCGTCGGGCCGGAACGGATACCGGTTGATCTCGGAGTCGTCGCCGGTGATGCCCGACATCACGAGCACGGTGAACAGGCCGGCCTCGATGCCGGCGACGATGTCGGTGTCCATGCGGTCGCCGATCATGCCCGTCGTCTCGGAGTGCGCGCCGATCTTGTTCATCGCCGAGCGGAACATCATGGGGTTCGGCTTGCCGACGATGTACGGCTCGCGGCCGGTCGCCTTGGTGATCAGCGCTGCGATGGCGCCGGTCGCGGGCAGAGGGCCCTCGGCGCTCGGCCCGGTCGCGTCGGGGTTCGTGGCGATGAAGCGCGCGCCGCCGTTGATGAGGCGGATCGCCTTCGTGATCGCTTCGAAGCTGTAGTTGCGCGTCTCGCCGACGACCACGAAGTCCGGGTTGGTCTCGGTCATGATGAAGCCGGCCTCGTGCAGCGCGGTGGTGATGCCGGCCTCGCCGATCACGAAGGCGGTGCCGCCGGGCATCTGGCTGGCGCAGAAGTCGGCGGTGGCGAGAGCGGAGGTCCAGATGCGCTCTTCGGGAACGTCGATGCCCGAGATGCGCAGCCGGGCAGCGAGGTCACGCGGGGTGAAGATCGAGTTGTTCGTCAGAATCAGGTACTCGGTGCCATCGTCGTGCCACTGCTTGAGCAGCTCGGCGGCGCCCGGAAGCGCCTTGTTCTCGTGGACGAGGACCCCGTCCATATCGGTGAGCCAAGAGACGACATCGCCGCGTTCACGCATGTGCCCAGCCTATTGGTCGCGCGCCGCTGCGACGGTCGAGTGGCCCGCGCGAAACGGCCCCGTCCGCTGGTCGAGTGGCCCGCGCGAAGCCGGGCGTATCGAGACCCCCTAGCCTGAACGAGTGACCACTCCGGAAGACGCCGCAGCGACCCCACTTCACGGCGTCGGCCCCTGGCAGGGCGAGTGGCCGCAGGGCGAGGAATACGACCCCGAGCTCCTCGCCCACGGCGACACGCGCAACGTGGTCGATCGCTATCGCTATTGGACGATGGACGCCATCGTCGCCGACCTCGATCGGCGCAGGCATCCGTTTCATGTCGCGATCGAGAACTGGCAGCACGACCTCAACATCGGATCGATCGTGCGCAGCGCGAACGCGTTCCTCGCCGACACGGTGCACATCGTCGGCCGGCGGCGCTGGAACAAGCGCGGCGCGATGGTCACCGACCGCTACCAGCACGTGCTGCACCACGACACGATCGACGAGCTGGTCGCGTGGGCGCGCGAGCGCGGGCTGCCGATCATCGCGATCGACAACGTGCCGGGCTCTGTGCTGATCGAGTCGTTCGCGTTGCCGCGTGAGTGCGTGCTGCTCTTCGGGCAGGAGGGACCGGGGCTGACGGATGCCGCGATCGAGGCCTCAGACGCCGTGGTCGAGATCGCGCAGTTCGGTTCGACCCGCTCGATCAACGCGAGTGCGGCGGCGGCCATCGCGATGCACGCGTGGATCACCCAGCACGCTGATGTCACCGGCACCCGCTAACGTGCCGCCCATGACGACCCTCCGCATCCTCCACCTCTCCGACACGCACCTGCTCGGCGACCCAGAGGCACGTCACAACGGCGTCGACACCACGGCGGCGCTCGACCGCGTGCTCGAGCGGGCGGCTCAGATCGAGGGCATCGGCCTGGTGGTCGCGAGCGGCGATCTGTCCGAAGACGGCTCGGTCGCCGCCTACGAGAAGCTGCGCGATCGGCTCGAGCCGTTCGCGGCCACGCTCGGTGCGCCGACGGCCTACGTCATGGGCAACCACGACCTCCGCGACGGCTTCGAGCAGGTGCTCGGCGCGCGCGACGGCGTGCTCGAGGTGGCGGGGTTCCGCGTGATCCGGCTCGACACCTCGGTGCCCGGCGCGGGCTACGGCGAGCTTTTCCCCGACCAGCTCGATTGGCTGCGCGCGCAGTTGGCGACGGATGCCCCGAGCGGGACGATCGTCGTCATGCACCACGCCCCCGTCCCGGCCTGGAGCGCACTTCTGCGCGCGCTCGAGCTGCAGCGGGCATCCGACGTGCTCGACGTGCTTGCCGGCGGCGACGTCCGCCTCGTGCTCAGCGGTCACTATCACCACTCGGTTGCGACCTGGGCGGGCGGCCTGCCGGTCGTCGTCGCGCCCGGCGTCACGAACACGACGGATGCCGTGGCCCCGGGCGGGCATGAGCGCGCGGCGGCCGGCAGCGGGTTCGCCGTGGTCGACGTGCCCGAGGTCGGTGCGCCCGCGGCGACCTTCGTCAGCGTCCCCTCGGGAGCTGACGAGTGGCTCTTCGATATGGATCCGGAGACGGTCGGCGCGATCGCGAAGGCGTACGGCCCGCGAAGCTGAGCATCCCCCATTCGGGTTACTTTGCGAACGTCAGGTGCACCCTGCAATACTGGGCCGTTCATGGCCCGACATCGACGTACCCCAACCCGCGTGCCCTTCCTGGCGCGGTCGCGTCGCCCAGCGCTGCTGGGTGGCGCACTCGGCGGCGGAACGGCACTCGTCCTCGGTCTGACCGCCTTCGCGATCGTCTCGGCTTCCAGCGACGGCGTCCACTTCAGCTTCTCGGATCGCGCTGACGCGGCGGTCATCGGCAGCACGCACGACATTCCCACCGTCAGCCGCGACCTCGGTTCGGTGACGGCGCCGACGCCCCGTCCGACGCCGACCGCTGCGCCCGCGACTTCTGCGAACGCGCCGGAAGAGAAGCGCGAGACGGTGCAGTCGTCAGACGCCGCCCCGAATACGTCGGCCGCGAAGTCGGCTTCGGCTGCGGCTTCCACCCCTGCGGCATCCTCGACACCTTCGCCGAGTGCCACCGCCACCGTTGCCTCATCGCCGGCTGCGACGTCATCGCCGTCGCCCACGTCGGCGCCTGCGCAGACATCGTCCCCGATTCAGCTGCCGACTCCCGCGCCGACGGACCCGGGTTCCGGCGACAGCGGCCGGCTCTGCCTGCTCGGCATCATCTGCCCGTAGCGAGGGTCGTGCGCGACCGCTCGCGATCTGGCGTTGCCGTGCGGCCGACGTCACACGCCGTGCGCCCGGTGCCCGTGGCGGGAGCCGTCCGCGACCAGATGTCACGGTCTGACGCTACCGAGTGGCCGGCGTCACACCCCGCGTGCGCCCGGGTGCCGATGACCGCCCGTGCAGAGCAGCCTTCATCCGGTTCCGGCTGGTGTCAGGCGCGCAGCCAGCTCGGTTCGAGCGGGCGGCCGGTGAGCTCCGCGCCGTAGGCGAGCACGGGGGTCTGCTCGATCAGCTCGTCGACCTCACGCCAGCCGAGTCCGGCGATTCCGAGCACGCACGAGATCACGAGGACGTGACCGCGTGCAGGCGGCAGGAAGGTGCGCCCGGCTTCTGACAGCACGGAGAGCGCGGTGGATTCGATGAGGCGCGCGAGGGAGCCCGCTTCGATGTCGTCGCGCAGCGCGCCGCTCTCGATGCCACGCTCGATCGTCTCGCGCAGGCGCAGCCGAACCGGCTCGAGCATGCGTGCGACCTGATCGCGGTGCCCGCCGTAGCCCGCGAGGCGCGTCAGTAGCCTGACGTCTTCGCTCTCCGCCCAGAGGCGCGAACCGTGCAGGGCGAGCTCGACGCGGGGGTCGGGGTGGCTGATCGGGTCGAGTTCGGCGGTGAGACGGGCGGCTGCGCGAATGAGGACGGCGTCGATGAGCTCATCTCGTCCGGCGAAGTGGCTGTAGACGGTGCGTCGAGTGAGGCCGGCTTGTCGGGCGATCGGATCGAGCGGAGTGTTGCGGTCCTGCATGAGCAGTACGGTCGCCGCGTCGAGAATGGCTTCGCGATTGGCCTCGGCGTCTTTGCGCGGGGCTCGCTTTCTCGGGTCTGGCATGGAGTGACAGTAGTGCATTGCTTCACCGAGGTGTGAAGCATCCGGGCGCGAGCCGGGAACTCGGGGGCGCTGCCTGTGTCTCCGGTTCGGCGGGAGCGCACAGCACTACCATTGCGGAATGACGGACGAACCCGAAGAACGAGAGACCAAGAACGCAGAGGACCAGTCCGAGCAGGCAGCACGTGGTTCCGAAGATCAGGAGCGCCGCATCTCAGCGGCACCGCCGACGGAGGCGATCATCCTGAAGAGCTCCGACTAGGAGTCCGCCAGGATGAGCACATGAGTCGCGTCGACCCTGCTCTCGTTCCTCGCACTGGGGCCAACACAGGTGGGGCCGACCGGCCTGAGATCGTGTGCATCTGCGGTTCCGTGCGGTTCACGCCCGAGATGCGCGCGGCAAACCGCGATCTGACGCTCGCTGGCGCGGTTGTCATCGCGCCAGGCGAAGTGGACGCGCCGATCTCGGAAGCGCAGAGGGCGGCGTTGAGTGCGTTGCACCTGCGCAAGATCGAGATGGCTGACCGCGTTCTTGTCGTCAACCCGGGTGGCTACATCGGGCAGTCGACCCGCAAGGAGATCGCGTACGCAAAGTCCGTTGGAAAGCCGGTCTCGTTCACCCACCCTGCCTGAACAGCGCCGCAGCGCGTAACGCCACGCGGACGGATGAAGCATGCGGTTTGAGTCGGCGCGGATGCCAGGCAATTCTCCTCGCGCTCTCGCCCAGGCCGGCGCGCTACGAGACCGCTCAGAATCGGCCTACGGGCCGGGTGGTTCTTGCGCGCCGGCTTGTGCTCTGAGTCGTGCGGCTGTGCCGTTGCCTGCGGGTGCCCAGTCGATGACCCGGCCGCCGTGGGCGTAGCGCACTTCTGGGGTTCCGCCCGTCATGCGGATCTGCCAGGGCCCGGAGTCGATTTCGTGGTGGTGGAACCAGCACAGGAGCACCCCGTTGTCGAGGTCGGTGTTGCCGCCGTCTTTGTAGCTGATGACGTGGTGGACCTCGCACCACTGCGCCGGGACACTGCACCCCGGGATCACACAGGTGCCGCCGTCCCGCAGGGCGATCGCGCGCCGCTGGCGCCTCGTGAACCCGCGCACGCTGCGCCCGAGGCGCAGCACCTGCCCGTCGTCGCCGAAGATCACCGTCTGGATCCCGCCGGTGCAGGCGGCCTGCTCGGCCTCTGAGACGGGGACGGGTTCGGGGGTGCCGGCGTAGAACGCCAACCCCTCACCCGAATGAAGCTCCTTCACCGTGGTGGAGATCCACACGGTGGGGTGGTCCCCGCCCATCTCCGGCACCTCAGCCGAGCGGGCCTGGGAGGCGCAGATATCCCGGAACAGGTCCGCCCGCTTCTGCCCCGCCGTGCGCGAGTCCTCAGGCGTGACCTCGTCGGCGGGGGCGAAGGTGACGGTCTTCCTCCCCTTCGGGTTGATGAACGCGTCGAACAGCCCCCGTGCGACGGCCGCATGCCCAGCCGGAAGCAGACCGGACACCTTCGCAGCGCCGTCGACGGTCGGGCCGATGGAGAAGTACCGCTGCGCCATCGCCTTCTGCGCCTGATCCTCCACGGCCGTGATATCGAGCAGTGCGGCCTTCTCGGCGGCTCGTGCTTTCACCTCGTCGGCACCGGCCGTGGTGGCCAGCTCGACGAGCTCCGCCTCGACCAGGGCCACCTGAACGGCGTCGGCGCGGCCGAGATCCTTCCCGGCGGCCTTCTGCAACTCCCCACTGATCGCCGCGGCCGCCTCCCGGCCGATGCGCCCGTCCAGAACCGCGGCCTCCACGGCCGGCAGCTTCTTCAACTCGGTCGCCTGGGCGACGAGCTTCTGAGCTTCCTTGCCCGAGGACTTCGTCAGACCCTGGATCGCCCCGGCGGCGGTCTTGAACCCCAACCGGCGCGCCAGGGAGTCCGGCGCCTCGGGGTCCGAGCGGTGCTGCACCTCCCCGGCCACCGCCAGCTCCATCGCATCCAGGTGTCGGTGCACCGCGGCAAGATCCTCCGCCAGCCGCACCAACTGCCCATCCGTCAAAACCGCAGGATCCACCGGCAGCACAGCAGAAAGACGCGCAAGCGCCCCGCACGCGGCAGACCCGACCTTCGACATAGAACAAGACTACGCCAAGCATCCGACAATCGCTAGGAAATAATAGAACACTTATTCACATGTCCGCGGGAAGGGCCAACTTCTCCACACCCAGCCCCACAGCCCGAGGCATCCGTGCGCCCAGCTTGCGCCGCACGCGCCACCAGACCAGCCCGCTACAACTCAGGCGACTCCCGCTCTTCACCCTCGGCGCCCGCGCGAATGTGGTGACGAATCACCTCATTCACGACGAAGTTGAACCACTTCTCGGCGAACTCGGGGTCGAGGTTGCTCTCGAGCGCCAGCTCGCGCAACCGCGCGATCTGCCGATGCTCGCGCTCGGGGTCGGCGGCAGGCAGGCCGAACTCGGCCTTCAGAACGCCGACCTCCTGCGTGAACTTGAACCGCTCGGCGAGCAGGTGAATCAGGGCGGCGTCGATGTTGTCGATGCTCTGACGGATCCGCAGCAGCTTCTGCCACGCAGCCTCAGCGCTGTCGGGTTCGGTGGGGCACATGACTGAAACCCTAGGGCGAAATCAGGGCGACCGGATGCCGCACAGCGCCACCCATCACAGGAAAGCCGGCACCACCGCGGTCGGCGAGCCGGCAGGCACGCGCTGCACGATCTCGCCGGGCACCCCGTCGGCGCCGAGCGCGAACACAGTCACCTCGCCGCCGAGCTGGTTCGCGACGTACAGCCGCGACCCCTGCACGAAGTGGTGACGTGGCCAATCGGCGCCCGATGGCACCGAGGCGACGGGCCGCGGCGCCTCGCCCGCGCCCGGCGCGCCCACGGCGAGCACCGCCACGACATTCGAGCGCCGCACGGTGGCGTACAGCAGCGTCTCGTCGTCAGACAGCGACAGGTGCGCCGCGTACTCCCCCGCCTCGCGCGGCACCGACCGCAACGGCGACGACCCCGCGATCGCATACCGCCCGTCGGCCCCCGGCGCCAGAACGAACACAGAAACCGCGTACTCGCAGATCACATAGAGCCGCCCGTCAGAGGCGGCAGCGACGTGCCGTGGCCCCACCCCATAGGGGAAGACCACCTGGTAGTCGAGCTCGAGCGCCCCCGACGCCGCGTCGAACCGCCACACGCGGGCCAGGTCGAATCCCAGGTCGATCGTGAGCACCCGCCCGTCGGCGAGAAACTGCGTGTAGTGCGCCCTGCTCACGCGCGGGGCATAGTCGGGGCGCGGCGCGACCATCTCGGTCTCGGGCACGCCCGCGTACGGGTCGAGCGCGGCCGAGGCATCCGTTCGCCCCGAAATCGCGCCCGTCTGCGCATCGAGCGCGTACACGAGCACCTCGCCGGAGCCCCAGCACGCGACCACCGCGAAGCGCCCGTCCGGGTCGATCGCGATGTGGCAGGCGGCCTCGCCTGCCGCGACCGGCTCGCCGAGCGGCGCGAGCGCGCCGCCCGTGCCGATTGAGAACGCGCGGAACGTCGCGTCCTTCTCGCCCACGGCATAGAGCACAGGCAGAGACGGATGCTGCGCCACGAAGCTCGGGCTCGGGGTAGCCGCCGCGAGCTTCACCTCGGTCAGCATGCCGTCTGCCTCGACGGAGGCGTGCAGGATGCCTTCGCCGACGCCGTCCATGTCGGGGGTGTAGCCGCCCAGCCAGACCGACGCGGCCACCGTCAGCCGATCAGGTCGTGACGCACGATGATCGCGTCGCGCTCGGGCCCGACCCCGATCGCCGAGATACGGCAGCCCGAGAGTCGCTCGATCGCAAGCACGTAGTCCTGCGCGGTCTGCGGCAGCTCCTCGAAGGTGCGGGCGCCCGAGATGTCTTCGCTCCAGCCCGGGAACTCCTCGTAGATCGGCTTCGCGTGGTGGAAGTCGGACTGCGAGACGGGGACCTCGTCGAAGCGCACGCCGTCCACGTCGTACGCGACGCACACGGGGATCTTCTCGAGCCCGGTGAGCACGTCGAGCTTCGTCAGCACGAGGTCGGTGAGGCCGTTGACGCGCGAGGCGTAGCGCGCGATCGGCGCGTCGTACCAGCCCGGGCGGCGGCGGCGGCCCGTGGTGGTGCCGAACTCGTGGCCGTTCTCGACGAGGAAGTCGCCCCACTCGTCGAACAGCTCGGTCGGGAACGGGCCGGCGCCGACGCGCGTGATGTACGCCTTGGCGATGCCGATGATGCGGGTCAGCTGCGACGGCCCGACGCCCGATCCGGTGGCCGCACCGCCCGCGGTCGCCGACGACGAGGTGACGAACGGATAGGTGCCATGGTCGACGTCGAGCATGGTCGCCTGGCCGCCCTCGAACAGCACGTTCTTGCCAGCGTCGATCGCCTGGGTCAGCTCGAGGCCGGTGTCGGTGACCATCGGCGCGAGGCGCTCGGCATACGACAGCAGCTCGTCGACGACCTCGTCGACCGTGATCGCGCGGCGGTTGTAGACCTTCACCAGCAGCTGGTTCTTCTGGAAGAGCGCCCCTTCGACCTTCTGCCTCAGGATCGACTCGTCGAAGAGGTCCTGCACGCGGATGCCGACGCGGTTGATCTTGTCGGCATACGCAGGCCCGATGCCGCGCCCCGTGGTGCCGATCTGCCGCTTCCCGAGGAAGCGCTCGGTGACCTTGTCGAGCGTGCGGTGGTACGAGGCGATGATGTGGGCGTTCGCCGAGATCTTGAGCTTCGAGGTGTCGAGGCCGCGCGCGTTCAGCGCATCGAGCTCTTCGAACAGCACCTCGGGGTCGATGACAACGCCGTTGCCGATCACGGGCACGACGCCCTCGGTCAGAATCCCCGACGGAAGCAGGTGCAGCGCGTACTTCTCATTGCCGATCACGACGGTGTGACCGGCGTTGTTGCCGCCGTTGAACTTGACGACGTAGTCGATGCGGCTGCCGAGCAGGTCGGTCGCCTTGCCCTTGCCCTCGTCGCCCCATTGGGCGCCGACGATCACGATTCCGGGCACGTGGTCCTCCTCATGCTGGAGCGGTGGACCGCGCTATCGGTCCACCCCATCCTATCGAAGCGTCTATTTTCCCCACGGACGTTCGCGACAGGGCGATATGAAAGGATGCCTGACCGATGCCGCGACCGCGGCATTCGTCGTATCAGGGAGACCCGTGAACACTTCTGCGCTCACCAAGTCCGCCGCCGCCATCACTCTCGCCGCGCTCACCGTGCTCGGCGCGGCCGCCTGCTCGTCCGGCGCCGCGAAGTCGGCAGGTGCGAAAGCGGAGCAGCCGAGCGCCAGCGCGAGCGGCACGCCGAAGCCCGGCATCGGCACGAAGACCCAGTGCATGGCCCTTGAGGCGAAGCTGCTGAGCTCCGCCGGCGGGCTGCAGAGCGCGATCACCACGCTCAGCTCTGGCGGTGACCCGAGCAGGGCGCTGCCGGCACTGCAGAGCTTCGCGACGCAGCTGCAGGCGCAGGCCGACAAGGCGACGGACCCGGCGCTGCAGCCCGTCGCACACAAGGTCGAGACCGACTACACCGCCTTCGTGGCGACGGCCCAGGCCGCCTCAGACGCCTACGCCGCCAAGAACCCGGCCGCGGTGCAGGCGCAGGCCGCGAAGTTGAAGAGTCAGGAGTCGACTCTGCAGTCCGATGTCGGCGCCCTGCGCAGCGTCTGCGACTAACAGCTACTCAGCCAGGTGCCGCGGGGCCCGCTGCGGGCGCTCCTCGGGGGCGACGTAGAACGCACCCTCGGTGTAGCCCACCACGGGCCCGAAGTGCTCGGGCAGCGTCGAGCGGTGCGCAGAGGCGAGCTCTTCGAGGCCGACGGTGAAGAGGCCCTGCACCTCGAGGGTCGGAACCTCTCCGCTCACGGCATCCGTCACGCCGACGCGCGCGACCGGGAAGCCGCGGCCCTCGCACAGGCCGCGGAACTCCACGTCGTCCTCGCGCGGCACCGAGACGATCACGCGCGCGGTCGACTCGGAGAACAGCGCGGTCGCGGCGTCGATGCCGTCACGCTCGAGCACCTCGTCGAGCACGATGCGCGCGCCGACGCCGAAGCGCAGCACCGATTCGGCCAGCGACTGCGCCAGGCCGCCGTCGGCGAGGTCGTGCGCAGAGGTGACGATGCCCTTGATGGCGGCGGCGTGCAGCAGCTCGGCGAGCGCCTTCTCGCGCTGCAGGTCGACGGCGGGCGGGCGGCCGCCGAGGTGGCCGTGCACGGTGCCGGCCCAGGCAGAGCCGTCGAGCTCGAGCGCGGTGGTGCCGAGCAGGTAGATGTTCTCGCCCGGGTCCTGCCAGCCGGACGGGATGCGGCGCGCAACGTCATCGATCACGCCGAGCACACCGACGACGGGCGTCGGGAAGATCGGCGTCGTGCCGGTCTGGTTGTAGAACGAGACGTTGCCACCCGTGACGGGGATCTCGAGCTCGAGGCATCCGTCACTCAGTCCTTCGACGGCCTGCGAGAACTGCCACATCACCTCGGGGTTCTCGGGGCTGCCGAAGTTGAGGCAGTCGGTGACGGCCATCGGCACGGCGCCAGACACGGCCACGTTGCGGTAGGCCTCGGCGAGCGCGAGCTTCGCGCCCTGCGCCGGGTCGAGCTGGCAGTAGCGGCCGTTGGCGTCCGTTGCGATCGAGAAGCCGAGACCGGATTCCTCGTCGACGCGGATCATGCCGGCGTCCTCGGGGAACGCGAGCGCCGTGTTGCCGCCGACGTAGTAGTCGTACTGGTTGGTGACCCAGCTCTTGTCGGCGAGGTTCGGCGAGCCGGCGAGCGCCAGGAACTGCTCGCGCAGCTCGGCGCGGCCGTCGTCCGTCGTGGTGTCCGGGCGGGCGAGACCGGCTGCGGAATCCGCCTGCAGCGCGTCGATCCACTCGGGCCGCGCGACGGGCCGGTCGTAGACGGGGCCGTCGATCGCGACGGTGCGCGGGTCGACATTGACGATCTCCTCACCGCGCCACTGGATGACCAGGCGGCCGGTGTCGGTGACCTCGCCGAGCACGCTGTACTCGACGTCCCACTTCTTCAGCACCGCGTCGAACGCCTCGAGCTTGTCGGGGTGCACGACGGCCATCATGCGCTCCTGCGACTCGCTCATCAGGATCTCTTCCGCCGTGAGCGACGGGTCGCGCAGCAGCACCGAGTCGAGCTCGACGAACATGCCGCCGTCGCCGTTGGAGGCGAGCTCGCTGGTCGCGCACGAGATGCCCGCGGCGCCCAGGTCTTGGATGCCGTCGACGAGCTGCTTCTGGAAGAGCTCGAGGCAGCACTCGATGAGCACCTTCTCGGCGAACGGGTCGCCGACCTGCACCGCGGGGCGCTTGGTGGGGCCGGTGGAGCTGAACGTGTCGGATGCCAGGATCGAGGCGCCGCCGATGCCGTCGCCGCCGGTGCGGGCCCCGAAGAGCACGACCTTGTTGCCGACGCCCTCGGCATTGGCGAGGTGCAGGTCCTCGTGCCGAAGCACGCCGACCGCGAGCGCGTTGACGAGCGGGTTGCCCTGGTACACCGGGTCGAAGTAGGTCTCGCCGCCGATGTTCGGCAGGCCGAGGCAGTTGCCGTAGTGCGAGATGCCGGCGACGACGCCGTGCACGACGCGCGCCGTGTCCGGGTCGTCGATCTTGCCGAAGCGCAGCTGGTCCATGACGGCCACGGGGCGCGCGCCCATCGAGATGATGTCGCGCACGATGCCGCCGACGCCCGTCGCTGCGCCCTGGAACGGCTCGATATAAGACGGATGGTTGTGCGACTCCACCTTGAAGGTGACGGCCCAGCCCTCGCCGATGTCGACGACACCCGCGTTCTGGCCCATGCCGACCATCAGGTTCTTGCGCATGTTGTCGTTGACCTTCTGGCCGAAGATGCGCAGGTACTTCTTGCTCGACTTGTAGGAGCAGTGCTCAGACCACATCACCGAGTACATGGCCAGCTCGGCGCTCGTGGGCCGGCGGCCGAGGATCGCCTTGATCTGCTCGTACTCGTCGGCCTTGAGGCCCAGCACGTCGTAGGGCTGCTGCTTCTCGGGCGTCGCGGCCGCGTTGGCGGTCGTGTCGAGACCGGCGGAAGGAACGTGGATGGTCTCGGTGGCGTCAGTCACGTGCCGATTCTACCGGCGCGTTTCTGAGCGCGATTCCGATACGGATGCCTGCGCAGACGGCTCCTGGATCGCCGAAACGGTCACCCCAGCCGGTACGCGCGGTTCTTCGACTGCGGCGGCGCGGTCGGTATGACGGCGCGCTGATCGATCAGCACGCGCAGACGCTGCCGCACCACGTTGACCGTCGAGCCGGCGCGATCCGCGATGTCCTGGACCCCGAGCTCGCCGGCGTCCCTGATCGCCGCGACGATGCGCTCGTCGAGCGCGCCCCGCACGGCGGGTTCCCGCGGCGGCGAGCTGAACACTCCAGGGGCCACCTCGCGCACTTCCTCGTGCTGGAGTCGCGGCCCGCGGCGATAGGCCTCGCCCGGCCGCGCCGGGTAGCGCAGCCACCCCTCGTCGACGAGCGAGCGCAGCACGTCCTGCGCGTCGTGGGAGTCGATGCCGAGCAGAGCCCGCAGCAGCTGGTCCTCGACGTCGAGCTCGCGATGCACCAGCGCGAGCACGCGCTGCTGGTCGGGCTCGAGCCCGTCCGCGCCGATGTCTGCGAGCCACTCGTCGACATCGGGCGACAGCAGACCATGTCGCTCAAGCACCACGGTCATGCTCGTCAGCGTGGCTTCGAAGCGCGGCGCGGCCAGGCCCGCGCGCCCGAGCGAGCCCGTCATGCGGGGGATGCCGCTGCCGGCGTTCTCAGAGACGGTGTCGCCCGTTCCCGGCAGCGGAATGTCGGTGAGCAGCGTCGCGAGGCGCGCATTTCGCGAGCGCGAATTGCCGTCGAACAGCTCGGTCACGCGGCGGCCGCCCCAGATTCCGCCGGGATTGTGGATCTCGAGACGGTCGGGGTACAGCTCGAGCCGCACCTGGTCGCCCAGTGCCATCGGACTGTAGTCGCGGTGCGTCACCGCGTTGACGATGGCCTCGCGCAGCGCGTCGATGGGGATCTCCGGCTCGTCGAACGCGCCGGCGCCGCGGCTGACCCGCCGGTGCTGCAGGTTCGCGAGCACGGCGCGCACGGCGTCGTCGACCATGACGGGAATCGGCCCCTCCAGAGTCCGCCGGTCAAGCATCCGCACATCGCCGACGACGGAATCCTTCGTCAAGCCCGCATACGAGTTGAACGTGATCATCGCCTGGGGGAAGAACTGCTGGGGGTACGCGCCGAACGCGAGCAGGCCGGCGAGCGTCGGCGTGGAGCGGTCGCCCGAGAGCACCTTCATCCGGGTGAGCACGTCGAGATCGCTCGTCAGGCCGGCGACCGCGCGCGGCCGGACCCGTCGCAGCCGGGTGACGAAGCGGTCGACGAGCTCACCGTCGAGATCGTCGACCGTGGCAGACTCGACCGGCTCGACGTCGGTGGTGGGCTGCGAGGCATCCGTTCGCAGCAGGAAGACGCCGTACCGGCCCATCACGCGATCACCGTCGGCGACGCGCTGGTAGCTGCCGTTCTCGATGCCCTGGGTCGTGACATAGCAGGGGCGCTGGTCGGCCGGCAGCTCTTCGACGTCGATGACGACGACCGGCGCGCCATCGACCTCGGCGACGTCGATGACGCCGCTCGGCGTCGGCGTGACGGGCCCCGGAATGTCGCGGGGCGAGCGCGGTCGGAATGCTTCGGCGACGGCGTCCCGCACCTTCGAAGCGTCGAAACCGGGGGCGGGCTCGAAGCCCTTCGCCTCGTCCAGCCCGAGGATGACGAGACCGCCGTCGCGGTTGCTGAACGAGCTGATCGTCGGCCAGAGACTGCGCGGCACGCCCTGCGCGGCCGCCTTGACCTCGACCTGGGTCAGGTCGGTGCCCGCGCGCCGCAGCCGCGCGACCACCTCGTCAAGCGGGCCCTGGCTGGTCTCCATCACTGTTCCTCACTCGATCAGTGAAGTTCACTGATCACCATCAGTGAACTTCACTGATCGCGATCACTCATCTTCACTGAAGGGGCATCACTGAACTTCAGTGACGCAGATCACTGAAGTGCACTGTAGTGAGCAGCACTGACACCACTGCGGTGACGCGCTCGGCTGTCGAAAGACGTCCAGCCGCGGCTTGCGAGAATGGACCGTGCCCGATCTCGGACTTCTCCTTGACGTCGACGGACCGATCGCCTCGCCCGTCACCCGCTCCATCGCCATCCCGTCCATCGCCGACGACCTCGTGACCCTCGTCGGCGCGGGCGTGCCGATCGCCTTCATCACCGGCCGCAGCGACGCCTTCATCGAGCAGCAGGTCGTTGAGCCGCTGCTCGCACGCGGCCTGGCCGAGGCGCTCGGCAAGCCGGGCGCCCGCATGTTCGGCGTGTTCGAGAAGGGCGGCGCCTGGGCCGCGATCACCCCGGCCGGGATGGCGCCGGTGAGCGTCGACGAGACGGTCGCCCCGTCCAGATCGTTGATCTCAGACATCCGGATGCTTGTCCAGAACCGCTTCGCCGACTCGATGTTCTTCGACGAGACCAAGCGAGCGATGATCTCAGTCGAGCAGAGCCGCGAGGTCGAAGCATCCGTCTATCTCAAAGCCCAGGCGCACTTCGACACGTACGCCTTCGACGTGCTCGTCGACCACGGAATCGGCGTATCTCATCGCGACCGCGTCGCACCCGACGTGAACGGCGACGTGACCTTCCGCCTCGACTCGACGATCATCTCGACCGACATCGAGTCGGTCGTGCTCGACAAGGACCGCGGCGCTCAGCGCGCCCTCGAGTACTTCGAGGCGGTCGGCGGCGAGTTGCCGCGCACCTGGCGCTCTGTGGGCGACTCGCGCAGCGACTACAAGATGGCGGACTTCCTGCACGAGGCCGGCTTCGATGCGGCGCACGTCGACGTGCGGCCGTCGGACGGCGTGCTCGACAAGCCGTACCCCGTCATCACCGAGCACGGGGCCGTGCACGATGAGGCCGGCGCAATCTTCCTGCGGTACTGGGTCGACAGGCTGCGGCTGGCGTAGCCCGCGCGGTGTGGTGGGGTGCGGTGCGCGTGCCCGCCCGCCCTCGGCTCGGCGTGCCCTCGCGCCCTCGGCTCGGCGTGCCCTCGCGCTCTCGGCCGGCGTGTCCGTAGGTCACCGATTCGGGGAAAGCGCCCGCGTAACGGGATGTTTCACGGCTCGCGGCACCGAATCGGTGACCGGCGGGCTCGCTACGACGCGACGGCGGCATCCGAGCCGCCCCCGCTGACCGCCGCCCAGACCTCGTCGAGCGACAGGCCGAGCGCAGTCGTGATCGCGGCGATCGTCGCGAACGACGGCGTCGCCACCCGGCCGGTCTCGATCTTCCGCAGCGTCTCGGGCGAGATGCCCGCCGACAGCGAGATCTCGACCATGGAGCGATCGCCCCGGGCCGCGCGCAGCATCGCGCCCAAGCGCTGGCCGCGCTCGCGCTCGACGGGGGAAAGCGGCAGTCGGACCATGCGCCCAATACTAATACCGGTATAGAATTACCGCATGATCGAGATTTTCAGCCCGTCAGAGGTCGAGCGCGCGAAGGTGAGCGGCGCGTTCGTGGGCGGCGTGCTGCGCACGATGCGCGAGCGCGCGAAGGTAGGCACGAACCTGCTCGAGATCGACGCGTGGGTCGGGCAGGCGATTACGGATGCCGGCGCGGTGTCGAGCTACGTCGACTATGCCCCCTCGTTCGGGCGCGGCCCGTTCGGTCACTACATCTGCACCTCGGTGAACGATGCGGTGCTGCACGGTCTTCCGCACGATTACCGGCTGCGGAACGGCGATCTGCTGACGCTGGATTTCGCGGCATCCCTCGAGGGCATCGTCACCGACTCGGCCATCAGCTTCATCGTCGGCGACGCGGCGGACCCGGCCGACGTGCGCATGATCGAGACGACGCAGCGCGCGCTCGCCGCGGGCATCGCGGCGGCGGTCGCCGACGCGAAGATCGGCGACATCTCGCACGCGGTGGGCACGGTGCTCGAGGGTGCGGGCTACCCGGTGAACACCGAGTTCGGTGGTCACGGCGTCGGCACGACGATGCACCAGGACCCACACATCACCAACACCGGCCGCCCCGGCCGCGGCTATCGGCTGCGCCCCGGCCTGCTGATCGCGATCGAGCCGTGGATCATGGCCGACACCGCCACGCTCGTCACCGACGACGACGGCTGGACGCTGCGCAGCGCCACCGGCGCCCGCACCGCTCACAGCGAGCACACGATCGCGATCACGGACGACGGGCCGATCGTCCTCACCGCGTAGCCCTACGGGTGCGCCACCAGGATCCGCTGTGCGCCACTCGGATCCGAGCAGCGCACAGCGGAAGCCGGTGGCGCAAGCGCCTCAGCGGCTGTGGCGGGCCGGGCCCTCGCGCAGCGCGTCGTCGAGCGCGGCGAGCCGTTCGTCGGTGGGCGGGTCGATGGCGATGCGGGGGATGCCCGCCGCGAGCCCGCGCCGGGTGAGGCCGGCCTTCAGCACGCCGATGTCGGCCACGCCCGTCGCCGCGACGGCTGCGTCGATGCGCGGCTGCAGCCCACTTGCGTCGTCACCCGCGAGCACCGCCCGGGTCGCCTTGACGAACAGCTCGGGGAACACGTTCGAGACGCCCGAGACGACGCCGGCGAATCCCGCCTCGGCAAGCCTCACGAGGTCCAGGTCGTTGCCCGAGAACAGCTCGAAGTCGGCGGCCACGGCCTCGCGGTAGGCCTCGTTCTCGGCGAACGACAGCCCGGACACCTTCGCGCCGACGACACCGGGCAGTTCGGCGAGGCGCCCGAGCCCCTCCGGCGCAACCGTTGTGCCGGCGCGGGCGGGGAAGATGTACAGGTAGTGGGAAGCCTCACTCGAGGCATCCGTCACCCGCTTCACATGCTCACTCAGTGCCTGCTCGCCCGCCGGGAAGTAGTACGGCGTGATCGCCGCCAGCCGCGTCGCACCGGCGCGCGTCGCCGCCTGCGCGAGTCGCACCGTCTGCCGCGTAGTCGCAGCGCCGATGTGCGCGATGACGGATTCCGCGCCGAAGACCTCGAGCGCGGCCTCGATCACGGCGAGACGCTCGTCATCGTCGAGTGCCGTGAACTCGCCCGTCGTTCCGGGCGTAAAGACGCCGTCGACGCCGGTCTCCTGCAACCAGCCGAGCAGGCTGCGCGTGGCATCCAGATCGAGTTCGCCCTCGCCGTCGAAGACGGTGACCGGGGCGGCGTACAGCTGGAAGCGAGACGGCACAGTCATGCCGCCAGGCTAGACCGACCGCTACACCGCCTGAAGAGCGCGCACGGCGCTCGTGAAGAGCTGCCGGGGCTAAACCGCCTGAAGCGCGCGGAGCGCGCTTGTGAGGGCCGGGGCTAAACCGCCTGAAGCGCGCGGAGCGCGCTTGTGAAAAATCTGAGTCCATCGACGCCTGAGCGCATGCGCACACGGGTGTCGGGGCCGAAGCCCGGCTCGACCGCGTGCTCGGGGTGCGGCATGAGGCCGACCACGTTGCCGCGCTCGTTGGTGATGCCGGCGATGTCGTTGAGTGAGCCGTTGGGGTTCACGCCCTGATAGCGGAACACGACGCGGCCTTCGCCCTCAAGGCGCTCGAGCGTTGCGGCATCCGCGATGTAGCCGCCCTCGCCGTTCTTCAGCGGGATCACGATCTCTTCACCCTTGGCGAACTCGTTCGTCCACGCGGTGTCGGGGTTCTCGACGATGAGCGCCTGGTCGCGGCGGATGAACGCGCCGTGGTCGTTCGCGATGAGGCCGCCGGGCAGCAGGTGCGCCTCGACGAGCATCTGGAAGCCGTTGCAGATGCCGAGCACCGGAGTGCCGGCATTCGCGGCCGCGACGACCTCGGTCATCAGGGGCGACTGCGCGGCGATCGCGCCACAGCGCAGGTAGTCGCCGTACGAGAAGCCGCCGGGCAGCACGATCGCGTCGACGCCCTGCAGGTCGTGATCGCCGTGCCAGAGGGCGACGGGCTCCGCACCCGCGAGGCGGATCGCGCGCTGCGCGTCGCGCTCGTCGAGCGAGCCGGGGAAGGTGACGACGCCGATCCGGGCCATGCTCAGACCTCCGCGCCCTGAGCGGCGGGCGCGGGCTGCGCGACGTGCACGCCGACGACGTCTTCGATGACGGAGTTCGAGAGGATGTCCGCCGCGATGGCGCGAACGCGGTCGAGCAGCTCGGCCGTGACCTCGCCCTCGACGGTCAGCTCGAAGCGCTTGCCCTGGCGCACGCCGAACTCGCCGCGGCCGGTGCGGGCGAGGGCGCCGGCGATCGCCTTGCCCTGGGGGTCGAGCAGCTCAGCCTTCGGCATGACTTCGACGACGATCGTGGGCACGTGGTTCTCCGTCCGGTGCGGTGTGCGAGGTGCAGTCGCGATTCTACCGGGGGATGCCTGACCGTTTCGGATGCCGCAGGCTGAGGCATCCGCCCGCCCGGCCTTCGTTCACCGGCTATTAGTTGACACGAAATATTCCACGCGGAATACTCGATGCGGATCAAGCGACGGATGCCTCGATGTCGGAGGCTCTGAATAGCGTTTTCAGCACGTGTGGAAATGGGGTGATGCATGGTGATGACACCGTTGGCGATGGCCGCGCTGGCGCTGCTGAGTGAGCACCCCATGCACCCGTACGAGATGTACCAGACGCTGATCCAGCGGTCAGAAGACCGGATCGTCAAGGTGCGCCCGGGCTCGCTCTACCACACCGTCAACAAGCTCGAAGAGCTGGGCTTCGTCACGGCGACCGGAACGGACCGCGAGGGGAACCGGCCGGAGCGGACGACCTACGAGATCACCGAGCGGGGGCACCTGGCGCTCACCGAGCGGATCGCCTCGGTCATCGAGGCGCCTGAGTACGAGTTCCCGATCTTCCCCGTGGCGATCTCGCAGGTGCACCACCTGCCGCGCGAGCTGGTACTCAACCTGCTGCAGCGGCGCCTGCAGCAGCTCGACGCCCGCCGTGACTACATCGCCGAAGAGCTCAAGCACCTGCACCGCATGGAGCTGCCGCGCAAGTACTGGCTCGACGTCGACTACCTGCGTTCGCAGTACGACGCCGAGCGCGCCTGGCTCGAGCGCATCACGGGCGAGATCCAGTCGGGGTCCCTCGACTGGGACGAGACGAAAGCTTCCTCGCGGCCTGGGCCGCACACGACCTCCAAGCAGAAAGACGACTGAGCGATGACGACGACTCACCCGACCCACCCGAAAGAGGTCCGACCCTGGCCAGCGCTCTGGGCCCTGGTCATCGGCTTCTTCATGATCCTGATCGACACGACCATCGTGTCGGTCGCCAACCCCGCCATCCAGGAGGGGCTCAAGACGACGACGGACAACGTCATCTGGGTCACCAGCGCCTACCTGCTGACCTACGCCGTTCCGCTGCTCGTCACGGGGCGCCTGGGCGACCGCTTCGGCCCGAAGAACATCTACTTGACGGGGCTCGTGGTCTTCACGCTCGCCTCGCTGTGGTGCGGTCTCTCAGACAACCTGCCCGGCAGTGGCATCTCGAACCTGATCATCGCTCGCGCGGTGCAGGGCCTGGGCGCCAGCCTGATGACGCCGCAGACGATGGCGGTCATCACGCGCACCTTCGCCCCCGAGAAGCGCGGCACGGCGATGGCGCTCTGGGGTGCGACGGCCGGCTTCGCAACCCTCGTCGGCCCGATCCTCGGCGGCGTTCTCGTCGACGGACTCGGGTGGGAGTGGATCTTCTTCGTCAACGTGCCGATCGGCGTGATCGGGTTCGTCATGGCGGCGATCCTCGTGCCGAAGCTCGAGACGCACAGCCACACCTTCGACTGGCTCGGCGTGTTCCTGTCGGCGGTCGGCCTCTTCTTCCTGGTGTTCGGCCTGCAGGAATCCAACACCTACAACTGGAACGGCTGGGTGTGGGCGTCGGTCATCGGCGGTGTCGTGTTCATCGTGCTGTTCGTCGTATGGCAGGCGATCAACAAGAAGGAGCCGCTGCTTCCGCTCGGCCTGTTCAAAGACCGGAACTTCTCGCTGTCGAACGCCGCGATCTCGACCGTCGGCTTCTCGATCACCGCGATGTTCATCCCGCTGGTCTACTTCTTCCAGGCGGTGCGCGGCTTCACCCCGACCGAGTCCGCGCTCATGACGGCGCCGACTGCGATTTTCTCGATCGTGCTGGCTCCGATCGCGGGCCGGCTCACCGACCGCGTGCACCCGCGCCTGCTCGTGGTGCCCGGCGTCATCCTCACCGGCGGTGCGATCTGGCTCTTCTCGGTGATGATCTCGCCGACGATCTCGTGGCCGCTGCTGCTCATCCCGGCCGCTGTGATGGGTATCGGTTCGGCCTTCATGTGGGGCCCCATCGCGACCACCGCGAACCGCAACCTGCCGCCGCGCGCGGCGGGCGCCGGCTCCGGCGTCTTCAACACGACCCGGCAGGTCGGTGCCGTGATCGGCTCGGCGGCGCTCGCGGCGCTCATGACGAACCGCATCTCGACCGAGATCCAGAAGGCGCTGCCCCCGGGCAGCAAGACGACGGGCGGCAGCCTGATCTCATCGAACTCGACTCAGCTGCCCGCATTCCTGCGCGACGCGTTCACCAACGCGATGAGCGAGACGCTGATCCTGCCGGCATCCGTGATCTTGATCGGTGCGGTCTGCGCGATCTTCTTCGTGAAGCCGAACCACCTGCGCGGGGGAGCGGGCGAAGCAGCGACTGCCGAGGCGCAGGCGCCGGCGGGGGCGCACGCGGCCCCGCAGCCCGCGGTCGACTAGCCGAACGAGCAAGCGCCCCGATGCGGATCGATCCGCACCGGGGCGCTCTGCGTTCTGGGTTCTGCGGCCGCGACTGCCCGCGTGTCCGCACGTTTGCGCGTCTGCGCGTCTGCGCGTCTGCGCGTCCGCATGTCCGGGTTTTGCGTCCCGCGCCGACGGTTGCGCCTGCATTCGCGGGTGCGAACGTCGGCGGCGGGACGCAAAAGCGTCCCCGGTCGCAGGTACCCGCAGGCGCCGCGCTACGCCGTCAGGCGCTCGATGAGCTCGGCGTAGCGCTCGGCGGTCTGAGCCACGATCACAGCGGGCAGCTCGGGCGGAGTGCCCTGCTTGTCCCAGTTGGCGGCGAGCCAATCGCGCACGATCTGCTTGTCGAAGCTCGCCATGCGCTCTTCGGGCGTCCCGCCGGCGTTCCACGCGGCGAGGTCCCAGTAGCGCGAGGAATCCGAGGTGAGCACTTCATCGCCCAAGGTGATCACGCCGTCGGCGTCTGTACCGAACTCGAACTTCGTGTCGGCGATGATCAGCCCCTTCGCCTCGGCCGTCTGGGCCGCCGTCGAATAGACCTCGAGCGACAGGTCACGCAGCGCGGTCGCGGCATCCTCGCCGACGATCTCGACCATGCGCTCGAAGCTGATGTTCTCGTCGTGCTCGCCCTGCGGGGCCTTCCAGGCCGGGGTGAAGATCGGCTCGGGCAGGCGGTCGCCGTTGCGGAGGCCTGCGGGCAGCGGGATGCCGGTGACCGACTGAGACTCCTGGTACTCGGCCCAGCCGCTGCCGGTGAGGTAGCCGCGCACGACGCACTCGATCGGGAACATGTCGAGCGGCTTCACGAGCATCGAGCGGCCGGCGACCTCGGCCGGAATGCGGTCGGCACCCCCGGGCACGAGGTGGTTCGGCACGTCGAGCTGCGAGAACCACCAGTTCGAGAGCGTGGTGAGCAGCTCGCCCTTGCGCGGGATGCCGGGCTCGAGCACGTGATCGAAAGCGCTGACGCGGTCGCTTGCGACCACCAGCAGCTCCGCGGCGTCGGCCGTGTCCGAGCCTTCTGGCACGTACAGCTCGCGAACCTTCCCTGAGTAGACGTGGGTCCAACCGGGCAGCACCTGAGCAGTCACGCACCCCATGCTAGTGACGGGCTGGTGGGAAGCATCCGTCGCCCGTCTAATATGTAGTGACAGGCAACAAAGGAGTGCTCGTGGCAAACGAAGTCAACTGGTCGGCCAACTACGCCTACCGCGCGCAGACGATCGCGCGGCCGCGCACGATCAGCGAGCTGCAGGAGCTGGTGAAGCAGGCGACGGATGCCTCACCGCTGCGCGCCCTCGGAACGCGGCACACCTTCAACGACGTCGCCGACCCGGGCTCCGCCGGGACACTCGTCAACCTCGCCGAATTGCCCGCGACGGTCGAGATCGACGCAGAGCGCCGCGTCGTGCGAGTCCCCGCCGGCCTGCGCTACGGGGATGTCGCCATCGCCCTCGAGCAGCAGGGCTGGGCGCTGCACAACCTGGCGTCGCTGCCGCACATCTCGGTCGCAGGCGCCGTTGCGACCGCCACGCACGGTTCGGGCTCCGGCAATGCGAACCTCTCGAGCCGGGTCGCCGCGCTCACCTTCGTCGACGGCTCGGGCGAGCTCGTCACCCTGCGCCGCGGCGACGCCGACTTCGACGGCGCCGTCGTCGCCTTCGGCTCGCTCGGCATCGTCGTCGAGCTCGAGCTCGACATCGTCCCGACCTTCGAGGTCGCGCAGACGATCTACCTCGGCGTCCCGTACGAGCGCATCTCACAGGCCCTCGACCTGGCCTACAGCGTCAGCGTCTTCACCGACTGGTCGCCCGAGTCGATCAACCAGCTGTGGGTGAAGGCCGCTGTCGAGGCGCCGGCGGCTGAGGCATCCGTTCGCGAACTCGGCGCGACGCCCGCGCTGCACAAGATGCACATGATCGCGGGCCAGGACGCCGCCGCGACCACCGAGCAGTTCGGTGCGCCTGGGCCCTGGCACGAGCGTCTTCCGCACTTCAAGCTCGAGTTCCAGCCGAGTGCCGGCGAAGAGATCCAGACCGAATACCTGCTGCCCCGCCGCCACATCGCCGCCGCGGTCGACGCCGCGCGCGCACTGACCGAGCAGATCACGCCGTTGCTGATGATCAGTGAGATCCGCGCGATCGCCGCCGATTCGCTGTGGCTGTCGACCGCCTATTCGACGGGCGACGACGACTGGGCCGACGGCGCGGTCGCGTTCCACTTCACGTGGAAGCGCGAGCAGGCGGCCGTCGAGCAGGCGAGCGCGCTGCTCGAGGCGGCGCTCGCCCCGTTCGGCGCACGCCCGCACTGGGGCAAGGTGTTCACGGATGCCGCACGGGTTCCCGGTCTCTACCCGAAGTTCGAGGCGTTCCAGGCGCTCGTGGAGAAGTACGACCCGCGGGGCGTCTTCCGCAGCGACTACACGCGCCGCCTGGGCTTCTGAGCGCGCGTTGCGCCACTAGCTTCCGCTGTGCGCGCCTCGGATCCGAATAGCGCACAGCGGATCCTGGTGGCGCAACCGGCCAAGCCGGGTCAGCCGGCGACGCGCGCGGCGATGTCGGTGCGGTGCTGCGAGCCCTCGAGCTCGATGGCGTCGACCGCCTGATAGACCCGCGCGCGAGCCTCGGCGAAGTCGGACCCCAGGGCCACGACCGACAGCACGCGACCGCCGGTGGCGAGGAGGCCGACCGAATCCCAGGTGCCGGAGTCCACGGCATCCGGCAGCGAAGCGATCTCGGTCGCGGCGTGCAGCACCGTGACCTCTGGGATCGACTCGGCTACCTCTAGCCCCAAGATCGGCCGCCCGGTGACCGACTTCTCGGGGTAGCCCTCGCTCGCGATCACGACCGTGACGGCGACGTCGAGAGCGAACTCCGGGCGCGGCAGGCCGGCGAGGCCGCCGGTCGCCGAGGCGAGCAGCAGGCGCGACAGCGGCGTGACCAGCCGTGCGAGCACGACCTGCGTCTCGGGGTCGCCGAACCGCGCGTTGAACTCGATGACCCGGACGCCCCGCGAGGTCATCACGAGCCCGCAGTAGAGCAGGCCGATGAACGGCGTTCCCTCGCTCTCGAGCTGGCGCACCGTCGGCAGCGCGATCGTGTCGATGACCTCGTCGACGAAGGTGTCGGGCAGCCACGGCAGCGGCGAATAGGCGCCCATGCCGCCGGTGTTCGGGCCGCCGTCGCCGTCGAGCAGGCGCTTGAAGTCCTGGGCGGGGGTGAGCGGCAGCACGTCGTGCCCGTCGCTGAAGAGGAAGAGGGAGACCTCGGGGCCGTCGAGGAACTCCTCGATCAGCACCGGCCCGTGCTCGAGCCAGAAGGCCGCGTGGGCGACGGCGGCGGCGCGGTCGTCGGTGACCAGCACGCCCTTGCCCGCGGCGAGCCCGTCGGCCTTGATGACGTAGGGGGCGCCGAACTCGTCGATCGTCGACTCGACCTCGGCGATGGTGCCGGCCAGCTCGGCGCGGCCGGTCGGCACGTGCGCGGCCTCCATGATTCGCTTGGCGAAGGTCTTCGACCCCTCAAGCTGAGCGGCCGCCTTGCCGGGGCCGAATACCGGGATACCGCGCTCGCGCAGCGGGTCGGCGACGCCCGCGATCAGCGGAGCCTCCGGCCCCACCACCACGAGCTCGATGCTGTTGTCGACGGCATATGCCGTGACCGCGACCGGGTCATTCGCGTCGAGTTCGACAGTGCGCACGTCGCGCGCGATGCCGGCGTTGCCGGGGGCGGCGATGATGTCGTGCTGCTCGTCCTCGGAGAGCAGGCTGGTGATGATCGCGTGCTCACGCGCGCCGGAACCGAGGACCAGAATCTTCACCCCTGAATCGTACCGGCGCCCCGGTGGCAGACTTTCCCCGTGGCCAAGCGAGGAATCGACGACGCGACCGGCTTCGCGGCGGTGCGGGCGGTGCTCAACGAGACGACGGCGCCCGAGGCTGCCGAGGCGTCGCCGGCCGGCGCGCGCGACACGCTGGCGACGGCGGTGCGATACCTGCTGCAGCTGCTCGAGCAGAAGGCGCCGGGTCACACCGTCGAGGTGCGGGTGCCCCCGTTCGGAGCGGTGCAGGTCGTCGAGGGACCGCGCCACACGCGCGGCACGCCCCCGAATGTGATCGAGACGGATGCTTCCACCTGGGTCGCGCTCGCCGCGGGCCGCCTCACCTGGCCTGAGGCCGTGGATCTCGCGCGGGTCTCCGCCTCGGGGACGCGCGCGACGCTCGAGGGGCTCGTCCCGGTGCTTCCGCACAGCTTCGACTTGGGAGAATGAGCAGGTGACCGACGAGCACCCCGAGATCGAAGAGTCGACCGAGTCGACCCTGGTTGAGGTGCGCCGCACCCCGAACTACTGGAACTTCATGATCCTGTTCGCGGTGCTGGCCGGCATCGCGATCACGATCATCACCTTCTCGCTGCCCTACGACGCCGAAACGGCGACCTACAGCCGCGGCACGGTCTACGGCTTCGCGCTGCTGTTCTCGGTCGCCTTCGGCCTCGCCCTCGGCGCGGTCGTGGCGCTCATCGCTGAGCGCGTGTCGCGCCGAAGCATCCGCCTCGTCGAAGCCGAGAAGATCACGGGCCGGCTGAAGGACGTCGACGAGCCCGGGAACGCGGAGGAACCGCGCGACTGACGGCGCGCGTGCGCGACGGACGGCAGCGCACAACCCGACTCGGGTGGCTCGTGCAACTGCCGAGGTTCGCATGCATCGCGTGGGCCGCGTGCGTTGCGTGGACCGCCTGCGCCGGGGATAGAGGCCTTCCCTTCGCCGCACTTGAACGAGAGCACCATTTTTCGCGCCAATAGCACCAATGGTGCCGCGCCAGGGACGGTGCTTCTGGGCGCGACTGATTGTCTCTGGGCGCGACGGATTGTTTCTGGGCGCGAGGCACTGGTTCGAGCGGGGGGAAAAATGGTGCTCTCGTTCAAGTCGCGCCGGGGTGATGCCGGCGGCCGCGGCGGCGCGGCGCGCTCAGCTCAGCTGCGTTGCCTCGACCCAGGCGAGGTACTCCTCCGAGACCGTTCCGGTCACATACTCGCCCGTGAAGCAGCTCATCTCGAGGTCGGTGATCTCGCTCTGGCCCTCGAGGATCGCCGACTTCATGTCCTCGACCGACTGGTAGATCAGGTTGTCGGCACCGAGCAACTGCGCGACCTCGGGGATCGAGCGACCAGAGGCGACGAGTTCCTTCCGCGACGGCATGTTGATGCCGTAGACGTGCGGGAAGCGCACCGGCGGGGCCGCTGAGGCGAACGTCACCTTGTTGGCGCCGGCGTGCCTGGCCATGTCGACGATCTCTTTCGAGGTCGTGCCGCGCACGATCGAGTCGTCGATGATCAGCACGTTCTTGCCGCGGAACTCCGACGACATCGCGTTCAGCTTCTGCCGCACCGAGCGCTTGCGCTGCGCCTGCCCCGGCATGATGAACGTGCGGCCGACGTAGCGGTTCTTGTAGAAGCCCTCGCGATACTCGATGCCGAGCTTTTGGGCCACGTTCATGGCGGCTGGGCGCGACGAATCGGGAATGGGCATGACGACGTCGATGTCGCCGGCCTCGGTGTAGCGCGTGACGGTGTCGGCCAGGCGGTCGCCGAGGCGCAGACGAGCCTCGTACACCGAGATGCCGTTCATGATCGAGTCGGGGCGAGCGAGGTAGACGTATTCGAACGAGCAGGGCACGAGCCGCGGCGAGCGCGCGCACTGCTGCGAGAACAGCTGCCCGTCGAGTGTGATGAAGACAGCCTCGCCGGGGGCGACGTCGCGCACGACTTCGTATTCGCCGGCCTCGAGCACGAGCGATTCGCTCGCGACGATCCACTCGTCACGGTCGTTGCCTGCGGCCGTGCGACGGCCGAGGACGAGCGGGCGGATGCCCCACGGGTCGCGGAACGCCAAGAGGCCCTGCCCCGCGATCATCGCGATCGTGGCGTACGACCCCTCGACGCGCTCGTGCACCTGCGAGACGGCGGCGAACACCTGGTCGGGGGTGAGCTCGCGACCCGAGATCTGCCCCTCGAGCTCGGTGGCCAGCACGTTCACGAGCATCTCGGTGTCGCTCGTGGAGTTCATGTGGCGACGGTCGATGCGGAAGAGATCCTCGGTGAGCTCGCGCGTGTTCGTGAGGTTGCCGTTGTGGACCAGGATGATGCCGTACGGCGCGTTCACATAGAACGGCTGCGACTCCTGCTCGTTCGCCGCGTCACCCTTGGTCGCATAGCGCACGTGCCCGACGCCCATGTTGCCGAGCAGAGCGCGCATGTCTCGGGTGCGGAACGCCTCGCGCACCTGGCCGCGGGCCTTGTGCATGTGGAACATCGAGCCGTCGGCGGTCGCGATGCCGGTCGAATCCTGACCGCGGTGCTGCAGCAGAAGAAGGCTGTCGTAGACCTGCTGGTTGGCCGGCTCGGTTGAGACGATTCCGACGATGCCGCACATGAGCTAAGCGGTCTCCATTTGTCGAGGATGCTGTTCCGGGAACCCGGCGTTGCCAGTTTCCCATATGGGTGCACGGGATGCCTGAGCACCCGCTGGTCGACGCGGCGAACGCCCCCGTGGTCGGCTCGGCGAAGCCGAATGGAGACCGGCGGCTACGGTGGAACCGATGGCACCGGCATCCGTTCTCACTCGCTCTCTCACCGCCATCATGGCGGTGTCGTGCGGCCTGCTGGTCGCCAATCTCTACTTCGCGCAGGCGGCGATCGAGCCGATCAGCCGCGAGCTCGGAATCTCGCCCGGATCAGAGGGCCTCGTCGTCACGCTGACCCAGTTCGGTTACGCGGCGGGGCTGCTGCTGATCGCCACGCTCGTCGACGTCGTCGAGAACCGACGCCTGGTGCTCATCACCGTCGCGGCGACCATCGTCGGGCTGATCGGGGTCACGGCGGCGCCGAGTGCACCGGTGTTCCTGCTCGCGGCGTTCGTCGTCGGCGTCTCGTCCGTGGGAGCGCAGGTCGTGATCCCGCTCGCGACCCACCTCGCCCCTGCCGAGCACCGCGGCCGGGTCATCGGGGACCTGATGGCGGGGCTGCTCGGCGGCATCATGCTCTCGCGGCCGTATGCGAACTTCGTGACCGGCCTGCTCGGCTGGCGCTGGGTGTTCGGCATCTCGGCGGGAATGATCCTGGTGTTGCTGGTGGTGCTGTGGCTCCGGCTGCCGGGGCGCCAGCCGGAGCATCCGGTCGCCTACGGAAAGCTGCTCAGCTCGACCTTCGGCTATCTCGCCAGCTCGCGCGTGCTGCAGCGGCGCGCGGCCTATCACGCGCTCGCCTTCGCGGCCTTCAACTTCTTCTGGACCTGCGCACCGCTCATGCTGCACGCCACCTTCGGCCTGAGCCAGCTGCAGATCGCGCTGTTCGCGCTCGCCGGAGCGGGCGGCGCGCTGGTCGCGCCGCTGACCGGCCGGCTCGCCGACCGCGGCCACGCGCGCATGATCACGGGCGTGGTCTTCGCCGTGATGGCGGCGATGTTCCTCGTCACCGATTGGGCGGTGGGGGTGCGGATGCTGGTGCCGCTCATCGTCGCGGGGGTGCTGATCGACGCCGCGACTCAGGGCAACCAGGTCGCGGGGCAGCGGATCATCTTCGGCATCTCGCCCGAGGCCCGCGGCCGGGTGAACAGCGCCTACACCTTCACCTTCTTCCTGGGCGGCGCGGTCGGCTCGTTGCTCGCGCCGTTCGTCTATGAGGTGGGCGGTTGGAGCGCGGTCGCGATCGTCGGCGCGTCGATCGCCGTGTTCTCGCTGCTGCTGTTCCTCACCGAGCGCATCGACCGCAGGCACCACGAGCAGTACGCGGCCTCGAGCTGACGGACGGCGGCCCGCGGAGCCGCCCCGGCGGCAGCCCAGAAGTGCGCCGGTAGAATCGGCGCGTGACGAACGACTCGAGCAGCACGTACGCCCAAGCCGGAGTCGACACCGCGGCGGGTGATCTGGCGGTCGAGCTGATGAAGTCGGCGGTCTCGGCCACGCATGGCCCCGAGGTGCTCGGCGGCGTCGGCGGCTTCGCCGGCCTGTTCGACGTCTCGTTCCTCAAGAGCTTCGACAAGCCGCTGCTCGCGACTTCGACCGACGGCGTCGGCACGAAGGTCGCCATCGCGCAGGCGATCGACAAGCACGACACCATCGGTCAGGATCTCGTCGGCATGGTCGTCGACGACATCGTCGTGGTCGGCGCGAAGCCGCTGTTCATGACGGACTACATCGCGTGCGGCAAGGTCGTGCCGAACCGCATCGCCGACATCGTCGCCGGCATCGCGCGCGCCTGCTCGGCGACCGGCACCGCCCTCGTCGGCGGCGAGACCGCGGAGCACCCGGGGCTGCTCGGGCCCGACGACTACGACGTCGCGGGCGCGGCCGTCGGCGCTGTCGAGGCCGACGCGGTGCTCGGCGCCGACCGCGTGCAGCACGGGGATGTCGTGCTGGCACTCGGCTCGTCCGGGCTGCACTCGAACGGCTACTCGCTCGTGCGCCACATCCTGGCGGGTGCCGGCATCTCGTACACCGACCGCAGCGACGAGCTCGGCACGACGTGGGGCGAGGCCCTGCTCGAGCCGACCCGGCTGTACACCTCGCCGCTGCTGCGCCTGCTCGCGGACCCGCAGCTTGCGGCATCCGTTCACTCTCTCTCGCACGTGACCGGCGGCGGCATCGCCGTGAACCTGGCGCGCGTGCTGCCCCGCGGCGCGTGGGCCGAGCTCGACCGCGCGTCGTGGTCACCGGCGCCCGTCTTCCGCGTGCTCTCGGACCTCGCCGGCACGTCGCTCGAGTCGGCGGAAGGCACGTGGAACCTCGGCATCGGGTTCTTCGCGGTCGTCGCGCCCGGCGCGGTCGACGGCATCGTCGCGGCGCTGAAGCAGGACGGCATTCCCGCGTGGGTCGCGGGGACCGTGTCGACGGATGCCCGTGACTTCACCGGCTTCGAGCAGGGTGCCAAGGGCGTCGACGGCGGCGCCGTGCGCCTCGTCGGCAGCTATGCCTGAGTTCGACGACATCGTCGCCGAAGGCGAGGCCGAGCCCACCGAGGGGTGGGACTTCTCGTGGTTCGACGGGCGCGCGACCGAAGAGCGTCCGCCGTGGGGCTACGCGCGGCTCGCGGCGGAAGCGCTGGGCCACGCGCACGCCTCGCTCGACCTGCAGACGGGCGGCGCCGAGGTCTACGCGGAGGCGCTGGGGCGTGCGGCATCCGTGCCCGCGCGCGTCGCCGCGACCGAGGAGTGGCCGCCCAATCTCGCGCTCGCCCGCGAGCGGCTCGCGCCGTTCGGCGGTGAGGTCGCGAACGCGGCCGGCACCGACCCGCTGCCCTTCGAGGCGGAGACGTTCGATCTGGTGCTGGCGCGTCATCCCTATGGCGTCCCGTGGGAGGAGATCGGGCGCGTGCTCGCGCCGGGCGGCACGTTCCTCGGCCAGCTGATCGGCTGGGGAACGAACCGCAAGCTGTACGAGTTCTTCCTCGGCCCGCGGGGCGACGCGCACGAGGATCACGGCCACGAGGCGGTGATCAGGCAGCGCGCGGCCGAGGCTGGGCTCACGATCACCCGGCTTGAAGAGGCTGTGACCAAGGTCGAGTTCTTCGACGTCGGCGCCGTCGTGTACTTCCTGCGCAAGGTGCTGTGGACGGTGCCGGGCTTCACGGTCGCCGCGTATCGCGACGAGCTGCGGCGCATGCACGCGCTCATCGAGGCGAACGGCTCGTTCGTGAGCTACTCGCGCCGGTTCCTCGTCGAGGCGACGCGGTAGCGGCTGAAGACGACGCCGCTGGCGAAGCCGCGGGTCTCGATGAGCTCGAGATCGAGGCGCACGTCGCGCGGGAGCCACGGATTTCCGCCGCCCACGGCGACGGGGTAGCTGTACCAGCGCAGCTCATCGATGATGCCGGCGGCGAGCGCCTGCCCCGCGAGCACGGCGCCGCCGATCGACATATCGGTGGGGGATTCCTCGACCAGGCGACGCACCACCGCGGGGTCGAACTCGCGCTCGATGCGAGTCGCCGGAGACGTGGCATCCGTCAGCGTTCGCGAGTACACGATCTTCTCCGCCGCGCGCCACATGCGCGCCCACTCGAGATCGAGCGGCGATCCCGTGTCCTCGTCGGGCCAGGTCTGCCAGATGCGCATGGTCTCGTACATCCGGCGACCGTAGAGGTAAGTGCTGAGCGGCCGCTCGCCCTCGGTGATGTGCGCGAGCGCCTCGTCGTCTGGTGCGCTCCACGCGGAATCGCCGGCCGGGTCGTCCAGGTATCCGTCGAGCGATGCGATCGCCGAATAGATCAACCGTCCCATGCGCACATGCTGGCCCGTCAGCGCGTTCGCCGCGACACGCAGAACGCCCCGCCTCGGTGACCGAAGCGGGGCATTCGAACGTCTAGGTATGAAGTGGCTCAGGCGCCCTTCGGCTGCCGAGCCTGATATTCGTCTTCGTCCTCATCCTCGTCGTCGAGGCCCTCGGGCTCATAGTCTGCCCAAGCCGCGTACTGGTCCTCTTCGGACGAGTGGCTACCGAGCTCGCGCTCCAAGGCCGCGTAGTTCACTTCCGGGCTGTAGGACTTCAGCTCGCGGGCGATCTTGGTGTGCTTTGCCTTCTGACGGCCACGCCCCATGCGAGACCCCCTTACGATGACGGGCCGGGGTGAGGGTGCTGTCACCCGGCGCAAACAGAGTAGAAAACTAGCGGGTAGTTTAGCATGAGGCGCTCCACCCGCCCTTGCCCAGCACCCTCCGTCATTTTCCTGGATGCCCCGTGTCACTCTTGCCGACCCACACCCAGGTGGTCGTCGTCGGGGCGGGTCAGGCGGGCCTCTCGGTGGCCTATTTCCTGAAGCGATTCCAGCTCGAGCCGGGCGTCGACTTCGTGATGCTCGACCGCGGCCCGAGCACCGGCGGCGCCTGGCAGCGCCGCTGGGAGGCGCTCACCCTCGGCAGCGCGCACCGCGTCGCCGACCTGCCCGGCATGAACGAGCTCGGACTGTCGTTTGAGACCGCCGATCACCATCGGCCCGCCAAAGAGGTGGTCGAGGACTATTACCGGCAGTACGAAGAGCATTACGGATTCCAGGTCTTCCGCCCCGTCGAAGTGATGAGCGTCTTCAACCGCGGCGCCGACCTCGTGGTGAACGCCCGCGTGCCCGACGAGCACGACCCCGACTACCGCGAAGAGATCGTGACCCGCCTGCTGGTCAACGCCACCGGAACGTGGCGCACCCCCTTCGTGCCGTATGTGCCCGGCATCCGCGAGTTCGCCGGAACCCAGCTCGCGACCAACGGCTACGTGTCCGCCGAGCAGTTCCGCGGCCAGTCGGTCGTCGTGGTCGGCGGCGGCACGAGCGCGATCGGCTTCCTGCTCGAGCTCGAGGGCGTGGCGGCGCAGCTCAGCTGGGCGACGCGGCGGCCCGTCGTCTTCAGCGATGACGAGAAGCTCAGCATGGAGGGCGGCGCGCGCGCCGTCGCCGAGCAGGACGCCGCCGCGCGCGCGGGGAAGCCGCTTCCGAGCATCGTGCACGGCACGGGCATCGCGAAGACGCGGCGCATCGCCGCCGGCATCGAACGCGGCGTCCTGCGCGAGCGGCCCATGTTCACGCGCGTCGAGCGTGACGGCGTGCGCTGGCCGGACGGCTCCTTCACTCAGGCTGACGCGATCATCTGGGCGACCGGATTCCGGCCGGAGCTGCGGCACCTCGCCCCGCTGCGGCTGCACAACATCGGCGGCGGTGTGACCGTCGAGAACGGCGCCGTGGCAGCCGACCCCCGCATCTTCCTCGCCGGGTATGGACCTCAGGCGTCGACGATCGGCGCGAACCGGGCGGGGCGAGCGGTGGCGCGGCAGGTGGTCGCGGCGCTTTAGCGATGGCGCCTAGCGGGCGCTGGTCGCCACGTCGTCGCTGAGCCGCCGGATGCTCTCGGTGCCCTCTGCCAGCATGCGGTACACGCGCTCGTAGCCCTCAGCCATGACGGGGAGGTCGAAGCGCCGCTCCGCCTCCGCGCGGGCGTCGGCCGGGTCCAGTTCCTCGGCGAGCGCAAGCGCCGCAGGGAACTGGCGGAAGTCGTCGACGATGAGACCGCTGCGGCCGTGGGCCACGATCTCCGGAACGCTGCCGCGACGCAGGGCGACCACGGGGGTGCCGCAGGCCATGGCCTCGATCATGACCATGCCGAACGGCTCCTCCCACTGGATCGGGAAGACGAGCGAGCGCGCACCCGAGAGCAGCTCGCGCTTGAGGGTCGCGTCCGCCTCGCCGACGTACTCGGCGTCGCTTCCCAGCAGCGGCCGCACGACGTCGTCGAAGTACTCGAACTCGCTCGGCTCGTTGAGCTTCCCGGCGAGCACGATGCGCCGGCCGGCGCGCCGAGCCGCGTCGATCGCCAGGTCGGGGGCCTTGTCGGGGCTGAACCTGCCGAGCCAGAGCACGTAGTCGTCCTTCTCGGCGCGATAGGGGAACGACGGGACGTCGATGGCGTTGTGGACGGTGCCGACCCAGTTCAGCCGCGGGTTCAGCCGCCGCTGCGCGTCTGAGATGGCGACGAGGTCGACCGTGCGTCCGAGTCGCTCGTGGTAGTCACCGGGCTCGCCCGTGACCGGGCCGTGCATCGTGACGACCGTGGGCTGCGTGCGGCCGCGGGCCAGCAGCGGGCCGGCGAGTGTGTGATCGTGCACGACGTCGACGTCGGCGCTCTCGATGGCGCGGGCGGCCTCCGCGGCCGCGATGACCTCGGGAATCGGAGTTCCGAGGCGCTCGGTGGGTGGCTCGTCGTAGATGCGATGGAAGGAGGTCGCTGCCGTGCGGTGCTCGCCCGCGGCGATGAGCTTCACCTCGTGGCCGCGCGCCACGAGGCCGTCGACGAGTGCCGCGACCACCGCCTCGGTGCCGCCGTACCCGCGCGGGGGCAGCTCGAACCACGGCGGCGCCACCATGGCGATCTTGAGGGGCGGCCTGCCGTCTGCGGCGGCGCCGGGAACAGGCTCGTCTGGCACCCGCGAAGGCGTGTCGACGATGGTCATCAGAACCTCCTTGCTCAAGCCGGTTGTCGGATGGGACGAGAAGGCCCTACAACATCGGAGGGACCATATCTGCAAATCGAGTTGTAACATTGCACTCAAGCAATTCGCAAGATCTCTCCAACGGAAAGTGACATGCCGGATTCGCAGCAGACCATCGTCGGCGTCGCGCCGACCACCATCACCCTTGTCGAAGGCGCCTCGTTCTGCGTCAGCGCCGCGAACGGCGACATCGCGGGCGCGCGCGCCGAGGGGCTCTTCGTGCGCGACACGCGCCTTCTATCGAAGTGGGAGCTGTATGTCGACGGCGCCCACGTCGAGCCGCTGTCTGCCGTCGTCGTCGAGCCCTACGAGGCGCGCTTCGTCGGCCGGGCCGCAACGCGCCCCGGGCAGGCTGAGCCCACTCTGATCGTCGAGCGGTCGCGCTACGTCGGCCAAGGCATGCGCGAGGACGTCGTGCTGCGCAACTTCGGCTCAGAGCCGGCGGGCGTCGACGTGCGCCTGTCGGTGGACGTCGACTTCGCCGACCTCTTCGAGGTCAAGGAGAACCGGCCGCCCCGCGGGCGCCACGTCTCGAGGCGCGCGGTCGGCGCCGATCTCGTGCTGTGGACGGAGCACGGCGACGGCCGCGGCGTGCGTGTGACGGCCCCGGGGGCGATCGCCACGGAGCATCAGCTGCGCTTCGACGCGGTGGTGCCCGCCGGCGGGGAGTGGACCGCGACGATCGAGGTGGTCGCGAGCGTCGAGGGGCAGGAGCTGGCAGCCTCGTTCCCGCTCGACGCCCCGGTCGACGACGCGGAACCCGCACGGCGGATGCGCGGCTGGCGGGCATCCGTGCCCGATATCAGCGTCGACGACCCGGCCCTCGCGCAGGCGCTGGAGCGCAGCGAGCAAGACCTGGGAGCGCTGCGCATCGTCGACCCCAAGCACCCGGACGACGACGTGGTGGCGGCGGGCGCCCCGTGGTTCATGGCGCTGTTCGGCCGTGACTCGCTGCTCACCAGTTGGATGACGCTGCCGTTCTCGCCTGAGCTCGCGATGGGCACGTTGCGCACTCTCGCGCGAATGCAGGGGCGCCGCGTCGACCCGCTGACGGAGGAGGAGCCGGGGCGGATTCTTCACGAGGTGCGCCTCGGGGCGGATCTGTCGCTGGCGCTCGGCGGTGACAGCGTCTACTACGGCTCGATCGACTCGACGCCGTTGTTCGTCATGCTGGTCGGGCAGGCGGCCCGCTGGGGCGTTCCCCTCGCCGAGCTCGAGCCGCTGCGACCGGCCGTCGAGGCGGCCGCGCGCTGGATCGTCGACTACGGCGACAGGGACGGCGACGGATTCGTCGAGTATCAGCGCCGCACCGACCGCGGTCTGCTCAACCAGGGCTGGAAGGACAGCTTCGACGCGATCTCCTTCCGCAACGGCGCCCTCGCGCGAGCGCCGATCGCGCTCGCCGAGGTGCAGGGGTACTGCTACGCCGCCTTCCTGGCCAAAGCCGACCTCGACGAGCGCTTCGGGGACACGGCTTCGGCGCAGACGTGGCGTGCTCGCGCTGCCGAGCTCAAGGCGCGTTTCCACGAGGCGTTCTGGATGCCGGAGCAGGGCTATCTCGCGCTCGCACTCGACGCCGACAAGCGCCAGGTCGACGCGATCGCCTCGAACGCGGGCCAGTGCCTGTGGACGGGCATCGTCGACGAGGCGGTCGCCGCCCCCGTCGTCGAGCGGCTGCTCTCGCCCGAGTTGTTCACCGGGTACGGCATCCGCACACTCGGCACGGGCAACGCGCGCTACAACCCGGTGAGCTACCACAACGGGTCGGTGTGGCCGCACGACACCGCGCTGATCGCAGCCGGCATCGCCCGCTACGGGTACGCAGAGCAGGCGGGGCGCGTCGTCGACGGGGTGCTCGACGCCGCACGCTCGTTCGGCGGTCGGCTGCCCGAGCTGTTCTGCGGCTTCGACCGCGCCGAGAAGCCGGTGCCGGTGCCGTACCCCACCTCGTGCTCACCGCAGGCGTGGGCTTCCGCGGTGCCGTTCGAGCTGCTGCGGATCTCGCTGGGCCTGTCGCCCTCGGGCGAACGCGGGCGTCTCGACGTCAACGCGGCGCCGGCGCGGCTCGGCGCCGTCTCGATCGACAAGCTGCCCTTCGAGCGCCGTCAGGTCACGGTCCGTGCGGACAGCGAGGGCAGCTCGGTGACGACCGACGCCGCGGCTGCGCCCGCCGAGGGCGTGGCTACAATCGATGTCGTCTGACGGGCTGGAGGGGTGAGTGGCAAGCGCACCTGAGCGTGCCGCCGGCGCGAGCGACGACGCGCAGCGCGGGCCGGCGCACGACGTGCCGTTCTACACGATCGGCCAGGTCGCCACTCTGCTCGACGTGCCGCAGGCCCAGCTGCGTCGCCTCGACGACCTCGAGGTCGTGCAGCCCGAGCGCTCGACGGGTAACCAGCGCCGCTACACCCAGGACGAGATCGACCGCCTGCGCGAGGTGATCGAGCTGACAGATGAGGGTGTCACCCTTCCGGGCATCCGCAAAGTGCTCGAGCTGCGCCGCCGCGTCGACGAGCTCGAGCAGCAGCTCGCCGACCGCGACCGCGCCGAAGACTGAAGCCCTCCGCGCGGGCCGTCACGAGGTCGAGCACGGCGCTGGCGAGGTCACCGGACCGCGAAGGCGATCGCGATCGCCGCCGCCGCCGACCAGGCCTGAGGGCGGCACGCCGCGGGGTACGGAACCGGAGTCTCGGTGCCGCGCCTCTCATCGCCGGCGTGAAGCTCAGGCATCCGGAAATCGAGCTGCACAGCCGCGCTCACGAGTTCGTCCGCCAGCACGCGGGCCTCGCCGTGGAAACCCTCGCGCGCGAGGCCCAGCACGGCGATCGCCGTGTCGTGCGCCCATACCGAGCCGCCGTGGTACGCCATCGGCCAGTACCCGGACTCGGCCGTCGACATGGTGCGCAGCCCGAATCCTGAGCGCATCTCGCTCGACAGCAGGCGGCGGGCGACGAGCGCGGCGCCCTCGTGGTCGAGGATGCCGGTGCCGAGCAGGTGCCCCATGTTGCTCGCGACCGAGTCGACCTTCTGCCCGTGCGCGTCGAGCGCGATCGCCGGGTAGTCGCCGTCAGGCGATGAGACCCAGAATGCGTCGTTGAAGCGCTGCCGCAACGCGGCGGCCCACGATCGCCACTCCTCGGCTCCCGGCTCGCCGAAGCTCTCGAGCAGCTCGGCGCCCGCCATCGCCGCCGCGTACGCGTAGCCCTGCACCTCGCACAGGGCGATCGGCCCCTCGGCGAGCCGCCCGTCGCGCCACTGGATCGAGTCGTCGGAATCCTTCCAGCCCTGGTTCGACAGGCCGCGCCCTGACTCGTCGGCATAGCGCAGGAATCCGTCGTCGCTCATGCCGTAGTCGCGCATCCACGCGAGCGCCATCGCCAGATTCGGCAGCAGCGCCTTCACCTCGACGCCGGAGGCGCCGGCGTGCCACGCGTCGCGCAGCAGCGTGATCCACAGCGGCGTCGCGTCGATCGTTCCGTAATAGAGCGGTGGCAGCACGATGCTCTGCTGCGCCAGCTCGAGCATGGCCGGCCGCAGCTCGTGCATGATCTTGCCGGGCTGCTCGGCGGTCAGCGGGTCGACCTTGGTGCCCTGCAGCTGCGACAGCGCGCGCAGGGTCGACATCGCGAGCCGCTGATCGAGCGGCAGCATGAAGTGCGCGGCCCACAGCGAGTCGCGCCCGAACAGCGTGAAGAACCAGGGCGCGCCCGCCGCGAGGAACGGCTCGTCGTGGTCGCGCAGGGTGACCCGCAGCGCGACGAGGTCGGTGAGCGCATGCTGCACCCAGCGGCGAATGCGCAGGTCGTACGCGGGCACCGCGTCGGCATCCCAACCGGGGTCGTCGGTGACCGCCTGCACGACGGCGCGCTCGTCGTCGAGCTCGGCCCACCAGGCGATGCGGGGCGCGCCGCCTGCCGGCACCTCGACCGGCCACCGGAACTCGAGCTCGCCGTCGCTGTGGGTCAGCACTGCGCCCGGCGCGGTGACACGCAGCGTCACGCCGTCGTCGCTCCACGACGCGAACGCGGGGCCGCCGTCGCCGTCGGAACCGCCGCGGCCCCCACCCGTCGTGCCCGGCACCGGCTGCTCGTTCCGCAGGCCGTCCTTCACGAGGTGGATCGGCGTGAAGTCCGCGTGCAGGCGCAGCACCGCGGTGAGGCGCACGGCGTCGGGCAGCGCCGAGTTGAAGACGATCTCCTCAGACATCCGCCCGGCGTCGACCACGCGCGTGCGCTCGACCCGGAAACGCGGGTCGGCGCGCTCGCCCGGCAGACCGCGCAGCACCGTCGTGAAGGTCGTGCTCATCGCGGTGTCGTCGAGCTCGCGCAGCGGCTCGAGCGAGTGGCCCTCGACCGAGAACGACAGCGTGTCGATCACCCGGGTGTTCGAGTGGTACAGCCCGTGCACTGCCTCGGCGCCCATGTCGCCGGTGCTGTCGGACCATGCCTGCGTCGGCGCGCGCAGCACGACGTGCGCGTCGTGCAGCAGGGGCTGCGGCCGGAAGTCGCTCACTCTTTCACCGCCCCTTCGCTCTGGTTCATGATGCGGCGCTGGAAGATGAAGAACATCGCAGCGACCGGCAGGGTCATGATGAGCGCCGCGGCGAGTTTCAGCGGGTACTGCGTGCCAGAGCCGAGCGAGCCGCTCGCGAGCGTCGCGACGCCCTTCGTGAGCGGTGTGAGCGCCGGGTTCTGCGCGGCGACCACGAAGTGCGCGAGCTCGTTCCATGACCCCTGGAACGACAGGATCACGATCGTCACGAGCGCCGGCTGTGCCATCGGCAGCACCACCGACCAGAACAGCCGCAGCGTGCTCGCGCCGTCGATGCGCGCGGCCTCTTCGACCGCGAGCGGAATCGACTCGAAGAACCCCTTCATGATGAACACTCCCGCGGCATCCACCATCAGCGGCACGATCATGCCGACGTACGAGTCGTAGATGCTGAGCGTGTTGAGCACGAGGAACTTCGGGATCAGCAGCACCACGTTCGGCACCGCCATCACCGCCACCAGGCCCGCGAAGATCACGTTGCGGCCGCGGAAGTGCAGGCGCGCCAGCGCGTAGCCCGCGAGCGAGTCGAACAGCACCCGGCCGAGTGTGACGAAGACCGTGATGATGGCCGAGTTCATGAACCACAGCGGGAAGTCGGAGTTCGTGAACAGCTTGTCGATCGCGGCGACGCTGAACGGGTTCGGGATGAGCGAGATGGGGTTGTTCGCGGCGTCGGGGTCGGTCTTGAACGACGTCGCGATCTGGATGAGGAACGGCAGGATGTAGACCAGCGCGAGCATCGTCAGCACGGCATACAGCACGGATTGCGCGGCCACGCGCCCCGTCGTCCAGCGGTGCGGCCTCATCGCTCGACCTCCCCTGCGGGCAGCCCGGCGACCTTCACCGGAACCGGGTTCAGACGCCGCCGCTTCGAGACCGCGCGCTCGCGCAGCGCCCAGCGCTGGATCAGCGTGAACACGATGATGATCACGAACAGGATGAAGGCGATCGCCGCGCCCTGCCCCCAGGCATTGTTGGTGAAGGATGCCTGGTACGAGAGGTAGGCGGGTGTGAGGGTCGTTCCGTCGGGGCTGCCGCCGGGGGTCGCCACGTAGATCTGGTCGAACACCTGCCAGCATCCGATCAATCCCAGCGTGATGACCGTGAACAGCGTCGGTCGCAGCTGCGGCAGCGTGACCTTCGTGAAGCGCTCCCACGCGGTCGCACCGTCGACCATCGCCGCCTCTTGCAGGTCCCCGGAGAGGTTCTGCAGCGCTGCGAGGAACAGCAGCATGAAGGTGCCGCTCGTCGTGAACACCGCGAGCAGGATGAGCGCGCTCATCGCCCAGGACGGCCCGGCCAGCCAGTCCCACCACGTCACGCCGAGGAATCCGTGATTCACGAGCGCGCTCGGCCCCTGCTCGACGCCTACGCGTGCAAGGATCGCGCGCACCACGCCCTGGGGGTCGTTGAACCAGTTCGGCCCGTGGATGCCGACCCACGACAACACCTTGTTGATCGCGCCCGTCGTGCTGAACAGGAACATCCAGAGCACCGTGATCGCCACGGAGCTCGTCACCGACGGGAAGTAGAACGCGGTGCGGAAGAACCCCTTCCCCTTCAGCCGCTGATTGTTGACCAGGGATGCCAGCGCCAGCGCCACGATCGTCTGGAGTGGCACCACGAGCACGACGTACCAGAGGTTGTTGCGCAGGGCCTGGCCGAAGTTCTGCTCGGCGAGGCCGCCGCCGCTCGTCACGGCCTCGTAGTTCTTGAGCCCGACGAAGTTCACACCGGCAGAGAACGGGCTGCCCCGGCCGCCCCAGTCCGAGAAGCTGACCCAGAGGGCCATCAGGATCGGGACGACCAGGAACAACCCGAGCAGCACCAGCATCGGCGCCGTGAAGAGCCAGCCGGCAGAGGCCTCGCCCTTCCGGATCGAACCCGAGCGCGCGGTCACTGGAGGAGCGCCTGCAGATTGCTCTGCGCCGAGTCGAGGATCGTCTTCGGATCCGTCGTCTTCAGCTGGGCGATCTTGCCGTCGAGAGCGGTGATCACGTCGGAGACGCCCTTGAGGGTCGGGGTGCCCTGCGCGTAGTCGGTCGCGTCGAGGAACGGCGTGTACTGCGGGAACTCCTGCTTCCAGTCGGACGCGGCCGATTGGATCGACGGCATGACACCGAACGCCTTCGCGAACTTCAGCTGGTCGTCTTTCGACGCGAGCTTCTCGACGAGGTCGAGCGCCGCCTTCTGGTTCGGGCTGTCGGACGCGATGCCCCAGCAGTTCGTGAACTGCAGGGTGCCCTTCCCCTTCGGCCCCTCGGGCAGCGGCACCACCTTGTAGTGGATGTTCGGGTAGTCGCCCATCGCGCCGGAGATCCAGTTGCCCTCGATCGTCATCGCGGCGAGCCCCTTGCCGAAGGCCTCGCCACCCCAGCCCGTGCCGACGTCGGCCGCGAACTTCATGGAGCCGGCCTTCAGCAGCGACTGCGCGTAGGTGAGCGCCTGCACGTTGGCGGCGCTGTTCGCCGTCACCTTCGTGTTGTCGGGGTTGGTCAGGTTCCCGCCGGCCTGCACCATGAAGGCGCCGAGGCGCTCGTACTGGCCCGAGACCACGAGGCCGGTCGTGCCACCGGTCGTGAGCTTCTTGGCGACGGCCTTCAGGTCGTCCCACGACTTCGGGTAGTCGGAATCGGTGAGGCCCGCCGCTTTCCACTTGTCGGTGTTGACGATGAGCTGCAGCGTCGAGACATCCTTCGGTGCGCAATAGAACTTGCCGTCGTAGGTGAAGTTCTTGACCAGCGACGGGTAGAAGTCGTTCTTCAGGTCGCTCGGCAGCTTGTCGCCGTAGGCCAGCAGCGAGCCGTTGGCGGCGTAGCCCGGCAGTGAGCCGGTCGAGAGGTAGAAGACATCGGCGGGCTTCTTCGCCGCGAAGCCCTGCGCCAGCTGCTGGTCGAGGTTGTTGGCGGGAATGACGGTCGCCTTCGTGCCGGAGCTCGACGACCAGTCGGCGACCGCCGACTTGACCGCAGCGGTCTCGGCGTCGCCGCTCGAGCCGATCAGCACGGTCAGCGGATCCTTCGACGAGGTGAGGCCCCCATTGCCCGAGCCGTTGCCGTTGTCGTTGCTGCCCCCGAATCCGGAGCCGCACCCGGCGAGGGCGACCGCTGCGGCTGCAGCCACGGCCCCCACGATCACGGTGCGGGTGAGCGATCTGAACATGAGCACTCCCTTGCGTACATCCCCGTCGATGCGATCGCCCAGATCCGCGCCGTTGCGGGATTTGATCGATCTAATAAGGTAGGACAACACTCACGCGAAGGCGCGCGGGTGTCAACCCCTTTTGGGGGACACGGTGCGCCGACCGGCCCGAGAGGAGGCGTGCATGGCGAGGCGGCTGCCGACGATCGGCGACGTCGCCCGAGCGGCCTCCGTCTCGCGGCAGACGGTCTCGAACGTGCTGAACTCGCCCGAGATCGTGCGGGCTCAAACGCGGGCCAGGGTCGAGGCTGCGATCGCCGAGCTGGGGTACCGGCCCCACGCCGCCGCGCGCCGCCTGCGCACCCGCCGAGCCTCGACCATCGCGGTGCGGCTGGACCCTTTCGTCGGCGGCATCTCGGGCGCCGTGCTCGATCGCTTCCTGCATGCCCTCACCGAGCGGGCGGAGGCGAAGGGCCTCAGCGTCATGCTCTACACTGCGACCGATGCCGCTGACGAGATCCGCCAGTTCCGGCGGCTCGTCGACGGGGCCGTGGTCGACGCCTTCGTGCTCGCCGCGACGTACTACGGCGACCCGCGCACCGAGTGGCTCATCGAGCATGGCCAGCCCTTCGTCACCTTCGGCCGCCCGTGGGGCATCGCCGACCTGAGCGACCCCCTGCACTTCTGGGTCGACGTCGACGGCCGCGCCGGCGTGCGCGACGCGGTCGCGCGCCTGCGTGAGACAGGGGCGCAGCAGATCGGATTCCTCGGCTGGCCGGCCGGGTCAGGAACGGGGGACGAGCGCCGCGCCGGGTGGGCGGCAGCCCTGCGCGAGTCCGGCATCGGCGACAGCGAGCTGGTGCGGCTCACGGTCGAGTCCGAAGACGGCGTCGCCGAGGCGCGTGCTGCGACCCGGAAGCTGCTGGCGCAGGCATCCGATCTCGATGCCATCATCGCTGCCAGCGACACGCTCGCTCTCGGTGTGCTCATCGAGACGGCGGGCGCGCTCCCGGTCGTCGGCTTCGACAACACGCCGGTGGCGGAGGCCATCGGATTCTCGAGCATCGACCAGCGCGTCGACGAGGTCGCGGCAGCGGCGCTCGAACTGCTCGACCTCGTCGGCCATGCCGAGGCGGGCGGCCCCGGTGGTCACCGGCTCATCGCCCCCGACGTGATCATGCGCGCCCAGGGCCCCGCCCTCGGGCTGGTCGGCTAGCTAGTGCTTCTCTGTGCCGGCGGCGACGTGGTCGCGAGCCCCGGCCTCGTGCTCGGCGTCGCTCGCTTCCTTGCCCCGCACCTCGGCGTTGGCCGCGGCGATCGCCTCGGCGGCCGCTGCGGCGCGCTCGGCCGGGGTCGAGCGGCCGGGGTGGCGGGCCGGCATCGGCCGCGGCGGCTCGCCGCGGCGGTCCTGGCCGGGCAGCGGGCGCGAGCGGCGGCCGTAGATCAGCTCGGAGGAGTCCAGCAGCCACGGCACCAGCGCGATGACGACGCCATGCACGAGCATCAGCTCGCGGCTGATGCGGCGCGCGCGGTGGTTGTGCAGGATCTGCTCCCACCAGTGGCCGACGATGTACTGCGGCAGGTAGACCGTGACGACCTCTGACCCGCAGAACTCGCGCCGCTTCTTGATGTACTTCGCGAGCGGCAGCGCGTAGTCGCGGTACGGCGAGTCGATCAGCGTCAGCGGGACATGGATGTTCATGTCCTTCCACTGCTGCTTCAGGCGCTCGGTCGACTCTGCGTCGACGACGATGTGCACCGCCTCGATCGAGTCGTGCTTCGCCGAGATCGCGTAGTCGAGAGCCTTGAGCGCCGGCTTCTGCATCTTGCCGACGAGCACGATCGCGTGGTCGCCCGTCGACCCGAACTTGTCGCCGGGGTCGACCTCGACCTCTTTCTCGACGTCGCGGTAGTACCGGTTCACGCCGAGCATGAGCAGCCACAGGATCGGCATGATGATGAAGACGATCCAGGCGCCGTGCGTGAACTTGGTGATCGTGACGACGATGAGCACGGATGCCGTGAGGATCGCGCCGAAGGCGTTGATGCTCAGGCTGCGGATGATCGAGCCGCGGTTCATCAGCTCGCCGTCTGCCGTGCGGAAGCCGGCGCCGTCGCGTCCGTCCCGCAGCAGGCGCATCCAGTGCCGCACCATGCCCGACTGGCCGAGCGTGAACGAGACGAAGACGCCGATGATGTACAGCTGGATCAGGTTCGACAGGTTCGCCTGGTAGATCAGCAGCAGCACGATCGCGGCCAGGGCGAGGCCCACGACGCCGTTCGAGAAGACCAGTCGGTCGCCGCGCGTCGACAGCGCCTTGGGCGCGTAGGACTCTTTCGCGAGGACGTACGTCAGCAGCGGGAATCCGTTGAACGCCGTGTTCGCAGCCAGCAGCAGGACCACGGCGGTCGCGGCCTGCACGATGAAGAACAGGACGGAGTTGTTGCCGAAGGTCGCGGCCGCGAGCTGGGCGATCAGGCTGCGCTGCGGCTGCGTGGCGCACTGCGCCCAGCCCGAGAGATCACAGGGATTCTGCGCGTAGTGCACATGCGCGATGAGCGCCGTGACGACGAGGCCCACGAACAGCGTCACGGCGATGCCGCCCAGCATGAGCAGGGTGGTGCGGGCGTTGCGGATCTTCGGAACGCGGAAGGCCTGCACGCCGTTCGCGATCGCCTCGACACCGGTCAGGGCCGAGCAGCCGCTCGCGAAGGCGCGCAGCAGCAGCAGGACCAGCCCGGCCTGGGTGAGCTGCTCGACGTGCTTGACGCTGTAGCCCGCGGATTCCGCGATCGGGGCGTGCCCCGCGGCGGTGCGCACGAGCGCCGTGATCACCATGACGGCGATGCTGGCCGCGAAGACATAGGTCGGAATCGCGAAGGCCTTGCTCGCCTCGCGCACGCCGCGCAGATTGACGATGGCGATCAGCGCGACGAACACGATCGAGAGCTCGACTCGGAACTCGTGCAGCATCGGCACGGCCGAGATGATGTTGTCGACACCGGAGGCGACCGACACGGCGACCGTCAGCACATAGTCGGTGAGCAGGGCGGCTGCGACGATCAGGCCCGCCTTCTCGCCGAGGTTCTTGTGGGCGACCTCGAAGTCACCGCCGCCCGAGGGGTACGCCTTGATCAGCTGGCGGTACGAGGCGACGACCGTGACAAGGACGACCACGACCGCGACGGCGATCCACGGTGAGAAGGCGAGGAACGACACACCCCCCGCGAGCAGGATCAGCATCAGCTCCTGCGGGCCGTAGGCCACCGAGGAGAGCGCGTCGGACGCGAAGATGGGTAGCGCAAGACGCTTCGGGAGCAGCTGGCCCTCGAGCTTCTCGCTCGCGAGCGGCTCGCCGATCAACCAGCGCTTGGCAGAGAATGCCTCGTTGGTTGAGGTCTTAGCCTCGTTTGTCACGAGCGGCAACTTTAGTCGTGGGGAATCACCTATCAAAACCGCGTGTCTGCATGTCGGGATACCTCCCAGCGGGCGCTCAGCGGTGTATCACCTGCAGCAGCTCGACCCGGATTCTGGCGAGCTGCGCGCGCAGCGCCTCGACGGCGGCATCCGTCAGCTCGCCCCGCGCGGCGATCGCGCGCAACTCGCTGCGCAACTGCTGACGGAACTCGTTCACCGCGTTCTCGGCCTCGCGCAGCGCGAAGCGCGAGCGCACCTGCGCGTCGAAGTCCGGTGCGGGGGCGTGCGCCGTCGGGCCCGTCGTCGCGTGCTGGGCGGACTCGCGCGCGGCGCTGGCCAGATCGGCGCGCAGTGACTTGAGCGCCTGGTTCACGCCGTGGCGCACCTCGTCGGCGAGCCGGCGCACCGAGTCGGTCACCTCGTTCTCGATGTCGCGCAGCTCGCCCTCTCTGCGCTCGAGCTCGAGCCGGCCGGCATCCGTGATCTCGTACACGGTCTTGCGGCCCTCGGTCGTCTTCGTGACGAGGCCGTCTTCCTCGAGCTTCGAGAGCCGGGGGTAGATCGTGCCCGCGCTCGGGCTGTAGGTGCCTCCGAAGCGCTGCTCGAGCGCCTGGATGAGCTCGTAGCCGTGCTTCGGGGCGTCCTGCAGCAGGCTCAGCAGGTACAGGCGCAGGCTGCCGTGGCTGAAGACCGGGGGTGTCACAGCGTCTCCTTCGGGGTTGCGTCGGCCGAGGCATCCGCCGTCGCATTCGCCGGGCGTCGCACGACGGAGACGTTGCCGCTCACCGAGTTGGCGTTGACGTCGATCCAGAGCTTGTCGAGCGGGCCGTCCTGGTAGTCGAAGTTGCGGGCGCCCGAGCCGCGGTAGATGGTGTTCTCCATCTGCAGCACGCCGGAGACGGTGTTGATGCGGAAGCGGGCGGGCGCGTCGTCGTCGAGCCGCATGGTGAGGTCGCCGCTCACGGTGTTGTGACGGATGCTGTCGGGGATGCCGCGCACGTCGAGGAACACGTTGGCGCTGACCCCGTCGACCGTGACCCGGCTGAGCGTGCCGCTCGCGGTCACGTCGCCGTTGACGGTGTTCGCCTTCACGGCGCCGAGGTGGTTCTGCACGGCGAGCTCGCCCGAGACGGCGTTGAGCTCGACGTTGCCGACCAGGGTGTCGGCCGTGAGGTCGCCGTTGACGGTGCTGAGTCGGGCGTCGCTGATCAGGCCCGAGACCAGGGCGTGGCCGCTGACCGTGCCGAGCTTCAGCGCCACGTTGCGGGGCACGAGCACCGAGACGTCCGCGCGCGCCTTGCCCTGCCACGAGCGGAAGACGTCGAGGAAGTTGTCCCACCGCAGCTGCGGGTGGTCGATCTCGAGGCGGCCGTTCTCTGCCGTGACCTTGATGTCCTTGCCGGTGACGCCGCTGATCTCGACGCGGGTGGTCGGCTCATCGTGGCCGATCACGTCGACCTGGCCGCCGATCAGGCCGATCTTCAGCGAGGTGATTCCGTCGAGGTCGATCGTCTTCGCCTGACCCGGGTTGATGAGCCACTTCTCTTCAGGCATGTCGCTCTCCAAACGCGATATATCGTGACTGATGATGCGATCAAGGTAACACGATATATCGCGTCTGCGCCCTCGGGGTTTCCCCTGATTGTGCGGCTGTGGGGCCGATCTTTGGGCCGTGGGGTCGATTTATGGGCTGTGGGGTCGATTTATGGGCTGTGGGGTCAGATTCCTCGGGCCGATAGTCCGCCACCCAAGTTCCGCAAGTCACCGATTCGGATTGGAGAGCCCGAGGGATGCTTCGCCGAGCCCGTTTCGACCGAATCGGTGACCCGCGGACACCCTCGTTGTCCACAGATCCGTCGGATCGGTGACGTGCGGCAACCCGTGTTGTCCACAGATCTGTCGCCAGCGGCCCGTGGACCCGCCCGGCAGGCCACCCTGACTGCGTGTCTGTCCTGTGCGATCTCGGCCACGTGGCCACCACGGCTGAACTGCGGAACGCGGGCCTCGGCCGGAGAGACCGAGCGCAGTTGCTTGCGATTGCCTATAAGCCCCGCCGTGGCACGTTCGCGTGTGCGCACCTCGAGCAGCCGGAGCGCCTCGCCGTCGCCTGCGGTGCGCGCCTGGACTGCATCAGCGTGCTTCGCGCAGAGGGCATCTGGACCGGCCACCATCGTGGGTTGCACCTGCGCGCGCAGCGAGGCGACCGGCATGTTCCGGCGCGAGTGCGGGCGAAAGGGCTCCGACCCAGAATCCACTGGGATCGCATCCGGTTCCCCGGCCGCAGCCGCACCCGCGTGACGGTGCGCGAGGCGCTGTTCTGCGCGATGCGCTGCCTGCCGCCCGACGACCTCATCGCGGCCATCGAGTCGGCGGTGCACCTGCGGAAGATCTCGCGCGCCCAGGCGCTCGCGGTGATCCGGGCCGCCCCTCGGCGTCTGACGGCAGCGCTCACCGAAGTCGACACCGAGTTCCGCGCCCAGTCGGGCTACGAGACGAAGGTGCGGCTGTGGCTGCGGCGCGCCGGCCACGTCGTCACCCCTCAGTTCTACGTCGAGGGCGTCGGCCATCTCGACAACCTGGTCGACGGAGTGCTCGCCGTCGAGACCGACGGTGCGCAGCACAAGGAGACCCTCGAAGCCGATCACCGCCGCGACCTCGGAACCGAGGCGCGGGGCATCCGCGTGCTCCGCATCGACCCCGGGCTGGTCGACCGGAACTGGGAGCAGGTGCTCGAGGTCATCGAGCGGATGATCCGCGAGGCGAAGCATCCCTCGGTCACCGATTCGGTGCGCAAGCGGCGCAAGGCGCACGAATAACGCCCACCGCGACGGAATCGGTGACCCGCGGCACAAGGCGCACCAGGTGACCGCACCCAGGCGCGCGTTATCGAACACTGAAAGGATGCCGGGCATGCACAACCTCGCCGTCCTGAGCATGAGGAACCGCGCGCTCATCGCGCTCATCACGATCTGCGCCGCGATCTTCGGCGGGGTGGCGTTGACCAACCTCAAGCAAGAGCTGATCCCCTCTGTGCAGTTCCCGCAGCTCGCGATCCTGACGACCTACCCCGGCGCGAGCCCCGCCGTCGTCTCGAACGACGTGAGCACCCCCATCGAGACGGCCATCCAGGGCGTCCCCGGCCTCGACCAGACCTCGGCGGTCAGCTCGACGAACCAGTCGCTCATCACGGCGCAGTTCAACTACGGCACGAACCTCGACACCGCCGAGCAGAAGATCAACCAGGCGATCAACCAGATCTCCTCCACGCTGCCGTCGAACGTCACGCCGCAGGTCATCAGCGCGAGCCTCGACGACCTGCCGGTCATCCAGATCGCGGCCACCGGCACCGACGACACGGCCAACCTCGGCGACGACATCAGCCGGCTGGTGCTGCCCGAGATCAAGAAGGCCGACGGAGTCGACGACGCCCAGCTCATCGGCCTCGCCGGCCAGCGGGTCACGATCACACCCGACACCGCCAAGCTCGCCGCCGCGGGGCTCAGCACCCAGGCCATAACGAGCGCCCTGCAGCAGAACGGCGTGCTCGTCGGCGCCGGCCAGCTCACCAGCGGCTCGCAGACCCTCACGGTGCAGGCCGGCTCGCAGCTCGGCTCGATCGACGACATCAAGAAGCTGCCGCTGATTCCGAGCGCGGCGAGCGGGCAGGGCGCGCAAAGTGGGGCCGGGGATGCCGCGAGCGGCGGTTCCTCGGCAGCAACGGGTGCCGCCGGTGCTGGCGCAGGTGGCGCCGGTGCTGGCGGTGCCGGGTCTGCCGGAGCGGGCACGAGTGCTGCCGGAGCCGCAGGGGCGGGCGCAGGATCCGCCTCGTCGGGCGCCGGCCTGGCGGTGCCTCCGACGCAGCAGGGGGAACCGGCCGCGCCGAAGACGATCGGCGACGTGGCATCCGTCGTTCTCAATACGGACCCGACCACGACGCTCTCGCGCGTGAACGGCGAGCCCGCGCTCACGATCGCCGTCACCAAGCTGCCTGCCGCGAACACGGTCGACGTCTCGAACGCGGTCAAAGACCTGATCCCGTCGCTGCGCGACAAGCTCGGCGGCGACGTGAAGCTCACCACGGTATTCGATCAGGCGCCGTTTATCACCCAGTCGATCTCGTCGCTGGCCGAAGAGGGCCTGCTGGGCCTCGGCTTCGCGGTGATCGTGATCCTGGTGTTCCTGCTGTCGGTGCGGTCGACGATCGTGACGGCGATCTCGATTCCGACCAGTGTGCTGATCACCTTCATCGTGATGTGGGCGAGCGACTACACGCTCAACATCATCACGCTCGGCGGTCTCACGATCGCGATCGGCCGTGTGGTCGACGACTCGATCGTGGTCATCGAGAACATCAAACGACATCTGGTGCCGGGGGCCGACCGGGCGGCGACCGTCGTCCTGGCCGTGCGCGAGGTCGCGGGCGCGATCACGGCGTCGACGATCACGACCGTCGCGGTGTTCCTGCCGATCGCCTTCGTGGGCGATGTGACGGGCGAGCTGTTCCGGCCGTTCGCGGTCACGGTCACGATCGCGCTGCTCGCCTCGCTTCTGGTGGCGCTGACGATCGTGCCGGTGCTGGCGTACTGGTTCGTTCGGCCGCCCAAGCTCAGAGAGGGCACTCGTGCGGCTCTCGACGCCGAGATCGAGGCCGGTCGCACGGACGAGCTCGAGCACCCGACGCGTCTGCAGCGCGGCTACCTGCCGATCATCAACTGGACCCTGCGCCACTCGGGTCTCACCGTGATCATCGCGGTGCTCGTGCTGGTCGGCACCGCCGCCCTGGGCCCGCTGCTGACCACCAACTTCCTCGGCGACAGCGGCCAGAACACCCTCACGGTGAATCAAACCCTGCCGCCCGGGGCGAGCCTCGACGCGAAGAACGCGGCATCGAAGCCGGTCGAGCAGCTGCTGCGTGACACCAAGGGGGTCAAGACCGTGCAGACCTCGGTCGGCGGCAGCGGCAGCGCGATCGCCGATGCATTCGGAGGCGGCGGCTCCGGCACCACGTTCAGCGTCACGACCGACCCGAACGCCGACCAGGTCGCGCTGCAGAGCTCGATCAAGAGCAAGCTCAAGGACCTGAAGGATGTCGGCACGGTGCAGCTGGCGTCGAGCCAGGGCTTCGGCGGTTCCAGCGACATCGAGATCGACGTGACCGCCCCTGACGACGAGGCGCTGCAGCAGGCATCCGATGCGCTCGTGAAAAAGCTCGACGGGTATCACTCGCTGACGCAGGTGAGCAGTGGGCTGTCGGCCGACCTGCCCTACATCGCAGTCGATGTGAACCGCAGCAAGGCCGCGCAGGCCGGGCTCACCGAGGTGGCGCTCAGCCAGCTCGTGTCGCAGTCGATGCAGCCAACGCAGGTGGGCACGATCGCCATCGACCAGACGACGCTGAAGATCTATCTGAACAACCCCGATGCGCCGACGACGATCGACGAGCTCAAGGCGCTTCAGGTGCCGACGGCCGCCGGTCCGGTCGCGCTCGACACCCTCGCCGACGTGCACCAGGCCACCGGGCCCACCAAGGTGACGACCCAGAAGGGGCTGCGCAGCGCGACCATCACGGCGACTCCGGCCGGCCAGGACCTGACCCAGGCCAACCGCGACGTGAACGCCGCGCTCGCCGCAGTGAAGCTGCCGACCGGCGCCACCGCCGAGCTCGGCGGCGTGCAGCAGAGTCAGTCCGAGGCCTTCTCGCAGCTCGGGCTCGCGCTGCTCGCGGCGATCCTGATCGTCTACATCGTCATGGTCGCGACGTTCAAGTCGCTCAGGCAGCCGCTGCTGCTGCTCGTCTCGGTGCCGTTCGCGGCGACCGGCGCGATCATCCTGCAGGTGATCTCGGGCATCCCGCTCGGAGTCGCGTCGCTGATCGGCGTGCTGATGCTGATCGGCATCGTGGTGACCAACGCGATCGTGCTCGTCGATCTCGTGAACCAGTATCGAGAACGTGGGATGCCTGTGCCGCAGGCCGTGGCGCACGGAGCCTCTCGGCGCCTGCGCCCGATCCTGATGACCGCCCTCGCGACGATCTGTGCGCTGACGCCGATGGCGCTCGGAATCACCGGCCACGGCTCGTTCATCTCGCAGCCGCTCGCGATCGTGGTGATCGGCGGGCTGGTCTCGTCGACGGTACTGACGCTGGTGGTGCTGCCGACGCTGTACAACCTCGTCGAGGGTGCGCGCGAGCGGCGGGCTCAGAAGCGTGCGGCGGCCGCGGCAGAGCCCGCGAGTACGGAGTAGTCGCGTCTAAACGGCGCTCTTTCCCGCGAGTACGGCGTACTCGACGGCGCCGGCAGAAACTACTGGCCGAGCTGCTGGTGCAGGAACTCCGCGATGTCGGTGCGCATCTTCGGCGTCAGCACCGCGAACGAGTGCAGCTGGCCGCGCGTCGTCTCGACGGTGACCGGCACACCGGCATCCGTCAGAGCGCGCGCCAGCGCATCCCCTTGCTCACGCGGCACGAAATCGACGGTCGCCTGCCCGATGAAGGTGGGCGGGTCGTCGGGCGTGACGGCGCGCAGCGGCGACGCGGCCTTCGCCGCGGCGCAGCGCGCGAGGTTGCGGCAGTTCAGGAACTGCTGCTCGTCGACGGTCAGGCGCGCATCCTGGTGCGGGGTCACCGAGCCGGTCAGGTCCATCGGTCCCGAGAGGTCGACGAGGGCGGCGACGCGGTCACCGCTGGTCAGCGGGCCGGTGCCGCGCAGCGCGATCGACGCCGCGAGCTGCCCGCCGGCCGAGCCGCCGAACACGCCGATGCGAGTCGGGTCGATCTCGTAGTGGGCGACGGTCGCCGGGGCGCGCAGGAAGCGCAGTGCGGCCACGGCGTCGTCGGGCTGCGCCGGATAGCGCGCGGCCGGCCAGAGCCGGTAGTCGATGTTGAAGGTCACGAAGCCCGACTGCGCGAGCCACTCGCACGTGTCCTCGACCGTGGACTTGTCGCCGGAGTGCCACCCGCCGCCATGGATCAGCAGCACCGCGGGCCGTGGCTTGCCCGTGGCGGTCGGTGCGCACACGTCGAGCTGCTGCTGCCGGTTCGGCGTGCCGGCGTACGGCACGTCGGCGGTCACGACGACGCCGGGTGGCGGGGTGCTACGGGCGACTGCGGCGGGTGCGCCCTGCGCCCCGGCAGCGGTCGGCGTGGCCTTCGTCGCCGAGCACGCAGTCAGTGCGGCGGCTGCGACTGCGAGGGCGGAAAGAGCGGCGAGCGCGCGCCCCCGGTGACGGAAACGCTGCCACGCCGGTGAGATGTGCGTGGCCAAGTCGGCGTCTCCCGTTGCTGTGTAACTCAGGGATCATAAGCACGGTTCGGCTGGGTGTTGTGACACCCGTTCGGGTACCGGGGATGCCGCGGCCAGGCGACCTCACAGGAGAGCTGCCTTACCCTGGTCAGGTCGGCTTTCTGATGTGCCCAGTGAGGGCAACCCAAAGTTTGTATGTCAGAGGCGCCGGTAGGAGCGATGTGCGCTCCCGGACCTCGTCGCAGAGCGAGCTCTGACCCATGCACAACTTCAGAAAGCAGTGGCTTTTCCATGCCCAAGAACGAGAAGCGCGGCGGCAGCCGTGCCCCCAAGAACTTCGACCCCAACTCCTCCTATTCGCGTAAGAGCGTGAAGCCCGGCTCGCGCAGCGCCGGTCACCGCGGGTACCGACCGGATGCCTCGGCCGACGAGCCGCAGAAGAAATCCCGCTGGTCGTCTGAGACGCGCGTCGCGCGCGGCCACTCGGCCGACCGTCGCGAGAGCGGCCGCCCCGAGCGCTTCGAGCGCCAGGACCGCTTCGATCGCGAGCGCCAGCACGACCGCGGCGAGCGCCGCTTCGAGCGCTCGAACCGCCCCGAGCGTCGTGATGAGCGCGCTCCGCGCAGCTTCGACCGCGACGAGCGCCCCGCCCGTCGCTTCGACCGTGACGACCGCGCCCCGCGTCGGTTCGACCCCGACGAGCGCCCCGCCCGTCGCTTCGACCGCGATGACCGTGCCACGCGTCGCTTCGACCGCGATGACCGTGCCACGCGTCGCTTCGACCGCGATGACCGTGCCCCGCGCCGTGAAGCGCCCCAGAGCAACTTCTACGGGGACGCCGACAAGAAGGCATCCTTCACCCCGCATGACGACGTCGTGCTCGAGCGCCTCACCGCACAGGCCACGCAGGCCGGCGATGTCGAGAACGTGACGTTCGCCGACCTCGGCCTCGGCGAGGGCATCGTGCGCGCGCTGGACGGAATGGGGGCGCACCGCCCGTTCCCGATCCAGGCGGCGACGATCCCCGACGTGCTCGCGGGTCGCGACGTGCTGGGCCGCGGCCGCACCGGCTCCGGCAAGACCATCGCGTTCGGCGCCCCCGTCGCCGAGAGTCTGCTGCGCAGCGGGTCTGAGGAGATCAAGCAGGGCAAGCGCGCCAAGCGCCAGCAGGGCCGTGCGCCGCGTGCGCTGATCCTCGCGCCGACGCGCGAGCTGGCGCTGCAGATCGACCGCACGGTGCAGCCGATCGCGCGCTCCGTCGGCCTCTTCACCACGCAGATCTACGGCGGTGTGCCGCAGCGTTCGCAGGTCATCGCCCTCGAGCGCGGTGTCGACATCGTGATCGGCACCCCTGGTCGCATCCTCGACCTGGTGGACCAGGGCCGCCTCGACCTCTCCGACGTGCGCATCACGGTGCTCGACGAGGCCGACCACATGTGCGACCTCGGCTTCCTCGAGCCGGTGCAGACGATCCTGCGCCAGACGGCGGAGGGCGGCCAGAAGCTGCTCTTCTCGGCCACGCTCGACACGGGCGTCGCGGCGCTCGTCGACGAGTTCCTGGTCGAGCCGGCCGTTCACGAGGTCGCCGGCGAGGACCAGGCATCCGGCACCATCGATCACCGTGTTCTCGTGATCGACCACCGCGAGAAGCTCGAGGTCATTCGCCAGCTCGCCGACCGCGACGGGAAGACGCTCGTCTTCACCCGCACGCGCAGCTACGCGGAGGACGTCGCGAACGGCCTCGAGGACGAGGGCGTCGCGGCGGTCGCGCTGCACGGCGACCTCAACCAGTCCAAGCGCACGCGCAACCTCGAGAAGCTGACCAAGGGCCGCGTGAACGTGCTGGTGGCGACGGATGTCGCAGCCCGCGGCATCCACGTCGACGACATCGACCTCGTGATCCAGGCGGACGCGCCCGACGAGTACAAGACCTACCTGCACCGCGCCGGTCGCACCGGCCGCGCAGGCAAGACCGGCACCGTCGTGACGCTCACCTCACGCGGCCGCACGCGCCGCATCGAGGGGCTGCTCGAGCGCGCCGAGATCACCGCGGAGTGGGACCAGGTGAACCCCGGCGACCAGCTGCTCACCGACCTCGCGAACGGCACCGCCGAATAGCGCCGCGTGCGCCACTGGCTTCCGCGATGCGCGCCTCGGATCCGAGTGGCGCAAGGCGGAAGCCAGTGGCGCAACCGACAGGGCGACGCGCTAGTTCGAGGTGAGGTAGCTCGTCTCGACCACGTTCGCGTCCTCACCCGGCTGGGCGAGGCGCACCGCGGCGCCCTGGTCGTTGATCACGTGCGTGATGCTGCCGCTGCCGTCGAGGAAGCGGGTGACCATGTCGGCGAACCTCACGTCGGGTGCCGTCGGGCCCTGAATGGCGGACGCCTCGACGATGTCGACCCCTTGGTTGAAGTAGGAGTAGACACCGAGGCCGTAGGCCGTGTGCGTGCGCACCCGGTCGCCGACGCGGTACGAGGCGTAGCCGTCGCGCGCGGTGCGGCCCGAGCGATCCGTCCAGGCGGCCTGGTTGGGCACGTCGTAGGGCAGCTCGCTCTGGTAGAACACGGTCGTGCCGCGCTCGCCGTTCCACACCACCTGGTTCTTCTGGTAGTGCTCGACGAACAGGCCCGTGGCGGTGACGTCGTCGCCGTTCACGACGAGGCCGCTGTTCGCGGTGTTCTGGGTCCAACCCACTCCGGTGCCGTGGTCGGCCCGCCACGACCAGATGTCGTCGAGGATCACGTGGCTCGAGTTCACCTCGATCGCCGTGTCGACCGAGCCGGCCTCGGCGCCGCCGACGCGCACGAACACGTCGGAGAGCAGGGCGGGGTCGGATGCCTGCGACTCATGCGCGCGACCCGAGTCGCCGTGCCGCGACCCGAGCTGGATGAGCACGGCCGACTTCTTCGCACCGGCGTCGACCGTGATGCCCGAGATCACAGAGCCGCGCACGTCGGCCGTGGTGAGCGCCGCGTTGCCGCGCGTCGGCACCAGGGTCGGCAGCCCGAGGCCCAGCACCACGGTGTCCGCGCGCTTCACCTCGATCGGCTGCGCGTAGCGGTAGACGCCCGGCGTGAGGATCAGGCTCTTGCCCTGCGCGAGGGCCGAGTTGATCTTCTGCACAGAGTCGCTGGGCTTGGCGATGAAGGCGTCGCTGATGGGCAGGGAGCGGCCGGCTGAGGCATCCGTCGACCAATTCACCCCGCTCGTGTTCGCGCGCGCCTTGGGAACGAACACGCGGTACTGCCCGCCCGAGTAATAGAGGAACGGGGCGTCGCGCGTGACCGGAGTCGTGGCCAGCGTGGTCATCGGCGGGGTCGGGAAGGACTGCGCCGGCGCTCCCTGCACGCCGGAGAACACCATGTTCCACACGCTGCCGTTCCACGAGCCGATCGACGAGTCGCGCGTGTACCACTGCTGCTGCGAGCCCGAGATCACCTGGCCGGACACCTTCGAGTCGGCGAGGTAACCGCCGCTCGAGTAGCCGCCGAAGCGCGGGAAGAGCGACAGGTTGCCCGCGACGTCGACGCGGCGCAGCGGCGCGGCCTGCGAGACGGCCCAGGTGAGCTGGCCGGCGTCGGCGTCGCCCTCGGTGAAGACGCCGGGGATGACGCCCGGGAACTCGCCGTCGACGTAGGTGTTGGCCTGGATGTCGGCCTCCGTCGCCTTCTGGATCGGGTTGATCTTCACGTTCGACAGCGAGCGCCAGAAGTTGGTGAGCGCGGTCTCGCCGCCGGCCCACGGCATCGCCTGGTGGTTCGCCTGGCCGTCGGAGTGGATCGCGCCGTTGATCGTGACGTCGTCGGGGGATGCCCCGAGGCCGGCCACCTGATCGTAGTAGCCCACCGCGCCGTTCACGAGGTCCGCGGTCGGCTGGGTCGAGCCGTCGGTGCCCGTCGCCGAGCCGTAGGTGCCCGGCTGGAAGAGCACCGCGTGGCGATTCGTCGAGAACTCGCTCTCGCCGCCCGCGGCCGCCAGCGCCTTGTTGATGTCGGCGACCGACCAGCTCGGGTCGACGATCGTGACGTTGGGGCCGAAGTCGGGCTCGCCGGGTTTCGGGAGATGAAGGGGGGATGCCTGAGCGGCGGATGCCGCGAAGCCGACACCCGAGACGGCCAGCAGTGCCGCCATGCCGAGAGCCGACCGCCTGATGCGTGTTCGTGCGCCTGTGTTCACGCTGTTCTCCTTTGAACAACCGGTTTTCAGCTCAGGCTGTCCCGGCCGCGGGCCCCCGTCAAGAGAGCCGCCGCCGATAGGGTGGCACCCGTGCCGTCACTCGAAGAGAAGGTCCGTCTGCTGACGGGCGAGACCTCGTTCACGACCTATTCGATCGAGTCGCTGGGCATCGAGGCGATCGCGCTCAGCGACGGCCCCATCGGCATCCGCGGCATCGCCGAGCCCGCGCCCACCGCGGCCCAGCTGCCCAACCCGTCGGCCGTCGCAGCGGCCTGGGACCTCGACCTGGTGGCGCGCCTCGGCACGCTGATCGGCCACGAGGCCAAGCGCCTCGGCATCGACGTCGTGCTCGCGCCCGTCGTGAATCTGCAGCGCACGCCGGTCGGCGGCCGCCACTTCGAGACCTACAGCGAAGACCCCGTGCTCACGGCCGAGACGATGGTCGCCTTCGTCCAGGCGGTGCAGGCCGAGGGCGTCGGCGTGTGCGTCAAGCACTTCATCGGCAATGAGTCGGAGACCGAGCGCACCGAGTACCTCGCGCGCATTCCGGAGCAGGCGCTGCGCGAGGTCTATCTCGCGCCGTTCGAGGCGGCCGTGAAGCGCGCGCACGCCTGGTCGATCATGGCCGCGTACAACCGCGTCGAGGCGGGCGGCGAGGTGGCGCAGGCGACCGATCACGGATTCCTGATCAACGACATCCTCAAGGGCGAGTGGGGCTTCGACGGCGTCGTCGTGAGCGACTGGCTCGCCACGAAGACCACCGTCGAATCGGCACTCGGCGGCCTCGACCTCGTCATGCCGGGGCCGGGCGGCCCGTGGGAGCAGCACCTGCTCGCCGCCGTCGCCGAGGGGCTCGTGCCCGAGTCCGTCATCGACGACAAGGTCGTGCGACTCGCGCGTCTCGCGGGGCGGGTGGGCAAGCTCGAGACCGCGGATGGTTCGGCCGAACTCACTGCAAGCGACGATCTCCAGTCGCCGCAGGCGGTGAGTCGATCGGCGGACGTCAGTGCCCTCTTGCGCGAGGCCGTGGCACGGGCATCCGTCGTGCTTCGCAACGAAGGCGAGCTGCTGCCGCTGAATGCGGCAGACCTTGAAAGGATCGCCCTGATCGGCCCGAACGCCGTCGAGCTCTTCGAGCAGGGCGGCGGCAGCGCGTTTGTGAACGCGCCATACCTCGTGACGCCCGAGCAGGGCCTGCGCGAGGCCTTCCCCGACGCCGAGCTGACCGTGCACCGCGGCGCGTCGTCGCGGCGGTTCGCGCACCTGATCGACCCGGCACTCGTCGCGACCGAGGGTGGCGAGCCCGGTTACACGCTCGAGCTGCGCGACGCCGACGGCGAACCCGTCGGCGAGCCGGTCGTCGTCGACGCGCGCGAGGGCTGGAACCGCGGCATCGCCGAGGGCGCGCAGACCGCGATCGTGACCGCGCGGGTGACTCTCGCCGAGCCGGGTGCGCACCGCGTCGAGGTCGGTCTCTGCGGCAACCACAAGGCGTGGTTCGACGGCGAGCTCGTGAGCGAGTCCGACGAGTTCGCTGACGCGAACGTCATCTTGAACTCGTCGGCGAACCACCCGAGCGGCCCGAGCGCGGTCGTCGAGGTCGCCGACGGCGAGACGAGGGTCGTCGAGATCCGGGTCGAGTGCCAGGCGGTGGATGCCGGCGCCTACAGCCGTTTCGTGAGGTTCGAGCTGCGCCACGACGCCGAGATCCGCGACGACGACGCCGACCTCGACGAGGCTGTCGCCGCTGCGGCCGACGCAGACGTCGCGATCGTCGTCGTCGGCACCAACGAGGAGGTCGAGTCCGAGGGCTGGGACCGCCAGAGCCTCGCGCTGCCCGGCCGTCAGGACGAGCTCGTGCGCCGCGTCGCCGCCGCGAACCCGCGCACCATCGTGGTCGTGAACGCGGGCGCGCCCGTCATCTTGCCGTGGCTCGACGAGGTGCCCGCGGTGCTGTGGTTCTGGCTGCCGGGGCAGGAGGCGGGACACGGTCTCGCCGATGCGCTCACCGGAGCGACCGAGCCGAGTGGGCGCCTGCCGTGGACGCTGCCGGCGGCCGAGGCCGACGTGCCGGTCCCCGACGCGGTGCCGGTCGACGGGGTCGTCGAGTACACCGAGGGCGTGCACGTCGGCTATCGCGGGTGGGATCGGCTCGTCCGGGTTCCTGCCCGCCCGTTCGGGTTCGGGCTGGGTTACGGCACGTGGCGGCTCGGCGACCCGATCGCCGCCGAGGAGTGGAGCCCCGACGACACGCTGCCCGTCACGGTCGCTCTCACGAATGACGGCGAGCGCGATGCGCGTGGCGTCGTGCAGTTCTATCTGTCCGGCCCGACGGATGTCGACGGCGACGGCGGGTGGGATCGGCCGAAGCGCTGGCTCGCCGGCTACGCCGCGCAGGAGGTGCTCGCGGGCCGCGTCGTCGCACTCACGCTGCGGATTCCGCGGCGGGCGTTCGAAGTGTGGAGCGTCGCCGCGCAGCGCTGGGTGCTGCCGGTGGGCGAGTACACGATCCGCGCCGCACTCGACGCCCGTGACGAGGGCAAGACGGTGACGATCGCCCTTTAACGCGGTTGCGCCACCGGCTTCCGCTTTCCGCTACTCGGATCCGAGTAGCGCACACGGGAAGCCAGTGGCGCAACTGAAGTGCGGGGCGGCTCAGCGCGAGACGGCCGCCTGCGACGCGGTCTCGAGACCGTCGATCGCGGCGCGCACCGCGGCCAGCTGCTCGGGCGGCAGCGTATCGAGCAGGGCGGAGACGCGCTCGGCGCGCTCGAAGCGGGCACGACGGATCGCATCGATGCCCGCTTCGGTCGCGACGACGAAGAACGAGCGGCCGTCGCTGGGGTCCGGGCGCCGGGTCACGAGACCGCGGGCCTCGAGGTCGGCGACCAGGCGGGTCATAGTCGGCGCCGCGACCGACTCGAGGCGGGCGAGGTCGCCCGGACGGATCTCCCCGACGCGCACCACGCTTCCGAGCGCCGACACCAGCCCGTGGCTGATGCCATCGTGCGTCGGCCGGATGCGCCGATTGATGCGACCGATCGCGACCGCGAACCTCGTCGCGAAGTCGTTCTCTGTCGGCTCGGGCAACGCGGTGCTGGAGTGCTGGGTCTGATCCGTCCGGGCCATGCTCACGCTTCTAAATCAGGAGACCTTGGCCTCTGCCGCGGCCTCGTGGGCTTCGATGGATTCTGCCACGGCGTGGATGTCGTGCACGTAGTGCTTTCCGCGAATCAGCGACGCGATCGCCGCGACGACCGACATGGCCGCTGCCGCGATGAACACGACGACCAGGCCGTCGTGGAATGCGCCGGAGATGAGGTGCGGGAAGAACTCGTTGCCGACGAGCGTCTTCTGCGCGGCCGCGGGCAGCGTGTGCAGCACGTTCATGCCGCCCTTGCCGAGCAGGGTGTCCATCGGGTTGTAGCCGAGGAATGCCGCGAAGACGCTCGAGACCGGCGGCAGAGCGGAGACCTTGGTGGCGACCGCCGCGGCCACGCCCTGCTGGGTGAGGCCCGAGAAGAGCGCCTTCGGCAGCGCGCTCGACAGACCCGCGATGAGCAGCGAGAAGAAGATGCCCATCGACAGCGAGGTGCCCGAGTTCTGCACGGTGCCAGCCATGCCAGACGCCGAGCCGCGCATGTTGGCCGGCACGGAGTTCATGATGGCCGCGCGGTTCGGGGCGGCGAACATGCCGGAGCCGATGCCGTTGAAGAAGGTGATCAGCGCGAACTGCCAGTAGGTGAAGTCGATCGGCAGGATGATCAGCAGCACGAACGTCGCTGCGACGACCAGCAGACCGGTGGTCGCGAACAGGCGCGGGCCGACCCGATCGGAGATGGTCCCTGACAGCGGGCCGGAGATGAGGAATCCGATCGTGATGGGAAGCATCGCGAAGCCGGCCATGAGCGGCGTCTGGTCATAGGCGACGCCGTGCAGCGGCAGCCAGATGCCCTGCAGCCAGATGATCAGCATGAACTGCATGCCGCCGCGGCCGATCGACGAGAGCAGGCCGGCGAGCATCGCCATCGCGAAGGCGCGGATGCGGAACAGGCGCATCTCGAACATCGGCGACTTCTGCGCCAGCTCGACGAACACGAACGCGATGAGCACGACGGCGCCGCCGATGAGGCCGGCGAGGACCCACGGGTTGGTCCAGCCCTCGGTCGAGTCGCCATAGGGCTGGATGCCGTAGGTGATCGCCGTCAGCAGCGAGGCGAGGCCGATCGCGAACAGGGCGTTGCCCCACCAGTCCATCTTGCCGGTGGCGGTGGCGCCGACCTCGTGCAGCGAGACGTACGACCAGATGGTGCCGATGATGCCGACCGGGACGGAGACGAGGAAGACCCACTCGACGTCGAGCGTGCCGACGTGCCACGAGAGGTTGGCGAGCAGGCCGCCGATGAGCAGGCCGATGAACGAGCCGGCGATGGCGGCGACCTGGTTGATGCCGAGCGCCATGCCGCGGCGGTTGGCCGGGAACGCGTCGGTGATGATGGCCGTCGAGTTGCTGAACAGCATGGCGCCGCCGATGCCCTGCACGAAGCGCCAGATGATCAGCCACATCGCGCCATGGCCGCCCTGCAGCGGGTTGAGCGCGAGCGCGATCGAGCCGACCGTGAAGACCACGAAGCCGAGGTTGTAGATGCGCACTCGGCCGAACATGTCGCCGAGGCGGCCGAAGGTCACGACCAGCACGGCGGTGACGAGCAGGTAGCCCATCAGGATCCACAGCAGGTAGCTGACGTTGGCGGGGTCGAGCGGGTTGATCTTGATGCCGGTGAAGATCGCGGGCAGCGAGATGATCACGATCGACGAGTTGATCGTGGCCATCAGGATGCCGAGCGTGGTGTTGCTCAGCGCGACCCACTTATAGCGCGGGTGATCTTTGGTGAAAAGGGAATTCGACACGGCGGCGCGGACCCTCCGAAGGGTAGTTAGTTGTGCTTTGCTAACTAACTATAGCTCAGCTATGGACCGATGTATTCCCGTCGGAGGCCCGCTTGCCGAGAATTCAGCTCGGCGCGCCGTTTCGTTTCCGCGCGCTCAGCACGACCACGAGAAGCACGGCGACCAGCGCAAGCACCACGATTCCGCCCGCCACCGCGATGATGACGATGGCGGTGGGTGAGATGGATGCCTGCTCAGGCGCCTGAGTCGCCTGGGCCTTCGGAGCCGCCACGGTCGTGCCGCACTTCGCGATCGGGCCGACGCGCCCGGCCCCGACCTTCTGCCCGCGGTAGGTGAACTGCAACGAGTCGCTCACCGGGTGCCCGTCGGCCGAGACGACCTGCCAGGTCACCCGATAGGCTCCCGCTGCGCCGAGCGCGACCGGCACGGAGACCTCGCGGCCTTCCACGCTGGCGCACCCTGTCTCGAAGTTGCGGCCGGAGGCGTCCGTCACCTGCACGAGCGCGCCGTGCCCGCCCTCGTCGAGCACGATGTCGTCGAAGGTCAGCGTGACCGCCGACGGTGCCTCGGCGACCGTCGAGTTCGCCTCGGGAGTGCTCGACACGAGGTAGTCGTGGGCGCTCGCTCCCGTCGCCGGCACGAACGCGAGCGCCGCCGCGATAAGCGCCGCAACGACGCCGCCCAGAAGTGCCGAAATGGCGCTTCGCGACGCGCGATCCACCCTTATGGAACGTCTCGCTGCGCTCATGCCGATGCCCGCTTCCGGGTCAGCGCGACCACGGCGACGACGAGGCCCGCGGCCCCGACCACGAGCCCGGCGAAGCCGACCACGAGAGCGGCGATGTCAAGATTCTGGTGATCGGATGCCTGCGCAGCCGCCCCAGGCGCGGGGGTGGCCGTCACCGCGGCTGACTCGCCGGCCGGCGGCGCGTCGTTGATGTAGAGCGTGGGGGCGGGGTGCTCCGGCTCCTCTCCGCTCGCGGGCGTCGGCTGGTCCCAGTTCACGACCGATCCGTCGGAGTACTTCTGTGTCGCGGGCAGCTCCACCTTCCCGGTGTCGGGCACCTTGCCGAGCGACAGTGTGAAGACGCCGAACTGCCCGGGCTTGATGCCACCGTCGGTGGCGGTGAAGGTGACCGCGGTGGGCGCCGAGGTGACGGTTGTTCCGTCGATCGTGACGGGCTTCGGAAGTGTGCCGGTCGTGACCTTCGCGGTCCACCCCGGAACGGACTGGTAGCTGACCGAGGTGAAGGGGGTATCAGTCGGCAACTCGATCGTCAGGCCGACGGTGCTCGCCGTCGCCGATTCGGTCGGCACGCGGAAGCTGACATAGGAGTAGCCGCCCGCGGCGGCGGTCTGCGGGTCGATGCGCACGTGGGCGCTGGCCGCGAGGGGTGCCGCGACGGCGAGTGCAGCACCGGCCACGAGGGCGGCCGCGGCGCGCACGGTGAAGCGTCTTTTCATTTGTACGGAGTTCTTTCCGGTCGGATTCGGGATTCGCTGGTGTCAGAGGGCGAATCGAACCGGAGGACCGCGGTGCCGGGTCGTCCCGACGAGGAACTGCGGGAAGAGCACCGGGGGTGTGAGCGTCGCGGCGCCCGGCGCGTGCGGGCGCTCGATGCTCGGCGCCGAGATCAGCGCGAGGGCGGTGACGAGGAAACGCGTGGCGAGAGCCAGCATCCGCTCGATCACTCGCTCGCCATGGCGGATTGCGACGATCGTGACCAGCACGGCCATGACGTGACCCAGCCACATCGAGGTGGTGGCGGCTGCCGCGCGGCCGCCCGAGACAGTGAGGTGCATGCCAGGCATGCCGGCCATCGCGGTGTCGCCGCCGAAGCGCACGTCACTCGGCTGCCCGAGGCCGAACAGGAAGTGGAACGCGAACTGGCTGAGCGCGACCGACGCGGCGAGGCGCCACAGCGAGGTGCGCCGGCCGGCGAGCAGAACGCACGCCGGCGCCGCGAGCACGAAGCTCACCACGAGAGCGAGCGCCGTCGGCTGTGTGCCGCCGCCCGCGGCGTGGAACAGCGCGGCAACGAAGACGGCGAGGGCCGAGGCGCCGGCGCCGCGAAGGGCGCGCTGCTGCCGTCGGTCCATATCCACAAGATTAGGCGCGCGCCGCTGAGTGTCGGCGGGCCCGGTTACTGTGGGGCGCATGGCCGACGCGCGCGTGGAGACTCAGACCCCTCTCGACGTGCTGCACCGTGTCTTCGGCTACAGCGAGTTCCGCGGCGATCAGGCTGCGATCATCGACCAGCTGGTCGCCGGCGGCGACGCCGTCGTGCTGATGCCGACGGGTGGTGGCAAGAGCCTCACCTACCAGATTCCGTCGCTGATCAGGCGCGGAACCGGCGTCGTGATCTCGCCGCTGATCGCGCTCATGCAAGATCAGGTGGATGCTTTGCGGGCCGTCGGCGTGCGGGCGGAGTTCCTCAACTCGACCCAGTCGCTCGACGAGCGGCGGCAGGTCGAGCACGATTTCATCGCGGGCGAGCTCGACCTTCTCTACGTCGCACCGGAGGGGCTCACGACGCCCCGCGTGCAAGAGCTGCTGAAGCAGGGTGAGATCGCGCTGTTCGCCATCGACGAGGCGCACTGCGTGAGCCAGTGGGGGCACGACTTCCGTCCCGATTACCTGTGGCTGTCGAACCTCGCCGAGCTGTGGCCGAACGTGCCGCGCATCGCACTCACCGCGACGGCGACCGAGGCGACCCACCGTGAGCTCACCGAGCGGCTTGCGCTGCACGGCGCGAAGCACTTCGTCGCGAGCTTCGACCGCCCGAACATCCAGTACCGCATCGTGCCCAAAGACGAGGTGCGCCGGCAGCTCGTCTCCTTCATCCGCGAGCAGCAGGCGGCGTCGGTCGACGCCGCAGGGGTGCCGGTGCCCGCGGCCGGCATCGTCTATGCGCTGAGCCGCGCGACCGTCGAGAAGACGGCCGAGTTCCTGCGCGCGCAGGGCATCGACGCCCTGCCCTATCACGCGGGCCTTGACCCGGCTGTGCGCGCGCGGGCGCAGGCGCGCTTCCTGCGGGAAGACGGCGTCGTCATCGTCGCGACCATCGCCTTCGGCATGGGCATCGACAAGCCCGACGTGCGGTTCGTGGCGCACATCGATCTGCCGAAATCGGTCGAGGGGTACTACCAAGAGACGGGGCGCGCGGGCCGCGACGGGCAGCCGTCGGTTGCCTGGCTCGCCTACGGCCTCGCCGACGTCGTGCAGCAGCGGCAGCTGATCGACAAGTCGCCCGGCGACCGCGCCTTCAAGCAGCGCATGGGCCACCACCTCGACGCCATGCTCGCCCTCTGCGAGACGGTTTCATGCCGCCGGGTGAACCTGCTGTCGTACTTCGGGCAGGAATCGCAGCCCTGCGGCAACTGCGACACCTGCCTCGCCCCGCCCGAGACGTTCGATGGCACCGTGCCCGCGCAGAAGCTGCTGTCGACCGTCGTGCGCCTCAAGCGCGAGCGCAACCAGCAGTTCGGTGCGGGGCACCTGATCGACATCCTCACCGGCAAGCAGACGCCGCGCGTCGAGCAGAACGGCCACGAGCGGCTCGCGACGTGGGGCATCGGCAACGAGCTCAACCAGGCGCAGTGGCGGGGCGTCGTGCGGCAGCTGCTGGCATCCGGTCTGCTCGCGGTGAGCGACGACGGTTACGGCACGCTCGTCATCACGGATGCCTCGGCCGAGGTGCTGCGCGGCGAGCGCCGCGTCGAACTGCGCCGCGACGTGCACGAATCGGCCGGCCGCGCGGTGGCTCGGGCGCCGCGAGCACGGGTGGGCGAGACCGAGTTGCCCGAGGAAGGCCGCCCGCTTTTCGAGGCGCTTCGCGAGTGGCGGGCCGCCACCGCGCGCGAGCAGTCGGTGCCTGCCTACATCGTGTTCGGCGACGCGACGCTGCGCGCGGTGGCGGTCGCCCGGCCGGCGCACCGCGCCGAGCTCGAGGGCATCACGGGCATCGGCGCGAAGAAGCTCGAGCAGTACGGCGACGCGCTGCTCGAGGTCGTCGCGCGTGCCGCCCAAGACGACGCGTAGGGAGGGCGATTCGCGCGAATCGTCCTCCCTAGCGTGCGTATTGGGCGTTACCGCCTGAAGTAGAACCCGTCGGCGAGGTCCTCGAGCAGGCCGTTGTGAGTGGGTTCCCACTTCAGCAGCTCGCGGGTCTGTGCGCTCGACGTCGGGTTGTCGATGCCGATGAACGACCCGACGAACCCGTACCGCGTCGCCCCCTCCTCCGGTGCGACCGGGCCGACCGGGACCCCGACACCGCGGCCGATCGCCTCAGCGATCTGCCGGAACGGGATGCCTTCGTCGGCGGCGAAGTGCAGCGCGACCCCCGCGGGCAGGTCGTCCTTCTCGAGTGCGAGGCGGATCAGGTGCGCCGTGTCGAGGTTGTGCACGGCGGGCCAGCGGTTCTCGCCCTCGCCGATGTAGCCGAAGGTGCCGTCGCGGCGGGCGCCCTCGATCAGCGACGGAATGAACCCGTGCAGGTCGGCCGGCCCGTGCACCGTCGGCGCGAAGCGCAGCGCCGCAGAGCGGATACCCCGCTTCGAGAGCTCGCGCAGCAGGTGGTCGGTGACCGCGCGCGGGTGGGCGTGCGCCGGGTCGAACGGCGTGTCCTCGGTCGCCGCAGCCCCGCTCGCAGTGCCGGGGGCGCCGGCGTTCGCGACCATCATCGTGCCCGACGCGGCGAAGAACGGTTTGCCTGAGCCCTCGAGCGCCCCCGCGATCGCCTCGATGAGCGCGCGGTCGGCGGCGAGCGCCTCAGCGAAGTCGCCGCTGTCGTGCTTGAACGCGAGGTTCACGACGCCGTCCGACTCCGCGGCGAGCTCGGCCAGCCGCGCAGTCTCGTCCATCGTGCCGACGACGGGGATGCCGCCCTGCTTGGCGACACGCTCGGCGCCGGCATCCGATCGCGCGAGCCCGACGACCTCATGCCCGGCGCCCACCAGCTCTGCCGTGACGAGCTGCCCGATGTGACCGCTCGCGCCCGTGACGAAAACCTTCATGATCTCTCCCGTCTCAGTGATGTCATGATCTGACATCACGGTAGCACCCATGTCAGTTTCTGTCATCACCTAGAATATGTGCATGGGACGTTGGGAGCCGGGCGCGCGTGAGCGCCTCGCCGAGGCGGCGCTCGAGCTGTTCGACGAGCGCGGCTACGAGGCGACCACCGTCGCCGACATCGCGGCGCGCGCCGGCGTCACCGAGCGCACCTTCTTCCGCCACTACGCCGACAAGCGCGAGGTGCTGTTCGGTGACCCGGCCGAGTACAACGCCGTGTTCACGGATGCCGTTGCCGCGGCCCCGGCTGAGGCGAGCCCCCTCGACACGGCGGCGCTTGCGCTGCGCGCGGCGGGGGAGTGGTTCGTGGGCAGGCATCCGTATGCCCGCCGCCGCGCAGCCGTGGTGGGCGCGCACACGGCCCTTCAGGAGCGCGAGCTGGTCAAGCAGCTGCACCTCGGTGAGGCGATCGCGGCGGCGCTCGTCGCCCGCGGCGTGCCCGCCCCGGCGGCGGCGCTCACGGCGGAGCTCACGACCGTCGCCTTCCACCAGGCGTTCACGCGATGGGTGGCGCGCGATGAGGAAACCGATCTCGGGGCGATCGCGATCGGCGTGCTCGACGAGCTGCGTGCGCTGACCCGCTGACGCGTATCGCGTCGGTCAGCCGTCCTCGGGCGCCGGGTGCGCGCAGCCGACGATCAGCGCCTTCGCGAACCCGGCGGTCTGGTACACGTACTGGTAGCCCCAGGCGAACAGCGTGCGCCGCTCGCTGATGCCGATCATCACGGGATTGACGCCGCCGCAGCGCCCGAAGATGAAGCGCGCGCGGGTGATGTGCGAGTCGCCCGTCACGACGACGACCTTCGACCAGCCGTGCGCCCGCGCCTGTTCGAGGGCGAACAGCGCCTCGCCGCGGGTCGTCGACGGATCGGGGATGAAGCAGCCCGCATTCGGCTGGCGGCACGGCGACAGGCGGGCTTTGTCGGCGGGCATCGAGATGAACAGCCGTGGCGCGTAGCCGGCGTCGACGAGCCGCGTGCCTGCGGCGATGCGCTGCCGCGAGCTCGGCCCGAGCACGATCACTGCGTCGGCTTTGGTCGGTCGATCGGTGTGCGGAAAGACGTAGATGGGCAGGCCGGCGAGCGCGGCGACGAGCAGGAAGGTGAGCGCGGCCGCGACCCACGCGGCAGCCAGGCGCGCACGGCGGCCGGGCCTCAGCCCGCGCGCGGGGCCTGTGTTGGATGTCGCCTGCCCTTCGTCCAGCATCCGCTCATTGAAGCGCACGCGAGTGAATGCGCGGCTGATGGGTGGGGGAGCTCAGGGCACGGTGCGTTGCAGCACACAACCAAAGGTCACCTTTTGTGACGGTTCCGACAATCGGCCCCGGCGCCGACCGCCGCCCCGGTTGTAGACCCCGCACCGATTCGGTGCGCTCGCCGCAGCCGTAGACGTAGCGTGCTGTGAAGATCTGCGGGCTGCGCGAGCGCGGCCCGGCACTCGACGATTTCCGTTAGGCAGGTAGGTCAATGGTCGACACAGCCCCGCGCACCACGCAGCGCACCACGCCCGCGAGCACGCCGGCGTCTCAGGCATCCGGTGCTGCGGGAAGCGAGCCGAAGCTGGACGTCGCGCTGGTCGAGCGGATGCTGCGCGGCAGCTACCCCGAGGTGCGGCTGCAGGCGCGCGAGGTCGCGAAGGACTCTCGATTCCACAAGGTCGACGGCTACAGCCTCGATGAGCAGCGTGAGCGGGCGCTCGAGCAGATGAAGGTGCAGGCGTCTCAGGGCTTCCAGCTGCGCGCCTTCCCGAAGCGCCTCGGCGGCCTCGAAGACGCCGGCGGCAACCTCGCCGCCTTCGAAGAGCTCGTGACCGCGGACCCGAGCCTGCAGATCAAGGGCGGCGTGCAGTGGGGTCTGTTCGCAGCGGCCATCCTGCACCTCGGCACCGAATACCACCACGACACCTTCCTTCCCGACGCGATCAGCCTGAAGGTGCCCGGCGCCTTCGCGATGACCGAGACGGGGCACGGGTCGGATGTCGCAAGCGTCGGCACCACCGCCACGTACGACCCCGACACCGAGGAGTTCGTGATCGACACGCCGTTCCGCGGCGCGTGGAAGGACTACCTCGGCAACGCGGCCAAGCACGCGACCGCCGCGACGGTGTTCGCCCAGCTGATCACCAAGGGCGTGAACCACGGCGTGCACTGCTTCTACGTGCCGATCCGCGACGCGGAGACCGGCGAGTTCCTTCCGGGCATCGGTGGGGAGGACGACGGCCACAAGGGCGGCCTCAACGGCGTCGACAACGGCCGGCTGCACTTCGACCACGTGCGCATTCCGCGTACCAACCTGCTGAACCGCTACGGCGACGTCGCGCCGGACGGCACCTACACCAGCTCGATCGACAGCCCCGGCCGCCGCTTCTTCACGATGCTCGGCACGCTCGTGCAGGGCCGCGTCTCGCTCGACGGCTCGACGACGATCGCGAGCGCTCTCGGCCTGTTCATCGCGCTGACCTATGCGAGCCAGCGCCGCCAATTCGCGTCGGCGGTTCCCGGCCAGGAGCAGGTGCTGCTCGACTACCAGCGCCACCAGCGCCGCCTGCTGCCGCGCCTCGCGCAGACCTATGCGCAGTACTTCGCGCACGACGTGCTGCTGAACGCCTTCGACGACGTCTTCTCGGGCCGTGCAGACACCGACGAGAACCGCCAGAACCTCGAAACCCTGGCGGCGGCGCTCAAGCCGCTGTCGACCTGGCACGCGCTCGACACTCTGCAGGAAGCACGCGAGGCGTGCGGCGGCAGCGGATTCCTCGCCGAGAACCGGCTCGTCGGCCTGCGCGCCGACCTCGACGTCTACGTCACCTTCGAGGGCGACAACAACGTGCTGCTGCAGCTCGTCGGCAAGCGTCTGCTGACCGACTACGCGAAGCAGTTCAAGGGCGCGACCGGCGTCGACCTCGCGAAGTTCGCGGCCGCGCAGGTCGCGGGCAAGGCGTTCAACGAGGGCGGCATCCGCCGCGTCGGGCAGAATCTGCGCGACCTCGCGGGCGTCGGTCACGGCATCGAGGCCCTCAAGGATCACGAGACCCAGCGCGCGCTGCTGCAGGATCGCGTCGACACGATGATCGCCGAGATCGGCGCCGAGCTGAACAAGGTGCGCCGCGCCACCCCGCCTGAGCAGGCGGCGGCGTTCAACGCCAACCAGGACCAGCTCATCGAGGCATCCCGCGCCTGGGGTGAGCTGCAGCAGTGGCAGGCGTTCACGGACGCGCTCGATGGCGTGACGGATGCCGGCACCAAGACGGTCCTCGGCTGGGTGCACTCCCTCTTCACCTTCACGCTGTTCGAGAAGCACCTGGCGTGGTACCTGACGCACGGCCGCATCTCAGCGCGCCGCGGCCAGGCCGTCACCGGCTACATCAACCGCCTGCTCGAGCGCCTGCGCCCGCACACGCTCGACCTCATCGGCGCATTCGGCTTCGAGCCCGAGCACGTGCGCGCGCCCATCGCCTCTGGCGCAGAGGGTATCCGCCAGGACGAGGCCCGGGCGCACTACGCGAACCTGCGCGCGAGCGGCGAGGCGCCGATCGACGAGAAGAAGACGAAGAAGCGGTGAGCACCGCGCGCTCGGCGCGCGAGGAGAACAGAGCCGAAGAAGACGCGGTGAGCGACCGCGCTACGCGCTGCGCCGCATGATGCCCTTCACCAGGCGGTAGCTCTCGCCGGTCGCCGGGCACTGCCAGAGCTCGCCGTCGACGTTGATGAGCTGGGTGCCGGTGCGCCCGACCCAGCCGATCTGCGTCGCCGGGTTGCCGGCCATCACCGCGTGGTCCGGAATGTCCCCTGTCACGACGGCCCCCGGTTCGACGATCGCCCAGCGGCCGACGACGAGGGGCGCGGTGCACACGGCGCCGGCGCCGATGACGGCTCCGGCGCGCACGATCACGCCGTGCAGCACGTCCTGGTCGGCGACAGCAGCTGCGAGCCCCAGGGCTGCGCCATTCGCGAGCACGACGCCCGCGGCGATCTGCACGCTGTCTTCGATGAGCGCGGGCTCGTGCACCTGCACGTCGTGCTCGATCACGCATCCGCTGCCGATGAAGACGGTGCGCCCGACGTAGCTGCGCGCGCCGATGATCGTTCCCGTGCCGATGTGCGCGTGGGCGCCGATCACGGCCCCGCTGCGGATCTCGCAGCCGTCGCCGAGGTTCACCCCCGAGGCGATGCGGGCCGATTCATGCACACGAGGAGGGACTCCGTGCGCGATGGCGTGCGGCGCCATCAGTACGCGCCTTCCCCGCGCAGCACGACCTTGGCGGTGCGCCACAGGATGACGAGATCGCCCGCGAGCGACCAGTTCTCGACGTAGTAGAGGTCGAGGCGGACGCTCTCGTCCCAGTCGAGGTCGCTGCGGCCGTTGACCTGCCACATGCCTGTCACGCCCGGCTTGATGAAGAGCCGGCGGTGCACGTGGTGCTCGTACTTCTCGACCTCGGAGGGCAGCGGCGGCCGCGGCCCGACGAGGCTCATGTCGCCGACGAAGACGTTCCACAGCTGCGGAAGCTCGTCGATGGAGTGCGCCCGCAGGAAACGGCCGACCCGCGTGATGCGGGGGTCGTTCTTCATCTTGAAGAGCACGCCGTTGCCGCTGTCCTGGCTGTTCTCCAGTGCCGCGAGTCGCGCCTCGGCATCCGGCACCATCGAGCGGAACTTGATCATGCGGAAGCGGCTGCCGTCGCGCCCGACGCGCACCTGCTTGAACAGCACGGGGCCGCCGTCGTCGAGCTTGATCGCGAGCGCGGTCGCCAGGAACAGCGGCGAGAGGACGATCAGCGCGAGCGCGGAGAGCAGGACGTCGATGAGTCGCTTCAGTGCGTGCTTGCCGCCGTCGAAGCGGGGGATCTCGACGTTGATGAGCGGCAGGCCGGGAACGGGCATGAAGCGCATGCGCGGACCGGCGACGTCGACGAGGCGAGAGGCGAGCACGAGATCGGCGCCGCAGCTCTCGAGGCTCCAGCTGAGGTTGCGCACGTACTTGGGGTTGTCGGCGGGCTGGCTGGCCACGATCACCGCGTCGGACTCTGTGATGGATGCCGCACGCGCGACTCCCTCGTAGCCGCACAGCACCGGCACGTCGGTCGCGCCGACACGCAGATGCGAGGCGCTCGGGTCGGCGAGCGCTGCGCCGACGACGTTGTAGGCCGGGCCGCCGATGCTCTTGATCTGCCCGAGCACGTAGCTCACGTCGTCGCGGGTCCCGACGACGATCGCGCGACGCAGATGCCGTGCCTCGGTGCGGCTCGAGACGAGCCAGTTGCGCCAACCCCAGCGCGTCACGAAGAGCAGGGCGACGCCGAGTGGGAAGGCCAGGAGGTACTCACGGTCGAGATTCGCACCCAGCACGATGTCGGTGATTCCGACGAGGCCGAACGTGACGACGCTGCCGGCGAGAAGATGCCGATACTCGGCGGTGCCGATGCCGAGCTGCTTGTGATCGCGGGCGCCGATCACTCCGAGCACGACGTACCAGACGAATCCGATTGCGAGGCAGTCGAGCGCCGAGGTGGTGGCGGCCGCGAGGCCCGACTGACCGCCGCCGAGGGTGAATCGGACCAGGAAGGTCATTCCCATCGCGAGGGCGATGACTGCGGCATCGGTGATGCGCAGTCGGGAGAGGTAGCGCCGTGCCAGCCGTGCCTCGGGGGAACGCCTGAACTCGACGCGGGACGGGGTGGGGAGTGCCCTCGCGATGGGAAGCAGTGAAGGGTGTGCGTCGGTCGTCATGATCTCGCCCTCAGATGAGGAATACTCGGGTATGTTGACGATAACCTGGTGTGAGATTTTCTCATTTACCCCAGTGCGGGGGCTGGTGGCGCGAGACGAGGATTTCTCATCATAGTCACATGGACATCGCATTGGCGCACGACTATCTGACACAGCGTGGAGGGGCCGAGCGAGTCGCACTCGCGATGTCCGATGCGTTCCCAGGGGCTCCGCTGTACACGACGCTGTATGAACCGGGCGCGACCTTCCCTGAGTTCGCGGGGCGCGACGTTCGCCCTTCTGCGCTCAATCGGCATGCACGACTGCGCCAATCGCACCGTCTCGCCCTGCCGTTCCTCGCGGCCGACGTCGACCGCATCCGTATCGACGCCGATGTCGTGATCGCCAGCTCGAGCGGCTGGGCGCACGGAATGCGCACCGACGGGCGCAAGATCGTCTACTGCCACGCGCCGGCGCGCTGGCTCTACCAGACCGGCCGCTACGCCGGTGGCACGGGCGTCCGCGGCGCAGCGGTCCGCACCGCGGTGTCGCTGCTCGGGCCCCGGCTGCGCGAGTGGGATCGGGTCGCGGCGATGTCCGCGGACCGCTATCTGGTGAACTCGACCGCGGTACGCACCGCGGTTCGCGAGGCCTACGGCATCGAGGCCGACGTGGTGCCACCGCCCCCTGCGCTGCTGCCGGACGGCCCGGAAGAGCAGCTTCCGGACATCGAGCCGGGCTATCTGCTCGTCGTCGCTCGGTTGCTTCCATACAAGAACGTCGACCGCGTGATCCGCGCGGTGCTCGCGCGCGGCGACGTTCGGCTGGTCGTCGTGGGTCGGGGGCCCGACCGGGCGCGGCTCGAGGGTATCGCGCGGGGCTCCGCCTCGGTGCACCTGGTGGGCGGCGTGACGGACGCCCAGCTGCGCTGGCTGTATCGCAACGCGCTCGCGCTCGTCGCCGCCGCCTACGAGGACTATGGGCTCGCGCCCCTCGAGGCGGCGTCGTTCGGGCGCCCGTCGCTCGCCCTTCATGACGGCGGATTCCTCGACACGGTGCGCGCGGGTGAGACCGGCGTCTTCTTCGAGGAGCCCGACGCGGCCGACATCGCCGGCGCCGTCGACGAGCTCAAGCGCATCACGTGGGACCCGCAGCTGATCGCCGAGCATGCCGAGTCCTTCTCGGCGGCGCGTTTCGCCGCGCGGCTCGCCGACGCGGCCGGGGTCGGGCAGCCGGTGGCGTGACCCGCGCCGCGGTTCGCGCGGGCGCTTTCGCACTCGCCTTCCTCGCCGTCTATGCGGCGGCCGTGCTGACGCCGCTCGGTCAGCAGCTCGACGCGGCCTCGCTCGGTGCGTTCCCCTGGGTGCCGGCGTGGGCGCACAGCGCCGCCGGGGTGCTGCGGGTGGTGCTGCTCGCCACGGCAGGCGGCGTCTCGATCCTGCTTCTTGCCGACCTGCTGCTGAACAGGCGCTTCGCCCTCGCCGGGCGAGCATTCATGACGGGCCTGCTCGCGGTGGGCCTGGCGGAGCTGCTGAAGCAGATCCTTCTGGCGCGGCCGTTCTTCGGCCGCTTCGGCTATGAGAGCAACACGTTCCCGAGCGGGCACGTCGCGTTCACCGCAGCGGTCGCCGCAGCGGCGTGGGGCGCGGCGCCGCGGTTGCGCGCGCGACCGTGGCGCCGCCGAGCGCTCGTGCTGCTCGTCGTTCTCGCCGCACTCGCAGAGCCGCTCTCGTTCGCCCATCGCGCGAGCGACGCGGTGGGGGGTGTGCTGCTGGCCGGCGTTGCTGCCGCCCTGTGCTGGCCGCCGAGCTCCGGCCGGACCCGGCGCGGCGCGATCGCCCTGACGTCAGCCGCGGTCGTTCTGGTCGCTCTCGCTGCGCTCGTGCATGCGCCGGTGCTGCTCGGCCCCGCCATCGTGCTGCTCCTGTGGCTCAGCGCGGTGCGGCTCATCGCCGCCGCCGGCATGCCCCGTTCTCTGGGGGTGCCGAGTGATCACATACCAAGTGAGAAAAACTCGACTCAGTGTTAGCGTCGGGCCTGTGACAGCCACCCTCGAGAGGTCGCAGCGCAAGCTGCGGTCAGTCTGGTTCCGGAGCGTCACCGCAGACATCGAGAACGCGGTGCACGCGCTGCCAGCCGACGCGTTGTGTACGCGCGAGCTGTTCGTCGACCTGCTGCACTTGAACGTCCACAGCGGCGGTCGCATCGCGTTGGTCGAACAGGCCGGCGAGCCGGTCGCCGTCTTCGGCCTGCGACGCGAAGGTCGGTTGCGCTGGCGCTCGATGCTCGACTGGCTTCTGCCCGGCGTGCCGGGCGCGGTCAGCGAGGAACAGGTCGTGCCTGCGCTGCGAAAGCTCAACAGCGAAGTTGCGATGGTCTGGTGGAATACGCGCACAGCGCCGACCGGCGCGGGGGTCCAGCGGGCTGCACCGCGGGCCGTCAATGTGCTCGCGATCGCTGAGCGCGAGGCGTATTGGCGCTCGACCAGATACTGGTCGACGATCCGGAGGGCCCGGGAGAAGTGCGCGCATCTGACGGTCGCGATCGACCGGCCCGGCGATGCAGAGTGGGTCGTTCGCAACAACCTCAGCAAATGGGATGCACGTGGTTCGCATCGCGACCGCTTCGCGCTGGAGGCCAACCTCGAGATCGCGCGTCAGCTGACCCCGCTCGGGCGCTATGAGACGCTCGTGCTGCGTGACGGCGACATTCCGCTCGCCGGCGCCACGAACTTCCGGCTGGGCGCCACGACCGTCGCCGGCGTGCTGTATCGCGACGAGAGCGTCGGCGGTCTCCCCACGGGCGTCCGCATCATCGACGAGAGCATTGAGTACAGCGCACGCGCGGGCGTGGCGCGATTCGATCTCGGCGCGAGCTTCCCGTACAAGCTCAAGTGGGCCCCAGAGGACGGATTCCTCTACGAGTTCGTCGTCTCGCCGCCGATGATCTCGTTGGCGCACCGGCTCAGGCATGCGGCGAGGCGGCGATGACCGAGACGCATGCTGTCGCACAGGCCGCGGTGCACCGGCCGGCGCTGAGACGCAGGCAACCGCTCAAGACGACCTGGTTCAGCCGACTCGAGGGGGCGGTGGAGGACGCGGTTCGCTCTCTGCCCGACCTGGGCGGCTGCCCGCGCGAGCTCTATCTCTCCGCACTCGCCGTGAACCACGCGGCGGATGGCGGCCGAACGGCGCTGGTCGAGCGCGCCGGGCACCCGGTCGCCGTCATCGCGCTGCGGCGCACCGGCGCGCTGCGCTGGCGGAACTTCACGAACTCGGTGATTCCGGGCTTCGTCACCGCCGCGGCAGACGAGGATCTGCTGCCCGCTTTCCGGGCGCTGCGTGTCGAGGTGGACGTGTCATGGTGGCACCGGTCAGACATCCCCGCCTCTCCGCAGCGCGAGCACCACGTCGTGCCTCAGTACCGGCTGGCGGTCGCCGAGCGTGAGGCCTATTGGAAGGCCCACCACAAGTGGAGCAACCTGCGCGCGGCTCGGAACAGGTGTGCGGACCTTGAGCTCGTCATCGACGCGCCTGGCGACAGCGACTGGGTCGTGCGATCGTCGGCGCGGAAGTGGGCGGACCGCTGGGATGCGTCGCAGGAGGCGTCATTGCAGCTCAGCCTCGAAGTCGCGCGGCACTTCGAGGCGGCGGGTGAGCACACCGTTCTGACGCTGCGCCGCGACGGCGTCGCGGTGACGGGAATCACGGCACTTCGCGGCTCGGACGGCGTCTGGGTGGCGTCGCGCACCTATCGCGACGCAGCGCTCGGCAAGCTCCCGACCGGTGACCGCATCATCGACGCGCTCTTCGACCACGCGGAGGCGCAGGGCGCTCTCGCCGTCGACCTCGGCGGCAGCTATGGCTACAAGGCGCACTGGGCGCCCGAGTTCGGGGCTCGGCACGACTTCCTGATCGGACCGGCCTGGAGCTACGGGGCACGCCGCATCGCGCGCCGGCTCGCCCGCAGGGGCTGACCCGCGGGGCGTCAGCGCACGGGCTGAGACTGCGCTGCCCGCTGGGCGCGAAGCCGCCCGGCGCCCGGCGCCACCCCGATGAAGTTCAGCACGTCGCGAACCACAGCGCGCCAGCGGGGGAACACCCACGACGGACCGAGCGTGCCCCAGGTGCGCAGCTTCTCGCCGAAGGGCAGCGCCGCATGTGCGACGCCGCGGTAGAGCTCGATGTTGGTCTGCGTCTCGCCGAAGGAGCGGGCGCCGCTGCGCCCAGGCGCGAACCACGTGGTGGACGAGGCACCGAGCACCGAGACCTGCGTGTCGTGGCGTCGCTGCAGGAACAGCTGCTCGGGGGCGAGCGCCATCCTGCCGGCACACAGCAGCTCGACGAGCAGCACCATGTCATCACCGAGACTCGAGCGGATGCCGCGGGTGGCCGCGATCGCCTCCGCCCGGATGACGCCGTACATCAGATGCGAGGCCTGCGAGCGCAGCAGATTCCGCACGCGTTCGTGTGCGGTCGGGGCATCCAGCCCCAGCTGTGCGTCGTTGAGGTCCTCGTAGATCACGCCGTCCGCGTCGATGACCTGCGTGCGCGGGCAGGCGAACGCCGCAGCGGGCCCTGCGGCATCGAGCGCGGCGATCGTCGCGCTCGCGAACCCCGGCAGCTTGATGTCGTCTGCCGCCATCCAGCTGAACAGCTCGGTGCGCGACAGGGCGAGCACGTTCCGGTAGTTCCAGATGCCGCCGCGGTTCTCGTCGTAGCGGTGGTACTCGATTCGCGGGTCCTCCGCCGCAGCGGCGAGGCAGATCTGCTGGGTGGCATCCGTCGACCCGTTGTCTGAGATGACGATGCGGATGTCGGCGAGGTCCTGCTCCTGGACAGAGCGCAGAGCGGCGGGCAGGAAGCGCTCGCCGTTGTAGACGGGGATGCCGAAGGTGAGGCGCGCGGTCATGTCAGACCCCGATCGTGAGCTTGGCGGTCGTGAAGGCCTCTGCGTAGCGTGCGACGGCTTCGACACCGCGCAGCCGCATGAGGCCGTGGAAGAACTCGTCGTCCCACCAGTGGTGCGGATGCTGGGACGGGAAGCTCTGGTTCAGCAGCTCGACCTTGCGCCGCGCCACCTCGGGCTCGAGGGGCAGGTAGACGTTGGGGCGGCCGAGATCGCCGTCCCACTTCGGGATCTCGTAGTGCAGCACGGTGGGTCCGCGCCACACGGTCGGGACGAGCGTGCCGAGCAGGCGGTGGTCCTGGTGGGCGTCATCGGCCCGCGGCACGAAGATCAGGTCGGGCTGAGGGTGGGCGCGCTGGAACTCGTGGAGGGCGTCCTTCACGGCGTCCCAGTTCGCCGGCAGCCGGGTGTCGGGGAAGTCGTGGATGACCGGCGGCTCGGCGAGGCCGAATGCCCGCGCGGCGTCCTGCGCCTCGAGGCGGCGCTGCGGCGTGCCGGTGAGGATCAGGCTGTGGATGGCCACGTCCGCGCGTGCGCCAAGGGTCAGCAGCGCACCGCCGCAGCCGATCTCGATGTCATCGGGGTGGGCGCCGATCGCGAGCACCGTGGCGGGGCCCGAGGGCAGCCGGAATGCGGTCATCTGCGGTCCTTCCTAGCGGCGAGTGCGCTCGCCACGTCGTGCCATTGCCGGTCGAGCCGCGCCGTCGCGGCCGCGACGGCGCTGTCGATCCGCGCCGTCAGCTCCGGCTGCCGGTCGGCGAGCTCAGTGAGCTGATCGGCGACCTGCGCGGGATCGAACGCCTCGATGTCGACGTGCGTCTCCGGCAGGCCGAGCTCGCGCAGCATCGCGCGGTGCTTCTCGCCATAGCCGATCGAGACGGTCGGTGTGCCGGCGAGCAACGCCATGATCAGCGTGTGGTAGCGGGTTGCGAGAACGACGGATGCCTCGCGCATGACCGCCTCGAGGTCACCAGGCGTTCGCGCATCGGCCACCGTGACGCGGTCGTCACTCAGGCGCTCGGTGAGCTGCGCCGCCGTGTGCAGATCGACCTCGTCGCCGCCGACGAGCACGACCCGCTTGCCGCGAGCTCGCAGCAGGCCCAGCAGCTCCTCGACCGCGGAGAAGTAGCGCGCCGCCGCTGCGCCGCCGTGATCGTCCCTGCCGCCGTAGTCCATGACCCCGACGACGACGAGCGATTCATCCCGCTTCACCGGTTCGGGACGCGGCAGCGAGAAGGCGAGGTCCGTGACGACGTGGTCGCGGCTCGCATTCCTCATGCCCATCGCGGCCGCATTGGCGCGCGAGTAGTCGTCGCGGTAGGAGCGATAGGAGGCGCCGCGGGCGACGCCGCGAGCGAAGAATCGCGCGAGCCGTCGGGGCAGCACCTCGACGCCGACGTCGAGAAGCAGCACCGGGCGACCGAGAATGCGCCCGGCCGTCGCCAGCGACCACATGTCGAAGGGCGTGCCGAAGGCGCCCGAGCCGTAGCGCTCGAGGCCTCCTGTGCCGACCAGCACGACGGCGTCGAGCTCCCCGACGACACGGAAGGCGTTGCGAAGAAGGGCGAAGCGATTCGCGAGCACCGCCGCCGCTCGTGCAAGGCGGCCCCGCGCGACGGTCGCGGCCGGGGTGCCGAGCAGCCGGGCCGGGGCGCCGTGCCGCTCGGTGGCGGCATCCGGCCGCTCGCAGATGATCACGGGCGTGAATCGCTCACGGTCCAGGCGGGCGAGGAACGCCTCGAGCGTCGCTTCGTTGCCGAAATTGCCGCGGCCGAAGACGCCCCAGGCGCCCACCCGCAGCGCACTCAAGGCTGCAGCACCGGTTCGAGACGCGTGCGGTCTGCGTTCCAGACCTCCCACGGCGCGTTGCCCTTCGCATGCAGTTCGTCGAGGTAGACGCGCTCTTTGAGGGTGTCCATGCAGGCCCAGAAGCCGTAATAGCGATTGGCGGTGAACCGCCCGGCGGCGGCGGCGCGCACGCAGGCATCCGTCACCAGGTCCTCGCCCTCATCGAGGTAGTCGAAGATGCCCTGACGCAGCACGAAGAAGCCGCCGTTGATCCACATGTCCATGTTCGCGACGGCGCCGATGCCGCTCATGCCGCCGTCTGCGTCGAAGTTGACGACGTGGAACGAGTCCTGCGGGGGTACGGCCAGCAGGCTGCCCACGTGGTCGGCGGGCAGCGTCTCGATGAACTCGTTGATCGGCGCGTCGGAGACACCGTCGCCGTAGTTGGCGAGGAACACCTCGTCGCCCTCGAGGTACGGGCGCACCCGTCGCAGGCGCTCGCCGATCGGCGTGTGCAGGCCGGTGTCGACGAAGGTGATCTTCCAGTCGGAGATGTCGGTGCCGAGCATCTCGACGTTGCGGCCGCCGCCGGAGAGCACGAAGTCGTTCGACGCGGTCTCTTCGTAGTGCAGGAAGTAGTCCTTCACCGCCTTGGCGCCGTGGCCGAGGGCGAGGATGAACTCGGTGTGCCCGAAGTGGGCGTAGTAGCGCATGATGTGCCACAGGATCGGACGGTCGCCGATGGTCGTCATCGGCTTGGGGGCGGACTGGTTGTCGGCGCGGATGCGCATGCCGAGACCACCGCAGAACAGAACGACCTTCATCGCTTCGCTCCTTATTACCTAGTGCTTCAGGCCCCGAGGCGCCGCGGTGCGGCGAACTCGCGGATGGCGGGGGCGACGGGGCGCCCGATGAGCAGCCCGTCTGTCGTGCCGGCGGTGAGCGCGTCGGCGTAGACGCGGGCGGCGCCGCGGAAGGCCTCGACGGTCAGGTCGATGTCGTCGTCGGTGTGCGCCGCAGAGATCACGAGCGACTGCGCGAGCACGCCGCGCTTGAGCAGCTCCTGGATGAGCAGGGTCCGGAACGCCTGCGAGGGGGCACCCGTGTGGTCCTTCGTGCCGAACACGAGCGCAGAGGCGCGCCCCATGATCGGGATCTGCTCGCCGACGCCGGCTTCGGCGAGCGCAGCGACGAGGCCGTCGCGCAACTTGGCGCCCTGCGCCTCCATGATGCCGACGATGTCGCGCTCTTCGTACGCCTTGGCGACTGCGAGGTACGCGGCGAGGCCGGTGGTCTCGCCGCCGTGCGTCGTGGAGAGCAGGAAGACGCGCGGGGCATCCGTGTTCAGCCCGCCGAGCTCCATCAGCTCGCGCTTGCCTGCGAGAGCCGAGACGCTGTAGCCGTTGCCGAGGGCCTTGCCCCACGTGGACAGGTCGGGCGTCACGCCGTAGACCGACTGGGCGCCGGCCGACGACCAGCGCATGCCTGAGATCATCTCGTCGAAGATCAGCACGAATCCGTCGCGGTCAGCGAGGGCGCGAACGCCCTCGAGGAACCCGGGGGCGGGCTCTGCGGTGCCGGTCGCCGCCTCGAGGATGACGGCGGCGATCTGCCCGGGGTGCTCGGCGAGCAGTGCCTCGAGCGAGGCGAGGTCGTTGTAGGCGAAGCCCACCGTGAGCTCGCGCACGGACGCGGGGATGCCGGCGGGCATCTGGCCCGCGCCCATGAACCAGTCGTCGACCGAGAAGAACGGCTGCGTGCGGCAGATCGCCACGAGGTCGCGGCCGGTGGCGGCGCGCGCGAGCTTGATGGCCGCGGTGGTGACGTCGGAGCCGTTCTTGGCGAACTTCACCATGTCAGCCGTCGGCACCATCTCGAGGAACTGCTCGGCCGCCTTGAGCTCCCACACGGAGGGGCGAGAGAAGTTGACGCCGCCGCGGACGGCCTCGATGACGTTGTCGACCACGGGCTGGTAGCCGTAGCCGAGGGTCACCGATTTGACGCCCATGCCGTATTCGACGAGCCAGTTGCCGTCGAGGTCGAGGACTCTGGCCCCCTCGCCACGCTGGATGATCGGGGTCTGGAACTCGGGGTACTGATCGGAGCCGCGGGCGTTGGTGTGCGCGCCCCCCGGGATCAGCTGGTGCAGTCGGGCCTGCGCCTCGGCTGACTTCGCGAAAGAAGTCAGGGTCGGGGCTTCGTATTCTGTAGTCACGTCGTCTCCTCGTCGGCAGGTCAGGGGTCGGGTGCCGCGTTGACTTTGCGAAGATAACTCACTTTTGCCCTTCGCCGCCGCCCCCCAGTGCGGGGGCTGAGGACTTTTCACTTATTGGTTAGCGTGGTCGCATGGACTTTGCGCACCTGGCCGGGCGTTCGATCTTCGTCACCGGCCACACCGGCTTCAAGGGCGCATGGCTGTGCCTGCTGCTCGAGCGGCTCGGGGCGGAGGTGCACGGCTACGCGCTCGAGACGCCGGCCGACTTTCTGTTCCAGCGTGCGCAGGTGGGGCGGCGGATCGCGACGGATGCCCGCGGCGACATCCGCGACGTCGAGAACGTGACCGCGGCCATCGCCGCGGCGAAACCCGAGATCGTGCTGCACCTCGCGGCGCAGTCGCTCGTGCGCGAGTCCTACGCGACCCCCCGCGAGACCTTCTCGGTGAACGTCGACGGCACGCTCGCCGTGCTCGAGGCCGCGCGGGCCGTGCCGAGCGTGCGCTCGGTCGTGGTCGTCACGACCGACAAGGTCTACCGCAACGACGAGTGGCACTGGGGCTACCGCGAGATCGACCCGCTCGGCGGCGATGACCCGTACAGCGCGAGCAAGGCCGCGGCCGAGCTCGCCGCGCACTCGTTCGCGGTCTCGTTCCCGAGGGACGGCTTCACCGTGGCGACCGCCCGCGCCGGCAACGTGATCGGCGGCGGAGATGCGACGCCGGACGCGCTGGTCCCCGAGCTGGTGTCGGCCTTCCGTGCGGGCCGCGCCCCGATCATCCGCCGCCCGGGTGCGCGCCGCCCCTGGCAGCACGCCCTCGAGCCGCTGACCGGTTATCTGACGCTCGCGCTCGCACTGCTCGAGCGGCCCGAGCTGCACGACACCGCCTGGAACTTCGGACCTGCTGCCGAAGACGGCCTCACGGTGGCCGAGTTCGCCGACGAGCTCGGCGCGAGTTGGGGCCAGTCCGCCGACTGGAAGCTCGACCCTGACGCCGGGCCGCACGAGGCCGGCCTGCTGATGGTCGATTCGTCGAAGGCCCGTGCAGAGCTCGCCTGGCAGCCGCGCTGGCGCGTGCACGAGGCCATCGCGAGCGTCGCCGAATGGGAGCAGGCCGTCGATCACGGCGTCGACCCGCTCGTCGCCACCCAGCAGCAGATCGAGGACTACCTGGAGGCCCGGCGATGAAGGTCTCGCACTCAGGCATCCCCGGCGTCGTCATCTTCGAGCCGACGCCGATTCGCGACAATCGCGGATTCTTCACACGCATCCTCGACGTGCAGGTGCTCGCCGACGCGGGCATCGACCCGCACTCGTTCAAGCAAGAGAACCAGTCCAGGTCGCGCCGCGGCGGCATCCGCGGTCTGCACGGGCGCATCGCGCCCAATGGCGAGGCCAAGCTGGCGCGCTGCGCGCGCGGTGCGGTGCTCGACGTCGTGCTCGACGCCCGACCTGACTCGCCGACGTTCGGCACCGTCGAGACCTTCGTGCTCGACGACGTCGACCACCGCCAGGTCTATGTGCCGGGCGGATGCCTGCACGGGTACCAGGTGCTCAGCGAAGACGCCGACTTCTGCTACCGCACCGACGTCTTCTACGGCCCGGGTGAGGTCGCGGTGAATCCGCTCGACCCCGAGCTGGCCGTGCCGTGGCACGAGCCCTTCGGCGAGCTCAGCGAGCGCGACCTCGCCTCGCCGAGCTGGCGTGAGTTCGCTCGCGACCAGCTCGGCGTCGAGCTCTGATCGCGGCACGGCGAACGTCGCGGCTCGCGGCCTGAACGTTGTGGCGCAAAACGCACGATTCGTCACCCCGATTCGGTCGATCGAGGTGACGAATCGTGCGTCGTGGCGCAGCGCGCCGGGCTACGCCAGTGACTCGGCCGGCTGTGCGACGGGCTCGACCTCGACCGGCTCGGGCTCCAGCAGCACCCAGCGGCCGCCGCCCGCCTCGATCTCGGGGTAGCTGCGGCGCAGTTCGTCGAGCAGGTCCGGCACGAACAGCAGCACGCGGTCGGGGCGCAGTGCGACGAGGTCCGCGGGGGAGATGATCGGAATGCGGTTCACCGGCATCGTGAGGCCCCACTTGCCCGGCGCTCCGTCGGCGATGGCGGCCATCTTCTCGCGGGTGATGTCGGCGGCACACAGCAGCGACGCGGTGCGGGAGGCCGCCGCGTAGCCGGCGACCGTCAGACCCTTGGCGTGCGCCTCGCTCAAGTAGGCGTCGATGTCGGCGACCGTGCGCGTGACCGCCTCGCCGAGCGTGGCGACATAGTCGGGGTCCGTGATGCCCTCGGCGTTCTCGGTGGCGATCAGCGCGTCGACGCCGGCGCCCTGGGTGTCGCCCCAGCGGCTGCCCTTGCGGGCGAAGGCGATGAGCACGGTGCCCTTGTAGAGCGGGTACTCCCAGGCGTCGAGCGCGACGAGGCCGAGCTCGCCCAGCATTCGCACCAGCACCGGCGTCGAATACAGGCCGAAGTGGCCGTGCTTCAGGGCGTTCCACATGCCGTGCCGCACGATCGCCGCGATGTCGTGGTACTGCAGCAGCAGCACGCCGTCGGGCGCAAGGTGGCTGACGCGCTCTTCGAAGGCGGCACGCTGGTCGGCGTCGTGCATGATGCCGAAGTTGTCGACGACGACCTCTGCCTCGCCGTCCTGCACGGGAACCAGCCCGTGCGCGGTGAGCTGCGCGGTCCACGAGCCGCCGTGGGGGCTCGGGTATTCCTTCACGCGGCCACCGGCGGCCAAATAGCCGGCCTGCGCCGCCTGCTCGACGGCGGCCTCGGCCTGCTCGACGACCGCCTTCGGCTCGATGCCGAGGACCTCCTCTGGCGTGGTCGGGTCGTCCTCGAGCTGGATCAGCCCGCTCACGGTGCTGATCACCATGCGCAGCGGGTAGCGGGGGTCGGGCTCGGGGTCGGTCGGGGCGGGGAAGCGGTCGGCCGCGGGCTGCTGGCCGAGGTCGAGGACGACGTAGCCGCCGGGCTCGCCGCTCCAGCGGTCGCGCCAGCTGTCGATGGGCTGGGGAAGCGTGGACATGAGCTCTCCTAGGGGTCGAGGATTCCTCACCAAACTAGCGCGGCACCGTGACGCCCCGTACCCCCATAGGGCGGGGGTTTCGAACCGAACCGAGCGCGCGGCCCCAGGCGCCGAGGCAGGCGGCGGCCGTGCGCTCGATGGTGAAGCTCTCCCGCGCACGCCGACGCGCGGCCGCCGCGCGCGCCTGGCGCCCGGCCGGGTCGTTGAGCACGTCCGACAGGGCGCGAGCGAGCGCGTTCGGGTCGCCGGGGCGCACGAGCACTCCGTAGGGAGTGTGACGGATGCCTGCTGCCGCGGTCTCAGTGCCGGCGGTGCCGGTCTCGTCGTCGGCGCCGAGGATCTCAGGGACCCCGCCTGCTGCGGCGCCGATGACCGGGACCCCCGCCGCCATCGCCTCGACGACGACCTGCCCGAACGGCTCCGGCACGGGCGAGGCGTGCACGAGCACCGTCAGCTCGCGCAGCTGCGCGCCGGGGTCCGCCACCCAGCCGGTGAACTCGACGCGGTCGCCGATGCCGAGCTGATCGGGCAGTGCCCGCACCTCGGCCTCGTACTCGTCCTCGCCGAACAGCGCCGCGCCGACGACGCGGAAGCGGACCGCCGGGTGCTCGGCCGCGATGAGCGCCGCGGCGTTCAGGAACTCGCGCTGGCCCTTCGTCGGGCTGATGCGGCCGATGAGGCCGACCACGGACGCGCTCTCTTGTGCGGGTGCCGGCGCGAAGGCATCCGGCATCAATCCGGGATAGGCGATCGTCGCCTTCGCCCGCGCGCGCCGCGGCAGGGTGGCGGCGGTGGCGGACGAGTTCACAACGATCGCCCGCGGGCCCCAGGTCGCGAGCAGGCGCATCGCCGCCGCGAGCGGACGCGGCAGGTAGTCGGCGGCGAGCCGGTCGTGCAGGTGCCAGACCCAGGGCCGGCGCGCCAGCGGCGCGGCGAGCGAGGCGAACACGGCCGACTTGAGCGAGTTCGCGACGACGAGCTCGGCGCCTGAGAAGCGGATGCTGCGCGCGAGGCGCGGCACGAAGCCCGCCAGCGCGCCGGCGCCGCGCAGCAGGCCCTTCGGTGACAGCGCACGTGAGCGCGAGGTGGTGTTGAGATCCGAGCCGAGTGGCAGCAGGGCCGTGTCGATGCCGAGCGCGCGCAGCCGGCCGACGAGGGGCCCGTCCTCGAACACGATCGCACGGGCGGTCGCCGCGCCGCCGTGCAGTGCCGAGGCGACGCCCAGCAGTGCCTGCTCGCCGCCGCTCAGCTTCGCGGTGTGGTCCAGCAGCAGAACGCGGGCTGGTGCCGGCCCGGTCATCTGGTCACGACCGCCAGCATCGGTCGCAGCACGCGACGCAGCGGGCTGGGAGCGGCGTCCATGATCGCCGCCGTGTCCGACGAGCCGAGGCCGAGGGACAGTGCGCGCAGGCCCAGCAGGCATGAGCCGAGACCGAGCGCCGCCGCCACGACGGCAGCGAGCAGCGTGCCGAGCGGAGCGGCGGTGGCGATGCCCCAGCCGAGCCAGGCTCCGGCCATGCCCACGAGCACGGGTGCGAACATCTTCGCAACGTCGAGGTGACGGATTCCGAGGGCACGGCCCTCGCCGTACAGCAGCATCACGACGCGCACCGAGACGCTGGCGCCGTTGGCGATGACGGCGCCCCACGTGCCGAGCACGATGATCAGCGACCACGCGAGCGCGACGTCGACCGCCAGCGCCACCAGATTGATCGTGAGCAGTCGCCGCGCGGAGAGTCGCGCGAGCGTGAAGGCCCAGGCCGGGGATGCCGCGACGGTGAAGCCGCCGACGCATCCCAGCGCGAGCACAGGCAGCACGGCGGCCGAGAACGCGGCGCCGTAGAACAGCGGGATCAGGACGGCGATCGCCGGGACTCCCACCGCGGTGATCAGGGCGCTCACAGTCGAGGATGCGCGCACGGTTCGAGCGAACGCCTTCACCATGGCGTTCTCATCGGCCGTCGCCTTCAGGCTCGAGAGCGCGGGGATGAGCGGGCCCGTGATGGCCTGTGCCGGCGCGAACACGTTTCCCGCGACGCCCATGGCGAGCGCGAAGATGCCGACCGCCTCTGGAGTCGAGAGCCAGTTCAGGAACACGACCTCGGAGCGGGTCACCACCAGCTGTGCGATGAGCGTGGAGAGTCCGGAGGGAATGGCGAACTTCCAGAAGCCCACGGGGAACCGCCTCGGCCATCGCGGACGCAGGACCGCCCGGCGGAAGTCCGGCGAGAGGGGGATCAGTGCGAGGCCGGCGATGATGCCGCCGGCGGCCACACGCGCCGCCCAGACGGAGTCGGCTTCGCGCAGTGTCAGCACCGTCGTGACCACGGCGAGTTGCACCACGATGTTCTGCACCATGGCGTTGCGCGCGCTCGCCGCTGTTCGGTTCTCCATGGCAAGGGCCGTGGACGCGGTGCCGAAGAGGTTGGGAAGCACCACGCCGAAGACGATCGCGAGTCCGAGCAGCAGGGGCGGGACATGCACCATGACGAGGATGACGATGGTGATCGCGGGTGCCACGACGACGAGGCTGAACCCCTGTGAGATGGACAGCAGGCGCCGCGCCTCGTCGCGCCGGCCCTGCGCGGTGAACCGGGAGCCGAACTGCACGAGCGCGGTCCCCACGCCGAGCGACAGGATCGTTCCGGCGACATCCATCACGACGCTCAGGTACGCCAGGCGGCCGTAGTCGACGACGCCGAGGATGCGCGCCACGATGAGGTTCACGACGAAGGCGATCGGGATCGAGACGACGGTGTGGATCACCGTCCAGCCGACTCCCTGCACGGCACGGCGCTGCAGTTCGCTACGGCTGAGCTGGTCGGTGCTCTCGTCCATCGCGTTGGCTCCTGTCTGTTCGGGCGGTGTAACAATAGACCGAGATTTGCTCAGTTTCGCCGAATAGAAGGAAGATGACGGGCATGATCAGCTCCACGCACGAGGTGCGCTCTCGAACGGGCATCCGATGAGAATTGCGCTCGCCACCAGCTCTTTTTCTCCGTGGGTTGGCGGCGTGGAGGAGCATGTCCGCAACGTGGCCCGCGAATTGGGGCAACGCGGCCACGACGTGGTCGTCTGGACGGTGGCCCGCGACGGGCGCTACGGCGTGCGCTCCGTGGAGGGCATCGAGGTGCGTGACCTGCCCGCGCCCTTGCCCGCGCGCTCGCCGAGTGCGCTGCTCCGGTTCGCGGCCAGCGCCCCTTCCGCGGCCGCGGCCTGGCTTCGTGCGGCGGACGACTTCCGCCCGGAACTGATCCACGTGCACTGCTATGGCCCGAACGGCAGCTACGCGCGGTTCGTCTCCCACAGGCGCCGGATTCCGCTCGTCGTCACGTCGCACGGCGAGACCATCGCTGATGACGGCGGCGTGTTCGGCGCATCGCGATTCGCGCGAGCCTCGCTCGAGGGCGCTCTTCGCGACGCATCGGCCGTCACAGGGTGCTCGCACGTCGTCGTCCGTGACCTCGAGGCGCGGTTCGCACTCGCCCCAGGCGTCGGCGCCGTCGTGCCCAACGGAATCGATCTCACCGAGCCCGCGGGCTCTCTGCCCGACGGGCTTCCCCGCCGATACGTGGCGGCGGTCGGCAGGCTCGTCCCCGTGAAGGGCTTCGACCTGCTGCTTCGCGCCTTCGCGAACGCGGAGCTGCCGGAGGATGTGGGGCTCGTCATCGGTGGTGACGGCTGGGATTCCCGCTGGGCGGCTCTGCGCGCTGAAGCCGAGCGACTCGGCATCGGCGAGCGGCTCGTGATGCCGGGGCAGCTCGATCGACCGCAGGTCGTCGCGCTCCTGAGGTCGGCGGCTGCCGTTGCGATCTCGAGTCGGTTCGAGTCGTTCGGCATCACGGCGCTCGAGGCCTGGAGAGCCGGAACGCCGCTCGTGGCGGCCGCTCGCGGCGGCCTTCCCGAGTTCATCACCGACGGTGTGGACGGTCTGCTGTGCGACCCGGAAGACTCCGCGGCCTTCGGGGCGGCGCTGCGCCGCGTCGTCGTCGACGCCCAGTTCGGTCGCTCCCTTGCCGCCGCGGGCAGCGAGCGCGTGCGGGATTTCACGTGGCAGCACGTGGCGGACGGGTACGAGCTCAGCTATGCCGCAGCCCTCGGCCGACCGGCCGGCGCTGTTCAGGCGGTGCAGAATGCCTGATCTCGTAATCGCCACGACGGCGACGTCGAACCCGATGGGCGCCCAGATCTACCAGGAGCAGATCGCCGCCCGCGCGGCCGAGTCCCTGCGTGGGCCGGACGACCAATGGGCCGTCAAGCGGGTCATCGCGCGGTCGCTGCGGTCCCCCCTGGCCGGAACGGTGCGCCTTCCTCTCGGGGCGGTCGAGCGCGCAGGTGGCGCGGTTCGTCGCAGCGTCGGCCGGGTCATCTATCCGCACGGCGCCCTGGTGCACCGGATGGAGCTCGGCCTGCCGCCTGCCGACGGCGAGGTGGTCACCATGCACGACGTCGTCGCGTGGCGCTTCCCTGACGAGGGCGTCCCGGTGGCGTCGGCCCCGGCGGAGCTGCGCCGGGCCGCGGCGGTCATCTGCGTATCGCGCAACACGGCGAACGACGTCGCCGAGATGTTCGGCGTCGAGCGGATCCACGTCGTGTATCCCGGCGTCGCGGAATCCTTCCGCGACGCGCAGCCGCTCAGCGACGCGGAGCGCGAACGGCTGGAGCTCCCCGCCCGCTACGTCCTTCACGCCGGGGGTGCCAGTCTCCGGAAGAACCTCGCGGGGCTGGCCGGCGCGTGGCAGCTGATGCGCGACAGTGTTCCCGACACCGAGCTCGTGCTCGTCGGCCCGCCTCATCCCCGCCGCGACGAGCTCTTTCAGGGGCTTCCCGGCGCGCGCCGGCTCGGCCGGATGCCGGCCGAGTTGGTCCCGCGCATCGTCGCGAGCGCGGCGGCCGTCGTGGTTCCCTCGCTGTACGAGGGCTTCGGCCTGCCGGTGATCGAGGCGATGGCAGCGGGCACCCCGGTCGTCGCGGCGGCCACGAGCTCGCTGCCGGAGGTGGCCGGCGGGGCCGCGACGCTCACGGCTCCCACCCCCGAGGGCATCGCCGAGGGACTGCGCCACGTTCTCGACACCCGCTTCGACCGAGGCGAGGCCGCAGCTCGAGGTCGCGCGCGAGCCGCCGAGTTCAGTTGGGAGCGAAGCGCGCGCGGGCACGCCGACGTCTGGCACGCATTGGCCGGGGCGAAGACGCCACGTTTTGGGGGCATCGCAGCACGCTCAAACTGAGCAGGACTCACTACCATCGGGGAGTGTGAGTAATGCTCAACACGCGGGCCGATCCCCGCGAGTCAACGTCCTGTGCGCCCCGCCGAGTGCCCCCAATCCCGGCATGGCCACGGTCGACCTCGCGTTCGCCGAGCTGGCTGCCGCCGAAGGCTTCCCGGACGTCACCTATTGGCGTCTGTGGGACCGGCGGGAGTGGCTGCAGCCGGGCGAGGAGCCGCGTGCTGAGGCATCCGATCACTTCTTCGACTCCGACACGGGACTCACCTACCGCAACCTGCGCGGCCGGATCGACGAATTCCTCGACGCCGACGCGATCGTGTTCTGGGGTGACTTCCTGCACATGGCCGAGTACGTCGAGATGAACGCGGACATCCTGCACCGGCACATGCGGATCTTCGACGACCTCGACGCTGCGCGCGACTATGCCGAGCGCCACCTGCTGCTCAAGGGCCAGAGCGATGAGGTCCTGCGCCGCGTGATGAGCTACGGCACGACCCTCGGCTTCAACACCACGCAGGACTACGCCGCCGAATACGGACCGCTGCTGCGCTCGTTCCTCGGGCGCGCGCATCGCGCGTGGGGCCGCGACACGTACTCGGCGCTCATCGCGCAGCTCGAGCGGCCCGATTCCGACGAGACGACGAAGGGCACAGATGCCGCCTTGCTGCTGGGCGACCGCGACCATCGCCGGCGCGACGACACTCTCGGCGTGTTCATCGGGCGATCGCAGCTCGACCCCGCCGAGGTGGCACGGCTCGGCCGCTCGCTCACCGAGCGACTGGCGCTCGCGCCGAAGTGGATCGAATGGGGCACGGAACCCGCCTTCTGGCCGATGAACAACCGCCGGCGTCTGCGGCTCGCGTGGCCGGGGCTCGAGCACGGCGCCCGGGTGCCCACGCTGCAGGAGCGGCTGGCGACCTACCGGGGGGTGCTGCGCGGCGGCGCGCGAGCCGCAGCGAGCCAGGTTCCGGCGGCCGAGCTCGTCGAGGAGCTGTCACGCCACCGTCTCGTCCTCACCGACACGTATCACCTCGCCGTCAACGCCTGGCGCGTCGGCACACCGGCGATCTGCCTCGTCGACCCGCCGTCGCAAGCGGGCTGGGACGTGAACTCCGGCGGCTCCCTCGCCGCGCGCGACAAGCGAACGGAGTTCTATTCACAGATCGATGCGACACCGCTGCTCGTCGAGAGCCGGAGGCTCGCCGGCTCGCTGAACGAGCTGGTGGGCGGAATCGCGGGCTTCCTCGGCGAGCCTGAGCACCTCGAAGTCGTCCATGCGCGCATCGCGCGGATGCGCGCCGGCGGCCGTGCCCAGTTCGTCGGCGCGATCAGAGAGCTGACGGGCGTCTGATGCTGTCATCGGCGCGGCGGCTGTCGCTACCCGTCGTCGCGGTCGTCATCGTGACGGTGGCGACCGGCGCAGCGCTGGGCGTGCTCGCCGGCACGGCGACGGAGCTGGTCCTGCCCGCCGCGGTGGGCGTAATCGTCGTCGCACTGGCGATCATGGACCTGACGCTGATCCCGATGCTCACGCTGCCCGCAACGCTCGCCCTCATCCGGGTGGGGGGAGCGCTCAGCGTGAGCGACGTCGTGCTCGCGGGCGCGACGGTCGTCGCGCTTCTTCTCATCCGGGGGCGCGGCGGGATCGCGCTGCAGCCGCTGGTCTGGGCGGGGCTCGCGTATCTGGCTGCGGCGATCCCGACCCTCGTCTTGAATCCCTATTCGGCCAACGTCATCGAGTGGGCGCACGAGCTGTTCCTGGTCGTCGGCAGCATGGTGGTCGGCTTCGCCATCGGCCGCACCGGGAAGGCGCGCGCGGGCCTGCTGCTCTATCTCATCGTCTGCAGCGCGATCGGCATTGTCGCCGCCTTCCAAGCCGTGCTGTCGCTCGCCCAGACGGGGGCGTTCCAGGCCGTCTACCTGCCTGAGCTGCACAAGAACACCATCGGCGGCATGCTCGCGGCGGCGCTCGTCATCGCCTTCGCGCGCCCGGTGTGGCTCCGCCTCACGCGGCGCTGGGGCTACTTCTTCGTCGTGCTCTGCGCCGTCGGCATCGCAGCGTCGCAGTCTCGGCAGGGCATCGTCGGCGCGATGGCCGGCGTGCTCTTCATCGCCCTTCGACCGCGACCCCAGAGCGGCCGGCGGGCGAAATGGGTCTGGCTCGCCGGCATCCCGATCGCGATCTTCGTCGTCATGCAGGTGAACGCTCAGCTGAACTCCAACAACCAGTTCGACTCGGCCCATCAGCGCATCACGTGGTACTCCGACGCGCTGCGGGTCTGGCACCAGTCGCCGCTGTTCGGCGTCGGCCTGCGGTGGTGGTACACGACGCGATTCGACGTCGCGTTCCAGCCCCCGAACGCCGAGCTCGAGGTGCTTACCTCGGTCGGGGTCGTCGGGCTGATCGGCTTCCTCGTGATGTTCGGCGCCGCGTTCTGGCTGCTGGTGCGCATGAACCCCGTCTACGGAACAGTGGGCGCGGCTGTCGTGCTGACGCGTTTCGCCCAGGCTCAGTTCGACCTCTACTGGGTCGCGGGGCAGGCATCGCTGCTGTGGATCGTCGCGGGCATCTGCTACGGCGTGCAGGCGCTCGAGCAGGCGCAGGCAACGGATGCCACGACAGCGCCGCCGGCCGCGGGAATCCGCCCTGCCCCGGGGCGTCGCGCCGTGCGCGCGAAAGGCACGGTGGCCACGTGACCGAGGTCTACCACGTGATCACGCCCGGCGATCACTTCTCACCGCGCACCGGCTCTGCCGTGCCGACGGTCGTGCACGGGCTCGCCTCGGGCGCGCGCGACGTCGGCGACGACGTGCGGTTCCCGCAGCGGGTCGTGCTGCAGGGCGACACCTATCGCCCGCGCTATGACTCGGCGGCGGCGATCGACTACGCCGGTGCGGCGGCGCCCGGCCGCGCGGCGCGCTACGTCGACGCGGCGCTCTCGCGCCTCGGGGGCACCCGGCGTGCGACCGCGGGTTACTTCGCACCGGCGACGGCTGCGCTGGCCGGGCGCAAGCCCGGAATCGCCATCGCCCACAATGCGCCGATCGTGCCCTGGCTGCTGCGGGACAGCCCGCACCGATGCGTGCTCTATGCGCACAACGACGTGCTGCGCAGCTACTCGCAGTCCGAGGCGGCGCGCGTGCTCGGCGGCGTCGCCGGAATCGTCGCCGTCAGCGAGTCGCTCGCCGCTCAGCTGCGCGTCCACCTGCCGAGCGGGCTGCGAGACCGCGTGCGCGTAGTGCCGAACGGCGTCGACACGACCGTGTTCACCCCGGCGGCAGGCACGGCCGACGACTCAGCAGCCCCTCTGCGTGTCATGTTCCTCGGCCGCACCATCCCAGAGAAGGGCGCCGACGTGCTGCTCGAAGCGGCCGCCCTGGTCGGCCGGCCCGAGGTGGAATACGTCATCGTCGGCAGCCACGGATTCGACTCAGGCGCGGCGCTCACACCCTACGAGCGCCGGCTGCGCGAGCTTGCCGAGCGCACCGCGAGCAGGGTGACCTTCCAGCCGTTCGTCGCACGCCGCGAGCTTCCCGCGCTGCTGCGCTCCGCCGACATGCTGGTGCTGCCGTCACGGTGGCAGGAGCCGTGGGCGCTCACGGTCGGCGAGGGCCTCGCCTCCGGGGTGCCGGTCATCGCGGCCCGCCGAGGCGGCATTCCCGAGGCGCTCGGCGGCGCAGGCATCCTGTTCGATCCCGATCGACCGGACGAGCTCGCCGCGGTGATCGCCGCTCTCGCCGCGGACCCCGAGCGCCGCCGAGAACTCGGCGCCGCCGGCCGCCTGCACGCGACCGCGCACGACTGGGCGTGGTCCTGGCGTCAGCTCGCCGGCGTGCTCGAGGAGCTCGCGTCATGACCGCGCAGCGGTGCGAGCCACTGCGCCACCGCGCGGGCGTGCTGCTCGAAGGCATCCGCCATCGTGCGCCACGCGGGCGCGGGCCGATCGATCGGGTCCGCGGTGTCGTCGGTGGCGCTCGTACCGAGCAGCGCTGCAGGCGAGCGGTCCTCGGCCGCGTCGTCGAGCCACTCGCCGAGGCGCGTGCCGCCGAACGCATGGGTCGCGCTCCAGCGGTCGAACTGCTTGAGCGTGAACACCCGTGCGAAGGGCGCCCCGTGGTCGGCGACGAGCTCTCTGGCGTGTGCGCGTTCCATCACGAGCACGAGGTCGACGGTCTCGAGCGGGAACTCCAGGTCGGCGAGCGGGCGGCTGAGGTGGCCGGCCAGCGGCAGCCCGCGCTCGCGCGCGACGACGAGACCGGCGCGTGGAACCGGAGCGCCGCCCGGCAGCAGCCCGGCGGAGGCGACCGTCACGGTATCGATGCCCGCCACCGCGAGCGCGCGGCGCAGCGTGTGCTCGGCGAACGGCGAGCGGCAGCGATTCGCCGTGCAGACGTAGAGCACACGCGCGGATGCCGTCACGCGACAGCCCGGACGCGCGGAGCCGGAAGAGCAGCCATGGGGGGAATGCTACGTGCCGCCCTCCCGCAGCGACGTGAGGAGCTCGCATGCGCGTGATCAGAGTGGCGCACCACGCGGTGGTGGATGCCTGGCGGCAGCGCGAGCGCGAGTTGCGTGCCCTCGGCCATGACCTCACCCTGTACTCCGCCGTGCGCTGGAACGAAGGCGGCCGCGAGCAGGCGCTCGCGGCGGGTGCCGATGAGTTCGTGACGGGCGTGCGCACCTTCGGCTCGCACCCGAACGCCTTCCTGTACGACCCGCGTCCCCTCTGGCGTGCCCTCGGCTCGGACGCCGACGTGATCGACCTGCACGAGGAGCCGGTCTCGCTCGCGACGGCCGAGGTCCTGCTGCTGCGTCGGCTGCGCGGGAACCGCGCACCCTATGTGCTCTACTCGGCGCAGAACATCGACAAGCGCTACCCGCTGCCGTTCCGCTGGTTCGAGCGATGGGCGCTGGCCGGGGCATCCGCTCTCTACGTCTGCAATCGCGAGGCGGGTGAGATCGCGCATCGCAAGGGCCTGAAGGCGGCCGCGCCGCTCATCCCGCTCGGCGTCGACGTCGCTGAGTTCAGCCCCGTCGAGAAGGCCGAGCCCGCGGCCGAGCCGGTGGTCGGCTATGTCGGCCGCCTGGAAGCGCACAAAGGCGTCAGCCACCTCATCGAGGCGATCGCCTCCCGGCCTGGCTGGCGTCTGCAGCTGACCGGTGACGGGCCGCAGCGCGACGCGCTCACGGCGCAGGCCGAGCGGCTCGGCGCTGCAGATCGCGTCGAGTTCCTCGGGTTCGCGAGCGGCGCTGAGCTCGCGGCGCGCTACCGCGCCCTCGACGTGCTCGCGGTGCCGTCGCTGCCGACGCCCGGCTGGCTCGAGCAGTTCTGCCGCGTCGCCGTTGAGGCGATGGCATCCGGAGTCCCCGTCGTCGCCAGCCGCTCGGGGGCGATCCCCGATGTGCTCGGCGACGCAGGCGTCCTCGTCGAGCCGGGCGACGCCGCCGCGCTCGCCGCGGGGCTTGACCGGGCGCTCGAGCCCGGCACCTGGCGCGAGCTGCGCGAGCGCGGCCGTCGGCATGCCGAGGACTTCGCGTGGTCTCGCGTCGCCGCCCAGCACGACGAGCTCTATCGCGCGGTCGCCGGGCGCGGGCGTGAATCGGATGCCCCGGCCGAGGTGCCGGCGCCTCAGGTGGTGGTCATCGCCTACGGCTCGCCCGTGCTGCTGGAATCCGCCCTCGCGGGCCTCGGCGGCGAGTTCCCCGTCACGATCGTCGACAACTCCTCGTCGGCCGAGACGCGCGCCGTCGCCGAGCGCCACGGTGCCTTCTACATCGACCCCGAGCGCAATCTCGGCTTCGGCGCGGGGGTGAACGTTGCCGTTCGCTCACTGGCCGAGCGCGGCCTCGCCGACGCGGACGTGCTGCTGCTGAATCCTGACGCACTGGTGAGCGCCGCGAGCGTGCGCGCCATGCAGCGCGCCCTTGTCCGCGACCCCCGCCTTGCCGCGGTCGGCGCCAGCCAGACGGACCCGCGCACGGGCGAGCAGGTGCGCGTGTGGTGGCCGTTCCCGAGCCCCGCGCGCATGTGGCTCGAAGCGTTCGGGCTCGGCCGGCTGAATCGGGCGAAGGACTTCGCCATCGGCTCCGTTCTGCTGCTGCGCGCCGAGGCGCTCGCGGCCGTCGGCGAATTCGACGAGCGCTTCTTCCTGTACGCGGAAGAGGTCGACTGGCAGAAGCGCGCGCGTGACGCGGGCTGGCGCATCGCCGTCGAGCAGACGGATGCCACGCACCTCGGCGCAGCGACCGAGAGCGACTCCGGCCGCCGCGAGGCGCTGTTCCACGCGGCGGGCGAGAAGTACATCCGAAAGCACTTCGGCGACCGGGGGTGGAGCTCGTACCGCGCTGCCGCGACGTTGGGCGCCGCCGTGCGCGCCGCGTTGCTTCCCGGTGAGCGCGGCCGCGCCGCCGCCTGGCGCCGAGACCGGTACCGCCGCGGCCCACTCGCCGAGCTGGAGGCCGGCCGATGACCGCGCTGCACGTCGCCCACCTGGTCTGCTCGACGGCGTTCGCCGGCGTCGAGCGCTATGTGCTGACCACGGCCCGGGCGCTGAGCGACGAGGTGCGCGTCACCGTGATCGGCGGCGACCCCGAGCGGTTCCCCGGCGCGCTCGGCCCGCAGGTCGACTGGCTGCCGGGCGGTTCGCGCGGTGAGGCCTGGCGCTCGCTGCGCAGGCTTGGCCACGTGGACGTCCTGAACACGCACATGACGGATGCCGACGTCGTCGGCGCCTTCGCCAGACATCCGGGCACCGCGCTCGTCAGCACGCGGCACTTCGCGGCGCCCCGCGGCAGTTCGCGGGCGAGCCGCGCCGTCGCCGGCGCCGCCGGGCGGCGCTTCGCCGCCGAGATCGCGATCTCGCACTTCGTCGCGGCCGAGATCGAAGCGCCGAGCACGGTGATTCACTCCGGGGTCGCGACCGCGGCGGATGCGGAGCCCGCGGCGCGTGAGCCGGTCGTGCTCGTGCTGCAGCGGCTCGAGGCCGAGAAGCAGACTGCGCTCGCGCTGCGCGCCTGGGCGGCGTCCCAGGGGCCTGCGCAGGGTTGGCGTCTGCGCATCGCCGGCGACGGCTCACAGCGGCCCGAGCTCGAACGGCTCGCGCGCGAGCTGTGCATCGCGGCCTCTGTCGATTTCATCGGATTCGTGGCGCAACCCGCGGTCGAATACCGCCGGGCAGGCATCCTGCTCGCCCCGACCCCGCGCGAAGGCCTCGGCCTCACGGTGCTCGAGGCGATGGCGCACGGGCTGCCGGTCGTCGCGTCGCGCGCGGGCGGCCACGTCGAGACCGCGGGCGCGGTCGCCGGCTCTGAGCTGTTCGACCCGGGCGACGAGCGGGCCGCGGCCGCCGCCCTCGACCGTCTCATGATGAGTGCCGCGCGGCGCGAGGAATACGGCAGCGCGCTGCGCGCGCGTCAGCGCGCCGAGTTCACCCTCGAGGGGCAGGTCGCCAAGACGCTCGATCTCTACCGCGGGGTGGCGCGATGAGCGCCGCGCTCGTCGTCGTCTCGCTCGAACCGTGGGACGACATCTGGCGCCGCAACCAGTACCTGGTCGACGGGCTGCTGCGCGCAGCCCCCGAGCTCGAGGTGCTGTTCGTCGAGCCGGCGGCAGACCCGGTGCACGACGCGCTGTCTCGCCGCGCGCCGCGTCGGGGTGCCGGACTGCGGCAGGCAGAGGGCTACGGCGGCCGGCTGCGGCTGCTGCAGCCGACGAAGCCGCTGCCGCGCGTCGCCGGGCCCGTGGCCGACGCCGCGCTGCGCGCCCAGCTGCGGGCGGCCGTGCGGCGCCTGGGGTGGACGTCGCCGGTGCTGTGGATCAACGACCCGCTGTGGGCGCAGCTCGTGACCACAAGCGGATGGCCGAGCCTCTACGACATGACCGACGACTGGGTCGAGGCTTCGCGCAGTGGTCGTGAGAACGCGCGGCTGCGTGAGGCGGACGAGCTGCTGCTGCGCACCGCGGGCGAGGTCGTCGTGTGCTCAACAGGGCTCGAGGCCTCGCGTGGCAGGGTGCGCCCCGTTCACCTCGTTCCGAACGCGGTCGATGTCGCGCGCTACCGCGTGCCGGCCGCCCGGCCCGCGGACCTTCCTGCGGGCGCGGTCGCGCTGTACGCCGGCACACTGCACGAGGACCGGCTCGACGTCGAGCTGGCCGTGCGCACGGGCCGCGCGCTGCACTCCGAGGGAGCCGCCCTCGTGTTCGTCGGCCCGAACGCGCTGAGCGCCGAGAACTCCGCTCGCCTCGGCGCAGAGCCGGGCATCCACGTGCTCGGCGGCCGGCCCTTCCGTGAGCTTCCCGCGTACCTTCAACACGCGGACGTGCTGGTAGTGCCGCACCTCGTCGATCGGTTCACCGACAGCCTCGACCCGCTCAAGCTCTACGAGTACCAGGCCGTCGGCCGGCCGATCGTCTCGACTGCCGTCGCCGGCTTCCGCGACGCCGCGGGCGTCGTGATCAGTGGCGCGGATGCCTTCCCCGACGCCGTCACGCAGCTGGTGGCGCCGCGCCGCGACTCCATCGAGCCCGGCGAAGTGGCGGACTGGGCGAGCCGGGTCGCGGACCTGGCTGAGATCATCTCCGGGCTGCGGGCGGGCGCGGTGGCCGGCGCGTCGCTGCCCGCCTGAGCCGTCGACCCGACGGCTCAGGCGGCCCCTGAGTCGCGCGAGCACCGAACGCAGCGAGCGCCTGAGCAGCGGTGCTTCCGCTGCTCAGGCGCTCGCTTCCTGGTGCTGTGTGCTGTCGCTGTGTGCCGCTGCTCAGCCGTGCTGCTCGACGCTGCGCGGGTGGGGGTGCGGCTGCGTCCGCAGTTTCGCCTCGGCCGTCGCAGTGACGGCGGGCGGCGTGCGGTAGTAGCGCGAGTAGCTCGACGAGAGCTTGGCCCGCGACCGGTTCGCCACGATGCCGAGGACATTCGCGTCGTTGGCGAGAAGGCTCTCGACAGTGTCGACGATGCGCTCCCGCCGGGTGCGGCGAAGCGCCGTGAGCACGATCGCGCCGGTCGCGTGGTGCGACAGCAGTGCGGCGTCGATGAGGCCGTGCGCGGGCGGGCTGTCGATGATGATCACCTCTGCGTGAGCACGAAGCACGTCGATGACGGCTCCGAGGCGCTCGTGCGCCAGCAGGTCGGCGGGCTCCGCCGGCTCGGCGCCCGAGGGCAGTACCCGCAGCCCGTCCACCTCTGTGGCGCGCAGCTGCCCGAGCACGAGCGACTCGTCGACGGTGGCGGCCTCACCCGGCGCCGCCAGCAGCTCGCTCAGACCCTTGCCGTCGCCCGCCTCTCCGAAGTAGGTCGAGAGCTCAGGGCAGCGCAGGTCGCCGCCGATGAGCACGACCTCTTTGCCGGTCCGCGCCCACGCGGCCGCGAGATTGGCTGATACGAAGGTCTTTCCGTCGTTGGGTTCGACACTCGTGACCACAATGGTCGGAACGCTGTTCCTGGCCAGAACCTGCAGGCTCGTGCGCAGCGTGCGGAAGCCCTCGTTCAGCGGGGTGCGCTTGCGTGAGAGCACCGCAAGCGGGCCGCCCTGCCTGACGATCTTGCGATCCCAGGGCAGCTGCGAGATGAGCGGCGCCTCGGTGAGCTCTTCGAGCTCGCGGGCGTAGCGCACGCGGGTGTCGAGCTGCGCCCAGACCAGCGCGATGCCCATGCCCGCGATGATGCCGCCCGCGAAGGCCGATGCGATGACCAGCATCGGCGACGCTCCTTGGCGCTCACCCGGGCCGGCCTGCGCCTGCATCCGCGCCGGCTGACCCGCCAGCGAGATGGCGTCGATCGCGGTGCCCAGGGTGTTCACCTTCTGGCTTGCCCGCGCGGTATTCGCGGCCGCCGTGGCATCGTCCGGATTCCGCTGCGAGACCTTCTGCGCCGCCGCCAGCTCCCCGGAGGCGGTGCTGTACTGGGCGTTCAGCTGGGCGACGCCGTCATCCACCTGCTTCTTGAGATAGGCGAGGTACGCGGTCGCGGTGGCGTTCGCCTCCTTCTGCGCCGCGGCCGGCGAATGCGCGGTCGCGGTGATGGACAGCAGCGAGGGCTGCTGCTGACTCTGCTGCGTCTGGTCCATCGACCAGGTGACCGCACCGGTGAGCGAGCCCTTCGGCAGGTGCAGAGCTGCCGCAGCCGCGTCGAGCACCTTAGACGAGCTGATCGCGGCGGGGTCGAGGTCGACGTCGGCCGACCCGAAGTCGGTGGCCAAGGTCCCTGCCACGGCTTGGGGGCTCATGCGGAGTGTCGCCTGGGCGGCGAAGCTCGGGGTCTGCTGCTGCAGGTACGCTGCAGCAGCGAACGCTGCCAGAATCGCAACGGCAGCGATCACCCAGCTGCGCTGCCATAGCGCTTCGATGATCTGTCGGAAAGTCACAACACTCCTCTTGGCGATCGGGTTGGGTCCTGCCGGTCGGGGCGGCAGAGCCAATAGTGAGTACATCTCATCATCGCAGGCCGATGCGGGCCCCGAAAGACGTGACCGCCGAAAAGAGCGACGGCCCGCACCCCCAAAAGTCGGGGGCCGGGCCGTCGCGGAAGCGTGATCTAGAAGTTGATCATGTGCCCCGTGAGGCCGTGGAACGTCTCCTGCAGGGCCTCCGACAGGGTCGGGTGCGTGTGCACGTTGCGGGCGAGCTCGTTCGCGCCGAGGTCCCACTTCTGAGCCAGCGTCAGCTCGGGCAGCAGCTCTGAGACATCCGGCCCGATCATGTGCGCGCCGAGCAGCTCGAGGTGCTTCTTGTCGGCGATGACCTTGACGAAGCCGGTCGGGTCGGCGAGGCCGTGGGCCTTGCCGTTCGCGGTGAAGGGGAACTGGGCGACGACCACGTCGTAGCCCTCGGCCTTCGCCTGCTCTTCGGTGAGCCCGAACGAGGCGACCTGCGGCTGGCAGAACGTCGCGCGCGGCATCATGCGGTAGTCGCCCAGCGTCTGCGTCTCGGCACCCGCGATGGTCTCAGCCGCCACGACGCCCTGTGCCTCGGCGACATGGGCGAGCTGCAGCTTGGCGGTGACGTCGCCGATCGCGTAGATGTTCGGCACGTTCGTGCGCATGTGGTCGTCGATCGCGATGGCACCGCGCTCGGTGAGCTGCACGCCGGTCGACTCGAGGCCGTAGCCCTGCACGTTCGGCGCGAAGCCGATCGACATGAGCACCTTGTCGGCGGTGATCTCGCCCGCGGCGCCGTCCTTGTTCCCGGTGTACTTCACCGTCACGCCGCTCGTGCCGTTGTCGACGACCGACTCGACCTTGGTGTCGACGAGGATGTTGACCCCGAGCTTCTTGTACTGCTTCTGGATCTCCTTCGAGACATCCGGGTCCTCATTGGGCAGCGCCCGAGGCAGGAACTCGATGATCGTGACGTCGACGCCGTAGTTCTTGAGGACGTACGCGAACTCCATGCCGATGGCGCCGGCACCCACGATGACGATCGACTTCGGCAGCTCGCGGGTGAGGATCTGCGACTCATAGGTCACGACGTTCTCGGAGAGCTGCACGCCGGGCAGCAGGCGCACCGTCGAGCCGGTGGCGATGATGGCGTTGTTGAACGAGACGATCTCGCTCTGGCCGTCGGACTTCGCAACCTCGATCGTGTTCGCGTCGAGGAAGCGGCCGCGACCGTCGAACTCGGTGATGCCGTTCTTCTTCATCAGGAAGTGGACGCCCTTGACGCGCCCGTCGGCGACGGTGCGGCTGCGGTCGAACGCAGCGCCGTAGTCGAAGCTGACCTCGCCGCTGATGCCGAAGGTCTTGGCGTCGTTGTGGAAGATGTGCGCGAGCTCTGCGTTGCGCAGCAGCGCCTTCGAGGGGATGCAGCCCACGTTGAGGCAGACACCGCCCCAGTACTTCTCTTCGATGATGGCGGTCTTCAGACCCAGCTGAGCGGCGCGGATCGCGGCGACATAACCGCCGGGGCCGGCACCGAGGACAACGACGTCAAAGTGTGCACTCACGGCATCAAACCTATGCCCGTGACGCGCGCGCCGCTAATTTCCCACAGGCAAAGATGAGGGGCGGATGCCTCATGCATCCGCCCCTCGTCCGTGATCCGCGCGGTGCTAGCCCTCTTCGACCGGCGCGACGAACCCGGCGCGGTCGACGGCGCGGTGGTACCGCATTCCGGCGAGGCCGCCCAACAGTGCACCGACGAGGCTGAGCACCGCGACGACGATGGCGGTGATGATGCCGCCGGTCGTCAGCGTGCCCTCGCTCACCGGGATGCGCGGGAAGCTGTTCAGCTGGCCGAGCACGTCGTACTTCGAGCCGGCGATCGCCGCGATGATCGCGCCGATGATGGCGAAGATGATCGCCCAGATCCACACCGCGAATCCCTGGCGGATCCCCGCGAAGCGGGCCATACGCCCTGCGACGTAGCCGCCGCAGAAGTACGAGACGAACAGGATGACGGCAAGTGCAATCGCTCCGACGATGCCCACCGTCGCGGCGTTGTCGTTCGCCGCCTGGGCTGCGCTGTTCGCATCGCCGTTGTTGGCGCTGAGGTCGACGCCGGCGCCGATCGCACTCAGGATCGCGACCAGCAGCACCGTCATGCCCATGGCGCTGAGCCAGCCGAAGAAGGCCGACCCCCACTTGATGCCGGCGTATTCGTCGGCCTGGCGACCGACGACCTCGCGGCGCGCGGTGACGTCCTCTCGCGGCACCGCGACGGGCTCGCGGGTGCGACCGTCGGTCGAGACGGTGCCGGTCGGCGTGCGGGCGGCGACCGGCGTGTACGCCTCGGTCGCCGCGGTGCGGTCGTCGACTCCGTCGTCCTCGGCGCGATTCGCGTTCACGGCATCGCCATCCACGCGATCCGCGTTCACGGCATCGTCATCCACATGCTTGCCGAGGTGGTCGTCCCCATTCGGCGTGCGCGGGTAAGTCTCACTCACGATTCGCTCCTCCCGTTGTGACGGGTGATGTGCGCAGAGCGGTACCCCGTGCGGCAGAACTCAAACGACGCCGGCTATGCCGGAAGTGGCGCGGCAGAAGGCATCCTGATGCCGGTCTCGGCCTCCCAGCCGCCGGCCGCGATGTTGTAGTCGACCAGGAACTCCAGGGCGCTGCGCGAGGCGGAGTCCGCCAGCTTGAGCATCGCCGCGCGCGTGTGGCCCTGGGTCAGCTCGGCGGCGTCGCGCGCCTGCAGCGCCATGTCGAAGTCGGGTTCGCGCAGGCGCTCGCGCGGGAACACATGCGCACCCACGGCGCGCCCCAGCTGGTGCAGCGCAGTGCGCTCGGCGACGTCGACGTGACGCGTCTCGGCGCCCGCCGAGCTCGCCGGGAGCTCGGCGATCGCGGCGAGGGTGACTGCTGCGGCCACCACACCGGCCAGAAGAAATCCTCGCGTGTACAACATGCATTTATGTTATGTCGAAGCCGACGAGGATAGCTGGGAGACCGCCCAATGGGCGAACCGCGGATGCGGCATCCGCCCGCCCTACGCTTGATCGCGTGCCCGTGCAGATCACCCAGGCCACAGCCGCCGATGCCGAGCGCGTCGCCGAGCTCGCCGCTCGCACCTTCCCGCTCGCCTGCCCGCCCGACGCGCCGGCCGCCGACATCGAGGCGTTCATCGCGCAGCATCTGACCGCCGCGCGGTTCGCGGAGTATGTGACGGATGCCTCACGCCTCGTGCTCATCGCAGACGACGGCACCGGCCTCTCCGGTTACGCCATGCTCGTCTTCGGCGAGCCCTACGACGAGCAGGTCGCGGCGCAGCTCACCGCGCGACCGACGGCCGAGCTCAGCAAGATCTACGTCGCGCCAGAGCACCACGGGGCGGGCGTCGCCGCGGCGCTGATGGAGGCGGCGATCGAGCAGGCGGCCGCGCGCGGCGCTGCATCCGTCTGGCTCGGCACCAATCAGGAGAACGCGCGTGCACAGCGCTTCTATGCGAAGTCCGGCTTCGCCAACGTGGGCGTCAAGCGCTTCCGTCTGGGCGACCGGTGGGAAGACGACTTCGTCTTCGAGCGCCTCCTCTGAGAGCGAACCCGCGCCCCACGATGCGCACATCAAGGGGAGGATGGGTGCATGGCCACCGTTGAACTGACCAAGGACACCTTCGAGCAGACCGTGCTCGGCGACGGAATCGTCGTCGTCGACGTCTGGGCCGACTGGTGCGGCCCGTGCAAGATGTTCGCGCCGATCTTCGACCAGAGCTCTGAAGAGAACACCGACATCGTCTTCGGCAAGCTCGACAGCGACGCAGAGCCCGAGTTGTCCGGGGCGCTCGGCATCCAGGCGATCCCGACGCTGATGGTCTTCCGCGACGGCATCGGCCTCTTCCAGCAGGCCGGCGCGCTGCCCAAGCCGGCGCTCGACGACATCATCGCCCAGGCCCGCGCCCTCGACATGGACGAGGTGCGTGCCCAGGTCGCCGCGCAGGAGCAGTCGGGCCAGTAGCCTTCTGAGGTGACCTCAGCAGGTGCCGCATTCTTCGACGTCGACGAGACCCTGGTCTCGGTGCGCACGCTCGAGTCGTTCCTGATGTTCTATCTCAAGCGCGTGCCGTCGATGATCTCGCCGGAGCGCCTGCGTGAGCTCGCCGGCCAGGTCGTGACGCTCGAGCGCAGCGAGTTCAACCGGCGCTACTACGCCATCTGGGCGGGGCAGCCGGTCGAGCAGGTGCTCGAGGCCGGCCGGGAGTGGTTCGCCGGGGCACAGCAGCAGACCGGCTTCTACCGCCCGAACGTGCTGGCAGCGCTTCGCGAGCACCAGCAGAACGGCACGCGAGTCGTGCTCGTCTCCGGTTCCTTCCCGCCGCCGCTGGCGCCGATCGCCGAAGCCGTGGGCGCCGACGCGCTCTATTGCACCGAGCTCGAGGTGGGCGCAGATGGCGCCTATACCGGCGTCATCAGCGCCGCGATGATCGGCGACGACAAACGCGTCGTCGTCGACCGGTACCTGGCAGAGATCGGCGAGGACGCCCCGAGCTGGGGCTACGGCGACCACTCCAGCGATCTGCCGCTGCTGGAAGGCGTGGCGAACCCCGTCGTCGTCGGCTCGGACCCCGCCATGCTCGAGTTCGCGGCCGCCCGCGACTGGCCGGTGCTGCCGATCGAGCAACCGCTCGCGCCGCGCGCCTGAAATCGCTTTCCCGCACGCTAGCGTTGAGGCATCGCACCACCTCCCCTACCCGAAGGAGAGACGCATGCCTTCCATCTCCGCAGCCCTGCACGATCTGCTCGGCAGCCAGGAACTGACCGTCGAGCAAGCACTCACCCGCCATTTCACCGACGACTACCGCCAGAGCACGAACGGTGACTGGACCGATCGCGCCGCGTTCGCGCAGCAGGTCACTCAGTTGCGCGGATTCCTCGAGCGCATCGACATCGAGGTGAAGAGCGAGCTGACCGAGGGCTCGAGCTACGCCGAGCGCCACATCATCACCGTCACGCAGCGCGACGGCGGCGTCGGCGCGCAGGAGGTCTTCCTGTTCGGCCGGATCGCCGCCGACGGCCGCTTCGCGAGCCTCGAGGAGCTCACGCGCCAGTTGCCGGCCGCGTAGACGCAGGCATCCGCTCGACTACGCGCAGTCCAACTCGCGCAGCCGCGCGTCCACGATGGCGCGCAGCTCGCGCGGGCGGAACGGCTTCGGGATGTATCTGTCGGCCCCGGCCTTCAGGCTCTCGAACTCGTCGGCATCCGCGACGTGCGCGCTCAGCACGATCACGAGCGCCGCGCTGAGCTCACGGATGCGGCGGGTCGTCTCGAACCCGTCGATGCCCGGCATGCGGATGTCGACCGTGACGATCACGGGATCGTGCTCGCGCACCGCCTCGATGCCATCCATGCCGTTCGCGACGGCGACCACGCGCAACCCGGCGTGCTGGAGCACGGCGGAGATCAACGACCGTATCCCGTCGTCGTCTTCGACGACGACGGCGCACGGAAGTTCCTGCCGCTTCAATCGGTCCCCTTCGTCGCCCCCCACCCTGTGCGACTCAGGCTAGACGTACGTCTGGCGCTGTGCAAAGCCGGTGTCTACCCCAAAGGGTGTGCGACGCGGAAGGGGGGACGTGGACCGGTTCAGTACTCGGCGGCCGCCGCGCCCAGGCGTGCGACGAGGTCGCGCCCATCGGGCACGCCGAGGCCTGGCAGGAACTGGAGCCAGTACCGCTCGATGCGCTCGTGGATGTCGCGGGCTCCGGTCATCCGATGCGCGACCTGCTGAACACCGGTGAACGCCTCGACGAGAACTTCGGCCGCGGCGTCGATGTCGACGGCGGCGGCGATCTGGCCGGTGCGCTGGCCCTCGGCGAGAAGGTCGCGGGTCGTCTTGATCCACCACACGAACGGCGGGGGCAGCTCGACGTCGGTCAGCCCGGCGTCCTGCTGCAGTCGGATGCCGGCGCGCACCAGCACGTCGTCACGGAACCGCGCGGCCACGACGAACGAGAGGACCATCATGGCCTCGAGGCCCGTGAAGCCGTCGGCGTGGATGGCGGGCGCGAGCTTCTCCCACTGGTTGTAGTGGTACTGCGCGACCTCGTGTGCGAGCGACCCCTTCGACGAGAAGTGGTAGCTCATGGCGCCCTTGGTGCGGTTCAGGCGCGCAGCGATGCTCGAGAGCGACGCGGCCGCATAGCCGACCTCGTCGAACTCCGCGGCGGCGGCTCTTATGATCTCGTCTCGTCGCGCAGTTGCCCGCTGCTGTTGAGTCATCACGCTCAGCCTAGGCGACCGGTTGCCGGAAGCATGGTTGCGCCATTGCTACGCTTCGATTTCATGGGAGTCGCAGACGGCGAATGCGCGGTCGTCATCGAGGACGATGCCGGCATCAGGGAGCTCATCCAGGCTGTGCTCGAGCAGATCGGCCTCAAGGTGGTCACGGCTGCGAGCGGCGTCGAGGGTGTGGCGAAAGTCGCCGAATGCAAGCCCGTTCTCGTGACGATCGACGTCAACATGCCCGGCATCGACGGCTTCGAGACCGCCAAGCGCGTTCGAGCGATCAGCGCGGCGTACATCATCATGCTCACCGCGCGCGACGAGGAGATCGACGCGCTGCAGGGCCTCGGCTCGGGTGCTGACGACTACGTGCTCAAGCCGTTCCGCCCGCGCGAGCTGCGCGCACGCGCGGAGGCGATGCTGCGCAGGCCGCGCGTCATCGAGAGCAGGCAGCCGGGTGAGACGGATGCCTCGGGCCAGACCGCCGTGCCCGCGGGCGGCTCCCCGGCGGCGCCGGCGACCCAGCCGGGGCGCACCCTGCTCTCGCACAACGGCGTGGTCCTCGACCCCGACGAGCACATCGTCACGCGCGACGGCAAGCAGCTCGAGCTGACGTTCAGCGAGTTCGAGCTGCTGCAGGCGCTGCTGCAGTCCGGCCGCACCGTGCGCAGCAAGGACGACCTCGCGCGCCTGCTGCGGGGCGACGATTACGTCGTGAATCCGTATGTCGGCGAGGCCGACCGGCGCGGGGTCGAGGTGCACATCGGGAACCTGCGCAAGAAGCTCTCCGACAGCGCTTCCTCGCCGTACCTCATCGAGACGGTGCGCGGCGTCGGCTATCGCCTGGCGGCGCCGCGCGGCTGATCTGCGACCGTTTGCGATCGCATTGCGGCCATTCGGGTGCACAGACCCCCCTGTTCTCGGGGTGCGGGAAATGCAGAAGTAGCCCTAATCGGTGTGGAATGCGCTGTCCCGGCCAGATACCCTTAGGTCTGACACATGGCACTGACCTGCGACGTGACTCGCGAGGAGGTCCCGTGTGCCGAGAGTCCACATTCGGGTTGAGGGCTGCTCGGAAAATATGGGGGAGGGGCGTCTTCAATCGGGTTGGAGGCGCCCCACAAACCACAGGTTGAGGGCTGGGCAGTTGCTTCGGGGCAACTGCGTACGAGTCTGCCGGTTCTGAGGGCGGAATTTCCCCGGCTAACCCTCAAGATGGCTCAAGGGTTGCTCAGGTCGTCCGAAGGAGGAGGCGCTGCATGCCGAGGTCAGCTGTCCCCATCGCGGTTCTCGCTCTTGACGCCACCTGCGCCGCCGAGGCGCGGGCGACGCTGGATGCCGCCGGCGTCGCGCCGAGCGTGGCCACCGTCACAGAAGGGCCGGCGGCGCGCGAGCGTGGGCCCGTTCTCTTCGTCGCGTCGTCGATCGGCGATCTGCCGCTCGACGCCCTCGCGTCGTCGCCGGATCGCGACTATCTGCTCGTCGACGACGTCGCCGATGAGCTGGTCGTACGGGTGGAGCTGCTGCGCAAGCGCAGCGCCCGCCGCCGGTCACGGAGGGAGGCTGCCGAGAAACTGCGCGACAGTGCGATGCAGCTGACCTGGGCGATCCACATGGCCGAGACGCTCGATGCGCTCGCCCAGACCGCGACGGGCGGCGTGCGAGAGCTGATGGGTGCGCACGACGCGCTGCTCGTGATCCCCTCGGGGCCGGACGGCGCGAAGGACCCCATTCCGAACGTGAGCTGGAGCGCGCGCGACGGGAGGATGCCTCACCTGGGCGAGCTCATCGCGCCGCTCATGCCGAGCTGCAGCACACGCGACCCCAACGAGCGCTGGACGGCGGCGCCGCGCCTCGATGACGAGCGCGTCGCGACCGTCGACCCGGCCCAGGCGCCTGAGCTGCAGAGACACCTCTTCGCCGGCGCTGAGGCCGGGCAGTTCACCGTCGTGCCTGTCGACTGCGACGACGGCGTCACGGGCGCGCTCGTCGTCGCCGATCCGCCGACGGCGCACCGGACGGCGTTCGAGCGATCCCTGCTGGCCTACATCGGCATCCAGATCGGGCGTGCCGCGTCGGAGCTCTGGCTGCGCGATCGCGAGCGCTACGCGCGAGAGCAGCTCAACCAGACCTCGTCCGAGCTGCAGCGACTGCTCGACGAGATGGACGAGCTCGGCGTCGTGATCCGCTCGATCGCCGATGCGGTGAACGTCGGCGTGCTGTTCTACGACACCGAGAACCACCCGAAGCTGCACAACCGCACCGTCGAGACGTTCCTCGCGCTCGCGGGCTTCGACCCGGTCACCGGCCTCAGCAGCCACGTCTACGCCTCCGACCGCCGCACGCGCGTCAAGCAGGACAAGAACATCATCTCCGAGACGATCGAGGGCGATCAGCGCGGCCTCATCTACTGGATCGGCGACCCCGAGGGCGAGCAGCGTGCCATCATCACCGAGGCGCACACGATCGCGCGCCCGGGCGGCGAGCGGCTCGGCTCGGCCGTCGTGACCTACGACGTCACGGACCTCGCCAACGCGATCGAGATCCGCGAGGAATACCTGGCCACCGTCTCGCACGAACTGCGCACGCCGCTCACCTCGATCGTCGGCTACCTCGACCTGATCGCCGACAGCCACGACGTCGAGGCGCTCGGCTTCGGCAAGGAGTTCCGCACCATCCAGCGCAGCGCCGAGCAGATGCTGACGCTCATCCGGGACCTGCTGAGCACCAGCACGCACGACCTCGCGCTGCGTATCGAGCCGACGGATGTCTCGACTCTGCTCACCCAGTCCGTGTCGGCGTTCCGCCCGGCGCTCGCCGAGTCGCACCAGAAGCTCGAGCTTCACGCGCCGCAGGGCACGGTGCTCGCCCATGTCGACGCCGGCCGGGTGAAGCAGGTCGTGGACAATCTCATCTCCAACGCGCTCAAGTACTCACCGGAGAGCGGGGTCATCACGGTCACGCTCGATCGGGATCAGACATCCGTCATCATCGCGGTCGCCGACAACGGGCGCGGCATCAGCAAGTCCGACCAGGTGCGCCTGTTCGATCGCTTCTTCCGCACGCGCGAGGTGCGCGAGGCGGCGATCCAGGGCGTCGGCATCGGACTCACGATCGTCAAGGCGATCGTGGACGCGCATGGCGGCACGATCTCGGTGCAGAGCGAACCGGGCCACGGGTCGACGTTCACCGTGCGTCTGCCGCTGCGCTCGGAGGCCACGCCGCTGTCGAACCTGCCGATGCAGCCCTGACGCGCTGTCGAGTCGCTGACCAGCAGCCGACGGCGTGCTGAGCCAATGCTGAGGGTCCGTCATGCAACCCTGATTGGGGTGGCGCCGATCGGGCTCGGGGCCGTGACCTTCGCGGCGACGCGTGGTTATGTTGAAGCACTCGCCTGACCGGTCCCGATACGGTCATGGTCCCGCGGCCCGGGTTCCCAGCCACGCCGCACTCGACCGCAGTTGCGAGCCGGTTTCCCCCCACCCGAAGGTTCGTGACTTGGTTCTCATCGATCGAAGCGCCGCCCATCGCTCCACCAGGTCTGAGTCCCTCGTGTGGGCGATCGACGCGATCTCCGAGCACACCTGGCGTGCGGATGTCGAGATCCCGCGCAGCCACTGGCTGTGCCACCCCACACCGGACCGCGTGCCGGTGACGCTGCTCGCCGAGGCGTTCCGCCAGGCCGGGCTCGCCATCTGCGTCGCCGGGCTCGGCATGGGCCAGTCGGTGCACTTCGTCGTCTCGAGCATGACGGTCCGCGTCGAGCCCGAGGATCTGCGCTTCCCGCGCTTCGGTGCTCTTGAGGGCACCCTCGAGGTCACCTTCACGAGCGTGCAGCACCGCAAGGGCATCCCGCACGTCCTCGTCGTCGACTATCTGCTGCCGGGCATTGCCTCAGGCCGCGTGAACGCGCGGGTGCTGGTCGACAGCGACTACCGCGCGATCCGTCGCAACGCGGCGGCGCTCGACGAGCAGGTGCGCGAGTTCGGCGGCGACCTGATCGAGACGGTGAGCCGCAGCAAAGGCCAGTTGAGCGCGCGGCTCGGCGTCGATGAGTCCGACCCCTTCTTCTTCGACCACCCCGTCGATCACCTGCCCGGAATGCTGCTGCTGCACGCTGCGGCGCTCGTGCACGAGCGAGAGCACGGGGTGCCGCCGCGCTTCCTCACGGTGTCGTTTCCGGCCTTCGGCGAGCTGCGGTCGGCGACCACGATCGACGCGGCGATCAGCGATCACGGCGTGCGCGCCGCCTTCTCGCAAGGCGGCCGGCTCATCGCGGCGGCGATCACGGATGCGTGCCCAGAGGCACACCCCGAGACACAAGAAACGGGCCCGGCCGCATCGAAGATCTCGATTGCGGACGGGCCCGATGCCGGCTCAGGACGTTCCGACCAACATCCCGTGCCGGGGCCGTGATTCCATTCGGGCTGGACACGCGCCGCTTCAGGGTTGAGGGCGAATCGCATTGCAGGTGCGATCTGTTACCCATCCTGCCTACCCTCCAAGCAGCCTCAGCGCGGCTTAACCTCAAGATCGGCTCAGGTTCGGCGCAGAGCGCCGAACGCTAGCGAGAATCCGGCCGCCTGCCTACCCCGTGCGCGGGTGTGCGGGCGCGGCATACGTTCGACTCATGGATCGTGACAGCGAGGGGCGGCGGATTCTGCTCGTTCGACACGGCGAGAGCACGGCCAACGTCGCCGCGGCGCAGGCCGAACGCGCCGGGCTCGAGGTGATCGACGTAGGCGCGCGCGACGCGGACGTCGAGCTCTCGCCGCTGGGCGCGCAGCAGGCGGCGACGGTGGCGGATGCCGTGAGCGAGAAGCTCGGCGCCGACTGGGTGAACGCCTCGCGCGTGTGGAGCTCGCCCTACCGACGGGCCCGCGAGACGTGTCGCATCGCGTTGGGCGGCGTCGGTGGCTTCGCGGTCGACGAGCGCCTGCGCGACCGCGAGCTCGGCATCATCGACGCACTCACAACACGGGGAGTCGACGTGCGGCTGCCTCAGGAGGCCGCGCGGCGGCGGTGGCTCGGCAAGTTCTACTACCGGCCGCCGGGCGGCGAGTCGTGGGCCGACGTCGCGCTGCGGGTGCGGTCGTTCCTGCGCGACGCCGCCGTGGGGCCCGAGCCGCTGGTCGTGTTCACCCACGACGCCGTCGTGAGTCTGTTCGTCTACGTGCTGCTCGGGCTCGATGAGGAGCAGCTCGCCCGGTTCCTCGCCGAGCGCGTCGTCTCCAACGCCTCGGTCACGTCCTTCGTGGCGGATGTCAGCGGGCGCTGGTCGCTCGAGTCCTTCGCCGACGCGAGCCACATCGTCGAGGCGGGCGTGCCCGCCACCGAGCATGCGGGAACGGATCCGGATGGCGCGTGAGGTGATCGATGTCGACCGGGACTTGCTCGCCTCGTGGCCGGTGCCCGAGCCGCAGGGGTCGAAGCACTCGCGCGGGGACGTGCTGGTCATCGGCGGAGCGCGCTCGACCCCGGGCGCGGCGCAGCTCGCGGGCCTGTCTGCGCTGCGCGTCGGCGCAGGGCGGCTGACGCTGGGCGTCGCGGCGTCGGTTGCCGCGACGGTCGCGGTGGCGGTGCCCGAGAGCGGAGTTCTGCCGCTGGAGGAGACCGCGGACTTCCACGTGCGCGGGCGGTCGGTGCGTGCATTCGCCGCCGACGTCGCGCAGGCGGACGCCGTGCTGGTCGGCCCCGGGCTCGATGAGATCCGCGAGGCGCGACGGATGCTCGCCGCGCTCACCGACCTCGTAGATCCGCACAGCGCCGTGGTGCTCGATGCGTATGCGCTCGGCGCCCTGGCCGCTCGCCGCGGGGCGCGCCGATTCAGGCATCCGATCTTGACGCCCAACGAGAGCGAGGCGGAGGTGCTGCTCGGGCGCTCGCCGCGCGAGCTGGCCGACGACACGGTCGAGCTGGCGGAGCGTTACGAGGCCGTCGTCAGCTGCATGGGGATCGTGGCGGATGCCTTGGGCGAGGCGTACCGCGTCAGAGAGGCCGGCCCCGGCCTCGGCACCTCGGGCAGCGGGGACGTGCAGGCCGGTGCGATCACGGGCTTCGCGGCGCGTGGCTGCTCGCCGCTGCAGGCGGCGGTGTGGGGCACGTACCTGCATGCGCGTGCGGGGCAGTCGCTGGCGCAGGCGGGTATGCCGGTCGGCTACCTGGCGCGCGACCTGTCGGAGCGGCTGCCGGGCGAGCTCGGCGCGCTCGCCTGACCGTGATCGCCTGCGCCGCGCTCACGCGCTAAGGTGCGCCCATGGCCAGCGCCACCGCGAGCAGCCGCCCCCGCGCCGTGCGGTGGGCCGTGCGGATCGGGCTCTTGGTGCTGGCCGCGCTGGTCGTCTTCGCGGTGGTGCGCACGATGCACGACCTGAATCTCGCGGCCATCGGGGTCGCCCTCGGCCGGCTGCGCTGGTGGGAGGTCGTCGCCTTGATCGGGGTGCTGGTGCTGCGGCAGGTGCTCAGCGCTGTGCCGCTGACGATCTACATTCCGGGCGTTTCGCTAGGCCGAGCCGTGGCCACCGACCTGACCGCGCTGACGACGGCGGCGTTCGCGTCGGCCCCGGGGAAGATCGCGGCGCGCGTGGCGATCTTCAGCTCGACCGGAACGGCGACGGGCTCGGCGCTCGCCGGATCGGTGCTGAATACGCTGACGATGTTCGTCGCCCGGTTCGGCGTTCCGCTCTTCGGCTTCGTGCTCGTCTTCGTCACGGGGGCGTACCGGCCGGCGCAGTTCGTCGACCTCGCCAGCCTGCTCTTCGCGGCGGTGCTCGTGATCGGGATGCTCATGGTCGCGAGCGCCGAGGACACTGCGGTGCGACTCGGCGGCTGGGCCGGCAGGACGGCGCGGCGATTCCGCGCCCGCGTCGATCCGGCGCACTGGGCGAGCTCGTTCGGCCGGTTCCAGCAGGACGTCGCCGGCGACCTGCCGCGACGGCTGCCGCGCGCCGCCGCGGTGCTGGCGGTCATGCTGCTGGTCGAGCTCGCGCTGCTGCTGCTCGCGTTCCGCTTCGTCGGGGTGACCCCGTCGGACGCGGGCACCCTCGCGATCGCGACGATCTTCTTCTTCGCCTACCCGCTGACGATGTTCCCGCTGCAGGGCGCCGGGGTGGTCGACGTGGCCATCCTGCTGAGCCTGTTCGGCAGCGGCGGGGGCACGGCGGTCGACGCGGCGACGGCGGCCCTGCTGATCTGGCGCGCGCTGACGGTAGTCGGGCCGTATGCCCTAGCTGCGGTCGCCGTCGCGATCTGGCGCGCGGTCACGAGGCGCGCGTGAGATTCAGCCGGCGGATGCTGCTTTGCGGCGGCTCGAGCGGGCTCTGATCCGGTAGCAGGCCGGCCGGCGTCAGAGCGCGACCGTCAGCTGGGCGGCGATGAACTCGCGCACGACGCCGGTCATGTCGGTGCGGCCGCCGTCGAGGAGCCACTGCAGCTGGAGGCCGTCCATGACGGCCACCAGCTGCGCGGCGGCGGCCGCGGGGGAGATGCCGTCACGGAGGTGGCCCTGCTCGTGGGTGAGCCGGTAGGCGCGTGTCACGGCCGCCAGTGTGTGGCGGTAGCGCTGCGTGAAGTAGTCGTGCGCCGGATGTGTTGCGCTCGTCGCTTCGGCCGCGAGCGCCGTGTACAGCTCGACGACCCCGCGGCGGTGCGTGTTGAGCGCGACGATGTCGATCACGCGGCGAAGCAGCTCGACGCCGTCGTCGCTGTCTTCCTGGAGCGTGGCGGTGTCGATCTCGTCGCGCCGCTCGAGCACCGCGAGCAGCAGCGCCTCCTTGGTCGGGAAATGGTGGAGCAGCCCCGGGTGCGAGATGCCGACGCGCGCGGCGATCTCGCGCAGCGACGCGCTGCGGTAGCCGACGTCGCCGAACAGGTTCATCGCCGCATCGAGGATCTGCTGTCGGCGCGCGCGCCCGTTGGCATATCCGCCCGTGCGGCGCGACGCGGCGGCGTTGTCGTGTGTCGTCATGCTGAGCCCAGGATGCCATGAGCCGCCATCGCCCAATATTTACCGAGTGGTTGGTATTGGTGCTACGGTCTAGCCGATGCGGCCAGAGTGGGCCGCCGGACACAGGAGTCCTGGAATGAACTTGCAACTCGACCAGACGTCGGCAGCGGGCGCCTCTTCGATCCGGGCCCGGCGCGTGCAGAACGCCGGCGCCGGCACGGGCGTGCTCGTGATGTACGTCGTCGGCTTCTTCATGATGTACATCGCGGTCATGACGCCCGTCGTCAGCACCCTCGCGGTGAAGATCTCGACGCTGACCGATGACGCGCATCGAGTCGGGGCGCTGAGCCTGGTGACCGGCGTCGGAGCCTTCTTCGCTTTCGTCGCGAACCCGATCGCCGGCGCGCTCTCGGATCGCACGACGTCCCGCTACGGCATGCGCAAGCCGTGGCTGCTCGCCGGCGTCATCGGCGGGGTCGTGGGCCTGGTGATCATCGCCGTGGCCGGGGCGGTCTGGCAGGTCGTCATCGGCTGGGCGCTGGCGCAGACGGCGTTCAACGCCGCGCAGGCGGCGTTCCAGGCCGTGCTGCCCGATCAGGTGGACGAGGCGCGGCGCGCCAAGGTCGCGGGGTGGGTCGGCACCGGCCAGAACGTCTCGGCCCTTGTCGGCATCGGAATCGCGACGATCCTTGCGGGCGCGGGAATCGCCACGTCATGGATGATCATCATCCCCGCCGCCCTCGGGCTCATCGGCGTCGTGCTGTTCGCGCTCGTGCTGCGCGACCGCGTGCTCGACAGAGCGGACGCCGAGCCGTTCCACCTCGGCCGCTTCTTCGCCGGGTTCTGGGTCAGCCCCCGCAAGTTCCCCGACTTCGGCTGGGCGTGGCTGGGGCGCTTCCTGATGCTGTTCGGCTTCGCGTCGTACAACAACTACCAGCTCTACTACCTGCAGGATCGGTTCGGGTTCGACACCGCGACCGCGCTCTCCTGGCAGCTGCGCCTGATGATCCTGCAGGCGATCATGCTCACCATCTCGGCGGCGCTCGGCGGCTGGCTCTCCGACCGGCTGCGCCGACGCAAGGTCTTCGTCGTCATCGCGACCGTGCTCGCCGGCGCTGGTCTCGCCGTTTTCGCCCTCGCGAGCCAGCCGAGCCTCCTCTACGTCGCCTCCGGGCTGTTCGGCCTCGGCTTCGGCGCCTACATGGCCGTCGATCTCGCCCTGGTCACCGACGTGCTGCCGAACCGCGAGACCGAGGCGGCGAAGAACATGGGCGTCTTCAACATCGCGAACGCCTTGCCGCAGTCACTCGCCCCGGCGGTCGCCCCTGCGCTGCTGGCGATCGGCGCGGGCGGTGGCGAAAACTACACCTCGCTCTTCCTCATCGGGGCCGTGATCATCGTGATCGGCGCCGTGAGCACCATGTTCATCCGCGGCGCTCGCTAGCAGGCATCCCGCGCCCCTCTCACTCGCCCTCAGAACGGAACCGGAAAAATGACTGACACCTCCACCGCCATTGATGTGCCCGCGGTGCTCGCCGCGATGACGCTCGAGCAGAAGGCGGCGCTGCTCGACGGCTCCGACTTCTGGCACACCCAGGGCGACGAGCAGCACGGGATCCCGGCGATCATGCTCACGGACGGGCCGCACGGGCTGCGCAAGCAGGCCGAGGGCGCCGATCACCTCGGCCTCAACGCGTCGGTTCCGGCCACCTGCTTCCCGCCGGCCTCCGGCCTCGCCTCCAGCTGGGACCCGAAGCTGATGCGGCGCATCGGCGAGGCGCTCGGTGACGAGTGCCGCGCCGCCGACGTCGCGGTGCTGCTCGGCCCGGGCGTCAACATGAAGCGCTCGCCGCTGTGCGGTCGCAACTTCGAGTACTTCTCGGAGGATCCGCTGCTCGCCGGCTCGCTCGCGACCGGTCTGGTCGAAGGTGTCCAGAGCAAGCACGTCGGCACCTCGCTCAAGCACTTCGCCGCCAACAACCAGGAGACCGACCGCATGACGGTCGACGCCCAGGTCGACGAGCGCACCCTGCGTGAGATCTACCTTCCGGCCTTCGAGAAGGTCGTCACGGAGGCGCAGCCCTGGACGGTCATGTGCTCGTACAACAAGGTCAACGGTGTCTACGCGTCAGAGAACCGCTGGCTGCTGACCGAGGTGCTGCGCGACGACTGGGGCTACGACGGCCTCGTCGTCTCCGACTGGGGCGCGGTCAACGAGCGCGACAAGGCGGTCGCGGCCGGTCTCGACCTCGAGATGCCGTCGTCCGCCGGAATCGGGCAGCGCCGCATCCTGGACGCGGTCGCCGCAGGCACGCTCAGCGAGGCATCCGTCGACGCGGCGGTCGCCAATGTGCTCGGCCTGGTCGCCAAGTCGCAGGCCCGTGAGCCGCTCGCGTCGTTCGACGTCGACGCTCACCACGAGCTGGCTCACGAGGCGGCGCTGCAGAGCGCCGTGCTGCTGAAGAACGAGGGCGGCATCCTGCCGCTCGAGACGCGTGGGGGCCCGGTCGCCGTCATCGGCGAGTTCGCCCGCACCCCGCGGTTCCAGGGCGCCGGCTCCTCGCAGGTGAACCCCACGCGGGTCGACTCTGCGCTGGATGCGCTCGAGATCGCGCTGCTCGGCAAGCGCGAGCTGCTCTTCGCGCCCGGATTCGAGATCGAGGCGGATGCCGCAAGCGACGAGCTCGTCGCCGAGGCGGTCGAGGCGGCCCGGGGCGCCGAGATCGCGCTCGTCTTCCTGGGCCTGCCGCCGTCGTACGAGTCGGAGGGCTACGACCGCGAGCATATGGAACTGCCGGCGCAGCAGGTCGCCCTTCTCGAGGCCGTCGCCGCCGTCAACGAGAACGTCGTCGTCGTGCTCTCCAACGGCTCCGCCGTGGCGGTCTCGGGCTGGCAGGGCCACGCCAAGGCGATTCTCGAGGGCTGGCTGCTCGGCCAGGCCGGCGGTTCGGCCACCGCGGCGCTGCTGCTGGGTGACGCGAACCCGTCAGGCAAGCTCGCCGAGACCATCCCCGTGCGCTTCGAGGACAACCCCGCCCTCGGCAACTTCCCCGGCGAGAACGGCGTCGTCCGCTACGGCGAGGGGCTGCTCATCGGGTACCGCTGGTACGACGCGCACGCGCTGCCCGTCTCGTTCCCGTTCGGTCACGGCCTCTCGTACACGAGCTTCGACTATTCGGACCTCTCGGTCGAGGTTCTTGAGAATGGCGCCTCGCCGCGCGTCCGGGTCAGCCTTGCAGTGACGAACACGGGGCGGCTCGCCGGCGCCGAGGTGGTGCAGATCTATGTGACGGATGCCGAGGCGTCGGTCTACCGCCCCGAGCAGGAGCTGCGTGGGTTCGCGCGCGTGCGCCTCGAGCCGGGGCAGTCTCAGACCGTGGCCGTGGAACTCGACGCCCGCGCCTTCGCGTTCTGGAGCACGATCGCTCACGCGTGGGTCGTCGAAGGCGGCAGTTTCGGCATCCGTGTGGGCGCGTCCAGCCGCGACATCCGTCTCACCGGCGAGATCACGCTGGCCGGGGCAGACGTGGCGCCGCCTCTCACGGTCGACTCGACCGCCGAGCAGTTCCTCGCTCACCCGCAGGGCGGTTCCTGGCTGCGCGAAAGGCTCGCGGGAAGCGAGATGGGCGCGATGCTCTTCGACGAGACCCACGGCCGGATGATGCGGGCCATCCCGCTCGTGCGTCTGTCCCGCTTCCCCGGCGCCCCGTTCGACGAGGCCGCCCTCGCCGAGGCCGCCGCCCAGGCGTCGGCTAAGGCATGAGCGGGGAAGAGACGGGCGCGGCCCGTTACCTGGACCCGACCGCCCCGGTCGCGGAGCGGGTCGACGACCTGCTTTCGCGGATGACGCTCGAGGAGAAGGCGGGGCAGCTCTTCCAGACCATGGTGCCGGTGGGCCCAGAGGGCACGCTCGTCGAGGACACCGGGCGCTCGGGGCTGCCCGGCACGAGTGAGCTCGTTCTCGAGCGCGGCCTGACGCACCTCAACGCACTGGGTGCCCCGGCCACCGCGGGCGAGTTCGCGCTCTGGCACAACCGGCTGCAGGAGCTTGCCGCGAGCACCCGCCTGCGCATCCCCGTCACCGTTGCCACCGATCCGCGCCACGCCTTCACCGACAACCCCGGAACGGGCCTGCTCGCCGGGCCGTTCTCGCAGTGGCCCGAGACGCTCGGCCTCGCCGCGACGCGCGACGCGCAACTGGTCGAGGAGTTCGCTGACACGGTGCGTCGCGAGTACCTCGCGGTCGGTCTGCGCACTGCCCTCCACCCGCAGGTCGACCTCGCCACCGAACCGCGCTGGGCGCGCGGGGCCGGGACGTTCGGTGAGAGCGCAGAGCTCACTGGGCGGCTCGGTGCCGCCTACGTGCACGGCTTGCAGGCCACCGGCGAGGTTGCACGGCGGGCCGGCGGTGAGGGCCGCTTCGGCGCCGAGAGCGTGTCGGCGATGACGAAGCACTTCCCCGGCGGCGGCCCGCAGAAGGACGGCGAGGACCCGCACTTCCCGTACGGGCGCGAGCAGGTCTACCCGGGCGGCAGGTTCGACGAGCACCTCGCCCCGTTCCGCGAGCTCATCGCGGCCGGCACCCGGCAGATGATGCCGTACTACGGCATGCCGGTCGGCCTCGTCGTCGACGGCGAGCCCATCGAGGAAGTCGGCTTCGGCTTCAACCGTCAGATCCTCACGGGGCTGCTGCGCGAGAAGCTCGGCTTCGACGGCGTGATCTGCACCGACTGGGGCTTGATCACCGACGCCGAGTTCGCCGGCTTGCCGTTCCCCGCACGCGCGTGGGGCGTCGAGCAGCTCACGCCGCTCGAGCGGGTGGCGAAGGTGCTGGATGCCGGCGCCGACCAGTTCGGCGGCGAGTCGTGCCCCGAGCTCGTCGTCGAGCTCGTGCACAGCGGGCGTGTGTCCGAGGACCGCATCGATGCTTCCGTGCGGCGCCTTCTTGCCGAGAAGTTCCTGCTCGGCTTGTTCGACGAACGCCGCTACGTCGACGTCGACGCGGCGAATGAGCTCGTCGGTGCAGCGGACGCCCGCGCCGCCGGCCTGCGGGCACAGTCGCGCTCGATCACCGTTCTCGAGGCCGCCTCGGCCGGCCGCTCGGCATTGCCGCTCGCTGCCGGGACACGGGTATTCATCGAGGGCGCGGGCTCGGACGGGCTCACGCACGAGCGTCTAGAGGTCGTCGATTCACCAGACGGTGCTGACGTCGCGATCGTCCGCCTCGCTGCGCCGTTCGAGCAGCGCGGGCCCGGCTTCGAGTCGTTCTTCCACGCGGGGTCCCTCGAGTTCTCCGCCGAGGACATCCACCGGGTGCTTGCGCTCGCCGACCGCGTGCCGACCATCGTCGACGTGTACCTCGATCGGCCTGCTGTGCTGACGCCCTTCGCCGGGCGCGTCGCCGGCCTCGTCGTGAATTACGGAGCCTCCACGCATGCGCTGCTCGACGCACTGAGCGGAGCCGTCCGCCCGGAGGGCAAGCTGCCCTTCGACCTGCCGCGCTCGATGGCCGCGGTCGAAGAGTCGCGACCCGACGTGCCGTTCGACACGGTCGGCCCGCTGTTCCGGTTCGGGCACGGACTCGAGCTGGGCTGAGCGGTGCCGGTCGCTGCGGTGCGCTACCGAGGGTCGCGCACCGCGGCGAGTGCCGCGTCCAGCATGTCCGCCGCCGCGGCCGGGTCGGCGCGCACGAGCGCCATGGCCGAGAGCACGAACGAGGTGCAGCTCGTCGTCAGAGCGGCCGCCCGCGCGGCACTGAGGCGCGGGTGCCGAGCCGCGACCCCGGCGCCGACCGCGGCGCGCAGCTCGGCGTAGTACTGGACCACGATCGCCTGCAGCGCCGCGTCCTGCCCGAGAGGGCCCCCTGCGGCTGCGAGCAGCAGGCATCCGTTCGCAGCCCGCGCACTCGGCTTCTCGATCATCGCTTCGCGCAGGCCCGTCAGATAATCCTCGAGCGCGCCCGCGCTGACCGCGGCGGCGCGCAGCGGCGCGAGCCGGGGGCGGAACACATCGTCGAGGTAGCTGGTCACCGCGGCGTCGAACAGGCCCCGCTTGCTGCCGAACGCCTGATAGAGGCTCGAGCGGTTGAGACCCGTCGCGCGCTCCAGGTCGGGCACGGACGTCTCGGCGAAGCCGAGGTCCCAGAACACGCCGCGCGCCGCTTCGATGACCTGGCCGGTGTCGAACGTCCGCGTGCGACCCATGTCGTCTCCTCGCCCAGTTTGTGAACTATTCGTTTCAGTATATTATGAAACGATCAGTTCAATATTAAGGATGTCCCGTCATGACCACTGAGATGCGCGCACTTGTCCACGAAGCGTTCGGGGAACCCGAGGAGGTACTGCACGTCGGCACGGTCCCGCTTCCCGAGCCTGGCCCCGGTGAGGTGCGGGTGCGCCTGCTGCTGAGCCCCATCCACAACCACGACCTCTGGACTGTGCGCGGCACCTACGGCGTGAAGCCCCAGCTGCCGGCTCGCGCCGGGACCGAGGCGGTCGGCGTGGTCGACGCTCTCGGCGAGGGGGTCGAGACGCTGTCTGTGGGTCAGCGTGTCGCCACCGGCGGCACGTTCGGCGCCTGGGCCGAGTACTTCGTCGCTCCCGCCGCCGGCCTCATCCCCGTGCCGGCTGACCTGAGCGATGAGACCGCCGCGCAGCTCGTCTCGATGCCGTTCAGCGCGATCGCGCTGCTCGAGACACTGCGGCTCGAGCCCGGTCAGTGGCTCGTGCAGAACGCCGCAAACGGTGCCGTCGGTCGACTGCTGGCGCAGCTCGCGGCCGCGCGGGGCGTTCACGTCGTCGGCCTGGTGCGCCGGGCGGAGGGGGTCGCCGAGCTGGCGGCTCAGGGCATCGATGGAGTTGTCGCGACCGACGACCCCGCGTGGCGCGAACAGGTCGCCGCGCTCACCGGCGGCGAGCCGATCGCCGTGGGCGTCGACTCGGTGGGCGGTGCGTCCAGCGGTGAGGTCCTGTCGCTGCTGGCCGAGAACGGCCGGCTCGTGGTCTTCGGAGCCATGGCGTCGCCGATCATGAACCTCGCGTCAGGCGACGTGATCTTCAAGAACATCACCGTGAGCGGCTTCTGGGGCCTCAAGGTCAGTGCGGCGATGCCCGCAGCCGAGCGCGGCGCGTTGCTCGGAGAACTGGTGACGCGCATCCATGAGGGCGCGCTGACGCTTCCGGTGTCAGCCATCTACGGATTCGATGACATCGCCCGGGCGAGCCTGGCGAACTTCGAACCGGGCCGCGTGGGAAAGGTGCTGCTGCGGCCGTAGTCGGCGTGGTGCGGCGCCGCAGGCAGCGGCGCCGGCACGGCGGTCGACGCGGTGACGCCCGTCACTCGGGCCAGCCGCTCTCGGTGATGATGTCGACGAAGTTCGCGCGGTGGAACGCCGGGTCGAAGTGCGCCAGCACGTCATCGTTCATCGTGCCGAATGTGGTGTCGGGGCGTGCGGACATGCCGTCGTAGAAGTGCTGCAGGATGTCCCGCTTGAAGCCCGGTCGCGGGTGTGCGGCGACAACCGCCGCGCGGTCGTCTGCGGCGATCTCGTCGAGGTCGAAGCCGAGCACATCGGTCTCGACGCCGAGCGTGACTGCGGCGACCTCTGGGGAGAGATGCAGCGGGACCTCCGGAGTGGTGTGCAGCGCGATGGACAGCCACACCTCCCGCGCATCGGCCTCTGAGCGGCCATGCTCGAGCAGGAAGGTCCGCGCCGCGTCAGCGCCGTCGATCTCGAAGCGCTGATCGGTACGCCGGTACTTCTCGGTGAGCCCGAGGTCGTGGAACATCGCCCCGATGTAGGCCAGTTCATGATCGAGCCAGAGCCCGCGGGCGCGGGCCTTGAGCGCGCCCCAAAGGAACACCCGCCGCGAGTGGTGGAACAGGGTGTCGTCGGCCGCATCGCGCACGAGTTCCGTCGCTGCCACGGCCAGCGGCGTGCTCGGAATCGCAATCCCCGCTATCAGTTCGCTCATGCCAGAAGCCTTTCGAGCAACCGTCTGCGAAGACACACGTATTCGGACCGCTACCGCCAGATTCCGGACATGCTCGGCGACAGTGCTTGCAGCCCCAGCGAGGTCAGTGCGACCAATACCCAGAGCGCCGCCCCCAGCACAAGCGGACGAAGCCCTGCCGACCGCAGAATCTGGACCCGCGTGCCGAGACCGATGCCTGCAAGCGCGACGGTGATCATGAAGGTACCGAGCAGGCTGAGGGCGGGATGCCAGGTCGAAGGGATTCCTCCGAGGGAATTGATCGCGACCACCACAACGAACCAGATCAGGAACTGCGGCACGATAGACCGCCACGACCAAGCGGGCGATGCGGGTGGTTCCGGGCCGCGCGCGGCCGGTGCCGTCTTCGCTGCAATGCGCCGCCGGTAGACCGCGATCCCGATCGTGATCGGAATGATCATGAGTGTGCGTGTGAGCTTGACCACGACGCCGTACTGCCCGGCCGCCGCGCTGAAGGTGAACGCTGCGGCGACCACCGACGAGGTGTCGTTGATCGCAGTGCCGGCCCACAGACCGAACGCCTGGTCGCCGAAGCCGAGGGCATGGCCGATGAAGGGAAAACTGAGCACTGCGACCACGTTGAAGGTGAAGATCGTGCCGATCGCGTATGCCACGTCGTCGGCCTTCGCCCGGATCACCGACTGTGTCGCCGCGATCGCCGACGCGCCGCAGATGGCGGTGCCGACCGCGACCAGGGTGCGCACGTCGGCCGCGAGCCCCAGCGCACGCCCGATGAGCACGCCGCCGACGAGCGCGACTACCAGCGTGCCGAGCATCACGGGCAGAGACTGCCAGCCCGTGTGCACGACCTGACCGAGCGACAGCCCCGACCCGAGCACGACCACCGAGCCCTGCAGCACGTATTTTCCTGACCAGGCGGCACCGCTGTCCACGACCTCGCTAGGCCGCACGACGGCGGCAACGGCCGAGCCGATCACGATTCCGAACACCGGCGCGCCCACCACTGGCTCGACGTGTCCGAGCGCCGTGGCGACCAGTGCGATGGCGATGCAGATGAGGATGCCGGGTAGGCGGCGCGTCGGGCGGGAAAAGGGCATACCCCGAGGCTCTCGCCGCGTCGGCAGGCGGGGTAGCGTCAGGTCATTGTGGATGTACAAGCAGGCGTTGTATCGGCGAAGTCACCGGTAGCCGACCTCGTGACGCTGCGCCTGCTGACGGCGCTCGCCGAGGTCGGCTCGATCTCGGCGGCGAGTCGGCGCGTCGGGATCTCGCAGCAGGCCGCGTCGATGCGGATGCGCCAGCTCGAGCAGCGCCTCGGCATCGCCCTGCTCCAGCGTGCGGCGCGTGGCACGGCGCTGACGAGCGAGGGTGCGGTGACTGCGGAGTGGGCAGCCGAGATCGTCGAGGCCGCGGACCGCTTTGAGGCGGGAGTGGCCGCCCTGCGCGAGCAGCGCGCCCCGCTCAGCGTGGCATCTAGTCTCACAGTCGCCGAGTACCTCCTGCCTCGGTGGCTGATCGCCGCGCGCGCCGTCGCGGCGCCAGATCGGGGAGTCTCGATCACCGCGACCCATAGCACCCAGGTGATCGAGCTCGTCACGAGTGGCCGGTGTGGGCTCGGCTTCATCGAGTCGCCCCAGTCGGTGGGTGCGCTGCGGGCGGACGTCGTCGCGCGTGACGAGCTAGTGCTCGTCGTTCCGCCCAGTCACGAGTGGGCCCATCGCGGCGCGATCACGCCGAGCGTGCTGGCGCGCACCCCGCTGATCGTGCGCGAGCTGGGCTCAGGCACAAGGCTGAATGCCGAGCAGATTATGACGGATGCCGGCTATCCGCCGGTCCCGCCGCTCGTCGAACTTCCCACCACGGCGGCGATCCGCACGGCCGTCGAGGCCGGCGCTGGTGTCGCGATCCTTAGCATTCTCGCCGTCCGTGACGACATCGCCGCCGGCCGCCTCGTACGGGTGCAGGTCCGCAGAATCCGCTTCGTCAGAGAACTGAGGGCGATCTATCCGCAGGCTTCTTCGCTTCCGCCTGAGCTTCAGACGCTGCTCGCCGTGGCATCCCGAATCGGGTGAGCGGCGGCCGAGCGGGTCCACGAGGCCGCTATGCGGCGGCTTCGGCTGTGACCGCGGCCAGCACCCCAGCGAGCGCATCGAGGGTCTCGGTCGTAGTCGACAGGTCAAACTCGTCCGCGAGAACATGGGGATCGCGATAGAGCAGCTCGGCACCGGTGGCGGTCTCGCGCACCAGCACCCGTAGCGGCAAGTCGAGACCGGCCCGCGCGTCCGCGAGCATGACCGCTGTGCCGACCGACGGGTTCCCGAAGATCACCACCGTCTCTCCGGCAAGCGCCACCCCCGCAGACTGGGCAGCAGCCGCGTGATCGATCACCGCCGACACGGTGATTCCCCGCCGTTCGACAGCGGCTCGCAGCGCCGCCACCGCATCGTCGACGGTCTTGGCCGTGCGCTCAGTCCGAAAGCTTCTGTTGTCGCCCATGCGCCAATAGTGGGGTCCTATGCGCATCTGTGCCACAGACATGTCCGGAATCGAGTGGTTCATGGCCAGACCACTGCGACATGCAAAGTACGACGCCGCGCACTGTGGAAAGGAGACGATCCGTCCCACCCCTCCTCCCGCTCAGAAAGCGAACTCACCATGACTGAACTCATCGCAGGAATCGAGATCCCGGACACGGAGGCCGCAGCGGATACCACGCGCCTCGTGTCCGAGAGCACGAGCCCGCTGCTGTATCACCACTCGCGGCGGACGTTCCTGTTCGCCACGCTGCACGCGCGGCGGCTCGCGCTGGAGCCCGACGTCGAGCTGCTGTACATCGCGTCGATGTTCCACGATGTCGGTCTGCAGACGCCGTTTTCGGACAAGATCCAGCGGTTCGAGGTTGACGGCGCCGACCACGTCCGGCGCTTCCTTCTCGAGCGGGGCTTCTCGTCAGACGCGGCGGATACAGCGTGGGAGGCGGTCGCGCTGCACAGCACCCCCGAGATCCCAGGGCGGATGGGGCCCGAGATCGCTCTGACGCACCTTGGGGTGCTCACCGATGTCGTCGGGTTCGGCTTCGACGGAATCGACTCCGACACGATCGCCGAGATCACCGCAGTCCACCCGCGCGAGAACTTCAAGCACGGATTCATCCGCGAACTCCACGACGGCGTCGTACACCGTCCCCAGACCACGTACGGCGCGATCAATGCGGATGCCCTGGAGCATCACTCGCCCGGGTTCCCCCGCATCAACCTGGTCGAGCGGGTCAAGAATTCGCCATGGGCCGAGTGATCAGCGCAGCGCGGTCCGGAAGCGGCGCTGGTAGGCGGCCGGCGACATCTGCAGCTCGCGGGTGAACACGCGCCGCAGGCTTTCGTAGCTCGGAAACCCGGCCCGCGCCGCAGCCTCTGTCGCCGTACGGCCCTGGCTCAGAAGCGCCCTGGCAATGTCGAAGCGCACGGATTCGACGTAGCGCGCCGGCGTCGTGTCGAGCTCTTCGCGGAAGAGGCGCGTGAGGTGCCGCTCGCTGACGTTCAGGCGCTTGGCGAGCGCTGCCAGCGAGAAGTCGCCAGCCGGATCGGCGGTGACGAGCTCGACGATGCGGCGCAGCGCAGGCGTCTTCGGCGGGTCGCTCGCAAGCGGCACCGAGAACTGCGACTGGCCGCCCGCGCGTTGAAGATAGACGACGAGCAGGCGTGCGACGTCGCGCGTGAGCTCCGCGCCGTGGTCGTCCTCGACGAGTGCGAGTGCGAGGTCGATGCCCGAGCTCACGCCGGCGGAGGTGTAGGTCGATCCGTCACGCACATAGATCGCGTCCGGGTCCACGGTGACGCGCGGGTATCGCTTCGCGAGCTGCGCTGCCACGCGCCAGTGCGTGGTCGCGCGCTTGCCGTCGAGTGCGCCCGCCGCGGCGAGGATGAACGCCCCGGTGCAGATCGAGGCGATCCGGCCGGAGCGCGCAGCGATGGTGCGGGCCGCGTCCGCCAGCGCCGGGTGCACAGTGGTCTTCGGGTAGATATCGCCGCCTGCAATGAGGAACGTGTCGACACGCGGGACGTCTGCGGCGGCGGCAGTGACCGTGAGCCGGATGCCGACCGAGGTGACGACGTCGGCGCCGGTCGGCGAGACGAGCTCGATGACGTAGTCGGCCCCGAGCCGGTTGGCCTCGGCGAAAACCTCAGCGGGCCCTGAGACGTCGAGCAGCTTGACGCCGTCGTAGACCAGGATCGCCACGCGGTGCGGCCCCTCGCGGCGAGCGGCGCGGGCCGGACCATCGCTGATGTCCGGAATCGGGTGACTCACGGCTGAACCCGTGCGGCGCGAGGCATCCGCTTCGGCGCATCGTGAGAGCACGACCAACAGTCCGGTCCCGCACACCGCTCAGAAAGCGACCTTTCCATGACCGAAATCATCGCAGGCATCGAGATCCCCGACACGATCACCGCGGACGTCGCCACGAGGCACGTCGCCGAGATCTCGAGCCCGCTGCTGTTCCACCACTCGCGCAGGGTGTTCCTGTTCGCTGCGTTGCACGCGCGCCGGCTCGGGCTCGCGCCCGACCCCGAACTGCTCTACGTGGCGTCAATGTTTCACGACACGGGCCTGCACACTCCGTTCTCGGACAAGGTCCAGCGATTCGAGGTGGACGGCGCGGACCACGCCCGTTCCTTCCTCCTCAAGCGGGGCTTTCCGCAGGAAGCGGCGAACCTCGTATGGTCCGCGATCGCGCTGCACACCACTCCGGAGCTGCCAGGCCGGATGGACCCCGAGATCGCGCTCACCAATCTCGGCGTGCTCACCGACGCCATCGGCGTCGGCTTCGACGACATCGACCCCGACGCGATCGACGAGATCACCGCAGCACACCCGCGCGGCGACTTCAAGAACGAATTCATGCAGGCCTTCCACGAGGGCTTGAAGCACCGGCCCGAGACCGCCTACGGCACGATCAACGCCGACGTCCTTGAGCACTTCGTGCCCGGCTACCGCCGCGACAGCATGGTCGAGCGAGTCATGAACTCGCCCTGGGCGGCGTGATGTCAGAGGGCCGGCGTCGCGCCGGGTTCGCCGTGCTCGCCGTCGCGACCGTCGCGCTCATGGCCTCCGCCAGCGCACCCTCGCCGATCTACCCCATCTACCGCGACCGTTTCGGCTTCTCGGTCGCGATGCTCACTGTGGTTTTCGCGGTCTACGCCGGCACGCTGCTGATCGCATTGCTGACGGCTGGCTCGCTCAGCGATCGCATCGGCCGCCGGCCAGTGCTCATCGTCGCCCTGCTGCTCGCCGCCGCGAGCACGGCTGCCTTCTGGACGGCTGACGGGCTCGGCGCGCTGCTTGCCGCGCGCGTCGTCCAGGGCCTCGCCAGCGGTGCGGCCATGAGCGCGCTCGCCGCGGCATTGCTGGACTTCTCGCCGACGTCCCGCCCGCAGGCCGGCGCCTGGGTGACCGCGATCGGCACGGGCGTCGGGATGGCTGCCGGCGCCGGCGGCGTCGGGCTGCTCCTCGAGGCCACCAGCCGGCCCGACCGCGTCGCGTTTCCGATCCTGACCGCCGTATTCGTCGCGCTCGCCTGCTTCGTTCTCGCATTGCCTGAGACCGTGAAGCCGAGCGGATTCCTGTGGGCGGCGCTGCGTCCACGAGTGAGTGTCGACCCGGCCGCGCGATCGATGTTCTGGGCGACGGTGCCGACGACGATCGCCGGCTGGGCCGCGACGGGCCTCTTCCTCGCCCTCGTGCCGTCGCTCGTGCACGAGGTGCTGCACGTCGAGGTCGCCGCGATTGGCGGGTTGTCGATCGCCGCGTTGTACGCCGCGGTCGTCGCGGGCGGCCTGCTGGCGAACCGCACCCGGATCGTGAGCGTCACCGTTGCGGGCGGCGGGCTGCTCGGCGGCGGCGCGCTTCTTCTTGCAGGAGCCGTCGGCGCGGCATCCCCCGCGCTCTTCACCATCGGCGCGCTCACGCTCGGCGTCGGCGTGGGCCTCACCTTCAACGGCAATCTGCGCGCGGTCGGGGCGGTTACCTCGTCCACCGGGCGCTCGGCGACCTTCGCCGCCGTGTATGTCGTGAGCTACGTCTCGTTGAGCGTGCCCGTCCTTCTGGCCGGTCTCGCCGAACGCGCCTGGGGACTGGCGCTGACCGCCGACGCCTACCTCACTTTCATCGCTCTTGTCGCCGTCTTCGCGCTGACACGAGCATTGACCACCACCCGAATCACGAAGGAAGCGAACGCATGAGTACTTTCGAGCCCACGGATGCCGTCCACCAGCAGATGAAGGCGCTGCGTGCCCACACGCGCGGCGGCCCCGAGCAGCTGGTCTATGAGGACGCCCCAACCCCGCCGGCGCCGCAAGGCGACGACGCCCTCGTGAAGGTGGCGGCGGCCGCCATCACCTTCGACGAGTTGACCTGGCCCGAGACGTGGGAGTCGGGCGGTGTCGATAGGACGCCGATCATCCCCTCCCACGAGTTCGCCGGAACCGTCGTTGGCACCGGCCCCGATGCGCACGGCGTCGCCGCCGGCGATGAGGTGTTCGGCCTCGTGCCGTTCAACCGGAATGGCGCGGCGGCCGAGTACGTGCTGGTGCCGGCATCCTCGATCGCTCACAGGCCGTCTGGCGTGACGGCCGTAACCGCCGCAGCCGCCGTGCTGCCTGCGCTCACCGCGATGGAGGCGCTCGACGAGCAGCTGCAGCTCACGGCCGGGCAGCGGCTGCTGGTGCGCGGGGGGACGGGTGGCGTCGGCGCGTTCGTCGTGCAGCTCGCTCACCGGCTGGGTATTGAGGTCACGGCGACCGTGCGTTCGGCCGAAGCGGCCGAGCGCGCACGGCGGCTCGGCGCGCAGACTGTGCTCGTCGGCGACGAGGCGGACCGCGTCGCGCCGGCGAGCTTCGACGGGTCGATCGATGCTGCCGGGGCCGGCTCGCCCGAGTGGCTGTACCGTTCGGTGCGCCCCGACGGCCGTGTGATCATGCTGCAGGAGCTGCCCGACGCCGAGCTGGCGAAGCGGTTCGATGTCGACGCCCGGTTTTTCGTGGTCTCGGCTCGCGCGGCGAGCCTCGCGCGGCTCGGCGAGTCGCTTGCGACCGGTGAGTTCGAGGTCGCGGTGGCGCAGACCTTCACGCTCGCCGAGGGGCGCAAGGCATACGAGAGTCGAGGCCGCGCCGCAGCGCCGGGCAAGACGGTCATCGATGTCGCAGGCGTGCGGGCTGCATGACGTCACGGCCGATGGTCGCCGCCCTGGCGGCACGGGTCGCTGCCGCCTTCGATGACGAGCTGCAATCGCGGCTTGCCGCGCACGGGCACCGGGGTGTCCGTGCGCGGCACGCCGCCGTGCTCGATCACATCGACCCAGAGGGGACGCGCGCGACCGAGATCGCGGCGCGCAGCGGCGTGCACAAAGCGACGCTCGGTCAGCTGATCGATGAACTTGAGCGCCTGGGTTATGTGAGACGGATGCCTGACCCAGTCGATCGCCGCGCAAAGCGCATCGTTCTCACGGCGCAGGGCGTCGACCACCGCCGGCGCGTGCGACTCGCGGAGTCGGATCTCGAGGCGGCGTGGCGTGCTGAACTGGGATCCAAGGAATGGGCCGCGCTTCAGGTGCTGCTTGAACGGCTGGCGTCGATCGCCGGCACGTTTCCGGAGTCTCGGACCGCCTTGCGGTCTCGCTCGTGAGCCCGCGAGCGCTTTTCGGGGTGCACAATTCGCAGCCCCGGGCTCATCGCCCGCGCGCCGTGGGGCCCGATCCGTTGGGCGACGATGACCTCACGATTTTCAGGGGCAGAAAACCCGCAAGATGACGAGGAGTCGGATTTTAAATAGCTGGTAGTTGATGATTTTCGATGTTCTGTGATCACATTGAGTGACTTTGGATGTCATTGAGTTGTGGGCAAAGTGTGGGCACGCCGGCCGCAGCGACCGCGGTCCCGAAGTGTCACCGATGTATTGATACGCGAGCGTCACCGATGTCCTGAGACAGAACAACCGCGGGCCCGAAGTTCGGTGCATGATCGAATAACGCCACTAAGCCGGGCGGCATGTCTCTGCCCTGAGCGCATCTCGGCCAACCCGAGATCGTGCCCAGTCCGACGCGTATTGAGCGACATGCACCCGCTCCCGGCTTGCGGATTGCCCCGGCCTAACTGCCGGTGCACTCCGAGGCGGTCGCGCGGGAGGGGTCCCCGACCGATAGCCCGGAGCCGGGCGCGGTAGGCAGGCGAACTTCATGAAAACACGACGCGCCCGCTGGAAGGAGTCTGTGAGAGCGCAAAGGCTCCAGCGGCTTTGTATTCTGCGTCACAGGCGTACGAGGACGGAGTCAGGTGACAGGTGCAGAAATCGCGGGCATCGCAACCAAAGGCCTGCCCCTTGTCGCCCAAATCGCGAAGCGACTGTCGCGTTCATTTACATATCGGTGGCAGGTTTACCGGCGGGTTAAGAGTCGCGTCGACTTCACTTTCCCCCGAATGCCCTATCGCCGCTGGTTGAAGACGATCACGCCAGATCAACTCGACGCGCCGCTCGAATCCGGCCAGCCCGCTCTCGCCGCGTCGCTTGGCGAGGCCTTGCGCACGGATCTTTCATGGGGCCAAGACGACGCCCACCTGAGACGCGCATTCCGACTTGTGGCGGAGACATACGAGGCAATGCTCGGCTTTGCAAGCGACGTCGATGCGCGAATTCTGCAGGAGCACTGGCACCGTCGAAGGCAGAGCGAGATCGTAGCCTCGCTCGAAAGGCTGAACCCCCCGGTCTCGCGAAAAGACGTCGCTGAGCGCTTGCGACGAGAGTCCGACAGCCGCAGACAGACCCGACTCAGTCCCTTCGGGCTGACGGCAGATCGCGTAAGCGTTGCGCTAGGTCAGCTTGAGACCCGACGCCCACAGCTTTCACCCGGAAACGTAGCGGTCCTCGTGGGACCGTACGGAGCGGGAAAGTCAGAACTCGCTGAGTCTTGGTTCCGCGAGCGAATTGGTGACTTCGAGGCAGATGACGAAGCTGCACTTCCAATCTGGCTGCATGCCACGGAGCTCACAAGCAACGCGCTCGAACACCTTGTTAGTTCGCGAATGAGGGACGCAGGTGGTCCCCTGGGAGATGCCGCCGTCGTTATCGATGGCCTCGACGAAACTGATGCTCAGACGGCATCGCGCGCGCATCAGCAGGCGCGGATATTCGTGGCATCCCACCCGCTGTCGCGCGTGTTGCTGACCAGTAGGCCCGGAGTTGTCGCCGCCGATGATGAGATCCGTTGCGAGGGCTTGGACATCAGCGATGCGCGAAGTCTCGTCGAATCCGTCGCAAATCAGCCACATGCGTCCTGGAGCTGGGATCCAAGCCTTATCGAGTCGCTTCGGAGACCATTCTTCGCAATCGCAGCGGGGTTCATGATTGCAGAAGATCAGAAGCCAGCAGGGCAGGCGGAACTCATCAAACGCCTTGTCGAGCGCGCGCTTGCGGCCACGTCGTCGTCAACAGCGGCTGTCCAGACCCCGACTGTCTTCCAACTCCTAATCCGAGTTGCGCTCGCTACAACTCGCACGGCAAACGTCGACGACGGACTCACCTTCGTCGATCGCCAGCAAGCACGACAAAGCAATCTGCTGCGCGCGACCCCGGACGGCCATCTCGAATTCTCGCTCCCAATCTTCCAGCAATGGTTTGCAGCGCAGGCGCTGCTGCACGAGCCAGATCTCGTCGGTGAGGCAATTCAAAGCAGTACGAATTTTGATCGGTGGCGCTGGGCGCTCGCAGTCATGGGTGTCCTGGCGCCTGTTGCAACGCTTGACGACATGTTGGACCAATGTCTACGAGCTAACCCCGGTGCTGGCTCCTGGCTGTTAGCTCAGATCGCACATGGACATTCATGGTTTCGGGAGACCGGGACAAAACACGAGCCGGAAGTCGCCGCGCCGGAGCGTCTATTGCGTGCGACCAGAACTTGGATCGACTCGATCGGGCCGCTGGCGCCTCGCGTTTTTCCTGTGACTTCACAGTCGCAACCCATCGCACTCGGGGTCGGAGTTGGCGCAAGCAGCCTCAGCTTTGCATGGAAGCGTATGCCTGGCGAAGTCGACAGCGTCGAAGATCTGCCCCCGGGAATACACCCCATCACCGGGGTAACCAGCGAATGGATTCCGGATCGCGCCGGTGGTTTCCCAGAAGGCAATGAGTGGCCCTGGGTGATTGTGAGGGACAAGATTGCCGGCGCGACACTCGACATCCTTAATACCGCCGAGGACCTCGGGCCGCCCGACGGCGTTTGGCGCCTCGAAAGCCGGTACCGTGCAGCAAGGGCGCTGACGAAGTCAAACTCCAGCCAATTCCCACCGATCGGAAGGCAAGCAATCCTTCAAGCGGGAGCACCGCTCAAGGCCGCGCTCGGAGATCTCACCCAAGCGAAGGTGAAAATAGGTCGTCACCTTATCGACGGCCGAACTATCGAGGACCTACTGTCCTGGGCGAACTCGTCCACCGATGACTGGCTGCAACGTCCGGCACCAGTACCTGATATTCCCTTGGGTCAAGGCAATGGATGGATTTGGAGTTACTACTCGGACACCAGACTTCAAGAGTTCTATGCCGAAGTCTTCGGCCTTGCGTGCGTTGCGTACGTCGAAGTCGCCGGTACGGCCTTTGCGCCCTTCAGTTGGTCGTTGGGGATGGGCGCCGATTCTGAGTTCGGCGTCATCGCGAGCCTCTCGTTCAGCGATTCGGGAACTATGGGTCGGCATATGCCAGGGCTAAGCAGCGCAATCGTGCCCGCTGCACTCTTCGAGCGTGCAGCGGATGAGCAACGAGACCGAGCGCTGTTCGCGAAACGCGGGCGAGCGCTAGTGACAGTCGACGAACGCGGCAATGCCGGCGACTGGGTCGAGCGGTTCCTCGATGAGAACGCTCGGCACATTGCAACGGCCGCAGAGTCCAGAGGGCCTTTCGCCCGAGGCTACGTCCATTCACTATCGATCGCCGACCAGGAGACGCACGAGCGGCCAGCGAGTCTCATGGCCGCCGGATGGTTGTATTCCGATCTCCAAAAGCTCGGCCTCGGGAAGGGCACATTTCCTCGACTTGTCTAGTTGGCCCTGAGCAAATGACGTATCTCGCACCTCTTGGCGCCAATGGGCCGGCCACATGTCGAGTCCAGGCGGCAGCGGGCCCTCTCGTAGCGCGCGAGAAACGTCTCATGCTGCGTGTCAACCAACGCGACCTCTGATTCGCTCCCGGCTCCAGCGAGGTTCGAGATCGCTGTGTACTAGCAGGCGATCCGCCAATCGCTCGAGGCGGACGCCCGGAATCCGGTATCCCGATCTTTGGGCGGTCCGGATGCTCACTTGTCCCTGCGGTCGCTCCAGCAGACAGAGGGCCGGTCGGCGCCGCGCCCGGGACTTGGCGCATGAAACGTATGTCCGCACTCGGTCCGGACATCGTGAAGGCTGGCCGTACCGAACTGGAACCACGTCCAAAGGCCAGAGCAGCAATCGAGACGGGCGACGAGAAGGGAACGAAGGGGTTCCTAGGCAGTGGACGCAACTAGTCCGAGGAAACGTGGGTGCGAATACACCTAGGTGCGAATGCACGCAGGCACCATTCGAGGTGACGGCCGAAACCGGCTCGAGGCCAGAGGATCCGAGGCAACCGGGTTACTGGCGGTGGGGGTCTCATGATCGAGGCGTTCGCGGTATGGAGCCCTGCCTATTCGGCTATCTGTTCCTCGAGGGCCGCGCTCAGCTGTGGCAGATGCGCGTCGATAACCTCGCGGATCGTTGCGACATCAACGCCGAAGTACTCGTGAACGAGGATGTTCCGAAAGCCGCGAATCTGCGGCCACGGAATCTCCGGATGCGCGCCAGTGACGTCAGTCGGCAAGGCGTTCGCGGCTTCGCCGATGACCTGCAGGTTGCGCTCGATGGCATCCTGGGCCATATCGACAAGAGTCGGATCGTCACCGTCGAGGGAACCGGCGTAGCGCTGGCATTTTGCGATTGCCTCGAGGATGTCCGCTATGCGCTCCGATGAGGTGCGGCTCACAGGTCGAGCGCTTCGGCGAGTGCCGACTCGGAGATCGGATGCTTGAGCAGCTGTGCCGGGAAGATGTCGATGTCGTCTCGCGCGTAGAGCTTCCGCGTCTCTTCCATGAGACCAGAGGCCCGCATCAGAAGGTTGCCCGCGGTCGGATCCATCTCGACAAGGATGTCGATATCGCTTCCCTCGTGGGCATCCCCGCGGGCGACGGAACCGAACAACTTTGGGTTCTTCGCGTGGTATTTGGCCAGTAGAGCCTCGAGTTCGCCTCGCCGCGCACTGATGACCTCGCGCAAGGCGAGGCTCGGCGGCGTAGGGATCGACATGTATCTAGGGTAAGCGCGCGGACTGCGGCGGCGGCGACTTCGCGGCACCTCTTCGCACACAGGCTGTGAGATGTAATTTTAGGGTTCCATCAATGGGTGTCCGTGTCTGGATCCGGGCTGGATGATCAGTGAGCGACGGGAATGATGGCCTGCGGCCGTCGGCCTCTTACCTCATGTTGGTCAGGTACGGCAGCGCGATTGAGATTCCGCGCCTGACTCTCGGCATGACCGAGTTGATCCACATAAACAATTCCATCAGAGGCCCGAGCTGGACCGTGCTGCCCCAGCCTTGCACTTTCTGGCCGTCGAACGTTTCCATCTGAAGCTGTCCCGTGCCATCCCCAACGAAGAGAAGCACTCCCTTGTCGAGGACAAAGAGCGCGTCCAGTTTGCTCAGCTGCGTCCCTGACCCATCGGACGACGGCACGAGCGGTTCGCTCGTAAGTCGTTGCTGGATCGTGTCCAGCGACAGGCTGCTCTCCATCGCAATGGCGAAAAATGGAAAAGACATAACGAAGCGGGCGATATCCGAGGGGTTCGAATGCTGGACCTGGTCGCCGACATTGGGAGTCATTCGCATTTGGCGCAACTGCGCCCCCTTGCGGAGTATGTCGCCGAGCGCTTCTCCGTCTAGGCGTGTCTTGACTTCCCCGATGGCAGACACTCCCTCCGCTAGATATAGGCCAGGCTCTTCGACGCCGTAGACCAGCGGCTGGTCTTCATTGGCAATGATCACATCGAGTTGCGGGCTTCGCGTTCCATATCGATCGATCACCTCGCCCGTTCCTACATCGAGGCGCCGCGGAAGGTGACCGCGGAGGAACGCACGTACTGCGTTCTCTAGCACGTCTCCGCGCACGCCACGGTGATCGAAGTCTGATCGCGCTTGCTGCAATGCCGCGCGCAGGCGCGTCTCTTCCGCATCGAACGCCCCGCGCATTCGCCCCAACAGTTCAGGAAATGGCTCACTAGCCATACTCTCGGACCTCCGCATCATGTCGAGCCGTGGGCAGGCTAGTACTAACCGCCGACAGCGCTGCGCGATCCGACTCGCAACCACCGCGGGCCGACTTCAGATCCGAATCCGGTTCGGTCGCGTAGGTGAGGAGACGGATGGGCCGGCGGGCAAACCGACCCGAAACCCCCGACCTAAACCACGCGTCAGCCTCGCGGGACCTGCAATAGGGCAGGATCTGGGCATGACGGACGAATCGTGGCGCGCGTGGGAACGCCGCCTCGGACGGATAGCCGTGGCTTCTTCGGCTTGGCAAACGCGGACGAATCGTGCCGAGGAAGTGCCGCCTCGGAGCGCGCTCGGCGGTGATGACACGTCGAATCTGAGCGTCTCCGGGCTCGCGTGGTACTCGCTCGTCGTCGCGGTGGAACACCTCGAGTTCGTACTCGCAATGATGCGTGCGACAGGCACAACCTATCCAACTGCCTACATGACCAGCCTTCGATCGGCCCTCCTCGCTGCGTCACACGCGCTATGGGTGCTTGCGCCAGTCCGTAGAGCCGACCGGCGAGGTCGGGCGATGAGGCTTTTGATTCAGGATCTCACCGATCAACGGAAGCTCGTTGAAAGTGCAACTGGGCTCACAGAGCAACAGCTCAAGGCACAGGTTCGCGACGCGAAAGCGCTGACCGAGCGGCTTGACCTGTGCCGCGGAACCGTAGCCGAACTCGGACTCGCCAAGTCAAGCAACGCGGCACTGAACAACACCGATGTCGTCAACTTTGCCGCGCGGCACATCCACGACGACCCGGCCGCAACCAGCGGAGTCGAACCGCTTTGGCGCATGGGCAGCGCGGCGGCTCACGGTCAGCGTTCGTTCGCGCTGATGCGGATGGATCGCAACGTCGTCACAACTGGAGCCGACGGGAAAAGAACCGTGGAGCTGCGGGGGGACATTGTTCATGACATCGGGCCCGCGGCCGCCGCGGCAGCGCTCGCTGTCAACGAGGCATTCAGACTCTTTGATCTCAGATGCGGCCGAGTACAGGCGCCTGGTGAGAAGTTGCCTCGATTCAATGAGTTGTAATGCGCCGCCGGGCTGCCCGCTCTAGCGAAGTCTTCCCAATCTCGCCGAGCGTACTGAGTCTGTCGCGCTGGCTCGGGCCGATCGCGACTTTCGATTGCCTGTGCCAAAGCGCGCGAGGCGCGGCCGTGGCGTCGCACATGTGTGCCGGCACGACGCGCCTGGTGAAAATGCTGCAACGGTAGGGCCGCTGCAACACGTATGCGACTACTACTGGGCCGAGCCACGCGATGAAATCGAGCGGCAAGAACGACAGCGACGTGATGACGATGAGTCAACGCCACGATGGTGCAATGCACGCAGGCTCAATCTTGAGAGCGCGACGAACTGTGCCTGACGCATGACTCGCGCAACAACCGGGTTACAGCCCGAGCGCGTCCGATAGTCGTGCGCGCCATCTGCGCGCTGTTTCTCTTCGGGTTGTGCAACTTGCAGGTATGAGGACAAACACACGAGCAGAGCGAGACGCGCGACGTCGCGCCGCCTACGCCCGACAGCGGGCTCAGCGCGATGCGGCAGCGGCAAGGAACGCCGTCCATGAGGAGGCCAGGGCCGCCGCGCGGCGCGCCGCCGACGCGATCGACGCGCTCGAGGACGGCTGGGGCGGCCGCACTCGCGCACTCAATGAGCTGGACGAGCTCAGCCGCGCGCTGGTGAGACTGCAGCGGGAGGAAGTGCGGCTGCGGAGCCAGCGCGACGAGCTCATCGACGCGCTGCGCGCGGCCGGCGCCAGCTGGACGCTGCTCGCGCTGCGCACCAAGCTCAGCCGCCAGGCGCTCATCAAGCGCCGCGGCGTAGCCGATGTCGGCGGCCAGGCCTAGGGTTCGGCCATGGGGAGCATCGAGCCCTACTCGACGTCGGCGGGCCGGCGCTATCGGGTGCGCTATCGCAAGCCCGACCGGTCGCAGACCGACAAGCGCGGATTCCGCACCAAGCGGGACGCCGAGCTTTTCCTCGCCTCGGTCACCGTCTCGATGACCCGCGGCGAATGGATCGACCCCTCGAACTCGCGCATCACCGTGCGCGAGTGGGGCGAGACGTGGTTCGAGGCCCAGGTGCAGGTGAAGCCAGCCACGCGCTCGGGCTACCGCTACAACCTCGACCACCACATCTATCCGCTCTGGGGCGAGCGCCGGCTCGTCGAGATCGGCCACGCCGAGGTGCAGGACTGGGTCGGCGCGCTCAGCGCACGGCTCAAGCCCTCGACGGTCAAGCAGATCTACCTCGTGCTGTCCGGGCTCATGAAGTTCGCGATCCGCGACGGACGCCTCGTGCGAAATCCGTGCGAGTTCATCCGGCTGCCGCGCATCGAGCGCAAGCGAAAGGGCTACCTCACGGCCGACCAAGTGGCGCACGTCGCGAGCCTGTGCAGCAGTGACGCCGACCTCGTTGTCTTCCTTGCCTTCACCGGCCTGCGCTGGGGCGAGATGGCGGCGCTGCGCGTCGCGTCTGTCGACTTCGACCGGCGGCGAGTGGCCGTCGACGAATCCGTCGTCGAGCTCGAGGGTGTCATGACGTGGGGCACGCCGAAGAACCACGAGCGCCGCTCGGTGCCGTTTCCCGACTTCCTGGTCGGGCCGCTCGCGGCTCGGTGCGAAGGCCGCAGCCTGGACGCGCCGCTGTTCACCAGCGCGAACGGCGGCCTCATCCGCAACGGCAATTTCCGGCACCGCGTCTTCGAGCCGGCGGTGCGCCAGGCGATGGCCGAGGACCCCGGATTCCCGTGGGTGACTCCGCACGACCTGCGGCACACGGCGGCATCCCTCGCCATCTCGGCCGGCGCGAACGTGAAGGCGGTGCAGCGGCTGCTGGGGCATGCGTCGGCGGCGACGACCCTCGACGTCTACGCCGAACTGTTCGAGGACGACCTCGACGCCGTGGCAGCCGCGCTCACCCACCGCGTGGGCGCCTCTCGTGTGGGCAAAATGTGGGCAGAGCCCAAAAGACCAGCCATTACGAAGGGCCCCAGACCCAAGAAAAAGGGCCCGCGATCAGGCAATTCAATGGTGGCTCCGACGGGCGTCGATCCCGTGACCTCACGATTTTCAGTCGTGCGCTCTACCAACTGAGCTACAGAGCCGAACCGGCCGACTGCGTCGTTCAACAACACAGAAACAGCCGCTTCTGGAAGAAAAGCCCTACCTCTCGATAGGGCTTTGCCATCCGCGACCCTGACGGGACTTGAACCCGCGACCTCCGCCGTGACAGGGCGGCACGCTAACCAACTGCGCTACAGGGCCATATTCTTTTGTGCTGGCAATCATGGTGACCCCAACGGGATTCGAACCCGTGCTACCGCCGTGAAAGGGCGGCGTCCTAGGCCACTAAACGATGGGGCCGTCTGCGGCTGCCACCGCATGACTACCGAGGACTAAGCATACGTGAGCCTTCCCACGTGTCCAAATCGGAGCGACCGGTTCGCGACACTCGGGCGTGTTACCCGATGAGGATGCCGGTGCCGCGGTTACGTTCGAAGCGACGTGCTCGCCCCCGACACTGAAGGAGACGCATGGAGATGCGGCTGTTCGCGCGCTCCGGCGCCCGCATGAGCAGGGCGCGAGGACGTGCCCTGATGGCGGCAGGCGTGCTCGCGGCATCCCTCGTGCTCGTCATCTCGGGAACGGTGACGGCGCCGACCAGCGCGTTCGCCGCGTCCTACCCGACGTGGGCCGACGTGCAGAAGGCTCGCGGCAACCAGGCCGCGGCGGCGGCCAAGGTCAAGCAGGTCACGGCGCTGCTCGCGAATCTGAAGACGCAGGCGACCAAGGCGCAGCAGGCCGCCACCGCCGCCGGCGAGAAGGTGGCCGAGGCGCAGGACGCGCTGTTCGCGGCCGACCAGAAGTACCAGACCCTCAAGTCGCAGTCCGACAAGCTGGCCGCGCAGGCCGGCACCGCCAGCACCCGCGCGGGCCGGGTCGCGGCGCAGCTGTACCGCTCCGGCGGCAACAACATCACGAGCTCGCTGCTGTTCGCCAGCTCGAAGCAGAGCAAGTCGGACCCCACGGTGCTGCTCGACCAGCTCGGCACGATGACGAAGCTGACCGAGTCGACCTCTGATCTGTGGTCGGAGGCGCAGCAGGCGAAGAACACCGCGAAGGCCGCCGCAGACCAGGCGAAGTCCGCACTCGACGAGCGCACCCGGCTGCAGCAGCAGGCGCAGGCGGCGCTGGTGGCTGCGCAGCAGGCGCAGGTCTCCGCTCAGCAGGCCGTGACCGCAGAGCAGAGCCACAGCGACGAGCTGAACGCGATGCTCGCAGCCCTCAAGGACAAAACGAGCAAGACCGTCGCCGGCTACCAGAAGGGTGTCGCCGCTCGCGCCGCCGCGGCGAAGAAGGCGGCAGAGGCGCGTGCCCGTGCGGCAGCGGCTGCGGCGAGCCACGCGAACGCGCAGGGCTGGGCGGTTCCCGTCTATGGCCCGATCGCGTCGCCGTTCGGCCCGCGGCCCGCGCCGTGCGCCGGCTGCACGACCTGGCACGAGGGCGACGACATCGCCGCGGCCTTCAACACCCCGATCCACGCCGCCCATGCGGGCACGGTCGTGTTCGCGGGCTGGAACGGCGGTTACGGCAATTTCATCCTGATCGATGACGGCGACGGCATCTCGACGGCATACGGCCACAACATCAACGGCGGCATCGTCGTCTCGGTCGGCCAGCACGTGACAGCGGGGCAGGTGATCGGGCATGTCGGGTCAACGGGCCACTCGACCGGCCCGCACCTGCACTTCGAGGTGCGCCGCAACGGCGTGCAGATCAACCCGGTGCCGTGGATGGCCCAGCACGGAGCAGCGATATGAGCGAACACGACGGCTCGAGCTTCCGCCGGCCGGCGATCACCGTGAGCGCAGCGGCGCTCGGGGTTCTGACGGCGACGGTGGGCATCGTCGCCCACCCCTCACAGGCCTCTGCCACCGAGTACCCGACGTGGACCGACGTGCAGAACGCGAAGGCCAACGTGTCGGCGCAGAAGGCGATGGTCGACAAGATCAACGGCCTCGTCGCGAAGCTGCAAGACCAGGCGACGACCGCCGGCATCAAGTCGGAGGAGGCGGTCGAGGCCTATCACCAGGCGCAGGGCGACCTGGCCGACGCGACCGAGAAGGCTGCCGAGCTCAAGAAGCAGGCGGATGCCGCGCAGAAGACGGCAGAGACCTCGACGGTGCGGGCTGGACTGCTCGCCTCGCACCTGATGCGCACCGCGGGCACCGACGGCTCGATCGGGCTGCTGCTCGAGGGCAGCGACTCGGGCGCGGCCGACAAGCTGCTCTACCAGCTCGGCACGATGAGCCAGCTCACCGAGCAGTCACGCAAGATCTACGACCAGGCGGTCGCCGACCGCAACACCGCGCAGTCGCTCGCGGCGCAGGCGAAGGCAGCGCAGCAGGCGAAGAAGAAGGCGGCGGATGCCGCAGAGAAGGCGTCGAAAGCGGCGCAGGATGCCGCGGCCGCAGCCCAGCTCGCCGTGACCACCCAGCAGCAGAAGCAGACCGAGCTCACCGCCCAGCTCGCGACGCTGCAGAACACGTCGACCGAAGTCGCCGCGCAGTACGTCAAGGGCCAGCAGGCGATCGCCGCGCAGAAGGCCGCGGAGGCCGCGGCGGAACGGCAGCGCCAGGCGCAGGCGGCGCAGGCCGCCGCCGAAGCACGGCGGAAGCAGCAACAGCAGCACAGCTCGAGTGGATCGGGGTCTACCGGGTCGAGCGGCTCGAGCGGATCCACTCATTCCGGGTCGTCCGGCGGGTCATCCGGCAGCGCTCCTCACACCAGCAACGGCGCACCGGACGCCGCCATCGTGGCTCAGGCCATCGCCTACGCCCGCGCGCAGATCGGCAAGCCGTACGTCTTCGACGGCGCCGGGCCGAACTCGTTCGACTGCTCGGGGCTGACGATGATGGCCTACCAGAGTGCCGGCCTGAACATCGGCGGCCACGGCGTCGTCTATCAGTACCGGCAGGCGGCCGCGCTCGGCCAGCTCGTGCCGCGAAGCCAGGCACAGCCCGGCGACCTGATCTTCTGGGGCACGGCGCCGAACGGGCTCTACCATGTGGGTCTCTACATCGGCAACGGCCAGATGATCGCCGCGCCGCAGGCCGGCGAGAACGTCAAGCAGCAGGCGGTCTGGGGCACGCCGATCGACGTCGTCGCGCGCCCGTCGATGGGCCGCTGAATCGCAAAGAACCCCGGCGGATGATTCCGCCGGGGTTCTTCGTTTCGACATGCGCGCTCCGCAGGCTGCGCGTGCTCCTCAACGAACGAAGGTGCGCGACGCGCCCGTCAGCGAACGGAAGTCAGTGACCCGCGGTCTTGAGGCGCTCGATGGCCTCTTCCACGAGCTTCTCGGCGTCGGCCGCGCTGCCCCACTCGTCGACCTTGACCCACTTGCCGGGCTCGAGGTCCTTGTAGTGCTCGAAGAAGTGCTGGATCTCCTTCTTCGTGTACTCGGGGATGTCGGCGACGTCCTGGATGTGGCTCCAGCGCGGGTCCTTGTACTGCACGGCGATGACCTTGTCGTCGCCGCCGGCCTCGTCGCTCATGTGCAGCACGCCGACGGGGCGCACCTTCACGCCGACGCCCGGGAACAGCGGGTAGTCGAGCAGCACGAGCACGTCCAGCGGGTCGCCGTCCTCGCCGAGGGTGTTCTCGAAGAAGCCGTAGTCGGTCGGGTAGGTGAAGTTCGTGAAGAGCACGCGGTCGAGGTAGACGCGACCGGTCTCGTGGTCGACCTCGTACTTGTTGCGGCTGCCGCGCGGGATCTCGATGACGGCGTCGTAGCTGTTGGTCATGCGGCTAACTTTAGTCAGTGCCCCTTGCCCCCGAAGAGCGCAGGCCGCGCCTCACCCCGGCGATCGCCGACGTGCGCCGAGCGGTGCGAGCGAGCCTCACGCCGCTTCGCGACGCGCGCGTCGCGGGCTCCTCGCCGATCCAAGATGCGCCGCTGGTCCTCGTCGCGCTGAGCGGGGGAGCCGATTCGCTCGCGCTAGCCGCCGCCACCGCGTTCGAGGCACCGCGTGCGGGGCTGCGGGCCGGCGCCGTCATCGTCGATCACGGGTTGCAGGATGCCTCGGCCGAGGTCGCCGCGCGCGCGGCGCAGCAGGCCCGCGACCTCGGGCTCGACCCCGTGGTCGTCGCGCGGGTGAGCGTCGATGCGGGCAGTTCCGCTGGGCCCGAAGGCGCGGCGCGCGCCGCACGCTACGAGGCGCTGCGGCGCGAGGCATCCGCTCATCATGCGCTCGCCGTGCTGCTCGCGCACACGCTCGACGACCAGGCCGAGACCGTGCTGCTCGGGCTCGCGCGCGGGTCGGGGGCGGCGAGCCTGCAGGGTATGGCGGCCGAGAGCGGGCTGTATCGGCGGCCGCTGCTCGGCGTCCGGCGCGCGACGACGCGCGCGTTCTGCGCGGACTCGCGCCTCGCGCCGTGGGACGACCCGCACAACCTCGACCCCGCGTATGCGCGCGCGCGCGTGCGCGAACGGGTGCTGCCGGTGCTCGAGAGCGAGCTCGGGCCGGGCGTCGCCGAGGCGCTCGCGCGCACGGCCGAGCAGCTGCGCGAGGACAACGACGCGTTCCAGCAGATGATCGAGGAGACCATCGAGGACATCGTCGAGCACGTCGAGGCCGGCATCGGCATCGCGGTCAGCGCGCTCGAGGCGAACCCGCCGGCGCTGCGCGGGCGGATTGTGCGGTTCGTGGCGCAGTCGGAGTTCGGCGTCGCGCTCGAACGGGTGCATGTGCAGGCCGTGCTGCGGCTCGTCACCGACTGGCGCGGGCAGCAGCCGCTCGACCTTCCCGGGTTCAGCGCGGCCCGCGAGGGGCGGCTGCTCGTGCTGCGCGCGGCTCGCTGAGGCATCCGTTCATCGACCTCAAATACTCAAATAGGCTTCTCGCATGCTTCCCGAAGACATCGAGACCGAGATCGACAAGGTGCTGCTGACCGAGGAGCAGATCTCCGGCAAGCTGCGCGAGATCGCGCGCCAGATCGAGGCCGATTACGAGGGGCGTGACCTGCTGCTGGTCGCCGTGCTGAAGGGCGCGGTCATGGTCATGGCAGACCTCGCGCGCGAGCTGCAGCGGCACGTCGAGCTGGACTTCATGGCGGTGTCGTCGTACGGCAAGAGCACCCACTCGAGCGGTGTGGTGCGCATCGTGAAGGACCTCGACGCCGACCTCACCGGGCGAAACGTGCTGATCGTCGAGGACATCATCGACTCGGGGCTCACGCTGCAGTGGCTGCGCCAGAACCTGCAGTCGAGGAATCCCGCGTCGCTCGAGGTGTGCGCTCTGCTGCGGAAGCCGGAGGCGCTGAAGGTCGAGATCGACGCGAAGTACGTGGGATTCGACATCCCGAACGACTTCGTCGTGGGCTACGGCCTCGACTACGCCGAGCGCTACCGCAACCTGCGCTCGATCGCGGTACTCGCCCCCCACGTCTACTCGTAGAGCGTGGTCAGAGAGTCCGCATAGAACGCCTGCGGCGAACAGGGAGCCTGTGCCCAGATGTGTGGGCGTAACCTCGTATCACCATGAATCTCAAGAAGCTCTTCCGTGGGCCGATTCCGTATATCGTCCTCGCGGGAATCATCGTGTGGATCGGCATGAGTGTTTTCACCATGTCCGGGTTCAAGGAAGTGACCACGCAGAAGGGCCTTGAGCTGCTCTCCGACGGCAAGGTCCAGTCCGCTCAGATCATCGACGGCAATCAGCGCGTCGACCTGGTGCTGAACCAGCCCGACGGCAACAACGGCGACCACGTGCAGTTCTACTACGTGAACCAGCGCGGTGCCGACGTCGTGAAGGCCGTCGACGACGCGAACCTCGCGAAGGGCTTCGACGACAAGGTGCCGCAGCCCAGCATCTGGGGCTCGGTGCTCGGCTTCCTGCTTCCGGTGCTCGCCATCGGCGCGCTGTTCTGGTTCATGCTCGCCGGCATGCAGGGCGGCGGCAACAAGGTCATGCAGTTCGGCAAGAGCCGCGCCAAGCTCGTCTCGAAGGAGAGCCCGAAGGTCACCTTCGACGACGTCGCCGGTGCCGACGAGGCCATCGAAGAGCTGCAGGAGATCAAGGACTTCTTGAAGGAGCCGGCCAAGTTCCAGGCGGTCGGCGCCCGCATCCCGAAGGGCGTGCTGCTGTACGGCCCCCCTGGAACGGGTAAGACCCTGCTGGCCCGCGCCGTCGCGGGTGAGGCGGGGGTGCCGTTCTACTCCATCTCCGGTTCCGACTTCGTCGAGATGTTCGTCGGCGTCGGCGCGAGCCGCGTGCGCGACCTGTTCGACCAGGCCAAGCAGAACGCGCCCTCGATCATCTTCGTCGACGAGATCGACGCCGTCGGCCGCCACCGCGGCGCGGGCCTCGGCGGCGGTCACGACGAGCGCGAGCAGACCCTGAACCAACTGCTCGTCGAGATGGACGGATTCGACGTCAAGACGAACGTCATTCTCATCGCGGCGACCAACCGCCCCGACATCCTCGACCCCGCTCTGCTGCGCCCCGGCCGCTTCGACCGCCAGATCGGCGTCGACGCGCCCGACCTCAAGGGCCGCCAGCGCATCCTCGAGGTGCACGGCCGTGGCAAGCCGCTCGCGAAGTCGGTCGACCTCGAGGTCGTCGCCCGCAAGACCCCCGGCTTCACCGGTGCAGACCTGGCAAACGTGCTGAACGAGGCCGCGCTGCTCACGGCGCGCTCGAACGCGCAGCTGATCGACAACCGCGCCCTCGACGAGGCCATCGACCGCGTCGTCGCCGGCCCGCAGCGCCGCACCCGCGTCATGAAGGACAAGGAGAAGCTGATCACGGCGTACCACGAGGGCGGCCACGCCCTCGCCGCTGCCGCGATGCGCCACACCGACCCCGTCACGAAGATCACGATCCTGCCGCGCGGTCGCGCCCTCGGCTACACGATGGTGCTGCCCCTCGAGGACAAGTACTCGGTGACCCGCGAAGAGCTGCTCGACCAGCTCGCCTACGCGATGGGCGGCCGCGTCGCCGAAGAGATCGTGTTCCACGACCCGACCTCTGGTGCCGCGAACGACATCGAGAAGGCCACCGGCATCGCCCGGCAGATGGTCACCGACTACGGAATGAGCGCCGACATCGGCTCGGTGAAGCTCGGTCAGTCCTCCGGCGAGATGTTCCTCGGCCGCGACATGGGGCACCAGCGCGACTACTCCGAGAACATCGCGCAGAAGGTCGATGCCGAGGTGCGCGCCCTCATCGAGAAGGCGCACGACGAGGCATACCTCGTGCTCAACCAGAACCGCGAGATCCTCGACCGCCTGGCCGCCGAGTTGCTCGAGAAAGAGACGCTCGACCACAACCAGATCGCCGAGATCTTCGCCGGCGTCCAAAAGCTGCCCGAGCGCCCGCAGTGGGTCTCGAGCCCGAACCGGCCGCTGCCGAACATCCCCCCGATCGAGATTCCGACGCCCAAGGCGCCCATCGACCCGGGTGTGACCGACGGCGGAATCGACAGCGGAAGCTCGCGCCCGCACCGCAGCCCCGGGGTGAACCCGCGCCCTGCGACCGCGTAGGGCGGCGGCGTGACCGGCATCGACCGAGCACGCGTGGAAGCGGCCGTCACCGAGCTGCTGGCTGCGATCGGCGAGGACACCGCGCGCCCCGGCTTGCGTGAGACGCCGGCCAGGGTGGCGGATGCCTACGCAGAGTTCTTCGCCGGTGTCGGCGCCGACGCGCTGGCACCGCTGCGCGAGACGATCCCGGTCGGAGACGTCGAGCCCGAGCTCGTGATCGTCCGCGACCTCGAGTTCCGCTCGGTGTGCGAGCACCACCTGCTGCCGTTCATCGGGCGCGCGCACCTCGCGTACCTGCCGGCCGAGAAGGTCGTCGGCCTCGGGCGTCTGCCGCAGCTCGTCGACGTGCTGGCCGCGCGCCCGCAGTTGCAGGAGCGCCTCACCGAGCAGATCGCCGACAGCCTGGTCGAGGCGCTCGCGCCGCGCGGGGTCGTCGTCGTGCTCGACGCGCAGCATCAGTGCGTCACGACGCGCGGCGCGCGCCAGGTGCACTCGACGACCGTGACCGTCGCGAGCCGCGGCGAACTCGACGACGCCGTGCGGCGTGCCGAAGTGATCACGCTGATCGGTGCGGGCGGCGTGCAGTGACGCTCATCATGGGCGTGCTCAATGTCACGCCCGACTCGTTCAGCGACGGCGGCCGCTGGACCTCGCTCGACGCAGCCGTCGAGCACGCCGTCGAGCTGACCGCGCAGGGCGCCGACCTGATCGACGTCGGCGGCGAGTCGACCCGCCCGGGGGCACCCCGCGTTCCGGTCGACGAAGAGCTCGGACGGGTGCTGCCCGTCATTCGCGAGCTGACGGCGCGAGGCATCCGCACTTCGATCGACACGATGAACGCCGAGACCGCACGCCGCGTGATCGAGGCGGGGGCGAGCTGGATCAACGATGTCTCGGGCGGTCAGGCCGACCCTGAGATGCTCGGCACCGCGGCCGAGCTGGGCTGCGGCTACCTGCTGAGTCACTGGCGCGGTCACAGCGCGAACATGAATGCACTCGCGCGCTATCAGGATGCCGCGACCGAGGTGCGCGACGAGTTGCGAGTGCAGGTCGATAAGGCGCTCGACGCGGGCATCCACGGCTCGCGGCTCGTCGTCGACCCCGGACTCGGCTTCGCGAAGAACCACGAGCACAACTGGCGCATTCTCGCGCGCATCGACCTGCTCGAAGAGCTCGGTTTTCCGGTGCTGATCGGCGCGAGCCGCAAACGCTTCCTCGGCGCTCTGCTGCCCGAGGGCGCGCCGGTGGCCGACCGCGACCTGCCGAGCGCCGTTGTCAGCGCGCTCGCCGCGCGCGCCGGGGTGTGGGGCGTGCGGGTGCACGACGTGGTCTCGACGCGCCGCGCGCTCGATGTGCTCGAGGCGTGGACGAGCGGGGGACACCTGTGACGGACTCGATCACCCTCACCGGCCTCGCCGTGCGCGCCAACCACGGCGTCTTCGACTTCGAGCGCGAGCAGGGGCAGACCTTCGTCATCGATGTGACGGTGTGGCTCGACCTCGGGCCGGCGGCGTCCGGCGACGCGCTGGCCGAGACCGTGCACTACGGCGAGCTGGCCGAGGCCGTGCACGCGGCGGTCGCCTCGGACCCCGTCGACCTGATCGAGACCGTCGCCGAGCGCGTGGCGCGCGTGGCGCTCTCGTTCGCGGCGGTCAAGCGCGTGCGCGCGACCGTGCATAAACCCGACGCTCCGATTCCCGTGCCGTTCGGCGATGTGGCCGTGACGATCGAGCGGGACAGGGCGTGGGCGCAGCTCGCCGACGAGGGTGAGGCGAGAGCATGATCCGGATGCCTGACCGAAACGCCCTCGACAACGCACGCCGCCTGCGGCCGGCCGTCCTGGCCCTCGGCAGCAACCTCGGCGACCGCGGCGAGCTGCTGCGCGCCGCCGTTGACGCGCTGCGGGCGACCGGTGGCATCGAGGTGCGGGCCGTGTCTCCCGTGGTGGAATCCGTCGCCCTCAAACTCGACGGCGCTGACGCGAGCGCTCCCCGCTATCTGAACGCCGTGGTCCTCGTCGACACGCTGCTCACGCCCGCCGAACTGCTCGCCGAGGCGCACCGCATCGAGGCCGAGCACGGCCGGGTGCGCGAAGAGCGCTGGGGCGACCGGACGCTCGACATCGACATCGTCGACTACGACGGGCTCGAGTCCGCCGACCCTGAGCTCACGCTGCCGCACCCGCGCGCCGCCGAGCGCGCGTTCGTGCTGGCGCCGTGGCTGGCGGTCGACCCCGATGCGGCTGTGCCCGGCGTAGGGCGGGTCGATGCCCTGCTCGCTGCGATCGGCGACGACACCGTGCGAGCGGAAGGAGTGGAGCTGTGAAGCGCACGCGACCGACGACACTCGTGATCATCGGGCTGATCGGGGTGGTGGTCGGACTTCTGACGGATGCCGCACTGGCGGCATCCGGTCGCGCTCTGCTCGTGCCCCCCGTCACGCTCAGCGTGACGCTCGCGGTGATCGCGGTGATCGTGGTCGTGCTCGCGCTGCCGATCCGGCGCGCCATTCACGGGAACACGGGGGTGCGCATCGACCCCTTCCGCGCCGCGCGCACCGTGGTGCTCGCGAAGGCGTGCTCGATCATGGGGTCCCTGCTGGCCGGGCTGCCGATCGGGCTGCTGCTGTTCATGCTGACGCGCACGGTGATCGCCGACACCTCGAGCATCGTGTTGACGAGCTCGGCGATCCTGGCCGCACTGCTGCTGCTGACCGGCGGGCTGCTCGCCGAGTGGTTCTGCACGCTGCCGCCGGACGACCCCGATGCCGACCGGGACGACGACCGCGGGCCGGAGCCTGGCGCGACCCACTCGCACGCGTAGCGACGAAAACTGCGCCGCCGCTTTCGGCTCGACCCGCGAAGGTGTGGAGCCAGAAGCGACGGCGCAGTCTCGGCCACTTACTTGCGCAAGGCGCCCAGAGCCTTCCAAGCCACGGGCAGGGCCGCCGCCGCGATGGCCCACTTGACCAGACCGCCCACGATGAACGGCGTGAACCCGGCATTCAGCACGGTCACGACGTCGTGCGGCATGCCGAAGTGGGCGAGCGCCGCCGCGAGCCACGGCAGGCCGAAGACGAAGGGCACCGCCGAAGCCAGCCCGAAGCCGGCGATCGAGAGCAGGGGGCGGCGATCCCAGCGGCGCTCGGAGAGCCAGCCGACCAGCGCCGCCGCGGGAATGAAGCCGATCACGAAGCCGAAGCTCGGCAGCACGTCGGCGCCGAGGCCGTGCGACCAGCCGGTGAAGATCGGGGCGCCGAGCACGCCCGCGACGAGGTAGAGGCCCATGGAGGCAGCGCCGCGCCAGGTGCCGAGAGTCGCACCGACGAGCACGACGGCCAGGGTCTGGCCGGTGATCGGCACGGGCCACAGCGGAATCTGCACCTGCGCGAGCAGCGCCGTGAAGACGGTGCCCGCCACGACGAGCAGCGTGTTGGCGACGGCACCGCGACGCACGAGCGCGTCAGCGAGCACAGGACGGGTGAGCGAAGCGGAAGCGATCGTCATGCGTTCCACCCTAGGGCGGGGCCGAGGCGGATGCTTGGGCCACAGCTACATCGAATGGAGCGGTTCGTTGGCGGAATGCGACCATTCGATCTCCATTCGGCTTCGCCGAGTCGATCAGCGTGCCCACTCGGCCACGTCGACCGGTCCGCGCAATACGATGAGCGCGTGGCACAGCGGCTCGACCTCGACGGTGACTGGCAGCGCGTTTCGCCCAAGTACGTCTGGATCGTGATCGTCGGCTCGCTGATCGCCACCGTCGTCTCGGCGGCGATCATCGCGCTGATCTGGTACGCCGGCGACTGGGCCTGGTGGGGCTGGCTGCTCGTCGCAGCCTGGGCCATCGGCTATGGCCTGCAGCTGATCTTCGCCCCTCGGCGCGCCCGCGCGATCGGCTATCGGATGCGCGACGACGATCTGCTCATCCGCCGCGGCATCGCCTGGCTGCGCTTCGTCGCCGTGCCCTACGGCCGCATGCAGCTCATCGACGTCACCCGCGGCCCGATCAGCCGCGCGCTCGGTCTGTCGGACCTGCGCTTCGTCACCGCGAGCGCCTCGAGCAACGTCTCGATCCCCGGTCTGCCCGCCGAAGCCGCCGACGAGTTGCGCGACCGCCTCATCGGCCTCGCCGAGACGCGTCGCGCCGGCCTGTGAACTCGACGCTGAGGACCCCGACTGTGAAGGCTCGACGATGAATCCGCTCGCCGACGGCCAGTGGCACCGCATGCATCCGGCCACTCCGCTGCTGCGCGGTGGCGCGTTCTTCGTCGCGATCGTGGCCATCGTGTTCGCCAACCTGCGCGAGCGGCTGGTGGACTGGATCGCCCACGTGCCAGATCGCGCCCGCGAAGGCGACCCCATCGACGCGATCGTCGAGCACGGCTGGGTGCTGTGGGCGCTGCTCGGCGTTCTCGTGGTCGTCGCGCTCATCATCGTCTGGTACCGCGTGACCTGGCAGATGACCGAGTTCCGAGTGACGACGGATGCCGTCGAGCTGCGCTCCGGCGTCCTGAACCGTCAGAACCGCCAGGCTCGGCTCGATCGCATCCAGGGCGTGAATGTGCACCGCACGCTGTTCGCGCGGGTGTTCGGCGCGGCTCGACTCGAGATCGTCGTCGCCGGGCATGACGCCAATCTGAGCCTGCAGTATCTGGGGTCGGCTGCCGCCGAGGAGCTGCGGCGCGAAATTCTGGGGCTGGCGGGGTCGAAGAGGGCCAGCGCGGCGGGTCTCCATTCGGCTTCGCCGGTGGCAGGAGCGGGTTTCGAGACGGGCGCGGTTCCTGAGGAGCACGGCGAAGCCGCGCGTCTCGAAGGGCCGCAAGCTCCGCGTCCTCCTCAACCATTGGAAGCACCGGTCGCCGCGAGCTTCGCCCCCGGCCCGCAGCTGGACGCGATTCTGCGCGCGCGCGCCGACGAGCTCATCTTCTCGCCGGCCGATCTGCACCCTGACTTCGCGCCCGCCTCGGTGGTGAAGGTGCACCCGGGGCGCCTGATCGGCTCGCTCATTCTGAGCCCGTTCACCATCGTGCTCATCGCCATCGTCGTCTGGCTCGTGGTCGAGGTCGCCCGCGGCAACTACATCCTGCTGGTCGCGGTCATCCCCTCGGTCTTCGGTATGTTCACCGGCTACTCGCGCCGCTTCGGCCGGCTCGCCCGGTACACGATCTCGGGCAGCTCCGACGGCGTGCGCGTCGGCTACGGGCTGCTGTCGACGAGCAGCGAGACGATCCCGACCGGCCGCATCCACGCCGTCGAGGTCGTGCAGCCGCTCTTGTGGCGGCCGTTCGGGTGGTGGGCGATCCGCATCGCGCGTGCCGGCCGGGCGCGGCAGCGTGGGCAGGCGGAGAACGCGTCGACGATCCTTCCCGTGGGCTCGCTCGAGGACGTCGGCCGTGTGCTGCCGCTGCTGCTGCCGGCATCCGATCACACCGATCTGCTTGCTCTCGTCCACGCGACCGCGCGCTTCCGGCGCGAGGCGCGCCTGTTCTCCCAGGCGCCGCGTGCGGCGGCCTGGCTGCACCCGTTCTCGTGGCGGCGCGTCGGCTACGCCTACGTCGGCGACACGCTCGCGCTGCGCGCGGGCCTCGTCTATCGCACGCTTGATTTCGTGCCGCTCGCGCGCGTGCAGAGCGTGGCCATCAAGCAGGGGCCGGTGCGACGGATGCTCGGGCTGGTCGACCTCGCGGTGCATGTCGTCGACGTGCGGATCCGCCCTCGACTCTCCGTCATCGGGGCGCCCGCAGGCGCCGAGCTGTTCGAGCAGCTCGCGCGCAGTGCCGTAATGTTGGCGAGTCGCGATTCGAGGAGTTAGGGGCGAGTCCGTGCAGGCAACCGGCAGCCAGAGCCGCTCAGGCAGGCTCGGAGTCGGCATCGTCGGTGCGGGCCGCGTCGGTCCCGTTCTCGGGGCGGCGCTCGCCGGGGCCGGCCACGCGATCGTCGGCGTGAACGCCGTCAGCCAGACCAGCCGCGAGCGCGCGCAGGACATGCTGCCCGGCGTGCCGATCCTCGAGACGCCCGAGCTGCTCGAGCGCAGCGAGCTCGTGCTGCTCGCCGTGCCCGACGATCAGCTGCCCGGGCTCGTCGAGGGCCTCGCCGCGGTCGGCGCCTGGCAGCCGGGGCAGCTCGTGGTGCACACGGCCCCCGGGCTCGGCATCGGCGTGCTGCGGCCGGCGCTCGCCGCTGGCGCGATTCCGCTCGCGATCCACCCCGCGATGGCCTTCACGGGCACCCGCCTCGACCTCGCCCGCATGGCCGAGACGTACTTCGCCGTCACCGCGCCCGCGCCGGTGCAGCCGATCGGGCAGGCGCTCGTCGTCGAGATGGGCGGCGAACCGGTGCTCGTCGCCGAAGAGGACCGCGCCGCCTATGGCGAGGCGATCGCGACGGCGGCCAGCTTCTCGAGGCGCATCGTCGAGCAGGCGACAGGGATGCTTGCCGAGATCGGCTTCGAGCAGCCCGGCGCGTATCTCAGCTCACTTGTCCGCTCGACCGTCGACGAGGCGCTGCGCAAGGCGGGCATGGCTGCGCCGCTCGACCTCTCTGAATTCGATGGGACGGCATGACCTGCACTGAGACTCAGACCACTCCGGCCGCGCCGACCGTGCTCGGCACGATCGCGGCGACTCGCGAGCTGGTGCGCGCCGCTCGCGCCGCCGGCCGCCGCATCGCGCTCGTGCCCACCATGGGTGCGCTGCACGACGGCCACCTCGCTCTGGTCGCCCGCGCGCGGGAGCTCGCCGACCTCGTGATCGTCTCGATCTTCGTGAACCCGCTGCAGTTCGGGCCGAACGAGGACTTCGCCCGATACCCCCGCACCCTCGACGCCGACCTCGCGGCGCTCGCCGGAAGCGCCGACGCGGTGTTCGCACCGGCCGTCGACGAGATGTACCCGGCCGGAGCCTCGCAGACGACCGTGCACGCGGGGCAGGTGGGGGAGCTCTATGAGGGCGCCTCGCGCCCCGGGCACTTCGACGGCATGCTGACCGTCGTCAGCAAGCTGTTCAACATCGTGCAGCCCGACGTCGCGCTGTTCGGGCAGAAGGATGCCCAGCAGGCCTTCCTCGTGCGCCAGATGGTCGCCGACCTGAACCTGCCGATCGAGATCGAGGCGGTGCGCACCGTGCGCGAGCTCGACGGGCTCGCCCTCTCGAGCCGCAACCGCTACCTGTCGGAGAGCGAGCGAGTGCTGGCGCTGACGCTCTCCGCCTCCCTCCGGGCTGCGGTCGAGGCATCCGCTCGCCATGAAAATGTCGCGGCCGCGCGCGAGGCGGCGCTCGCACGATTCGACCAGCAGCCGGACGTTAGGCTTGACTACCTGGTCATCGTCGATCCGGCGACGCTCTTGCCGCTGGAAGACGACGCGACGGGCGACGGTCTGATTCTGGTCGCTGCCCGTGTGGGCGCGACCCGCCTGATCGACAACGCACCCCTCACTTTCAGCACCACGCCCGCTGGCTGAGGAGCACGCGAAGCGCGCGTCTCGAAGCCTGCCAGACGAAGGAAATCCATGGCCGAGCAGCCCATCGACGAGACCCCCGAGCCGACGCCTGAGGAGATCAACGAGCAGAAGGCCGTGCGCCTGGCCAAGCGCGAGCGACTGCAGGCAGAGGCATCCGATCTGGCGGGCGGCGCGTACCCCGTGACGCTGCCGGTGACCACGACGATCCCCGAGGTGCGCGCGAAGTGGGGGTCGCTCGCCGCCGACGAGACCTCTGGCGAGGTCGTCGGGCTCGCCGGCCGCGTCGTGAACCAGCGCAACACGGGCAAGCTGTGCTTCGCGGTGCTGCAGGCGGGCGACGGCTCGCGCATTCAGGCGATGGTGTCGCTCGCCTCGGTCGGCGAAGAGAGCCTGCAGCGCTGGAAGGAGCTCGTCGACCTCGGCGACCACGTGTTCGTGCACGGCGAGGTCATCTCGTCACGGCGCGGCGAGCTGTCGATCATGGTCGACGAGTGGCAGATCGCGGCCAAGGCGATCCTGCCGCTGCCGAACATGTACAAGGAGCTCTCCGAAGAGACCCGCGTGCGCTCGCGCTACCTCGACCTGATCCAGCGCGAGCAGGCGCGGCGCACGGTCATCACGCGCGCCAAGGCGACGGCGAGCGTGCGCGAGACGTTCGCGAAGAACGGATTCCTGGAAGTCAGCACCCCGAAGCTGCAGACCATGCACGGCGGGGCATCCGCTCGGCCCTTCGTCACGCACTCGAACGCGTTCGACACCGAGCTCTACCTGTCGATCGCGCCCGAGCTGTTCCTCAAGCGCGCCGTCGTCGGCGGCATCGACCGCGTCTACGAGATCGCGCGCAACTTCCGCAACGAGGGCGCCGACTCCACCCACTCGCCCGAGTTCGAGATGATCGAGGCCTACCAGGCCTACGGCGACTACAACACGATCGCCGACCTCACCCAGCAGCTCATTCAGGACGCCGCGCTCGCGACGAACGGCTCGCACGTGGTGACCTGGGCCGACGGCACCGAGTTCGACTTGGGCGGCCAGTGGGACCGCATCTCGATGTACGACTCGCTGAACGCGGCGGCGGGCACGTTGTTCACCCCGTCGACCCCTGTCGAGGAACTCGCTGAGCTCGCCGCGCGTGAGGGCATCGAGATCAAGCACCCGATCCACGGCAAGTACATCGAAGAGCTGTGGGAGCACTTCGTGAAGGGCGGCCTCACCCGGCCGACCTTCGTGATGGACTTCCCGCTCGACACCTCTCCGCTGACGCGCCAGCACCGCTCGATTCCGGGCGTCGTCGAGAAGTGGGACCTCTATGTGCGGGGCTTCGAGCTCGCCACCGGCTACTCGGAGCTCGTCGACCCGGTCATCCAGCGCGAGCGCTTCGTGGCGCAGGCCGCGCTCGCCGCGGCCGGCGACGACGAGGCGATGCGGGTCGACGAGGACTTCCTGCGTGCGCTCGAATTCGGGATGCCGCCGTCGGGCGGTATGGGCATGGGCGTCGACCGTCTGCTGATGGCGCTGACCGGTCTCGGCATCCGCGAGACGATCCTGTTCCCGCTCGTCAAGTAGCGCCCGCCGCCGCTGTGCCCGTTGCGCACGCGACTGTGCCCGTTGCGCACGTAGGTGTGCCCACTTGGCGCAACTGTGCCCGGCACAGCGGACGCACGAGCGCCACATGGACGCAGCAGCGGCCACGCGGACGTGCGAGCGCCACGCGGACGTGCGAGCCGGCACGCGGACGCGCCGCGGCCCGGGCTACCCCCGCTGCCCCAGGTGCGCGCGCACCGCGGCCTCGTACTCCTCATCGCTCAGCTCGTCGACCTTCTTCGCGTCACGCTTGTCGACGCGTGACCAGCGCGTGAACAGCGCGATGATCACCGGCAGGTCGGCGACCTCGGCGAGGAACCACAGGAAGTCGCCCGACAGGTGCTGGTCGTGCAGCGGGTTCGGGAACCAGTGCGGCAGCGCGGCGCCGGCGACGGTGTGCGTCGCAGCCGCGACCCCGTCGAGCACCGAGCCGTTGAGGCGCAGCAGGATGCCGGGAATCGAGTCGAGCAGCAGCTCGACGATCGCGAGCAGGAACTCGTAGATGATGAACGTGCTCGAGCGGTGCTCGGTGTCCTCGGTGATCGGCAGGGTGATCAGCAGTCCGATGAACGGCACGAGCAGCGTGATCGCGATCGACCAGCCCGGGTCGAGCCGCAGCGGCCCCGCGGCGGGCGTCAGGAAGAACAGGAAGCCGATGAGCGGCACGAGCGGCGCGAAGATCGCGTTGCCCATGAGCCGCATGGGCCACGACCGCAGCACGGCTTCGAGCACGCGCAGGCCGGCCGGCGCGAAGGTGCGCCGCATGAGGGTGATCGGCATGCCGAGCGCGACCATCATCGGCGTCAGGAAGATCAGCAGCGCGATGCGCGTCGTGAACGCCCAGCGCAGGTCATGCGACCAGGTGCCGAGGAACCCGAACTGGATCCACGCGTACGACCCGAGCCCCAGCAGATAGAAGCACCAGGCCCGCCACGCCGGCCAGCGCTCGCCGCGCCGCGCGAGCACCACGAGCCCCCAGGTGTACAGCACCGCCCCGATCGCGATCGCGAGCGCGGCGACGGGGTCGAACGAGAAGGTGGTCAGGAAGACCGGAATCGGGGGCGTGGTGGTGTTCCTCTCTAGCCAGGTACCAGCATGTACCCATGACTTCTCCTCTTGCTGGGCGCACCGCGCTTGTCACCGGCGTCTCGCGGCCGAAGGGCATCGGCTACGCGGTCGCGGTGCGGCTCGCGCAGCTCGGTGCGAGCGTCGTGGTGCACCATTTCGCCCCGCATGACGCAGACCAGCCGTGGGGCGGTGCGGACGTCGAGGCGGTGCGGGCAGGCATCCGCTCAGCGCTCAGTGACGGTGCGCAGCTGGCTGATTTTCACGCAGATCTGGCGGATGCCTCAGCCGCGGCTCCTCTCATCGAGCGGGCCGCCGGCGTCACCGGCCGGCTCGACATCCTCGTCTGCAACCACGCGCGCTCGGGCGGCGACGGCACACTGCTCGAGATGACGCCCGAGAAGCTCGAGGGGCACTGGGCCGTGAACGCACGCGCGACCATGCTGCTCACGAAGCGCTTCGCCGAGCTGTTCGAATGGGACGGCACCGAAGAGAACACGGCCCGCGCGATCTGGTTCACGAGCGGGCAGCTGTTCGGACCGATGGTGAGTGAGTTCGCGTATGCCGCGTCGAAGGCCGCGCTCGCCGGGTCGACGCAGTCGGCCGCCGCCGAGCTGCTGACGCGCGGAGTGCTGCTGAACACGGTGAACCCCGGGCCGACGAACACCGGGTACCTCGACCCCGAGACGACCGACCGCCCCGAGGCGCTCGACGAGCTGAAGGCCGCGATGCCGCTGGGGCGCTTCGGGGCGCCGGACGACGTGGCGCGGCTGATCGCGTGGCTGGTCGGCCCAGAGGGGCGCTGGGTCGTCGGCGAGGTGATGTCGAGCGACGGAGGATTCCGGCTGGGGGTGTAGCCGGTCAGGACGGCGTCTCGATACGCCCGGCTTCGCGCGGGCGGCTCGACCAGCGCGGGTGCGGGGCGACTCGACCAGCGCGGGATGCGGGCTACTGGACCAGCGAGTGGTGCGGGGCGAGCCCCATCGTGCGGGGCGCGAGCTCGGACTGCAGCACCAGCGTCGCGGCGCCGACGGCCGCGGCATCCTGCATCTGCGGCGACAGCTTCACCCGGATCCCGTGCTGCGACCTGGCGAAGAAATCCGCGTTGACCTGGGAATCGATCACCTTCAGATAGATCGACCCCGCGATCGCGAACGCGGGCCCGGCGAGCGTGATCGAGTCGAGGTCGAAGAGGTTCGCGAGCGACGTCACGGCCGTCGCGAGATGACGAGCGGATTCCTCGAGCAGGCCGGTCGCGAACTCATCGCCGCGCGTCGAGGCCTTCGCCAGCGCCGTGAACTGGGCGAACTCATCGCCGGCGAGGCCGAGGCGGCCGACCTCGTCGGGGTGCTCGTGCGCGGCCCGCACGACCGCGGTCGGGTCGGCGAGATCCTCGGCGATGAGGCGGCGGCCTGAGGCATCCGTCGCGATCACGATGTGTCCGAGCTCGGCCGAGTTCGAGCTCGCGCCGCGGAACACGGTTCCGTCGATGAGGACGCCGGCGCCGACGCCGAGCCCCATGTAGACGGTCGCGTGGGCGCGTGCGCCCTCGGTGGCTCCGCCCCAGAAGTCGCCCAGTGCGGCGGCGGTCGCATCGTTGTCGAAGACCACGGGCAGGCCGGTCGCCTCGGCGATCAGGTCGCGCAGGGGGACGTTGTGCCAGGCATCCATGTGCGTCGGCCCGATCACCATGCCGCGCGCGACGTCCACCGGGCCGGGGGCGACGACGCCGATGCCGACGACCAGCTGCTCGTCGATGCCGAGCCCGAGAAGGATGTGGCGGATCTGCGCGACGAGCGCGGCGATCATCTCGGTCGGCTCGCTCGCGCCGACTCCGGGCGCGCGCAGGCGCCCGACGACCGCGCCGCGCAGGTTCACGACGACGTAGGTGATGGATTCCGCGCCGAGCTGCAGCCCGACGGCGTAGCGCGCCGAGGTGTCGACCTCGAGCAGCACGACGGGGCGACCTCCGTTGGGGCGCCCGAGCCCCGCCTCATGGATGAGCCCCTCGTCGAGCAGCTGCCGCACGACGTTCGACATGGTCGCGGCCGTGAGACCGGTCTCGGCGGCGAGGTCGGTGCGACTGACCGGGCCGAGGGTGCGAATCAGGTCGAGCACGAGGCCTTTGCTCGTGCCCGTCGACAGGGAGACGCGGCCGCGGGCCATGGGGTCTCCTCTCGGGTCGCGGGGCAACGCGTTACCTCATTGTGACGCGCAGAGACATCGTACTAACTTGACGGGCTTTATAAAGTCCTCTAAAAAAGTGTCAACGCGCCGCAGTGTCGAGGTCAGCGCTGACCCGGGCTCGGTCGCTGGAAGCACCACCTGCCTTCCCACCTCCACTGAAGGGTCAACGATGACAACCACCAGGAAGCGGCTGCTGATCGGCGCCGCTGCGCTCGCGGCGACCGCCGCGCTCGCGCTCTCAGGCTGCTCAGGCTCGAGCGGCAGCACCACCAAGGCCGGGTCGAACAGCACCGTGACGGTGTTCTCGGGCCAGGTCGGCAACTTCACCGAGAACTTCAACCCGCTGAGCCCCACCGGCTCCGGGCTGCAGCCGACGAACGGCGTGATCTACGAGCCGCTGTTCTACTACAACAAGGCGGCGGCGGGCGATCCGGTGCCGCTGCTCGGCCAGTCCTTCAGCTGGAACGCCGACGGCACCGTGCTGACGGTCAAGCTGCGCCAGGGCGTCAAGTGGTCGGACGGATCGGCTGAGACGGCCGATGACGTCGTCTACACCCTGAACCTCATCTCGAACAACGCTGCGCTGAACACCTCTGCTCAGAAGTGGAAGGCGGAGAAGACCGACGACAGCACCGTCACCGTCACCTTCCCCTCCACGGCCTTCACGCTCGAGCCGCAGATCCTCGGGAACGAGCCCATCGTTCCCCAGAAGATCTGGTCGAAGATCGCCGACCCGACCAAGACGACCAACACGAAGCCCGTCGGCACCGGCCCCTACATGCTCAAGAGCTTCACCCCGCAGAGCTTCGTGCTGGTGAAGAATCCGCACTACTGGGGCACCGGCGACGCCGCGCCCAAGGTCGCGCAGGTGCGCTACATCTCGCTGTCGAACGCGGATGCCGTGACGTCGGCGCTGCAGTCGGGCCAGGTCGACTACGTCGGCTCGTTCCTGCCGACGCTGAAGCAGATCGTGGCGCAGCACAAGAACATCTCGTACTCGAACAGCCCGCAGGCCACGACCGCGGTGTTCACGTGCGCGAACGCGTCGCTCGGCTGCACCGGACCGCAGACCGATGCCGCCGTGCGCCAGGCGATGTACTACGCGATGGACCGCACGCAGCTGAACAACCAGGCCCTCTCGGGCTTCGGGCAGCCGGCCTCGCCGTCGCTGCTGCTGAACACGGTCAACAAGGACCAGATCACGAGCCCCGACTACCTCACCGTTCCGCAGACCGCTGACGCGGCGAAGGCCAAGAGCACGCTCGAGGCCGACGGCTGGACGCTGAACTCGAAGGGCTACTACGAGAAGGACGGCAAGGAGCTCGACCTGAGCATCAACGTCGTCTCCGGTTGGACCGACTACGACACCGTCTGCACCCTGCTGCAGGGCCAGTTCAAGGCGGCAGGCATCAAGCTCGCCGTCAACCAGGTCGCCCAGAACGCGTGGACGCAGGCGGAGGTGTCTGGCAAGTACCAGCTCTCGCTGAACTCGATCAACATGGGTGCCTCGTCGAACCCGTACTTCCAGTACTCGCAGTACCTGAACTCGGCGGCGACCGCGAAGGTCGGCGGCTCGGCGACGACGAACGTCTCGCGCTACTCCGACCCGGCGGTCGATGACGCGATCAAGACGCTCGCCAGCACCAACGACAAGACCAAGGAGCAGGCTGCCTACAAGACGATCCAGGACAAGATCGTGAAGGACCTGCCCTACATTCCGATCTACGTGAACCAGGCGCTCGCGGAGTACAACAACTCGCACGCCACCGGCTGGCCGAGCCAGAACAACCAGTACGCGTTCCCCCTGCCGTGGGGTGGCAACTGGGGCGTCGGCATCGTCCTGAAGACGATCCGACCGGTCAGCAAGTAAGCCGGACGCGATAGCGCAGGCGGTCGGGCGGGTGCGCCCCGCACCCGCCCGACCGCCGCGCGCGGGAAAGCAGAGTGAAGATGCGGTTCTACCTGCAGAAGATCGGCTTCTATGTCGTCGCGATCTGGGCGGCGATCACGATCAACTTCGTCATTCCTCGGCTGATGCCGGGAAATCCGGTCGACGTGATCATCTCGAAGATGGCGGCGGCGGGGCAGCCGGTCACGCCCCAGACGAAGCACGCCATCGAGGTCGCGCTGGGCGGCGGTGGCGGCACCTGGTGGCAGCAGTACGGCGACTACCTCGTCAATCTGCTGCACGGGAACCTCGGCATCTCGCTGGTCGACTACCCCGAGAAGGTGAGCACGGTCATCGGCCAGGCGCTGCCGTGGACCATCGCGCTCGTGGGCCTCGCCACGGTCATCTCGTTCATCATCGGCGTCGCGCTGGGAATGTTCGCGGGCTGGCGGCGCGGCTCATGGCTCGACAACCTCATCCCCGTCACCACCATGTTCCAGGCGGTGCCGTACTTCTGGCTCGCGCTGATCCTCGTGCTGCTGCTCAGCCGCGTCGTGCAGTGGTTCCCCTATGCGGGCGGCTATGACGTGGCAGCAACCGTTCCCGGCTTCTCGCTGCAGTTCATCGGCAGCGCCCTCTACTACGGCATCCTGCCTGCGCTCACGATCGTGCTGTCCTCGATCGGCGGCTGGATGCTCGGCATGCGCAACATGATGGTCGCCACCCTCTCTGAGGACTACATCGTCACGGCCGAGGCGAAAGGCCTGAAGCCCACCCGCGTGCGGTTCACCTACGCGGCGCGCAACGCGGTGCTGCCCTCGCTTTCGGGCTTCGCGATCTCGCTCGGCTTCGTCGTCGCAGGCTCGATCGTCACGGAGCAGGTGTTCAGCTACCCCGGCGTCGGCCAGCTTCTCTTCACCGCCGTCTCCAACAACGATTACGCGCTCATGCAGGGCGTGTTCCTCGTCATCTCGCTTTCGGTGCTCGCGGCCAACCTCGTCGTCGACGTGCTGTACGGCCTCATCGACCCGCGTACCCGCGCCCGCTGATCGGAAGGAACCGAGACCATGGCAACCTCCGCATTCCTCGACGACGCCGTTCCCGAAGTCGCGCCCACGGCCAAGCGCAGCAGCATCGCCGCGCTGCTGCCGAGCATGTCGCCCAAGCTCATCGTCGGCCTCTCGATCGGCGCCGTCATCGTGCTCTGGGCGATCATCGGGCCGCTCGTCGTCGGCGACCCCAACGCGATCAGCACCCTGGCGTTCGCGCCCCCAGGAACGCACGGCCACCTGCTCGGCACGAGCCAGACCGGTCAGGACATCTGGTCGCAGATCGCCTGGGGCACGCGCGGCTCTCTCATCATCGGCTTCGCCGTCGGCGTGATGGCGACCGTGCTCTCCGCACTGTTCGGCGTGCTCGGCGCCTACATCGGCGGCGCGGTCGACGAGGGCTTCGCGCTGTTCACCAACGTCGTTCTCGTCATTCCCGGCCTGCCGCTCGTGATCGTGATCGGCAACTACGTGCCGCAGCAGCAGCGCGGCCTGTTCCTGGTCGCCGTGGTGCTCGCCATCACGAGCTGGGCCGGCTCGGCGCGCGTGCTGCGGGCCGTCACGCTCTCGCTGCGCAACCGCGACTACGTCGCCGCCTCGCGCGTCTCCGGTGAGAAGACGTGGCGCATCCTCGTCGTCGAGATCCTGCCCAACCTGATCCCGGTGATGGCCAGCCAGTTCGTGTTCGCGATCATCTTCGCGATCCTCGGCGAGGCGGGCCTGTCGTTCCTCGGCCTCGGCGCGAGTGGAACCTTCACGCTCGGCTCCATCCTGTTCCAGGCGAACCAGGCGCTTGCCCTCACGCAGGGCGCGTGGTGGTGGTTCATTCCGCCCGGGCTCGTGATCGCGCTGTTCGGCTGCGCCCTGTCGCTGATCAACTTCTCGATCGACGAGATCATCAACCCGAAGCTGCGCGATTCGACGCGCTCGCAGCGCAAGAAGTGGGGGCTCACCCCGGCGCAGATCAAGCAGCTGGAAGCGGAGAACCTGAAATGACGCTGACTGAAGCGGATGCCGCGACTCCGCGCCACCTGGCCGACCCGGTCGTCACGATCGAGGACTTCAGCGTCGACTACGTCGGCGCGGTCACGACCCACGCGGTCAAGAACGTCAGCCTGACGCTCGGCCGCGGCGAGATCCTGGGCCTCGCCGGAGAGTCCGGCTGTGGGAAATCCACTCTCGCCTACGGCATCACGCGCCTGCTCAAGCCGCCGGCGCTCATCACCAGTGGCCGCGCGAGCTTCCACTCGCGCGAGGGCTGGTCGGCCGATCTGTCGACGCTCTCCGGTGAGGAGCTGCGGCAGTTCCGCTGGGACAAGATCTCGATGGTCTTCCAGGGCGCCATGAACTCGCTCAACCCGGTGATCTCGATCCAGGCGCAGCTCGAGGACGTGTTCACGACCCACCGCCCAGAGATGAGCCGCGCCGAACGCGTGCAGAAGTGCGGCGACCTGCTCGAGCGGGTCGGCGTCGACCGCTCGCGGCTCAAGTCGTACCCGCACGAGCTGTCGGGCGGCATGCGGCAGCGCGTCATGATCGCGATGGCCATGGCGCTCGACCCGCAGGTGATGATCATGGACGAGCCGACGACCGCGCTCGACGTCGTCGTGCAGCGCGAGATCCTCGACGAGATCACGCGGCTGCGCGCCGAGCTCGGCTTCGCCGTCATCTTCATCACGCACGACCTGCCGCTGCTGCTCGAGATCAGCGACCGAATCGCCGTCATGAAGGCCGGCGAGATCGTCGAACTGGGCGACGCGTACGAGCTGTACACGAACCCGCAGAACGACTACACGAAGCGGCTGCTCGCATCGTTCCCGTCGCTGACGGGCGAGCGCGGCGACTTCATCCGCACCGGCGTCGCCGACGACCGCCTGACCGAGACCGACCAGGAGGTCAGCGCATGAGCACGCTCGAATTCCGCAACGTGAGCAAGGAGTACCGGATTCGCGGGGAGCGCGGCCGTTCGGGGAAGCTGCTCGCCGTGAACGATGTGAGCTTCACGATCGAATCGGGCAAGACCGTCGCGCTGGTCGGCCAGTCGGGCTCGGGCAAGTCGACGATCGCGAAGCTGCTGCTGCAGCTCGAGGCGCCGACCGCCGGCGAGATCCTGCTGGACGGGCATCCGATCAAGCGCCGCGGTGCCGGGCTGCGCGACTACCGCAACCACGTGCAGATGGTCTTCCAGGACCCGTTCGCGTCGCTCAACCCGTATCACTCGATCGCGCACCACCTCGCACGGCCGCTCAAGATCCACGGGCGCGCGACGGGGAAGGCCGAGATCGACGCGGCCGTTCGGCGCCTGCTGGAGCGCGTGCGGCTGACCCCCGCCGAGGAGGTCGCGGCAAAGCATCCGCATGAACTGTCCGGCGGGCAGCGCCAGCGCGTGGCGATCGCGCGCGCCCTCGCACCCCAGCCGACCATGCTGATCGCCGACGAGCCCGTGTCGATGCTCGACGTGTCGATCCGGCTCGGCGTGCTGAACCTGTTGGCGCAGCTGCAGCGCGAGGACAATCTCGGGGTGCTCTACATCACCCACGACCTCGCGACGGCACGCCACTTCAGCGACGAGATCCTCGTGATGTACAAGGGCGAGATCGTCGAGCGCGGGCCGGCCGACGACGTGATCTTGAACCCCCAGCACGAGTACACCAAGAAGCTCGCGGCCGCCGCGCCGAACCCCGAGCTGCGCCTCAAGCAGATTGCCGGAGCATGACCTACACGCCTTCCACCTTCACCCCCATCTCGTCGGGATGGACCGTCGCGCCTCTTGAAGGGCCGGTGCCGGTCGCGGTCACCGAGGCCGGACCTGTGCCGGCCGCCGTGCCCGGGGTGATCCACACCGATCTGCTGCGCGCGGGGCTCATCGACGACCCGTTCGACGGCGACAACGAGGCGGCCCAGCAGTGGATCGGCGACACCTCATGGCGCTATGCCACGACGTTCGAGTGGCACGACGACGGCTCGGCGCGGCACGACCTGGTCGCGTACGGGCTCGACACCGTGGCGACGGTCACGCTGAACGGCACGGTCATCGCCCACACCGAGAACCAGCACCGCTCGTATCGCTGGCCGGTCGCCGCGCTGCTCCGCGAAGGCGCGAACGAGCTGGTCGTCGAGTTCGCGGCGCCCGTGCCCGAGGTGAACCGGCGGGCGGCCGAGTTCGGCGCGCTGCCGCAGGTGAACCACCACGAGTTCAACCAGCTGCGCAAGACCGCGTCGCACTTCGGCTGGGACTGGGGCATCGACGTCGCAGGCTGTGGCATCTGGCAGCCGATCGGCATCGACTCGTGGTCGGGTGTGCGCATCGATGCGGTGCGGCCGCTGGTCGCGGTCGAGGCGGACGGCACGGGCTTGCTCACGGCGCACGTCGAGATCGAGCGAGCGGATGCGTCGACCGACGGGCCTTCCCAGGGTGTCGGGGTCTCGATCCAGGTCGCGGGCCACGGCGACTGGGTGAACTTCGGCGACGTCATTCCCGAGGGTGTGAGCGCGGGGGTGTTCGAGCTGCGCGTTCCGAACGTGCAGAAGTGGTGGCCAGTCGGCCATGGCGAGCAGCCGCTGTATGACGTGGCAGTCTCGGTGGGCGAGGCGAAGTGGACGGGGCGGGTCGGCTTCCGCAATGTGCGTGTGGACACCGCGCCGGACGCCGCCGGTCGCCCGTTCAACCTGTACGTCAACGACGAGCTCGTGCTCGTGCGCGGAGTGAACTGGATTCCCGACCACGCGTTCCTCACCGAGATCTCGCCGGAGCGCTACGCGCGGCGGCTCGCCGACGCCGTCGAGGCGAACGTGAACCTCATCCGCATCTGGGGCGGCGGCATCTACGAGTCGGACGCGTTCTACGAGCGGGCGGACGAACTCGGGCTGCTGGTGTGGCAGGATTTCCTGTTCGCCTGCGCCGCCTATTCGGAGGAGCAGCATCTGGCCGCAGAGGTCGAGGCCGAAGCGCGCGAGCAGATCACGCGTCTGGCGCAGCATCCCTCGCTCGTGATCTGGAACGGCAACAACGAGAACATCTGGGGCTACGTCGACTGGGGGTGGCCAGCGCTGCTCGACGGGCGCACCTGGGGCGAGGGGTATTACCGCGAGCTGTTCCCGAAGCTGCTCGCCGAGCTCGACCCGACGCGGTTCTATTCGCCGGCGTCGCCGTACAGCTTCGGCGACTATCTGCACCCGAATGACGAGCACCACGGCACCATGCACATCTGGGATGTCTGGAACCACCGTGACTACTCGGTGTATCGCGAGTACACGCCGCGGTTCGTCTCGGAGTTCGGGTTCCAGGGGCCGCCCGCGTGGTCGACGCTGACGCGCGTCGTGCACGATGAGCCCCTCGAGCCGTTCGGTGCGCAGATGCTCGTGCACCAGAAGGCGCACCTCGGCAACGAGAAGCTCGAGCGCGGGGCGCGGGGGCACCTGCCGACCGTCGAGTCGACCGATGACTGGCACTGGGCGACCCAGCTGAATCAGGCGCACGCGGTGGCGTTCGGCATCGCGCACTTCCGGTCGCTTGCGCCGCACAACACCGGGGCGATCGTGTGGCAGCTGAACGACAACTGGCCCGTCGTGTCGTGGGCCGCCGTCGACTTCGATGAGCACCGGAAGCCGCTCTGGTACGCGCTGCGCGAGGTGTTCGCGCCGCGGTTCGCGACGATCCAGCCGCGGTCGTCTGAGCGCGCGCTGGCTGAGGCATTCGAGGGCTACGCGCCCGAGAAGGACGCGCTCGTGCTCGTGCTGGTGAACGATACGGCGGAGGCGTGGTCGGGCGACGTCGAGCTCGTGCGCGCGGACTTCGCGGGGAACGAGCTGGCCCGTTCCCAGGTCGCCGTCACGGTCGCGGCGCGGGGCGCGGAGACGGTCGAGCTTCCTGATGCCGTGACCGAGTTCGGTGACCCGCGGGAAGAGATCGTGGTGGCGCGGGTGCTTGGCGAGGCATCCGGATTCGCCCCCGTGATCTGGAATGCGGCAGAGGTCGTGGACCAGGCGCTGGTCGCTGATGGCGAGGCATTCGAGGCGCGAGCCGAGCGCACCGAGGGCGGCTATGCCGTCACGGTGACCGCCCGGTCGTATGTGCGCGACGTGTTCCTGCACGTCGACCGCGTCGACCCGGCGGCACGCGTCGACCGCGGGCTCGTCACGCTGCTGGCGGGTGAGTCGGCGCGGTTCGAGATCGCGTCGGCGGCTGCGGTCGATCCGTCCGAGTTCCTGACTCCGCTCGTGCTGCGCACGGCGAACGGGCTGCGTGCGGCGGCGACCGCTGAGTGACGTAGTCTCACGATCGAGATGATGACGAGCAGGGGCGCCGCGAGTGCGGTCGGGATCGTGCTGCGCCGCTCGCCGCGGCAGCTCGCGGCCGAGCCGTTCTATGGCGAGCTGATCGGCGGGCTGGAAGAGGTGCTCGCGCCGACGGGCAGGCAGGTGCTGATGCAGGTCGTCGACGGGATGCCGCGCGAGCTCGAGAGCTATCGCCGGTGGGCGGCGAACGGAGCCGTCGGGGCCGTCGTGCTCGTCGACCTCGTTCCGGACGATCCGCGGCCGGAGCTGATCGTGTCGCTCGGGCTTCCCGGCATCATCCTGGGCGAGCCCGAACCGGGCACCGGCCTCGCGACGGTGCGCAACGCCGGTTACGAGCCGATGGTCGACGCGGTCAGCCGGCTGGTGGCTCTCGGTCACACGCGGATCGCGCGCGTCACGGGCCCCGCGGCGTTCATGCACACGCAGGAGCGCACGCGGGCGTATCTCGACACGGCGGCGTCGCTGGGCATCTCGGCGACGTTGGAGGTGGGCGATTACTCGGGTGAGAGTGGGGCGGATGCCACGCGGCGCCTGCTTGCCGCGCCGGTTCCGCCGACCGCGATCATCTACGACAACGATGTGATGGCGATCGCGGGGCTGGCTGCGGCGACGGAATTGGGCGTTGCGGTGCCCGGGGCGCTGTCGATTCTGGCGTGGGATGACTCGCAGTTCTGCCGTCTGACGACGCCACCGGTCTCCGCGATGAGCCACGACGTGCATGCGCGCGGAGCGCTGGCGGCGCACGTGCTGCTCGAGGTTCTCGACGGACAGGCTCCGCGCGATGTGCTGGCTGAGGCGCCGGTGTTCGTCGCCCGCGGTTCGACGGCGGCGGCGCCGACGGGGGCAGCGCCGGCGATGTCCGCGGCGGTCGAATCCGCGGCGGTCGAATCCGCGGGAGCCCGGTCCGCGGCGGCGGAATCCGCGGGATCCGCGTCCGCGGCTATGACTGGCTGATCACGCTCCACCCGCCGTCGGCGACGTCGACCTGCAGCTTCGCCGGAATCTGCTCTTTCATCGCCTCGACGTGACTGATCAGGCCGATCGTGCGGCCGCCTGCGCGCAGCGAGTCGAGGGTGCCCATGGCGATCTCGAGCGTCTCCGAGTCGAGCGACCCGAACCCCTCGTCGATGAAGAGCGTGTCGAGCGTGATGCCCCCGGCGCGCCCGGTGACGACCTCGGCGAGACCGAGGGCGAGGGCGAGACTCGCGAGGAACGTCTCGCCGCCCGAGAGCGACTGCGTCGGCCGCGCCACACCGGTGTGCTGATCGAGGATCGCGAGCCCCAGACCCGACTGCGCCCCACGCGCCGCCCGCTCGTCGGAGTGCTCGAGCAGATACCGGCCGCCCGACATCTGCGTCAGCCGTGCATTCGCCGCCAGCACGATCTCTTCCAGCTCGGCGGCGAGGACGAAGCTCTCCAGGCGCATCACCTTGGTGTTGGGCGTCTGCCCGTGCACGGTGTTCGCGAGCCGCTGCACCACCTCGAACGTCGCGGCCAGTTCAGCTGACTTGCCGTGCGTCGCCTGTGCGCTGTCGAGCAGCCCCTCGGCCGTCTTCAGATGCGCGGCCAGGGTCGCGCGGGTCTCGCGAGCGGCGTCGCGGGCGCGGGATGCCTCACCCAGCGCAGTCCTCGCCGTCTCGAGGTCCACCGGCTCGGCCGGCGCCGACCGGACCGCCTCCTCCTGCAGGGTCGCCTCGACAGCGGCCACCTCGGTCTCGTGCCGACTGCGACGTTGGGCCGCCTCACGCACGGCCTGCGTGCTGGCGCTCACGGCCGCCGCGCGTGCGGTCGCGCTCGGGAAGCCTGCGCGAGCGTCGTCGACGAGCTTCCGCGCCTCGGCCAGAGCGGTGCGCGCCGCCGCGCGCTGCGCGTTCGCGGTCTCGCATGCCGCACGAAGTCTCTCGAGCTCGGCGTCGTGATTCGCGAGTCGCTTGGCGACGTCATCCCTGCGAGCTCTGAGCTCGGCGGCGCGCTTCGCGGCCTGTTTGGCGGCAGCGAGGCGGGCCGCTGCCTCGGACTGCGCCGCCTGCGCGCTCTCGGCGGTGTGGCCGCCCGCGGCCCCCTGCAACTCGGCCAGCTTCGCCCGAGCGTCTGCCGCCTCGCGTGAGCGCCGGGTCGCCTCGGCGTCTGCAACGGCGAGATCGGCCTCGGCTCGTTCTATGTCCGCCTCGGTGACGGGCTCGCCGCTCCATTCCGCCTTAGCCGGGTGCTGTGTCGATCCGCAGACGGGGCAGGGGTCGCCCTCGCGCAGCGCTTCGGCGAGTTCGGCCGCGTGGCTCTCGAGCCGTCGCGCCCGTAGAGCATCGAGAGCGGCCGACGCCGCGGTGCGCGCCCGGCCGCTCTCGAGCTCGCGACGCTGAGCGGCCTCGACCTCGGCCCGTGCGGATTCCGCCGCCCCGAGCGCCTTCAGCACCGGGGTGATCGTGTCGGCGAGCTGTTGCGCGGCAACCTGATCGGCCGCCGCTGTCGAGGCCGCCTCGATCGCGGGCGCGAGCTCATCGAGCTGCCGCTTCCAGGTGACGGCCTGCTCCTTCGACGACTCGAGTGCTCCGTCGGCTTCCGAGCACTTCGCATCGGCCGCGGCGATGGCGCGTTCGCGAGCGGGGATGCTCTTCTCCGCCTCCACCGCGGTGACCAATGCGCCGCTCAGTGCGGCAAGGCCGTCGCCGGCGGCGTCGAGTGTCGCCACTTCGCCCAGGTGCGTGCTGGCGCCGAGAAGCGCCTGCTCGACCAGGGCATCGATCTGCGCGGCGGTTTCGTGCAGTGCGTCGCGACGCGCCTGTGCGTCGGCCCGCCGCTGCTGCAGTTTCCGGAGCTCGGCAAGGCGGTCGTGCTCTGACTGGGCCGCGCGCCATGCGGCATCCGTTCGTTCTGCCTCGCCCTCGGCGAGCGACAGCCGCGTGCGCTGCGCGGCGACGCGTGTGCCCATCCACGCCACGGTCTCTGCCGGCTCGGTCGGCACCTCGGTCCAATCGGGGGTGACGTCCGCCGTTGCGGACCCGCCTGCGCCTGCAGTTGTCGCACTGCCTGCGCCCGCGGGGCCTTCCTTCGCCTCGCGCGCCTCGGTGGAGCCCAGCGTCGCGTCGGCGTCGATCGGCAGCACGTCGTCGAGCTGTCTCGCGAGCCGCGAGATCTCGGCTCGGGCGCCGGCGACCTCGGACTCCAGTGCCTTTCGCCTCGCCTGCAGCGCCTCGTCGTAGTCGTCGAAGCGGCGCGTGCCGAACAGGGTGCGCAGCAGCGACTGTCGCTCTTCACTCTTCGCGAGCAGGAACTCCTGGAACCGGTTCTGTGCGAGCAGGATCACCTGCAGGAACTGGTCCTGCGAGAGCTGCACGATCTCGGCGACCCGCGCTCCGACGGTGCGCAGTTGGGCTTCGAGGCCCACCCAGGTGTCGCCCTCAAGGACCGACAGCTGTGCGTCGGCCTTCTGGGTGGTGAATCCGTCGCCCCGGGCCTTCGGCCGCTCGTACTCAGGGGAGCGCAGCAACCGGTAGCGGCGGGCACCGACGGTGAATTCGAGCTCGACGTAGCTGACGTCGTCGGGAGCGCAGTGGTCGCTGCGCAGTTTGGTGGCCGACGACGCCTGCCCCTCGTAGCGCGGGACACTTCCATAGAGGGCGAAGCAGATCGCGTCGAGAATCGTGGACTTGCCTGCGCCGGTCTTCCCGCCGATCAGAAAGATGCCGTCGTCGGCGAAGGCGTCGAAGTCGACCGTCTGCGGGGCAAGGTACGGGCCGAAGCCGGCCATCGTGACGCGGTTGATCCTCATCGGGCAGCCTCCGCCCGAGTGCGCTCGGCGACCAGCTCGGCGATGAGCTCGCTCTCGGCAGGGCTCGGCCCCTCGCCGTTGCGCACGAAGCTCAGGAACGACCCGATGAGCTCGTCGTCGGGCACGCCCTTGCCGACGCGCTCGCGGTAGCCGGCGGAGTTGTCGGACGCCGTGTTCACCGGGCTGTGCACCAGGTTGGCGCAGTGCGGAAACCGCCGCTGCAGCTTGCGCATGGCGTCGATGGGCCGGGTGCTGTCGGTCAGGACGGCGCTCACCCAGTCGTCTTCGTGCGCACCGAGCGCCTCATTGGTCAGCAGTTCGTCGAGCGTGCCGGTCAGCACGGCAAGGCCGCGCGGCACCGGAAGCGGGACCCACTCGACGGCGGCGGGTGCGTGTGCACCGAGTTCGACGAGCCACGCACCGCGCGGCTTTCCCGCCTCACTGAACGAGTAGTGCAGCGGCGCGCCCGAGTACCGCACGATGTCGCTGAGGGTCGCCCGGCCGTGGATGTGCCCGAGCGCCGCGTAGTCGACGCCCTCGAATGTCGACAGAGGAACGACGTCGAGCCCACCGGCGGTGATGTCGCGCTCAGCGTCGCTCGCCTCGGCGGCCCCGCCCGCCACGACGCAGTGCGCCAGCACGACGGAGCGGTGATCGGATGCCTCAGCCGCAGCATGCACGTTACGCATCGCGAACCGCAGCGCGTCGGCCTGCGTGCGCAGCGTCTCGTCGGGCCAGAGGTGCCGAATGAGAGCCGGCTCGAGGAACGGGATTCCGTAGAAGTCGACGGTGACACCATCGCGCCCGGTGATCGTCACGGGGGTCGCGTGCTGCGCCGGTTGCGTGATGATGTGCACTCCGCCGAACGCCGCGAACTCGGACTGGAAGCCGAGTCGCGCCGGCGAATCGTGATTGCCGCTCGTGATGACGAGTTCGGCGCCGGCTGAGCGGATGCCGCGCAGCGCCGCCCCGAGCAGACCGAACGCGTCGCCAGAGGGCGTCGCCGAGTCGAATACGTCGCCCGCGACGGCGACCACGTCGACCTCGCGCTCGCGCACGATCTCGGTCAGCGCATCGAGCACCGTGCCAAGCGCCTCGAGAGTCGAATGCCCGTGGAACGTGCGCCCGACGTGCCAGTCGGAGGTGTGCAGGACTCGCATGCTGTCACGCTATCCGTCGCGTCCGACACGGCCTGCGCGCAATCCACACCTGTGCGCGGCTAGACCGTCACAGCGACCCCACATGAGCGCGCCGATAAAGTGACTTCCAACATGAACGCGTGGCAGGGAATCGTCTGGGCACTGGCCCCCACTGTGCTGGTCGGGCTCGTGTTCTGGTGGGTGATGGCGGCGATCCTGCGAGCCGACCGCACCGAGCGCAAGGTGTACGCCAAGATTGAGGCTGAAGAGCGGGCCAAGCGCGGCCTGCCCTCGAAGAACTAGCGCCACACCAGTCCGACGCTAGCGACGACCTAGCCGAGGAGCCTGATGAACGCAGGATTTTGGACCTCGGCGATCATCATCTTCGGGCTCGTCGTCGACTTCATCTTCCGCGTCGTCGCCATCATCGTCGTCCCCCGCAACCGCCGCCCCACGAGCGCGACCGCCTGGCTGCTGGCGATCAACTTCCTGCCGTACGTCGGCCTGCTGGTCTTCCTGCTGATCGGCTCGTACAAGCTGCCGAAGCACCGCCGGGCGAAGCAGCAGCAGATCAACCAGTTCATCCTCGATCAGACCGAGGGTATGGAGCGGGTGCGTCGCGACCACCCCTGGCCCGGCTGGCTCGAGCAGGTCGTGCACCTGAACCGCAGTCTCGGCGCGATGCCGCTCGTCGGCGGAAACTCGGCGACTCTCATCACCGACTACCAGCGCAGCTTCGACGAGATGATCGCGGCGATCGACGGCGCGCAGCGCTACGTGCACGTCGAGTTCTACATCTTCACGCTCGACCCGACGACCGAGCCGTTCTTCGACGCGCTCGAGCGGGCCATCGAGCGCGGCGTCACGGTGCGCGTGCTGCTCGACCACATCGCGAGCCTGCGCACGCGCGGCTATCGCAGGACGATCAAGCGCCTTAACGCCATGGGCGCGCGCTGGCAGCTCATGCTGCCGATCCAGCTCTTCAAGGGGCGCTATCAGCGCCCCGACCTGCGCAACCACCGCAAGCTCGTCGTCATCGACGGCGAGGTCGGCTTCATGGGCTCGCAGAACGTGATCGACCCGAGCTACGACAAGGCGAGCAACCGACGCCGCGGCCTGCACTGGAAAGAGCTCGTCGCCCGGCTCGACGGGCCGATCGTCTCGGGCCTCAACGCGATCTTCATCACCGACTGGTACGTCGAGACCGACGAGCTGCTCGCCCGCGAGGCCCGCGTCGTCGAGCCCACCTTCATCGCACCCCCGCGCGAGCAGATCGACTGCCAGCTCGTGCCGAGCGGCCCGGGATTCCCGCACGAGAACAACCTGCGTCTCTTCCTCGCGCTGCTCTATTACGCGCAAGAGCAGATCATCATCACGAGCCCCTACTTCGTGCCGGACGAGTCGATGCTCACCGCGCTGCTCACCGCCCTGCAGCGTGGCGTGCGCGTCGAGCTCTTCGTCTCAGAGGTCGCGGACCAGTGGCTCGTCTACCACGCCCAGCGCTCGTACTACGAGCAACTGCTCGATGCCGGCGTCGTGATCTGGATGTACCGCGCGCCCACGATCCTGCACGCCAAGCACTTCACGATCGACGACGAGGTCGCGGTGGTCGGCTCGAGCAACATGGACATCCGCTCCTTCCAACTCAACAGCGAGATCTCGCTCATGGTGCGCGGCCGCCACTTCGTCAGCGAGCTGCGCGAGATCGAGCAGAGCTACCGCCAGAACAGCCGCCAGCTCACCCGTGAGGAATGGGCGCAGCAGCCGCTGCGATCGACGATCGCCGACAACCTCGCGCGGCTCACGAGCGCACTGCAATAACGCGGGCGGTCTGCCGCGGCTAGGTTGAGAGGCATGACGGATGCCTCGAGCAACGGCCCCTCGCCGTACCCGCAGTCCCGCCGCGCGGACTTCGTCGAGACGCTGCACGGCCGCGAGATCGCCGACCCATACCGCTGGCTCGAAGACCCGGACTCGCCGGAGACGCGCGACTGGGTGGCCCGCCAGAACGCCTTCACGGAAGACGTCTTCCAGAACATTCCCGAACGGGCATATTTCTCAGACCTGATGGCGCGCATCGTGGCGCGCCCGAGCGCGGGCACCCCCTCGAAGCGCGGCGGGCGCTACTTCGTCAGCCGCAACGACGGCGCGAAGAATCAGGATCAAGTCTTCGTCGCCGACAGCGTCGATGAGCTGCTGGCGGGCGGCCGCGTCGTTCTCGACCCGAACGAGTGGTCGGAAGACGGCACCACCAGCCTGCGCGGCTTCACGGTCAGCCGCGACGGCCGCTACCTCAGCTACACCGTCAGCGAGGGCGGCAGCGACTGGGTCGACATCACGACGGTCGAGCTCGCGGCCGACTCGGCCGACTTCCCGGCAACGCCGGCCTCGCCCGTCGAGCCCCCGATCCAGACCAAGTTCGGCTCGGCGGAATGGCTGCCGGACAACGCGTCATTCCTCTACGAGGCCGTGCCGCACGAGGGCCGCGCGACGGGCGACCAGGCCGCTCAGGTGAAGACCGGCCTGCTCAAGCTGCACCGCCTCGGCACGCCGGAAAGCGAAGACCTGACCATCGTCGACATCCGCGACGAGTACAAGCAGGCGTTCGTGTGGGCAGAGGTGTCGAGCGATCAGCGTCTCGCGGTCATCGCGCTCGGAAGCGGCACGGATCGCGAGAACCGCCTGTGGTTCGCGCGTCTCGACACGGATGCCGCAGGCCGAAGCATCCTCGGCGACCCGATCAAAGTCTTCGACGAGCCGGACGCGCAATACGGCTTCGTGCGCAACGACGGCGAACGCGTGGTGATCTACACCGACCAGGACGCCGACAACGGCCGCATCGTCGCGTTCGACCTCGCCGAGTTCGAGCGCACGGGGGTTCCCGCGCTCGAAGAGGTCGTGCCCGAGGCATCCGACATCCTGCAGTTCGTGGCCGCGGCAGGCAGCGAACTGCTCGTTGCGCGCCTCGTCGACGTGCAGCCCGAGCTCATGCGCTACGCGCTCGACGGCACGGCGCTCGGCACGGTCGACCTGCCGGGCGGGTCGATCGTCGGCTGGTGGAGCGACGAGGACTCGGACGAATGGTTCGTCGGCCTCTCGACGCCGACGGCGCCGACGCGCGCCTTCCGCGGGCGGGTCGGGTCAGGCGACGTCGAACCCCTCGACGCACTCGTTCCGCCCCCGGCGACCGGCGAGCAGCTCACGTTCCCGGCCGTGCGCGTCGAGCGCGCGCGGGCGGCGAGCAAAGATGGCACGCGCGTCCCTTATTTCCTGATCAAGGGCGAGAACGCGCCGGATGCCGCGAGCCCGACGCTCCTGTGGGGGTACGGCGGCTTCGACATCGCGGTCGAGGCGAGCTACCGCGCGCTGTTCGCCGGGTGGCTCGCCGCCGGCGGCACGCTCGCACTCGCGAACCTGCGCGGCGGCGGCGAGTTCGGCCGGGCGTGGGCCGAGGCCGGCAAGAAAGACCGCAAGCAGAACGTCTTCGACGACTTCATCGCCGTCGCCGAGCACCTGGTCGCGACCGGCGTGACGACCCACGAGCAGCTCGCCATCCACGGCCGCAGCAACGGCGGACTGCTGGTCGGCGCCGTCATGACGCAGCGCCCCGATCTCGCGGCGGCGGCGATCCCGGGCGTCGGCGTGCTCGACCTGCTTCGCTTCCACAAGTTCACGGCGGGCGCCGCGTGGACGAGCGACTACGGCGACCCCGAGGACCCGCACGACTTCGAGGTCGAGCTCGCCTACTCGCCCCTGCATAACGTTCGGCCGGTCGCCTACCCGCCGACGCTGATCCTCACCGGGGACCACGACGACCGCGTCGTGCCCGCGCACAGCCACAAGTTCACCGCGACGCTGCAGGCGGCGCAGCAGGCGAGCATCGCGGATGCCCCGATCGTGACGCGCATCGAGACGCAGGCCGGGCACGGCGCCGGCAAGCCGCTCGCCATGGTCGCTGCGGAGGCGGCCGACGTGCTGGCCTTCGCCGCGCACTTCACGGGGTTGAAGGTCTAGCCCCGCACCGCGACGGGCACACAAATGCCGATCGGGCACGCGATTTCCGCAAAAACGTGTGCCCGATCGCGCGAAATGCGCCCCACGGCCCGAGCTGGCGCTCAGCGACTACGGCCCGTCAGCGGCGGGCGGTGTCGACCAGGCGCTGGATGTACTGGCCGTAGCCGCTCTTGCGCAGCGGCTGCGCGAGCTCTTCGAGCTGGTCGAGGGTGATCCACCCGGCGCGCCAGGCGATCTCCTCGATGCATCCGACCTTGAATCCCTGGCGATCCTCGATCACCTTGACGTACTCGGAGGCCTGCATCATCGACTCGAAGGTGCCCGTGTCGAGCCAGGCGGTGCCACGGCGCAGCACCTGCACCTGCAGCTTCCCGGCCTCGAGGTAGCGCTCGTTGACGGTCGAGATCTCGAGCTCGCCGCGAGCGCTGGGCTCGATTGTCTTCGCGATCTCGACGACCGAATTGTCGTAGAAGTACAGGCCCGGAACGACGTAGTTCGACTTCGGCTCCTTCGGCTTCTCTTCGATCGAGAGCGCACGGAACTCGGAGTCGAACTCGACGACACCGTAGCGGTGTGGGTCGCTCACCTCGTAGGCGAAGATCAGGCCGCCGTCGATGTCGTTGTGCTCGCGCAGCGACGAGCCGAGGCCCGCGCCGTGGAAGATGTTGTCGCCGAGCACGAGGGCGACGGATTCGTCGCCGATGAACTCCTCGCCGATGATGAACGCCTGCGCCAAGCCGTCAGGCGACGGCTGCACGGCGTACTCGAGGCGGATGCCGAGCTGCGAGCCGTCGCCGAGCAGGGCGCGGAACTGCTCGTTGTACTCGGGGGTCGTGATGATCAGGATCTCGCTGATGCCCGCCATCATCAGCGTCGACAGCGGGTAGTAGATCATCGGCTTGTCGTAGATCGGCATCAGCTGCTTCGAGATGCCCTTGGTGATCGGCCACAGGCGTGAGCCCGAGCCGCCGGCGAGGATGATTCCGCGCATTCGTGTTGCTCCTAGGTGTTGCTTATGGGCGGCCGAGTGCGCGATAGCGCCAGCCGGCGGCGCGCCACTCCTCGGGCGAGAGGCAGTTGCGGCCGTCGAGGATGTTCCTGTTGCCAACCACCCGGCCGAAGGCTTCGGGGTCGAGTGCGCGGAACTGCTTCCACTCGGTGAGCAGGACCACGGCGTCGGCGTCGGCGGCCGCCTCTTCGGCAGACGATGCGAAGTCGAGCTCCGGGTGCAGCCGCTGCGCGTTCGGCACGGCCTCGGGGTCGTAGGCGACGACGCGGGCGCCCTGCGAGCGCAGCTGCGAGGCGACGTCGAGTGCGGGGGAGTCGCGCACGTCGTCGGACTCCGGCTTGAAGGCGAGGCCGAGCACCGCGACCTTCTTGCCGAGCAGCGAGTCGTCGAGCAGTTCGCGGGTCAGGTCGACGGCGCGTGAGCGGCGGCGCATGTTGATCGCGTCGACCTCGCGCAGGAAGGTCAGCGCCTGGTCGGCGCCCAGCTCGCCGGCGCGCGCCTGGAAGGCGCGGATGTCCTTCGGCAGGCATCCCCCGCCGAATCCCAGCCCGGCGTTCAGGAAACGGCGCCCGATGCGCGCGTCGTAGCCGATCGCGTCCGCGATCGCGGTGACGTCGGCGCCGGTGACGTCGGCGACCTCGGCGATGGCGTTGATGAACGAGATCTTGGTGGCGAGGAACGCGTTCGCCGAGACCTTCACCAGCTCGGCGGTCTCGTAGCCGGTCACGACCAGCGGCGTCTCGTTGCCGAGCGCGGTGGCGTAGATCTCGTCGAGCACCGCCTTCGCGTGCTCGCCTGCGGCCCCGTCGGGCACGCCGTACACCAGACGGTCGGGGCGCAGCGTGTCTTCGACGGCGAAGCCCTCGCGCAGGAACTCGGGGTTCCAGGCGAGCACGGCCTCCGGCTGGGCTGCGGCGACGATGCCTGCGAGGCGGCGCGCGGTGCCGACCGGCACGGTCGACTTCCCGATGACGACGTTGCCCGGCGCGAGGTGCGGTGCGAGTGAGGCGACCGCGGCGTCGACATACGTCAGATCGGCGGCGTACTCGCCCTTCTTCTGCGGGGTGCCGACCGCGATGAAGTGCGCGTCATAGCCCGCTGCCTCGGACATGTCGGTGGTGAAGCGCAGGCGCCCCGTCGCGTTCGCCGAGGTCAGCAGCTCGGGCAGCCCCGGCTCGTAGAACGGCGCGCGGCCCGCTGCGAGCAGGTCGATCTTCGCCTGGTCGACGTCGATGCCGAGCACTTCGTGGCCGAGCTCTGCCATGCACGCGGCGTGCACAGCGCCGAGATAGCCGCAGCCGATGACGGTGATTCGCACGTGGAGCTCCCTATCCGTTCGCCAGGTACTCGTCGAGCGCGAGCAGGTGATCGCGCGGGGTGAAGCCCGTCGCCGCGAGCTTGTCGATGGGAAGAACGCTGCTGAGCGGGCGCGGCGCCGCCTGCTTTCCGGCGAAATACTCCTCGGTGCTGACGCCCGTGACCGCAGCAGGGTCGTGCCCGGTGGCCGCGAACACGCGCTTCGCGATCTCGGCCCAGCTGACGGGCTCGCCGGCGCCGGTCAGGTTGTAGGTGCCGAAGGGCGCGCGTGACTCGATGAGATGACGGATGCCTGCGGCGATGTCGCTCGTGAACGAGAGCCGCCCCACCTGATCGTCGACGACGCTGGGGGCGATGCCGCGCTCGGCGAGGCTCGCCATGGTGCGCACGAAGTTCTTCCCGTCGCCGATCACCCAGCTGGTGCGCACGATGTAGTGCCGCGGAACGGTGGCGACGATCGCATCGCCGGCCGCTTTCGTCTGGCCGTAGACGCCCAGGGGGCTGAACGGCTCGTCCTCGGGGTGCTCGGCCGCCGTGCCGTCGAAGACGTAGTCGCTCGAGACGTGCACCAGCGTGATGCCGTTGGCCGCGGCGATGCGGGCGAGCGCGGCGACGCCGGTGGCATTCGCCGCCCAGGCGGCGCGGCGCCCGGCATCCGTCTCGGCATCATCGACGGCCGTGTAAGCCGCGGCGTTCACGATCACGCCGTAGTCGCGCCACGGGCGCGCCGTGTCCAGATCGGGAGCGGTGACGTCGAGGGCGGCCCGGTCGGCGAACTCGGCCTCCGGGTATTGGGCGCGCAGCGCACGGCCGAGCTGCCCGTTGGCGCCGAGCACGAGCGTCTTCCGCGGTGCCATGGGCTTCACGTCGGCGAGCCGAGGGTGCTGCTTGTCTTTGTCCGACAGCACGGCGTTCGCGAGCGGAATCGGCCAGTCAATGGCCGCGGTCTCGTCGGCGAGGTTGAGGAAGGTGTACTTCGCGCCGGCGTCCGGCGACCAGTGGTCGTTGACCAGGTAGGAGTACACCGTGTCGGGCTCGAGCGTCTGGTAGGCGTTGCCGACGCCCCGCGGCACGAACACGGCGACGTAGGGGTCGATCTCGGTGGTGAAGACCGCGCCGAACGACGGTCCCTCGCGCAGGTCGACCCACGCGCCGAACACCTTGCCGTGCACGACCGAGACGAACTTGTCCCACGGCTCGGCGTGGACGCCGCGCGTGGTGCCGATCTCGTCGTTGTACGAGACGTTGTTCTGCACCGGCCCAAAGTCGGGAAGCCCGAGCGGCAGCATCTTCTCGCGCTGCCAGTTCTCTTTGAACCAGCCGCGATTGTCGCCGCGCACGTCGAGGTCGACGACGAGCAGCCCCGGAATCGGGGTCTCGCGCAGCGCGGGCTTCGGGGACTCGCTCATTGACAGCAGAGCCTACTGGCCCTGGGCGACGTACTTGGCTTCGGTCGCCGCCTTCTGCGGCCGCCACCAGGCCTCGTTCGCGCGGTACCAGTCGATGGTCGCGGCGAGGCCGGCCTCGAAGTCTTGGTACTGGGGCTGCCAGCCGAGCTCGGTGCGCAGCTTCGTCGAGTCGATCGCGTAGCGCAGGTCGTGGCCGGCGCGGTCGACGACGTGGTCGTAGGCGTCGGTCGGCTGCCCGGTGAGCTTGAGGATCAGCTCGACCACCGACTTGTTGTCCTTCTCGCCGTCGGCGCCGATGAGATAGGTCTCGCCGATGACGCCCTTCTCGACGATCGTCAGCACCGCGGACGAGTGGTCGTTGGCGTGGATCCAGTCGCGCACATTGAGCCCTGCGCCGTAGAGCTTCGGGCGCACGCCGGTCAGCACGTTGGTGATCTGCCGGGGGATGAACTTCTCGACGTGCTGGTAGGGCCCGTAGTTGTTGGAGCAGTTCGAGATCGTCGCCTGCACGCCGAAGCTGCGCACCCAGGCGCGCACGAGCAGGTCGCTGCCGGCCTTCGTGCTCGAGTACGGGCTCGACGGGTTGTAGGGGGTCTGCTCGGTGAAGCGCTGCGGATCGTCGAGTTCGAGGTCGCCGTAGACCTCGTCGGTCGAGATGTGGTGATAGCGCTTCTCGTGCTTGCGCACCGCCTCGAGCAGCGTGAACGTGCCGATCAGGTTCGTGTCGATGAACGGTCGCGGGTCGTGCAGCGAGTTGTCGTTGTGGCTCTCTGCCGCGTAGTGGACGACGACATCGGATGCCTCCACCAGCGGGTCGACGACGGAGGCGTCCGCGATGTCGCCCTTGACGAAGGTGAAGCGGTCCTCGGGCAGGCCCTCGAGGCTCGCGAGGTTGCCGGCGTAGGTCAGCTTGTCCAGAACGGTGACGTGGTCGTCGGTGTTCTCGATCAGGTAGTGGACGAAGTTCGAGCCGATGAAGCCGGCGCCACCGGTGACGAGGACGTTGCGCATGGAACAGAGGCTATCCGAGGCTTCCTGGGCAGCGAGAACGGAGTCGTTGCGGGAATGACCGCCGCGTGAGGGCGAGTACTGCGTACTGGCCAAAGGTCCCGGCCTTACGATGTTGCGCATGCCCACCCGCTTCGCCCGAGGTCTCGTCGCGCTCGCCGCGGTCGGTCTTCTGCTGGCGGGGTGTGCGCAGCAGGCATCCGTCTCACCTGATCCGCTCGACCACTACAAAGGCGAGCCGAAAGGCGTCGACGCGCCCGCGTCGAGCGCGGGCGGCGCGCCCTGGGCCGTGTGGATGAAGAAGGACGGCAGCGAGTTCGCCGTCACGCTGTACGGCTCGGCCGAGTGCCCGCCGTACGCGACGGGGTACAAGGTCACCGCGCCTGACCAGATCACGATGAAGGTGAAGGACGCGGGGGATGACTGCCCTGAGGGCTACGCGCCGTTCACGACCGTCTTCCAGACCCCGAACAACCTCGACCGCAACGTGACGATCCAGTTCACGGCGCAGAGCACGCATTTCTACCTGGCGCCGATCAAGAAGAAATAGGCCCGCGGGTCGACTCGGCGACGCCGAATGGAGACCGGATCACGCCTGGGGCGAACAGGGGCATTCAGGTGCCCACCCCCTGGTTACCCTCGATGTAACGCGGCTGCCAGCCCAGTCGTGACGAGAGGTGACTAATGTTCGAGAGGTTCACGGACCGGGCCCGCCGGGTCGTCGTCTTGGCTCAGGAAGAGGCCAAGATGCTCAACCACAACTACATCGGGACCGAGCACATCCTGCTCGGCCTGATCCACGAGGGCGAGGGCGTCGCCGCCAAGGCCCTCGAGTCCCTTGGTATCTCCCTTGACGCAGTGCGCGAGCAGGTGCAGGACATCATCGGCCAGGGTCAGCAGCAGCCGACCGGCCACATCCCCTTCACCCCGCGCGCCAAGAAGGTGCTCGAGCTGTCTCTGCGCGAGGCGCTGCAGCTCGGCCACAACTACATCGGCACCGAGCACATCCTGCTCGGCCTCATTCGCGAGGGCGAGGGTGTCGCAGCCCAGGTGCTCGTGAAGCTCGGGGCCGACCTGAACCGGGTGCGCCAGCAGGTCATCCAGCTGCTCTCCGGCTACCAGGGCAAAGAGCAGGTGCAGGTCGGCGGCGCGAACGAGCAGCAGCAGGCCCAGGCCGGCTCGCAGATCCTCGACCAGTTCGGCCGCAACCTGACGCAGGCCGCACGCGAGGGCAAGCTCGACCCGGTGATCGGGCGCGAGAAGGAGATCGAGCGCGTGATGCAGATCCTGTCGCGTCGCTCGAAGAACAACCCCGTGCTGATCGGCGAGCCCGGCGTCGGCAAGACCGCCGTCGTCGAGGGCCTCGCCCAGGCGATCGTGCGCGGCGACGTGCCGGAGACGCTGAAGGACAAGCAGCTCTACACGCTCGACCTCGGCTCGCTCATCGCGGGCTCCCGCTACCGCGGTGACTTCGAAGAGCGCCTGAAGAAGGTCACGAAGGAGATCCGCACCCGCGGCGACATCATCACCTTCATCGACGAGATCCACACGCTCGTCGGCGCGGGTGCCGCTGAGGGCGCGATCGACGCCGCGTCGATTCTCAAGCCGCTGCTCGCCCGCGGCGAGCTGCAGACCATCGGCGCGACCACGCTCGACGAGTACCGCAAGCACTTCGAGAAGGACGCCGCGCTCGAGCGCCGCTTCCAGCCGATCCAGGTCGCCGAGCCGTCGCTGCCCCACGCGATCAACATTCTGAAGGGGCTGCGCGACCGCTACGAGGCGCACCACAAGGTGTCCATCACCGACGGTGCGATCGTCGCGGCGGCGAACCTGAGCGACCGCTACATCAGCGACCGCTTCCTTCCCGACAAGGCGATCGACCTGATCGACGAGGCCGGCGCCCGCCTGCGCCTGTCGATCCTGTCGGCTCCGCCCGAGCTGCGCGAGTTCGACGAGAAGATCGCCGCCGTGCGCGAGAAGAAGGAAGCCGCCATCGAGGACCAGGACTTCGAGAAGGCCGCCGCGCTGCGCGACGAGGAGAAGAACCTCCTCGGCGAGCGGCTGCGCCTCGAGAAGCAGTGGAAGTCGGGCGACGTCAAGACCACGGCCGAGGTCGACGAGGGCCTGATCGCCGAGGTTCTGGCGCAGGCGACCGGCATCCCCGTGTTCAAGCTGACGGAGGAGGAATCCTCTCGCCTCGTCTTCATGGAGAAGGCGCTGCACGAGCGCGTCATCGGTCAGGAAGAGGCCATCTCGGCGCTCGCCAAGACGATCCGCCGCACGCGCGCCGGCCTCAAGGACCCGCACCGCCCGTCGGGCTCGTTCATCTTCGCCGGCCCCACGGGTGTCGGTAAGACCGAGCTCGCCAAGGCGCTCGCCGAGTTCCTGTTCGACGACGAGTCGGCCATGATCTCGCTCGACATGTCCGAGTACGGCGAGAAGCACACCGTCTCGCGGCTGTTCGGCGCCCCTCCTGGGTTCGTCGGCTTCGAAGAGGGCGGCCAGCTCACCGAGAAGGTGCGGCGCAAGCCGTTCTCGGTCGTGCTCTTCGACGAGATCGAGAAGGCGCACCCCGACATCTTCAACTCGCTGCTGCAGATCCTTGAAGAGGGCCGTCTGACCGACGGCCAGGGCCGCGTGGTCGACTTCAAGAACACGGTCATCATCATGACGACCAACCTCGGCACCGCAGCGATCTCGGGCGGCCCCGTCGGCTTCCAGGCCGAGGGCGACGCCGGCCAGGCGAGCGGCTACGACCGCATGCGCGGCAAGGTGATGGAGGAGCTGAAGAAGAACTTCAAGCCCGAGTTCCTGAACCGCGTCGATGACATCATCGTGTTCCCCCAGCTCAGCAAGCCCGAGCTGCGCCAGATCGTCGATCTGTTCATCAAGCGCCTCGGCACGCGCATGCTCGATCGCGACCTGACCGTCGAGATCACGGATGCCGCGAAGGACCGCCTCATCGAGATCGGCTTCGACCCGTCGCTCGGCGCCCGGCCGCTGCGCCGCGCCGTGCAGCGTGAGGTCGAGGACCGCCTCTCCGAGAAGATCCTCGCGGGCGAGCTCAACGCGGGCGACCACGTGTCGGTCGACTACGCGAACAACGAGTTCACCTTCGGCATCGCCCCGCGCGGTGAGAAGGTCGGCAGCATCGCAGGCGGCGGCTCGCACGTCGCAGGCGGCGTGACCCCGGACCTCGCGATCACCTCGGACTAGCTCGCTGGTTCCGACCGAAGGGCCCCTTCCGCTGCGGCGGGAGGGGCCTTTCCGCGTTTCCGCTCAGAACGCACGGTAGGGAGGACGATTTCGCGAATTCGTCCTCCCCACCGTGCGTCTTGGGACGTTCCCGGGGGTGCTCGGCATGTGAGCGCGTGAAAGCGGCACGACAGCCGCGTGAAAGTGGGGGCTGTTCGAATTGTTGCCATGACCACCACCACGACCATCACCCCGACCCGGACGTACGCCTCGCTGCGCGCGGCCTGGATACCGCTCGCGGCGCTCTGCCTGGCGTTCTTCGTCGAGATGGTCGACAACACGCTGCTGAGCATCGCGCTGCCGACCATCGGGCGCGACCTGGGCGGTTCGACCACCGCACTGCAGTGGGTCACCGGCGCCTACTCGCTCACCTTCGGCGGGCTGCTGCTGACCGCAGGATCGATCGCCGACCGGTTCGGGCGCCGGCGGGTGCTGGTCGTGGGGCTCGCGGCGTTCGGGCTGCTCAGCCTGCTGGTGATCTGGGTGCACTCGACGGGTGAGCTGATCGGCCTGCGCGCGGCACTCGGCATCGCGGCCGCGGCGATGGCCCCGATCACCAACTCGCTCGTGTTCCGTCTGTTCGAGGGCGAGGCAGAGCGGATGCGCGCCATGACGCTCATGATCGTCGTCGGCATGGGCGGATTCGTGCTCGGGCCGCTGCTCGGCGGCACGGCTCTGGCGCACGTCAGCTGGCAGTGGCTGCTCGTCGTGAACGCCCCGATCGCCCTGCTCGCGGTGATCGGCGTGCGCGTCGGCGTCGCCCCCGACCGCCGTGAGGACCTGACCTCGGACAAGCTCGATCTGCCCGGGGCGATCCTCAGCGTCATCACGATCGGGCTCGCCTGCTTCGTCGGCACCAGCGGCGTGGAATACGGCTGGCTGTCGCCCGCCACGATCGCGTCGGCGATCGGCGCGCTCATCGCGATCGCCGCGTTCGTCTGGCACGAACTGCGCACCCCGGCGCCGATGCTCGATCTGCGGCTGTTCGTCAACGGGACGATCCGCGGCGCGTTCATCGCCGAGATCGGCGCGGCCGTCGCCATGGCCGCCGTCATGTTCGCCCTCATCCTGCAGTTCCAGTACGCCTACGGCTGGAGCCCCGTGCGCGCCGGCCTCGCCAACCTGCCGATGATCGCCACGATGGTCGCAGCCGCGCCCCTCACCGAGTGGCTCGTGAAGCGCTTCGGGCACCGGGTCACCACCCTCATCTCTGCCGCCCTGCTCGCCGGCTCGATGGCAGGCCTCGCCTGGGGCGTCTCGCACGGCTACCTCGTCGTCGCGATCTTCATGGTCACGCTCACCCTCGGCCTGCGCAGCATCATGACAGTCTGCGGCGTCGCGCTCGTGGCGGCGATGCCCGAGAACCGCACCTCGATCGGCACGGCGCTCAGCGACACCGGCCAGGAGCTCGGCACCAGCGTCGGCACCGCCATCGTCGGCACGCTGATCGCGGCCCTCGTGACCAAGGTGCTGCCCGCCGGCGTCTGGAACCACGGCCTCGTCGAGTCGTTCTTCCACGGCGAGCGGGTCACCTTCACCGTCATCGCGGTGGTCGTCGGCATCATCACCGGCTGGGGCGCGCTCTACCTCACCGGGTCGCGCGAGACCGAAGAGGCGCACTGACCACGTTCGCATGAGCCACCGGCTTCCGCATTGCGCGCCTCGGATCCGAGCAGCGCACCGCGGAAGCCGGTGGCGCAACGGGGCACGCCGCGCCGCTACGGTGGAGAGATGACCGGAATCACCGTGCGCCCCGCGCGCACGAGCGATGTGCGAGGCATCCGCGACCTCATCTCTCCCCTCGTCGAGCAGCGCATCCTGCTGGGCAAAGAGCTCGTGACGCTGTTCGAGGCCGTGCAGGAATTCCGCGTCGCCGAGGACGAGAACGGCACGCTGGTCGGCGTCGGCGCGCTGCACGTCATGTGGGAGGACCTCGGCGAGGTGCGCACGCTCGCCGCGGCAGCCGACTGGCGCGGCCGCGGCGTCGGGCACGCGATCCTGGATCGACTCGAAGCGGATGCCCGCGAGCTCGGCCTCTCGCGCCTGTTCTGCCTCACCTTCGAGACCGAGTTCTTCGGCCGCCACGGCTTCACCGACATGGGGTCGGAGACGGTCGACCCCACGGTGTTCGCCGAGCTGCTGCGCTCGACCGACGACGGCGTCGCCGAGTTCCTCGACCTCGCCCGCGTCAAGCAGAACACCCTCGGCAACACGAGGATGATCAAGCACCTCTAGCCACGCCTGGCGCGGCGGCTCGGGCGGCCGTGCCGGCGCAGCCGCTGCGATGTCAGGCTCGCGGCACTCTCCGTCGGCAAGAGATTCGGGTGCTGGCGCGGCTCAGCTGCTGAGAAGCGACTCGAGCAGTTCCCACCCTCGCGGCCACTCGCCGAGGCCGCTGGCCGAGTTGAGGTGCCCGAGCTCGCCGACGACCTCGAGTCGGCTGCCCCAGGCCGCGGCCGCGTGCTCGGCGGATTCCACACTGCCGTACGGGTCGTTCGCGCTCGCGATGACGAGGCTCGGGCAGGGCAGAGCGCGTGCCTCGACCGTGAGGAACGTTGCGGCCTCCGCGACCGGGAATACAGAGCCGCCCCGGTCGGGCGGAGCGACCAACAGTGCGGCCCGCACGAGGTGTTCGTCGGCGCCATTGAGCCACGCCGCGGCCGCCCAGCAGCCGAGGCTGTGCGCGACGAGCACCACCTGCTCGTCGCGCGTCGCAGCCTCGTCGACCGCGCGCTGCACGGCCTCAACCCAGTCGCTCAACTCGGGGCGGTCCCACGACGCGGGCTCGATGCGCACGGCGGCGGCACCCCACTGCCGCTGCCAGTGGCTCTGCCAGTGCTCGTTGTCCGATCCGCCGATGCCGGGGATGATCACGTATGCGACCACGCTGCTCCATTCCTTCGCCAGTCACACCTTCGCCAGTCACACCTTCGCAGGACGCGCCTTCGCGTCTCGCGGCAATCGCCTGTCACGCCTTCGCCCGCGACCTCGGCTTGTCACGCAATCTAGCTGCCCCCGAATCTCTTGCCGACGGAGAGTGCTTCAAGGGAGGGCGTCAGCCTGCGCACGAGAACGCAGGCGCGCCTCAGCTTGCGGCGGCGCTTGCGGTCGTGGGCGCGGCCGCGAGCGCGTGCTCGGCGAGGCGACGCAGGGTCGCGTAGCCGTCGCCGGAGAGCACGGATTCGAGGTGGCCCTGAATCGAGGCGACGCCCGGCCCGCGCAGGGCCGTCACGATTCCATCGAGGTCGACGGATGCCTCGAGCTCGACTTCTGCGTGAGCGACCCGCGACCCTTCGAGACGCGCGCTCTGCGGGCTCCTCAGGGGTCGTGGGTCCAGCGCGCTCCGCAGGCTCCTCAGGGGTCGTGGGTCGTGCGCGCGTCGCGGGCTCGTCAAGGATCGTGGGTCCCGCGCGCCGAAGGTGTTGTAGAAGCCGATCGCGGCGGGGGTCCCGAACACGTCGACCTCGAGGCGCACCCCCTGCCGGGGAGCGGGCAGCGCCGCGAGCTCGAACCCGGCCAGGCCCGCGAGCACCTGGTGGCTGAGGCAGACCGCGAGAAGCGGGCTCCCGGCGCGCAGGCGCTCGAGCAGCAGTGCGCGCAGGCGGGCGATGCGGCGCTCGGAGAGATCCCGCGGGTCGCCGGGGCCGGGGCCGAAGACCACGAGGTCGTCCTCGTCCACCGTCTCGACCTCGGCCCAGTGAGCGAGCCGCACTTGAAGGCCGAGGTGGCGCAGCTGGTGCGCGAGCATCGTCGTGAACTGGTCCTCGTTGTCGATGACGAGGGCCGTTCTCCCGCTGAGCGCCGAGGTGCCGGCATCCGGCCCCTGCGGTCGCACCCAGAACGACGCCAGCCGCTCATTGCGCGCGGCGAGCGCCTCGGCGACGCCGGGTTGCGCATTGAGTTCGATGGGGCCGCCGCCGGTCGACTCGGCGGAGCCGAATGCCCCGGTTCGACTCGGCGAAGCCGAATGGAGACCAGACCGCGGCAGCAGCCCCAGCGCAGCCAGCACTCCGGAGGCCTTCGCATGCGTCTCGGCCACTTCGCCCTCCGGTGTCGAATGACGCACGAGGGTCGCGCCGGCCGGCACCGACACGCGGCCGTCCTCGCCGAGATACGCGGTGCGGATCAGGATGGGGGCGTCGAGGGCATAGCCCGAAGCATCCGGCTCGAAGAGCGCCAGAACGCCCGAGTAGTAGCCACGCGGCTTCGGCTCCTGCCGTGCGATCACCGTGCACGCGTTCTGCATGGGCGAGCCGGTCACCGTCGGGGCGAACATCGTGAGCCGCAGCGCCTCGCGCACGTCGAGCGAGGTGCGCCCCTCGAGCAGGTACTCGGTGTGGGTGAGGCGGGACATCTGCTTGAGGTACGGGCCGAGGATCCGGCCGCCCTCAGGGCAGACGGCGCTCATCATCTTCATCTCCTCGTCGACGACCATGAAGAGCTCCTCGCTCTCTTTCACGTCGGCGAGGAACTCGAGGATGCCGGCACGCGTCGGGCCGTCAGCCGGGTGCCGGTAGGTGCCGCTGATCGGATTCATCAGCGCGACGCCGTCGCGCACCGAGAGGTGGCGCTCGGGGGTGGCGCCGACCATGCTCGGGGCGTGGAGCCCCGGAGCGGGGAGGTGCACGGCGAAGGTCCAGTAGGCGCCGGACTCATCGGTGAGCAGGGCGCGGAACCACGACAGCAGGGCGGGAACGGCCGAGGCATCCGTATGCCCCAGGAATTCGCGTTTGACGACGAAGTTCGCTCCCTCGCCGCGCCCGATCTCGTCGTCGATGACGCGGCGAACGATCGCGGCGTACTCCTCGTCGGGCACGTCGAACCCCTCGGGCACCACGTGCGCGGGCGTGGCGGGCAGCGCGGCAAGGACGTCGGCGAGAGGCATCCGCTCGCTCTCGCTCACGACCAGGCAGCGCAACGGCGCGTCGTCGTCGTGCGCCTCGAAGCCGCGCTCGCGCACCTGGCGGAACGGCACCGCCGAGAGCACGGGGCGGCCGTCGAGGGGGATGTCGGCGAGGCAGTCGACGTCGACGACCTCGCCGGTGAGCACCTCGACGTCGAGACCACGGCCGTCTGCGCTCTGCCGGCGCAGCAGGGCGAAGGGAAGTGTGCCGTCGGATGCGGCGATGCGGTCGAGCAGGGTGCGGGCGGGCCGGCCCGGGGCGGTTGGTGCGGTCATGGCGATCCTCGTGGTTTGCCGCCTGCCGAAGCCCCGCCCCGCAATGCGAAACGACCGCCCCGAGAGGCGGTCGTCGTGTGGTCACGCGTCGGCTCGCCTAAGAGGCGAGCCACCAGTTCTGGCTGAGACGCGTGTGCATGCCAGGGACAGTAGCACGCCCGCGATACCCTACGCACATGTCGACGCACCAGCACCCCGTCGGCCGCAGATCCGCCGCCGTCTATCGGCGTCGACGCCTCATGGTGCTGGTCATCTTCCTCGCCATCGTCGGCGGCGTGCTGTACCTCGTGTTCCGGCCCGGCTGGGGCAGTGCGAGCACGCCCGCAGCCGGGGCGACGAAGACCCCGACAGCCGCCCAGACGCCCGCGGCGACCGGCTCGCAGGCCGCGCTGCCGGGGCCGAGCACGAGCGCCAAGCCGGTCACGAGCGCCTCGCCCAAGGCGCCTGTCGCCGGGCAGCCGTGCGCGCCGGCGAATGTCGACGTCGAGGCGATCACGGATGCCTCGCGCTACGCCTCCGGGGCGAGGCCGCTGCTCTCGCTCTCGCTCACCAACACGGGCTCGACCATGTGCACGATCGACGCGGGCACGGCGACCATGGTGTTCACGATCACGAGCGGCTCCGACGCGTACTGGACCTCGACCGACTGCCAGAGCAACCCGGTGCACACCGACATCAAGCTCGAGCCGGGCAAGACGCTGCAGACCGCGCCGATCGCGTGGGATCGCACCCGCTCGTCGAAGACCACCTGCAGCGGCAAGCGCCCCGCGGCGCCGGCGGGTGGAGCGTCGTACCACCTGAAGGTCTCTGTGGCCGGCATCCAGAGCAAGACGTCCAAGCAGTTCCTGCTCTTCTGACGCTCGCGTGACGCGCGGGGAGCGCTCCCCATCGTCCGGTGTCGCCCGGCACCGCTAACCTCATCTGCACGGGTTCTGTGGGGGAAGGGGCTTCAGTTGCGCCTCAAGCTGACGCTTGCACGCCAGTCAGGTCAGTCAGATGACATCGTCGTCACCACCGATGCCGTGGCGACGGTCGCCGACGTGGCGGGTGCCATCCGACGCCTCGACCCGCGCGGGCAGGAGTGGGCCGTCGGTGGCGAGGGCCGCGTGCTCACCCTCGCCGTCGCGATGCCGGGGCAGCAGCAGCCCGAGGTGCTTTCCGCCGACATCCCGATCGGCGAGGCGCAGATCGGCGACGGTGCGACGGTGCTGCTCGCCGATGCGACGAGCTTCGGCGCGGGGCAGCTCACCGCAGCGCAGCCCGCGGCACGCCTGCGGGTGCTGACGGGGCCGGCGGCGGGTAAGGAGTTCGCGATCGCGACCGGGTCCTCGACGATCATCGGGCGCGACGCCGGCTGCGACATCGTGCTCGACGACCCGTTCGTCTCGGGCCGGCATGCGCGCATCCAGGCGTCCGGGGGCCTCGAGCTCGTCGACCTCGGCTCGGCCAACGGGCTCGTGGTCGACGGCGGCATCGTCGACCGACTGCCGGTGCGCCAGCCCGTCAGGGTGCTCATCGGCGACACGCAGGTTGAGCTCACCCCGCTGGCGCAGCAGCAGCAGGCATCCGCTGTCTCCGCCTCGGCAGTGAAAGCGGGGCCCGTTCTCTTCAACCGCTCGCCCAAGGTCGAAGCGCGCTATGTCGGCGCCGAGTTCGAGATCCCCGAGGTTCCGCAGGAGACCGAGCCGCAGCCGATGCCGATGATCGCGCTTGCGACCCCGATTCTGATGGCCGGCGTGATGTACATGATCACGCGGCAGCCCGCTTCCGTGGCGTTCGCGGCGATGTCGCCGCTCATGGTCGTCGGCAACTGGTTCATGGGCCGCAGTCAGCGCAAGTCCAAGCTCAGGAAGTCGATAGAGCGGTTCGACGAGGGGCTCGAGGGCCTGACCGCATCGCTCAGCCGCGAGCGCGAGCGCGAGGCGGCGCAGCGGGCACTCGAGACGCCATCGACGGAAGAGGTGTACGACGCGGCGACGCGGCGCACGCCGATGCTGTGGACCAGGCGGCCAGAGCACTGGTCGTTCCTCAACGTGCGCCTCGGCGTCGGCGCGGTGACCTCGCGCAACACCATCAACGTGACCTCGCGGCCGAATCTGCTGGTCGAGTTCCAGGAGCGGCTCGACGCCGTCATCGAGGCGAACCGCACGGTGCCGAACGTGCCGATCGCCGAGAACCTCTACGACGCCGGCGCGATCGGCGTCGCGGGCGATCCGGCGCGCACCGCCGGCGCCCTCAATTCGCTTCTCGTGCAGCTGACCGGCCTGCACTCGCCTGCCGAGCTCACCGTGGCCGCGATCGTCAGCTCGCGCTGGTCGCGCGAGGTCGAATGGCTGAAGTGGATGCCGCACTCGTCGAGCCCGCACAGCCCGCTCGAGGGCAACCAGCTCGCCGACAGCGAGTCGAGCGCGAGCACGCTGCTCTCGAACCTCGAGGGCCTCATCACCGAGCGACTTGCGGCACGGCGCGGCCCCGAGCGGCGCGGCGCCGTCGGCCAGAACAGGGCGGCCAACGAGCGCGGCGCGAATGTCGCCGAGAGCGACGCGGCCGCGGGCACGCAGTCGCCGATCCCGGCGGTCGTGGTCGTCGTGTCGGACGACGCGCCCGTCGACCGGGGGCGCCTGATCCAGCTCGCCGAGTCGGCCGCCGACGCCGGCGTCTTCCCCATCTGGGTCGCGCCCGACGTGGCCTCGCTGCCCGCGGTGTGCCGCAGCTACCTCTCGGTCGACGCCGAGGGCCGGGCAGAGGTCGGTTTCGTGCGCCTCGGCGAGCACATCACCGACGTCGTAACCGAGCCGATCGACGCGCAACGGGCGCAGGCATACGCCCACCTCATGGCGCCCGTCGTCGACGCGGGCGCCCCCGTGGCGGACGCGAGCGACCTGCCGCGCAGCATCTCGCTCGTCACGCTGCTCGGCCACGACCTCGCCGAGTCGGCGGCGGCGGTCGTCGACCGGTGGAAGCAGAACGACTCGATCCACGACCGCTCGGGCGGCGCGCTCACCCAACGGCGCGCGGGCAAGCTGCGCGCCATCGTCGGCTCGAGCGGCCACGACCCGATGCACCTCGACCTGCGCACGCAGGGACCGCACGCCCTCGTCGGCGGCACGACGGGCGCGGGCAAGTCCGAGTTCCTGCAGGCGTGGGTGCTGGGCATGGCCGCCGAGTACTCGCCCGACCGGGTCACGTTCCTGTTCGTCGACTACAAGGGCGGTTCGGCGTTCGCCGACTGTGTGCAGCTGCCGCACTGCGTCGGCCTGGTCACTGACCTGTCGCCGCACCTCGTACGCCGCGCACTCACCAGCCTGCGCGCCGAGCTGCACCACCGTGAGCACCTGTTCAACCGCAAGAAGGCCAAGGACCTGCTCGAGCTCGAGAAGCGCGGCGACCCGGACAGCCCGCCCGCGCTCGTGCTGGTGATCGACGAGTTCGCCGCGCTCGCCGGCGAGGTGCCCGAGTTCGTCGACGGCGTGGTCGACATCGCCCAGCGCGGCCGCTCGCTCGGCATCCACCTGATCATGGCGACGCAGCGGCCGGCCGGTGTGATCAAGGACAACCTGCGCGCCAACACCAACATGCGCGTGGCGCTGCGCATGGCCGACGAGTCCGACTCGCAGGACGTGATCGGTGTGAAGGATTCCGCCCACATCGACCCCTCGATCCCTGGTCGCGGCTACGCCAAGACCGGGCCGGGGCGCCTCGCGGCATTCCAGTCGGGGTACGCCGGCGGCTGGACGACGCGCGAACCCGAGCGGGCCGACATCCAGGTGGCGGAGCTGCGGTTCGGCGGCGAGATCCGGTGGGAGGACGCGGCGGCTCCGGCATCCGCTCTCGACCATCAGCGCGACCTCGGGCCCAACGACCAGCAGCGGCTCGTCGCAACCATGCGCGGGGCGCACGCGCTCGCCAACATCCCCGACCCGCGCCGGCCCTGGCTTGACGAGCTGGCCCCGGTCTACGACCTCTCGCGGCTGCGGCAGCGCACCGACTCCGAGCTGCTGCTCGGCGTGGCCGACGTGCCAGAGCGGCAGGAGCAGTCGACGCAGTACTTCCGCCCCGACGTCGACGGCCACCTCGCGATCTTCGGAACGAGCGGTTCAGGCAAGACGACGGTGCTGCGCACGCTCGCGAGCGCGGCGGCGATCACCCCGCGAGGTGGCCCGGTGCACGTGTACGGGCTCGACTACGGCGCAGGCAGCCTGCGCATCCTCGAGCGACTGCCGCACGTCGGCGCGATCATCGCGGGGGAGGACACCGAGCGCATCATCCGGCTGTTCCGCACCCTGCAGGGCGAGCTCGAGCGCCGCGCCGCAGCATGGGCCGAGGTGAACGCCTCGGGCATCAGCGAGTACCGCCAGCTGGCGGGGCGCCCCGCCGAGCCGCGCATTCTGCTGTTGATCGACAACTTCACGAACTTCAAGGACGACTTCGAGGTCGCAGCCGGCCGCGCCCAGTGGTACGACGTGTTCCGCGATGTGCTCGCCGACGGGCGTCGGCTGGGCATCCACGTGGCGCTCACCGCCGACCGCGCGGGCGCCGTGCCGACCTCGATCGCCGCGTCGATCCAGCGCCGTGTCGTGCTGCGCCTCGCCGACGACGGCTACGGCACTCTCGGCGTCCCTGGCGACATCTTGACGCCGGCGTCGCCCCCTGGGCGCGCGATCGTCGACGGGCTCGAGACGCAGATCGCGATCCTCGGTGGAACGACGTCGGTGTCCGAGCAGGGCGAGGCGCTCAGCAAGCTCGCCGAGGCGATGACCCGCGCCGGGGTGGCGGCGGCGCCCGCGATCGGCTCGCTGCCGAAGGAGTACGCGCAGAGCACCCTGCCGGCATCCGTGGGCGGTGAGCCCGTCCTCGGCATCAGCGACATCGACCTCGGGCCGTTCCCCTTCGAGCCGAGCGGGACGGTCCTGCTCGCCGGGCCGCCGGCGAGCGGCCGCACGACCGCACTTCAGACGATCGCGACCGCGATGCTGCGTGCGGGCGGCGATACGCGGCTGTACTACTTCGGCAACGCCCGCTCGCCGCTCGCGCGGCTCGAGCTGTGGACCGAGGCCACCACGACGCCCGACGCCGTCGCCGCGCTCGCGCGCGACCTCACCGCGGCCGTGGCCGATCCCGACACCGAGGGGCGCATCGCGGTGTTCATCGAGACCATCGGCGATTTCCTGCAGACGGCCGCCGACGGCCCGATCATCGAGCTCACGAAAGCCGTGCGGCGCAGCGACCACCTGCTGGTCGCCGAGGGCGAGACGAGTGCGTGGGGGTCGTCGTGGCCGCTGTTCGGCGAGGTCAAGAACGGCCGCCGCGGCATCCTGCTGCAGCCCGAGGCCGTCGAGGGCGACATCCTGCTCAAGACGGCGCTGCCGCGGATGGCGCGCGGTGAGTTCCCGCCGGGGCGCGGCGTTTACATCTCGCGCGGGCAGCACGCGCGGGTGCAGCTGCCGCTGCCGGAGTGAGCGGATTCGTCGGGCCGCGCACGCGGGATGGGGAGTGCTCCCCGTTCCCTTGCGCAACTGCCCGCAGCTAGCTTTGAGCCAGCGCCGGGCGTGCGGCACAACGACGACAAGGGGTGGGCAGTGAGTGATCTGAAGCTCGACGTGGCGCGGCTGATACAGCTGCGCGATGACCTGCAGAACGTGATCAACGAGTTCAACGACGCTGAGGACTTCAGCGGTGTCGTCGCAGATGCCACCGGGCACGACGGGCTCGCCGGCGAGGTGCACGACTTCGCCGGGAAGTGGAACAAGAAGCGCAAGCAGATGGCCGCCGATGTCCAGGCGCTGCACGACCAGCTGGCCGCGATCACCGACGGCTTCACGAAGGTCGACCAGGGCCTCGCCAAGGCGCTCGAACAGTCCTCGAAGGGGAAGTGACATGGCCGACGCGGAGTACCAGCCCCTCACGGGCGACCCTGACCTGATCGAGACGAAGGCGGCGCACTACGCGCAGATCGCCGCGGCGATCGACCGTTCCGTCCGCTTCCTCAACGCCGTGCGCGACATGGACGGCATGACGAGCAAGGCCGTCTCGGCCGTCTCTGGCAAGGCCGGCGACGTCTCGGACGACATCGCGAAAGCCTTCGACCGCTACAACGACACCGCTCAGGCGCTCACCGGTTACTCCGGCCTGCTGCGCGAGGCGCAGGCCGACGCGACTGCGGCGATCACCGACATCGAGCAGAAGCAGAGCGCGGCGGATGCCGCGAGCCGCGCCGCCACGACGGCGCAGCAGAACCTGCAGGACGCCACCGACGACACGAAGGACGACGCTCAGACGGCGGCGACCAAGGCGGCGACCGCCGCGTCGGACGCCAGCGCCGCGCTGCAGGTCGCGCAGGCCGCGTGGCACGCCGCGTGGAGCAAGAAGAACGACGCGGGCAACGCCGCCAAAGACAAGATCACGGCCGTCGTCACCGGTCCGAAGAACCACGGGCTCAAGGACCCCGGCGGCTGGGGCCACATCCTCGGGGACTTCTTCAAGGCGGCGTTCGAGGTGTTCCGCAAGATCTGCGACATTGCAGGCATCCTCGCGATCTTCTTCTCCTGGGTGCCGATCCTCGGCGAGGTGCTCATGGTGCTGGCCGCGGTCGGCGCGATCATCGACCTCGTGACGACGATCGTGAACGGGGGCAGCTTCTGGGACATCCTGCTCGCTTCGGCGAACGTCGTGCTCACGCTCGTCGGCGGCAAGCTGATCAGCGAGCTCGCCAAGGGCGTCAAGATCGCCTCGACGGCGAAGGTCACCGAGAGGCTGCTCAGTGAGACCTCCGACGTCAAGCGCATCTCGACCGAGGTCAACCGCATCTCGGGCATCGCCGGCCGCCACGCGGAGGGCGCCGTCAACTTCGGCAGCCGCCAGGACGCGATCAAGTACCTCATCAAGACTCGCGAGTCGGTTCCGGGCTTCGGCCAGATGACCGCCAACGCCTTCAAGAAGTCGTTCGACCCGAGCTTCGGCGGCAAGACCATGAAGCAGGTGTTCATCGACAGCATGAAGAACAACTTCACCCCCAAGGGCCTCGTGAGCGACGACTTCAACAAGATGATGCGCGTCGCGTTCACGAACTCGACCGGCGTCGGACTCAAGCTCAGCGCGCAGACCCTCGGGGTGGTCGGGCTGCAGGTCGGCAAGGACACGGTCGACGTGGTGCGGCAGTACGAGAAGGGCGATGACGAGTGGGGCCACGGCCTTCCGGGGCTCGGCAAGGGCTACGGCAAGCTTCTCGGCATCGGCAGCACCGTCCAGGCGACGGGCGGCGCGTTCAGCGACCTGGGCCACGCGGGCGCCAAGGTCGGCGCCAAGCTGCACTATGAAGCCGCTACGCTCAGCCATTAGCGGGTGACCACGGGGGTGCAGATGGGCTCGACCAGACGTGACGTCGAGAGTTTCGACTTCGGCTTCGAACGCGACTGGTTCGCGATGCCGTCCGAGTACGGCGAGGGCGAGCTCTGGGCCCGCGACCTCGTCGAACGGCTGCTTCCTGATGCGGCGCCCGATGACGTCGCGGCCCGCGCGCTGAGGTTCCAGCTCGCGCGCGTGCACCAGAACCTCGCGGAGATGCCGGTGCTCGACCTGACGGGGGTCGTCTGGGTGCCCGAGCCCGAGAGCGGCTACGCGGGCGCCGTCGCGGGCTTCGCGCTGTCAGACCTCACCTCCGAGGACTCGCCGGAGGCGGTCGTCGCTGCGGCCGAGGCGAGCCGCGGCCAGATCATCAACGGCAGCAGCTACCTCGAGGTCGAGCCGTGGCGTGGCGAGATCGAGGGGGTCGGGCCGTTCGTCGGCGTACGCGAGCTGCTGTCGCATCCCGATGAGGACCAGCCCGGCACCACCGGAATCGAGGAGCGCGCCGTCTATACGGTCTTCCCGACCGGGGCGGCGCAGGCCGTGCAGATCTTCTTCTCCGCCGAGAGCATCGCCTCGTTCCAGGACATCAGGAAGCAGACCCAGCCGATCGTCGAGACGCTGCGGGTGAAGCTCGTGGGGGTCCCCGCGTGAGCCTCGCGCAGGCAGTCCCGCGCACCCTCGCCGGCTTCACGGTGATGCTGCCCGGCACGTGGGAGATCATCCCGATGACCACCGAGGACGAGGTGCGGGCCCGCGTCTCTGCGCTCGTGAAACGGCAGCTGCCCAAGGCGGACCGCCTGGCGAGCCTGCGCCGCGACGCGCGCGAGCGCACCCTCGAGGCGGCGCTCGGCGCGCTGAAGATGGATGCCGTGGCGTTCGCGATGGCACTCGAGATGCTGCCCGGTGTGCCCTTCGGAGCGTCTCTCATCGGCTTCGCCCCTGGGTGGCCGCCCGCGGCGCCCGAGGGCGACGACGGCGTCGTCGGCCGGCTGCGGCGCGCGCTGCCCCAGGCCGAGGTCTTCGAGCACGCTCTCGGGGCGATGGGCCGGTACTCGACCGTCGTGACCGAGCAGGCCGGCGAGCAGGAGTTCCCCGCCCTCGACCTCGAGTATTGGATCGCTCGTGACGGCGGCCAGCCGATCGTCTTCATGGTCTCGATTCCGATGTCGCCGGACGACCGGCTGATGACCGAGTTCTTCGATGCGGTCATGGATTCCATCCGATGGACTGAGGAGCCGTGACGGGGCCGCGGCAGCCCGCGGCCGCACCTCGACGGGCCGGCCGCACGTGGGGCCTGGTGCTCTCCGTTCTGGGCGTCGTGGCGACGCTGGTTGCGCTCGTCGTGACCCTGTTCGCTCCGAACGCCATGGTGGTGCTGGTTCTCGTGCTCGCCGCCGCCTGCCTGCTCATTCCGGGCGAGCAGCTGCGTCGCGGCGTGATGATGGTCAACCCAAATCCGCCCGCAACGGCGCTGCCGACGGCATCCGTCATCTCTCGATTTCGCCCGCTCAGTCTGCGCTGGCACGCGATCTGGGCCGCTCTCGGGTTGCTTGTCTGCCTCGTGCTCGTGCTCGTACCGGCTCTCGAGAGCCTGCTCGGCCGGGTGATCCCGCCGTTCGGCTATGCGCTCGACTTCGCCTGGAACTGGCTGATCATCGGCTGGTTCGGGTGGGCGATCGAGGCGGCGGCGCTCGCGTCTCTCTATAAGAAGGCGCATTACCTCAAGGTGACGGGGCGCGCGGGCGATCGCATCGGGCGCGGCGCGCCCCGGGCGGCGCTGTGGCGGTTCATCACCTACCGCTGGCGCCTCGACCTGTGGGTCGCCGGCGTCGGCGGTGCGGCCTTCGGCCTCGGCCTCGTCACCCCGGCGCTCGCCGATCCGCGCATTCCCGGCGACGTGGCCTCGGCGCTCGGCTTCAGCGGCCTCATGCTCGTCGTCGGCGCGGGCGTCTTCGCGGCAGGGCTGTGGATGTCGTCGAACTACTGGAAGGCGGGCCGACCGCTCGGCTCGGGCGAATCGTATTCGTGAGCGGCTCGGGCATGGGGAGTGCTCCCCGTTCCCACCGCTTGCCCTACTGGCTAGCTTGGTATCAACAACAAGCCGGTCGGCCAGGGGGCCATCGCCAACGAACAACACGGTTCGGTGGGCGCGGGCTTGCCGACAACCACAAAAGGGGAGTAACTCATGGCCAACTTGAACGTCACGTACGGCGACATGACGAGCGCTGCTCAGCGCCTGACCGCCGGCAAGGACGACATCACCGCGAAGCTGCACGAGCTGCAGGCTCTCGTCAACAACCTCGTCAGCGGCGGCTTCGTCACCGACACCGCGTCGGGTGCCTTCCACAGCTCGTACGAGCAGTTCACCAAGGGCACCACGCAGGCGGTCAGCGGCCTCGACGGAATGTCGCAGTTCCTGACCAAGGCTGCCGACGCGCTGCAGAACGTCGACCAGCAGCTCGCCCAGGGCATCGGCGGCTGATCGCCACCGCGTGCGCTTCACGAGGAAACGGGCCCGGTTCGCCGGGCCCGTTTTCTTGTGCGCCGTTGTCGATTGGCATCCTGTTGCCGCGCGCATGACGAGCACGTGCCGCGCACGTGACGCGGCGACCGGCGGCTACTGCGTGTGCGAGCGTACCGTCACGACAAAGCTGCCGAGCTGCAGCTGCGAGCCGGGGGCGATCGGCGAGGTGCGCCCGGGCTCGAGCACTGTCACGGCGCCCTCCGGCGTGATCACCGCGATGCCGTTCGTTGAGTGCAGGTCGGTGACCATGAGGTGGTCGAGCTGGGGCACGAGCAGCGCGTGGGTCTTCGACAGTGACTTCGCCGGGTCGGAGAGCGGCAGCAGCTGGGCGCCGGGCGCGGCGTCCGTCGCGGTGGGGTTGCGGCCCACGAAGGTCGCACCGCTGAGCGTCAGATTCGATCCGTCGGCGAGGACGAGCGACCAGGTCGGCGCGGGGACCGACGCTGGGCGCTGCACCTGGGCGGGTGCGGTCGCCGGCGCCGCAGCAGGCGGCGCAGGCGGTGCGGCCGGCCCCTTCGGCATGGGCGGGCGGAAGCTCGGGATCGTCGGGCCGGTGGCATGGCTCGGGTTCGGCGTGAACAGCGGCATGCCGCCCGGGACAGCCGGCACGTGCTCGCGCTCGGGAACCCCATCGGGCGTCTTAGGGGGAGGCAGCAGCCCAGGGGGCGGCTTGATGTACCCGTCCTGACCAGACATGCCGCCCACTATATGCGGCTGTAGCGGTAGTCAGAGAGCCTCCGCCGCACCCAGGTCATGCCGTCGCGCGCGTGCTCGAGTACGGCGTCGATGTCGGCCCACAGTGCGTCGGCGGCGTCGTCGGCCAGCTGGCCCGCCGCGAACACCGCGTGGTCGACGCGGCGCGCGATGGGGCCGAGCACCCCGGGCTGCACGGCGACCCCCGACTCCGCGCTCGCCGTCTCGTAATGGGACACGAGCTGAGTGCGGGTGGCGACGTGCCCCGGGCGGTCGAGGCCGAGCTCGCGGAATCCGCTCGCCAACTCGGCCCACGCGCCGGCCGCGCGCCGGTCGACGGAGCCGGCCGCGCGCTTGCGTCGCCGTCTGCGCCGCAGCACCCACACGACCAGCAGCGGCACGAAGACGATCGCGGCCAGCAACAGCACCCCGCCGCCGGTGAACCACGCCCACGCGGGGATCTGGAATCCCTCGTCGTGCTTTCGCTTGTCCTGATCCTTGGTCTGCACCGGGGTCAGCAGCTGGTCGTCCTTCGGGTGATCGCGCGGGGGCTGGCGCACCTGCGGCTGCGGGATCACCTTCGGCTTGACGGTCTGCTCCTTCGGGGCGTCCGTCTTGGTGGGCGTCGGGAAGAACGGCACCCAGCCGACGCCGTCGAACGCGACCTCGTCCCATGCGGTGACGTCGTTGCCCGTGATCGGCACCTCGCCGGCCTTCTTCGGCACCTTGGCGCCGAGCACGACGCGCACGGGGTAGCCCAGGGAGTGCGCCATCAGCGCGAACGCTGTGACGTACTGCTCCTGATCGCCGACCATGGGCTCTTTCGTGAGCAGGTCGTCGATGCGGTCGGCGCCCTCGCCGGCGCGCGACGGCACAGGGTCGCTCGCGCGGCCGTGGCTCAGATAGCCCTGGTTCACGAGCGACTTCTGCAGGTTCTGCATGGTCTGCAGCGCGGTGGTCGCTCCGCCGGCGTACTGCTTCGCCGTGCTCGCGACGACATCGGGAACGCTCGACATGGGCGGCGAGTCGATGTGCGCGGCCGGCACTGCGACGAGCTGCTTGTCGTTCGGCACCTTGAGCGACGTCACGTCGAGCGTGTAGCTGAGCCCGGATTTCACGCCGGAGGTCAGCGCGATGGTGCCGGTCTCGCTGTTGACGCGCACATTCTGAGACAGGGATGCCGCGTCGGGCCCGCTGATCGAGAGGCCGGTCGGGTAGCTGGCGTCGGGCAGCCAGACGCCCGAGTAGTCCTTGATCGTGACGGTGGCCTTCGATGTGCCGCCCGGGGTGAACAGCGACGGCTGCGGCAGATCGCGGCCGAGCAGCCGGAAGGCGCCGGAGCCCGACGCGGTGCCTGCATTGCGGGCGACACTCCAGACGACGCCGTCCCAGCTGTCCATCGTGGCGATGCGCACGTACGACCCCGGCGCCATGCCGTCGACGGTGAAGAGGGTCTTCTTCATGTCGTCGTTGACGTACTTGCGGAAGGCGGCGAGCGGGCTCGGATAGTCGAGCGGGTCGAACGGCGGCACCACCTCGTCGCGCGCGACCACTCGCTTGGCCACCGGCGGCTGCAGTGCAGCGCCGGCGAGGCCGCCCGCGAGCAGCGCGCCGATCACGATGGTCGCAACGCCGATGAGCTTGCGGCGGCCGGAGTCGCCGCTGCCCGCGACGTTCGCCGCGGCATCCGCTGCCGAGCGCCAGCAGACCCAGACCAGCGCGACGCCCGTGAACAGCACGCCACGCACGCCGGCGAGGAAGGTGAGGTGCGTCCCCAGGATGATCGTCGCGATCAGCAGCGCGAGCGGCGCGATGACCGCGATGACTCGGCGCAACGTCGAGCCGGTGCCCGCGCGCACGGGCCAATAGAGCACGATGGCGGCCGAGATCGCCGCTGCCGCCCAGCTTGCGACGTATGCCAGCACGGGAATGTACGGAGGTGCTTGCAGCGGGATGGTGAGGGTGACGGCGTCGGACCAGCCGAACACGGCGCCGCGCGCGAGGCCGTCGAGTGTCTCAAGGTTCGGCAGCACACCGAAGGTCGCGACGCTCGGCATCGCGAGGGCGCTTCCGAGCAGGAAGTAGAGGAAGATCGCGATCACGACCGAGGTCACGAGCGACTGCTTCAGCCAGCGGCCGAGGGTGATCGCCCCCGCGCCGACGACGAGGCCGCCGAACGCGGGCAGCGCGAACACGGCGCCGCCGTACATCGGCTGGAATCCGAGGGCGGCGAGGGCGACGAGCACGGCGACGACGCCGAGCTCGATGAGCTGGCGGCGGCTCACTGGCGGGTCCCCAATCGCGAGAGCATGAGCGGCAGCTCACGCAGGGTGGTGACGGATGCCACGGTCACCGGCCCCGAGCGCCGCATCACGGTCTCGCCGGCGACATCGGCACGCACGGCCGTGAACACGGTGTCGTGGTTGAACAGCGTCGCGACCGAGCGCAGTTCGGCAGCCGGCGCCTGCGAGCCGACGACGAGCAGCACGACGCTCGGCTGAGCGTGCCGCGCCGCGAGCCCCCGCACGACCTCGCGCAGCGGCTTCGCCCCGCGCTTGACCGGCTCGATGCGGCAGGAGTCGTCGAGCAGCGAGACGGGCGAGACGGTGTGCGTGACGCCGCCGTCCCACCCGGCGACGATCTGGTTCTCTTCGCCGATTACGTGCAGACCGACGGATGCCAGCACCGAGACCGCGAGCTCGAACTCGTCGTCGTTCGCGTAGTGCGCGGCGTCGGCGCCGAGCACGAGCAGCATCTGCGAGCGCCGGGTCTCCTGGTACTGGCGCACCATGAGCTGCCCCGTGCGCGCCGAGGTGCGCCAGTGTACGTTGCGCATCGAGTCGCCCTGCTCGTAGGGACGCAGGGCGTGGAACGCCAGGTCGCTGTTGGTGATGGTCTTGGTCGCCTGGCCCTCGAGGTCGCGCACGAGGCCCTGCGCCGACGCCTTGAGGCGCGTGGTGAGCGGGTGCACGAACAGCTCGATGCGATCGGTCCACGTCTGGGTACGGCGCAGCAGACCGAGCTGGTCGCCGCGCACCGAGGTCGCCGGGCCCGCGAGGATGAGGGCGCGGCGGTGCGTGGGAACCGCGAAGAGGTCTTCGTGCTCCTGCCCCGGCGTGAGCCGCGGCAGCTGGAACTCGGCGTGGGCGGCACCCACCGGCAGCTCGATGCGGCTCGGCAGCACGGGTCGGGTGCCCGAGTTGGTGACCGCGATGCGCCCGAGCGCACGGCCGCCGACGACCACACGGCGCGGGTTGAGCTCGACGGTGACCGCATAGGTGGTGCGGCCGATGGCGTACACCGAGGCGATCGCGAGCGCCGCGGTCAGCGTTATTCCGATGAATAGCAGTTCGGACCAGTGGAGCAGGAAACCGAGGATCAGGCATCCGATCGCCCCACCGATCACGATGCGGCCCGCAACGGGCACCGTGTTCGCCGCCGCGCGGCCAGCCTGCAGCGCCGGCGCAGCCGCGCGCGTGACGGGCTCGATGTAGCGCATCGAGCGCGTCGACAGCGCGGCCAGCCGGCTCGTGAAGCTGCCGGCCAGCGTGCTCGCTGCTTCCCCCAGTGTCGACGTCACGTCAGGCGACCCTCGTGGTCGGCGGCGCGACGGCCGCGAGGGCGCGCTCGACGATGTTCGCCGCGGTCACGCCGGTGAACTCGGCCTCGGGGTCGAGGATGATGCGGTGCGCGAGCACCGGCACGGCGAGCGCCTGGATGTCGTCAGGGGTGACGTAGCTGCGGCGGTCGGAGAGGGCCCAGACCTTCGCCGCGCGGGCGAGCGCGAGCGCGCCGCGGATCGAGACGCCGAGTGCCGCGTCCGAGTCCGTGCGGGTGCGCTCGACGATCTCGCTGAGGTACTGCATGACCGCGGCGTCGGTGTGCACCTCGGCGGCGAGCTGGATCATCGAGGCGATGACGGATGCCTGGATGATGGGCTTCACCGCGTCGGAGCGCGTGCGGTTCTGGGAGTCGAGCAGCAGATTCACGGTCGTCTGCCGGTCGGGGTACCCGAGGCTCGTCTTCACGAGGAAGCGGTCGAGCTGCGCCTCAGGCAGCGAGTAGGTGCCGGCCTGCTCGACGGGGTTCTGCGTGGCGATCACCATGAAGGGGGTGCCGACGGGGTGCGGGGTGCCGTCGACCGTCACGACGCCCTCCTCCATCACCTCGAGCAGCGCCGACTGCGTCTTCGGGCTCGCGCGGTTGATCTCGTCGGCGAGCACGACCGAGGCGAACACGGGGCCGGGGTGGAACTGGAACGCGCCGTTCGACTGGTCGTAGATCGTGACGCCGGTGACGTCGGAGGGCAGCAGGTCCGGGGTGAACTGGATGCGCGACTGTGTGCCCTCGATGCTGTTCGCGAGGGATTTCGCGAGCACGGTCTTCCCCGTGCCCGGCACGTCTTCGAGCAGCACGTGGCCGCCCGTGAGCATGCTCGTGACGACGAGCTTGATGACGTCGTGCTTACCGAGGATCGCCTGGTCGAGGTTGGCGATCAGCTGCGCGACGGCGTCGGCGAACCAGTCGGCCTGCTCCTGGCTTACGGGCATGGTGGTGTCCTTGTCTCGAGGGTCATTTACTGAAGTCCACGACGTTGCTCTTGTCGCCGTCGACGGTCACGTAGGTATTGGATTTTCCGCAGTGCTTGTCGTAGGCGCCCAGGCTCGTCGTGTCCTGGGTGCCGTTGCCGCTGCCGTTGACCGTGAACTGCAGAGGCGTTCCGAGTTGAGACCCGCCGCAGAAGTAGTTGATCGTGTGGGACGAGTTGGCCGGGAAGTTCTTCAACGTGACTTTGTAGTAGTAGCAGCCGCCGTTCGGGCAGTCACCGTCGATGTTGTGCTTCGTTCCCGAGGTCTCGACCGAGAACGACTGCGGCGGCGGGACGACGTACACCGTGTTGGACATGATGTAGTCCGAGGCGCGGCCCGTCGCGTCACTCACCGCACGCACGTGGAACGAGTAGGCGACCTTCTTGCCCTGCGGGTCCGTCGTGCGCGCCCCACCCGATGCGGACGTCGCGGTGGTCGTGTGGTCGCCGTCGAACAGGTACTCGTAGTGGATGCTTCCGCCACCGGTGTCCGTGACCTTGGACCACGTCATCGTGATGTTGGACGGCGAATAGAGGTTGTTGTCGCCGTGGATCGTGACGTTCGTCGGCGCTGCCGGGGTGCCGTAGGGCGTGACGGAGGCGCTCCATGCGGATTCGTCGGACCAACCGTCGGCGTTGTGGGCCGCCACCGTGAACTTGTAGGTGTCGCCGTTGGTGAGACCGGAGATCGTCAGCGCCCCGGGGTCGTCGACCTGCCACGTCTTGCCCGTGTTCGAGGTGATGCGGTACTTGTCGATCGTCTTGCCGTTATCTGCGGGTGCGCTGATCGTCATCGTCGCGCGCGTGTCGTCGGCCTTGACGTTCTGCGGCGCGCTCGGCTTCGACGGCACATCGTGGATCGTCACCTGGTACTGGCCGATCACCTGCGCGGTGCGGGCCGGGTCTTTCGTGGCGTCTTCGACGTGGTACGTGATGTTCACGTTGCCGGGCGCTGCGCCGCTGTCGGCCTCGACGGTGATCGAGGTGCCGGTGTGGGTGACCTTCACGCCCTTCGGGGCGCTGACGGCCGTGGCATCCGTGATCGAAAGCGGCGTCTCGGGGAACGGATTGACCCAGTATGTGTCGCCCACGGCGTCGTCGAGTGTGATGGACTTGCCGCGCTGCAGTTCGTTGGTCTGCGGCGGGTTCTTCTGCTGGGCGATCGGCCGCGTCGAGCTGGTGACTGTGACGTCGACCTCGCCAGGAATCGAGAACTTCGCCGACTTGACCGTGAAGCGGAACACGGCCGTGGTGTTCGGCTTCTGCGTCACGGGCGCCTGCACCGACAGGGTCGAGCCGTTGAGCTTCGCCGTCACCCCGTTCACGGTCGAGCTCTGCAGGTCGACGTACTGCAGGCTGTTCAGGATCTGCTGGTTCGGGTGGAAGCTCGCGGCTCGCAGGTCGACCTGCTTCGCGTCTTCGCCCGGCTCGATCTGCAGCTTCGGCGGCGTGAAGGTCGGCGGCACGTCGGACTGGTCCTTCGAGCCGACCGTGATCGGGAGCGTCAGCGTCGTGATGCGATCAGCCGTCGCGCCGTCCTCTTTGCCGTCGTCGACGCGGAAGGTGACGGTCGCAGGTCCGCGGTAGTCCTTCGCGGCGGTGAAGGTGAACGAGGTGCCAGAGCCGGTCACCGAGCCGTGGGCCGCACTCGGCGCGCCCGAGAGCGTGGCTGGCCGGCCGGACGGGACGTCGAGGATCTGCCCGAAGCTGAACGTCTTCGACCCGTTCATCTCGACGACCTGCTCCCCGAGGCCGGGCTTGATGCGCGGAGCATCAGTCACCTTGCGCTTCGCCGCGTTCCGGTTCTGGTTGGGCGGCGGCGTCGCGCCCACGCCCTTCGGCGGGATGATGATGAACGCCTTGCCAGTGAGCTTCGTCGCAGGGTCGGTCACCTGGTAGGCGATCACGGTGCGCTTGTCCTGCGTCTTGACCGTCACGTCGCCGCCCTTGCCCGGGCTCGCGAGCCCGGCGTTCGCGCCCGTGGTCTGCACGGTGAGATCGTCGAGCGGGCCGGACGGGTTCGTCGCGCCGTCGAGCGCGTCGAGGGTGACGGATGCCTTACCCTGCGCCGCCTTCGCATCGATGTAGTGGTCAGCGGCGGTCGGGTAGCGGGGCTTCGCGGTCTTCGAGACGGTGATCTGCACATCGGCGCTGTCCTTGCCGCCGTGGCCGTTCGTGATCGTGTAGCTCAGCGTGTAGACGCCCTCGGTCTTCGGGGCGGTGAAGAGCACTGCGGAGCCGTCGGTCTTGACGTCGCTGAGCTCAGGGTCGACCTGACCGAGCTTCTTCTGCAGCGTGATGGGGTAGCCGTTCGGATCCGAGTCGTTGCCGAGCACCTGAACAGAGCCGGTCTTGCCCGGTCGCACCTCGACCTTGTCGTTCACGGCCGTCGGCGACTGCAGGGTCGTCGGGCGTGGGATGACCGCGATGCGGATGAGTCCGACGGCCGTCTTCCCGAGGGCGTCCTTCACCTCGTAGTGGAACTCGTCGGTGCCCGCCCCCGACTCGGCCGCCTGGTACACGAATCCGGTCGCGTTGACGCCGCTCACCTTGCCCTGCTTCGGGTCATCGGTCACACCGTCGAAGAACACCGAGTCGCCGTCGGGATCGATGCCGTTGAGCGGAACGGTGATCGGCACGGTGCTGCCGGCGAAGACCCGGCCGGTGATGGTCTGCGGCTGTGGGGCCTGGTCGGTGCCGGCCGGCAGGACGTTGAAGACGACGGTGCCCGGGGCGGTCTGCCGTCTGTCGTCGCTGATCGTGTAGGTGACGCTGTACGAGCCGGCCTTCGACGGCGCCTGGTAGCGCACGGTCGAGCCGCTGACGAAGGCGATGCCGTCGCCGGCGTGCGCCGTCGACTTCAGCGTCGGGTCGAGTGCGAACGGCTGGTCGTCCGGCGAGTAGTCGTTGTCGAGCACGTCGACAGTGGCGATGTCGCCGGCACGCACGTTGACGGCGTCGGTGACGGCCACGGGCGGCTGGTAGTTCACGAGGGGCGCGACAGGAACGACGGTGATGGTGCCCTTCGCGGACTTCACGCCGTCGCTCACCACGTACTGCAGCTGCACCTGCTTCTCGAGCACGCCGGGCGACGTGATCTTGACGATGGTGTTGTCGAGCAGCTGGAGGTTCAGAGCCCCCGCGTCCTCGTCGCCGGTCACCTGCTGCACCGCCAGGACGCGACCGGAGGGCGATACGTCGTTGTCGAGCGGCGTCACGCTCGTGGTCTGCCCGGGGTGCACGTAGGCGATGTCGTTCACCGCGAGAGGTGCGGCGGACTTGGCGGCCGGGCTGACCACGTCGATGCGGATGAGGCCGTCGACGGCCTTCCGCGCGCCCGCGCCCAGCTTGTAGGTCACGTAGTACGAGCCCGTCACCGTGCCGGTGACCGAGAGCGTGCCCTGCTGCGGGTCGACGCGCACCCGCAGCGAGGGGTCCGGTGACGAGGCATCCTCGAGCTCCAGCGTGTCGCCGGAGGGCGACTCGTCATTCGTCAGGGGCTTCACGGTCAGGGCCTGCCCGAGCGTCGCCTGGGCGAAGTCGGGCACCGCGACCTGCGGCACAGAGCCCTTCTCTTTCACGTTGACCTCGAGGGTGCCCGTGGCCTTCAGCTTCCCGTCGGAGACCGTGTACTGCACCGTCTTCGTGCCTAGCTGGTTCGAGGTGTTGGTGAAGGTGATGTCGCCGTCGGGAGTGAACGACACACTGTCTTGGCTGGTGGCGGCCGCGTTCTCGAGGAAGATGCTGTCGCCGTCGGGGTCGATCCAGTCCTGCAGGACGTTGTAGCTGGCCGACTGCCCGACCTCGACGTCGACCGAGCTCGTGCGGTTGGACTTCGGCGCGTCGTTCACGGCCGGCGCGTGTACGGCGACCTGCACGTTCGCGGCCGCCTCACCGCCGGGGCGCCCATCGGTGACGGAGTAGCGGAACGAGGCGCCCGAGGACCCGGGCGCCGGGGTGAACTGCAGGGCGCGGCCCCCGTCGATCACATCGAGCTTGCCGGCGGCAGGCGACACAGAGACCGAGTTCTCGACGGTGAGGACGTCGCCGTCGATGTCCTGGTCGTTGTCGAGGACCGGAAGGATCGTGGTGCGACCGGCGCGCACGCCGAAGTGGTCGTCCTGTGGCTCTGGCCGGTGCTCGGACTGCCGGTTGGCCGCCGTCGCCGAGTACGGCATCATGATCGGCTCGTCCTCGCCCTTGTCGGACTGCTTCTTCTGCGTCTTGCTGGGCTCGAGCATCTCCCAGTTGCGCACGAGCTTCATGTGCTGCGACACGATCCACGAGTCGCCGTTCTCGACGTTGTTCAGCGCGATGACGCCGTGGTTCACCCGGAAGCGCAGGTCGTCGCCGGAGACCGGCTCGCCGATGTTCTGCGTCACGGGCTGCCCGGTGCCGCACGCATAGAGGTACCGGCCGCTCGCAGCCCACGCCGCGTAGTCGCACCCCTTCAGCTGCACCGGTGCGGAGACACCGGTGGCAGACACCGCGTCCGGCGTCGTGCCGCCGGCCTTCATCGTCGTCGCGTCGCCACCGTCGAGCGGCACGCGATAGAGGCGATCGGATGCCGCCACCAGCACATCGGGGGAAGAGTCGCTCACCTGCTGGAGTTGAAGGCCCGGGTCCGGCAGCTTCAGCGTCTTGTCCGGGGTGCGCAGCCGGGAGCCGCCCTTGTCGAGTACGACGGGCGTGGTGCCGACTGCGGTGATCTGCGGGTCGCCGTCGACCGGCAGCTTGCTCTTCTGAACCGTCGCGCCCGGGTGGACGACCGTGTACAGCGCGTTGTTCGCCGCCGAGACGCCGAAGACCTCGCCCTTCGCGTCGACGACCGCGGCGGCGTCGGCGCCGAGCTTCGCCGCGGGTTTGGTCTTGGTCGGGTCGAAGGCGAGCTGGTTGCTGGCGTCGATGGACCACAGCTCGCCCTTGGGCGAGAGGATCGCGAGGGTGTTGCCGCCGTAGCCGACCCAGGAGTCGTCCGGGATGGTGATCTGGTCGGTCAGGCTCACGTAGGCGGGATCGATCTTCTGCACGGACCCCTTCGAGGCGTCCGTCAGGAAGTAGGCTGCGCCGTTCTGGAGGACGTCGAGGTCGTCTGAGGTGGCGTTGACGGAGGCATCCAGTTCGCCGATCTGGTGATTCAGGCGCCCGCCGAGCAGTTTGCTCGCGTTCGTCACCCACACGTCGGCCGCGTCGAGCTTCACGTCGCTGACGGGGAAGCCCTTGTGCAGCACCGCGACAGCGGTCGGCACACCGGCGACCAGCGCAAGCGCCGCCACCGAGGCGACGGTCTTGTGCTGCTTGAGCCGCGACAGAAGGGTGCTCTTCATCGATTCCGCCATCACCTGAAGCTCATGTGGTTGCTGTCGATTTTGTTGACCTCGGCATGGGTGTCGTCGAAGCCGCAGAACGCGCCGCCGTCGTTTTGGCTGTCCCAGGTGCCAGAGCCGTTCTTGCCCACTTTCATCGTGTGCGACGACGACAGCACGCTGCCGTTGCAGTACAGGACGATGGGGTAGGTGCCCTTGACGTAGTTCTTGATGACCAAGTGGTAATAGGAGCAATTCCCCGTGCTACAGCCGTCCGCGCTGGCGGCCGAGGCGCCCTTCGACAGTGTCACGGAAACCTGCGGCGCAGGCAGGGTCGCGGTGCCCGATTTCGAGATCGCTGAGGTCTTGCCGGCGTCATTGACCGCGCGCACCCGGAAGCTGTGGGTGCCGGCTTGGGCCTTCGGGCTCGTCGCGCTCGTCGCCGTCGTGCTGACCCAATCGCCGCCATCGAAGCTCCACTCATAGTGGATCGACTTGCCCTCGATGTCGGTCACTCTGCTCCACGACAGGTTGTATTTCGTCGGGGCGACGTTGTCCTGCTCGATCAGGCTCAGATTCTGCGGCGCGGCGGGCGTGCCGTAGGGGGTGACGGTGGCCGACGCCGGCGACGGGTCTGACCAGCCGTCGACGTTGTGCGCCTGAACAGTGAACGAGTAGCTCGTGCCGTTGCTCAGGCCGCCGAGGGTCCACTGGCGCGCAGAGGTGATCTGCGTGCCGTTCACGTCGACCGTCCACTTCTTGCTTCCTGCGGTGAACTGGTACTTGTCGATGGGCTTGCCGTTGTCGGTCGGCGCGCTGATCGTCATGGTCGCCGTGCGGTCATCGGCCGTGGCGCCGCTGGGGGCCGACATCCGGCTCGGCTTGTCATGGATCGTGACGTTGAACTGCCCGATGACCTGCGCCGTGCGCGCGGGGTCCTTCGTGGCGTCTTCGACGTGGTACTGGATGCTGACCTGGCCCGGGCTCGCCGCGCTCGACGCCTCGACCGTGATCGAGTTCGCCGTGTGCGTGACCGTCACGCCCGTCGGCGAGTTCGCCACGGTGGCGTCGGTGATCGCGAGGGGGGTATCGGGGAACGGGTTGATCCAGTAGGTGTCGCCCACCGCGTTGTCGAGGGTCGTCGAGTTGCCGCGCTGCAGCTCGGCCGTCTGCGGCGGGTTTTTCTGCTGGGCGAGCGGCCGGGTCGAGCTCGTCACCGTGACGTCGACCTCGCCTGGAATCGAGAAGTTGGCGGACTTCACCGCGAAGTGGAACACCGCCGTGGTGTTCGGCTTCTGGGTGACGGGTGCCTTCACCGACAGTGTCGCGCCGCTGAGCGTCGCGGTCAGGCCGTTGACGGTCGAGCTCTCCAGGTCGACGTACTGCAGTTTGTTCAGGATGTCCTGGTTGGGGTGGTAGCTCGCCGCGCGCAGGTCGACCTTCCTGGCGTCCTCGCCCGGCTCGATCTGCACCTTGGGCGGCGTGAACGTCGGGGGCACGTCGGACTGGTCCTTGGAGCCGACGGTGACGGGCAGCGTCAGTCGCGTGATGCGGTCGCTGGTCGCTCCGTCTTCCTTGCCGTCGTCGACATTGAATGAGATGGATGCCTGCCCGCGGAAGTCTTTCGGCGGCGTGAAGGTGAATGACGTGCCAGACCCGCGCACGGTGCCGTGGTCGACGCTCGGCGCACCGGAGAGCGTCGCGGGACGCCCAGAGGGCACGTCGAGGATCTGCCCGAAGCTGAAGGTCTTGGTGCCGTTCATCGCGACCACCTGCTGGCCGAGGCCCGGCTTGATGCGCGGCGCGTCGCTGGTCTTGCGGCTGACCGCGTTCTGGTTCTGGTTGGGGGCCAGTGTCGTCTTGATGTTCTTCGGCGGAATGATGATGAACGCCTTGCCCGTGAGCTTCGTCGCCGGGTCGGTCACCTGATAGGCGATGACCGTGCGCTCGCCCTGAGCACTGACTGTCACCGTGCCGTTCTTGCCGACCTTGCCGAGCTTCGCGTTGGCACCGGTGGTCTGGACCGTGAGGTCGGCGACGGCACCCGACGGGTTCGTCGCGCCGCTGAGTGCGTCGACGTCGACAGAGGTCTTCTTTCCGGCATCCTCGGCGGCGACATAGTGATCGATCGCGGTCGGGTAGCGCGGCTTCGCGGTCTTGGAGACGGTCACCTGTACGAAAGCGCTGGCGTGGCCGCCGTGACCGTTGGTGATCGTGTAGTGCAGGCTGTACACGCCCTCCTTCTTCGGCGCGGTGAACAGCACCGCCGAGCCGTCGGTCTTCACCTCGCTGAGTTCGGAGTCGACCTGGTCGAGCTTCTTCTCGAGCGTGATCGGATACCCGTTGGGGTCGGAGTCGTTGCCGAGGACCTGCACGGAGCCGGTCTTTCCTGGCCGCACCTCGACCTTGTCGTTGACGGCGGTCGGCGGCTGCAGCGACGTCGGGCGGGGGATCACCGCGATGCGGATCAACCCGGTGGCCGTCTTCTTCGCGGTGTCTTCGACCTGATAGTGCAGCTCTTCGGTGCCCGCAGCCGAATCGGCCGCGCGGAACACGAATCCGGTCGCGTTGGTGCCCGAGACGCTGCCGAGCGTCGGCTTGTCGGTGATGCCGTCGAAGAACACCGAGTCGCCGTCGGGGTCGATGCCGTTCAGGGGGATCGTGATCGGCACGGTGCTTCCGGCGAAGACCCGGCCCGTGACGGTCTGCGGTTCGGGCGCCCGGTCGGTCCCCGAGGGCAGCACGTTGAAGATGACCTCGCCCGTGACGGTCTGCCGGTGCTCGTCGGTGATCGAGTACGTGGCGCTGTACGAGCCGGCCTTCGACGGTGCCTGGTAGCGCACGGTCGAGCCGCTGACGAAGGCGGTGCCGCCGGCGCGGGCGGTCGACTTCAGGACAGGGTCGAGGGTGAACGGCTGGTCGTCGGGCGAGTAGTCGTTGTCGAGCACGTTCACCGTGGCGATATCGCCCGCGCGCACGTTGACGGAGTCCGTCACGGCGACGGGCGGCTGGTAGTTCACCAGCGGCGCGACCGGGACCACGGTGATGGTGCCGTCGGCGGATTTGAGGCCGTCACTGACGGTGTATTTCAGCTGCACCTGCTTCTCGAGCACGCCCGGCGAGGTGATCTTGACGAGCGTGTTGTCCAGCAGCTGAAGGTTCAGCGCGCCGGCATCCGCACCGCCCGTCACCTGCTGCACCGCCAGCACCCGCCCGGACGGTGACACGTCGTTGTCGAGCGGCGTCACGCTCGTCGTCTGCCCAGGGTGCACATACGCGACGTCATTCACCGCCAGCGGCGCGGCGGACTTCGCGACCGGGTCGATCACATCGATGCGGATGAGGCCGTCGACCGGCTTCCTGTCGCCTGCACCGAGCGTGTACTTCAGGTAGTAAGTGCCCGTCGTCGTGCCGGTCACCGAGAGGGTGCCCTGGTCCCGGTTGACGTGCACGGTGACCCCGGGGTCCGTCGACGCCGCGTCGTCGAGCACGAGCTGGTCGCCAGATGGCGACGTATCGTTCTTCAGCGGATCGACGGTGGCCTGCCGGCCAAGAGTCACCTGCGCGAAGTCGGGCACCGCCACCTGCGGCAGCGTTCCCTTGGCCTTGACGTTCACCTCGAGGGTGCCGGCGGTCTTCAGCAGGCCGTCAGACACGGTGAACTGCACCGTCTTGGTGCCGACCTGGTTCGAGGTGTTGGTGAACTGGATGTCGCCGTCGGGCGTGAACGAGACGTCATCCTGGCTCGTCGCGGTCGCGCTCTGCAGGAAGATGCTGTCGCCGTCGGGGTCGATCCAGTCCTGCAACACGTTGTAGCTGATCGTCTGCCCGACCTCGACGTCGACCGAGCTCGTGCGGTTCACCTTGGGTGCGCCGTTGTCGCTCGGCGCGTGCACAGCGACCTGGACGTTGGCGGATGCCTCACCGCCCGTGCGCCCGTCCGTGACGGTGTAGCGGAACGACGCACCGGATGACCCGGGTGCTGGGGTGAACTGCAGCGCGCGGCCGCCGTCGATGACATCGAGTTTGCCGGCGGCAGGCGACACGGAGACCGAGTTCTCGACGGTGAGGACGTCGCCGTCGGGGTCCTGGTCGTTGTCGAGCACCGGCAGTACTGTGGTGCGGCCCGCGCGCACGCCGAACGAGTCGTCCTTCGGCTCGGGGCGGTGATTGGTGTCGGTGCGCTTCGCGATCATCTGCTGGTACGGGATCACGACGGGCTCGTCCTCGCCCTTGTCGGACTGCTTCTTCTGCGTCTTGCTGGGCTCGAGCATCTCCCAGTTGCGCACGAGCTTCATGTTCTGCGAGACGATCCAGGCGTCGCCGCTCTGCACGTTGTTCAGCGCGATGACGTTGCGGTTCACGCGGAAGCGCAGGTCGTCGCCGCTGACCGGCTGGTCGATCTGCTGCGACACCGGCGCTGCGCCCTCGCAGGCATACAGGTACCGCCCGCTCGCGGCCCACGCCGCGTAGTCGCAGCCCTTCAGCTGCACGGGCGCCGACACGTCGGCGTTCGACACGGCCGACGGCGTCGTGCCGCCCGCGGCGATCGAGGTCGCGTCGCCCCCGTCGAGTGGGATGCGGAACAGGTGATCGGATGCTGCGACCAGCACGTTCCCGCTCGAGGCGCTGGGCTGCTGAAGCCGAAGACCGGCAGCCGGCAGCTTCAGCGTCTTGTCCGGGGTGCGCAGCCGGGAGCCGCCCTTGTCGAGTACGACGGGCGTGGTGCCGACTGCGGTGATCTGCGGGTCGCCGTCGACCGGCAGCTTGCTCTTCTGAACCGTCGCGCCCGGGTGGACGACCGTGTACAGCGCGTTGTTCGCCGCCGAGACGCCGAAGACCTCGCCCTTCGCGTCGACGACCGCGGCGGCGTCGGCGCCGAGCTTCGCCGCGGGTTTGGTCTTGGTCGGGTCGAAGGCGAGCTGGTTGCTGGCGTCGATGGACCACAGCTCGCCCTTGGGCGAGAGGATCGCGAGGGTGTTGCCGCCGTAGCCGACCCAGGAGTCGTCCGGGATGGTGATCTGGTCGGTCAGGCTCACGTAGGCGGGATCGATCTTCTGCACGGACCCCTTCGAGGCGTCCGTCAGGAAGTAGGCTGCGCCGTTCTGGAGGACGTCGAGGTCGTCTGAGGTGGCGTTGACGGAGGCATCCAGTTCGCCGATCTGGTGATTCAGGCGCCCGCCGAGCAGTTTGCTGGCGTTCGTCACCCACACGTCGGCCGCGTCGAGCTTCACGTCACTGACCGGGAAGCCCTTGTGCAGCACCGCGACAGCGGTCGGCACACCCGCGACCAACGCAAGTGCCGTCACGGACGCGAGCGTGCGGTGCCGCGACAGCGCCTGAAGGATGCCGCCGCCGGTCTTCTCAGTCACCGTCGGACTCCTGCGGCGCGTCGAGCAGGGGCAGGTCCTCGGGTCCGACGAGGTGCGTGGCGACGGCGTACTCGACGAGGCGCGCCCGGCGGCCGGTCGCGAGCTTGCCTGGGCCGCCGCGCAGGCCGGCGACGCCGAGCTTGTCGAGCTTGTCGCACACGTTGTCGAGCTTTCGGTTGAACCGGGTCAGGTTCCAGCCGAGGCGCTCGGCGGCCTCGGCTGAGGTGGGAATCGAGCCACGGCCCGCGATCCGCTCGGTGAGGACCCCCTCGGCCAGTGCCACGATGAGCAGCTTCTGGCTGCTCGTGAGTGTCACCGGCAGCACCGTCGTCGACCCGACCTCGCGCGACAGCACCGACGACGTCTCGTAGACGTTGCCCTCGCTGTGCACCATGAAGTCGTAGGTCGTGGAGCCCGCGCTGAACATCACGTGCAGCTTCTGGAAGACGATGGGCAGCCGCGCGCCGGGCGCCAGCCACGCCTGGACCGTCCCGGACGAATCCGCCACCGTGGCCGTGAGCAGGTTGCCGACGTTCGCGATCCACCACATGCCGTGCTCGGAATACAGCGTGAGGAAGTGCCGGTGCAGGTAGGGGTTGTCGTCGATCGACAGGTCGGCTTCGCGGCCGATCGTGAAGGGCTCGCCCTCACCGACCTCGTACCACTCGCCGATGTACTCGACCTTGAGGCTGCTCGTTAAGCGGGTCTCTGCCTCAGTCACTGGTGCACTCCGTGAGTGGATTGGGTGAGGTGCGGCCCGCGCGCAGAATGCGCACGTCGATACACACCTGCGCGTCCGGGTTCGTGCCGGTCACGACAGCCTTTGGCGATGAGACCGTCTCGTCGCTGGGGTTGGTCGCCTTGAGCGTCCAGACGTACTGGTCGCCCTTCTTCGGTGACGGGTTCGTCCAGTTGAAGGTCACGGTGCCGCCGCTGCGCACGACGGGACCGGCCTTCGGCTCGGGAACGACCTGCACGAGCGGGCCCTGCGCGGTCGCGGCTGGGCTGGGGCTGTGGTGCTTGGGTTGTGGGCGGGCGATGACGCCGATGATGACCATCGCCGCGATCACGGCGACGACGCCTGCCGCGATTCCGATGACGAGCCCCCGGCGCTTGGGGGCGACCGGATGCTGCGTCGCACCGCCCTCGCTCGTCTCGCTCTCTGGCGCGGGTGCCTCGGGGGTCTGTGCGCCGATCGTGCGCGGCCGAAGCATCGTGTGCGTCTGGTCTGAGGCCGGAGCGGGCGCCTGCGGGATCACCGGCGTGATGCCGCGCACCCGCGTCGCCTGCTCCTCGGCGGCCGGCGCCGCGGGCGGGGCGCCGATCGGCCCCGGCGCGGCCTTTGCGGCCTGAGCCTCGACGGTCGCGATCGGGCGGAAGCGGGTTTCGTCGCCGCCGTCGTTCTCGGGCCGACCAAGCGCCTCCGCGCCGAAGCTCGGCAGGTCTATGCCGGTTGGGGAATATCCGAGCTCGAGCTCGACGCGCTGCAGGGCGCGCACGAAGTCGACGGCGGTGGCATAACGGTCGGCGCGCCGCGGCGACATCGCCTTGTTGAGCACCGCGATGAGCGAGCGCGGCACGTCGTCGCGCCCGATCGGAGTGATCGCGCCGCGTTCGATGCGCCCGATGATGTCCAGCGTTCCATTGCTCTTGCCGGGCACCTCGAACGGCGTGCGGCCGGCGAGCACGGTGTGGATCGTCGCGGCGAGTGAGAACACGTCGCTGCGCACGTCGGGGTCCGGGTCGTCCTGGAACATCTCCGACGGCGACCACGGCACCGAGAGCCCGACCGACGCGGTGCCTTCGCCACCGGCGAGCGAGGTGGTGTGCGTGGGCACGTCGCCCTCGAGCGTCGAGGCGATGCCGAAGTCGGTGAGCGCCGGCCAGCCGAAGCCGTTGGTGAGCACGTTCGCAGGCTTGATGTCGCGGTGCAGGATGCCCTGCGCGTGCGCGGCGGCCACGGCGCTTCCGACGCGGATGCCGGTGCGCAAAGCATCCGCCACCTCAAGCGGTCGCACCTTGTAGCGCTCGGCGAGGCTCGGCCCGGGGCAGTACTCCATGACGAAGTACGGCCGCGATCCCTCGGCGAGGTCTGCGTGGTAGATCGTGACGATATAAGGGTGCGTCGACAGCTGCGCCATCACGTTCGCCTCGGCGACGAACTGCCGCCGCGCGGCCCCGTCGAGACCGTCGGTGAGCAGCACCTTCACTGCCACGTCGCGGCGCGGCAGATTCTGCTTGTAGAGGAAGACATCGGCGAAGCCCCCGGAGCCGAGAAGCTTCTCGTACTCGAACCCCGGCAGCACCGGCGGGGTGGAGACCGCGCGCCGCATCAGCTGCTCGCCGCCTGGCTCGTCTCGGTCACCGTGAGGCGCACGCCGCCGCCGAGGTCGACGACGGTGCCCGACAGCGCGCTGGTCGGCTCGCCCTCGCGCAGCTTCTGCGGCGGGCGGCCGGGCAGCGAGATCAGCGTGCCGTTGCGCGAGTGCAGGTCGGTGATCACGACCGTGCCGCCCTCGACCGTGAACCGCACGTGGCTGCGCGAGATGTCGGGGTCGGTGCCGCCCACGGTGACCAGGCGCGGCAACTCGCTGCCGGAGACCTTGTTCGCGCTCGGGCTACGGCCGACGATCACCGGGCGGTCGAGCGGCTCGCTGCGGCCGTCGGGAAGCGTGAGGCGGAACTGCGGCTCGGCGGGCGCCGCCTGGGTCGTCGGCTGCGCGTCTCTCGCGGCCGCCGCCTTCTTCCGCAGCTCGGCGATGTCGGTCGACATCATCGTGAGCCCGTCGTGGTCGCCGATGCCGTCGTCGCCGGCTTGCGCAGGCGAAGCAGGGGCGGGCGCGGATGCCTGATCCTCCGCCTCTTCCTCATCGGGCTGCGGGCGCACCGCCGCCGCCTCGACGCTCTTGAGCTGCGTGATGCCGAACAGGTGGTCGTAGCCCGTCGTGCCCTCGGGCACCGGCAGCGAGTCCTCGTGGAGCTGCGGCGCGGCCGTCGGTGCGGTGGCCGGCGCGGGCACAGGGGCAGGAGCAGCAGCGGATGCCAGCGCCGGCAGCGGCCCGGCAATGGTCTCTTCATCCACTTCGCTCGGAAGAATCGTCTCTTCCGCCGCAGAAGCCGCAGTTTTCGTTTCCGTTGGTCGAGTAGCCCGGGCGAAGCCGGGCGTATCGACACTCTTCTCTGACAAGGAAGTCGAGCTCGAAGCATCCCCGGCACCCACCTCGACCCGGTTCGCCCAGACCGCGCCGTCCACGAGCGGGAGCGCCGAGCCGCCGCCGGCGGCATCGTCGGCGGCGACGGTGAACCCGTCGACCCCCGAGATGAGCTGTTCGTTCCACGTCGTGATGCCGGCGCCCGAGGCGCTGCGCGCACCGCCCGGACCGGAGAACGCGACCTCGACGCCGCCGCGCACGAAGTAGTGCGCGCTCTGGCCGCGGTATTCGACGAGGGCGAAGCTCGGCATTGCGCTGAAGCCGCCCGCAGTCAGCAGATCGAGCACGGCGGGCGCAGGGTCGGTCGAGTGCAGGGCGGCCAGGAACTCCTCAGCGCCGGCGGCGCCTGCGGAAGACCGATCGACCAGCAGCACAGCGCCAGGAATCGCGACCGTCAGCCACCCCCCGGGTGCGGTCGCGTGGACCCTCAACACGCCGCCTTACCCCCTCGGCCTGGTCTCTTCCAGCACGCCGAGCCCCCGCTCGTGCGTCTGGTCTGCGTCTCCGCCAGCGTCGTTCGGGTGAGATTCAACCACGATGGCGGTGATGTTGTCATATCCACCGGCGACGTCAGCCGCGGTGACGAGCTGGTGTGCCACGGTGCCCTCCGGCTCGTCGCCGAAGACGACCTCGCCAGCGAGGATTCCGCTGATCATCTCGGAAGTCAGCAGCTTCGTGAGCCCGTCGGTGCAGATCAGGAAGGTGCGCACCTGGTCGTACGGAAGGATCCAGACGTCGGGCTCGATCGTGTCCTCCGCGCCGAGTGCGCGGGTGATCACATTGCGCTCGGGGTGATGCGCGGCCTGCTCCTGCGTGATGGCGCCGCGGTCGACGAGCTCTTGCACGGCGGAGTGGTCGACGGTCAGCTGGGTGAGCGAACGCCCGTCCCAGCTGTAGACGCGCGAGTCGCCGATGTTCACGACCATCCAGTGCGGGCCGGTCTCGGTCACAACCCGGGCGACGCCCGCGAGCGTCGTGCCCGCGACGGCGAGGCCCACCTCGCCGTGCGTCGAGAGCGAGCGCACCGCGACGTTCGCGTCGGCGACGGCCTCGAGCACATCGTCGGGCGTCGGCTCGCTGCCCGCGGCGACACGCTCGGCGAGCGCCGCGACGGCTGACTGGCTCGCCCGATCGCCGAAGGCGTGGCCGCCCATGCCGTCGGCGACGAAGAACAGGGGGTCGCTCGCGAGGAAGGAGTCCTCATTGATGGAGCGCACTCGCCCCGTCGCGCTGTGCGCGCTGACGTCGACCGACTGCGCCATCCGTTCCCCTCCCATGGTTCTACGAATCGTAGCCTGCCCATGAGTCACGGCGACGTGGGGAGTCCTCCCCATGGTTGTCACCCCCGTGGGGGTCAGCCCGCAGCCGGTGTGATGCCCTTCGGCAGCGCGAAGCTGATGTGCAGCGCATCCGCGTCGATGAGGGTTGAGAACCCGAGCCGCCCGGCTTCGCTGGTGCGCTGCTTGGTCGCCGGAGCGGGGCGGATGTCGCCCGCGAGACTGATCTCGCCGAACGCGGCCGTCTCGTTCGCGACGGTTCCCCCGTTGGTCGCGCTGGCGATCGCGAGCGCGATAGCGAGGTCGGCGGCGGGCTCGGTGACGCGCACCCCGCCCACGGTCGAGACGTAGACGTCGCTCTTGCGCAGGGCGGAGAGCCCCGCCCGGCGGTCGAGCACGGCGATCAGCATCGCGACGCGCGCCGGGTCGACCCCGCTCGTGATGCGCCGCGGGCTCGGCGACTCGGTCGGCACGACGAGCGCCTGCACCTCGACGGGCAGGGGCCGCCTGCCCTCCATCGCGATCGTGACGCAGGTGCCCGAGACCGGAATCACGGACCGCGACAGGAACAGCCCGCTCGGGTCGGGCACCTCGGCGATGCCGTCGCCCGTCATCTCGAAGCAGCCGACCTCGTCGGTCGGGCCGAAGCGGTTCTTGAGCGCGCGCACGAAGCGCAGCGGCGTCTGCCGGTCGCCCTCGAACTGGCAGACCACGTCGACGAGGTGCTCGAGCAGCCGGGGACCTGCGATGTTCCCCTCTTTCGTGACGTGGCCGACGATCAGGATCGGGATGTTCCGCTCTTTCGCGACGCGGATCAGTGTCACCGCCACCTCGCGCACCTGGGCGGGGCCGCCCGCGAGGCCGCCGACGTTCTCGCTGGCGACGGTCTGCACGGAGTCGACGATGACGAGCCCGGGCTTCACTGCGTCGATCTGCCCGACGATCGCCCCGAGCTCGGTCTCGGCCGCGAGGTAGAGGTTGTCGTGCAGTGCCCCGGTGCGCTCGGCGCGCAGCCGCACCTGGCTCGCGCTCTCTTCCGCGCTGACATACAGCACGCGGTCGTACGCGGCCGCCGCCTTCGACGCCACCTCGAGCAGGAGTGTGGACTTGCCGACACCCGGCTCGCCCGACAGCAGGATCGCCGCCCCGGGCACGATGCCACCGCCGAGCACCCGATCGAACTCCACGATTCCGCTCGGCCAATGGCTCGCGGCATCCGCCCGGATCTCGACGATGGGGCGCGCCTGACGCTCGCCGGCGATCGAGAGGGGCTTGAGGGCCCGCAGCACGCCGCTCGGCGCGGCGGCTTCGACGACGGTGTTCCATTCACCGCATTCCGCACACCGGCCGACCCACTTCGAGGTCGACCAGCCGCAGTCGGTGCAGGCGAATGACGTCGCGGTTTTCGGCATGCCCCCAACGCTAGGCGGGGGCACCGACATTCAGCCGCCGCCCCGCTCTCGGCCGCGGAATCAGCGGCATCAGGCGCCGCTCGACGGCCCACGCGAACGCCACGGTCAGCGCCAGCAGCGGCAGGAATACGACCCAGCCGAAGCGCTGGCACGGCTGAATGAGCACGGGGTAGTGCAGGGCATAGAGGCCGTACGAGATCGACGCCACCCACGCCCACACCCGGGCCGACCGCGCGGCGAGCGAGCCCAGCAGCGTGCGCACCGGCGTCGCGAGCAGAAGCAGCAGCGCGAGCGTGATGCCGAAGTGCCGCACCATCAGGAACGGATAGAGCGTCGAGCCGCGGAAGCCGGCGGCGATGACCCCCGCCACCGCCACGGCCGTGAGCAGGGCGAGCCACCCGGCTTCGATCCGCAGCGCGCGGAAGTGGATGCCGCCGTCGAGGTGCGCCTTGGCCGCAGCGGCGCCCGCCCACCACAGGGCGAAATACGCGGTGACGAGCGAGAAGTGGTTCGGCTGCGCGAGGAAGCTCGCGTACGCGGCGACGGCGACCGCGCCCACCAGGTGCCGGGTGAGCTGGGGATGCCTGCGCCAGAGCACCATCACCAGCGGGAAGACCGCATAGAAGAAGAGCTCATAAGAAAGGGACCACAGCGGCGCGTTGTCGAGGTAGGTGCCGCCGACGACGCCGGGCTTCGAGCTCAGGTCGTCGACGCTGAAGAGCGTCGCGAGCGCGCTGCGCCAGGTCGGCGTGTGGTGCGCGACGCCGAGCGCCCAGACCACGGTCGAGACGCCCATCGCGACCAGCACGATCGGATAGATGCGCCGCGCTCGCCGCAGGTAGAAGGCGCGCAGCTCGTGCACCCGATCGGCCTCGTTGGCGAAGATCACGAAGCCGCTCAGCAGGAAGAACACCATGACGGCCTCCTGCGCGAACGACAGCGACCAGGTGATGGCGGCCGGCATCGGCAGCGCCGTCGACACGTGGTGCAGCACGACGTAGACCGCGCTGCATGCCCGGGCCGCGTCCAGCCCGGCCCGCGCCCGAGTTGACAGGCGCGGCGCGTGTGGCGACGCGGCGGGCGCGGGCGCAGAAGGGGGCGCGGATGCCTGCGCGGGCGCCGCCTGGCCAGGCATCCGTGTCGCTTCTTCAACCGCCGTCGACATCTGTCCAGCCAACGTGCCCAGCCTGGGCGTTACCCAAACGTTACGTGGCTATGCCGTGGCAATCGGGGCCCGCTAGCCTGCCGAGGTGGGCGATGCGACGCGAGAGGACGGGCTCGGTCTCCGCCTGCTCACCGCGCTCTCGGTGCTGGCGGCGACCGCGCCGCTGTCGATGGATTTCTATCTGCCGTCGTTCCCCCAAGTGCTCACGTCGCTGCACACCGACGCAACGCAGGTGCAGCTCACCATCACGGCGTTCCTCGTGGGGCTCGGCATCGGGCAGGTGGTGTGGGGCCCGATCTCCGACCGCTTCGGGCGCAGGCGGCCACTGATCGTCGGGGCGGTCGCGACGGTCGTGTTCGCGGCTCTGTCGGCGCTCGCACCGAACATCGAGGTGCTGATCGGGGCGCGCTTCCTGCAGGCGCTGACGGGAGCGGCGGGCATCGTGATGAGCCGTGCGATCATCGCGGACCGGCTGCAGGGGTTCCCCGCCGCCCGCGCGCTGTCGCTCATGCAGACGATCACGGCGGCCGCGCCGATCGTGGCGCCGGTCGTGGGCGGTCTGCTCGCGGGGCGGGTGTCATGGCGCTGGGTGCTCGGCATCGTGTTCGCGATCACGGTCATCCAGCTGATCGGGCTGCTCACCAGCATCCCCGAATCCCTGCCGCCCGAGCGCCGCGCCGCGCGCCTGCGCTTCGGCCACCTCGGCTCGTTGCTCGCGCGCCCGGCGTTCCTCGGCTACACCGCCACCATCGCGTTCACCTTCGCGCTGATGATGGCCTACATCTCAACGTCGTCGTTCGTGTACCAGCGCGTGCTGGGGTTCGCGCCGTGGCAGTACGGGCTGCTCTTCGCGCTCAATGCGTGCGGACTGCTGCTCGGTGGCGCGGCGTCTGCTCGACTGGCGCGCCACCGAGTCCATCCCGTCCGCATGGTTCGCATCGCGGTGCCGACCGCGTTGGGCTGCGCGCTCGTGCTGCTGGCGATCGTGCTCTCGCCCGTGCCGACGTGGCTCATCGTGTTCCCGCTGTGGGTCGCGATGCTCTCTGTCGGATTCATCCAGGGCAACACCACCGCCCTCGCGATGGCGCACGCACCAGATGCAGCCGGGGCCGGCAGCTCGCTCATCGGCGGCGTGATGTCTCTCGTCGGCGGCGCGATCTCGCCCCTCGGCGGCCTCGCCGGGGACGACACGGCGGTGCCGTTCGCGCTCGTGATGGCCGCGAGCGGCGTGTGCGCGCTCGCCGCGTTCATTGCCGCGCGGATGTCTGTGCGGCGCGACCCGCGGAGTGAAGCGGCCTTCGCGTAGCTCGTGGCGCCCGATCGTGCGCCGAATTTCTTCTGGCGGCGTTCGTGAATAGGAATCAGCATCCGGTCCGGTCAACGGCCGGCGAGAGTCTGAGCTTGCTCAGTGCAACAGCCTGCGCTCGCGAGCGACACGGATCGCCCCCTCGCGCGTCTCGACTCCGAGCTTCCGGTACAGGCTGCGCAGCTGCGTCTTGACCGTGTTCTCGGAGACGAACAGGCTGCGGGCGATCTCGGCTCGGGTCGCGCCCGCCACGAGTCTCGACAGCACGGCGGTCTCGCGGTCGGTCAGGGCGGTCATCGGGTTCACGGCACGGAGCACTGCCGCCGGCCACCCCAACTGCTCGATCTGCATGGCGAGCTCATCGCGGTCATGCTCGCGCACCCAGGCGAGCAGCTGATCCGACCGCCAGCTGGGCACGAGTGCGGCCGCGTAGCGCACGCCGCTTGCGCGCATCATTCCGATGGCCCGGTGCAGCCCGTCGAAGGCCGCCTCGTCGTGCCCGAGCCGCTTGTTGGCGGCGACGAGCAGGGTGAGCGCCTCGATACTCGCGCGGGGGTGCGCCGTCGCGAATTCCGGGTCGTCGTAGCCGCGCAAGGCATCGATCGCACGTTGCGGGTGCCCGAGGGCGAGCTGGGCCCGCGCGCGGGCGAGAGTCGGCAGGATGCCCGTGCGTGACCCGCGCCCGACGATGCCGAGCGCCTCGGCCGGGTACCCCGCCGCGAGCAGGAGCAGGACGTGAGCGCCGTCGACCCACTCCTGCTGCCCCGCGGTCAAGGTCGCGCGGGCGCCGCGGCGGCGATGCGCGACGAGGGCGGTGAGCCCCTGCACGGCATGCCCGGCGCTCACGTCGATCACGGCCTGCAGGTACGCCACGACTCCCCAGTGCTCGATCGTGTCGAGGTGCGGAATCAGCGCATCCAGCTCGCGCTGCGCCTCATCGAGGTCCTCGGCCTCGAGCGCGAGCACCGCGCGCGCGATGCGGTAGAAGGCGCCGGTGTACGAGTCGTGCCAGCCTTCGATGCCGGGCTCGATCTGGGCCGCGGCCACGTAGCGCCGCGCAGCCGGAAGGTTGCCGAGCAGCGCCTGGAACCCGGCGGCCAGGGCCAACGTGTGCCCGCGGCGCTCCGGCTCGTCCTCGGCGAGGGCCAGTTCGACGTGCTCGAGCGCCCTGGGGACGTCGCCGACGGCGAAATAGCTGATGGCGAGGTGGTTCAGCATCGCGATCAGATTGCTGCCGAGGCGGGCGCGCGCCTCCGGCCCGAGCTCGGCCAGCGCGGCATCCGCCCGCTCTGCCGCGATCTTGGTGCGCTCGTCTCGGCCGAGCACGCGCATGCTCGCGCTCTCGATCGCGGCCAGCAACGCGCGCGCCGCAGGGTCCGCAGACGGGTGCCGCCGGCTGTCGAGTGCCGCGAGCGCGAACAGCTCGATGGCCCGCATGCGCCTCGTCGACTGCGCGTTGTAGTGGAGCGCGAGCAGCATTTCGAGCACGGGCGCCTGGCGCAGCGCGTGCCGCGAGACCCGGGCGAGAAGCCTCTCGACCTGCGTGCCGTGGCCGCGCAGCAAGCCGAACCAGTCGGTGACGGCGACCTGGCTCGCGAGCTGCAGGTCGTGTGCGGCGATCGCTTGGCTGAGCGCGTCGAACGTGCGAGCGGATGCCAGTGCGTGAGTCGCCGCAAGACGATGCAGTCTCGGCAGTTCGTCGCGCAAGGTGCGCTCGGCCTCGTCGCGCAGCGCAGCGAGAACCGCGGGGGAGTAGCGGAACTCGGGGTCTGTGGTGCCGAGGTTCCACGTGCCGAGCCCCGCCTCGGCCTCCGCGCGCAGCAGCGCGGGTGCGTCGGGGCGGCCGGTGAGCTCGCGCGCGAGGCCGCCGTCCACGGCGTCGGCGATCGAGAGCCGCAGTGCGAACTGCGGGTCAGCGGCGTATGCGGCAGAAGCGGCGCGAAGCGAGTGGATCGACTCGGTGACAGTGGCGCTCAGCTCGCGCGCCAGCTCGGAGCCATGCAGACCCGTCGGGACACCCGCCGCGGCGATGGCGCGGGTAAGAATCGGCGTTCCTGCGGTGGCCGCGAGCACCGCATCGAGCATCGCGTCGTCGGCGCTGCTGCCGAGCAGTTCCGCGAGCTCGTCGCGGTCGAACGCGAGTTCGTCGCCGGTCACGACGCGCGGCGCAAGGGTGATGCCGAGCTGCGTCGCGTCGAGTGCGCTGCCTGGCCGGCCCAGAGCGATAACCCGCAGGGGAACGCGCGGCAGGATCGCGACCAGGTCTTCGACCGTCTGCTGCTCGAGCAGGTGCGCCTCATCGATGACCAGAAGCACCTCGCGGGGCAGGCGCAACAGGGTTCGCACGACGACGGGCCGCAGCTCCGGCACACCGGCGAGGGTTTCGGCTGTGACGACCGACGACGCTGCGGGGTCGAGCAGGCCGGCATCCGCCAGTCGCTCGATGGTGGCCGCCCAGAACGCGGCGCTCGTCGCCAGCCCGGCCACGACATCGACCCATACGCCCTCGGCGTCGCGCGCGGAGCTCCACCCGGCAGCGGCGATCGTCTTGCCCGCACCGGCGCCCGCGCGGGCGATCAGCAGCTGCGCATCGGTGTCGAACAGGCGCCACACGCGCGGGCGCGCCACGAAGGCCGCAGGAACGCGGGGAGCCCCAAACACCGTGGCCACGGCGCCAGCTTATGAGGAACAGTCGAATACTCGACATGGGGTAGACCAGGCTGTGCACCCCGGAGTGGGGGTGGGGCGGGTGAACTGGGTGGGTGAAACGCGGCGATCGCGCCGCAGGGCCGACGAGCAATCCGGCGCCCGTTCGTAACTTTGCATCACGGCCGCCGTCGAACTCTCCCCCTCCAAAACCCGGGCGGCGGCCGTTCACCCCGTCGTGACCATGCCGATGGGCACCCAGGCGGTCGACGCCGGTTGCGCACTTCCTGCCGGTGGGTCCGGCCACGCCAGTCGCCATCGCCGGTTAGCCTCGACCGCATGCGCGACGCGACGAGGCATCGCCCCCCGATGGGCTGGAACAGCTGGGACTGCTACGGCACCACCGTCACCGAGAGCGAGGTGCTCGCGAACGCGGAGTTCATGGCCGAGCGGCTGCTCGAGTTCGGGTGGGACACCGTCGTCATCGACATCGATTGGTCAGACCCCGCGGCCCGCAGTCACGGCTACAACGCCGGCGCCGCCCTGTGCATGGACGACTACGGCAGGCTCATACCCGACCCCGTGCGATTCCCGAGCTCGGCGGGAGGCCGCGGGTTCGGCCCGCTGGCCGAGAGGATTCACGCGCTCGGGCTGCGGCTGGGCATTCACACGATGCGCGGCATTCCGCGGCGCGCGCTCGCCGCCGGCACGCCGATTCTCGGCACGGATGCCCGCGCTTCTGACGTCGCGGACACCGGGAACGTCTGCGAGTGGAACCCCGACATGGTCGGCCTCGACCACTCCCATCCCGCCGCGCAGGCGTACTACGACAGCACCCTGGCGCTCTACGCGCAGTGGGGCGTCGACTTCATCAAGGCCGACGACATGCTCTGGCCGTACCAGGCCGCCGACATCGAGGCATACGCCCGCGCCATCCGGCGCAGTGGCCGCGACATCGAGCTGAGCCTCTCGCCCGGTCGCGACCTGTCGCTTGCGCATCTCGATCACCTGCGCGAGCACGCGACGATGTGGCGCGTCTGCGACGATCTCTGGGACCGGTGGGAAGACGTCGAGGCGAACTTCGCCCGCTTCGCCCGCTGGGCACCCGCTGCCTCGGAGCAGGGGTGGCCGGACGGCGACATGCTGCCGCTCGGTCGCATCGGCATCAGGGCGGAGCGCGGCGAGCCGCGCCATGACCGCCTGACCGCCGCCGAGCGCGTGTCACTGCTCACCCTCTGGTTCATCGCGCGCTCGCCGCTGATGATCGGCGGCGACCTGCCGAGCAGCGACCCCGACACCGTCGAGCTCTTCCGAAACGCCGGCGCGCTTGCCGTGCACCGCGACTCCCACCACAATCGCGAGCTCTTCCGCGAGGGCGGGACCGTGATCTGGGGCGCCAACGGCCCAGGAGAGGTGCGCTACGCCGCCGTCTTCAATCTCGCGGGCGCGGGCCGCGAGCTCGTGGTCGATGTGCGTTCGCTGGCGTTTCCGGCGGGGAGCGGCGCGCTGACCGAGCTGTGGTCGAAGCATCCGCTCGTCACCGAGAGCGTGAGCACGCAATCGGATGCCGCGCGCGGCGTCGCCCCCGGCAGCCGTGCGCTGCGACTCGATCTGCCGGCGCACGGCGCCGCCCTCATTCGCTGGGAGCCGGTGGCCGAACAGTGACCGGCTCGCACTGATTCAGGCCTCGTCACGGCGGGCGACGGCGACGACGTAGCGGCATTCGACCGACCCGGGGTTGTGGAACTGGCGTGCGGCGGGCTCGCCGAGCTGGAAGACGTCGCCCGGGTGCAGCTCGTGGCGCCGATCGTGGTCGATCAGCACCAGGTCACCTGAGATGACCCAGACGAGCTGCCTGATGAACGCGTATGCCGCAGCGGGGTAGCTGACCTGCGCCCCGGGCGGCAGCAGCACTTCCGTGAGATCCGTCGGAAAGCCTGCCGGGGAGAGCTGGCGACGCTGGTAGCCGGTCTCGGGGTCGCGCCACAGCGGCAGGTCGGACGCGCGGCGAACGGTTCCGATTCGGATTCCGGGATGCTCCGTCTCGGTGCGCAGCAACGTCGAGATGCTCAGCTCGAGCGCGCCGGAGAGCTTTCCGAGGATCGTGGCCGTCGGGCTGCTCTCGTCGCGCTCGATACGGCTGATCATGGCGCGCGACACTCCGGAGAGTGCGGCCAATTCTGACAGCGACCAGCTTCGGCGCTCGCGCTCAGCGCGAAGACGCTGTCCCAACGAGTTCATGCCGTCTACGATAGTGGACGTGCAGATGACGGTTGGTGACGTGATGATCCGTCCGGCGACGGCCGCCGATGCGGGTGGCATCCGTGAGATCCGAAATGACGCGATCCTCACGAGCACGGCGATCTGGACGGGCATCACTCAGAGCATGAGCGAGGCGGCCGCCTGGGTGGATGAGCACCTCGAACGCGATTCGATGGTTGTCGCAGAGTGCGACGGCTTTGTGCTCGGATACGGATGCTGGGCCCCGTGGCGCGCGAAGGAGGGCTACCGCTTCACCGCAGAGGACTCGGTGTATCTCGCCGACGGCCATCGTGGTCGCGGCATCGGCGCGCTGTTGCTGAACGCGGTGATCGCATCGGCGCGGGCGGCGGGGATGCATACGATGATCGCCGATATCGAAGCGGGGAACCTTGCGTCGATCGCACTGCATCAGCGTCTCGGATTTGAGACGATCGGAACGGTGAAGCAGGCGGGCACCAAGTTCGACCGCTGGCTCGACCTCACGATTCTGCAGCTGATGCTGTGAGCTCGGCGTTGTCCTCGCAACGACCGACAGAAGCTCGCGTCGACCCCCGTTGATGGGCGATTCACATTCCTAGACGATCGCCTATGCTCGAGCTATTGGGTTCGCCGCAAGAGCCCTGATGTCCGGAAGGGGCGCCCGCATGCACGAGTACAGCGCCGCCTCGCCGACCGCGATCTCGCTGCCGCCGACGAAGCCTATGGATCTCAGCTACCTGGTCGAGGCGGCGCTGCACCCCGATCGGCCCGCGAGCAAGGGTGAACCGAGACCGGAAGATGACGAGGGTCCCGGATAGCATCGAACGTGCACCCTGAAGCGATTCCCACAATTGCCCTGCTCGGCGACGACCGAGGTCACATCAGCCACCGCGAGTTGAACGCACTGATCCCTCGGTTGGGTGATGAGTTCGGCGTCGTCGCGGAATGGGTGCCGACTGACTCCCTCTTCGATGTGCGCGACTACGACGGCATCTGGCTGGTTCCCGGGTCGCCGTATGCGTCTGATGATGCGGTCTATGAGGCGCTGACGGCCGTGCGGGAGAGCCAGCTCCCGTTTCTAGGCACGTGCGGCGGAATGCAGTACGCCGTGATCGAGTACGTGCGCAACGTCATCGGCGCGGCCGCCACGCACGCCGAATCGGACGGCGAGGCCGCCGACAACGCGGTCGAGGTATTGGCTTGTTCTCTTTACGGGGAGGAGCGGACTGTCACTCCGGTCGCGGGGACTCAGTTCCACAGCTGGTGCGACGGCCCATTCACTGGGATGCACTTCTGCAACTACGCCCCAACCGTGCAGGCGATCTCCGCGCTCGAGGACGCAGGCGTGGTCGTCGGAGCCCGGGCCGAGGACGCGGGCGCGGAGGTGCTGGAGTTCCCCGGGGATGTGTTCTTCGTCACGAGCATGTTCCAGCCGCACATCGGGGCGAGCACCGGCGCTCCGATTCATCCGCTGATCCGGGCGTTCATTTCAGCAGTGGCCGGCGCGGCCTCGCGGGGGCCCGCAAAGGCCGTCGAAGCGTAGATCCGCACATCGGGCGGCGGCCTGGAGTGCTGAGCGTGCACCGCTGCCCAGGCGTCGCGGGTCTGCGCAGTTTTCGGCTTATTGTCGTCAATGTCGGCGTTTTGGGAGAGCGTTCGATGTGCGGCCTCGCTCGCAGCTGAGTGGCATCGGAAATGCCTCGCGTGAGCGGCGCTCCGGCGCTGGCCGCATACGCCAGTGCGCCGGTCCGGGGATGTATTTCGTGGGGTTTTTTATCGCTCGTGTGTGGGACATCAATGACCGCAATAGATGAGTTGCGCGCGGCACTGCGCGAAGACCGGTGGGAAGACATCGACCGTCTCTTCAATCGAAGCTTCTTTGCGCTCCTGCTGACCGATCCCGAGCTTGTGTACGAGGCGCTCGACACTGCGCCCGATGAGTGGTACCGGGACCACCCCAGACATCTGATGACTCGCGGAATCGGTGCAGCTCGGGGACCGTTGCCTCTGGTGGGTTCCGAAGCTGAAGAGGCGTTCTCCGCATGGGTGGCCGCACAGCCGCAACCGGCGGCCCGAGATCAGCTCGGCGTCCTGTCTGCTCGGTTGCGGGCACTGATGTCCTCGCAGCGCTTTTTCGAGGCCGAACAGATCGCCGATCGGATGATCGCAGTCATCCGGGGGGCCCGCGAGCACGCCGGGTTCCCGGACGTCCTGCCGACCGCGTTGCTACGCATCGGTACGGCGAAGCTACTGGTCGGCGACGCCGCCGCCGCGACGCAGTTGTTCGCAGAGGCGCATAGGTGGGCCAACATCGGCCCCGTCCATCCGATCGAATCGCTCGTGAAGGATCATCTGGCGCTGGCAGCAGCCCTGGGAGAGGACTTCACCGCCGCCCGACGTTGGCTCGAGGACCGCGGGCGCCGCACCACCTTGGCCCATGGTTTGCGCTACCACTATGAGACGGTCGGGCTCGTGACGCGTGCGCTGATCGCGGTCGGCGGCGCGGATCCGCAGGCGGCACAAGCGGCGATCCAAGATGCCGACGACGAGGGCACCTACTTCAGCGAGATGTGGTGGGTTGCCGTACACGCGCGAGCTCGGTTCGAGCTGTTCTGGGGCGACCCGCACGAGGGCGTCTCCCACATTCGACGGCATCTGCAGCTGCGGGGCGGCACAGCAGCGCCTGCCCTCGCGAGCAAGCTCCTGCGCGCGGACATGGCGGACCTCTTCATGATGCTAGGTGACCTCTCGGCGGCAGAGCGGGAACTCAACGCTCCCGATGGCGCCCGTCCTCACCCAGCCGTACGGCTCTCGAAGGTTCGGCTGGAACTGCTGCGTCGACGCGGCGATATCGCTGCGCGATTGCTTCACGAGGCGGAATCCGAAAGCGGCGTCACTCCGAGTCTCTCCGTGCTTCGCGCGCAAGTGGAGCGTGTGGCGTGCGGCGCAGTGTCCCATCGCGCCGCACGCCGCGCGGCTTTTCTGCTGCGTGACACCGGAGCCCGCATCGCGCTCTTGGAGGCAGACCGGGAGGTTCGATCGCAGCTTGAGGCGCTGTCAGACGACGATGCGGTTTCCGGTGCGAACAGCTACCTTTACCGTCCCCGCGCAAACCTGACTCGCCGCGAAGCCCAAATCCTGCGTGCACTGCGTCAATTCGGCACGACCAAAGAAGTGGCGGCCGCACTGCACCTGTCGCCGAACACGGTAAAAACGCATCTCAACTCTCTCTACCGGAAGCTCGACGTCCACACTCGCGACGAGGCGCTGCAGCACTACCCCGAGTAGACCCCCGGAACGGGGGACGCCGAGGGTGAGCTTTCCGCTGCAGAGGGTGACTCCGGCATGAGAAACGGGATGGATTGGCGTGCATTCCCTCGCGCGGATCCGGTCCCCGCTACTTGAGTTGATTCGAAGGCCATCTGTGACGTGTGGCGCCTCCGACCGGTGCCTGCACACGTCAGCACCGTTTGAGGGGATACATCAGTGCGTCTCGCAAGAGCTTCAGGGGACAGGCGCCGACCGGCGTCACACATTCGCGGCGGTCGTCGAGCACGGGGCCGGGCCAAGGGGGTCGCAGCGGTCTTCGTCTCCATGGCGCTGATTGCGTCCGGCCTTTTCGCCGTTGCCGCGACGAGTGCGCCCACGGCCGCGCAGGCTGCGGCGGGCAATCCAGGAACGCCGGCGGCACCGACCACGGTGTACACGGAGAACTTCCAGAACACCCCGAACAACAATCCCGTCCTTCTCTCGAGCTATACGGGTGCGACCGGCCAGACCTATACCGCAGACGCCGGCTGGCTCGCGAACTGCAACGGCCAGGTCATCAGTTACAGCACAACGGCGCTGGGCAACTGCAGCGCGGCCGACGACCTGTCGCATGTTCGCCAGCTGGTGTGGGCGCTTGGTGCCGCCTCGGGAACACAGACGACCAACAAAGCTGTGACCGCGTACACCGAAAACAATCCCGGTGCGAACGCCGTCGAGTTTCAGACCGCGACGAATATCGCCTTGCCGACATCAACCGGCCGCTACTTGACATTCAGCGTTGATACGGCGGCCCAGAACTGCAGTGTCTCGGCTCCGCAGTACCAATTCGCGTTCCTGGACAGCGCCGGCACCGCAACCAACGTGGGCGGATCATCAACGCCTGCGCGTCCGGCAGCAGCGTGAGTGTCCCCGCGACCGGCAACCTTGCCGCAAGTACTGTCAACGTCGGATCCTTCACAGCCCCGGGTTCGTTCCTCCTCAGCGGGCCTTCAATGGGAATCCAGATGCGCAACGCGAACGGCGTGGGTGCAGGCAATGACGCAGCCTTCGACAACATCCGCGTACTGGACGTGACGCCACAGCTGGATAAGTCGTTCAGCCCCGCGGCCGTGCCCACAGGCGGCATCTCGACGCTCACCTTCACCGTGACCAACACAAGTGAGCTGTCATCGAAGAGCGGATGGGGATTCACCGACAACCTCCCGGCCGGTCTGACGCTTGCGAGCTCGGCCGTCGGCGGCACCTGTGACGCCACGACGGCCGTCACAGCGGGCGCCACGTCGATTGCCGTCACCAACGGCACGCTCGGGCAGGGTGAGGCGTCCTGCACGATTACTGTGCAGGTCACCTCAGCCACGCCGGGCAACTACACCAACGGCCCCGGCAATGTGACCGAGACCGGCCTCAACCCTCCTGGTGACGCGACGGTCAGCTTCTCTGCACCGTCCTACACGGTCGCGAAGACCGCCTCGACCAGCGTTGCGCACCCGGGCGACAAGGTCACCTACACCATCACGGTCCGGAATACCGGCGCCTGGGATTACACAACAGCCAACCCCGCATCGTTCACTGACGACTTGTCCGGTGTGCTCGACGACGCTACGTACAACGGCGACGCGTCCAGCGGCGCGACCGTCACCGGAGACACCCTGTCGTGGACCGGAGCCGTCGCGGCCGGTGCTTCCCAGACGATCACCTATTCGGTCACCGTGAAGAACCCAGACGACGGGGATCAAGCGCTGACCAACGCGGTGGCGCCTGACGGTCCGGGGGGAACGTGCGACCCGGCAGCGAATTGCACGACGTCAACTCCCGTGCAGTCGTTCACCGTCACGAAGACGGCGGACACGAACGAGGTCACGCCGGGCGCGACGGTGCACTACACGGTCACGGTAAAGAACACCGGCGATGTGGCCTACTCGGCTGACAACCCGGCCTCGTTCTCCGACGACCTGTCGGCAGTGACCGACGATGCCGCCTACAACGGGGATGCCAGCAACGGTGCCACGGTGACGGGGAACGTGCTGGCCTGGTCCGGGCCGCTTGCGGTCGGTGCGACGGAGACGATCACGTACTCAGTGACGGTGGACAACCCTGACAACGGGGACAAACACCTGGACAACAGTGTGGTGACTCCGGCGGACTCTGGCGGTAACTGTGCGACCGGATCCGACGACCCGGCGTGTGTGGTGAACATCCCGTCAGGGGAGTACACCGTCTCCAAGTCCGCATCCACCACGACGACGCGCGCGGGCGACACGGTGATCTACCAGATCAAGGTTGCGAACACGGGGGAGCGGGACTACACCGCGAGCAACCCCGCATCCTTCTCCGACGACCTGTCGGGCGTGCTGGACGACGGGAAGATCACGACAGGCCCGGACAATGGGGCGACCGTGACAGGCAGCACGCTGTCGTGGTCGGGTCCTCTCGCGATCGGCGAGACGGTGACGATCTCGTACACGGTGACCGTCGACAACCCGGACAACGGTGACAATCGACTGACGAACACGGTCCGGCCGACCGGTCCCGGTGGCCAGTGCCTGACGGGGGAGTGCACAACGACCACCCCGATCCGGGCGTTCACCGTCACAAAGACGGCGACGCCTGCCGGGGATGTGCACCCGGGTGACACGGTGACGTACAAGGTCACGGTGACGAACACGGGCGCCGCGGACTTCACGAACGCTGTGCCGGCGTCGTTCACGGACGACCTGACGGGCGTGACGGATGACGCGGCGATCACCTCGGGTCCGGACGACGGGGCCGTGATCAACGGGAACACGCTGTCCTGGTCGGGCCCGCTCGCTACGGGATCCACCGTGACCATCACGTACACCGCGACGATCAATGACCCGGATGCCGGGGACGGCGATCTGAAGAACACAGCCGTGGCGGGTGCGGGCGGGTCCTGCGCCGCGGAGGGTGAATGCGCGACGAACGACCCGGTCCAGTCGTTCACGATCGCGAAAGCCTCGAGCGCCTCGGGTCCGGTGCACCCGGGCGACACCGTGACCTACGCCGTGACGGTGACGAACACCGGCGCCGCTGCCTACACCGCGGCTGACCCGGCGTCATTCACCGACGACCTGTCGAAGGTGCTGGACGACGCGATGTACGTGCCCGGCTCGGCAAGCGCGGGTGCAACGGTGACGGGCACGCAGCTGTCCTGGTCGGGCCCGCTGGCGGTGGGCGCGACGCAGACGATCACCTACCAGGTGAAAGTCGCGGCCGCCGGCTCCGGAGACGGGACGCTGACCAACGAGGTCGCCCCCGTGCCAGGCAACGGCGGAGACTGCACCATCGCGGGCGAGTGCACCACGACGAACCCGGTGCAGGCGTTCAACGTGACCAAGACGGCGGATGCCACCGAGGTGACGCCCGGCGAGATCGTGACGTACACGGTCAAGGTGACGAACACGGGCGCTGCTGCCTACACGGCGACTGACCCGGCGTCCTTCACCGACGACCTGTCGAAGGTGACCGACGACGCGACCTACAACGGCGACGCCACAAGCGGCGCCACGGTGACCGGGAACACTCTGTCCTGGTCGGGTCCGCTCGCGGCCGGCGCGACCGTGACGATCACCTACTCGGTGACCGTGAACAACCCCGACACCGGAGATAAGCGCCTCGACAACACCGTGGTGACGCCGGCTGGCTCGGGCGGCGACTGCCCGACCGGTGCCGACAACGCGGAGTGCACCTCGAATGTGCCGTCCGGCTCTTACTCGGTCGACAAGACCGCCTCGACCAGCCACACGGAGCTCGGCGGGAAGGTCACCTACACGGTGACCGTGGTGAACACCGGCAAGGTGGCCTACACGGCCGCGACCCCGGCATCCTTCACGGACGACCTGAGCAACGTGCTGGACGACGCGACATACAACAAGGACGCGACACACGGTGCGACGGTCTCCGGGCACACGCTCACCTGGTCGGGCCCGCTCGCGGTCGGTGAGACGGTGAAGATCACGTACTCGGTGACGGTGGACGACCCGGACAAGGGCAACCACCGCCTCGTGAACACTGTGATCCCGACCGGCAACGGCGGTGGCTGCGACACGGACGGCTCGTGCCTGACGAGCACGGACGTGGCCTCCTACACGGTGGTCAAGACCGTCTCGACCACCGGACAGGTCCAACCGGGGGAGACCGTGCACTACGCGGTAACGGTCACGAACACGGGTCAGAGCGCCTACACGGCCGCCAGCCCCGCATCGTTCAAGGACAACATGTCCGACGTCCTGGACGACGCGACCTATAACAAGGACGCCTCGCACGGGGCGACGCTGAGCGGAACCACCCTGTCCTGGTCCGGCCCGCTGGCGGTGGGGCAGACGATCCGCATCACCTACTCGGTGACCGTGGACAACCCCGACACCGGCAACCACAGGCTGCTGAACACCGTCGATCCGACGGTGGCCGGCGGGGCCTGCCTCGACGCCGGCGACTGCGCCACGACCACCGGTATCACCGGCCCCCCGCCCTCCCCTGTGGTGGCCGTGAACACCGGCGGATACACCATCGCCCACGCGCCGACCTGGACACGGTTCCTATGGTTGGGAGGTGCCGGTGCCGCAGCGCTAGCGCTGAGTGCAGTGATGGTGTTCTGGATGCGCCGTAAGGCGGACGGCCAGGAGTGACCTCCTGGCTGCATAAGCCGCGCATCCTCTGGGTGGCCCTGGCCGGGATCCTCGCGATCACCGTCGGGGCCACCTGGGCCATCACGGCTTCACTCTCCCCGCCTGCCGCGGGCTCCCTGACCGACATGACAGGCAAGCATGTCGCTCTGGACCCAGGAACGCTGCCGCCTGCGAAGGTGCGCAAGCAGATGCACGCCATCGCCGACACCGGTCCCCGCTTCCGCGTCCCGTCCGTCGGGCTGAATGTTCCGCTCGGGGCGATCAGCGTGGCCGGCGGGCAGCTCACCCCGCCTGGATTCACGTCGGTGTATGCAGTCCGCAATCTTGGCACCACCCGGACCGCGCCGGGCAAGGGGACCCTTTATGTGGTCACGCACTCGTTGCGCGGCGGCGGAAAGGCTCCCGGCAACTACCTCACCGACATCAGTCGTCAGCAAGCGGCAGTGAAGCCAGGCGACGTGGTCTTCGTCGGCAGCACCGAATACACGATCGCCACCAGCACGCTCGTGAAGAAGACCGACATTGCCGCGCAGAACACCTTGTGGGCCAACACGCCGAACCGGCTGGCGATCATCACCTGCCTCGAGAAACCCACCGGCGTCCCATCCACCGATAACCTCATCATCTACGCCAAGTTGAAGACGTCTGCAACGCCGTAGTGGGCTCCGAGGGATCGCACGCACATGCCGTCCGCGCCCCAAGCGCGACGCCGCTTTGGGAAATCGAGGGCAGCACCGCGGGTCCGCTCTGCGGCGATGATCTGATCTGGATGCCGTGGTGGGGTGCCTCAGTAAGCCGAGGGCCGAATCCGTTGTTGTGAGTTCCGTTGTGAAGTCAGCTTTGCCGCGGACAAGACAAAACCCCCGAGTCCTTGATGGTCAAGGACATCGGGGGTTTTGTACCAACGCGGTACCGGTGGGATTTGAACCCACGGATGGCGTGAACCATCACATGTTTTCGAGACATGCTCCTTCGGCCGCTCGGACACGGTACCGGGATCGATCTTACGTGAGCGCGAGCGCTGAAGCGAATCGAGCGGCCGACGCGGCGAAGCACGCGTAGGGCGCGGTCACGCTGCAGGCGGCGCCGCATGAATGAGCCGCAGCTGCCCCGCGATCTCGAGCGCGCCAGCGCCATGCGGCACCACGAACGTCTCGCCGCGAGAGATCGCGAGGTCCGCGCCGTCGGCACCGCCGCCGCCAGCACTGCCGCCGCCGCCAGCGCCGCCACCGCCGCCCCAGCGCAACCTCCCCGCCCCCTCGAGCACCACGACGACTCCGAACCCGGCTGGAATCTCCGCAGCACCCTCGACGACGAGGTGCTCCGCCCGGAAGAACCGCTGCGCGGCGGGTGGGAAGAGCGTGCTGCGGCCGGCATCCGCCACCCGCCCGTGCAACTGCGCGGCATTTTCCGGCCCGAGCGGAGCCGTGTCCACCGCCGCGAGCGCCACCTCAGGCGAAAGACCCAGCAGCGCACCAGCGCGGTCGAGCGCCGGGAAGCCCGCGTACTCGAGGATCAGCGACAGGTCCGTCGGCTGCTGCAGCTCGACCAGCGTGATCCCCGGCCCGATGGCGTGCGGGGTGCCGGCCGGCACGTAGACCCAGTCACCGGCGCGCACAGTCAGCTCCGTCATCGCGGCGAGCATGGCGGCGGCATCCTGCCGCTCGAACCAGTCGCGCAGCTGCGCGGCCGCGACCTCGTGCGCGAAACCCAGCCACACGGTCGCGGTCGGCGCTTCGCCCGTGTCGACGATGAACCACGCCTCCGTCTTCCCGCGGGGCGCCCCGAGTCGCGTCTGCGCGAATGCGTCGTCCGGGTGCACGTGATTGAACAGCCGCTGGCCGGTGTGCAGCAGTTTCACGAGCAACCCGGTCTCGGCACCGAAGCGCGAGACGTGCGCGGCACCGAGCCAGCCCTCGGGGTCGGACGCCACCGCCTCGCGCAGCGTGCGCCCGTCGGGCAGCATGCTGAGGCCGACGTGGTCGTCGCCGAAGACCGTCGTGGTGGACGCCACGAAGTCCTCCGGCGAATCCGGCGCCGTCGACCCTTCGCCACGAAAGGCGCGGATTCCGGCGCCGCCGAGGTATGGCCGCGCGGCGGGCTGGTTCGGGCCGAGGCGGATGGGCTGCATGAGGCCATCCTGCCCCGGCGAAGCCCCGATCACCCGCCGGCGCTCGAGAGCGCTTCCCACGCGAGCCGCGCCAGCCGCGCCTGCCCGGCCCGCGAAGGGTGGAAGTGGTCGATCTCCGACAGCTCGGCGGCCGAGAACGACTGCGCATGCACCGCCCCGCCGTCGTAGCTGCACCGCTTTCGCGTCGCGCAGAGCTGCTCGATCGCCGCGTTGTAGTCGTCGACACGGCGCGCCACCGCGTCACGACCGCCCGAGAGGAGCGCGCCGCAGACCCCGAACGCCGACCAGGTGTTCGCGATCGCAGGGGATGCCTGACCGAGTTCCGCCAACCGCCCGAGATCCGGCACCGACAGCGCGAGCACCCGCGCGTTCGGCAGACCGTCGAGCACAGTGTCGAGCAGCCGCCCGTACGCCTGCCGGAACTCGGCCGCGCTCGTCATCGCCGCGACGCTCGGCCGACATGCGTCATTCGCGCCGATCAGGATCGTCACGAGCTGCGGCTTGGCCGCGACGACCGCCGGGGCCGTCTGCAGCAGCGCGGCGATCGTGGCGCCGCTCACCGCGCCGTTCGCGATCGCGGGGCGCCGCCCGGTCGCGTGTGCGATGCGCGTCGCGAGTGAGTCGACGGATGCCTCGCTGCCCATCACCCACGAGGCCGCGGTGCACTCGCCCGGCTGCGCGCAGGCGTTCACGCCGAGGCTGATCGAGTCGCCGAGAACGCCGAGCGTCGTGACGTCCGCGACAGCCGCAGCGCGCGGGGTGACGCTCGGGCCGGCGCTCTCATCGTGCGAGGGCGGCCCACCTGTGCATCCGCTCAGCATGACCGCAACACCGAGCGCGCAGGCGACGCAAGCGCGCACACCCCACTTCGCCCCGGCGACCACATCCCATCCGATACCCGGCACACGGTGCGACCATGAGGCATGCGCATCGTCATCGCGGGGGCGTCCGGGCTGATCGGCACCGAAGTCACCAAACAGCTCAGAGCCCGCGGCGACGAGGTGATCCGCCTCGTGCGGCGGCAGGCGACCGCCCCGGACGAACGCAGCTGGGACCCGGCATCCGGTCACCTCGACCCCTCCGCGCTCGAGAACGCCAGCGCCGTCGTCAACCTGGCCGGCGAGCCGACGGGCAGGCTGCCGTGGACGAGCGCGCGCAAAGCCGCGATCCTGAAGTCGCGCATCGACGCGACGGCGGCCATCGTGCGGGCGGTGCGCGCCGCCGACGTTCCCGTGCTGGTGAACGGGTCGGCCGTCGGAATCTACGGATCGCGGCCGGGCGAGCGGCTGACCGAGGCATCGAATGCGGGCGAGGGATTCCTCGCCGACGTCGTGCGCAGCTGGGAGGCGACCGCGCTCGCCGCGGCGCCGAACGCGCGGGTCGTGCTCGCCCGCACCGGCATGGTCATCGGCGACGGCGGGGCGGCGGCACCGATCGTCCTCCTCGCCAAGCTCGGCGCGGCCGGTCCCCTCGGCGGCGGCCGTCAGCACTGGCCGTGGATCAGCCTGCGCGACGAGGCGAGAGCGATCGCCCACCTGATAGACACCGAGGTCGACGGGCCGGTCAATCTGGCAGGGCCCAAGTCCGCGACGGCATCCGATCTCATCCGCGCCATTGCGCGGCGGGCGCGCCGCCCGTACTGGTTCCCAGTGCCAGCTTCGCTGCTCACGCTCGCCCTCGGCGACGCCGCGCGCGAACTGCTGCTCGCCGATCAGCTCGAGGTGCCGCAGAAGCTGCTCGAGAGCGGCTTCGCGTTCGAAGACCGCACCGTCGCCGATGCGGTGGCCCGGCTTCAGATGTCGTAGTTGAAGCTCGACCAGTCGTTCGGGTCGGCGGGGTCCTCTGCGGCGTCGGGGATGTCGTATTCCTGCACCATGAGCACCGTGTCCGCCGGGATGAGCAGTCGCGTGCGGTTGCCGCCAACGTCGTGGAAGTCGAGCCACTCGCCGCGATCGCGTGCGACGACGGCATCCATCATGACGTTCTCGACCTCGTCGGGCGGCAGGTAGAAGCGCCGCTCGCCGACGGCCAGGTAGGCGCCCTTCACCGCGCTCACGTGCCCGACGCCGCCGTCTCGCGCACGGCAGGGAACGGCTCGATGTCGCCCTCTGGGGTGACCTGCAGCCCGTAGTTGGTGGCGGCAGAGGCAGCCAGCCGGTCGATCCAGTCGCGATTGATCGCCGGGATCTCGGCGGACTCGTACTCGCAGAAGATCGGGATGCCGTTGTCGATCCAGATCACGTAACGCTCGCTGCCGGCATCTGGCCGGTTGACCCAGGCGAGGAAGAAGTTCTCAGACCGGCGCAGTTTCAGCGCTATGACGACCTGCAGGTGCGCCAGCAAGCGGTCGTCCATGACGAAGTCGCGCGTGTTGTAATGCAAAACGCCCATGCGCAGAAAGCTAGGTCGGCGGCATTTCGGCGGCTAGGGGTTGCGAGTTGCGGCGGCCTTTGATCACACGGGTCTGTGTCGGCACACCGTGGCCGGCCTGGCCGCCTGGCACGGCTTCCTCAGTGCGCGTACTCGCGCACGACGCGCACCGTCTCGACCGAGGGGTCGGCCGCGTCGGGGATGACCATGCCGGCGGCCACGCCGCTGCGCAGATAGTCGATGACCTCCGCATTGATGCGCTCACCGGGCAGGATGACGGGGATGCCGGGCGGGTACGGCGTCACCTGCTCCGCAGAGACGCGCCCCACCGCCTCGGCCGCAGGGACCACCTCGACGGGCCCGAAGAACGCGTCGCGCGGCAGCCTCACGGTCTCGAGCTCGAGGGCGTTCGGCGCCGGCAGGTGCACCGGCGGCGGCGTCTCGAAGCCGGGCGCGGCCTCGGCGAGGCGCCGCAGGCTCGCAAGCATCCGCTCGCCCGTCTCATCGTCATCCGCCTGCGAGAGCGTCATCTCGATGCGGCGGTGATCGGAGATTCCGCAGTCGACGAGCGCGCTCTCGCGCAGCCAGTCGGCCGCCTGGTAGCCGCTGATGCCGAGGGCCGAGACGTCGATCAGGATATGCAGCGGATCGAGCTCGTGCGACGCCTCTCGCCCCACGAGCTCTGACTCGAGCACGTGCAACCCGTCGATGGCGTCGACCTCGTCGCGCAGCCGACGCGCGAGCCCGAGCGCCGCGGTCAGCAACTCGGCGCCCTGCTCTGCCATCTGCCGCCGCCACCCGTCGATCGCCGCGTAGAGCAGCACGTTCGAGCTCGTCGTCGCCAGCACATCGGCGCACTGCTTGAGGCGCGTCGGATCGACGAGCCCGCCCTGCAGGTGGTACACAGACCCCTGCTCGAAGCCCATGCCCATCTTGTGCACGCTGACGACGCAGATGTCGGCGCCGGCGTTCATCGCCCAGGTCGGCAGCTCGTCGTGGAATGGCAGGTGGGCGCCCCATGCCTCGTCGACGATCACCGGCTTGCCATGCGCGTGGCAGATCTCGACGATGCGCGCGAGGTCGGCACAGGTGCCGTACGGCGTCGGGCTCACGACGAGCACCGCCGCGACGTCGGGGTACCGCTTCAACCCCTGCTCGATCGCCTCGGGCGACGGCGGGTGCGCGAGGTGCAGCTTGGCGTCCCACGTGGGCGAGACCCAGCGCGGCTGCAGGCCGGACAGGACAAGACCGGATGTCACGGACTTATGCGCATCGCGGCCGATCAGGATCTCGCCCTGACCGCGCGTGACCGCGAGAATCGCGGCCTTCACCGACAGCGAGCTGCCGCAGGTCGAGAAGAACGCCTGATCGGCGCCGACCGCGGCGGCCATGAGCTCCTGCGCGGTCTTGAGGATGCCGCCGCGAGACGCACGGTCGTCGAGCCCCGCCGTCGCGAGCAGATCGTCGCGGAACGGGTCGACGCCGAGAACGTCGACGACCCGAGGATCGACGCCGCGCCCCTGCCGGTGCCCGGGCGGAGTGAAGCCGTAGCGGCCCTTCGCGTGGTGCTCGGCGATCGCTTCGAGAACGGGGGCGCGGTGCTGGTCCATGAGGTGTCGTTACCCGTCGGGCGGCGGCTGAACGCACTCTGTGACGCATCTTGGACAAGAGCCCGAAGATGGAGTCATGACCACGACGGGCTCGACGAGCACGACCGCAGCGGCGCCAGCGCCCTCGCTGCGCGAGCGGGTGCTCGACCTCGTCTTCCTCGTCGGCGTCGTGGTCAAGGGCGTCGACGGTCTGGTCGAGTTCTTGGGCGGAGCGATCCTGCTGTTCGTGACGCCTGGCCAGATCCTCGGCGTCACGCAGTCGGTGTTCGCCCACGAACTCGCCGAGGACCCCGACGACCCGATCGCCAATGCGGTGCTGCACGGGGTCGCGCACCTCGACTCAGGGGCGACCGCCTTCCTGGCCGCCTATCTGCTCGTGCACGGGGTGGTGAAGCTCGCGGTGGTCATCGCGCTCCTGCTCGGCTCGCGCCGCATCTACCCCTGGGCGATCGTGGTGCTGGTCCTGTTCCTGATCTACCAGCTCTATGAGCTGATCACGGCGCCGGGCGTCGGCGTCATCATCCTCACGGCGCTCGATGCGGTCATCATCTGGCTCACCTGGCGCGAGTGGCGCCACGGGCGCACGCTGCACGAGACCGCGCGCGGAACGTTCGACTGGCTGCTGCGTCGTGAGCGTGCCGAGAGCACGCATGTTCGCCAGACGGCTCATAACGTCAGAATCGCCGCGCATTCCGACGATTCGGGTCGTCCGGCGCGCAACTCGTCTTCGCGCGACGACCGCTGATGCGGGAATGATCGCGGATTCCGGCATCGCGGGTCGTCGTGCGCAGCGGGCGAACGGATGCCCCGCCGCGACGAGCTTGCCCAGCACAGCTGCTTCGAGGCGTGCGTTCTTCACGGTTCAGAGGCGACGCCGAACTCGGCCGTCGCGAAATCGGCCACACTCGCCGGCATGCGCACCCCGACTCCTCTGCCCCCAGCCCTCGCCAAGGCACCTTTCTCGGTTCAGAAGTCCGATGCGTTCGGCATCGCGCGGGGCAGACTCAGGGCTCGCGACCTGACGGCGACGTTCCACGGCGTTCGAGTTCCGGTGGCACTGCTCGAGGCGGCGACGACCGAGCGGAAGTTCGCGATCCTGTGCGATGCGTATCGGGCGAAGCTGCCAAAGGGCTGGTTCTTCAGCAGTGTGACGGCAGCCCGTATCCTCGGCATCCCGGTCCCGCTTCGCCACGAGCGCCTCGAGGTGCATGTGAGCGCACCGGTGCCCAAGCTGCGCCCCCGCGGCAAGTTCGTTCACGGCCATTCGGCCCCGGGTGCTTCGACCCGCAACTTCAATGGCCACGAGGTGCGGGAGCCGGCCGAGCTGTGGTGCGAACTGGCCACGGTGCTCACTGTGGATGAGTTGATCCAGGCCGGAGACAGAATCATCTGCGACAAACCCGTGCTGCTCGCGGCGCGCGCACGTCTCGAGGCCGCGGTGCGGGCCCACGGAAGCCGTCCAGGCGCGCGTTCCCTCCGAGAGGCGTTGCCTCAGCTGCGCGAGAACGTCTGGTCGCCGAAAGAGACCTGGGTGCGGCTCGTGCTGCTGCGCGCGGGACTTCCGGAGCCGGCCCGAAACCAGAACATCCTCGACCGGCAGGGGCGACTCGTGGCGATCGGCGACCTCGTCTATGAGCGGTATCGGACGCTGGTCGAATACGAGGGCGAACGCTGGCACGCCGACGATCGCTCGATCATCGACATCGATCGCTACAACACGCTCTCCGCGCTCGGGTGGACGATCGTCCGTGTGCGCAAGCACCACACAGCGCAGGATGTCGAGCGCATGGTGCGCACCGCGCTCGCCGCCAACGGATGGCGCGGCTGAGAGCGGATTCCTGCGTTATCGGTCGTCTGGCGGAGCCGGCTGCCCGCGCGACGACTCAGAGTGCAGGAATCCGCTCGCATTCCCGCTTTTCGAGTCGTCGCAGCAAAGTTCGCGGCTCACAGCGACGCGCCGCTGACCGCGCCGCACGCGCCCGGTTAACCGACTGGTGCGGCGCCGCCCCTCAGAGGGCGACGCCGCAGCAGCGGTCAATCGATCAGTTCAGCAGCACGTCAGCCGCGCGCGCGGCCACCGCCGAAGTGGGGCCAGCCCCACTTGCTGTGCGGCGGCAGCGAGCCCTTGCCGTGCTTCTTTCCGGGCGGTGTCGGCTTGTGCGAGCCGCTGGTCAGACTCACGACCTCCGCGCGCTTGCCGGGGGCGCCGTGCAGGTGCAGCACGAGCGCCTTGGTGGCGGCCGTCGCGTCGGCGCCGAGCTGGAACGGGATCGTCGTTCCGGCCTGGTCCAGGTACAGCGGCGCCGCGACCGAGATCGCCGGGTCGACGACGTCGTAGGTGACGGGCGTCGAGTCGTCGATGTCGGTGCTCGTGTAGCTGCCGACCACGCCGACCCGGTAGGTGATCGGGAACGACTTCACGTCGTCCGTCACACCGATCGCCGCCGGCCACACCGGAATCAGCGTGGTGTCGGTGTCGAACTCGTTCGTGTCGACGTCGCCCCAGTTCACGTTGATCGGCTCGACGTCGAGCAGCTTGCCCGTCGCGTAGTCGAACAGCTCTGAGACCGGAACATCGGTCGAGTCGTAGTACAGGGCGGCCACCTCGTAGTCGGGCACGCCATCGCCGGTCGTGTCGATGTCGACGTAGGGGATGACGGTGTGGCCGATGGTCGCACCCTGCCCCCACGTGTTGACGCCGAAGTACAGCCAGCCGTTGGCGTACGAGCCCGACTTGTCAGGCGTCGACCCCGCGCCGACGTAGCGCAGGTCACCCGCGCCGTCCGACGGCACGCCGAGGCATCCGCCCGTCTGCGTGTCCGTGCACGCCGACTCTCGTGGGCTGGTCGCGCCCAGGGTGAGAACGGATGCCAGCGAGCGGAACTCCGCGGCGCCCGTGCCCTGGTCGAAGCCGTGGCCCGAGATCGCGAACGACGACGTCGCCGCCGTGCCGCGACCCGTGGTCACCACCTTGGTCGACGTCGCCGACGTGGGCTTGGCGGCGGCGTACACGGGAACTCGCAGCGCGGTCTTCCCCGCCTCGGCGACGAGCACACGGCCCGACGCGTCGGAGATGAAGGAGCGCGGCACGCCGATCCCCGCCTCGGGGTTCTCGGTCGGGTCGATCGTCTTCTTCAGCGCGCTCGGCGTGACGGTCACCGTGACGGTCGCGGTCGCCGAGCGGCCCGCTCCGACGGTGAGACGCGAGGGCGAGACGGTGTAGTGCACACCGGGCTCCGCCGTGATCGCCTGGTACGAGAGCGAGACCGTCTTGGCAGACCGGCCCGTGTTCTGCACCGTGAGCGTGCGCTTCTGAGTGACCGATTTGCTCGTGATCGGCGCCGCGATGACGCCGAACGAGGCCGACACGGCACCGGCGGTGTCCTTGTCGTAGACGAGCAGGTCGTTGTCGACCGCGGCCTTCGCGTCGACGCGGCCCGCGCCCACGCGGTTGGGGCCGTAGATCGGGCCGCTCTGGCTGTCGCCCGAGTACACGTCGTGACCGGCCGTGTTCATCAGGTCGGCCTTGAGCTGCTCGGTCGTCCACGTCGGGTGCGCGACCTTGACGAGCGCCGCGATGCCCGCGACGTTCGGCGTCGCCATCGAGGTGCCCGAGTCGACGAGAACGCCGCTGCCGGAGCCCATGCCTGCGGAGGCGATCGTGTCGCCGGGGGCTGCGAGGTCGGGCTTCACGACGCCGACGGAACCGTGGGTGCCGCGCGACGTGAAGGAGCTGGCGGTGTCCGTGATGGTCGGGTCGATCGACTTGACGGATGCCTGCAGCGACGGGTCGAACGTCACGTTCAGCGTCCCGGCATCCACCGCCGGCTGCAGCCGGTCGGTCTGCTTCTTCGGAAGCTGGATGATCGGAATCGTCGAGTCACCCGTGATGCCCGCTGCGAAGACGTCGAGGCCCGAGGTGAAGATCGCCCCGATCGCTCCCGCCTTGGCCGCGTTCCCGCCGCGAGCGGCGGAGCCGCAGGCACGGGTGGAGTCGTTGTCGTCCCAGTACTGCCAGACGATCTTGCCCGCGATGGCGGCGGCGTCAGCCGCGCTGTAGGCCGCACAGCCGTCGGCGTTGTCCGCCGGGCTTGCGACGACCTGGCCGGTCACCGGGCTCGACCCGATCCACGGGTACGCCTGCGAGAACTGCCCGTCGGCGATGCCGGCGAGGTCGGACGGCGCGTTCACCCTCAGTCCATCGCGCAGCTGATACGCGTCGACTGTCGAGGCGACGGCCACCGAGCGCACCGCGTTCCCCGGCGAGCCGCCGGCGTCGGTGATGTCACCGGCGTTGCCCATCGCGATGACGGGGAGCACGCCGTGCTGGGCGAGCTGGTCGACGACCGCGTTCTCGGGGTCGTCGGCGGGGGCGTAGTCCGAGCCGAGCGACATGTTGACGATGTCGAGGTGGTCGGAGAAGTTGCCGTCGCCGTTCGGGTCGAGCGCCCAGTCGAGCGCGGGAATGACCTCGTTGGTCGAGCCGACGCAGCCGAACACCTTGAGCGCGTACAGCTCGGCAAGCGGAGCCATGCCGGGGCCGACCTTCATGTTGTACAGGTCGTCGCTGGTCAGCGAGCCGTAGTCGCCGCGGAAGGTCGTGCCGTCCGCGTTGACGCCGTAGCCGCCGATGATGCCGGCGACGTGGGTGCCGTGGCTGTTGCAGTCGAGCGGGTTGGTGTCGGGGTGCGGAACCGGCTGATAGGTCGGGTCGTCCGTCTTCGCGTCGTAGTCGTCGCCGACGAAGTCGTAGCCGCCGACGACCTTGGCCGTCGGGGTGAACGCCCCCGCAGAGGCCGCGTGCGCGGCATCCCAGGCTGCAACGGTCCCTGCTCCGCCGAAGTCGGCGTGGGTGTAGTCGACACCGGTGTCGATGATGCCCACCTTGACGTTCTTGCCGAGGTTGCCCGCCTGCCACTCGTTGACGGCCTTGGTCAGCTGAGCGGTGCTGGCGTTCTCGAGGGTCTTCGGCGTGAGAGGAGTGATCTTGACGACGTCGCTGCGGGCGGCGATCGCGTCGATCGCGCCCTGATCCGCCGTCACCGCGAAGCCGGGCACCGCGTTGCTGACGGTGAACAGCTGTGTGGCCTTCGCGTCCTTCGCCTTCGCCACGGCGAACGCGGCAGAGGCGGACTTGCTGACGTCGCTGCGGCGCGTCTTCGCCGCCGCAGCGCTGCCGGAGTCGACGGCACCGGAGCCAGACAGCTGCACGAACACCGTGCTGCGCGACGTTCCGGGGGCGGCCTGCAGCTCAGGTGCGAGCTTCAGCTTCGCGGCATCCGTGTGGGGTGCGACGTAGGGCGCCGTCGGCGCACTCGTCGCTGCCAGGCCGGGGGCGGACATGCCGACGGAGACCAGGACGGCCGTGGAAGCCACGCCCGTCACCACCGCTCTCCAACGGCGTGCGGACCGTTGATTCATTCACTTCTCCTCTGTCTCGGATTCGAGAACCGTTGAGCCGCGTGTAGCCCCTGTGGGGCACGCAGATGAAGTGACGCTATTCGATCCTCAGTCGCTGGTGTGTAACGGCTGTGTGTCGGATTAAGTGCGTGTGTCGCCGCGGCGCGTCTCGCGCGCTGCGCGCCGCGCGTCAGTGCTGGTGCGCGCCCTCGGTGAGCTTGAAGGCGAGGCGGCCATGCGCATACGAGGCCCCCGCGCGCAATGCCGCGGCGACCCAGGCAGCCTCGGCCAGCTCGGCCTGGGTGGCACCGGCCTTGACCGCGTTGTTCGAGTGCCCGTCGATGCAGTAGGTGCACTGGGTGGTCAGCGCGACGCCGAGCGCGATGAGCTCGCGGTACTTGAGCGGGATCTCGCGCCCTTCGGCCGCGAACACGGCGTTGTCGAAGTCGGCGAACGCCTTGAGGATGTCGGGCGTCTGCTCCTTGTACACGCGGGTGTACTTGCGGTCGTCGCTGTCGAGGTAGCCGGTCACGTGGGTCTCCTGCGTCGGTGAGGTGGTGAATTTCTGGCATGACGGATGCCTGAACCGATCATCGCCCACGAAACGCGCTCGTCACGTCGGAAGTCGTAACCTTCGTGTCATGACCAATGCAGAGCCGCAGGTGGTGCCCCACTGGATCGACGGCCGTGAGCAGGAATCGACGAGCGGCCGGACGGCTCCGGTGTACGACCCCGCGCTGGGTGTCGAGACGAAGCGGGTCGCGCTCGCGAACCGCGCCGAGGTCGACGCCGCCGTGGCGAGCGCCAGGGCGGCGTTCCCGGCGTGGGCCGAGACCTCGCTCGCACGGCGGCAGGCGGTCGTGTTCAGGTTCCGCGAGCTGCTGGAGGCGCGCAAGAGCGAGCTGGCCGAGATCATCACGAGCGAGCACGGGAAGGTCCTCTCCGACGCGCTCGGCGAGATCTCGCGCGGGCAGGAGGTCGTCGAGTTCGCCTGTGGGCTGGCCCATCACCTCAAGGGCGAGTTCAGCGAGCAGGCATCCTCGGGGATCGACGTGTACTCGATCCGCCAGCCGCTCGGCGTCGTCGGGATCATCTCGCCGTTCAACTTCCCGGCGATGGTGCCGGCCTGGTTCTTCCCGATCGCGATCGCGGCGGGTAACACGGTGGTGCTGAAGCCGAGCGAGAAGGATCCGAGTGCGGCGCTGTGGCTGGCGCGCCTGTGGAAGGAGGCGGGGCTGCCCGACGGCGTCTTCACCGTGGTCAACGGTGACAAGGAGGCGGTCGACGGGCTGCTCGAGCACCCGGAGGTGCGGTCGATCTCGTTCGTCGGCTCGACGCCGATCGCGCGCTACGTCTACGAGAACGGCACAAGGAACGGCAAGCGGGTGCAGGCGCTCGGCGGGGCGAAGAACCACATGCTGGTGCTGCCGGACGCCGACCTCGACCTCACGGCCGACAGCGCCGTGAACGCCGGGTTCGGGTCGGCGGGGGAGCGGTGCATGGCGATCTCGGTGGTCGTCGCGGTCGAGCCGGTCGCCGACGAGCTGGTCGCGAAGATCAAGGACCGCATCGGAGGCCTCAAGATCGGCGACGGGCGCCGCGGCTGCGACATGGGCCCGCTGGTGACCCGCGAGCACCGCGACAAGGTCGCCTCCTATATCGACGTGGCTGCGGCGGACGGGGCGAGCGTCGTCGTGGACGGGCGCGAGGTCGAGGTGGACGGTGAGGAAGACGGATTCTGGCTCGGCCCGACCCTCATCGACAAGGTTCCGACGACCAGCCGCGTGTACACCGAGGAGATCTTCGGGCCGGTGCTGTCGGTGGTGCGGGTGCCGTCGTTCGAGGCGGGCATCGAGCTGATCAACCGGGGCGCGTTCGGCAACGGCACCGCGATCTTCACCAACGACGGTGGTGCTGCGCGCCGCTTCCAGCGTGAGGTGCAGGTCGGCATGATCGGCATCAACGTGCCGATTCCGGTGCCGGTGGCGACGTTCTCGTTCGGCGGCTGGCGCGATTCGCTGTTCGGCGACACGAAGGCCCACGGCGCAGAGGGCGTGCGATTCTTCACCCAGCTCAAGGCGGTCACGAGCCGCTGGCTCGACCCGAGCCACGGCGGCATCAACCTCGGCTTCCCCCAGAACTGACAGAAGAAGGGCCTGGGGGAAGGTGACCCGAACACCTTCCACCAGACCCTTGCACGCCTGCGTCGGGAACGCGTCGCCGCTTGCCTCCCCACATGGAGTCGGCGAGCCATCCGACGCGGCACCTTCAGAGTAGGGCACGAACTGCCCCCAGAAAAGGGGGTATTGCGACGAATGTCGCACAATCATGCGTCCGCATGATTCCGCGCCAGCACAGGCGACGCGGGCTGAACCGGATCAGCCGCCGACCTCCTTCAGAAGGGCGAACGCGGTGGCCTCGTCGACCACCAGATCGGTGATGAGCCGGGCGTTCAGCGCACCGCGCAGACTGTGCACCTTCGACGGTCCCGCGGTCACGCAGACCCGCCGCGGGGTGCGCCTGATGAGGCTCACATCGGGGCCGCTTGCGCGGCGATTGATCGGGATGTCTTCCCAGGTGCCGTCCTCGCGGAAGAACACCGTCGCGACGTCGCCGACGACGTTCGCGGCTGTCAGTGCCTTGTAGTCGGCGGTGCTGAGGTAGCCGCCGGAGTAGACGTGGCTCGGCACTTCCGAGAAGGGCGCGCCCAGGCCGAAGATCGCGACGTCCATGCGGCGCTGGATGTCGAGGATGTGCCCGATGCTGCGCTCTTTCCACATGAGCTCGCGCGTCGTCGGGTGGTCGAAGAGCGCCGGCACGGGAAACTCGTGCGTCACCGCCGAGAAGGCCTCGCCGAAACGGCGCAGCAGTTCGCTCGCGTAGACCACTCCCGTCGTGTACTGGTTGCCCGCGCCGTTCAGCTGCACCACCTCGACGCTGTGCACCTTCTTCGGCACGAGGTAGCGCGAGACCGCGCTCATGGTCGTGCCCCACGCGATGCCGACGGTCATGCTCGAGTCGATGAAGTGGTCGAGTGTGCGCGCTGCGACCAGGGCGACGCGCTCGAGCCGGTCCACTTCGCTCACGTTCCCGGGCACGGGGACGATGTAGCTCGCGATGCCGAAGCGCTCGTTGATCTCCGTCTGAAGCGATGGCACGGACTCGTCCGGCGTGCGGATCGTGATGTTGACGAGGCCGGACTGCCGCGCGTAGCTGAGCAGGCGAGAGACGGATGACCGCGAGGTGTGCATCTCGTCGGCGATGGCCTCCATCGTGAGGTCCTGCATGTAGTAGAGGTTCGCCGCCGTGAGCGCCTCTTGCGTCTTTCGGTCCGTGACGCACCTCCCACCAGTGCACGACGACCCGGTGCACGTTTGTGCAAATAGCCTCTCCTGCTTCGCCCAATGTCGCAAGCAGTGGTCACAGTAGTAAGCGAGGTGAACCCGTGACAGACAACAGCAGCAGCAACCCGTCCTCGGCCGAGCGCCCCCAGGTGGAAGCGCTCAAGGCCCGCCCGCACGCAGAGGTGCTTGTCATCGGCGGCGGCATCAACGGCATCGGCACCTTCCGCGACCTCGCGATGCAGGGCGTCGACGTCGTGCTCATCGAGCGCTCCGACTGGGCCTCTGGCGCCTCGGCCGCGAGCTCGCACATGATCCACGGCGGCATCCGCTACCTCGAGAACGGCGAGTTCCGACTCGTCAAGGAATCCGTCAACGAGCGCAACTCGCTTCTTCGGATCGCTCCGCACTACGTGAAGCCGCTGCCCACGACGATCCCGATCTTCTCGACGTTCTCGGGCATCACCACCGCCCCGCTGCGCATGCTGACGCACAAGCAGGGCAAGCCGAAGGAGCGCGGCGCCGCGCTCATCAAGATCGGCCTCTCGATCTACGACTCGTTCAGCCGCGGCGGCGGTGTGGTGCCCCGCCACCGCTTCGTCGGGCGCCGGAAGTCGCTGAAGGCCCTGCCCAAGCTCAACCCCGACGTGAAGTACACGGCGACCTACTACGACGGCTCGCTCGTGAACCCCGAGCGCCTCGCGCTGGACGTGCTGCTCGACGGGCTGAAGGCGGGCGGCGCCAAGGCGCGAGCGGTCAACTACCTCGAGGCGGTCGGTGCCGCCGACGGCAAGGTGCACGTGCGCGACACCGTGACGGGCGACGAGTTCGATGTCACCGCGGATGTCGTGGTCAACGCGTCCGGCCCGTGGACCGACCTCACCAACGCGGCGCTCGGTTCGGCCACCCGTTTCATGGGCGGCACGAAGGGCTCGCACATCGTCGTCGACAACCCGGAGCTGTTCCGGGCGTGCGCCGGCCGCGAGCTGTTCTTCGAGCACCGCGACGGCCGCATCGTGCTGGTCTACCCGCTGCACGGCAAGGTGATCATCGGCACCACGGACCTCGAGCAGGACATGACCAAGCCGATCGAGGTGACCGAGGAAGAGATCGACTACTTCTTCGACCTCGTGAAAGACGTCTTCCCCGCCGTGCCGGTCGATCGGTCGCAGATCATCTTCCGCTTCGTCGGCGTGCGCCCCCTGCCGCGCCACGACGACACGCAGCCGGGCTTCGTCTCACGCGACTACCGCATCGTGGACTCGCCGATTCCCGGCCTCGGCTCCACCAAGGTCCTGAGCCTCGTCGGCGGGAAGTGGACGACGTTCCGCGCTCTCGGCCAGCAGCTCTCCGACGAGGTCCTGAACCGCCTGGGCCGCACGCGGCGCTTCTCGACGGAGGGCGTCGCGATCGGCGGCGGCGTCGACTACCCGACGACCACCGCCGGCAAGCGCGACTGGGGCCGCAGGCATGGCTCGGCGGTCGGAATCGAGCGCGCCCGGGTGCTGCTCAACCGCTACGGCACCAAGGCGGCCCAGATCATCGCCGCCGCGGGCGCCGACGACGAGCTGCTCGCGCATGTGCCCGGCTACAGCCGGGCGGAGATCGCCTTCATCGCGCGCGAGGAGCAGGTCGTGCACCTGATCGACGTCATCACGCGGCGCACGAGCATCGCGTTCCGCGGCCTCGCCACGGGCGAGGGCGTCACTGAGATCGCGAGCATCGTCGGTGAGGAGCTGGGCTGGAGCGACGACCGTCGCGATCAGGAGCTGAAGGATGCCGCGACGCTGCTGTTCGAGCACCACGGGGTCGACCTGGGGCTCGCGGTCGCGTGACCGAAGCTTTTCGAACGCTGTTCGGTGTGGCCGAAGAAAGGTCAGATTGCACGAATGTGCAGGCGTGGGTTCTTGAACACCCGCCAGCGCCCTGATTAGCGTTCGAGAAGCCGCTTGCGACACCGATGTCGCGCGCACGGCGGCACCCGGCTGTGCCGGATCAATAACCGAGGAAGGTCAACGTGGACAATCTGGGTATCGACTTCATGTCGGAGATCGTCGGCACAGCGCTGCTCGTGCTTCTGGGAACCGGTGTCGTCGCGAACGTGATCCTGGTCAGAACGAAAGGGTTCGCCGGCGGCACGCTGATGATCAACTTCGGCTGGGGCCTTGCGGTCTTCGCCGGTGTTGAGGCGTCTTACGCGTCAGGGGCGCACCTCAACCCCGCCGTCACGCTGGGCCTCGTGGCCAGCGGCGCCACCAAGTTCGGCAACACCGGCTCGCAGGTCGACGTCAACGTCGTCTCGATCCTCGTGTTCATCGCGGGGCAGATGATCGGGGCGCTGATCGGCGCATTCCTGTGCTGGCTCGCCTACAAGAAGCACTTCGACGAGGTCGAGCAGGACCCGGCCAACAAGCTCGGCGTCTTCTCGACAGGCCCCGCGATCCGCAGCTACGTGTGGAACCTGGTGACCGAGGTCATCGGCACCTTCGTGCTGGTCTTCGTCGTCATCGCCTTCGGCCACAACACGCAGGGCGGCGGTCTCGCCGCGCTGGGCGCCCTTCCGGTGGCGCTGCTGGTGGTCGGCATCGGCGCCTCGCTCGGTGGCCCCACGGGCTACGCGATCAACCCGGCTCGTGACCTCGGCCCGCGCATCATCCACCAGCTGCTGCCGATCCCGGGCAAGGGCTCGAGCGACTGGGCCTACTCGTGGGTTCCTGTGGTCGGCCCGATCATCGGCGGCCTTCTCGCCGGGTGGCTCTCGATCCTGTGGCTGCCCACGATCGGCAGCTGACACCACCCGGTCGCCTCGGCAGCTGACGCTGCCGCATCCCGGCGGCCAGTGGCCCACTCGCCTGGACAGCCGGCGCCGCTCTCTCGCCGGGGCGGCCCGCGCAGGCATCCGTCATCGTCACCGTCAACCAGCCATCAGGCACAGTCAACAGACAAAGGAGTCACCCGCTCATGAGCGACTACGTCATCGCGATCGACCAGGGAACGACGAGCACGCGCGCCATCGTGTTCGACAAGAAGGGGTCGATCATCTCGACCGGCCAGCTCGAGCACCAGCAGATCTTCCCGAAGGCGGGCTGGGTCGAGCACGACGCGCTCGAGATCTGGAACAACACGCGCGAGGTGATCGGCCAGGCGCTGTCGCGCGCCGACATCACGCGTCACGACATCGCCGCCGTGGGCATCACCAACCAGCGCGAGACCGCGGTGGTGTGGGACAAGACGACGGGAACGCCGGTCTACAACGCCATCGTCTGGCAGGACACCCGCACGCAGAACATCGTCGACGAGCTCGCCAAAGACGGCGGCCTCGACCGCTTCAAGGAGATCGTGGGCCTGCCGCTCGCGACCTACTTCTCGGGCACCAAGATCAAGTGGATCCTCGACAACGTCGAGGGCGCGCGTGAGAAAGCCGAGGCGGGCGACCTGCTGTTCGGCAACACGGATGCCTGGGTGCTGTGGAACCTGACAGGAGGCGTCGACGGCGGCGTCCACGTCACCGACGTCACGAACGCCTCGCGCACGCTGTTCATGGATCTGGAGACGCTCGACTGGCGCGACGACATCCTCGAGGTGTTCGGCGTGCCGCGCTCGATGCTGCCGGCGATCAAGAGCTCGTCCGAGACCTACGGCCAGGTCGAGTCCTCGAGCCTGCTGCGCGAGGTGCCGATCGCCGGCATCCTCGGCGACCAGCAGGCGGCCACCTTCGGCCAGGCGGCGTTCACGCCCGGCGAGTCGAAGAACACCTACGGCACGGGCAACTTCCTGATCTTCCAGACCGGCGAAGAGATCGTGCGGTCGAAGAACGGCCTGCTCACCACCGTCGGCTACCGCCTCGGCGACGAGAAGCCGCACTACGCCCTCGAGGGTTCGATCGCGGTCACCGGGTCGCTCGTGCAGTGGCTGCGCGACAACCTCGGCATCATCTCGTCGGCGCCCGAGATCGAGAAGCTCGCGGCGACGGTCGAGGACAACGGCGGTGCGTACTTCGTGCCGGCGTTCTCGGGCCTGTTCGCGCCGTACTGGCGCTCGGATGCGCGCGGTGCGCTCGTCGGCCTCACCCGCTTCGTGAACAAGGGGCACATCGCGCGCGCCGTTCTCGAGGCGACCGCCTTCCAGACCCGCGAGGTGCTCGACGCGGTCAACGCCGACTCGGGCGTCGACCTCGAAGAGCTCAAGGTCGACGGCGGCATGACGCAGAACGACCTGCTCATGCAGTTCCAGGCCGACATCCTCGGCGTGCCCGTGGTGCGGCCGGTCGTCGCCGAGACGACCGCCCTCGGTGCGGCTTACGCCGCCGGCCTCGCGGTCGGCTTCTGGTCGAACCTCGACGACCTGCGCGCCAACTGGCAGGAGGACAAGCGGTGGGAGCCGCAGCTCGACGCCGGCGAGCGCGAGCGTCAGCTGCGCCAGTGGAAGAAGGCCGTCACGAAGACCTTCGACTGGGTCGATGAGGACGTGCAGTAAGCGCACCCGCGGCAACTCGTTCCCGTTCCGGACAGCCGCGCCCGCGGCAGCGGGCGAACGCGTCCGGAACGGGAACTCGTGCGTGCTCACTCACCGCTCTGCAGTGGCGGCCACCTCGTGGCCCCGAGCTCGCGCGAGATGTTCCGCGCGGTCTCGCGCAGCGCGTTCTGCACCGCGTCGGCGGCCGGCCAGTCGCTCGACGGCAGCACGACGGACAGGGCGGCCACGACGGCCCCCGACCGGTCGGCGATCGGGGCGGCGACGGATGCTTCGCCGAGCACGGCCTCGTCGAGCTCCTCGGCCAGCCCGCGCTCGCGGATCTGGGCGAACTGCCTCGTGAGCGCCTTCGCGCTCGTGACCGTGTCGCCGGTGAGGGCACGCAGCTCGCCGTCGCCGAGCACGGTCTCGGCCAGCGCGCCGTCGTAGGCGAGCAGCACCTTGCCGAGCGCCGAGGCGTGCGCGGGGATCGAGAGGCCGGTCTCCGGCATCTGCTCGGTGCCGTCCGGCCGCTCGTCGTGGTGGATGATGATGACCTCGTCGAACAGCTCGACGCCGAGCCGCGTCGCGAGACCGGTGCGACGTGCGAGCTCCGCGGTCCAGCGCAGCGACCGGGCGCGCACGTCGAGGGTGTCGAGGTAGACGTTCGAGAGCTTCAGCAGCGCGGGCCCGAGCATGTAGCGATTGCCGTTCGGCTCTTTCGCGACGAGCCCATGGCCCTGCAGCGACTTCACGATGCCGTGCACCGTCGACGGCGGCAGCTCGAGTGCCGCGGCCAGCTCGGCGATGCCGAGATGCCGCGCCCCCTGCAGCGAGGTGAGCACCCGCGCCGCCCGATCGATCGCCTGGATCAACGTGCCTCCCCATTGACGCACACGCGCGCCCTGCACATCTGTGCGGGCGCTTGACACACGATAGTAGCCGCGGGATATTCGGCGATGTCGAATATGTGTCGGATACCAGAGAGAAGCTCCAATGAAGAAGCTCATCAACACTCCCGACGGCGTGCTGGCGGATTCGCTGGCCGGCTACGCGGCGGCGCATCCCGAGGTCAGGGTCGACCCGGTGAACCGCATCGTCTATCGCGCCACCCCTAAAGAGGCGGGCAAGGTCGCCCTGCTCTCAGGCGGCGGGTCAGGTCACGAGCCGCTGCATGGCGGCTATGTGGGGCTGGGGATGCTGGACGCGGCGGTCGCCGGCGAGGTGTTCACCTCCCCGACGCCCGATCAGGTGCAAGAGGCGACCAAGACCGTCGACACCGGCGCCGGCGTGCTGCACATCGTGAAGAACTACACGGGCGATGTCATGAACTTCGACATGGCCTCAGAGCTCGCGGCCGCCGAGGCCGGCGTGCAGGTCGAAACGGTGGTCGTCGCCGATGACGTCGCCGTGCAGGACTCGCTCTACACCGCGGGGCGCCGCGGCGTCGGAACCACGGTGCTGCTGGAGAAGATCGTGGGTGCCGCGGCCGAAGAGGGCCGCGATCTGGCATCCGTCGCCTCACTCGCCCGCCGCGTGAACGACGCGGGCCGCTCGATGGGCATGGCGCTCACCAGCTGCACCGTGCCCGCCGCGGGCAAGCCGACCTTCGACCTGCCCGACGACCAGATGGAGATCGGCATCGGCATCCACGGCGAGCCGGGGCGGCACCGTCAGGACCTCGCGCCCGCATCCGAGATCGCACAGCTGCTGGTCGAGCCGATCCTCGCCGACCTCGACTTCACAGGCGCGCCCGTGATCGCGATGCTGAACGGCATGGGCGGCTCACCGCTGATCGAGCTGTACCTGATGTACGGCGAGGTCGCGAAGCTGCTGTCGGCCGCCGGCGTGACGGTGGCGCGGCCGCTGGTGGGCAACTACATCACCTCGCTCGACATGGCCGGCTGCTCGCTCACGCTGCTGAAGGCCGACGACGAGATCCTCAAGCTGTGGGACGCGCCCGTGGTGACGCCCGGCCTGCGTTGGGGGGCGTGAACGTGGCGGAGGTGTCGCTGGACGAACTCGTCGCGTGGCTGCGCGGATTCCAGAAACTCGTCGCCGACAACCGGGTGTACCTGACCGAGCTCGACTCGGCGGTCGGCGACGCAGACCACGGCGCGAACATGGACCGCGGCATGGCGGCCGTCGTCACGAAGCTCGATGAGGCACCGGCCACGGCGCTCGACGACCTGTTCAAGCGCACCGGCATGACGCTCGTCTCGACGGTGGGCGGGGCGAGCGGGCCGCTGTACGGCACGTTCTTCCTGCGCCTCGGCACGTCGCTCGGGGCGTCGTCGGCCGCGTCGGCCACCGAGCTCGGGGCGGCGCTGCGGGCCGGACTCGAGGGCGTCGTGCAGCGCGGCAAGGCAGAGGCCGGCGACAAGACGATGTACGACGCGCTGGCGCCGGCGCTGGATGCGTTCGACGGTGTGGCCGGCTCCGGCGGGTCGGCCGCAGAGGCAGCGCACGCCGCGTTCGAGGCGGCCGCGGCGGGTCGCGATGCGACGGCGCCGCTCGTCGCGCGGAAGGGGCGCGCGAGCTACCTGGGGGAGCGCTCTGCCGGCCACCTCGACCCGGGGGCCACCTCGACGGCGCTGCTCTTCCAGGCGCTCGACGAGGCGCTCGGTGGCGGGTCCGGCTCGGTTGACCCCGCCGGTTCTTCCGGTTCCGCCGACTCTGCTGGTTCCGCTGGCGCGTCCGCGGCGGAGTAGGTGCCGATGATCGGCATCGTCGTCGTGTCTCACAGCGCGGCGCTCGCCTCAGCGGCGCTCGAGCTCGCGGGGCAGATGGTGCACGGCGACGCGCCGCACGTCGTGCTCGCCGCGGGTACGGAGGACGGGGGACTGGGCACGGATGCCGCGCGCGTCGCCGCCGCGATCGATGAGGTCGCGGAGTCCGCGGGCGCTGACGGCGTGCTCGTCTTCGTCGACCTGGGGTCGGCGGTGATCAGTGCCGAGCTGGCGCTGGAGCTGCGGATGTCGGATGCTCCGGTGCGGCTCACGAGTGCCCCGCTCGTCGAAGGGCTCGTGGCGGCGCTCGTAGCCGCGGCCGGTGGCGCCTCGCTCGACGCGGTGGCGGCAGAGGCCGAAGCGTCGCTCGCGCCGAAGCAGGCCCACATCGGCGAGGAGTCGGCGCCTGAGACCTCGCCGTCCGACTCGGCGGCTGCGGCCCCGAGTCATACCCTCACCTTCACCCTTCGCAACCCGGCCGGCCTGCACGCGCGCCCCGCGGCGACGGTCGCCGCAGAGCTGGGCGCGTTCGACGCGACCGTTCGCCTGCGCAATCGCCGCACGGGGGCAGAGGCATCGAATGCGGCGAGCATGAGCGCTTTGCTCACGCTGGGTGCGCGGCAGGGTGACGAGGTCGAGGCGAACGCGTCGGGCACGGATGCCGCGGCCGCACTCGCCCGACTGGAAGCACTCGCCGCCGACGGCTTCGGAGAGCTCGAGGAGGGCGACACCGAGGTCTCTGCGGCCGCGTCGGCCGCCGGGGGCTCTTCTCAGCTCGGTTCCGCCGGCGGGGACTCTTCGCAGGCCGGTCGGGCGCGCCCTGCACCGGTCGACTCGGCGAAGCCGAATGGAGACCTGGCGGCAGACGTCGTTCCCGCACCGGACGGGCCGCTGCCGGCCGACGCCGTGGCCGCCGCCGACGCTCCCGGCATCCCGATCAGCCCCGGCGCTGCCGTCGGCCCCGTGGTGCGCATGCCGGACCCGGTGGTCGAGCCGCCGGCCGAGACGACGCTGGCTGAGTCCGAGAGGGCCGCGGCCGCGGCATCCCTCGCCCCTGCTTTCGCGCAGGTGCACGACAGCCTCACGCATCGCGCGCGGCGGCTGACGGACGAGCGCTTCCGCGACGCACGTGCGGTGCTCGAGGCGACGGCGGTGCTGGCCGACGACAAGGCGCTCGCCGCGGAGGCCGCCGAGCTCGTGACGCGGCTCGGTGCGACGCCCGAGCGCGCGGCGTGGCTCGTGCTCGGCGCCCTCGCCGAACTGATCGCGGGGCAGGGCGGCGCCATGGCCGAGCGCGCCGCCGACGTGCGCGATCTGCGCGGTCGGGTGATCGCGCGGTTGCGCGGCGAAACCGAGCCCGGGCTGCCGGACCGCGGCGATCCGTTCGTGCTGGTCGTCGACGAGCTCGCCCCGGCCGACGCGGCGCTGCTCGGAACGACTCCGTGCGTCGCGCTGGTGACGGCCTCAGGCGCGCCGACCTCGCACACGGCGATCCTGGCCAGGTCGTTGGGCGTGCCCGCGGTCGTGTGGCCAGGGGCGCGCACCCTGCGCGACGGCGACACCGTGCTGGTCGACGGCACGCGGGGCGAGGTCGAGGTCGACCCCTCTGCGGATCGCGTGGCCGAGGCATCCGCTCGCCCTGAGATCCCACCGTTCGACGGCACCGGCCGCACCGCCGACGGCCATCACGTCGAGCTGCTCGCCAACGTCTCGGGCGGCGCGGACGCCGCCGACGCGACGCGCGCCGAAGGCGTGGGCCTGTTTCGCACCGAGTTCGTCTTCCTCGACCGGCAGGAGGAGCCGTCGGTCGCCGAGCAGACCGCGGCCTATCGTGCGGTGTTCGCCGCGTTCCCCGGTCGCCGCGTCGTCGTGCGCACACTCGATGCCGGCTCGGACAAGCCGCTCGCTTTCGTCGCGGGGTCTCGCGAGCAGAACCCGGCACTCGGCGTGCGCGGGTTCCGCACGGCGCGGGCATACCCCGGCGTGCTTGCTCGCCAGCTCGAGGCGATCGCGGCGGCGGCGCGGGCTGAGCGAGCGGATGCCTGGGTGATGGCGCCGATGATCTCGACGGCCGCCGAGGCGCGGGAGTTCGCGGCGGCGTGCCGACCGCACGGCTTCGCGCGCGTCGGCGTGATGATCGAGACGCCGTCGGCGGCGCTGTGCGCTCCTGAGGTCCTGGCCGAGGTCGATTTCGTCAGCATCGGAACGAACGATCTCGCGCAGTATGCGATGGCGGCCGATCGCCAGTCGGGGCCGCTGGCGGCGCTGACGGACGCCTGGCAGCCGGCGGTGCTTCGCCTGATTCGGCTCGTCGGCGAGGCCGGAGCGCGCGTCGGCAAGCCGGTCGGTGTGTGCGGAGAGGCTGCGGCCGACCCGGCCCTCGCGCCCGTGCTCGTGGGACTGGGGGTGACCTCGCTGTCGATGGCGCCCCGTGCCCTTGACGAGGTGGCGGCGGCGCTCGGTGCGGTCTCGCGCGAGCAGTGCGTGGCGGTCGGCGCCGCTGCCGCGGGGGCCGTGGGCCCGCGGGAGGCGCGTGCCGCGGCGGCCGGGGCGCTCGCGAGTACGGCGTAGTCGCGCGTTCCGTTCCCCCTTGCGCGCGAGTACGGCGTAGTCGCGCCTTCCGTTCCCGCTCGCCCGCGAGTACGGCGTAGTCGCGATTCTGGGCGCGCGATTCGCGCAACGACTCAGGAGTCGATGAGCACCTGCTCGATCGCGTCGCGGCCCATTCGGGCCATGGGGCCGTTGCCGCCGTCCGAGGCCGCGAACGCCGAGGTTCCGATCGAGACGGCCCACGCGCGGGCGCGAGCCCAGGTCGAGGCATCCGTCTCGTGCAGCTCTTCGTAGCGCCTGCGGAACGCGGCGCGCCCCGCCGACGTGAAGTGCAGCCAGGCGGCGGAGAGGTCGGTCGCCGGGTCCCCTGATGTGACGTCGCCGAAGTCGACGACGGTGGCGAGGGCTCCCGACTCGGCGACGACGACGTTGCCGGGATGCGGGTCGCCGTGCAGCCAGAGCGCGGAGCCGATGTGGCTCGGTGCTGACGCACCGGCATCCCAGGCGGTGCGCAGCTCGGCGCGCACGGCGTCGGCGAGGCGGCCGGCCATTGCGTCAAGGCGCGCGTGAACCGCAGCCGTTCGATCGGCGAGCGGCACGCCCCGCACCGGGTTGTGCGGGGCATCGGCTGGCGCCGGAACGTGCAGCGCGGCGAAGAACTCGGCGAACTGGCGGGCGTAGGCGTCGCGCTCGGCCGGGGTGCGGTGGGCGCCGCCGGTGCCGGGGACCCACGGGATGATGCTCCAGGCGAACGGGTAGTCGGCGGCCGGGCGGCCTTCGCGCACGGGGACGGGCAGCGGCAGCTCGACCAGGCGCTGCAGCGTCGGCAGCCAGCGCTGCTCGTGCTCCACGAGGTGGGCGGCGACTTCGCGTCGGGGCATCCGGATCGCCAGGTCGTCGCCGAGACGGAACAGCGCGTTGTCCCAGCCCTGCGCGATCAGCTCGACGGGCGCCGCGAGGTCGGGGAACTGCGCCGTCACGAGGCGTGCGGCGAGGTCTTTATCGACGGTGAGGTCGGCGTGTGGGATGTCCACGGTTTCTCCATAGGAAACCCATGGGCCTGCCATGGTCCCGATTCGGGAAGCAGGTCTGTCATGGGGTCATGAGCGAGATCAACGGTACCGGGGCCCCGATGACCGACCAGCTGACAGACCACGACGATCACCGAGATCACCGAGGTCACCGCGACCACTTCACCAAGCGGCAGACGCTGCTCGTGGCGGCGAGCACCGTCGTGGCGGCGGCGCTCGGCGTCGGCTGCGTCTTCGCAGTGCAGGACGCGTTCGCGGCGCGGGGCGCGTCGAGTGCGCAGCAGGAGTATTCCGGTCAGCCGGCGGCAGGGCTGCACGGCGGCTACGGCTATGGTTATGGCGGCTCGACCGGCGGCTACGGCTCCAGTGGCGGCACGTCGGGCCAGTCCGGCTCGAGCGACGCGAACCCCTTCGACGGCAATGCCTACGGCGGCTCGGGCTCAGGGTCCTCGAGCGGCTCGGGCGCGACAGGCTCCCCGACGACGGCGGCCACGTCGGCGCAGTCGCGCGGCATTGTGCTCATCGAGACCCAGCTCGGCTACCAGAACGCAGAGGCGGCCGGCACCGGCATCGTGCTGACCTCGAGCGGCGAGATCCTCACGAACAACCACGTGATCGAGGGCTCGACGTCCATCACCGTCATCGACGCGGGCAAGTCCTACACCGCCAAGGTCGTGGGCGACGACGCCACCGACGACATCGCGGTGCTGCAGCTGCAGGGGGCGAAGGGTCTCGCGACCGCGTCACTCGACAAGAACCACACGGTCGCCACGGGCGACGCGGTGACCGGAGTCGGCAACGCAGAAGGCGGCGGCACGCTGGTCGCCGCGGCCGGCACGGTGACCGGACTCGACAAGAGCATCACGACCGAGGCCGAGCAGTCTGCGGCATCCGAATCGCTCACCGGTCTCATCGAGACGAACGCGGCGATCGAGCCGGGCGACTCGGGCGGCCCGCTCTTCGATGCGGCGAACAAGGTCATCGGCATCGACACGGCGGCGTCGAGCGGTGGGGTCGCCGACGGCTACGCGATTCCGATCGCGACCGCGCTCGACATCGCGAAGAAGATCACCTCAGGTGATGAGGGCGGCAGCATCGAGCTCGGCTACCCGGCATTCCTGGGCATCGAGCTGGGCGAGACGGATGCCTCGGGCTACGGCGCCTTCGCCGGCGACGGCTCGACGGCGACCGCTCAGGGCGCCGCGATCGCGGGCGTCGTCTCCAACGGGCCGGCCGAAGAGGCGGGGCTCGCCGCGGGCGACGTCATCACCGCGGTCGATGGGAAGGCGGTCGCGTCCGCCGATGCGCTGCAGTCGGCGCTCAAGTCCTCTGCCCCGGGCGACGAGGTGTCGCTGACCTGGGTCGATTCGGCCGGGCAGTCGCACACGGCGTCGGTGACCTTGACCGAGGGGCCGGCGGCGTAGCGCGACTACAGCTCGGATTCCGCGTACTGCTCGAGGGCGGCCTTCACGAAGGCCGCCCCTTTCGCGCCCCCGTAGTTGGCGGCGAAGCGTTCGTCGGCGACGTACAGCTCGGCGAGGCCGAGGACGTAGCTTCGCAGCGCGTCCGCGTCACCCGACGCAGCCGGCGTGCCGGGCACGGTGCGCAGCCAGCCGACGTGCTCGGCGGCCAGTTTCTGCGCCTCGGGGGAGCTCGGTGAGGCATCCGTCGCGCTCAGTTCGATCCAGGCGCGTGAGCGGGCCGCCTGCTCGGCCCGCAGCTGCGCCTTCTCGGTGCGCGTCTTAGCCTCCCACCAGTGGGCGCTGCGGGCGTAGGCATCCGTGCCCCAGCGCTGTTCGACCTCGTCGCGGTACTGCGTGTGGTCGAAGCCGTCGAACATCTCGGACATGTCCAGGTCCTTCCCGTCTCTGATGGCGGCGAGTGTGCGGCGCACGGATTCGAGCTGCCGGCTGAGGCGCGACTGCTGCTCGCGCAGCGCGTCGATGTGCGCCTCGAGTGCGGCTGCGACATCGAGCTGCTCATTGAGCACGCGGCCGATCTCGGGAAGGCCGAGCCCGAGCTCGCGCAGCAGCAGGATGCGCTGCAGACGCACGAGCCCATCGCGGTCGTAGTAGCGGTAGCCGTTCTCGCCGATGCGCGACGGCGGCAGCAGGCCGATCTCGCCGTAGTGGCGCAGCGTTCTGCTGGTCGTTCCGGTCAGCGCGACCACTTCGGTGATCGGCCATTCGGGGGTGCGTCCGTCTCGCATGATCACGACGGTAGGCGTTGACGTTGCGTCAAGGTCAAGTGCCGAGTGGATGCCTGTTCGGGCGGTGCCGCAGCCAGGTCGGCGTCTTCGTCTCGTGCCGGGTCAGGTCACGTCAGGTCAGGGCGCGAGCAGTCGCGCGACGCTCTCCCGCAGCAGTGCTCGGCGAGTGTCGTGGACGGCCTCGGGTTCGTCGGAGGTCGCGGTGTAGACCTCGCTCGCCGCGGACCAGGTCGACGCCATCGAGATGACCAGAGTCAGCAGTGCGAAGGGGTCGCCTGGTCGGATGCGGCCGTCGGCCTGCGCCGCGGCGATGGCGGCGAGTTTGTCGTCATGGTCGCCGCCGTCGAACCAGGTTCCGCTGCGTCGTCGCTCGAGTCGGACCCAGGCGATGAGGCGCGTCAGCTCGGGGCGGTGCAGGTGCTCGTCGTAGATCGCGACTGCCCAGTCAGGCATCCGGTCGACGTCAAACGGGACCGCTGCGGTCGTGCTCGTCACGCGGTCGGCGATGACCGCGTCGAAGAGGCCGTCTTTGCTGCCGAAGTAACCGTAGAGCTGCGCCTTGTTCGTCTGAGCCGCAGCGGTGATGCGCTCCACGCGGGCGCCGGCGATGCCGTGCTCGGCGAACTCCGCGGTGGCGGCGTCGAGGATGCGCCGACGGGTGGCCGCGCCCTTCTTCGTCGCAGGTGCGGTGGCGATTGCGGGCATGTGGCGAGTTTATAGACCGAACGGTTTGCTTTCGCAGCCGGGTGGGTCTAGCTTCAGAACAGACCGAACAGTTTGTTTATTGGAGCTCAGATGCGAACCACCACCGCCTGGCAGAGTCAGGACAACTCGACACGACTCGATCGCGTCGCTATCGAGCGCCGTGAGCTGCGCGATGACGACATCGCCGTGCGTGTCGACTTCTGTGGCGTGTGCCACAGCGATCTGCACGCGATCCACGGGCTCGTGGGTAAGCCGACCGACGGACTCGTGCCGGGTCACGAGTTCACGGGAACGGTCACCGAGCTCGGCCCGTCGGTGACGGGTTTCGCGGTCGGCGACCGTGTCGCGGTCGGCACGCTTGTCGATTCGTGCGGTGGGTGCGTCATGTGTCGGGCGGGACAGGAGAACTACTGTCTCAACGGACTCGTCACGACCTACGGCGGTGTCGATCGCATCGACGGCTCGATCACGAAGGGCGGCTACAGCCGGGAATACGTCGTGCGCGCGGACTTCGTGTACCACCTCCCCGAGGATCTCGACGCCGCGGGCGCAGCACCGCTGATGTGCGCCGGCATTACGGTGTGGGAGCCGCTGCGCGCGGCCGGCGTCGGCCGCGGTAGCAGGGTCGCGATCGCTGGGCTCGGCGGCGTCGGCCACCTGGGGGTGAAGTTCGCTGCCGCCCTCGGCGCCGAGGTGATGGTGCTGAGCCGAACGCCCGACAAGGCGAACGACGCGCGGGCTCTGGGGGCAGCTGGGCTGATCGACACCACCGACGAGGAACAGCTGGCGCAGGCATCCGGTCGCTTCGACTTCATTCTCGACACGATCTCGGCGCCGCACGAGCTCGCACCGCTGATCAACCTGCTTGCTTTGGATGGAACGCTGAGCGTTGTCGGCTTGCCGCTGCCGACCGAGGTGCCGCTCATGCTGCTGACCCGTGGGCGTCGGAAGCTGACCTCGTCGGGTACGGGCGGGCGGCGAGGAACGGCCGAGATGCTCGCCTTCGCGGCTGATCATGGCATCACGGCGGACATCGAGGTCGTCCCGTCCGCCGAGGTTTCGACGGCGCTTGACCGGCTGGAGCGCGGGGACGTGCGGTACCGCTTCGTCCTTGATCTCGCAGATCTGGACGCGCCCGCGGCCTGAGCGCACGCGAACAGCGCGGGCATCCGCTCGATGATGGTCACGTGCCTTCTTTGATGACCATCGGCGACTTCGCCCAGGCGACGCGTCTGAGCGCGAAGACGCTGCGCTATTACCACCGCGAAGGCCTCCTCCTGCCGGCCGTCATCGACCGGTCGAGCGGCTACCGTCTCTACAGCGCCGAGCAGATCGCCGACGCACAGGTCGTGCGGCAGCTGCGAGCCCTGTCGGTTCCGGTGGACACCGTCCGCGAGATGCTGCGGTCCGACATCGCGGCGCGCAGCGCTCTCATTGCCGCGCACCTCGAGCGTCTGGAATCAGAGCTCGACGCGACGCGTGCCGCCGTCACCGCGCTTCAGGGCCTGCTGGCCCCGACGCCGGCCGACCTCGCGGTCGAACATCGCAGCGTTCCGGAAACGCGCGTGCTGGCGATTCGGGAGACGATCGAACTGGCGCAGCTGGGCGACTGGTACCGCGGCGCCCAGCGTGAGCTGGATGCCGCTGCGCGGGCCCCCGGCGTTGAGCCGTCGGGCCCTCGCGGCGGCATCTGGGACGCGAAGCTCTTTCTCGACGAGCGTGGTGAGGCGGTGCTCTTCTTCCCGGTGGCGTCGTCGACAGGCGTCCGTTCGCCGACCGATCGCGCACGCCTCGAGGTGGTGCCCGCGGTCGACCTCGCCGTCGTCGTGCACCGCGGACCGGACGCGACGATGGCGCAGACCTATGGGCGACTCGGCGCCTATGTTGCCCAGCACGAACTCGGAATCGACGGCCCCGTCCGGGAGACGTATCTCGTTGATGGGGCCGACGAGATCACCGAGGTCGGATGGCCGATCTTCCGCACCACCCGCTGAGTCTCGACGCGACGCCATTTGACCTTCCCCCACGGGGAAGGCCGACGCTGGGGGCAGGAACGACGACCGCAGAACGGAAGAAGAAACCACATGACGAACGACACTCTCGCGCCGGCGATCACCACCTATTTCGAACTCGGTGACAGCCCCGACAAGTCCGCCACGATCGATGTCTTCACCCCTGACGCGGTGGTCGAGGACGACGGCCGGACCTACCGCGGCCGCGACGAGATCCTCGGATGGCTGACCGGCGCGGCCAGCGAGTTCAGTCACACCAGTACGCGGGTGTCTGCGGAACAGACCGGCGGCGCTGCGCTCGTCGTCAACGTCATCGAGGGCGACTTTCCCGGTGGTCGCGCCGAGCTGCACTATGCGTTTGAGCTGGCGGAAGACGGGCGGATCAGCTCGCTGCGCATCAGTGCGTGAGCGGCTGCGGCCGTCAGTACCGCAGCCGCAGCCCGCGCGGCGTCTCGCTGAAACCTGCCGCCGCGAGCGCCTCGCCTAGCGGAGTCCCGAGCACGAAAGCCCCGTTCGCCGACTCGATGGCCAAGCGATCGGTGCCGCCGCGGCGCACCAGCTGTGCGACGGCGGTCGCCGCCGCGGCAAGCACGGCCGCCTCGTCGGTGAACGCGAGCACGGTCTTCCCGCCGCGTTCGATGTAGAGCACGAGCTCCCCATCGACCAGCGCGACGAGCGCCCCCGCCTTGCGCCCGGCACGATGCCCGGAAGCGACCCGCTGGCCGGGACCCGCCTCGACCGCCGGTGGGTCGGGCCACGGCAGAGCCGCACCATACGGGTTCGCCGGGTCGGTTGCGGCCAGGGCCACCGCGTTCAGTGGGGGCTCGGTCGTGGCATCCGTCACGAATCCGCGCAGGCGGTCGACGGTCGGCGAGCTGGCGAACTGCGCCGCGCCCAGCGTCTCGATGAAATACCCGCGTCGCACGTGCCCCGTCTGCTCGAACTCGGCGAGCACGCGGTAGGCGAATGCGAACCCGCCGGCCAGTCCCTCGTTCTGCACCGAGCCGCGCGAGACCACCCCATAGCGGTCGAGCAGGCTCTCGGCCGCCGCGTGCGCCCGCAGCGTCGGGTCGGCGTCGCCGAGCGGCAGCAGCGACCACCGCCCCGCGACGGTCGGCGGCCCGGTGCGCGTCGGCACGTTCGGGCGTGCCACGGCGGAAGCCAGCTGCACCCGCCCGCCCCGGAACATCCGCGTCCGTGGTGCCCGCGCCGGCCGCTTGTGCGCCGCACGACTGCCGGTGAGCGCCCGCACCGGCGCGAGCGTGTCGTTCGTGATGAGGCCGGCCCACACCAGATCCCACAGAGCGGTCTCGAGCACGGCGTCGTCCTGAGAGCCGACCGCGTCCGACAGCTGCCGGAAGAAGAACCCGCCACCGGCGCTGAGCGTCGTCAGGATCTCGCGCTGCAGCTCATCGGTCTCGAGATCCACCGGCGGCGCCAGCGTCAGCGGCGCCGTCTCGGCGAGGTGGAAGCTGAGCCACCCGTCGCGCCCCGGAATGGTGCCGGCGCCCGCCCAGATCACCTCGCCACTCGCCGTCAGCTCGTCGAGCATGACGGGCGCGTAATCAGAAACGCGGGCGGGCAGAATCAGAGATTCCCACGCGGATGCCGGCGCGCGCACACCCGCCAGCTGCTCGATGACGGATGCCACACCATCGACACCCTTCAACGTGCCGGTTCCCACGTGCTGCCACTCGGGCAGGAAGCGTGCGAACGCGGCGGGCTCCACCGGCTCGACCTCGTGCCGCAGCGCAGCGAGCGACAGCCGCCGCAGCCGACGCAACACGTCGCCGTCGCACCACTCGGTGCCGGTCGCATGCGGGCGGAACTCGCCCTCGACCACCCGCCGCTCGTGCGACAGCCGCCGCAGGGTGTCGGTGACCACCGACACCCCGAGTCCGAACCGCGCCGCGACCTCGTCGGCGGCGAACGGCCCATGGGTGCGGGCATAGCGCCCGACGAGGTCGCCGAGCGGGTCGGCGACCGGCTCGATGAACGCCGTCGGGACGCCGATCGGCAGCGGCACTCCGATCGCATCGCGCAGCCGCGGAGCATCCTCGATCGCAGCAACGCGCTCGTCGCCCGCGATCGACACGCGCAGCGCGCGCTTCGCGGTGACCAGCTCGGCAACGGCCTCGGCCACCTCGTCGGCAGCACCCTCGAACCGAGCCGCGAGCTCGTCGAGCGACAGCGGCCCCAGCACGCGCAGCAGATCGGCCACGCCCTCGACGCCGCGTGCGTGTCGCTCGGCAGGAAGCCGCTGCAGCTCGCCCTCGACCCGCGCGATCACGGCGGGATCGAGCAGCTCGCGCAACTCGGACCGCCCGAGCAGTTGCGACAGCAGCTCGGTGTCGACGGTCAAGGCCGCCGCGCGGCGCTCAGCGAGCGGCGAATCGCCCTCGTACATGAACGCCGCGATGTACCCGAACAGCAGCGTCGACGCGAATGGCGACGGCCTCTCGCTCGTCGTCTCGACGATCCGGATCTTCCGCTGCTCGATGCGCCGCGCCACCGCGGCCAGCGCGGGCAGGTCGTAGACGTCTTGGAGGCACTCGCGCATCGTCTCGAGGATGATCGGGAACTGCGGGTACTTGTGCGCGACCTCGAGCAGCTGCGCCGATCGCATGCGCTGCTGCCAGAGCGGATTCCTGCGGCCGGGGTCGTAGCGCGGGAACAGCAACGCCCGCTGCGCCGCCTCGCGGAATCGGGCGGCGAACAGCGCCGAGCCGCCGACCTCTTCGGTGACGACCGCCTCGAGCTCGTCGGGCGCGAAGACGAACAGCTCGGCGCCGGGCGGCTCGGCATCCGAGTCGGGCAGCCGCACGATGATGCCGTCGTCGGCGGCGAGCACCGCGCCCTCGAGCCCCAGGCTCTCGCGCACGCGCCGCCCGACGGCCAGGGCCCACGGCGCATGCACCATCTGCCCGTACGGCGAGTGCAGCACGATGCGCCAGTCGCCGAGCTCGTCGCGGAAGCGCTCGACGACGAGCGTGCGGTCGGTGGGCAGGTGCCCGGTCGCCGTCTTCTGATCGTCGAGGTAGGTCAGGAGGTTTCGGGATGCCCGCTCGTCGAGTCCGTCGTCGAGGAGCCGCCGCGCGGCATCCCCGGAGTCACTCGACCCCAGCTCGCGCACGAAGCCGCCCAGTGCCTCGCCCAGCTCAGCCGGGCGCCCGATGCCGTCGCCGTGCCAGAACGGCACGCGCCCCGGCTCGCCGTAGGCGGGCGTCACCATCACGCGGTCATGCGTGATCTCGGCGATCTTCCAACTCGTCGTTCCGAGCGCGAAGACGTCGCCGACGCGCGACTCATAGACCATCTCTTCGTCGAGCTCGCCGACCCGCCTCGGCGCCTTGTCGTCGGCGCCGGCGACCATGAAGACCCCGAACAGCCCGCGGTCGGGGATCGTGCCGCCGCTCGTCACCGCGAGCCGGCTCGCGCCCGGGCGCGAGGTCAGTATGCCGCGCTCGCGATCCCACACGAGGCGCGGGCGCAGCTCACCGAACTCCTCGCTGGGGTAGCGGCCCGAGAGCAGGTCGAGCACGGCTTCGTACGCCGCGCGCGGCAGCGTCGCGAACGGGGCAGAGCGCCGCACGGTGTCGAACCAGCCGTCGACGTCGACGGGCCCGACCGACACGGCCGCCACCGTCTGCTGCGCGAGGATGTCGAGTGGATTCTGCGGCACGGCGATCTTCTCGATAAGCCCGGCCCGCATGCGCTCGGTCGCCAGCGCCGACTGCACGAGATCGGCGCGGTGGTTGGGGAACAGGATGCCCTTCGACACCTCGCCGACCTGGTGCCCCGCGCGACCGATGCGCTGCAGCCCGCTCGCGATCGACGGCGGCGCGGCGACCTGCACGACGAGGTCGACCTCGCCCATGTCGATGCCGAGCTCGAGCGAGCTCGTGGCGACGACGCAGCGCAGCTTCCCCGTCTTGAGGTCGTCTTCGATGGCCGCCCGCTGCTCTTTCGACACCGAGCCGTGGTGCGCTCGCGCGAGCACCGGAGCCTCGGTCGACACCCCGCCCGTCGTGCCAGACCCGCCGACGAGCTGCGCCGGAAACGACGTCACGGGCTCGGGCTCGAACCCCAGCCGCTCGGCGTAGAGCTCATTCAGCCGCGCCGTCAGCCGCTCGGTCGTGCGCCGCCCGTTCGCGAACACGATCGTCGAGCGATGCGCCAGCACCTCGTCGAGCACGGCCTCGTCGACGTGCGTCCAGATCGTGCCCCCGACTTTGTCGCCCCCGGGCGCCGTCTGCAGCTCGCGCATGTCGTCGACGGGAACGACGACGCGCAGGTCGAAGCGCTTCTGCGACTCCGGCGCCACGATCGTCGTCGGAGTCATGCCAGACAGGAACCGCGCCACCTCTTCGGGCGGCCGCACCGTCGCCGACAGGCCCACGCGCTGAGCGGGGCGAGCCAGCAGTTCGTCGAGCCGCTCGAGCGACACCGCGAGGTGCGCCCCGCGCTTCGTCGACGCCACGGCGTGCACCTCGTCGACGATCACCGTCTCGACCTCGCGCAGGGTCTCGCGCGCCCCGCTGGTAAGCATGAGGTACAGCGACTCTGGGGTTGTGATCAAGATCTCGGGCGGATGCCTGAGCAGCCGCTGCCTCTCAGAAGAGGGCGTGTCGCCCGACCGCACCCCGACGCTCACCTCGGGCGGATCGATGCCGAGCCGCTTCGCCGTCTGCGCGATGCCGACGATCGGGCTGCGCAGGTTCCGCTCGACGTCGACGCCGAGCGCCTTCAGCGGCGAGATGTAGAGGACCTTCGTCTTCGAGGTGCCGGCGGCCGAGGGTTTTCCTTTGCCCTGACCGCCCGGCGAAGCATCCCTCGGGCCCCCATCGGCCATCAATCGGTCGATCGCCCACAGGAACGCGGCGAGCGTCTTGCCGGAGCCGGTGGGCGCGATGACGAGCGTGTTGCGGCCTGACGAGATCGCTTCCCACGCGCCGAGCTGGGCGGCGGTGGGCGCGCTGAACGCCCCCGCGAACCACTGCCGGGTCGCGGCCGAGAAGCGCTCGAGCGTGTCAGTCATCGGACACATTCGACCATAGGCCTCCGACATCGCCCCGGGGCGCTCGGGCCTCCCTTATTGTCTGGTTATGGCTGTGCGCACTCCGGACCCGTACCCCGACGGTCGCCCCGACGACGAGGAGCCGCCGAGCTACGGTCCTGGCTGGCTGAGCGACATCGAGCTCGAGCAGATCAGGCACCGCATGCCGATCCTCTACGTCGAGGCGGTTCCGGTGCATCTCGACGGCCTTGGCCGCGTGATCGACGTCGGCCTGCTGCTGCGCGGCACGCCGCTCGGCGAGATCACGCGCACGATCGTCTCAGGCCGCGTGATGTACGGCGAGACGCTGCGCGACGCGCTCTTCCGCCACCTCGAGAAGGACCTCGGGCCGATGGCGTTCCCGCAGCTGCCGGCGTCGCCGGTGCCGTTCATGATCGCCGAGTACTTCCCGACGCCGAGCGAGACGCCCTTCATCGACGAGCGCCAGCACGCGGTCTCGCTCGCCTACGTGGTGCCCGTGACCGGCACCACCGAGCCGCGGCAGGATGCCCTCGAGCTGACCTGGATGACGCCGGAGGAAGCCGCCTCCGACGCGGTTTGCTCAGAGCTCGAGGGCGGCCGCGGCACGCTCGTGCGCGCGGCGCTCGCCTCGGTCGGGGCTCTACTCTAAGGCCGGCAATAGGTACGCCGCCTTTCGGCGCAGAGCGCACCGCACGCTGAGCTACCCCTGCGACACCTCGTGGATCTCGTCCGCGACGAGCCCGTGCGCCTCTCGGTGAACCGCGTTCGCGGATTCTGCGTCGGGCGCGTCGACCAGGCAGAAGATCTGCCCCTTCGCCTCGTCGACCCAGTAGTTCAGGTAGTTCACGCCGTGGGCACCCTGCTTCTCGAGGTCGGCGGCATGAGCCTTGGCGACGTCGTCGGCAGTGACCGGTCCGTCGTCGAGGTGGTGGACATCCATGTAGAGCGGCATCGTGCGCTCCTTTCATTCGGATGCGCGAAAGCTAGACCCGAGGATGCCTCACCGCAACACTGTGCCAGTCAGGGCCGCACCGTGCGGATCTCCCGCCCACTCCCAAACGGCTCGCTGGCCCCGAAGTCGGGGGCGTCGAGCACCTCGTCGGACTCCAGCCCGCGATACGTCTCCTGCCACGACCGCACGTGCACCCGCGCCATGCCCGCGGCGTCCTCTAGCGTTGCAGTCCGCACCACGAGCTCGCTCATGGGTCGACCGCAACGGGGCGACGACGTGCCTCGATCCCGAATTGCCCGATTCGGCACGAATCGCGGCAATTTGGACTAATCGGATGCCAAGGGCGCCGTCGCCCCGATGCGGCGGCGGGTGCCACGGACGAGAAGTGCCGCGATGTCGCCTCGGTCAGTGACCGGGAACATCGCGGCACTTCTCGGTGACGCTCAGCGGCGTCGAGAGCCGTTCAGCGGGCGCAAGCCGCTTACGGGCGCGACGCGCGACGCGGCGTGCGCGAGCGACCGGTGCCCGAGCCACCCACGTAGCCGCCCTGACCACCAGTCGAGGTCGAGTAGCTGGTCGTCGACCCGCCCCGCGTCACGCCGTCGCGGCGAGCGGATGCCTGGCCGGCGCCGCGCTGCCCGCGCGACTGCCCCTGGCCCGCGGCGCCCTGAGCACCGGCGCCATGACCGGCGGCGCCCTGGCCGCGACCGCGGCGACGCCCTTGACCGACCGCCTGCTGCGAGCCGCTCTGGCCAGCACCGGCGCTCTGGCCACCGCGGCCCGCGCTCTGGCGCTCGCCCTGCGTCTGAGCGCCGCCGACCGAAGCACCGGCACCACCGCCGCCGCGCCGGGCGCGCTTGCGCTGGGCGTTGGCGCCGGTCGAGGTGCCGCCCTGCGACTGACCGCGCGCGGGGGTCTCGGGCTTCACGTAAGGAACCAGAGCGACAGGCTCGCCCACGAGGGCCCGGACCTGCGGCGAAGCATCCGTCACCTGCTCGAAATCGACGCGGATGGCGGCCTTGCGCAGCAGGTCGCGCAGGTCGCGGTGCTGCTCGGGAAGCGCGATCGTGACCACGTCGCCTGCCGATCCGGCGCGGGCCGTGCGCCCCGAGCGGTGCAGATACGCCTTGTGCTCGACGGGCGGGTCGACGTGCACGACGAGTTCGACGTCGTCGATGTGCACTCCGCGGGCGGCGACGTCGGTCGCTACGAGCACGCGCACCGAGCCGTCGTGGAACGCCGCGAGGTTGCGGTCGCGCGCGTTCTGCGACAGGTTGCCGTGCAGGTCGACCGACGGGATGCCGCTCTCGGTGAGCTTCTTCGCGAGCTTCTTCGCCTGGTGCTTGGTGCGCATGAAGAGGATGCGCTTGCCTGCGCCACGGGCGAGCGTGCGAACCAGGGCGTCCTTGCCGGCGCCGCCGTCGACGGCGAAGACGTGGTGGGTCATCGCCGAGACGTGCGAGGTCGCCTCGTCGACAGAGTGCAGGATCTCGTCGCGCAGGTAGCGCTTCACGAGGCGGTCCACGCCGTTGTCGAGCGTGGCCGAGAACAGCAGGCGCTGACCGCCCTTCGGGGTCTTGTCGAGGATGCGGGTGACCACGGGCAGGAAGCCCAGGTCGGCCATGTGGTCGGCCTCGTCGAGCACGGTGATGCGGATGCCGTCGAGCGACAGCACGCCCTGCTTGAGCAGGTCGTCGAGACGGCCGGGGGTAGCGACGATGATGTCGACGCCGGCGCGCAGGGCGTCCTCCTGGCGCTTCTGGCTGACGCCGCCGTAGATGACGGTCGTGTTCAGACCCATCGACTGCGCGAGCGGCGCGAGCGTGTTGTCGATCTGCGTCGCGAGTTCGCGAGTTGGGGCGAGCACGAGGCCGCGCGCCTGGCGGCCGCGCGCGGGACGCTGGCCGTTTGCGGTGCCGGATGCCTGGCCGAGACGCGCCGCGAGGGGAACCGCGAAAGCGATGGTCTTGCCGGAGCCGGTCTTGCCGCGGCCGAGCACGTCGCGGCCCTTCAGCGAGTCGGGCAGCGTCGCGACCTGGATGGGGAAGGCCTCGGTGCGGTCGGCCGCCGCGAGTGCGGCGACGATGGGGGCGGGAACGCCGAGTTCGGCGAAGGAAGTCATGAAGGTGTATGCCTTTCGGGGCATGGGCCCGCGCGCACGCCAAGACGGGCGCGCGAAAGCGGGGAGGGGGTCGGTCGCACGCGGGCGGATGCCAGCGCGGTGCGCCGTCAGAAAAGACTGTGATGGGTCGAATCGCGACGCCGTGCGAGCGAAGACTCCGCTCGCGACTCGTCAAGTCTAAGTCACCCGGCCTGTGTGCCCGACCATCAGCGGTTCTCGCGCCGCCAGGCGAGCTTGAGGCTCGCCCGACTCGACGAGCTCGAACTCAGGCAGGTCGTCCTCCGAGGCGATCGCCCACCCGGTGGGCGCCCCGACCAGCGCGACTCGAGAGCCGGCCTTGATGCCGAGCTTCTTCCACTGCGGCGTCGACGAGTGGCCCGCGGTCGCCATCACGGCATCCGCTCGCCCACGGGGACTTCGACGGGCAGCGTGTTGCTCGGCAGCGCGAGCGGGCACGCCCACGCCGGGTCATACGCGCACGACGGGTTGTAGGCGAAGTTGAGGTCGAGCACGATCGTGTCGTCGCTGCCGCCGAGCCATGCGCCCTTCACAGTGTCGATGAGATAGCGGCCGCCGCCGTAGGTCCCGCGGGGCTTCCCGGCAAGCGCGTCCTTGACGGGCACGAACAGCCCGCCGCCGTACGACCGTAGCCGCCACACGTCGAGCGTCCCAACGCCAGGCAGCACCGCCTTCCCGAGCAGCTCGAACGGCACGACGCCGTCGGTGCCCGTCTCGACGTCCCAGTGCACGGGCTCGTCGGCCGGCTCGATCTCGACCTCGAACCGCCACGCGGGGTCGTAGGGAGCCACCGGAACACCCTCGAACGCCTCGCGCTGCTCGGGGAGGATGGGAGAGGCCGGATGCTTCGCGAGCATGTCATTGCGATGCAGCCGCCAGAACTCGTGCGCCCCGGCCGGCCCATCGGTCTCGTCGGCAAGGCGGGTGATCTCGTAGAGCTCGAAGGTGAGCCGGCGCCAGTCGGCGGTCTCAAGCGCGGTGCGAGCGGCGTCGGTCATAGCCTTATCTTGACCCCGTCGGCGCCGACTGCGCCGGACGGTCACCGCACGCCCAGGGGTGCGTCACCCGGGAGCAGCGCAGCCCGTTCGAAGCAGACGAGCTGGGCAACCTACGCTGGAGACATGCCTCAGCCCCAACCTGCCGAGCACACCCAGCAGAGCTACGAGGTCAGGTTCGACTGGGGCATCGAAGGTCTGCGCAGCATCGCCCCGGGCGCCGGTGTCATCGTCTTCATCGACACAATCTCGTTCACGACGACCGTCGAGCTCGCGACGGGCCTCGGTCTCGAGATCGAGCCCTACCCGACGCTCGACCGCGAGGCGGCGGCCGCCTATGCGGAATCCGTCGGGGCCAAGCTCGCCGCGCGCCGTGGCGACCCGGGGCTCTCGCTGTCGCCGACGAGCATGACGGCCGAGAAGATCGCCGAGTTCGGCGCGCCCCGGGCAGTCGTGATTTCGCTCAACGGGTCGCGGGTGGCCGCCGGTGCCGCGGGCCTCGGCGTGCCGGTCGTCGCCGCCAACCTGCGGAACTTCTCGGCTGTGGCGCGCTGGGTGCTCGCGTATCAGCAGCGGCTCGGCCGGCGTGCGAACGTCGCCGTGGTCGCGTCTGGAGAGCGTCGCGCCGACGACACGCTTCGCCCCGCCGTCGAGGACCAGCTCGCGGCCGGCGCCGTGATCGGCGCGCTCGCAGCCCGCGGCATCGACGCGTGTTCGCCTGAGGCCGCCGTCGCGGCGGCGTCGTTCGAGACGCTGCGCCGCGCGGTGGGGCATCTGCTCACGGCATCCGTCAGCGCTCGCGAACTCGCGGCAGTCGACCAGCTCGCCGACGTCAAGATCGCCGCCCAGCTCGACGTGTCGGATGTCGTGCCCGTCATGCGCGACGGCGTCTTCCGAGCCGAGCGCATGCCCGAGCCCGAGCCGCAAGCGGCGGAATAGCGGGCCCCCGCATGCGGTTCGCACGGTCATGAAAGCACTTCTGGGAGACACCGTCATCGCCGAGGCCCCCGAAGAGGACCTCATTCGCATCGAGGGGAACTGGTACTTCCCGCCGGCGTCCGTCAACGAGCAGTACCTGAGCACCAGCCCGACCCCCTACACCTGCCCGTGGAAGGGCGAGTGCCAGTACTTCACCGTCACCGTCGACGGGCAGCAGTACCCCGACCGTGCGTGGAGCTACCCGACGCCCTACCCGACCGCGTTCGACCGCGTCGGCAAGGACTTCTCGAACTTCGTCGCGTTCTGGAAGGACGTGAAGGTCACCGAGTAGGTGCGCCACTCAGAGCGCGTCGACGAGCGCCTGGGCGAGCGGATGCCACGGCCGCGACGTCGGGCCGGAGAGCACGAGCCGCCGCGGCCGCGGCTTCGCGAGTGACTTCATGAGCAACCCATCGGGCAGCATCGTCCGCCCCAGCGTCGGCACGATCGCGACCCCGAGCCCCTGCTCGACCATGCGGAACAGCGTCGTCATCTCGCGTACGCGATGCGAGAACGCGTACTCGAGGCCCTCGTCCTCGTACATCCGCTTCACGTAGCCCTCGCAGCCGCCGGGCGACCCGACGATCAGTCCGTCGGTCTGCAGCTCCGCGAGCGGGATCCCGTCGAGGTCGGCGAGCGGGTGGTCGCACCGCAGCACGGCGGCGAACTCGTCTGTCGCGACGAGCTTGCCGCCGGCGGGCATCGGCTCGGGCTCGACGAGGATGGCCGCCTCGACGACCCCGCCCTCGAGCCACTCGGGCATCTCGTCGTCGTCGCCCTCGTAGATCTGCACCTCGACGTTCGGCAACCGCGCCGCCCACAGCGGCATCAGGTCGGGAAGCAGTCCCTGGCACACGGTGGCGACGGCGCCGAGGCGCACAACGCCGCTGAGCGCTCCGTTCTGCTTGACCGCGCTTTCGAGAGCCGTGACGGATGCCAGTGCCGCGCGTGCGTGATCGAGCACCCGCCTTCCCAGCACGGTCAGGGTGACGCCCCCGTCGCGCTGCAGCACCCGGCCGCCGACCTCGCGCTCGAGCCCGGAGATCGCGTGCGAGACGGCCGACTGACTGACGCCGAGCTGCGCCGCGGCATCCGTGAATGACGCACGATCCACGACCGTGACCAGCGCGCGCAATTGCGGCAGAGTGACACCCATCGGTTCTCCTCATCAGGCAATGAGATGAATGCATTGGCCTCATGAGGCCCAGCGCGGCAATGATAAGCCGCATGAACACCGCTCCGTCCGATTCGCGCCAGCGCCGCCCCCTCGGCGGCGGGAGGCTCGCAGCATGACCGGCACCGCTCGCAGCACTCAGGGCGTGAACGCGACGCTCTGGTCGTTCCTCGCACTTTCGCTCGTATGGGGCGCAAGCTTCCTCTTCATCAAGGTCGGGCTCGGCGGCTTCTCACCGGCGCAACTCGTGATCTGCCGCATCGTGCTCGGTGCGCTGACCCTCGCCGTGATCATGACGGTCACCCGGCGGCAGTGGCCGCGCGAGCGCGCCGTGTGGCTCCACATGCTCGTCGTCGGCGCGTTCTTCTGCGCCATCCCCTTCACCCTGTTCGCCTGGGCCGAGCAGTACGTGCCGAGCAGCCTCGCGAGCATCTACAACGCGACGACGCCGATCATGACACTGCTGTTCACCCCGCTCGTCCTGCGCTCCGAGCGACTCAGCCGCGCGCGAGTCGTCGGACTCGTCATCGGCATCATCGGCGTGCTGATCCTCACGGGGCCGTGGCAGCTCATCGGCGACCCGGCCGTGCGGGCGAGCATCCCCGCGCAGCTCGCCTGCCTCGGCGCGACGGCGAGCTACGGATTCGCCGGCCTCTACCTGCGCCGCTTCGTGAGCGGTCTTCCCTATGACTCGATCACGCTGTCCTCCGTTCAGCTCATGGCCGCGAGCGCCATCGTGCTCGTTCTCGCGCCCTTCGACGCCCGCGGGCCGATTGCCCTGAGCCTGCCGGTCGTCGCGAGCGTCGCGGCGCTCGCCGTGCTCGGCACCGGCGTCGCCTACATCTGGTACACGCGCATCGTTCGGGACTGGGGCCCGGCCCGCGCCTCGACGGTCACCTACATGGCGCCCGTCGTCGGCGTCGTTCTCGGTGTGCTGCTGCTCGGCGAGACCGTGCGCTGGTACGAGCCGGTCGGCGGGCTCGTCGTCATCGCCGGCATCATCGCGAGCCAGCGCGGGCTCAAGCTGCCTCGCCGTCGCAGTCGAAGAGAACTCGCGACGCCGGGTGCCTCTCCTGGCTGAGCTGCGCTCGAACAGCGGCGGGCGAGTGACGACCCACTGGGTCGTCACTGCTGTGCGCGCGCCGCCGCTCTGCGCACGGCCGCTGAGATCTCCCGCCGAGTCCAGCTGATCAAGAACGCGCGCGAGAACGACCGCGAGCACTTCGCGCACGACAGCGCTCTCGTCGGCTTCCGGTGGCGGTAGTGCACGTGCCCGTTCGGGCAGGTGCCGACCCACGGCGCGAGCTCGGTGGGAGTCGGACCGTCGTGGGTGCGACCGCCGACGTAGCCGAGCGACTTCGCGGTGCGCTTCCACACCGGGCCGTGCCCGGCCGCCGGCCCCGCCAGGGCATGCGCCACCTCGTGCAGCAGGGTCTGATGCACGTCGTCGTCTGGCCAGCTCGCCGCGAGGTAGCGGGACACAGAAATCCGTTTGTGCGTGTAATCGCACAGCCCCGCGCGCTTCTTGGCGTTGTCGAACGCGAAGGTCCACGAGGGGTCGAGATGCAGGGCGATGAGTGCGTTCGCCCAGACGCTCACACGAGCCAGTTCAGCCATGCGGAGAGGCTAGAACAAAGGTACGACATTGGATTCGAGGCGGTGCTTCGCCGTCTCGAGCGCGAACTGCGCCGACTCGATCTGGTCGGCCGGCGCGCCCGCCTCGGTGCGCAGCCGCAGCGACTCGGTGAAGTCGGCGATCGCGGCCTCGTCGGCCCCCTGTTCGAACAGCACCTTCCCGCGGTGCTGCAGGCCGAACGCCTCGAGCTCGTGCCACTCGTGCGTGCGCGCCTCTTCGATGCAGGCGGTCAGCTCTGAGATCGCCTCTTCGTACCGGCCCTGGAATTGCAGCACCTGCGCGCGGATCATCCGCGGCCGCTGCAGCGAGCGCCGGTCGCCGGTGAACCGCGCCAGCCGGTACGCCTCGTTCGCGACATCCATCGCATCCTCGAGTGAGCCGCCCACCTTCAGCAGCCAGGCCTTCTCGCACAGGGCGTCGCGGCTGCGCAGGTCGCCGAGCTCGGCGAGGCGGTGGCCGACTTCCACCAGGTCCACGCGCTCACGAAGTGTTTCAGGGTCGTAGCCGAGGATGATGCTGCTCACGCGGGCAGGCTAACCAGGCGAGCTGCGCGAGCGCGGCATGCCACGCCCCATTCGGGGTGAACCGATGCCTCACGTCGCCAGCGGCACACGTTCGACCGGGCGGCACACGAATTCGCGGAATCGGCGTGCCCTCTGGCGCGAAGTGTGCCCTTCGCGGCGCCTGGACAGATCATTTGCCCGGCTTCACCTGGAAGATCGACCGGGCGGGCGGCGGTGAGGGCGTCGCCGTGGCGTCCGTGACGATCAGACCGCCGCGGGCGAAGTCCTCGAAGTCCGACCCGAGCACGGCGACCGCGGGGTGCGGGCCCGCCGCCATCAGGCGGGGCAGCCACTTCTCGGGAAGCGGCGCCGCGGAGCCGACGAGCACGAAGTTGCCGAAGCGACGGCCCTTCACGACCTGCGCCTCGGCGAGCACGGCGGCATGCGGCAGCACCTGAGCGAGCGTGGCCGCCTGCGAGCGTGCGAAGCGCAGCGGCGGCCCGTCGGCGATGTTCACGAGCATGATCCCGGTGGGGGAGAGCAGGCGGGCCGCCTCTGTGTAGAACTCCTGGCTCGTCACGTGCGCCGGCGTGCGCGCCCCGCTGAAGATATCGACGACGACGAGGTCGACCGACCCGACGAGCCCGCCGGGCAGCTTCGCGAGCACCTCGCGGGCGTCGCCGTAGCGCACCCGCACGTCGGCGCCGCGCGGCAGCGGAAGCACCGAGCGGACCAGCTCGACGAGGTTCTGTTCGAGCTCGATCACCTGCTGGCGGCTGCCCGGACGGGTGGCTGCGATGTACCGCGGAATGGTCATCGCCCCTGCCCCGAGGTGCACGGCTGTGATCGGCTGGCCGGGGTCGCCGATCAGATCGATGACGTTGCCCATGCGCTGGATGTACTCGAAGAACAGCGACGACGGGTCCTCGAGGTTCACGTGCGACTGCGGGGTGCCGTCGACCACGAGCTCGTACGCTCCCGGGACGAAGCGATCGGGCTCGATCACCGCGCGATAGCCGGAGTGCTTCAAGATCACGGATCGGTCGTCGCTCACGAGATCCAAGTTATTCGAGGGGATGCCTGGCCCGCGGCATCCGTTATCGGATCAGCACCTCGTGGATCTTCTTGAGGTGCTCGGCCAGCAGCTGCTCGAAGCGGTCGGCGTCGCGCGCCGCGATCGCGTCCAGCAGGGCCTGGTGCGCGCCGACCACGTCCTCGGCGACGACGTCGGTGGGCACGGACGAGCGCGCCATGCGCACCTGCCGGTCGTAGAGGGTCGCGTAGAACTGGATGATGAGCGCGTTCTCGCTCGCACTGATCAGCGCCGAGTGGAAGTCCGCGTCGGCGAGCGCATAGCCCGCGAGATTGCGGTCGGCGATGCGGTCCTTCTGCAGCTGGATGTTCTCGCGCAGCGCCGCCACGAGGCGCTCGGTGCGCTCTTCGCTGGCCACGACCGAGCGCACCGCGTGCGTCTCGAGCATGTTGCGCGCGTCGACCACGTCGCGCGCCTCGCTGCGGGCGATGGGGGTGATCATCGCGCCGCGCTTCGGGTAGAGCTTCATGAGTCCTTCGGCCTGCAGTCGCAGGAACGCCTCGCGCACCGGCGTGCGGCTGATGTTCAGCCGGTCGGCGACCTCGCCCTCGCTGATCAGCTCGCCGCCTGCGAGCTCGCCCTCGAGGATCCGCGACTTGACGTCTTCATACGCACGGTCGCCGGCGGCGACGGAGTTCTTCTCGACCATATACGCAATGATAGATACAACTTCAGCATCTGTCATACTTCCGGCGGCCGCATCTCCACCCGCGCTCCACCCTGGGGTGGTGGGCCGGGCGCTGGCTGACCGGAAGCATTGCTGTCATGAACGTGAACCTGCAATACGGCCTCGACGCCCTGCTCGGCATCGCCGTCATCGCCTGGATCTGTTACCGCCAGATGACCTGGCGCGTCGTCGACCCCGCCCGCATGTGGCGCGGCCCCATCATCTTCGCCATCATCGGCGCCGGCATCATCGTCACCGGCCAGCAGGCGGTGACGCTCAGGCCCACGGACATCGCCCTGCTGGCCGTCGAGCTCGTGATCTCCCTCGGCGTCGGCGCGACCATGGGTGCCATCGCCCGCTTCCGCCCGCTGACGCGCGAGCGCGCCGCTGCGTATGAGCAGCGCCGCCGCCCCGGCCGCGACGGCCAGGCGCTCGCGCCCGTCGAGTACGAGAGCCGCACGAGCTGGGTGGGCGTCGCGCTCTGGATCGTCCTGATCGCGGTGCGCGTCGGCGTCGAGCTGTTCGCCCGGCACCTCGGCGCAGAGGCGACGGCATCCACCGGCGTCATCCTGCTCGTGCTCGCCGCGAACCGCGCCGCCCGCGTCGGCGTGCTTGCCTGGCGCCTCGACCAGCACCGTCAGAGCCTCGCCACGCTTCCGGTGGTCGAGTAGCCCGCGCGAAGCCGGGCGTATCGAGACCGCTTCCTGACCAGACAAGATTGCGCTGATGAACCTCACCGACCGCCGCGTGCTGCCCCTGGCCCTCAATGCCATCGGCATCGTGGCGGTCGCGGTCGCGTCCTTCGCCAGCACCTCCGTGCCCCGCAGCGGCTGGTTCGCCGTCGCGACGGTGCTGGCCCTGCTCACCTGGGCGATCGTCGTGCCGCTGCAGCGCGTGTTCGTGCAGTCGCAGCGGCGGTCGGCCGTGCTGCGCTGGGTGCGGCGCGCGGCCACGGTCGTCGGCGTGGTCGCGGCATCGCTCTCGGTGGCGCCGAGCAACGGCATCCACCTCGCGCCGCTCGCCATCCTCGTCATCCTCGCGGTCTCAGATGACACCGAGTCGATCTGGTGGGGTGCCGCGCTCTCGGCCCTCTCGTTCGTGCTCACGCCGATCGGCGCGCTCTCGGCAGGCCTCGGCACGGCGGGCGTGCTGGGCTACCTCGCGAGCAACGCCGTCTGGCTGCTGATCGGCGTCTCGCGCCGCCAGGCCCGCGCCGCCACCAGGCGCAACCGCGAGCTGGCCGAGCAGCAGGCGGCCACGCACGAGCAGGAGGCCAGGGCGAGCGCGCTTGCCGCACGCGAGGCCGTGGCGCGAGACATCCACGACGTCCTCGCGCACAGCCTCGGCGGACTCGTGATCCAGCTCGACGCCGCAGAGGCCCTGCTCGAGTCCGGGCGTACCTCCGACGCGCAGGCGAAGGTCGCGCAGGCGCGCGCGCTCGCCGCAGAGGGGCTGGCGGATGCCCGTCGAGCCGTCGCCGCCCTGCGATCGCCCGACGACCCGGACTCCTCCGAGCAGTCGCCTGTCGACCTGGCCGGCGCCGCCGAGCGGCTGCTGCGCGCGCACCGCGAGCTCGGGGGAGAGGCCGATGCGCGCGTGGATCTCGCTGCGGCGGCCGCGCCGCTGCAGGCATCCGTCGCCAATGCCTTCGAGCGCGCTCTGCAGGAGGCCCTGAGCAACGCGCGCCGGCATGCGCCGGGCGAGCCGGTCTCCGTCGAGCTCACGGCGGGCGCCGATCGCATCGACCTCGCGGTGTCGAACCGCGTCGTCGCCGGCCGCACGCCGAGCGACCTCGGCGGCGGCCACGGGCTCGTCGGTATGGCGGAGCGGTTCGCGCAGCTGCCAGGGGGCACGGTGAGCGCGACGGAGCGCGACGGGCGGTTCGTGGTGTCGGCGACGGCTTCTCTTGCGGCAGGCTGAGGCTGTGGCATCCCCGACCATCCGTGTGCTCGTCGCCGACGACCAGGCCATCGTGCGCGACGGGCTCGTCACCGTGCTCGAGCTGCTCCCCGACGTCGAGGTGGTCGGTGAGGCGGCGGACGGGCTCGAGGCCGTCCGGCTCGCCGGCGAGCTCGCGCCCGACGTCGTGCTCATGGACCTGCGGATGCCCGGCCTCGACGGCGCCGCCGCGACTGAGCGTGTCCTCGCCGCGAGCTCGACGGTCGCGGTGCTCGTGCTCACGACCTACGCCGACGACGCGTCGATCGTCTCTGCGCTCAAGGCCGGTGCGCGCGGCTATCTGACGAAGGACGCCGGCCGGGCGGAGCTCGCCGCCGCCGTGCGTGCCGTCGCCAGCGGCCAGACGACGCTCGCGCCCGAGGTCGGCGCCAAGCTCATCGGCAGCTTCACCGGCGGTGGGGCGATCTCGCCGCCTGAGGAATCCGGGGAAGCTGCCCGTCTTGACGGCCCGGCGCTGCTCGCCCGGTTCCCCACGCTGACCGCGCGCGAGGCCGAGGTGCTCGGCGAGATCGCGCGCGGCCGCAGCAACCCTGAGATCGCGCAGCAGTTCTTCGTGAGCGTCGCGACGGTGAAGACGCACGTGAACTCGCTGTTCGCGAAGCTCGGCGTGCAGTCGCGCGCGCAGGCGATTGCGCTGGCGGTGGGATCGAGATCCGCGGATGCCTGAGCGGTGCGTTCGCGCCGCGAAGCGCGGCGCAGGGAGGGCGCGGATGCCTGAGCGGGTGCGCTCGCGCCGCGAAGCGCGGCGCAGGGAGGGCGCGGATGCCTGAGCGGGTGCGCTCGCGCCGCGAAGCGCGGCGCAGGAAAGGACTGCATGACTGAGCTGCGGCCGTATCGGCCCGAGGATCGCGCCGACGTCTATCGCGTCTGCCTGCTCACGGGCGACTCGGGTGTCGACGCCACGGGGAAGTTCAGCGACGACACGCTCCTGCCCGACATCTATGCAGGTCCGTACCTCGAGCTCGAGCCGGAGCTCGCCACCGTCGTCGACGTCGGCGGCCGTGTCGCGGGGTACCTGCTCGCCGCGGCCGACACCCTGAGCTTCGTCGAGCGATACCGCAGCGCGTGGCTACCGGGCTTCGCGGCGAGGCATCCCCTGCCCCCGCTTCTCGAATCCGCCGAGGACCGGCTCGTCGACCTCGGCCACCACCCCGAGCGGATGATCAAGTCCGATCAAGACCGCTACCCCACGCATCTGCACATCGACCTGCTGCCCGAGCTGCAGCGTCAGGGCCTGGGGCGCGCGCTGATGCGGCGGCTGCTCGACCAGCTGCGCGAGCGGGGGATTCCCGGCGTGCAGCTCGGCGTCGGACCCGACAACGTCGCGGCGCAGACCTTCTATGCGCGCCTCGGCTTCCACCGCCTGCCGGGTTCGCCCGACAATCCCTACGCACTCGCCCTGGAGTCGGACGCCGAGCTCTAAACAGCGGTGCGATGCACGTTCGAGAGCTCGCGAACGGACATTTCGCACCGCCCGATTCCGGCGGGCATGCTTGAGGGGTGAGCCTCGACCTGCCGTTCCTCGACGCCGCCACCACCGAGCTGTTCGCCAGCCGCATCGAGCGGGGCCTCGCGCCCGGGTCGGTTGTCGCGCTGTTCGACGGCAGCGGCGAGCTGCACTTCAGCCGCGGTTTCGGCCTCGACCGCGTCGACGAGGGCGGCACCACCCCCGACGCCGACACCGCGTTCCGCATCGCGAGCTGCACGAAGAGCTTCACCGCGGCGGCCACCCTGCTGCTGCGCGACCGCGGCGCGCTCGTGCTCGACCAGCCGATCACCGACTTCGTGCCCGAGTTCCACTTCAGCGACGGCAGCCCCGAGGTTCCCACCCTGCGGCAGCTGCTCTCGATGTCGGGCGGCTTGTCGACCGATGACCCGTGGGCCGACCGGCAGGAGCCGCTCACCGACGACGAGTTCCGGGCGGTGCTGCGGGCGGGCACGCCGCGGGACAGCACCCCCGGCACGACCTTCCGCTATTCGAACCTCGGCTACGCGCTGCTCGGTCAGGCGATCGCGGCGGCCTCGGGCACCTCTTACATCGAGTTCGTGACCCGCGAGCTGCTCGAGCCGCTCGGGCTCACCGCGACCGGATTCAGGGCAGAGGGCCGCCCGGGGCGCACGGCGGTCGGCCACCGGCGCGATGCGAGCGGCACCTGGCGCGCGCTGCCGTTCTCGGGCCCCGGCGCCTTCTCGCCGATCGGAGGCATCGTCACGACCGCCCGCGACCTCGCGCGCTGGGCCGCGTTCCTCGCCGGCGGGCTGACCGATTCGCCGCAGGCCGGCCCGCTCAGCCCGGCGAGCCGCCGCGAGCTGCAGCAGGTGCACCGCACGATCCCGTCTGACCGCGTCGGCGTCGAAGAGAACGGCTACGGCTTCGGGCTCATGGTCGAGAAGGGCCGCTCGATCGGCCACACCGTGGGCCATTCGGGCGGCTACCCCGGCTTCAGCGCCCACCTGCGCTGGAACGTTCAGGCCGGTTTCGGCGTCGTCGGCTTCGAGAACGCCACGTACGCCGGGGTGAGCACTCCCGTGACCGCGCTGGTCGACCGCGTGATCGAGCACCTCGGCGCGGGCGCCCAGGACGCAAAGCCGTGGGCCGAGACCGTCACGCTGGCGCGGGCGGCAGATCGCCTGATCGACGCATGGGCCGCGGATGCTTCGACGGAGCTCAGCACAGGTGCTTCGAGCGACGGCCTCGAGTCAGAGATCCTCTCGCCCAACGTCGCCCTCGATGTGCCGATCGCCGAGCGCCGCGCGGCGGTGCGCGGGCTGGGGCTCGTCGCGGCCGGCGAGGAGCCGCGGCTCGAGGCATCCGCATCGCCTGCGGTCGCCACGTGGCTGCGCGAGTCGACGAGCGGGCCGGTGCGCGTGCGCATCTCGCTCGCCCCGATCGTGCCTGCGCGCATCCAGACCCTGACGATCTGCCCCGAGAAATCGGCGGAATAACGCGGAATCTCGCGGACTTATACCCCTTGAAGCATTTCGAGTCAAGAATCGGGTGGACACGGCGACGCGCCGCACCATATACTTGACCTTTGCGCTCCCTCTAACGTCATGCCTTCATATTGCGGTCGGCAGCAGGGTCTTCGGGCGGTCTCACCATACATCGTGGGCCACGTCAGATAGAGACCCTGAAACGCGGGAGTCCCTCGTCCAGACCGTCAGTAACTTGAGGCCCAATTCGCGATGGGCCTTCGGAGGTTATTTCCTTGGCTGCTGCTCGCAACGCATCGACCACCAACCCTAAGAACGGACGAGACCACTCTCGTCTTTCGTTCGCCAAGATCACCGACACCCTGACCGTTCCTGACCTGCTGGCTCTCCAGACCGAGAGCTTCGACTGGCTGGTCGGCAACGACGCGTGGAAGGCCCGTGTGGCCGAAGGCCTCGCGCAGGGTCGTCAGGATCTGCCCACCCGCACCGGCCTCGAGGAGATCTTCGAAGAGATCTCGCCGATCGAGGACCTGGGCGAGACCATGCAGCTCTCGTTCACGAACCCGTTCCTCGAGGAGCGCAAGTACTCGATCGACGAGTGCAAGGAGAAGGGCAAGACTTACTCGGCTCCGCTCTACGTCGAGGCCGAGTTCATGAACCACCAGACCGGTGAGATCAAGACCCAGACGGTCTTCATGGGCGACTTCCCGCTCATGACCGACAAGGGCACCTTCATCATCAACGGCACCGAGCGCGTCGTCGTGTCGCAGCTCGTGCGTTCGCCCGGCGTCTACTTCGAGCGCACGCCCGAGAAGACCTCCGACAAGGACATCTACAGCGCCCGCGTCATCCCGAGCCGCGGTGCGTGGCTCGAGTTCGAGATCGACAAGCGCGACCAGGTCGGCGTCCGCATCGACCGCAAGCGCAAGCAGTCGGTCACCGTGTTCCTCAAGGCCCTCGGCATGACCTCGGAGGAGATCCTCGAGGAGTTCAAGGGCTTCGAGTCGATCGCCGCCACCCTCGAGAAGGACGCCATCCTCACGAAGGAAGAAGCGCTCAAGGACATCTACCGGAAGCTCCGTCCGGGCGAGCAGGTCGCCGCTGAGGCCGCCCGCGCGCTGCTCGACAACTTCTACTTCAACCCGAAGCGCTACGACCTCGCCAAGGTCGGCCGTTACAAGATCAACCGCAAGCTCGGCCTCGACAAGCCGCTCACCGACTCGGTGCTGACCGTCGAAGACGTCGTGCGCACGATCAAGTACCTGGTGTCGCTGCACTCGGGCGAGACCGAGATGCCCGGCGTTCGCGACGGCAAGCCCGTCACGATCCGCCTCGATGTCGACGACATCGACCACTTCGGCAACCGTCGCATCCGCGCCGTCGGCGAGCTGATCCAGAACCAGGTCCGCACCGGTCTGTCGCGCATGGAGCGCGTCGTCCGCGAGCGCATGACCACGCAGGACATCGAGGCGATCACGCCGCAGACCCTGATCAACGTGCGCCCCGTCGTGGCCGCGATCAAGGAGTTCTTCGGCACCTCGCAGCTGTCGCAGTTCATGGACCAGAACAACCCGCTCGCGGGCCTGACCCACAAGCGCCGCCTGTCGGCGCTCGGCCCCGGTGGTCTGTCGCGTGAGCGCGCCGGCGTCGAGGTGCGCGACGTGCACCCCTCGCACTACGGCCGCATGTGCCCGATCGAGACGCCTGAAGGCCCGAACATCGGTCTGATCGGCTCGCTGGCGTCGTTCGCCCGCATCAACTCGTTCGGCTTCATCGAGACGCCGTACCGCAAGGTCGTCAACGGCAAGGTCACCGACCAGATCGATTACCTGACGGCTGCGGAAGAGGACGACTTCATCATCGCCCAGGCCAACGCGCCCCTGAAGGCCGACGGCCACTTCGCCGAAGAGCGCGTGCTCGCACGTGAAAAGGGTGGCGAGGTCGACCTGATCCCCGCCGACCAGATCGGCTACATGGACGTCTCGCCGCGCCAGATGGTGTCGGTTGCGACCTCGCTGATCCCGTTCCTCGAGCACGACGCCGCGAACCGCGCCCTGATGGGTGCGAACATGCAGCGCCAGGCCGTTCCGCTGCTGCGCTCCGAGAGCCCGGTGGTCGGAACCGGTATGGAGGGCTTCGCCGCGATCGACGCCGGTGACGTGGTCACCGCCGAGAAGCCGGGTGTCGTCACCGAGGTGTCGGCCGACGTGGTCACCGTGCAGCTCGACGAGGGCGGCACGCAGGACTACTACCTGCGCAAGTTCGACCGCTCGAACCAGGGCACCAGCTACAACCACCGCGTGATCGTGAACGCGGGCGACCGCGTCGAGGCCGGCGAGGTCATCGCCGACGGCCCCGCGACCGAGAACGGCGAGCTCGCGCTCGGCAAGAACCTGCTCGTCGCGTTCATGCCGTGGGAGGGCTACAACTACGAGGACGCGATCATCCTCAGCCAGAACCTCGTGAAGGACGACACCCTCTCCTCGATTCACATCGAGGAGTACGAGGTGGATGCCCGCGACACGAAGCTCGGCAAGGAGGAGATCACCCGCGATCTGCCCAACGTCAGCCAGGAGCTGCTGGCCGACCTCGACGAGCGCGGCATCGTCCGCATCGGTGCAGAGGTCCGCCCCGGCGACATCCTGGTCGGCAAGGTCACGCCGAAGGGCGAGACCGAGCTGTCGGCTGAGGAGCGCCTGCTGCGCGCCATCTTCAACGAGAAGAGCCGCGAGGTGCGCGACACGTCGCTCAAGGTTCCCCACGGTGAAGAGGGCACCATCATCGGCGTCAAGGTGTTCGACGCGCAGGACGGCGACGACGAGCTCGGCTCGGGCGTCAACCAGCGTGTGGTCGTCTACATCGCCCAGAAGCGCAAGATCACCGCGGGTGACAAGCTCGCCGGCCGCCACGGCAACAAGGGCGTCATCTCGACGATCCTGCCCGTCGAGGACATGCCGTTCCTCGCGGACGGCACGCCGGTCGACGTGGTGCTCAACCCGCTCGGCATCCCCGGTCGCATGAACTTCGGCCAGGTGCTCGAGACCCACCTCGGGTGGGTCGCGAAGACCGGCTGGAAGATCGAGGGCGACCCCGAGTGGGCGAAGAACCTGCCTGCGGAGGCGCGTGAGGTCGCACCGAACACCAAGCTCGCGACGCCGGTGTTCGACGGTGCGTCCGAAGAGGAGATCTCCGGTCTGCTCGACTCGACGCTGCCCACCCGTGACGGCGAACGCCTGATCGGCTCCTCCGGCAAGACCGTGCTGTTCGACGGCCGCTCCGGCGAGCCGTTCCCGGACCCGGTGTCGGTCGGCTACATGTACATCCTGAAGCTGCACCACCTGGTCGACGACAAGATCCACGCCCGCTCGACCGGCCCGTACTCGATGATCACGCAGCAGCCGCTGGGTGGTAAGGCGCAGTTCGGTGGCCAGCGCTTCGGTGAGATGGAGGTGTGGGCGCTCGAGGCATACGGCGCGGCCTACGCCCTGCAGGAGCTGCTCACGATCAAGTCCGACGACATCCTCGGCCGCGTCAAGGTGTACGAGGCGATCGTCAAGGGCGAGAACATCCAGGAGCCCGGCATCCCCGAGTCCTTCAAGGTCCTCATCAAGGAGATGCAGTCGCTCTGCCTGAACGTCGAGGTGCTGTCGGCAGACGGCACGGCGGTCAGCCTCCGCGACACCGACGACGAGGCCTTCCGCGCTGCGGAAGAGCTCGGCATCAACATCTCCGCCCGCTTCGAGTCCTCTTCGATCGAAGAGATCTGAAGCCAGGCCGATAACAGAGAACTTTTCTAGTAGGAGAGAAATTGCTCGACGCAACTACCTTTGACGAGCTTCGCATCGGTCTGGCCACCGCAGAGGACATCCGCAAGTGGTCGTACGGTGAGGTCAAGAAGCCCGAGACCATCAACTACCGCACCCTCAAGCCCGAGAAGGACGGTCTGTTCGGTGAGCAGATCTTCGGCCCTTCCCGCGACTGGGAGTGTGCCTGTGGCAAGTACAAGCGCGTCCGCTTCAAGGGCATCGTCTGTGAGCGCTGCGGTGTTGAGGTCACCAAGTCGTCCGTGCGCCGCGAGCGCATGGGCCACATCGAGCTGGCCGCCCCGGTCACGCACATCTGGTACTTCAAGGGCGTGCCCAGCCGCCTCGGCTACCTGCTCGACATGGCGCCGAAGGACCTCGAGAAGGTCATCTACTTCGCGGCATACATGGTCATCTACGTCGACGAGGAAGGCCGTCACGCCGACCTTCCCGGTCTCGAGAACGAGCTCCGTCTCGAGCTGAAGACGCTGGGCGACCAGCGCGACGCGGCCGTGGCCGACCGCCTCAGCCGCCTCGAGGCCGACCTCGCCGCCCTTGAGGCGGAGGGGGCCAAGGCCGACCAGAAGAAGAAGGTCAAGGACGGCGCGGAGAAGGAGATGGCGCAGCTGCGCAAGTCCTTCGACGAGGACATCGCCCGTCTCGAGCGCGTGTGGGAGTCGTTCCGCACCCTCAAGGTCGGCGACCTCAAGCCCGAGGACGCCGACTTCAACGAGCTCGTCGACCGCTACGGCCTGTACTTCGAGGCGCACATGGGCGCCGAGTCGATCAAGCGCCGTCTGCAGGACTTCGACCTGGAGGCCGAGGCCGAGACGCTGCGCGAGCAGATCGCCACGGGCAAGGGCCAGAAGAAGATCCGCGCGATCAAGCGCCTGCGTGTCGTCAACTCGTTCCTCGCGACCGGCAACTCGCCGGCCGCGATGGTGCTCGACGTCGTGCCGGTCATCCCGCCGGAGCTTCGCCCGATGGTCCAGCTCGATGGTGGCCGCTTCGCGACCTCCGACCTGAACGACCTGTACCGCCGCGTGATCAACCGCAACAACCGCCTGCGTCGTCTGCTCGACCTCGGTGCCCCCGAGATCATCGTGAACAACGAGAAGCGGATGCTGCAGGAGGCCGTCGACGCGCTGTTCGACAACGGCCGCCGCGGTCGCCCCGTCACCGGCACCGGCAACCGCGCCCTCAAGTCCTTGAGCGACATGCTGAAGGGTAAGCAGGGTCGCTTCCGCCAGAACCTGCTCGGAAAGCGCGTCGACTACTCGGGCCGTTCGGTCATCATCGTCGGCCCGACGCTGAAGCTGCACCAGTGCGGTCTGCCCAAGCAGATGGCTCTCGAGCTGTTCAAGCCGTTCGTGATCAAGCGCCTGATCGACCTGGGCCACGCCCAGAACATCAAGGCGGCCAAGCGCATGGTCGAGCGCTCGCGCCCGCAGGTGTGGGACGTGCTCGAGGAGATCATCCGCGAGCGCCCCGTGCTGCTGAACCGTGCGCCCACGCTGCACCGTCTCGGCATCCAGGCCTTCGAGCCGCTGCTCGTCGAGGGCAAGGCGATCCAGCTGCACCCGCTCGTCTGCGCCGCGTTCAACGCGGACTTCGACGGTGACCAGATGGCCGTCCACCTGCCGCTGTCGGTCGAGGCCCAGGCCGAGGCCCGCATCCTGATGCTCGCCTCGAACAACATCCTCAAGCCGTCCGACGGCCGCCCGGTCACCCTGCCCGCGCAGGACATGATCATCGGTCTGCACCACCTGACCACGGTCAAGGAAGGTGCGCTCGGCGAGGGCCGCGCGTTCTCGTCGGTGGCCGAGGCGATCCTCGCCAAGGACCAGGGCACGCTCGACCTCAACGCCAAGGTGAAGATCCGCCTCGCGGACCTCTACCTCGACGAGGACTCGGCTCCGGAGGGCTTCGTGCAGGGCTCGTCGGCGATCGTGGAGACCACGCTCGGCCGCGCGCTCTTCAACGAGGCGCTTCCGGCGGACTACCCGTACGTCGAGGCCGTCGCCGACAAGGGCCGCATCTCGCAGCTGGTCAACGACCTCGCTGAGCGGTACCCCAAGGTCGAGGTCGCGGCGACGCTGGACCGCGTCAAGGACGCCGGCTTCTACTGGGCGACCCGCTCGGGTGTCACGGTCGCCATGTCCGACGTGAGCACTCCTCCCCAGAAGAAGGAGATCATCGCCAAGTACGAGAAGCAGGCCGCGAAGGTCCAGAGCGAGTACGACCGCGGTCTCACCACCGACAACGAGCGCCGTCTCGAGCTCGTCAACATCTGGACCAAGGCGACCGAAGAGGTCGCTGCGGCGATGCGCGAGAACTTCGAGAAGGACAACACCATCTTCCGCATGGTGAGCTCCGGCGCCCGTGGTAACTGGCTGCAGATCCGTAACATCGCGGGCCTGCTGGGCCTGGTGACGAACCCGAAGGGTGAGACCATCGCCCGCCCGATCCTCTCGAGCTACCGCGAGGGTCTGACCGTTGCCGAGTACTTCATCAACACCCACGGTGCCCGCAAGGGTCTGTCCGACACCGCGCTGCGTACCGCCGACTCGGGTTACCTGACCCGTCGTCTGGTGGACGTCTCGCAGGACGTCATCATCCGTGAGGACGACTGCGGTACGAACAAGGGTCTGGACCTCGCCATCGCCGCGAACAACGCCGAGGGCGTGCTGACGCGCGACCCGAACGTCGAGAACTCGGTGTTCGGCCGCACGCTGGCCGTCGACGCGGTCGCGGCTGACGGCACCGTCGTTGCCGAGGCCGGCTCCGACGTGGGCGACGTGCTCATCGACAAGCTCGTCGAGGCCGGTGTCGAGCGCATCAAGGTGCGCTCGGTCCTGACCTGCGAGTCGTCGGTCGGTGTCTGCGCGAAGTGCTACGGCCGCTCGCTCGCGACCGGAAAGCTCGTCGACATCGGCGAGGCCGTCGGCATCATCGCGGCCCAGTCGATCGGTGAGCCCGGCACGCAGCTCACGATGCGTACCTTCCACCAGGGTGGTACCACCGGTGCTGACGACATCACGCAGGGTCTGCCGCGCGTCCAGGAGCTCTTCGAGGCCCGCACCCCCAAGGGCGCGTCGCCGATCGCCGAGGCACCTGGTGTCATCAAGATCGAAGAGACCGAGAAGAGCCGCAAGGTCATCCTCACGCCCGACAACGGCGACGAGGAGCACGTCTACCCGGTCCTGAAGCGCTCGACCCTCCGCGTCGAAGACGGCCAGCACGTCGAGCTCGGCGAGCAGCTGATCATCGGCTCGGTCGACCCGAAGGAGGTGCTGCGCGTCATGGGCGTCCGTGCCGTGCAGGAGCACCTCGTCGGCGGCGTCCAGGGCGTCTACCGCTCGCAGGGTGTGCCGATCCACGACAAGCACATCGAGGTCATCGTTCGCCAGATGCTGCGCAAGGTCACCGTCGTCGAGCACGGCGAGACCGAGCTGCTGCCCGGTGAGCTGGTCGACCGCTCGCGCTTCGTCGAGGTCAACCGCGCCGCTGTGGCCGAGGGCAAGAAGCCCGCGGCCGCCCGCCAGGAGGTCATGGGTATCACCAAGGCCTCGCTCGCGACCGAGTCGTGGCTGTCGGCGGCCTCCTTCCAGGAGACCACCCGTGTGCTCACGCAGGCCGCGATGGAGGGCAAGAGCGACCCGCTGATCGGCCTCAAGGAGAACGTGATCATCGGAAAGCTGATCCCGGCGGGTACCGGCCTCGGCCGCTACCGCAACGTGACCGTCGACGCGACGGAGGAGGCGAAGGCGGAGCGCTACCCGAACCGCATCTTCTCCGACGACTCCGTCTTCGACGAGAACTCGCTGTCCTTCGTGGACTTCGACTCGTTCTCGAGCGACGACTACACGCCCGGCACCTACAACTAGTAGGCAGCGCCACAGGAAGGGCCCCGCTTCGGCGGGGCCCTTTCCCGTATCCCGACTCACGACTCCGCGCGACTTGCGACTCCGCGCCACATAGGCTGGCGGCGTGAGCACCACCATCGAGCAGGCCGTCCGCGCGCTGCTCGACGAGCGGCTCGCGCTCGGCGGGTTCTCGGCGGCGGCCGTGGCGGTGGCCGTCGACGGCGAGACCGTTCTCGAGCTCGAAGTCGGCGTGAAGGCATCCGTCGACGAGAACGGCGAGCGCATCGATCCGGATGCCTGCGCGCCGGTCACCCGCGACACGATGTTCGATCTGGCATCGATCACGAAGCTCGCCAGCGCCCACACGATCCTCTCGCTCGTACAGGCCGGTGTGCTCGACCTCGACGAGCCCATCACCGCGAAGCTACCCTCCTACCGCAGCGACGCGAAGCAGCGGGTCACGCTGCGGCATCTGCTGACGCACACGAGCGGGTTGCCGGCCAGCTGGCACGGATGGGAGCAGCCGCTGCTGCAGCACCTCGAGTCGCGCCCCGCGGACGCGCCGCCGCTCGCGGCCACCCCGTTCGACGACCGCGAGGCGCTGCTGGCAGACCTGCTCGCGACGCCTCTCGTGGCGGCCCCCGGTGAGCATTTCCGCTACTCCGACGCCGGCTACAACACGATGATGGCCCTCGCCGAGGCGGTCACGGGCGAGCCGTGGGAGAGCCTCGTCACTGGGCGCACGCTGCGACCGCTGGGGCTCGACGGCGCCCTCTCGTTCGGGGCGCCGGCGCAGGCATCCGTCGCCACCGAATACGACACGCGCTTCGGCCGCGGCCTGATGCGCGGCGCCGTGCACGACGAGACGGCGTGGGTGCTCGGCGGCCGGGGCGCGAGTGCCGGGCTGTTCGGCACCGCGGGTGGGCTGCTGGCGCTCGGCGAGGCGCTGCGCACGGGCCGCGGCGAGATTCTGGGCGAGTGGATGTGGGAGCCCCAGCTCGGCCGCATGCTGGGCCCGGGCCGAGAGCGCGACACCCCCTCCGGCTACGACCACAGCCTCGGGCCGCGCATCGGCCAGCTCAACATGATGGGGCGCAGCGGCTGGAACGTGCGCGGGCACACCGGCTTCACGGGCACCTCGGTGCAGACGGACCGTGAGAAGGGCATCAGCATCGCGCTGCTGACGAATCGCGTCCATCCGACCCGCCACGGCGCAGGCATCTCCGGCCTGCGCGGCACCCTCGCCGATGCGGTCTACGTGGCGACGGGTCGTGCCGACGCCGAGGCGATGACGCGCCCACTGCCGCCCGAGCTGTGGTGACGTGAGGCACCCGTACGAAGCTGTCACCCGTTCGGGGGAGGGCGGGGCGTTAGCGCATCAACCCTCGGTTATCGTTGTTGCACGTGCCTGAGAGGAGGGGGAGACCCGGATGGCTCATCGGCCGCCGTCGCAGCCCCCGGTGCTCTCGGGTTACGACTACAGATTCCCGCTCGGAACCGGCGGTTTCGCCGACGTGTTCCTGTACGAGCAGGACATGCCGCGCCGTTCCGTCGCGGTGAAGGTGCTGCTCGCGAACCTCGTCGACTCCGACGTGCTGCGCATGTTCAACGCAGAGGCCGACGTGATGGCGAAGCTCAGCCCGCACCCGTCGATCGGAACGGTGCACGCGGCGAGCATCTCGGCCGACGGCCGGCCGTATCTGGTGATGGAGTACTGCCCGTCGCCGCTGATCCGCCGTGATGAGAACGGCATCAGCGAGCGCGTCAGCGTCGACCGCGCCCTGCACGTCGCGATCAAGATGGCGAGCGCGCTCGAGACGGCGCATCGGGCGGGCGTGCTGCACCGCGACATCAAGCCGTCCAACATCCTGCTGACGGCCTTCGGCGCCCCCGTGCTGACCGACTTCGGCATCGCGACCAGCCTCGCGTCGAGCCACCACGAAGAGGTCTTCGCGATGAGCGTGCCGTGGAGCGCCCCCGAGGCGCTCAACGAGACGACGACCGGCACCGTGACGAGCGAGGTGTGGTCGCTCGGTGCCACGATCTACACGCTGCTGGCGGGGCACGCGCCGTTCGAGAAGCCCGACAAGAGCGAGAACTCGCGGGCCAAGCAGCGCATGCGCATCATCCGCGAGCGGCCGCGCACCCTGCCGGACGACGTCCCCGACCAGGTGCAGCGCATTCTGATGCGATCGATGTCGAAGTCGCCCGACGCGCGCCAGCAGAGCATGCTCGCCCTCGCGCGCGAGTTCCAGCAGGCGCAGGCCGATCTCGGCCTTCCGATCACGCCGCTCGAACTCGCCGTCGACGAGTGGGCGCCGCAATCGCGGCCGGAGGATTTCGGCAACTCGGGCGTGCGCGGTGCGGTGGTCTCGACGGTTCCGGTCGAGAGCGGCCGCACGCGCAAGCAGGCACGCGTGGGGCGCATCGCGACCGGCGGCAACACCATCGTCGCGACGCGCGGCGAGGCGGACGCCGAACGTGCGCGGCTCAGCGCCGCGAGCGTCGCGGGCATCGTGGGCGGCGCGATCGCCGTCGCCCTGGTGGGCGCGGCGGTGTGGCTGGTGTACGCGGGGGTTCTGTAGGTGGCAGCCCCCGGGGGCCGGCGCGCGCGATGGAGCGGTGCGCTGCGCAGCACGTGGTTCAAGGTCGGTGCCGCCGTGGTGGCGGCCGGGGCCCTCGTCGCGGGCGCCTTCATCGCCGGCGGCTACGACGTCGATCAGGCGAAGGTCGACGACGGCTCGGTGTGGGCGCTGCAGACCGGCCAGGGTGAGCGCTACGCCCGCGTCGACACGGCTCTCGGCCAGCTGGACACGGTGAAGAGCATCACGAGCCCGAGCGATCTCGTGCAGGCGAACGGGCATGTGCTGCTCTATTCGCAGAGCGACACGAAGGTCGCCTCTGTCAATCTCGCGCAACCCGCGACCTACGACACGACGACGAGCTCGTCGTCCCCGTTCGTCGAGACGCCCAGCGGCACCGTGACCGTCGTGCACACGGGTGACTACCTCGGCTATCTCTCCAACACGGGCGCGGTGCACGCCGCCAGAGTCGAAGACGACGGCAAGAACACGCAGGCGGTCGCTGCGCCCGGCAGCGGCGGCAAGAGCGCGTTCAGCGCGGACACGATCGCGATCGGCACCGACGGCATGCTGTACGCCTATTCGCACACGACGCGCTCCGTTCTGCGTTACGACGTGAAGACCGGCAGGACGGTGGGCACGGATGCCGTCGCCGGCGGTCCCGACAGGCCGGGGGCGTCTCTCACCGCGGTCGGAAGCAGCTGGGTGCTGCTCGCCCCCGGCGGGGGGAGCCTCTGGATCCGCGGAGTCAAGGGCGCAATCGACACGAAGCTCGACGGCAAAGCCGTGCTGCAGCAGCCGTCGGCGAAGAAGCCGGTGGTCGCCGTCGCGAGCAGCAGTCAGCTCGCGACGTTCACCCTGAAGGACGGCGCGCCGAAGATCGTGGAGCGTGGCCAGAGCGGCGTCGCCGCGGCGCCGGTGTGGAACGGGACGAAGCTGTATGCCGCATGGGTGCAGACCGGCTCGGCGCCGGGCAGCCTGTGGTCGGGGCGGCTCGACATGTCGGGTGTCGTGAAAGGCAGCGCCAAAGACCTCGACAACGGCAGTCGCGAGGGCCAAGCGAGCACGCTGCAGCAGACGGCGACGCCGGTCTTCCGCAGCAACGGCGGCGCCGAGATCCTCAACGACACCACGAGCGGGTGGGTCTGGTCGGTGCCGTCGGCGAAGATCGTGCAGGGCTCGCAGGACTGGGACCTTAACCAGAAGGAGCAGTCCGCGCCCGAGAATCAGACGCAGCAGACCGAGCGCGAGACGGACCCCAAGCCACCCGTGGCAGTCGCCGACAAGTTCGGGGTGCGCGCCGGCTCGCTCGTCTCGCTTCCGGTGATCCTCAACGATTACGACCCCAACGGCGACGTCGTATCGATCGTGCCGGGGTCGCTCGCCGGCCTGAACACGGCATTCGGGCAGGCATCCATCGCGAACAACGCGCAGTCCATCACCGTTCAGGTGGAGCCGGGCGCGAGCGGAACGGCGACCTTCCAGTACACGCTCACCGACGGCACCGCGGGCGGCGGCGGCCTGAAGTCGAAGCCGGCGACGGTGACGCTCACCGTCAGCCCGAGCGGGACTAACGCTGCGCCCGTGTGGTGCAACGGCGCGACGGGGAACGCGTGCCTCTACAACTGGCCGAACGGCGTGAAGGTCGCCCCGGGCGGCTCGGTCGAGATCCCCGTGCTGCGCGGCTGGGTCGACCCCGACGGCGACCCGATGTTCGCGCAGTCGGCAGCGGGCGGCGCCGACTACACGGTCAGCGTCTCGCCCGACGGCACCCTCGTCTTCCAGGCGGCGCCGACCGCGCAGCAGAGGACGGTGACGATCCCCGTCACGATCTCCGACGTGAACGGCGCCACAGCCGAGAAGAACCTGCAGGTCGTCATCACCGGCACTCCGACGCTGCAGGTCGAGAACTTCGGCCTCATGACGGCGGCCGGCGTGCCGATCACGGTCGACCCGTCGTCGCACATCAGGGGAGCGAAGGGCACGGCTCAGATCGCGAGCGCCACGTTGGCGACGTCGAACCTGCAGGCGACGGATGCCGGCGCGTCGACGAGCTCCGACGAGGCGAAGGTCACCGTCGACAGCTCCGGGTCGACCTTCGACTTCGAGGCGCAGCAGCCGGGTAGCTACCCGGTCACGATGACCATCAGCGACTCGGGGGCGAAGTCGTCGACCGCCACCGCGACGGTGCGCATCACGGTCGTTCCGCCGGATCAGCCGCTGCTGTCGACCTCGCCGGTGACGGTGTTCGTGCGCCCCCAGACCGACACCTCGGTCGACGTGTTCTCCGCCGTGCAGAACCCGACCGGCCACGTGCTGCTGCTGAGCGCCCCGAAACCCAAGCCGGCGGCCGGGGCATCCCTCGATGTCGACGTCGTCGGCCAGTCGCAGCTGCGTGTGCGCGGCACGACCGGCACGGGTGACGCCGGGCTGCTCGGCACGGTCGAGTACACGGTGAGCGACGGCACGAACACACCGAGCATGACCGTCAAGGGCGTGGCGACCGTCTATCTGCTGCCAGACCAGCCGCCGAGCCGGCCGGTCGCGATCAACGACTCGGTGACGGTGCGCGCGGGCGCGCAGGTCGACATCCCGGTGCTCGCCAACGACGTCGGCCCGAACGGCGACATCGTCGAGCTCGACCCCTCAAGCATCCAGAACGCCTCACACCAGGGCCTCGCGTTCGCCTCCGGCCAGGTGCTGCGCTACCTCGCCCCTGAGACGTCGCCGGGCACGAAGCCGATCACCCTGCGCTACTCGGCCTATTCGGCGGGGAATCCCTCGGCGAAGTCCGAGGCGACGGTGACCGTCAACATCCTCACCAAGGAGGGCGACCGCCCGCCGCAGCCCCAGATGCTGACGGGGCGCGTCGCGGCGGGGGCATCCGTTCGCATCCCCTTCGACCCGTATGGCGTCGACCCCGACGGCGACATGGTCGCGCTCGACCGCATCATCTCTCAGCCGAGCGACGGCACCGCCCAGATCTCGGCAGACGGCACCGCGATCGTGTTCACGGCGCTCGCCGACAGCCAGGGGCAGCAGAAGTTCAGCTATCGCGTGCGCGACTCCGAGGGCGAGACCGGCGAGGCGACGGTGATGGTCGGCGTGCTGAACGCACAGACCGACCCGGCGCCGGTGACGTTCAGCGACTACGTGCAGGTGCAGGCGGGCGCGGGCAACCAGGTCGTCGTGCAGCCGACGGCGAACGACGTCGACCCGAGCGGCGGCGAGCTCAGCCTCGTCGACGTGACGCCGGATGCCCCGAAGGACAGCTCGCTGTACGGGGTGCTGAAGCAGAACATCAAGTCGAAGAACGCGTCGCAGGTAGTGATCACCTCGACCCCGAACGCGCGCACACTGACCTACACCTACTCGGTGAAGAACGCCCAGGGCGACGTCAGCGCCGGCCTGATCGTGGTCGACGTCGTGATCGGCCACGTGCCCGACTACCCGGTCGCGGTCGACACGGTGGTCGACGCGCAGAACCGCGCGCGGCTCGCGCAGGGCATCGATGTCGTGGCCGGCAAGGTCTCGTGGGGTTCTGGCGACATCAGCCGCCTCAAGCTGTCGCTCTACAAGAAGACCGACGGCGTCTCGGTCGACGGCGACACGATCAGCGTGTCGAAGGTGCCGAGCTCTGGCCTGCTGGTGCCGTTCGAGCTGACCGGCCCCGACTTCACGGGGCAGAACGTGACGACCTACGGATTCCTGCGAGTCCCGGCCCTCGCCGACGTGATCCTCGCCCTCAAGGCCGACACGAAGCCGTTCGAGGTGAAAGAGGGCGACTCGCGGAAGATCAAGCTCTCGGACGTCGTCAGTGTGCCGCCGGGCTCGGCGCTCGACGCCCAGAGCGGGTCGATCAAGACGACCAAGGCGCGCAAGGCGGCCTCGTGCTCGGTCGACAGTTCCGGGCAGCTGACGTATGACGCGGGCGACGGCGCCCCGTGGGCGGACGCGTGCCTCGCCCCGGTGCGCCTGGTGGGCCAGTCCGAGTACACGATCCTCGCTGTGCCGTTCCAGATCATCCCGAAGCAGCCGCAGCCCGAGCTTCGGCCGGCCTCGCTCACCGCGAGCCCCGGTCAGGCCGCCGTGCGGTTCAACCTCACGCAGATGACGTCGTGGCTCGGCCACGACGACCTGAGCGGGCTGCACTTCAAGGTGTCGTACTCTGGCGGCCTGTTCTCGGTCACGCAGAGCGGCCAGACCGTGTCGGTGCGCGCGAACGACACGGCCCAGCCGGGCCTCGAAGAGGTCGCGCACGTCACCATCGCCGGCTACACGGGCGTCGGAACCGCGGCCGACATCACGCTCAAGGTCGGGCCGGCCCCGAGCACGCGGCCTGCGGGCGGCTCGGTGTCGCTGAGCTGCTCAGAGGCGAACGGCTCGAGCTGCAGCACCGCGGTCGTCGGCCGTCCCGACGAGGTGAACGCGTACCGCACCCCCCTCAAGGTGGTCTCCGTGACGCCGACCGTCACGGGCTGCACGGGCGTCACGTTCCGCGTCGCCGACGGCCGCACCGTGGAAGCCAAGTGGGGGGCGGACACCCCCGGCGGCCGGTGCACCGTGCCGTTCGTCGTTCAGGACGCGCAGGGCAAGCGCAGTGCCTCGGGCTCAGGCGACGGCTCGCTGTCGTTCGAGCTGAAGGGGTATCCGGCCGCACCGGCCGCCGTCGCGCAGGTCGCGTACGGCCCCGACAGCGTCACCCTCGCCGTCTCGCCCGGCGATGCCGCGAGCTCGTACCCCGCGCTCACGGGGTTCAAGGTGTACGTCGACGGCAAGCCCTCGGTGACCTGCGACCCCAACGGCGCCTGCCCGCCGGTGAATGGGCTGAAGAACGGCGACAAGCACACCTTCGAGGTCAAGTCGGTGAACGGCGTCGGAGAATCGCGCGGCTCGGTGAAGACGGTCGGTTGGGCGTTCGCGCAGCCCACGGTGAGCGGGGTGACGGCGACCCCGATATTCGTGCAGGGACAGACGTCGCCCACTGCCGGCGTTTTCGACGTCAACATTCCGAACATGGACAGCACTGCTTCGTCGTACACGATTCAGGTCGGAGGCGACACAGAAACCGTGCCTGCGTCCGGCGACGTGGTGACGCGACGCTTCTCGGCCACACCCGGCCAACCCGTGAGTGTCGTTGTGACTCCCGTGAGCCAGTTCGAGCAGCCTCCCGGCGATCTGGTCGGCGCGACCCCCGACTCCGTCACAGTGACGCCCGCCGGCCTGCCCACCTTCGATTCGGTCGGAACGCCCTACTCGCCGAGCGACAGCTCCATCCAGGTCTCGCCCGCGGCGCAGGGGAACCCCAACGGAAGCGCGAAGTCGGACGCCTATCTGTACTTCGCAGCGCCCCCCGGCAACGACCCCTCGTGCTCGAACACCGGCAGTAACGCGACCATCAACTACGCGCAGCCAGGTGGGAGCGACTGGGCGGTGTCCGCAACCCCGACGCTCACGGGGCTGAATCAGTTCGAACGGTATGAGGTGTACGTCTGCTATACCAACCAATTCGGTGCGGTCCAGAGAGATCTGGGTTCGATCGTCGTGTGGGATCAGTCGAACGCGCCGGTGCCGGACTCGAACGACTGCTCGTACTCCATCACGCAGCAGGGCGCCGGGCTTCCGGACTACGAGTACGGCGCGAACGCCCCGAGCTGCTCAAGCCGGAGCCCGTACAAGGGCTACCGACTGGTGATCAGCGGCAGCCAGACAACTTTCGGGACGGCGCCGGCCTTCACCGCGCGGTACTGCGATTTGACGCAGACCTTCTGCGGCGCAGCCGTCGCCATCCATGCGGCGGCCGGTTCGGCCCCGTTCCAGATGCAGGTGACGGGTGTGACCGCCGCATGCAACGTTCCCGAGTCGGGGGCGACCTCCGTCACAGTGGCGCCGAACAACGATCGCGGCGTGCCGCAGGCAGGCCCGTCCGTGACAGTCAGCGCCTACGAGTACACGACCGACGGGACCACCTGGCAACCCGGGACCGGCGATGGCACCGCGCTGCCGGCCGGCACCACCCAGATACGCAACATCCACTACACGATCACGTGGGGCCAGAGCGGGTTCGCTACGTACAACGGGACGAGCGCAGACCCGGTGAGCTGCTCGACCAACTGAAGCAATCAGAGAACACGAAGGAATATCGACACATGGCGATCAGCTCAGAGCAGGCGACCTGGTTCCAATCCACGTTCCAGGCCCTGGCGGACAACGTCGAGCAGGTGGTGCTCGGCAAGCGTCACGTCATCGAGCTCGCCTTCACCGCCATGGTCAGCGAGGGGCACCTGCTGCTCGAGGACCTGCCGGGCACCGGCAAGACGAGCCTCGCCCGCGCCATGTCCGAGACGGTGCACGGCACATCGACGCGCATCCAGTTCACGCCTGACCTGCTGCCGGGGGATGTCACGGGCATCACCGTCTACGACCAGAAGAACGGCGAGTTCGAGTTCCACGCGGGGCCGATCTTCGCGAACGTCGTGCTCGCCGACGAGATCAACCGCGCGAGTCCGAAGACCCAGTCTGCGCTGCTCGAGGCGATGGAGGAGGGCAAGGTCACGATCGACGGCGTCACGCGATCGACCGGCGCGCCGTTCCTCGTCATCGCGACGCAGAACCCCATCGAGCAGGCGGGAACCTATCCGCTGCCGGAGGCGCAGCTCGACCGGTTCATGATCAAGACGAGCCTCGGCTACCCCGACCTCGCCGCCACGGTGCGCATCCTCGAGGCGACGAGCGAGGTGCCGCACGAACTCAACCCGGTGATCACCCCGCAGGCGCTCGTCGGCATGTCGACGATCGCGCGCGCGGTGCACGCCGACCCCGTGATCTTCGACTACATCGGCCGCATCGTCGAGGCGACCCGCACGGCGTCGCAGACCCGCGTCGGCGTCTCGGTGCGTGGCGCTCGCGCGCTGACGAAGGCCGCCAAGACGTGGGCCGCCGGCCAAGGCCGCGGCTATGTCAACGTCGACGACGTCAAGTCGCTCGCCGTCCCCGCGCTCGCGCACCGCCTCGTGCTCGACCCCGAGGCCGAGTTCGACGGCGTCACCGCAGAGGCCGTCATCGGCCAGGTCCTGCTCGACGTCATTCCCCCGGTGAGGAGCACCGTGGCGTGACCTTCGACTCGACGGGCAACAGCGGCGCCACCGTCACCGGCACCGCGACCACCACGCACTTCGTCTCTGAGAGCTGGAGCGCGCGGACGCGCTTCGCTGTCTTCGCGGTGCAGTCGTGGCGCGAGATCCAGACGGCGGCGGCCGCCGCATGGTCGCGCGTCGACGACCTGGTGACACCCGTCGGCTGGCTCGCCGTCGTGGCCGTTCTCGTGCTGCTGCCACTCGGCCTGATCCTCGGCTGGATGGAGTTCATCGTCGCCGGCCTGATCGCCCTGACCGTGCTGGTGATCGCGGTGCCGTTCCTCGCCGGGTCGCTCGCCTACAAGGTGGGATTCAGCCTGCCGGTCGAGCGCGTCGTCGCCGGCTCGGAGGTGGTCGGCACGCTCACCGTGACCAACGCGTCGCGCCGCATCGAGTTCCCGAGCCGCATCGATGTTCCCGTGGGCGCGGGGCTGACGGATGTCTGGGTGCCGCTCCTTCGCCCGGGTCACACCCACGGCGAAGACCTGATCGTGCCTGCCTACCGCCGCGGCATCATCGATATAGGGCCGGTCACCACGGTGCGCACCGACCCGCTGGGAACCCTGAAGCGCGAAGCGTCGTGGGCCGAGGTGCACCGCCTGTTCGTGCACCCGAAGACCGTCGCCGTGCCGTCGACGAGCTCGGGCTTCGTGCGCGACCTCGAGGGAACCCCGAGCCGCGACGTCGTCAATGAGGACATCTCGTTCCACCAGATCCGTGAGTACCAGCCCGGCGACGGCCGCCGGCACGTGCACTGGAAGTCGACGGCGAAGACCGGCCGCCTCATGGTGCGCCAGTTCGAAGAGACGAGGCGTGCGCGCCTCGCCATCGTGCTCGGCATGCACGAGGACGAGTTCGCGAGCGACGACGAGTACGAGCTCGCCGTCAGCATCGTCGGCTCGCTCGGCATCCGGGCCGTGCGCGACGGGCGCCAGATCGCAGTGGTCGCGAGCGACCAGATCCTCGACGTCGCGAAGCGCTCGGTGCGCGCCATCCGGTCGCTCGCGGTGGTCACGCCGACCGCCCTGCTCGACGACCTCGCGACCGTCGAGCGCTCACCCGCCGCGATGGAGTTCGAAGAGGTGTGCACGCTCGCTGCGCGCGCCATGAGCGACCTCTCGATCGCGTTCGTGGTCTGCGGGTCGTCCGTCGACCGCGCGCGTCTGATGCAGCTGCCGCTGCGCTTCGACCCCGGCGTGCGGGTCGTCGCGATCGTGGCGGACCCCGAGGCGCGCCCGAGCTACGGCCGCCTCGGCGAGGTCGGCGTGCTGACGATCCCGCTCCTCGAGGACTTCCGCTCGATGCTGCGCAGGGCAGCCTGATGGCGCGCCGCCGCGCCCGCGCGCTGCGCCCCGATGCCGCGCTGTTCGTCGACCTCGGGTTCGTGCTCGCCCTCGTCGCCGTCGCCGCGTTCGCCGCGTGGCCGATCTACGAGACCTGGTACCTCGCCGTCACCGTCGCGGGCGCGACCGCGCTCTCGGCCCTCGTCGTGTTCACGGGGATCGTGCGCCGCTGGTCGTGGCTGTCGATCGCGGGATGCCTCGCCGGCGGCTACCTCGTGTTCGGGGTGCCGCTCGCGATCCCCAGCGCGTTCACCTCGCGAGCCGACTTCCTGGCCGGCTACCGCGAGCTGCTCGCCGCGACCGTGCAGTCGTGGAAGAGGCTCATCACGGTCGAGATGCCGGTCGGGCACTTCCAAGCCCTGCTCGTACCGCTGCTCATCACGATGCTGGTGTGCACGGCTGTCGCGTTCTCGATCGTCTTCGGCCGCGCGCGCTGGTACGGCGCCCTCGTGCCGGTCATGCTCATGCCGAACGCGTTCGCGATCGCGTTCGGCACGACGGCCAACGGCCTCGCCCTTCACCTCGGCCCGATCACGGTCGCGGCGCCCCGGCACGTGCTGGTCGGCGTGCTGGCGCTCGGCATCGCAGGCGGATTCCTCGTCTGGCGAGCGCAGCATGCGCGCACCCTGGCTCTGCGCGAGGCGGCCGCGGCCTCAGGCATCCGTCGCTCAGGCGGCACTGCCGTCGGGAACGTGCGACGCATCGCGTCGGCGGCCGCGGTCGCGCTCGTCGGTCTGCTCGTGGCCGTTCCACTGTCGTCGACCGCGCTGCCGAGCCAGCGCCACGTGCTCTCTGACGCCGTCGACCCCGTCTCGCGCCTCAACCAGTACACGAGCCCGCTCACGACCTATCGCGCGGCGTTCGAGAGCACGGGCGGCGACCCCTACAACTCGCCGGTGCTGACCTACAAGGGCGACGCGCAGCAGCTCGGCCGGCTGCGGCTCGCGACCATGAGCTTCTACAACGGGCAGCAGTTCACGGTGCTGCCGAACGACTCCGACCGAGCGAGCGCGTTCTCGCACATGCCGCAGCTGACCAGCTCGAACCACGATTCCGGCCTCGCGAGCCTCGATGTCACGATCGGCAAGGCGTTCGACGACGCGCTGGGATCCAGTGCCTGGCTGCCGACCGTCAACGGGCTGTCGGCCATCGGGTTCACCGGCAAGAACGTCAACCAGCTCACCGACGGCTTCTACTACAACGACAAGCTGCAGTCGGGGGCCGAGCTCGCAGGCCTCAGCGCCGGCGACAGCTACACCCTGCGCGCGAAGCCGCAGGCGCGCCCCGCGCCGCTCGCTTCTGTCACGCCGCCGGTGGGCGCCGTGCCCGAGACCGACACGATTCCCGACAGTCTGACCCAGTGGGTGCAGGCGCAGGGCGTCGGCGGCGGCGGCCAGGGGCTCGCCGAGCTGATCGATCGCCTGCGCGCGCGGGGATTCCTGAGCCATTCGCTCGAGGACCCCGGCCTGGGTACCGCTTCGGCGCCGACGTGGCGCGAACTGCAGAAAAACAACCCCTTCGAGCAGAGCCTCGCCGGCGAATCCATGGACCGCATCGGCGACCTGTTCAGCGACCTGCTGCGCCAGCAGCAGCAGGCAGGCGCCGACGCCGCCCCGGAGCAGCTCGTGGCCGGCGTCGGCGACGACGAGCAGTTCGCCGTGGCATCCGCCCTCATCGCCGAATCGCTCGGCTTCCCCGCACGGGTCGTGCTCGGCTTCGCGATTTCCGACAGCGTGACGGATGCCTCGTCCATTCCCGCGTGCAGTGGGGGAGTGTGCGAGGGCAAGAACCTCACCGCCTGGGTCGAGGTGCGCGGCGCCGACCAGAAGTGGGTGGCGTTCAACACCACGCCTCAGCACAAGATCCCGCTGGCAAAGAAGCCGGAGAACACGAGCGTTCCCAAGGTTCCGACCCAGGTGCAGCAGCACGTCGCCACCGTTCAACCGCCGCCCGAGGCGAACCCGTCCGGCGGCGACCACCAGAACAACGAGCACACGCCGAAGTCGCCTGCGGGCCCGGCGGTGTGGCTGCCCGTGCTGCGCATCGGCGGCACGGTCGTGCTCGCACTGCTGGTGCTGGTCGCGCCGCTGCTCGCGCTGATGCTCGTCAAGGTCGTGCGCCGGCGCGAGCGTCGCTCCGCGCCGAGCGCGACCGATCGGGTGGCTTCGGGGTGGGACGAGCTCGTCGACACCGCCGTCGACCTCGGCCTGCCCGCGCAGGGCGTGCGGACTCGCGCCGAGACCGCGGCGCTCTACGCCGCCGCGTCCCGTGCGACCGATTCGTCTACCCTGCGTACACTTGCTCACGGCGCCGACGCGGCCGTCTTCGGCGCCTTCGACCCGACGCCCGACGAGGCCGACAGGTTCTGGACGCAGCTCGACGAGCAGCGGGTCAGGCTGGCGGCGGCGTTCCCACGGTGGCGCCGGCTGCTCGCCCTGATCTCGTTGCGGTCGTTCCGCACCGGTGGAGGAGAAAGATGACCCCGTCCTATTCGGACGCCGTTGACGTTTCGCTCGCCGGCGCGGCAGCGATGGCCGCGCTCGTCGTTCCCCTGGTGGTAGCGCTGGTCATCTGGCTCGTCGTCGTGCCGCTCGGCCTGCACCGCATCTTCGAGGCGCTGAGCGTCGATCGGTCGCGCGCGTGGATCCCATTCGTCAACATCGCGACCGTCTACCGCCTCGGCGGCCTGAGCGAGTTCTGGCTGATCGCCCTCGTCATCCCGCTTTCGAGCTGGCTCGGCGCGCTCATGCTGTTCATCGCGACGCACCGCATCAACCGCCGCCTCGGCCGCAGTGGCTGGTACACGGTGCTCGCCGTGGTCGCCTGGTGGGTGTGGACTCTCGCCCTCGGTCTGCAGCACCGCGTCGACCTGCGCGCCGCCTCCGAGCCGCTGGTCTGGTCGATGCAGCGCCCGCCGCAGGGGCCGCTCACGATCCCCTCGCAGGACGACTCGCAGCAGCCGCTGGAGGAAACCCCGGTGAGCGCGGCCGGGTTCATTGCGCCCATGCCGGGCATTGTCGAGCCGGATGCTTCGCAACTGCCCACCCGCGACCCGCAGCCCGTTCCCGTCGAGCCTGTGATCTTCGCCGCCGAGCAGCGGGAAGCGCCGCAGAGCACGATCGCCCCGGAGCAGCGCGAAGCGCCGCGTCTCGAAACGTCGCTGGTCGACTCGGCGAAGCCGAATGGAGACCCGACCCCTGCCGCGGCGCCCCGCGTCGAGACGATCGCGCCTGCGGCATCCCCCGTCATCGCCCCGCCACCGCTCGCGACGCCGCCCTACTCACCCCAGGTCCTCGCAACGCCGCCCGCCGCGCCGGCCCCGTCGCCTGCGGCCGCGCCTGCGCCCGTACCCGCACCGGCGCAGCCGGTCGTCCCGTCGCGCGAGCCCGAACCCGCGCCCGCGGCCCCGCCGCTGCCCGACCCGGCGCAGCCGCATGAAGCCGCGGCCGACCTCGACCACGCAGCCGACGACGACCCGTACGACGACGACGCGACGATCATCTCCGGCGCCCGCGCCGACGCGACGGTCGTCTCTTCCCGCCGTCGCGCGCGCTGGTGGATCCAGACGTCGATGGGCGCCCGCGTCGAACTCACCGGCACGTCGGCGATCCTCGGTCGCCGCCCGTCGCCGCATCCCCTCTACCCGGGGGCGCAGCTGATCGCCGTCACCGACGACGCGCTGTCGGTGTCGGCGACCCACGCGGTGCTCGAGTACGTCGGCGGCGAGTGGCAGGTGACCGACCTCGACTCCACCAACGGAGTGTGGCTGCTCGACCCGAACACCAACGAGGAATCCGAGCTGGGCGCCCGCAACCGCGCGCGCGTGACGCCGCAGTTCATGCTCGGCGAGCTCGGGGTGAAGGTGGTGCAGGGTGCCTGATCACAGCAGCCGCCACCAGACGGTCGTCGTCACCGGCGCCGACCCGCAGCTGCGCACGGCCGCGGCGACCGACACCGGTCGTCACCGCCGCGGCAACGAGGACTCGCTGCTCGCCGACTACCCGGTCTACATCGTCGCCGACGGCATGGGCGGCCACGACGCGGGAGCTGTGGCGAGCGCCGCGGTCGTCCGGGCGTTCTCGGGGCTCGTCGGCCGCGACGACGTGCGGCCCGACGAGGTCGCCGACGCGATTCGCCGCGCGCACCAGACCGTCGCCGCGCTCAGCGACCGCACCCGCCGCGGCGCGGGCAGCACGCTCACGGGGGTGGTGCAGGTCAGGCACGACGGCATCCCGTACTGGCTCGTGCTCAACGTCGGCGATTCGCGCGTCTACCGCGTCGTCGGCGCGCGATTCGAGCGCATGACGATCGACCACTCGTACATGCAGGAGCAATTGGATGCCGGCAACCTCACGCCAGAGGAGGCCGAGAACTTCGAGCACCGCAATGTCATCACCCGTGCCGTCGGCGCGCCGGACAGCCCCGCGGACTACTGGGTGCACCCCGTCGAGGCGGGGGAGCGCATCCTGATCTGCTCTGACGGGCTGCACGGCGAGCTCAGCGAGGCCGAGCTCTACGATGTGCTCGCCCACCACGACGACCCGGGCGAGGCGGTCGACCTGTTGCTGAAGCTCGCCCTTGACCACGGCGGCCACGACAACATCACGATCATCGTGGTCGACGTCGCTCCGAACCCCGAACCCGCGAACGCCCCGGAGCAGCGCGAGGCGCCGCAGAGCACGATCGCCCCGGAGCAGCGCGAAGCGCCGCAGAGCACGATCGTTGAGGAGCAGCGCGAAGCGCCGCGTCTCGAAACGTCGCCGGTCGACTCAGCGCAGCCGGATGGAGACCACGAGGACACCCCCGATGCCTGACACCGACGACACGGTCGTCACCGAAGGCCACGGCACGATCGAGGACACCGCCCCGGTCCTCGCCCGCCGCGTCGCCCAGACGGAATCCGCCACGAAGTTCACGGTCGGGCGTGCGCTCGCCCCGCAGGCACCGCCGGTGACAGACATCCACCTGCTCGACTTCCGCCCGCCCGAGGTTCCCGCCGGCAGCGTCGTGCGCTACAAGGCGCGCACCGACCTCGAGGTCACCCAGGTACCGGACTTCGACGCGGAGTGGAAGATCCGCCAGCGCACCGCGCGCGCGATCTCCGTCAGCGAGATCGTCGCCCACCAGAACGACGCCCGCCGCGCCTGGCGCCGTCGCGCCCTCATCACCGTCGGCGCGATCTGGCTGGGCGTGATCGTGCTGGCCGGCGCAGGCATCTGGGCCCTGCAGCACCTCTGACCCGCCCGCACCTCTGACCCGCGCAGCCTCCGACCCGCGCGTACCTCCGACCCGCGCGCGCTCACCTCGCGTAGCGCGCGCGCCTCTGACCCGAGCGCGCTCACCTCGCGTGGCGCGCGTCCCGAGCGCAGACATGGGTCGATATGCAGACGGATGCCTAACCCAGGCTCTGCGTATCGACCCATCTCCGCGCAGCGCGTCTGTTCCCGTCGTCGTCCCCCAGGCGCCGTCTGGCCCGTCGCCCCCACCCACCCCGCAAACGCGGGGCCCTTGCTATGGGGAATAGTCGCCCTGGTCAGCCGGTGATTACCTTGCTTGAGTCCGGGCCGACCCCCGGACGTTTCCGGCCACCTGCAGCCCTGGGCCGACCCCCGGGGCGTGCAGCCCCCGACCCGTGAGGAGGACGGTCCCATGGCGTCACTCACGGAGATCCTCATCCTCCACGGCGCGCTGCCCATCGAGCACCTCGACCTGATCTCGGCTACCCCGGCCGCCGAGTCCCAGGCGATCGAAACGCTCGTCGAAGAGGGCGTGCTGTCCTCGGCCCAGGTGGCCAAGGCCCGGGCAGCCCGCGCCGGCATCCAGCTCGTCGACCTGACCGACTACCCCGTCGACCGCCAGGCCGCCGCCCTCGTGAACCCCACGGTCCTCAGGCGGCACCACGTCCTTCCGATCGGCTTCGAGGGCGACCACCTGCTCGTCGCGACCGCGGACCCCGACGACCTTCCGGCCATCGACGATGTGCGCGCGGCATCCGGTCGCGCGCTCACCCTCGTCATGGCGGACCCGGCCGACCTCGACGCCGCGTTCAACCGCTACATCCGCGCTGACGGCGAGCTCTCAGACCTCACCGCGACGCTCGAGGAAGAGCGCGCGCAGGAAGCCGCCGCGAGCACCTTCGACACCGAGATCCTCGAAGACGAGGCTCCGATCGTCCGCTTCGTGAACCTGCTCGTGAGCCAGGCGATCCAAGACAACGCGAGCGACATCCACATCGAGCCCGGCGAGCACGAGGTGCGCGTGCGCTACCGCATCGACGGCGTGCTGCACGAGATGCAGTCGGCTCCCAAGGCGATTCAGGCGGGCGTCATCAGCCGCCTCAAGATCATGAGCGACATCGACATCGCCGAGCGGCGCAAGCCGCAGGACGGCCGGATGTCTGTCAGCCACGGCGGCCGCAAGATCGACCTCCGCGTCGCGACCCTTCCCACGGTGTGGGGCGAGAAGGTCGTCATGCGCATCCTCGACAACACGAGCTCGTCGCTCTCGCTCGAGAACCTGGCGCTGATGCCGCGCAACTTCGAGGTCTTCAAGGCCAGCTACACGAAGCCCTACGGCATGATCCTCGTCACGGGCCCGACCGGCTCGGGTAAGTCGACGACGCTCTACACGACGCTCAACACCGTGAGCCGCCCCGAGATCAACGTGATCACGGTCGAGGACCCGGTCGAATACCGCATGGCCGGCATCAACCAGGTGCAGGTGAACCCGAAGGCCGGCCTCACGTTCGCGAGCGCGCTGCGCAGCATCCTGCGCTCCGACCCCGACGTGGTGCTGCTCGGCGAGATCCGCGACCACGAGACCGCCCAGATCGCCATCGAGGCCGCCCTCACCGGCCACCTCGTGCTGTCGACGCTGCACACCAACGACGCCCCGAGCGCCGTCACGCGCGTCACCGAGATGGGCATCGAGCCGTTCCTGGTCAGCTCCGCCCTCGACTGCGTGGTCGCGCAACGGCTCGCGCGCCGCCTGTGCGAGCGCTGCAAGGCGCCCGTCGCGCCCGACGTGCAGTGGCTGGAGTCGATCGGATTCCCCCTCCGCGCTCTCGAGCAGGGGGCGACGCTCTTCGGGCCGGTGGGCTGCCGCGCGTGCTCGAACACGGGCTACCGCGGCCGCATGGCGCTGCACGAGGTCATGGCGGTGAGCGAAGAGATCGAGAGGCTCACGGTCGAGCGCGCGTCGAGCGCCGAGATCGCGCGCGTCGCGCGTGAGCAGGGGATGCTGACGCTTCGCGAAGACGGCTGGGCGAAGTGCCTCGCCGGTTGGACGTCGCCCGAGGAAGTTTTGCGAGTCGTCGCCTAGCGGCGGAGGAGAACCATGGACAAGCCCGTCTACGAGATTCCGGAAGACCCGGGTGACGACACCGTCTTCGGCTGGTCGCCGCGCCCGGTCGAGCAGCCGACGCACCCGCTGATCCCGGGCGGCCGCCGTGCTGCCCGCCTGGCAGAGGCCACCGGTGAGCTCGGCTTCCCGCTGGTCGACTCGGCGCCCCCCGCTCCGCTGGTCGACTCGGCTGCCCCCGCCCCGCTGGTCGACGCGGCGAAGCCGAATGGAGACCTGCCCACCGTCGCCCTGCGCACCCCGCCCGAGCTCGCCCAGTGGCCCGCGACGCCCGCCTACGCGCAGCCGCAGCCGGAGCCGCAGCCCACCACGCCGGTCCCCGCGCCGCCGCAGCCGGAGCCGCAGCCGCAGCCCACCACGCCGGTCCCCGCGCCGCCGCAGCCCGAGGCATCCGACGACGATCTCACCACGCACGCGCTCACGCAGGCCGAGCGCGAAGCGTTGACGCGCGCCGACCGCGACCTGATCGCGTGCCTGCACGAGGTCGTCGCGCGGAACGCGTCCGACCTGCACGTGACCGCGAACGCGGCGCCGATGATCCGCGTCGACGGCGGCCTGCGCCCTGCGCTCGACCCCGAGCCGTGGTCGCGCGAGCGGGTCGCGCGCGCCCTCGACACCTTGCTGACTGAGGCCCAGCGCCGGCAGTTCAACGACGAGCTCGAGCTCGACTTCGCCTACACGATCTCGGCCAACGCGCGCTTCCGTGTGAACTTCTACCAGCAGCGCGGCGCGATCGGCGCGGCCTTCCGCCTCATTCCGACCGAGATCAAGACGCTGAAGCAGCTCGGCATCCCCGAGGTGATCGGCCACTTCTCGACGCTGCCGCGCGGTCTCGTGCTCGTCACGGGCCCCACGGGCTCCGGCAAGTCGACGACCCTCGCGGCGCTCATCGACCTGGCGAACGAGACCCGCAGCGACCACATCGTGACCGTCGAGGACCCGATCGAGTTCCTGCACAAGCACAAGCAGTCGCTCGTGAACCAGCGCGAGGTCGGCAACGACACGCATAGCTTTGCGGCGGCGCTCAAGCACGTGCTGCGCCAGGACCCCGACATCATCCTCATCGGCGAGTTGCGCGATCTCGAGACGATCCAGGTCGCGCTGACCGCGGCCGAGACGGGTCACCTCGTCTTCGCGACGCTGCACACGCAGGATGCCCCGCAGACCATCGACCGCGTCATCGACGTCTTCCCGCCGCACCAGCAGGGCCAGGTGCGCGCGCAGCTCGCCTCGACGCTGCAGGGTGTGGTCTGCCAGACGCTCGTGAAGCGCGCGAGCGGTCGCGGCCGTGCGGTGGCGACCGAGATCATGGTCACGACCCCCGCCATCGCGAACCTGATCCGCGAGGGCAAGACCTACCAGATCGCGTCGATGATGCAGGCCGGCCGCGAGCAGGGCATGCACACGATGGACCAGCACCTCGCCGACCTCGTCAACGCGGGCACCATCACGCGCAAGGCGGCGGAAGAGAAGGTGCACGACCCCGAGAGCTTCCACCGGCTCGTCTCCCGGCAGGATTCCCCGACCTCCGACGTCGGCCGCGCGCTCGCCGCGAGCGCCCCCGACTTCGGTGACAGCTTCTCGGGGCAGGTGTACTGATGCCGACGATGACGTATGCCTACACCGCGCGCAACGCGGGCGGGAAGCTCGTCAAGGGCAAGGTCGAGGCGCAGGGCGAGGGCTCCGTCACGCAGCGCCTGCGCGTCATGGGCCTCTCGCCCGTGTCGATCGCCGAGGCGCCCGAGGGCACCGGCCTCAACACCGAGATCAACATCGGCTTCGGCAGTGGCGTCAAGCTCAAGGATCTGTCGATCATGGCGCGCCAGATGGCGACGATGCTCGGCTCGGGCCTCTCGCTACTGCGAACGCTCAACATCCTAGCCGAGCAGACCGAGAACGTGAAGCTCGCCGGCATCCTGTCGCGCGTGCGCGACGACGTCGAGACCGGCGTCGGGCTCGCAGATTCGATGCACAAGCACGAGGACGTGTTCCCGCCGCTCATGGTGAACATGGTGCGCGCGGGTGAGGCGGGCGGATTCCTCGACCAGTCCCTCGACTCGATCGCGGTCAACTTCGAGAAAGACGTCAAGCTGCGCGACAGCATCAAGTCGGCGCTGACCTACCCGGTCATCGTGCTGATCATGTCGCTGGTCGGCGTGCTTGTGATGCTCACGTTCGTCGTGCCGATTTTCGCGAAGATGTTCGCGGATTTCGGCTCGAAGCTTCCCGTGCCGACGCAGATGCTCGTCGTGCTGTCGCATCAGATGGTCTGGCTCGCACCGACGCTCATCATCGGCGGCGGCGTCTTCGCCTGGTGGTGGAACGGCCACAAGAACGACCTCAAAGTGCGGCAGTTCGTCGACCCGCTGCGGCTCAAAGCGCCGGTCTTCGGGCTGCTGGCGAAAAAGATCGCCATCGCGCGCTTCGCCCGCAACTTCTCGAACATGATCGGCGCCGGCGTGCCGATTTTGCAGGCGCTGCAGATCGTCGGTGAGACGAGCGGCAACTGGGTCATCGAGAACGCGCTCAACAACGTGAGAGACGCCGTGCGGCAGGGCCGTGGTATCGCGGGGCCTTTGGAGGAGCAAGAGGTCTTCCCGACGATGGTCACGCAGATGATCGCCGTGGGCGAGGACTCCGGTGCTCTCGAGACGATGCTCGACAAGATCGCGGACTTCTACGAGGCCGATGTGACGGCCATGACAGAGCAATTGACGGCGCTCATCGAGCCGCTCATGATCGCGTTCCTCGGCGTCGTCATCGGCGGCATGGTGGTGGCGCTCTACCTGCCGATCTTCCAGATCACGAACGCCGTTCAGGGCTCGGCCGGCTGATGCCCCCTATGCGGGGGTAGAAATTACCCCTGATCAGGGGATTAGTTCTCGCAAATCACCCCCGTAAGCGGGATTATCTCCCCCGTTTTCGGCTCATAGCCTCTCCCATGTGAGGCGCCGACTACGCCTCATTCGCACCCCTCTTATCCCATTCTCAGAAGGACTTCCGACCATGTACTTCCGTCTCATGGGCAAGCTCAACGCTCGCCGCAATGGACTTCTCGCCGAAGACGAGAAGGGCTTCACCCTCATCGAGCTCCTCGTCGTCGTGATCATCATCGGCATCCTCGCCGCGATCGCGATCCCCGTGTACCTCGGCGTCCAGAAGAACGCCAAGGACTCGGCCGTCAAGACCGACGTCGGCAACCTGAAGACCGCACTCGTCAGTCTCGAAACCTCGGCGAACGGAGCGTTCCCGACGGACGAAGCACTCACCAAGACCAACATCGGCAGCGCCCCCAATGGTCCAGCACTGACCACCCGGCTGACACCTGGAAGGAAGCAGGCGCGACCCTCAGCCAGTACGTGGACGACAACGGCATCACGATCACCCCGGGAGACACGGCCGGTTCGTTCACGATCTGCGCCACCGACGCCGACACCAGCAACACCTTCTACGCCACTGACTCGGATGGCGTCAAGAAGGGCGACTGCCCCACCAGCTAACAGCACCGCGACGAAGCGGGTGCGTGGGGGACACCGATCTGACCGCCACGCACCCGCTTTGTCTTTTTCACCGACCGAATGCCGCAGCGCGAAAGCGAAAGGAGACGAGAAGCCGTGCTCACTCGACTCCGCTCTCGCCTGCGGCATCCGTTTGAAGAAAAGAACGCGACCGACGGCTTCACGCTGATCGAGGTCGTCGTTGCGATGTTCGTCTTCATGATCGTCTCGCTCGGCATCCTCTCGAGCGTCATGCTCACAAAGGCGGTTAGCGCCGACGCGCAGGCCCGCCAGACCGCGAGCAACCTCGCAACCGCCGCGCTCAACGTGGCGCGCACGACCAAGAACCTGAACGATCTCAGCTCGTCGACGACGACGCGGACCCTCGCTGGCCGCACCTATACCGTGAAGACGACCGTGAAGTGGGCGCCGTCGACCACGGGCGTCACGACTCAGTGCAGCACCGGCACCGGCGCAGTCCTCGGCAAGAGCGTCGAAGTCGCCGTGAGCTGGAAGGGTGCGAGCGCCGTCTCAAAGAAGGTCGACGTCACGACCCTGGTCGCCTCGACGAGCGCTGTCACTCAGGTGGGCAACGGCTCCATCATGGTGCAGGTCACCAACGCACAGGGCCTGCCCTTCTCGGCGGGTGTCGCACTTGCCATCGCGCCCGTGCCGAGCACCGGTGCGCAGACGCCAGACTCCTCAACGATCCCTGCTCAGGTCGACGCCCAGGGCTGCGCCTTCATCCCCAACCTCGTGCCAGGCAGCTACACGATCACGATCGGCACGGTCTATAACGGCATGGGCTTCCCCGACGTCGACAGCTCCGGAAACGCACAGTCGTCGCGGACCGTCGGAGTGACCGCGAACACCACCCAGCCGGCAACCTTCACCTACGACCAGTCGACTCCGGTCACGGCGACCCTTGGTCCGACCGGCGCGACGCTCCCGGTCGGTGTCCAGACCACGTTCGTGCATGACGACACGATCTCGATGCCACCTGGCGGTTGCAACGGAGTCGCGGCGCAGCACTGCGTTTTCCCGTACAGCAACGGCTACTCACTCATTGCCGGCAACCTCGGCACCGGCACGGCGCCCGGCTGCGAGAGCGTCGATCCGACAAAGTGGCTCGCCGACGCCAACTACCAGCAGGGCGCCGCGGCGCCCGTCGTGACGACGGCCGGCACCGCCGTGACGGCGAACGCCCCAATGGGTACCGTCGCCATTTCCGGACTGGCCGCCATCACGCCGGCGTCGCCCGCGACGCTCACGATCAGTGCGAAGCAGCAGGCGTCAAGTGCGACGGATGCAGCGGATCCCGGTTGCGTCATCGCGGACGGAAATTCCTACACATTTCCACCGATCGCGGGGGACACGGCCACCCTCGCGCTGCCTTATGGCACCTGGGCACTGACCTACTCCACCAGCGTGACCTACACGCTCAAGTGCACCGCGACGCGCACCTACTCCGGTGGCTCTTACGTCTACAAGTGCTCGAACACAGGCACATCGACGCCCAGCGGCCATACGCCCCCGGCATCCGGATCGACCTGCCCGACCGGCAGCGGCAGCGGCTCCGGCGGCAGCTATTCGTGCACCTGGACTGACCCCTCGACCTCATCGGCAACTCCCCTGAGCTCGCAGATCGTCACGCCAACGGCGCCGAGCAGCGTTGCCGGCAACGTCGTCACGCTCGACCCGCGGAGGCCGGTGAGCAGCCCGTGATCGACGTCGCCCATGTACTGCGCCGCGACGCAGACGACAGCGAGAAGGGTCTCTCGCTGATCGAGCTGATCGTCGCGATGATGGTCTTCTCGATCATCATCGTGCTGGTCGGCACGCTCTACGTCACCAGCCAGAAGGTTGTGCAGAGTTCGTCCGTCACGTCGAAGGATGCCGGTGTCGCGTCGAACGTAATGAACGAGCTCACGAATGTACTGCGCTATGGCACAGTTCTCCCCGACCCGAGCAATGCCCAGAACACGGTCGCCGCGTTCGTCTCCGCCACGCCGTCGTCGCTGGTGCTTTACACCTACGCCGACAGCACCGGCGGCACAGACTCGACCGCGACGCCGAAACCCGTCATGGTCGGCTTCTTCCTGGGCGCGGACGGCACGGTCACCGAGAAGCGCTGGAAGTTCGGTGCGACCACCCCGACGGCAGCGACGGTCACGAGCGTCGCCCCGAACTCGACGATCAAGCTGGGCGGCCCGATCATCGCGCCGACGACCGCGAGCCCGCTCGCCGGCGTCTGTCAGGATCCGAACGCAACGGACGCACCCGTGGCGCCTGCTGCGACAGCCGGCCCCAACGACGTACCCCCGCTCTTCACCTACTGCGACTCGAACTCGCCGATCGCCTTTGCTTCCGGCGCAATTCCGAGCGCGTCCTTGCAGGACATCAGCTCGGTCTCCGTGAACATCTCGATGAACACCGGGTCGTCGACCGGCTCGCGCGGCATCGTTCTCGCCGGAACGATCGACATGCTCAACCTCGGCGGAAAGTCGGGGGGCAGCTGATGTTCACCTGGCTCAATCGCCGCTGGCACCTGGTGCGCGAAGAAGGGGAGCGTGGCAGCGCGCTCATGCTGGTCATCGGCATCGCCGCGGTGCTGACGATCGTCGTCGCCACCGGTCTCAGCCTCGCGCAATCCGCGACGATCAAGTCCGGCTCAGACCGCGACTCGGCAGCAGCGGTGGCCGCCGCCTATTCGGGCATCGCCGATTACTCCGCGCGTCTCACGAATGACAACAGTTACATCAACCGCGGCGATGCGCATGCGCCGTTCAGCGTGCACAGCACGGGCCTGACGCTGCCGCCGACGCTGAACCCGGCGTTCTGCTACGGCCAGTCGGGTGGCGGCTGCACGCCGAACACCTGGGCGCCCGTCCCCGGTGCCGCGGGGAACGAGGCATTCCGCTACGAAGTTGACAATTCGCAGTACAACAAGACCGGGACGGTGCAGTTGCTGGCCACCGGCCGAGCAGGGCAGACCACGCGAAGCATCCGCGCCACCGTCCGCCAGAACGGCTTCCTGCAGTACGTCTACTTCAGCGACTTCGAGACCATGGACCCCGCGCTCCTCGCGCCGAAGACGGGCCACGACTGGTCGGTCGAGTGCGCCCGCTACCAGTTCACGGATGCCGCGACGAATCCCACGCCCAGGAACACCGACAACTGCGGTGGCCTTATCCAGTTCAGCTCGCACGAGTCCATCAACGGGCCGATCCACTCGAACGACACCTTGCTGATCTGCGGTGGCACCTTCACCGACGAGATCGAGACCGGCAACCCCAAGCCGGCACCGAACAACTACCTGACCGGCAATTCGAGCTCGACCTGCAACGGCACCTACACGACGCCAGTGTTCAAGAACAAGCCGCCGCAGTCGGTGACCCAGATGGGGATGCCGAAAGACAACACCGAGATGGTCGCCGACACGTCGAGTCATGACCCGAACCCGGGCTGCATCTACACGGGCCCGACGGCGATCACTTTCAATAGCGACGGCACCATGACTGTGGTGTCACCCTGGACACGGTCGACCTACTCCGACATCGCTCAGGCCGCGACAGACACTGGCCGCGCCGCGATGTGCGGCACTCCCGGCGCTGGCGGCCTCGGCGCGCCTCGTTCGGCGGCCAATCCGACGGGGGGGCAGACTCTGCCCGTTCCCGCGCAGAACCTCATCTATGTGCAGAGTGTGCCCACCGGATCGTCTGACCCGAATTACTCGAGCACGACGATGACGCAGAGCCTGGGGGCGAACAGCTGCAAAGAGTCCGACACGGGCAAGAACAACCTCGGCTATCCGTGGACGAGCACGAACAACTCGTCGTCGTACATGGGCGGCGCGACTTACCCGACGGCGAGCGCGCCGGCGAACGGGAAGAGCACCGAGACGGTGACGCAGTTCAACGGCAACAACTACTACAACTGCGCGTCGGGGGATGCCTTCATCACCGGCACCGTGAAGGGCCAGGTGACCGTCGCGGCCTCGCACTACGTCTACACGACCGGCGACCTCAACTATGCAACCGCAAACGACATCCTCGGCATCGATGGCCAGGCCGCGATCTGGGTATGGAACCCGACGTTCGGCTGCACCGACCTGAGTCACACGGGCAGCTACTCCAACGTGGTCTACAACACGACCAACGACCTCATCAACGCCGAGAGTACGAGCGGCTGCCAGGCCGATCTGCCGCAGAACGGCCGCACCATCAATGCCGCCATGCTCTCGGTGAACGACACCTTCCAGGTGCAGAACTACAACCTGGTCGGCGACGGTTCAGAGGCGCTCACCGTGAACGGCGCCATCGTGCAGCGCTTCCGCGGAACGGTCGGAACGGTGAACTCGACCGGCTTCACGAAGCACTACAGCTACGACCAGCGCCTCAAGAACATCTCGCCACCGCGCTTCCAGAACGCCGTCGCGGCCCCGTGGTCGGCGATCCAGTACTCGGCAGCCCAGCCGGCCTACAACGCAGACGGGAGTGTGCACTGATGGCGCCCACCCTCGCCCCGCTGTGGTTCTATGCCGACGTGATCGCACTGCTCGGCGTCTTCGGCCTGCTCATCGGCTCGTTCCTCAACGTCGTCGTTTACCGCGTGCCCGCCGGCCTCTCGATCGTCTGGCCGCCGAGCGCCTGCCCGACGTGCGGCGAGCAGATCAAGCCCTACGACAACATCCCCGTCATCTCGTGGCTGGTCCTGCGCGGCAAGTGCCGCAACTGCGCCACCCCGATCTCGCCGCGCTACCTTTTCGTCGAGCTCGGCACGGGCGTGTTCTTTGCGCTCGTCGCGTGGCGCTTCTGGCCGTTTGCGAGCGACGTGACGGATGCTTCGCAGCTGGCATCCCGCATCCTGACGCTCCTCGCGTTCCTCTATCTCGCGGCCATCTCGGTCGTGCTCGCCCTGATCGACCTCGACACTCACAAGCTGCCGAACGCGATCGTGCTGCCGAGTTATCTGGTCGGGGCCGTGCTGCTCGCGGCATCCGCTCTCAGCTCGCACGACCTCGGCAGACTGCTCACCGCCGCCATCGGCGCGGCCGCCGCGTTCGCGCTGTTCTTCCTGCTCGCGTTCGCAGTGCCGGGCGGCATGGGCTTCGGCGACGTGAAGCTCGCCGGCGTGCTCGGGCTCTTCCTCGGCTTCCTCGGCTGGGGGCAGCTCGTCGTCGGAATCTTCGGGGGCTTCCTGCTCGGCGGCCTGTTCGCGATCGGTCTGCTGATCGCCCGTCGTGCGGGCCGCCGCTCCGGCATCCCGTTCGGCCCATGGATGCTCGCGGGCGCCTGGCTCGGCGTCGCCGCCGGCGGCCCCCTCATCGACTCGTACCTCACCCTTACCGGCCTCGCCGGCTGACCCGACCGTCAGGAGAACACCATGCCCACCAGTGTCGTAGGCGTCGACATCGGCAGCACCATGCTGCGCGCCGTCGAGGTCGAAGACCCCGCCAAGCCGCGCCCCACAGTTGTGCGCGTGCATGAGGTGCCCTTGCCCGAGGGCGCCGCGAACCGCGGCGAGGTCCTCGAGCCGAACACCGTCGCCCAATCGCTCAAGCTGCTGTGGGCCGGCGCAAAGTTCAAGAGCAAAGACGTCGTGCTCGGCGTCGGGAATCAGCGTGTGCTCGCACGTGACTTCCAGGTGCCCAAGATGTCTCTCGCGCGCATTCGCGAGTCACTGCCGTTCGAGGCGCAGGACCTGCTGCCGGTGCCCGTCGCCGATGCGCTGCTCGACTTCTACCCGGTCGCCGAGGTGCCGGGCGAGCAGGGGCCGATGGTCAACGGCCTGCTGATCGCCGCGGTGAAAGAGGTCGTGCTCGGCAACGTGAAGGCGACCGATCTCGCCGGCCTGCGAGCGGTCGACGTCGACGTGATCCCCTTCGCGCTCAGCCGGGTGCTGATCAGCCGCCAGGAATCCCGCGGCACGGTCGCCCTCATCGACATCGGCGCGAACACGACCAACGTCGTCGTCGCGAAGGAAGGCGCTCCGCAGTTCGTGCGCATCATCCCGACCGGCGGCGCCGAGCTCACCCGCCAGCTGACCCTCGGGCTCGAGGTCGACCAGCCGCGGGCCGAGCAGGTGAAGCGACAGCTCGGTCTCGCACGCCAAGTCTCGACCGATGAGGAGCACCGCGCGGTGCAGGTCGTCTATCAAGTGACCAACGAGCTGCTGCTCAGCCTGCGCAACACGATCAACTACTACGTCAACACGCGCGCCGGCGAGGTCGTGAACCAGATCGTGCTGACCGGCGGCGGCTCGCAGCTGCCCGGCTTCGCCCAGGCGCTCGCCGAGTTCACCCGCATTCCGGTCTCGGTGGGCGACCCGTTCGCGGCCGTCAAGGTCGCGAAGACCGTTCCCGTGCAGACTCTCGAGGAGCGCCGCACCACCCACGCCGTCGCACTCGGCCTCGCCCTCGGGAGTGCAGCATGAGCACGCAGGAAGCCCCCACCGCCCTGACTGAGCTGCTCGGCCCGCTCCACCCGGACGACCAGCCGCAGCCCGACCCGAAGCCGCGCCGCCGCGGGCGCGCACGGCCGGCCGCCGCAGCGCCTGCCGCTGCCTCGCCCAAGGCGACCACCGCGCCGCTGCTGCTCATCGGCGCCGAGCCGCGCGTCGACCTGCTGCCGCCGGAGATCAAGGCGCGCCGCCAGACCCAGCAGCTGCAGCGAAAGCTGCTCTGGGCCGTTCTCGGCGTGCTGGTCCTCGTCGTGCTCGGCGTCGGCGGCGCCTGGTACGCCTCGGTGAGCGCGCAGATGCAGCTCGCTGCCGAGCAGCAGCGCACGAGCTCGCTCGCGGCCGAGCAGCTGCAGTTCTCGAAGATCAGCACCCTCGAGTCGCAGACGCAGCTCGTGCAGACCGCCCAGCGGGTCGCCGGCGCGACCGAGATCGACTGGCAGGGCTACCTCACGAAGGTGCAGGCGACGCTTCCGGCCGGCGTGACCATCAAGACCGTCAAGGTCGACTCCGAGACGCCACTGGTCGCCTATGCCCAGCCGAACACCCCGCTGCTCGGACCGCGCGTCGCGACGATCACCTTCACCGCCACGAGCGACCAGTTGCCTGACGTTCCCGCCTGGCTCGACGCTCTCTCGAAGCTCAAAGGGTTCGCCGACGCGAACCCCGACACGGTGAATCTCACCGCGCAGCAGTACTCCGCGACCATCACGATGCACGTCAATGCGGATGTCTTCGACAACCGCTTCGCTCCGAAGGACCACTGATGATCTCCGCAAACCGACTGTGGGCCTTCGGCGCGTTCGTCGTGGCCATCGGACTCGTCGCGCTCGGCTGGTTCATGGGCGTCTCGCCGCAGCTCGACGCCCGCTCGACGGCACTCGACTCGCTGGCATCCGTTCAGTCCACGAACGCGCAGCTCGAGGCCAAAGTCGGCAAGCTCGCGCGCGACGCCAAGAACAAGGACGCGCTGCAGGCCACGTTCGACGCGCTCAACGTCTCGCTGCCGAACTCGGCCGCGACGTCCGATTTCATGACCCAGCTGAATGGGGCCGCGTCCGCCGCGGGCGTCACGCTCTCGGGCATCTCCGTCACCGCTGCGCAGCCGTATGCCGCACCTGCGGCACCCCAGCAGCAGGCGGCGTCATCGTCGGGCTCGAAGGCGGCGACTCCCGCGCCTGCTCCGACTGCGCAGCCCGGCATGCCGCCGTTCACGAGCCCGGCCGTGAACGGCAACAACCTGGCCGTCGTGCCCGTGACACTCACGGCGACCGGCGACTACGGCAAGGTGCTGAACTTCGTGAAGAACGTGCAGAACCTGAAGCGCTACTTTCTGGTCACGGCGATCTCGACGACGCCGCAGACGGGAACCGACGCGGGCGGCGCCGCCGTCTCGCCGACCGGCGTGACCGCCACCATCACGGGCGACATCTTCTCGATCACCGGCCAGGCCACCGCTTCCGCTGGTTGACGGGCTCGCGGAGCGCGCATCTCGAAACCCTCGGTACCGTAGCTGCATGCCCCTCTACCTCCCCGACTTCCACGCAGGTCAGACGTTCACGACGCCGGGCCACACCGTCACCGAGGGCGAGGTCTACCAGTTCGCCGCCCTGACGAACGACAACAACGAAGTGCACACCAACGCGGAGTTCGCGAAGAACACCCGCTACGGCCAGCGCATCGTGCACGGCATGTTCGGCGCGTCGCTGTGCCTCGGCTTGATCGCCCGCACGGGAGTCTTCGAGGGCAGCGCCGTCGCCCTGCTCGGCATCGACCAGTGGAAGTTCACGGCGCCGGTGTTCATCGGCGACACCCTGACCCTCACGATCGAGATCCTGTCGGCGCGCCCGACGAGCTCCGGGGAGTACGGCGTGCTCGAGCGCCAGCTCACCCTGCGCAAGCAGACCGGCGAGGTCGTGCAAGAGGGCCGCATGGACCTCCTGGTCCTCGCCGCCCCGCTCACGCCGGTCGAGTAGCCCGCGCGAAGCCGGGCGTATCGAGACCCCATCCCTTCGCCGGTCGGATTCGGCGAAGCCGAATGGAGACCCCGCAAATCCCAGGCCAACAGCCGCCCCGTTGGTACTGTGACCCCCATGAGCGACACGACGCCGACGCCGCGTTCCGACGAGCCGACCCCCCTCGCCGACGAGACGGCCCGCGAGCACAGCACCGGCGAGCAGCCTCTGACGACGAGTTCAGACCCGGCCGACCACACCGACACCGGCGTCGTCGCACCCCTGCCGCCCGACTACCAGCCGGTCTCTGCGCAGGATCACGTCGCCCCTGAGGCCGACGTTCCCGACACCGAGCGCGAGCAGAACGTCCACGCCGCCCGCGCCGAAACGGCTCGCCTCGACGCCGCGCGCGCCGACGCGGCCCGTGCCGACGAATCGGCGGCGGCCGCCCCCGCCGCAGCCGCGGCACCGGCAGCCGCGGCTCCCGCAGCAGACACCGCCCGCGACCAGGCAGCCGAGCCCGAGGCATCCGCCACCGCTCCTGCAACTGAGCCCGCGGCCGAACCGGCGCCCGAACCGGCCGCTGCCACGGCGACCCCCGCCCCCGCGCCCGTTTCCGAGCCGACGCCTGCCCCCTACGCCGGCCCCACCTACCTGCAGACGCCGACGGCACCGAAGAAGCGCGGCAACCGCGGCCTCGGCATACTCATCGCGATCCTCGCCACCGTCGTCTTCGCAGCACTCGACCTGGCCGCGACCTACGGCATCCTGCTGCTGCGCTACGGCACCGGCAAGACCGACACGTTCTTCACGAGCTACCTGCAGAACTGGGAGTTCTGGGTCCCCGTCGCAGTCTTCGCCCTCGCCTTCATCGCCCTCGTCGCCATCGCGAACCGGGCCCGTTGGTGGGCCTACGTGCTCGGCAGCGTGTTCGTCGCCGCGTTCGTCTTCGCGGCGTTCTTCGCGGGGGCGCTGCTCACTGCGAAGGCGTGGAATCTGACGCCGAGCGAGTTCACCAGGTTCACGGGCGACTACTTCCAGAGCAACATCGTCTACCTCTGGGTCGCGGTCGCCTCGACCTTCATCGCCCTCGAGGTCGTGACCTGGTTCGGAGCCTGGATCGCCTTCCACGGCCAGGTCGCCAAGCGCCGCAATATTGAGGCGCGCGAGGCCTACGAGGCCGATCTGGAACAGTCCACCGCGCGCTGAGGTGCCGGGCTTCCGCAGGTACGCCGCGACGGTCGCGATCTTCGCGTCCGGCCTGTACCTCGCGCTGTTGATCGCCGCGTTCGGCGTCATCTCGCTGCTCACGGGGCTCGACGTGATCGCCGATGCGCGCGCGGGCGAGCTGGCGGGGCCCGTCGCGACGGGCGCGGCGACGCTGTTCATGATCGGATGCCTGCTGCTGATCGCCCTCCGCATCCCGGAGTCGCGCCAGCGCATCGCTCCGCTCACGGCCATCGGCATCGGCGTCGGCGCGTATCTGGTCTGGCCCCTGTTCGCCGCGATCGCCTACCTGCTCGGCAACGGCGACCCGGTCGGCGCACTGCTCTTCTTCGCCCAGCTGCTCGAAGGCCCGTTCGCCATCACCGTCGGAGTGGCCGCGTTCGTCATCGCCCTGCTCTACATGCTCGTGCTCGCCTCGCGCATCGCCGACCGCGGCCGCCCGCGCTGGCCGTGGGAGCGCGACGACGACGAATGAGGCGAACCGTCGCCACCCGGCCGCGATTACGCGCATGATGTGTAGGTGCCCACCCGCGCCCCGCTGCTGACCCGCGGCCAGCTCGTCACCGTCATCGTCGCGGTGCTGGCAGTCGCGGCATCCGTTGTCGCCCTCGTCGTCACCGTGCCGCCTGCGGTGCGCGCGTCGCAGCCCGACGTGCCTGTGCGTGCGTACCTGAGCGCGATCATCGCCGGCGACGTGCGCGAGGCGCTCGAGCTCGGTCGCGTGACGAAGACCAAGGCCGACAGTCTGCTGACGGATGCCGCCTACGATCAGTCGTCCGGGCGAATCACAGCCTTCTCGGTTCTCGATGCCACGGTCGCCTCGAGCGGCCGCAGCGCCGCCGTCGGGGTGCGCATCACCCAGGGCGACGACCGATATGACGCGCAGTTCGAGGTCGAGCGCACCGGCGCGAATCCGTTCGCAGCGTGGCGGCTCGCGAAGCAGCACCTGCCGGAGGTCGCCTTCCACCTCGCCGCCCCGCTCGACCGCGCGCTCAGCATCGCCGGCGTCGCCTTCACTGCCACGCACGGCGTCGTCACGACGCACGTGCTTCCCGGCACCTACGCCGCGCAGGACCGCGGCGACAACACGTACTTCTGGGCGCAGGACGCAGAGGCGACGGCGACGCTCGGCGCGACGTCCGCCGGCGCGGCCGTCATGCAGCTTGAGCTGAGCCCTGACGGGGGCTACGCCGCGGAGTCACAGGTGACCGGGTGGATCGACCGCTGCGCCGCGTCGGCCGACCTTGCGCCGGACGGCTGTCCGTTCAAGGCGGTGCCTCAGGCATCCGTCACCTATTCAGCCGGGAAGTGGACGATCGAGAGCCCGCCGAGAGTCGACGAGGGGGAGTGGAACGCCGCCCTCGGCGGCTGGCCCGTCGTGACCAGTTCGCCGGGCTACGTGCGCTACACGGCGCGCGCCGCGCAGGGCGGCCTGACGGGCACGGCGACGACGGGCTCGAACCCGTTCAGCGTCGCGGGAACCATCACCCCGCAATCCGGCGGAGGAGTCCGGTTCGTGCCTTCGCCGACCTACTCAGGCACCGACACGTCAGGCGCGCTGACCTGATACCATTGATCGGGTGTGCGCTTTGGCGTGCGCACTCGGCGTGTCCGAGTTGCGCAGGTCGGAACGGCACAGTGTTGGTCAAACAGACTCGCACAGAGATCAGCTGAGATCACGAGCTTGCTCAGGGTCCAGGGTCTCCCACGGCATATCCACCACGCAATGCAGGTTGAAGTCGCTCGACTTCGCCGGTGGATCCCGATGGAAAAAACCATCAAACCGCTGTCACCGTGCAGCACTAACAAGGAGCATTTGTGCCAACTATTCAGCAGTTGGTCCGCAAGGGTCGCAGCCCCAAGGTCGTCAAGACCAAGGCGCCGGCGCTTAAGGCCAACCCCCAGCAGCGCGGCGTGTGCACCCGTGTGTACACCACCACCCCGAAGAAGCCGAACTCGGCGCTCCGCAAGGTCGCCCGTGTGAAGCTCTCGAACGGCACCGAGGTCACCGCCTACATCCCCGGTGAGGGCCACAACCTGCAGGAGCACTCGATGGTGCTCGTCCGCGGCGGTCGTGTGAAGGACCTGCCCGGTGTCCGCTACAAGATCATCCGCGGCGCCCTGGACACCCAGGCCGTCAAGAACCGCAAGCAGGCTCGCAGCCGCTACGGCGCGAAGATGGAGAAGAAGTAATGCCTCGCAAGGGTCCCGCTCCTAAGCGCCCGGTCGTCGCAGACCCGGTCTACGGTTCGCCCGTCGTCTCGCAGCTGGTCAACAAGATCCTGCTCGACGGCAAGAAGGGCCTCGCCGAGAACATCGTCTACGGTGCGCTCTCGGCCGTCGAGGCCAAGACCGGCAACGACCCGGTCGCCACGCTCAAGAAGGCGCTCGACAACGTCCGCCCGACCCTCGAGGTCAAGTCCCGCCGTGTCGGTGGCTCGACCTACCAGGTCCCGGTCGAGGTCAAGCCCCACCGCGCGAACACCCTGGCCCTGCGCTGGCTCACCGGCTACGCCAAGGCTCGCCGCGAGAAGACCATGACCGACCGTCTCACCAACGAGATCCTCGACGCGTCCAACGGCCTCGGCGCCGCGGTGAAGCGTCGCGAGGACACGCACAAGATGGCCGAGTCGAACAAGGCCTTCGCGCACTACCGCTGGTAGTCGCATTCTCGGCGGGTGGCCGGTGCCACAAACACCGGCCACCCGCTGAGGCCCAAAACTTCCCCCTTCACCATCCATCCGGAGGAACCCCGTGGCACAAGACGTGCTCTCGGACCTGAACAAGGTCCGCAACATCGGCATCATGGCGCACATCGACGCCGGTAAGACCACCACGACCGAGCGCATCCTGTTCTACACGGGCGTGAACCACAAGATCGGCGAGACCCACGACGGCGCCTCGACGACCGACTGGATGGAGCAGGAGAAGGAGCGCGGCATCACGATCACGTCTGCCGCCGTGACCTGCTTCTGGTCGCCGACCTACGCGGCGAACCCCAACGCGTCGCGTCACCAGATCAACATCATCGACACCCCCGGTCACGTCGACTTCACCGTCGAGGTCGAGCGCTCGCTGCGCGTCCTCGACGGCGCGGTCGCGGTCTTCGACGGCAAGGAGGGCGTCGAGCCCCAGTCCGAGACCGTGTGGCGTCAGGCCGACAAGTACAACGTCCCCCGCATCTGCTTCGTCAACAAGATGGACAAGCTCGGCGCGGACTTCTACTTCACCGTCGACACGATCATCAACCGCCTCGGCGCCAAGCCGCTCGTGCTGCAGCTGCCGATCGGCTCCGAGAACGACTTCATCGGCGTCGTCGACCTGATCACCATGAAGGCCCTCGTGTGGCCGGGTGACGCCAAGGGTGACGTGACCATGGGCGCCAAGTACGAGGTGCAGGAGATTCCGGCCGACCTCGTCGAGAAGGCGAACGACTACCGTCAGCAGCTCCTCGAGACCGTCGCCGAGACCGACGACGCGCTGCTCGAGAAGTTCTTCGGCGGCGAAGAGCTGACCGAGGCAGAGATCAAGGGCGCGATCCGCAAGCTCACCATCGCTTCCGAGATCTACCCCGTGCTGTGCGGCTCGGCGTTCAAGAACCGCGGTGTGCAGCCGATGCTCGACGCGGTCGTCGACTACCTGCCGTCGCCGCTCGACGTCCCGTCGATCGACGGCCACGACGTTCGTGACTTCGACAAGGTCATCGAGCGTCACGCCGACGCGAACGAGCCCTTCGCCGCGCTCGCGTTCAAGGTCGTCGCGCACCCGTTCTTCGGTCGCCTGACCTACATCCGCGCGTACTCGGGCCACCTCGAGTCCGGCGCCCAGGTCATCAACTCGACCAAGGACAAGAAGGAGCGCATCGGGAAGATCTTCCAGATGCACGCCAACAAGGAGAACCCGGTCGACTCGGTCACCGCCGGCAACATCTACGCCGTCATCGGCCTGAAGGACACCACCACCGGTGACACCCTCGCGGACCCGCAGAACCCGGTCGTCCTCGAGTCGATGACCTTCCCCGAGCCCGTCATCGAGGTCGCCATCGAGCCGAAGACCAAGGCCGACCAGGAGAAGCTGGGCACCGCGATCCAGAAGCTCGCCGAAGAGGACCCGACGTTCCGCACCGAGCTCAACCCCGAGACCGGCCAGACCGTCATCAAGGGCATGGGCGAGCTGCACCTCGACATCCTCGTCGACCGTATGCGTCGCGAGTTCAAGGTCGAGGCCAACGTCGGCAAGCCGCAGGTCGCGTACCGCGAGACCATCAAGAAGACGGTCGAGCGCCACGACTACACGCACAAGAAGCAGACCGGTGGTTCCGGCCAGTTCGCGAAGATCCAGTTCAAGCTGGAGCCGCTCGAGGTCACCGCTGAGACGACCTACGAGTTCGTGAACGCCGTCACCGGTGGCCGCGTGCCGCGCGAGTACATCCCCTCGGTCGACGCCGGTTTCCAGGAGGCCATGCAGGGCGGTGTCCTCGCGGGCTTCCCGCTCGTGGGCGTCAAGGCGACCCTTCTCGACGGTGGCTACCACGAGGTCGACTCCTCCGAGATGGCGTTCAAGATCGCCGGTTCGATGGGCTTCAAGGAGGCTGTCCGCAAGGCGCAGCCCGTGCTGCTCGAGCCGCTGATGGCCGTCGAGGTCCGCACCCCCGAGGAGTACATGGGCGACGTCATCGGCGACCTGAACTCCCGCCGCGGCCAGATCCAGTCCATGGACGACGCCGCCGGTGTCAAGGTGATCCGCGCGATCGTGCCGCTGTCGGAGATGTTCGGCTACATCGGTGACCTGCGGTCGAAGACCGCCGGCCGCGCCGTGTACTCGATGACCTTCGAGACCTACGGCGAGGTGCCGCGCAACGTCTCGGACGAGATCGTCCAGAAGGCCAAGGGCGAATAAGCCCCGGCGCGGCATCCGACGCGAGTCGGGTGCCGCGAGCCGGGCGCTGTAACGCCCGGTCGATATCCCGTAACATAGAAAAGATCCCCGTAGAATGTCCGGTCGGCGCACGCTGGCCGCAGCTTCTACACGAGAGTCCTGAGGAGGACCCACAGTGGCTAAGGCCAAGTTCGAGCGGACCAAGCCGCACGTCAACATCGGTACGATCGGTCACGTCGACCACGGCAAGACCACTCTGACCGCCGCGATCTCGAAGGTTCTCGCCGAGAAGTACCCCTCGGCCGTGAACGTGAAGCGCGACTTCGCTTCGATCGACTCCGCTCCCGAGGAGCGCCAGCGCGGTATCACGATCAACATCTCGCACGTCGAGTACGAGACCCCGAAGCGTCACTACGCTCACGTCGACGCCCCGGGTCACGCCGACTACATCAAGAACATGATCACCGGTGCTGCCCAGATGGACGGCGCGATCCTGGTCGTGGCCGCCACCGACGGCCCGATGGCTCAGACTCGCGAGCACGTCCTGCTCGCCAAGCAGGTCGGCGTTCCCTACCTGCTGGTCGCCCTCAACAAGGCCGACATGGTCGACGACGAGGAGATCCTGGAGCTCGTCGAGCTCGAGGTTCGCGAGCTGCTCTCCTCGCAGGGCTTTGCGGGCGACGACGCCCCCGTCGTGCGCGTCTCGGGCCTGAAGGCTCTCGAGGGTGACGAGAAGTGGACCCAGTCCATTCTCGACCTGATGGACGCCGTCGACGAGTCGATCCCCGACCCGGTGCGTGACCGTGACAAGCCGTTCCTCATGCCCATCGAGGACGTCTTCACCATCACCGGTCGTGGCACGGTCGTCACCGGCCGCGCCGAGCGTGGCACGCTCGCCATCAACTCCGAGGTCGAGATCGTCGGCATCCGCCCGACGCAGAAGACCACGGTCACCGGTATCGAAATGTTCCACAAGCAGCTCGACGAGGCATGGGCCGGCGAGAACTGTGGTCTGCTGCTCCGCGGTCTCAAGCGCGAAGAGGTCGAGCGTGGCCAGGTCGTCGTGAAGCCCGGTTCGGTCACGCCGCACACCGAGTTCGAGGGCACCGCGTACATCCTGTCGAAGGACGAGGGTGGCCGTCACAACCCGTTCTACGCGAACTACCGTCCGCAGTTCTACTTCCGCACCACCGACGTGACGGGCGTCATCACGCTGCCCGAGGGCACCGAGATGGTCATGCCGGGTGACACCACCGACCTCACGGTTGAGCTCATCCAGCCCATCGCGATGGAAGAGGGCCTCGGCTTCGCCATCCGCGAGGGTGGCCGCACCGTCGGTGCCGGTACCGTCACCAAGATCATCAAGTAAGTTCTCTTACTCGATCTGAAGAGTAGGGGTCGAGCCTTCGGGCTCGGCCCCTTTCTCTTTGCCCACTTTCCGCATGCGACATAGATACAACATGTGTTAGGATGTTCTCGACACCGAGAGAAAGGGAACATCCAATGACTGACACTTCGACGCGATCCGGCGGGCGGCGCCGAGGGCTGCGTCGCGCGGGCGCACTGACGGCAGCTGCGGGGCTTCTCTTGACCGGTGTGCTCATGGGTGGGCCTGCCGTCGCTGCGGCGGCTGCTGAACCGGCACCTGCCGCGTACGAGGCCGTGGTGCCGATCGCCGAAGAGGCGATCGTGCCTGTCGTCGAAGATGCGCTGGTGCCGATCGCGGAGACCGGCGAGACGACGCGCCCGCTCGGGATGACCGTCTTCGTGGCATCCGCGCTCACCCTGGGTGCCGGCGGCATCGCAACCGCACGCCTGCTCGCGGCCCGCAAGCAACAGGCGGTCAGAGTGGATTCGCGGGGCTGACCCGCGCTGAGACGGGGGCTGAGCCGGTCGGGGCTCAGCCCCTTTTTCGTGCCCTGCGGAAGGGCGCCGATGCGCGACACGCCCGGGTTGCAGCATCCCTATTCATCTGGCAAACTTGTATGGTTCAACATTTCGGCAGACGGGCCCAGCTCTCACCGAATCACTGCCAGGCAGTGCATAGCCGCCGACTCGCTCGGTTCAGGCTAGGCCGCGGGCAGCAGAACACCTCGCCAAAATCCGACAACGGAAGCCCCGGACACATCTGTGCCCGGGCTGAATTGCGTCGGGGCCAAGCGTTGAAAACCGAACAGTGGTGCTACACCACGAGCTTCGAGCGGCAGTCCGTTCGGAGCACGTCGCGTCCAATGCGAGCCGGAAGCTCGTAAGACGCCTTACACGAGAGCGAGTCAGTGATGGCGGGACAGAAGATCCGCATTCGACTGAAGTCGTATGACCACGAGGTCATCGACACCTCGGCACGCAAGATCGTCGACACGGTCACCCGCGCGGGTGCGACCGTGGTCGGCCCCGTGCCGCTTCCGACCGAGAAGAACGTGGTCGTCGTGATCCGTTCGCCCCACAAGTACAAGGACAGCCGCGAGCACTTCGAGAAGCGCACGCACAAGCGGCTGATCGACATCATCGACCCGACGCCGAAGGCCGTCGACTCGCTCATGCGTCTCGACCTGCCGGCCGACGTCAACATCGAGATCAAGCTGTAAGGGGGCCCGGTACACATGTCTGCAAAGACCAAGAACGTCAAGGGCCTGCTGGGCAAGAAGCTCGGGATGACCCAGGTGTGGGACGAGAACAACAAGCTCATTCCCGTCACCGTCGTCGAGATCACTCCGAACGTGGTCACCCAGATTCGCACCCCCGAGGTCGACGGCTACGACGCGGTTCAGATCGCGTACGGCCAGATCGACCCCCGCAAGGTCAACCAGCCGACCGCCGGTCACTTCGAGAAGGCCGGCGTCACCCCGCGTCGCCACCTCACCGAGGTGCGCACCGCTGACGCTTCCGAGTACACGCTCGGCCAGGAGCTCGCCGTTGGCGACACCTTCGAGGCCGGCCAGCTCGTCGACGTCGTCGGCACCAGCAAGGGCAAGGGCACCGCGGGTGTCATGAAGCGCCACAACTTCAAGGGCGTCTCCGCCTCGCACGGTTCGCACCGCAACCACCGCAAGCCCGGTTCGATCGGCGCCTCGTCGACCCCGAGCCGCGTGTTCAAGGGCATGCGCATGGCCGGCCGTATGGGCGGCGAGCGCGTGACCGTGCTGAACCTGACGGTGCACTCGGTCGACGCCGAGAAGGGCCTGCTGCTCGTCAAGGGCGCTGTCCCCGGTGCTCGCGGCCGCATCGTCTTCGTCCGCAACGCAGTGAAGGGAGCCTAAGACCATGGCTACTCTCGACGTCCTCGACGTGAAGGGTAAGAAGGCCGGCTCCGTCGAGCTGCCTTCCGAGGTCTTCGACGTCCAGACCAACGTTCCGCTGATCCACCAGGTCGTCGTCGCCCAGCTCGCCGCTGCCCGCCAGGGTACGCACAAGACGAAGAACCGCGGCGAGGTCTCCGGTGCGGGTCGCAAGCCGTTCAAGCAGAAGGGCACCGGCCGCAGCCGCCAGGGCTCGGTGCGTGCACCTGAGCACACCGGCGGTGGCGTCGTCCACGGCCCCGTGCCGCGCAAGTACGACCAGCGCACCCCGAAGAAGATGATCGCCGCTGCTCTGCTCGGCACCCTCTCGGACCGCGCCCGCGCTGGCCGTCTGCACCTCGTGCAGGCCATCGCGGTCGACACCCCGTCGACCAAGACCGCCAAGGCGCTGTTCGCCGGCCTCGGTGTTCGCAAGAACGTCCTCGTCGTGCTCGACTCCGCTGACGAGACCGGCTGGCTCTCCGTCCGCAACCTGCCGAACGTGCACGTCCTCGCGGCCGACCAGCTGAACGCATACGACGTGCTCCGCAGCGACGACGTCGTCTTCACGCAGGCCGCGTACGACTCGTTCGTCGCAGCGAAGACCAAGAACCAGGAGGTGACCAAGTAATGGCCGCCAACAAGGACCCGCGCGACGTCATCATCGCCCCGGTCGTCAGCGAGAAGAGCTACGGCCTGATCGACGAGGGTAAGTACACCTTCGTCGTCGACCCGCGCTCGAACAAGACCGAGATCAAGCTCGCGATCGAGTCGATCTTCAAGGTCGAGGTCGCGTCGGTGAACACCCTGAACCGTCAGGGCAAGACCCGCCGCACCCGCTTCGGCATCGGCAAGCGCAAGGACACCAAGCGCGCCATCGTCACGCTCAAGTCCGGTTCCATCGACATCTTCACGGCTGTCGGCTAGGAGCAGAGGAAGAACTATGGCTATCCGTAACTACAAGCCCACGACCCCCGGTCGTCGCGGTTCGTCCGTTGCCGACTTCGCTGAGATCACCCGATCGACGCCTGAGAAGTCGCTGCTCCGCCCGCTGTCCAAGAGCGGTGGTCGCAACAACCAGGGCCGCATCACCACCCGCCACATCGGCGGTGGCCACAAGCGCCAGTACCGCGTCATCGACTTCCGTCGTAACGACAAGGACGGCGTCAACGCCAAGGTCGCCCACATCGAGTACGACCCCAACCGCACCGCGCGCATCGCGCTGCTGCACTTCGTCGACGGCACCAAGCGCTACATCCTGGCGCCGCTCGGCCTGAAGCAGGGCGACGTCGTCGAGTCGGGCGCCAACGCCGACATCAAGCCGGGCAACAACCTGCCGCTGCGCAACATCCCCACGGGTACGGTCGTCCACGCGATCGAGCTCAAGCCGGGTGGCGGCGCCAAGCTGGCCCGCTCGGCCGGTGCGTCGGTCCGCCTCGTCGCGAAGGACGGCCCCTACGCCCAGCTGCGTCTGCCCTCTGGTGAGGTCCGCAATGTCGACGCGCGCTGCCGCGCAACCATCGGCGAGGTCGGCAACGCCGAGCAGTCGAACATCAACTGGGGCAAGGCCGGCCGTCTGCGCTGGAAGGGCGTTCGCCCGACCGTTCGCGGTGTCGCGATGAACCCCATCGACCACCCGCACGGTGGTGGTGAGGGCAAGACCTCCGGTGGTCGTCACCCGGTCAGCCCCTGGGGCCAGGCCGAGGGCCGCACCCGTCACGCGAACAAGGAAAGCGACAAGCTCATCGTTCGTCGCCGTCCCACCGGTAAGAAGCGGAAGTAGGAGAACTAGAAGATGCCCCGCAGTCTCAAGAAGGGCCCCTTCGTCGACGAGCACCTGCTTCAGAAGGTGGCACGTCAGAACGAGGCCAACTCGAAGAACGTGATCAAGACCTGGTCGCGTCGTTCGATGATCGTCCCGGCCATGCTCGGCCACACCATCGCGGTGCACGACGGTCGCAAGCACATCCCGGTGTTCGTCACCGAGACCATGGTCGGTCACAAGCTCGGCGAGTTCGCACCGACCCGCACCTTCCGTGGACACGAGAAGGACGACAAGAAGGGTCGTCGCCGCTAACCCGGCGACGTTAGGAGGAGAAGAAATGGTGGAGTCGATCGCACGCGTGCGACACATCCGCATCACGCCTCAGAAGGCTCGTCGCGTCGTCAACCTGATCCGCGGCAAGCAGGCGCAGGAGGCCCTGGCCATCCTGAAGTTCGCGCCCCAGAGCGCGAGCGAGCCGGTCTACAAGCTGGTCGCGTCCGCAATCGCCAACGCTCGTGTGAAGGCGGATGCTTCGAACCAGTACCTGGACGAGCAGGACCTCTACATCTCGCGCGCATTCGTCGACGAGGGCACCACCCTCAAGCGTTTCCAGCCGCGTGCTCAGGGTCGTGCCTTCCGCATCAACAAGCGCACCAGCCACATCACCGTGGTCCTGGCCACTCCGGACGAAGGGACGAAGTAATGGGTCAGAAAGTCAACCCCTACGGCTTCCGTCTGGGCATCACCACGGACCACGTGTCGCGTTGGTTCTCGGACTCGACCAAGCCGGGTCAGCGTTACGCCGACTACGTCGGCGAGGACATCAAGATCCGCCAGTTGCTGACGAAGACGCTCGACCGCGCGGGTGTCTCGCGCATCGAGATCGAGCGCACCCGTGACCGCGTGCGTGTGGACATCCACACCGCTCGCCCGGGCATCGTCATCGGCCGCCGTGGTGCTGAGGCCGAGCGCATCCGCGCTGACCTCGAGAAGCTCACCGGCAAGCAGATCCAGCTGAACATCCTCGAGGTCAAGAACCCCGAGGCCGACGCTCAGCTCGTCGCCCAGGGCATCGCCGAGCAGCTCTCCGCCCGCGTGGCCTTCCGCCGCGCGATGCGCAAGGGTCTGCAGGGCGCGCAGCGCGCCGGCGCCAAGGGCGTCCGCATCCAGGTCTCCGGCCGCCTCGGCGGCGCCGAGATGAGCCGCTCCGAGTTCTACCGCGAGGGTCGCGTGCCGCTGCACACCCTTCGCGCGAACATCGACTACGGCTTCTACGAGGCGAAGACCACCTTCGGCCGCATCGGCGTGAAGGTCTGGATCTACAAGGGCGACATCACCAACAAGGAACTCGCTCGCGAGCAGGCCTCCCGGCCCGGCCGCGACCGTAACGACCGAGGCGACCGCCCCCGCCGTGCCCCGCGCAACGCTGAGGCACCGGTCGCGGAAGGAGCAACGGCATAATGCTGATCCCCCGTAAGGTTGCACACCGCAAGCAGCACCACCCCGGCCGTTCCGGCCAGGCGACCGGCGGCACGAAGGTCAGCTTCGGCGAGTTCGGCATCCAGGCCCTGAGCCCCGCTTATGTGACCAACCGTCAGATCGAGTCCGCTCGTATCGCCATGACGCGTCACATCAAGCGTGGCGGCAAGGTGTGGATCAACATCTACCCTGACCGTCCGCTGACCAAGAAGCCGGCCGAGACCCGCATGGGTTCCGGTAAGGGCTCGCCCGAGTGGTGGGTCGCGAACGTCAAGCCGGGTCGCGTCCTCTTCGAGGTCGCAGGCGTCAACGAGGAACTCGCTCGTGAGGCCCTGACCCGTGCCATCCACAAGCTGCCCCTCAAGGCACGCATCATCAAGCGCGAGGAGGGCGACGCGTAATGGCGATCGGTTCCAAGGAGCTCGCACCCGCCGAGCTCGACACGTTCGACGACGCTCGTCTCACCGACGAGCTCAAGAAGGCCAAGGAAGAGCTGTTCAACCTGCGCTTCCAGTCGGCCACCGGCCAGCTCGAGAGCCACGGCCGCCTGCGCGCCGTGAAGCGCGACATCGCTCGCATCTACACGGTCATCCGTGAGCGCGAGCTCGGCATCCGTGCCGTTCCGGCTCCGGCCGAGGCGCCCGCGAAGAAGTCGGCCGCGAAGAAGAGCAGCAAGAAGGCGGAGGCCGCTGAGGCACCCGCCGAGACCGAGGAGGCATAAGCCATGGCTACCAAGAAGGCTGAGGCCGAGGTCGCCGAGCAGGCCACCGAGGCGCGCAACTACCGCAAGACCGCCCGCGGCTACGTCGTCAGCGACAAGATGGACAAGACCATCGTCGTCGAGGTCGAGGACCGCAAGAAGCACCCGCTGTACGGCAAGGTCATGCGCACCACGAAGAAGGTCAAGGCGCACGACGAGCAGAACACTGCGGGCATCGGCGACCTCGTCATCATCAACGAGACCCGCCCGCTGAGCGCCTCCAAGCGCTGGCGCCTGGTCGAGATTCTGGAGAAGGCGAAGTAATGATCCAGACCGAATCGCGTCTCAAGGTCGCCGACAACACCGGCGCCAAGGAGCTGCTCACCATCCGCGTGCTCGGCGGCTCGAACCGCCGCTACGCCGGCCTGGGCGACGTCATCGTCGCCACGGTCAAGGACGCCATCCCCGGCGGCAACGTCAAGAAGGGCGATGTCGTCAAGGCGGTCATCGTCCGCACCGTCAAGGAGACCCGTCGTGCAGACGGCTCGTACATCAAGTTCGACGAGAACGCCGCTGTTGTTCTGAACAACAACGGCGAGCCGCGCGGCACCCGTATCTTCGGGCCGGTCGGCCGTGAGCTTCGCGACAAGAAGTTCATGAAGATCGTCTCGCTCGCCCCGGAGGTGATTTAGTCCACATGGCCAAGATCAAGAAGGGCGACCTCGTCGAGGTGATCGCCGGCGCCACCCAGGCGCGCGGCGGCGACCGTGGCAAGCAGGGCAAGGTCCTGCGCGTCATCACCGAGGAGAACCGCGTCGTCGTCGAGGGCATCAACTTCGTCACGAAGCACGTGAAGGTCGGCCAGACCCAGCGCGGCTCGAAGACCGGTGGTCTCGAGACCGTCGAGGCTCCGATCCACATCTCCAACGTCGCGCTCGTCGACCCCGAGACCAAGAAGCCGACCCGCGTCGGCCACCGCGTCGAGGCGGTCACCAAGGACGGCGTCACCAAGAACGTCCGCGTGCGCTACGCCAAGAAGTCAGGTAAGGACCTCTAATGACTGACACCACTGCTGCGGAGGCTGGCAAGATCCAGCCCCGCCTCAAGCAGAAGTACAAGAGCGAGATCGCGCCTGCTCTCAAGGAGCAGTTCGGTTTCACCAACCCGCACCAGGTTCCCGGCCTCGTCAAGGTCGTCGTGAACACCGGTGTCGGCGAGGCCGCCCGTGACGGCAAGATCATCGACGGCGCCATCGCCGACCTGACGCTGATCACCGGCCAGAAGCCGCAGGTCACCAAGTCGCGCAAGTCCATCGCGCAGTTCAAGCTGCGCGAGGGTCAGGCCATCGGCGCTCACGTCACGCTCCGCGGCGACCGCGCCTGGGAGTTCCTGGACCGCCTGCTGTCGCTCGCGCTGCCGCGCATCCGCGACTTCCGCGGTCTGTCGGACCGTCAGTTCGACGGCCACGGCAACTACACCTTCGGTGTGCAGGAGCAGTCGATCTTCCACGAGATCAACCAGGACAAGATCGACCGCGTGCGCGGCTTCGACATCACCGTGGTCACCACGGCGAAGACGGACGACGAGGGTCGCGCCCTGCTGCGCGCGCTCGGCTTCCCGTTCAAGTCGAACGACCAGGCTGCGTAACCGTCCCCTGAGTCGCGCACTCAGGAACGACCGCTAAGATGGCGGGGTTTGTGCCAAGCATCGAGGGATGCCGGCGCAAGCCCCGCCTTCCGCGGGTCTACTCCCTTCACGGGAGGACCGGGCGAGGCATCCGCTTCGCCCCACCACCACAGGTCGCCGCTCGTGTAACGGCCGGCGAAACCTGGTGAACAAAGGAATCACTAGTCATGACCATGACTGATCCCGTCGCAGACATGCTCACGCGTCTGCGCAACGCGAACTCCGCGTACCACGACACCGTGTCGATGCCCCACTCGAAGCTGAAGGCGAACATCGCCGACATCCTCAAGGCAGAGGGCTACATCGCCGACTGGGCCGTCGCTGACGCTCGCGTGGGGAAGACCCTCACGCTGGAGCTCAAGTTCGGCCCCAACCGCGAGCGCTCCATCGCCGGCATCAAGCGCGTCTCGAAGCCCGGCCTGCGCGTCTACGCGAAGTCGACTGAGATCCCCACCGTTCTCGGTGGCCTCGGTGTCGCCATCCTGTCCACCTCCTCCGGTCTGCTCACCGACCGCCAGGCTGAGAAGAAGGGCGTCGGCGGGGAAGTCCTCGCCTACGTGTGGTAATCGAAGATGTCGCGTATTGGAAGACTGCCCATCGACATCCCCGCAGGGGTCGATGTGAAGATCGACGGCTCGGCCGTCACCGTCAAGGGCCCCAAGGGTGAGCTGTCGCTCAACGTGGCGAGCCCCATCGAGGTCAAGATCGAAGAGAACCAGGTTCTCGTCACCCGCCCGGACGACGAGCGCAACTCGCGTTCGCTCCACGGCCTGACCCGCACCCTCATCAACAACAACATCGTCGGCGTGACCCAGGGCTACTCCAAGCAGCTCGAGATCGTCGGTACCGGTTACCGCGTCGCTCAGAAGGGCTCGTCGATCGAGTTCGCGCTGGGCTTCTCGCACCCCGTCACCGTCGATGCCCCCGCCGGCATCACGTTCTCGGTCGAGGGCAACAACAAGGTGACCGTCACCGGCATCGACAAGCAGCTGGTCGGCGAGACCGCTGCGATCGTCCGCAAGATCAAGAAGCCTGAGCCCTACAAGGGCAAGGGCATCCGCTACGCCGGCGAGGTCGTGCGTCGCAAGGCCGGAAAGGCTGGTAAGTAACCATGGCTAACAACAGCAAGACTGCTGCCCGCGGCCGCCGCCACCTCCGCCTCCGCAAGAAGGTCGTCGGCACCGCCGCCCGTCCCCGTCTCGTCGTCACCCGTTCGGCCCGTCACGTCTTCGTGCAGGTCGTCGATGACGCGATCGGCCACACGCTCGCTTCGGCGTCGACCCTCGAGGCCGACCTGCGTGCGTTCGAGGGCGACAAGACCGCCAAGGCCCGCCGCGTCGGCGAGCTGGTCGCCGAGCGCGCCAAGGCCGCAGGCATCGAGGCCGTCGTGTTCGACCGCGGTGGCAACAAGTACGCGGGTCGCGTCGCGGCCATCGCAGACGGCGCACGTGAAGGTGGGCTGGACCTGTGACCGACGAAAACATCAAGAAGGGGCAGGACGTGACTGACACGGCGACGACTGCAGAGAAGCCGGTCGAGACCGCTGCCGGCAGCGACACGCTCACGCGCGACACTCGAGAGAGCCGTCGCGGCGGCCGCGGCGACCGCGGTGGCCGCAACGAGCGCGGTTCGCGCAATGACGACCGCAGCCAGTTCCTGGAGCGCGTCGTCACCATCAACCGCGTCTCGAAGGTCGTGAAGGGTGGTCGTCGCTTCAGCTTCACCGCCCTCGTGGTCGTCGGTGACGGCAACGGCCTGGTCGGCGTCGGCTACGGCAAGGCCCGCGAGGTGCCGCTGGCGATCTCGAAGGGCGTCGAAGAGGCCAAGAAGAACTTCTTCCGCGTCCCGCGCGTCGGCGCGACCGTTCCGCACCCCGTCCAGGGTGAGGCCGCTGCCGGTGTGGTGCTCCTGCGCCCCGCCGCCCCGGGTACCGGTGTTATCGCCGGTGGTCCGGCCCGTGCGGTGCTCGAGTGCGCCGGCATCCACGACGTGCTGAGCAAGTCGCTCGGTTCGTCGAACACCATCAACATCGTGCACGCCACCGTCGAGGCCCTGAAGAGCCTCGAGGAGCCGCGCGCCGTCGCCGCCCGTCGTGGTCTCGACTATGACGAGGTCGTGCCGGCCCGCATCCTGCGTGCCGAGGCTCAGGCAGCTGAGGCTGCCGCTGCAGCGAAGGCAGGTGCCTAATGGCGCGGCTCAAGGTCACCCAGATCAAGGGCAAGGTTAGTGAGAAGCAGAACCAGCGCGACACGCTGCGCAGCCTCGGGCTCAAGCGCATCGGCGATGTCGTCGTCCGTGAGGACAACGCACAGAACCGCGGTTACGTGCGTACCGTCGCTCACCTGGTGAAGGTTGAGGAGATCGACTAATGGCTGACGAGAAGAAGGCGGACGAGACCGCCGCGAAGAAGCCCGCTGCCAAGAAGGCGACCTCGACGAAGGCCGCTGCAGCGAAGACTGAGGCCCCGGCAGAGCGCATCAGCATTCTGAAGGTGCACCACCTGCGCCCCGCCGCAGGTGCCAAGAAGGACCGCACCCGCGTCGGCCGTGGTGAGGGTTCGAAGGGTAAGACCGCAGGTCGCGGTACCAAGGGCACGAAGGCGCGCTACCAGGTGCGCCCCGGCTTCGAGGGCGGCCAGCTCAACTCGGTCATGCGCGCGCCGAAGCTGCGCGGCTTCAAGAACCCGTTCCGCGTCGAGTACCAGGTCGTGAACCTCGAGAAGCTCGCCGAGCTCTACCCGCAGGGCGGCGACGTGACCGTCGCCGACCTCGTGGCCAAGGGCGCAGTTCGCAAGAACGAGAAGGTCAAGGTTCTCGGCACCGGCGACATCGCCGTGAAGCTCAACGTGACCGTCGACAAGGTCTCCGGCTCGGCCGAGCAGAAGATCGTCGCGGCCGGCGGCTCGATCAAGTAAGCCCTTCAGGGCACGGTCAGAGCGGTAACCGCAACTGACGTAAAGTAGGGGGTCGGTGGTGAAAGCCACCGGCCCTCTCTCATTATCGAAAGCAGGACAAACCCTTGTTCAGCGCCATCGTGCGGGTATTTCGCACGCCCGACCTTCGCAAGAAGCTCCTGTTCACGCTTGCGATCATCGCCATCTTCCGCCTGGGGTCGTTCATCCCCTCGCCGTATGTCGACTTCGGCAACGTCCAGGCGTGTCTGAACGCGAACCAGGGCACGACCGGCCTCTATGAGCTCGTCAACCTGTTCTCCGGCGGCGCGCTGCTCAAGCTCTCGATCTTCGCGCTCGGCATCATGCCGTACATCACCTCGTCGATCATCGTGCAGCTGCTGCGCGTCGTGATCCCGCACTTCGAGACGCTCTACAAAGAGGGCCAGTCCGGGCAGGCCCGCCTCACGCAGTACACCCGCTACCTCACCATCGCGCTGGGCGTCCTGCAGTCGACGACCCTGATCACCGTGGCCCGCAGCGGTGCGCTGTTCGGCACGACGAGCGCGACCGAGTGCTCCAACATCATCACCGACACCAGCTGGTACGCGATCCTGCTCATGGTCATCACCATGACCGCTGGCACCGGGCTCATCATGTGGCTCGGCGAGCTCGTCACCGAGCGCGGCATCGGCAACGGCATGTCGCTGCTGATCTTCACGTCGATCGCCGCGCAGTTCCCGACTTCGTTCTGGGCCATCGAGCAGAGCAACGGCATCGGCACCTTCCTGCTCGTGCTGCTCATCAGCGTCGTCGTGGTCGGCGCCGTCGTCTTCGTCGAGCAGTCGCAGCGACGCATCCCCGTGCAGTACGCGAAGCGCATGATCGGGCGCCGCACCTACGGCGGGAACAACACCTACATCCCGATCAAGGTGAACATGGCCGGCGTCGTGCCCGTCATCTTCGCCTCGTCGCTGCTGTACCTGCCGGCTCTCGTCGCGCAGTTCAGCCAGCCGGCGGCCGGCAAGGCCCCCGCGGCATGGGTCACCTGGGTCACGAACTACCTGACCCGCGGCGACCACCCGCTCTACATGCTGCTGTACGCGCTGCTCATCGTCGGCTTCACCTACTTCTACGTCGCGATCACCTTCAACCCGGAAGAGGTCGCCGACAACATGAAGAAGTACGGGGGATTCATCCCCGGCATCCGCGCCGGGCGCCCGACGGCCGAATACCTCGACTACGTGCTGACCCGCATCACGCTGCCCGGTTCCATCTACCTGGCTGTGGTCGCACTCATCCCGCTTGTCGCCTTCGCGCTGCTGGGCGCCAGCAACAACTTCACGTTCGGCGGGACGTCGATCCTGATCATCGTCGGCGTCGGCCTTGAGACGGTGAAGCAGATCGACTCGCAACTTCAGCAGCGGCACTACGAAGGGTTGCTTCGATGACGGAAGCCATCGCAGAGAACACGCACGGGGGAGCGCGGCTCCTGATCGTCGGCCCCCCTGGCGCCGGCAAGGGAACGCAGGCGGTCTTCATCGCCCAGGCCCTCGGAATCCCCGCCGTGTCGACCGGTGACATCTTCCGCGACAACATCAAGAACGAGACGCCGCTCGGCCTGCAGGTGAAGCAGATCACCTCCACCGGCGCGTATGTGCCCGACGAGCTCACCAATGAGATCGTCGCCGACCGCCTGTCCCAGCCCGACGCGGCGAACGGGTTCCTGCTCGACGGCTACCCCCGCACCACGGGCCAGGTCGCGTTCCTCGACGAGTGGCTGGCCGCGCGCGGCACGCAGCTCGACGCGGTCGTGCAGCTCACCGCCGACACCGAGCACGTCGTCGAGCGCCTGCTGAAGCGCGCCGCCGACCAGGGCCGCGCGGACGACACCGAAGAGGTCATCCGCCACCGACTCGACGTCTATGAAGAGCAGACCGCGCCGCTGATCGACGTGTTCGCCGGTCGTGACCTGCTCGTCACGGTCGACGGCCTCGGCACCATCGACGAGGTCGCCGAGCGCATTCACGAGGGGCTCGAGGCCCGCGGCATCCGTCGCCCCGGCTCCGCTGCGGCGTAACCGCGATTTCATGCGCTCGCTCCGCAAGTCCATCTACAAGTCGCCCGCCCAGCTGCGGCTCATGATCGAGCCCGGGCTCGCGACCGCGGCGAGCCTTGACGCCGTCGAGGCTCTTCTCGCGCCGGGCGTCACGACGCTCGAGCTCGACGCCGCGGCGGAACGTGCCATCGAGGCGCGCGGCCTGAAGTCGAACTTCAAGCTCGAGCACGGCTACTTCCACACGGTGTGCGCGTCGATCAACGACGAGGTCGTGCACGGCATCCCCGGCTCCGCCGTGGTCACTGCAGGCGACATCATCTCGATCGACTCCGGTGCCATCTCGCCGCAGGGCTGGAACGGCGACGCCGCGCGCAGTTTCGTCCTCGACGACCCGGCTCGCCCCGATGAGGTCGCGGCGCGCCGTGAGCTGAACCGCGTCACCGAGCAGTCGCTGTGGCGCGGCATCGCGCAGCTGTACTCGGCCAAGCACCTCAACGAGGTCGGTGCGGCGATCGAGGAGTACATCGAGTCGCAGGGCGACTACGGCATCCTCACCGATTACATCGGCCACGGCATCGGCCGCTCGATGCACGAGGACCCGCCGGTCTTCAACTACGCCGTGCGCCAGCGCGGTCCCGAGGTGCGGCCGGGCCTCGTCGTCGCCATCGAGCCGATGGTCACGCTCGGCAGCGCCGACACCTATGTGCGCGACGACGGCTGGACGGTCGTGACAGAGGACGGCTCCGCCGCCGCCCACTGGGAGCACAGCGTGGCCGTCCACAAAGACGGCATCTGGGTGCTGACCGCCGCCGACGGCGGCGCCGCCGGGCTCGCCCCCTACGGCATCACGCCGACACCGATCGCGTAGCCGTAGCCGAGCATGGACCAGGAGCAGGGAGCGGTGACGCAGTGACTTCGCATAGCCTGACGGCGAAGCCGGCAGATGGAGGGGACCGCATGCCTGAACCGATCGTCTTCGCCCTCGAGGTCGCCGCAGCCGACGCTCCCGAGCCCGCCGGCGGGTGGGAGGCCACCGTCCGCCGCGTCGGGCCCGACGAGCCGATCGTGCTCGGCACCGATCTCGCCGCCACGCGGGGCGATGGCGTCTTCGAGACGCTCGGCGTGCTCGACGGCTACCCGCAGGCGGTCGACGCGCACTTCTGGCGCCTGGCGAACTCGGCGGAGCTGCTCGAGCTGCCCGCCCCGAACCTCGAGCAGTGGCGCGTCGCGATGAAGATCGCCGGCGCCGCGCTGCCGACCGACAGGCAGGGCGGCATCAAGCTCGTGCTGTCGCGCGGCATCGAGGGCGCGAACCGACCGACCGGCTGGCTCATTGCAACCGTCGCCGATGACGACTTCAGCAATCGCACCGAGGGGTGGAAGGTGGTCACGCTCGACCGCGGCTACCGGCACGACCTCTCCGAGCACGCGCCCTGGCTGCTGCCGGGCGCCAAGACGCTGTCGTACGCCGTCAACATGGCGACGTTGCGTGAGGCGGCGCGCCGCGGGGCCGACAACGCGATCTACGTCTCGTCGGACGGCTACGTGATGGAGGCGCCGCAGTCGTCCGTGCTGCTGCGCCGCGGGAACACCCTGGTGACCCCGAAGACCGACATCGGCATCCTGCCCGGCACGACGCAGCTCAGCGCATTCGCGCTGGCGCAGCAGTGGGGATTCGACACGGAGGACCGCCTGGTCACGGTTGATGAGCTCAGGGATTCCGACGGAGTCTGGCTGCTGTCGAGTGTGAAGCTCGCTTCCCCGATCACCGAGGTCGACGGGCATCCGATCGCCGTCGACCGGGAATTCAGTGACCGGCTCAACGCCGGCCTGCTCGCGCGCCGCGAGTAGCGGCGCGGCGACGCCGCAGCGACACGCCGACGAGCCAAGCGAGTGTAGACCCCAACTCGCGTTATGGGAACACTTCGGGTACGATTGATCTTTGGTGTCTTGCGCCCGTTTCAGGGTGCGCGTCGTGCAACGTTCAAGGCATCTTCATCCCCCGCACGAACAGCGAATTCCGACCTTTTAGCGACAGTAGGTTATGGCCAAAAAAGACGGCGTCATCGAGATCGAAGGATCTGTGATCGAAGCTCTGCCCAACGCGATGTTCCGTGTTGAGCTGACCAACGGTCACAAGGTTCTTGCCCACATCAGCGGCAAGATGCGTCAGCACTACATCCGCATCCTCCCCGAGGACCGCGTGATCGTCGAGCTGAGCCCTTACGACCTGACCCGCGGCCGCATCGTCTACCGCTACAAGTAGGAGTTCGCTGCACAAGTAACGGCCCTCCCTGCCAGGGAGGCGCACGATGACAGCGAAGGAAACAACTCAATGAAGGTCAAGCCCTCAGTCAAGCGCATCTGCGAGCACTGCAAGATCATCCGCCGCAACGGCCGGGTCATGGTCATCTGCTCGTCGAACCCGCGCCACAAGCAACGGCAGGGATAAGCGGGTCGCTTCGCCCGGCTTGCCGGGCGTCAAGAAGCACTGCCAGGGCTAAGCCCGCAGCTTCGAAGACTTCATAACTTCACACAGAACAGGCAGAGCCAGAACCGATTCGTCGGGGACACCTCGGGTTGGAGGCCCGGGCACCGGCTCTGCTCCACACCTCCACTCACTTACAGGAGAAAGCCAACATGGCACGTCTTGCAGGCGTTGACATCCCGCGCGAGAAGCGCGTGGAGATCGCACTGACGTACATCTACGGTGTCGGTCGCACCCGGTCTCTTCAGACCCTCGCCGCCACCGGGATCTCGGGGGACATCCGAGTCAAGGATCTGACCGACGACCAGCTCGTCGCCCTCCGCGACTACATCGAGGGAACCTTCAAGGTCGAGGGTGACCTCCGCCGCGAGGTCCAGGCCGACATCCGTCGCAAGGTCGAGATCGGCTCCTACGAGGGTCTGCGCCACCGCCGTGGCCTCCCGGTGCGCGGTCAGCGCACCAAGACGAACGCTCGTACCCGTAAGGGCCCGAAGCGCACCGTCGCCGGCAAGAAGAAGGCCGGCCGCAAGTAATCGCGGGCCCACGGATTCCAGGAGAGATAGACACAAATGGCTGCACCTAAGACGGCTGCGCGCAAGCCGCGCCGCAAGGAGAAGAAGAACATCGCTGTGGGCCAGGCCCACATCAAGAGCACGTTCAACAACACGATCGTCTCGATCACCGACACGACCGGTGCTGTGATCAGCTGGGCCTCCGCCGGTGGCGTCGGCTTCAAGGGCTCGCGCAAGTCGACCCCGTACGCCGCCCAGACGGCCGCCGAGTCGGCCGCCCGCCAGGCGCAGGAGCACGGCATGAAGAAGGTCGACGTCTTCGTGAAGGGCCCGGGCTCGGGTCGCGAGACCGCCATCCGCTCGCTTCAGGCCGCCGGCCTCGAGGTGGGCAGCATCACCGACGTGACGCCGCAGGCTCACAACGGCGCCCGTCCGCCGAAGCGTCGTCGCGTCTAACTAGGACACTGTCGTGGCGGGTGCCCCTTGCGGGGCATCCGCCCTCGATCGCATTTCAACAACTCCATAACTCCACTCACGCAAGGGTCATATAGCGGACCCTTAGCCGAAAGGAATCAACAGTGCTCATTGCACAGCGTCCTACTCTGACCGAGGAGTCGATCTCGGAGTTCCGCTCGCGGTTCGTCATCGAGCCGCTCGAGCCGGGCTTCGGCTACACCCTCGGAAACTCGCTTCGCCGCACGCTGCTGTCCTCGATTCCGGGCGCAGCTGTCACGAGCATCCGCATCGACGGCGTTCTGCACGAGTTCAGCACCGTGCCCGGCGTCAAAGAGGATGTCACCGAGATCATCCTGAACATCAAGGGCCTGGTCGTCTCGAGCGAGCACGACGAGCCCATCACCGCCTACCTGCGCAAGCAGGGCGCCGGTGAGGTCACGGCGGCCGACATCTCGGCGCCGGCGGGTGTCGAGATCCACAACCCCGAGCTCGTCATCGCGACCCTCAACGACAAGGCGAAGCTCGAGATCGAGCTGACCATCGAGCGCGGCCGCGGCTACGTCTCGGCGCAGCAGAACCGCAGCGAGTTCAGCGAGGCCGGCCAGATCCCGGTCGACTCGATCTACTCGCCAGTGCTCAAGGTCACGTACCGCGTCGAGGCCACCCGTGCAGGCGAGCGCACCGACTTCGACCGCCTCGTGGTCGACGTCGAGACCAAGCCCGCGATCAGCCCGCGCGACGCCATCGCCTCGGCCGGCCGCACGCTGGTCGAGTTGTTCGGCCTCGCCCGCGAGCTGAACAACCAGGCTGAGGGCATCGAGATCGGCCCCGCGCCGGTCGACGCGGTGCTGAGCTCCGAGCTGTCGATGCCCATCGAGGACCTCGACCTCTCCGTGCGCTCCTACAACTGCCTCAAGCGCGAGGGCATCAACACCGTCAGCGAGCTGGTCTCCCTTTCCGAGACGCAGCTCATGAACATCCGCAACTTCGGCCAGAAGTCGGTGGATGAGGTCAAGGACAAGCTGACGGAGATGGGCCTGTCGCTCAAGGACTCGGTCCCCGGGTTCGACGGCGCCCACTTCTACAGCGGCTTCGAGGACGAGAACTAAATTCTCGCCCCCTCGACCACCAACCTTTCACTAACGGAGAAACACCATGCCCAAGCCCACGAAGGGCCCCCGCCTCGGAGGCGGTCCCGCCCACGAGCGCCTGCTCCTCGCGAACCTGGCCGCCAGCCTGTTCACCCACAAGTCGATTCAGACGACCGAGGCCAAGGCCAAGCGCCTGCGCCCGATCGCTGAGCGCCTGATCACCTTCGCGAAGCGCGGCGACCTGCACGCCCGCCGTCGCGTGCTCGCCGTGATCAAGGACAAGTCGGTGGTGCACGAGCTGTTCACGCAGATCGCTCCGCTCGTCGCCGAGCGCGAGGGTGGCTACACCCGCATCATCAAGACCGGCTTCCGCAAGGGCGACAACGCGCCCCTCGCGGTGATCGAGCTCGTTCTCGAGCCCGTCACCCCGAAGGCGAAGAAGGCGAAGCCCGCTGCCGCCGCCGCGCCGGTGGAGGAGCCCGAGGCCGTCGCGACCGATGACGCCGCTGAAGAGGCCGTCGTCGCCGAGGCCGAGGCTGCCGACACCGAGGCTGCCGAGGCTCCGGCTGAGGCCGAGGCCACCGAGGCTCCCGCTGAGGAGACCGAGGCTGCCGCCGAGGAGACCAAGGCAGACGCCGAGGAGACCAAGGCAGACGCCGAGTAAGTCCTTTCGGCCCACGGCTGATCAGAGACGCCCCGCCCCGCAAGGGAAGCGGGGCGTTTCTGCATGCATGGGCGAAAATTGGGGGCGTGACGGATGCCGGAAGCCGCTGCCCTTGCGGAAGCGGGCTGAGCTACGGGGAGTGCTGCGGACCGCTGCATGCGGGTGAGCGCCGGGCCGCGACGGCCGAGCAGCTGATGCGCAGCCGCTACTGCGCCTTTGCGGTGGGCGACACCGACTATGTGCTCTCGACGTGGCATCCCTCGACCCGTCCCCGCTCGATCGAGGCGGAGCCCGACCTCGTGTGGCGTCGGCTCGACGTGCTGCAGACGAGCGGCGGCGGCCCGTTCGACTCGAAGGGCACCGTCGAGTTCCGCGCGGTATGGCGGCAGGGCGCCGAGCGCGGAGCCCTGCACGAGCGCAGCCGCTTCGAGCGCGTCGGCGGCGCGTGGCTGTACGTCGACGGGGACGTGCTGGAGTAGCGGCGTCGATACGCTTGAGGCGATGAGCGCCGCCACCCCGATCCGTATCCGGCTCGACGTCGCCTACGACGGCACCGGCTTCAGCGGCTGGGCGAGGCAGCCGAGGCTGCGCACCGTTCAGGGCGTGCTCGAGGACGCGCTCGCGACCCTGTTCCGGCGCACGCCGCCCGCGCCGACGCTGGTCGTCGCGGGGCGAACGGATGCCGGCGTGCACGCGGCCGACCAGGTGGTGCACCTCGACCTCGACCACGACCAGGTCAACGCGCTGCGCAATGTGCGGCTGCCGCAGGGCGCGCCCCCTGACGCCGGGGCGGCGCTCGCGTACCGGCTGAACGGCATCCTCGGCTCGAACACGGACGTGGTGGTGAAGCGGGGCTGCGTTGCCCCCGAGGGGTTCGACGCGCGCTTCTCGGCGGTCTGGCGCCGCTACGAGTACCGCGTCAGCGACCGCATCGACACGAGGGACCCCGGCCAGCGTCACCGCACGGTGTGGTGGCCGACGCCCCTCGACGCCGACGCGATGCACCGCGGCGCGCAGAGCCTGCTCGGCCTGCACGACTTCGCGGCGTACTGCAAGCCGCGCGAGGGGGCGACCACGATCCGCACGCTGCAGAACTTCGGGTGGCGTCGCGACGAAGCCGGGGTGCTGATCGCCTCGCTGCAGGCCGACGCGTTCTGCCACAGCATGGTGCGGGCGCTCGTGGGCGGGTGCGTCGCCGTGGGGGAGGGCAAGCTCGAGGCATCCGATCTCGCTTTGATCCTCGAGGTGGGCGCCCGCACGAGCGCGTTCAAGGTGATGCCGGCCAAGGGGCTGACGCTGACCGAGGTCGGCTACCCGCCCGACGACGAGCTCGGGGCGCGGGCCGAGGCTACCCGCGCGCGACGGGAGCTGTAGCCGCCGCGTCGCCGCGGGTGCCCTGACCGGAGCCCGTCTCGTCGACGTACGGCGCGGCGGGCGCGGGCTTGCGCAGCGCGGCAGCCGCACGGCGCGCGGTGAGCACCGGGTAGCCGATCAGCGCGGCGAGATAGCCGATCGCGGTGCGGTCGTACGGGCCGAAGGCGCGCTTGCGATCCCACGCGCGGCGCAGCGCCCCGCCGCGGCTGCGCCGCTTGGCCGGGCGCTCGGGCAGCAGGCCCGCGTCGCGCAGCCCCGCCATTATCTCGAGCTGCGACTGCCAGTCGTTGTCCTCGGCCGGGTGGAAGTAGTTGTCGGCGCGCCAGGCGGGGTCCACCTGGCGGAACCGCGCGGCGATGAGCTCACGCGACGAGCCGAGCAGACCGCTGCCGACGAACACCGTGTTGATCAGCTCGCCGCTCACGCCGAAGTCGCTGAGCACGAGGCACGGCACGCCGGCGGCGATCGCCTCGATGGCCGCGGTCGAGCTCACGGTGAGGAAGCCGACGGCACGTGCGAGATGCGACAGCATCGATCCGCCCTCGACGACCAGGTTGGCCGGCGCATTCGCCGGAACGAGGTCGACATACGGATGCCTCTCGCGATGCGTCTGCCGCTCGCCGGCCTGCGCCCGCACCTTGATCACGACGCGCAGCTCGGGGTGGGCCAGTGCCGTCTGCACGAGCCACCCGACGATTGCGCGCCGGTCGGCGAGGGTGTGCGGCACACCCGGCTGCGCGGCGAACACGATGCTGTCGCGCTCGCCGGACCACTCGGGCACCGCCTCGTGCTGATCCAGGAACGGCAGCGTCGCGAGCACGAAGTTGTGCGGCACGCCGCGCTGTCTCGTCAGCTCGTTGTGCTCGCGGATCTCGCGATGGCTGTGCAAGACGAAGAGGTCGGCCTGCGCCCTGCGGAACAGCCCCTTGTACTTCGGCGGCGTCGAGATGCCCGGCAAGCCGGTCATGATCACCGGCCGCGGGTGCACGCGCTGCGTGATCTCGGTGATGACCGCTTCCGACACGGCGCCGCTCGTCGAGACGAAGACGGCGTCGTGCCCGTCGCGGTTCAGCCTGTCGATGATCTCTGCCAGGGACGCGCAGGGTGCGGCATCCGTGGTGAAGCCCGTGCCGGCGAGCGCGAACGCGAGCTGCGCGTCGCTCGCGGCCAGCCGCGACTCGACCGTGACCAGCTCGACCGTCCACTCATCACCGAGGTGCGCCAGCAGCGACGCGCCCCACTTCGCGTAGGAATCGGAGTCGATGACGCCGAGGATCTTGCGGGGCACGCTGGCGCCCCTTACGCGCCGACCCGACGCAGCTTGGCCTTGGGCGCCTCTTCGCCGGGGAAGACGCGCTTCACGCCGTCGCCCATCGCCTGCTCGATGATGCGGATGTCGCGCACCAGGTTCTGCAGGCCGTGTGGCTCGAGCGACGCGGCGTGGTCGGAGCCCCACATCGTGCGGTCGAGTGTGATGTGGCGCTCGACGGCGACGGCGCCGAGGGCGACGGCTGCGATCGAGATCTGCAGGCCGGGCTCGTGGCCCGAGTACCCGACCGGAATGCCGGGGTAGCGCTCGCCGAGCGAGTGGATCATGCGCAGGTTCGCCTCGTTCGCGGGCAGCGGGTAGGTCGACGTCGCGTGCAGCAGCACGAGCTTCTCGCGGTCGAAGCGTGCGACCGCTGCGTCGATCTCGTCGAGGGTCGACATGCCGGTCGAGAGGATCACCGGCTTGCCGGTGGCGGCCATCGCGTCGAGCAGCTCGAGGTCGGTGACCGAGGCCGAGGCGACCTTGTAGGCGCATACGTTGAGGTCCTCGAGGAAGTCGACGGAGGGCACGTCCCACGGGGAGGCGAACCAGTCGAGGCCGCGCAGCGTGGCGTGGTCGCCGATCTCGATGTACTGCTCGCGCGAGAACTCGACCCGGTAGCGGTATTCGAGGTAGGTCATGTCGCCCCACGGCGTCGAGCGCGGGGTGTTCTTCATGTGCTCGGGGGTCGAGATCTCGGGCGTGCGCTTCTGGAACTTGACGGCCTGTGCGCCCGCGTCCGCCGCGACGTCGATGAGCTGCTTGGCGATCTCGACGTCGCCGTTGTGGTTCAGGCCGATCTCGCCGATGACGTAGACGGGCTGGTCGGGGCCGATGGCGTGCTCGCCGATGTGAACGGTCATGATTGGCCTTTCGTGGTGCTGAGGGCTGGGTTGCGTGAGGCGCCGATTCCGGCGAGGTCCTGGCGGGCCAGCGCGTCCGCGAGGGCGAGCTGGTCGGGGGTGTCGATCTCGATGGAGTGGCGCTCGTCGGTCACGGCGATGCCGATGCGGCCGAAGAAGCGGAAACGCGCCCTGCGGAATCCGTCGACGCGCATGACGTAGAACGCGCCCGTCTCGACATACTGCGGCTCGCGGTCCTGTCGGCGGGGACGGAAGGATGCGTCGTGGTTGATGGCCTCTGCGCCCGCTTCCGTCATGCGCCAGAGGAACGCGTGCGACTCTGCGGCCGCGAGCACGACGTCGCTCTCGTCGGCGAGGATGCGCGTGATGGCGAAGTCGAGGTCTTCGGGTGCGATGAAGGGGCTCGTCGCCTGGATGAAGACGAGGACATCGGCGCGGATGCCGCGGGCGTCGAGCTCGTCGAGGGCGTGCAGCAGAGCGGCTTCGCTCGTCGCCGTGTCGCTCGCGAGCTGCGCCGGCCGGTCGATGATCTCTGCCCCGGCATCGCGTGCGGCGGCGGCGATGGCTGCTCCGTCGGTCGAGACCGCGACGACGTCGATCAGTTCAGCGGCACGTGCAGAGGCGACCGCGCGGGCGATGAGCGGGACGCCGCCGACCGGCTGCACGTTCTTGTCGGGGATGCCGCGAGAGCCGGCCCTGGCGGGAATCACGGCGACGACGGTCTGGCCGCGTCCTGAGACGCGTCCGCTCTCGGGGCGGTGCATGTCGTCAAGCTAGATCGGGGCCGGTCGCCCTTGGTGAACGGAAGTCGACCTCTCCGGTGGCCGGGAAGTTAACACTCGGGGCCGCGCGGGTGGTGGCCGCCCCGCTCAGAGGGGGCGGCCGGTTTGCCAGCATCCCCGGCCTCACGTAGAATTGATCTTTGGTGCCGTGTGCCTGCGCACGCACCCGAAGTTGAGCCCTCCACCTGTGCTGTTCCATCCGATCCGGGTGCAACCGCCTAAGGGAGCGGGATTCACGACCATCCAACTCCGACAGAAAGCAGTTACTACTGTGACGCGCACCTATACCCCCAAGGCCGGCGAGATCCAGCGCGACTGGGTCGTCATCGACGCCACCGATGTGGTTCTCGGCCGTCTGGCCAGCCACGCCGCCGCCATCCTCCGCGGCAAGAACAAGCCGACGTTCGCCCCGCACATCGACACGGGCGACTTCGTCATCATCATCAACGCAGACAAGGTCGCGCTCACCGGCCAGAAGGCCCTGCAGAAGAAGGCGTACCGCCACTCCGGCTACCCGGGCGGCCTGAAGGCCGTCGGCTACGCCGAGCTGCTTGAGAAGAACCCGGTCCGCGCCGTCGAGAAGGCGATCCGCGGCATGCTGCCGAAGAACTCGCTCGGCCGTCAGCAGCTGGGCAAGCTCAAGGTCTACACGGGTGACGTCCACCCGCACGCGGCCCAGCAGCCCAAGCCGTACACCTTCCCGCAGGTCGCCCAGTAAGCGCCGGAACAAAGACTTTAAGGACTGAATCAAGTGGCAAAGATCGCTGACCAGATCGACGAGGCTCCCGAGAGCTTCACGACCGAGAGCGCGGCCCCCGAGGCCGCCGCGACCCCCCGTCCCGTGCTGAGCGTCCCCGGTGCTGCTGTCGGCCGCCGCAAGGAGGCCATCGCCCGCGTGCGCCTCATCCCCGGCGCCGGCACCATCACGGTGAACGGCCGCGAGTTCGCGGACTACTTCCCCAACAAGCTGCACCAGCAGCTGATCACCGACCCGTTCAAGGTGCTCGACCTCGTCGGCTCGTACGACGTCGTCGCCCGCATCACCGGCGGCGGCCCCTCGGGCCAGGCAGGCGCCCTGCGTCTCGCCATCGCTCGCGCGCTCAACGAGATCGACCGCGAGAACAACCGCGCTGCGCTGAAGAAGGCCGGCTTCCTCACTCGTGACGCCCGCGTCACCGAGCGCAAGAAGGCCGGTCTCAAGAAGGCCCGCAAGGCCTCGCAGTTCTCGAAGCGCTAAGCGCCCGGGAACCGTAGGCGCTCTGCAATGCCCCGCCTCTTCGGAACAGACGGCGTTCGCGGTCTCGCGAACGGTGAAGTGCTCACGGCCGAACTGGCCCTGAGAGTCGCTCAGGCGGCGGCGATCGTGCTGGGCACCGGCCGTGAGGCCGATGCCCGGCGCTCTGCAGGTAAGCGCCCCACTGCGGTGGTCGCACGCGACCCCCGCATCTCCGGCGAATTCCTCGTCTCGGCCGTCGCGGCCGGGTTGGCCTCCTCCGGCGTCGACGTTCTCGACGCCGGCGTGATCCCGACCCCCGCGGCGGCCTTCCTCATCGCCGACATCGGCGCCGACTTCGGCGTGATGATCTCGGCGTCGCACAACCCCGCGCCCGACAACGGCATCAAGATCTTCGCGCGCGGCGGCACCAAGCTGCCCGACGTGGTCGAAGACCGCATCGAGGCGGCGCTCACGCAGCCGAAGTGGACCCCGACCGGCGGCGACGTCGGCCGCATCCGCCGGTTCGCCGACGCTGAGGACCGCTATGTCGTGCACCTCATCGAGTCGCTGCCGCACCGCCTCGACGGCATCCACGTCGTGCTCGACACGGCCAACGGCGCCGCAGCAGGCACCTCGCCCGAGGCATTCACGCTCGCCGGCGCCAAGGTGACCCTCATCGGCGCCGACCCCGACGGCCTGAACATCAACGACGGCGTCGGCTCGACGCACATCGACAATCTGAAGCGCGCCGTGCTCGAGGCGGGCGCCGACGTCGGTATCGCCCACGACGGCGACGCCGACCGCTGCCTGGCTGTCGATGCCAACGGCAACGAGGTCTCGGGCGACCAGATCATGGCGATCCTGGCACTGTCGCTGAAGGACCGCGGCAAGCTCGCGAAGAACACCCTCGTCGCGACCGTGATGAGCAATCTCGGCCTGCACCGCTGCATGGCGGCGCACGGCATCGAGGTCGTCACCACCGCCGTCGGCGACCGCTACGTGCTGGAAGAGATCAACGCCAAGGGGTACTCGGTGGGCGGCGAGCAGTCCGGCCACGTCATCCTCTCGGACTTCGCCACGACCGGTGACGGCGCGCTGACGGGCCTCACGCTGCTGTCTGAGATGGCGCGCACGGGCAAGACGCTCGCCGAGTTGGCCTCCGTCATGACGGTGTTCCCGCAGGAGCTCGTGAACGTGCGTGGTGTCGACCGCGATCGGCTGAAGGGCAACGAGGTCATCGCTGCCGCCGTCGCCGCCGTCGAGGAGGAGCTCGGCGAGACCGGTCGCGTCGTGCTGCGCCCGAGCGGCACTGAGCCGATGATCCGCGTCATGGTCGAGGCCGCCGATGACGAGACCGCGCTGGCGTACGCGCAGCGGCTCGCGGACGTCGTGAAGAGCGAGCTGGCGGTCTAGGTTCCGGTCTCCATTCGGCTCCGCCGAGTCGACCAGCGCAGGAGCGTTCGCCGAGTCGACCGGCGGCTCAGTACGCGAGCAGCATGGCGACCTGGCGGTTCTCGTCAGGGGTGAAGCCGAGCCCGGTGTAGATGCCGACAGCGCCCGTCGGGTTCTCCGTGTCGACGTCGAGCACGACGCGCTCGAGCCCCGCGGCCTTGCTCGCCGCCAGAGTGCGTGCGAGCAGGGCGGGGGCGATGCTGCGCCCGCGCCAGGCGCGACGCACCCCGACGAGCTCGACGTATGAGCTGGTGTAGCCCTGGTGTGGCCAGTCGTGCTCGAGCACGCTGGTGATGACGAGTCCGGCGACCGACTCCCCATCCTCTGCGAGTGCAAGGAACGACAAGTCGGGGCGGAAGAACTCGCCACCCGCGACGTTCTGCCATGCCTCTGCAGAGGTCGGCTGGCTGCCCCAGTGGTCGCGGAACGCCTCGTTCTTCGCATCGCGCACGGCCGACGAGAGCTCGTCGCGCCATGGCACGATCGTGAGGCCCTCGGGGTCGGCGACCTCGGGAAGGGGCTCTGCGAGGTCGCGGGTGAGCGTGGCGAAGTACCGCCCGGCGTGGAAGCCGAGCAGCTCGGCGAGCCGGATGCCGGGCAGGTTGTCTGCCGAGAGGTACTGCATGATCGATCCGGGCAGCGGCAGGTCTGAGCCCGCGAGCATCTGCTGTGCCCGCCCGCGCTGCCACTGCAACAGCTGCCGGCCGATGCCCGCGCCGCGTGCGTCGGGATGAGTCGTGCCGTGCAGCAGCACCCTGACCAGCGTCTCGGGGTGCGGCGGGCTGACGTTGAGGCCCCAGGCGAGCATCCGCCCGTCATCATCGAACCCGGCCAGGGAATCGCGCGCAAGGTCCACGAAACTGCGCGACAGGTCCTCATCGATGTCCTCGCGGGGCGTCGTCCAGCTGGGATGGTCGACCTTGTCGGCCGCCTGCTGCAGCTCGGTGACCGCGTCGACATCGGCGAGCGTCAGCGGTCGCCACACCGCCACGTCGGGGTGGATCGGCAGGGCGAGCCGGTGCGGCGCCTCGACGCGCTCGCTGAGCGGGCTCAGATCGGTCACGGCTCTACCTTTGCACTACAGCTTGCGAAGCAGAACCGAGGACACCTTGTGCTCGGGGCTCTTGCGCAGCACGAGCTTGGCCCGGCTGCGGGTCGGGCGCACGTTCTGGATGAGGTTCGGTTCGTTGATCGACTTCCAGATCTCGTGCGCGACGGCGACGGCCTCGTCGCGGCTCAGCCCTGCGAAGCGGTGGAAGTACGACTGGGGGTTCGCGAACGCGCCCTGCTGCAGCTTCAGGAAGCGCTCGACGTACCAGTGCTCGATGGAGCTGGTCGCAGCGTCGACGTAGACCGAGAAGTCGAACAGGTCGCTGATGGCGAGGCTGCCTGCCGCGGGGGACTGCAGCACGTTCAGGCCCTCGACGATGAGGATGTCGGGCTGGCGCACGATCACCTGGGCATCCGGGATGATGTCGTAGCTCAGGTGCGAGTAGAACGGCGCGCGCACTTCGGGCACGCCAGACTTCACGTCGGTGACGAAGCGCATCAGCGCGCGGCGATCGTAGGACTCCGGGAACCCCTTGCGGCCCATGAGGCCGCGCCGCTCGAGCTCGGCGTTGGGGTAGAGGAACCCGTCGGTCGTGATCAGCTCGACGCGGGGCGTGTTGTCCCAGCGGCTGAGCAGCTCGCGCAGCAGGCGCGAGACCGTCGATTTGCCGACCGCCACCGACCCTGCGACGCCGATCACGAACGGCGTGCGCGCGGCGCGCTCGCCGAGGAAGTCGCTGGTCGCGCGGTGCAGGTGCTGGGTTCCGGCTGCATAGAGGTTCAGCAGGCGCGACAGCGGCAGGTATACCTCTGCGACCTCGCGCATGTCGAGCACGTCGCCGAGGCCGCGCAGCTGCACGATCTCGGTCTCGGACAGGGGCTGCGGCGTGCTGCGCGCGAGCTCTGACCAGTCGGCGCGGTCGAGTTCGACGAACGGCGTCAGAGCACCCGTGGCGCCGTTGTCAGTCATGGTGCACAAGTTTAAGGGCGGCGAGGGATGCCTGCGGGGCGCCACCCCGAGGCGTGCGGTCGCTCAGCCGCGCTCTCCTAGACTTGCCCCCATGTGTGGAATCGTCGGATACGTTGGCACGCGCGACTCGGTCGGCGTGCTGCTCGGTGGACTGAAGCGCCTCGAGTACCGCGGGTATGACTCGGCGGGCGTCGCGGTCATCGGCGAAGACGGCGGGCTGCACACCGCGAAGAAGGCCGGAAAGCTGAGCGCCCTGCAGGGTGAGCTCGGTGAGCACCCGCTCGCACCCGGAACGACCGGCATCGGCCATACCCGCTGGGCGACCCACGGCGGACCCACCGACCAGAACGCCCACCCGCACCTGGGCGACGACGGCAAGCTCGCCCTCATCCACAACGGCATCATCGAGAACTTCCACGATCTGAAGACCGAACTGCTCGCCGAGGGCGTCGTGTTCGACTCCGAGACCGACACCGAGGTCGCCGCGAAGCTGCTCGGCGTGGAATACGCCCGCACCCGCGACCTGCGCACAGCCTTCCGCAACGTCCTCGGGCGCCTGCACGGCGCCTTCACGCTGCTCGCCGTCCACGAGGACGAGCCGGGTGTCGTGGTCGCCGCGCGCCGCAACTCGCCGCTCGTGATCGGCCTCGGCGAGGGTGAGAACTTCCTCGGCAGCGACGTCGCCGCCTTCATCGAGTTCACCCGCCGCGCCGTCGCGATCGGCCAGGACGAGATGGTCGTCATCACGCCCGACGAGGTGACGGTGACCGACTTCGCCGGGAACCCGGTGCCGTTCGAGCCGTTCGAGGTGCAGTGGGACGCGTCGGCCGCCGACAAGGGCGGCTGGTCGAGCTTCATGCTGAAGGAGATCACCGAAGAGCCCGACGCGGTCGCGAACACCCTGCGTGAGCGCATCCAGGACGGCGACGTGCTGGTTCCCGAGCTCGAGGCGCTCGGCGACGAGGTGCTGCGCGACATCGACCGCATCATCGTGGTCGCCGCGGGAACCGCATCGTACGCAGGCCAGGTCGGCACCTATGCCATCGAGGCGTGGGCGCGGGTACCGGTCGACGTGCAGCTCGCCCACGAGTTCCGCTACCGCGACCCGATCGTCGGGCCGAACACGCTCGTCGTCTCGATCAGCCAGTCGGGCGAGACGATGGACACGCTGATGGCCGTCAAGTACGCCCGTGAGCTCGGCGCGCGCACGATCTCGATCTGCAACACGCAGGGCGCCACGATTCCGCGCGAGTCGGACGCCGCGCTGTACACGCACGCCGGCCCTGAGGTCGCGGTCGCGTCGACCAAGGCGTTCGTCGCGCAGATCACGGCCCTCTACCTGCTCGGCCTGCAGCTCGCCCGAGCCAAGGGCACGCTGAGCGAGGCCGACCGCCGCGCCCTGATCGACGAGCTCGCCGCCGTGCCTGAGAAGATCCAGTTCGCGATCGGCGAGCACGACCGCATCAAGGAGCTCGCGCACTGGATGGGCGGCACCTCCGCGGTGCTGTTCCTCGGCCGCCACGTGGGCTACCCGATCGCGCTCGAGGGTGCGCTCAAGCTCAAGGAGCTCGCGTACATCCACGCGGAGGGCTTCGCCGCCGGCGAGCTGAAGCACGGCCCGATCGCGCTGATCGAGCCCGGCCTTCCCGTGTTCGTGGTCGTGCCGAGCCCGCGTCACTCTGAAGAGATGCACCGCAAGGTGATCTCGAACATCCAGGAGATCCGCGCCCGCGGCGCCCGCGTGATCGCGATCGCGGAGCAGGCGGATGCCGCCGTGCTGCCGTTCGCCGACGAGGTCATCGCTCTGCCGCTCGCGGGCAAGTTCTTCGAGCCGCTGATCGCGGTCGTTCCGCTGCAGATCTTCGCGATGGAACTCGCCGCAGCCAAGGGCCTCGACGTCGACCAGCCGCGCAACCTGGCCAAGTCCGTCACGGTCGAATAGCGGGCGCAGCGGCGGCACGATGATCACCGGAATCGGCGTGGACGTCGTCGGGCTCGAGCGCTTCGCGCAGAAGCTCGAGGCCACCCCGCGCCTCGTCGAGAGGCTGTTCGCCGAGAGCGAACGCGGCCTTCCGGTGCACTCGCTGGCCGCGCGCTTCGCCGCGAAAGAGGCGCTGATCAAGGCGCTCGGCCGCTCGGACGGCATCGTGTGGAGCGACATCGAGGTCGTTCCCGACGAGCACGGCGACCCCGGGTTCCGCCTGCACGGCGGCGTGGCCGAGGTGGTCGCGTCGCACGGCGTGGCGCGCCTGCACCTGTCGCTCACGCACGACGGCGGCGTGGCAGCCGCGTTCGTGGTCGCGGAGGGCGATGGCCCGGTGGGCGGTGCTGTGGTGGGGGCCACACCGGCATCGAGGGGCGACGCCGCTGCGGCCGCGAACGCGGGCGACTCGGGAGTATCGGATGTCTGACCCGCGCGACCTGGAAGAGGCCGGCTTCCGCGAGGCGCTCATCGACCTCGACGCGATCACGTCCAACGTGCGGGTGCTGCGTGAACTCACCGGCACCGAGCACTTCATCGCGGTCGTGAAGGCGAACGGCTACGGCCACGGCGCGGTGCAGACCGCGCGCGCTGCGCTCGCCGGAGGAGCCGACTGGCTCGGCGTCGCGGCCATCGAGGAGGCGCTCGAGCTGCGGGCGGCGGGCATCGACGCGCCCATCGTGGCGTGGCTGCACGACCCGGGCGAGACCTTCGACGAGGCGATTTCCGCCGAGGTGTCGATCGGCGTCTCGACCCTGCCGCAGCTGCGCGCGGTGGCCGATGCGGCCGTGCGCGGCCCGGTGCAGGCATCCGTTCAGTTCAAACTCGACACCGGGCTGTCGCGCAACGGCCTGCCGCGGGCGGACTGGCGCGAGGCGTTCGAACTCGCCGCGGCGTTCGAGCAGACCGCGCAGGTGCGTGTCGACGGCGTCTTCACCCACCTGTCGAACGCGACGCTGCAGGACGACGTCGACTGCCTCGACCTGTTCGACGAGGGCGTGGCTGCGGCGCGCGAGGCCGGCCTCGCGCCGGGGCTCGTGCACGCGGCGGCATCCGCTGCGGCGCTTCGCCAGCCCGATGCGCGCTACAACTGCGTGCGCATCGGCCTCGCGATCTACGGGCTCGCGCCCACGCAGGAGGTCGCGCGCGCACGCGAGCTCGGACTTCGGCCCGCGATGACGCTGCGGGGACGGCTCGCGAACGTGAAGCGCGTGCCGGCGGGGACGTCGGTGTCGTACGACTACACCTACACGACCGAGCGCGAGACGACGCTCGCGCTCGTGCCGTTCGGCTACGGCGACGGAATCGCGCGCGCGGCCTCCGGCCGCGGGCCTGTCTGGGCGGCCGGCGGCGTGCACCGCATTGCGGGGCGCGTGGCGATGGACCAGTTCGTGGTCGACGTGGGCGACGTACCGGCGGCGGTCGGTGACCCCGTGGTGCTGTTCGGTGACGGGCGCCAGGGATTCCCGACGGCGGAGGACTGGGCCGAGGCATCCGACACCATCAACTGGGAGATCGTGACGCGCGTCGGCGGCCGCACGAAGCGGCGGTATGTGGGGGACCTCGCCGATGACTGAAACACGCACCGTCGCCGGCACCGACGAGATGGAAGCGCTGGGGCGCGAGCTGGGGGCGCAGCTGCGCGCGGGCGACCTGGTCGTGCTGACCGGTCCGCTCGGGGCGGGGAAGACGACGCTCACGCGCGGGATCGGCGAGGCGCTCAACGTGCGCGGACCCATCACCTCGCCGACCTTCGTGCTCGCGCGCACGCACCCCGCGCTCGGCGCGGGCCCCGACCTGGTGCACGTGGACGCCTACCGCCTCGGCAACGCCGTCGAGCTCGACGACCTCGACATCGACTACGAGAACTCGGTCGTGGTGGCCGAGTGGGGGCACGGGCTGATCGAGTCCGAGTCGGCGACCGGGTCGTGGCTCGAGGTCGTGATCGCGCGGCCGGAAGGCGCCGGTGAGGAATTCGACCCGGCCGACGCGCCCGAGGAGCCGCGCACCGTGACGATCGAGGGCTTCGGGCCCAGATGGGAGACGACGTGACCGCCGCAGCGCTGCGCGCAGTGCACGCCGACCGCTTCGCGCAGGTCGTGCTCGACAACTTCGCCCAGCCGTATCCGTATGCCGCGCACCACACGACCAGCGGGCCGGATGACCGCGCGCTGCCGGTCGAGCTGCACCCGGCCTTCGCCACCTCGTACGACTGGCACTCGAGCGTGCACATGCACTGGCTCGCGACGCGGCTGCTCGAGTTCGGCGTGTCGTTCCCGCTCGCCGATCGTCTGGCCGCGTCGCTGTCGGCGAACCTCAGCGCCGACAACCTGGCCGTCGAAGCCGACTATCTGCGCGCCCACCCGCTGTACGAGCGGCCGTACGGCTGGGCGTGGGCGCTGTCGCTCGCGGCGTCCGTCTCAGGTTCTCGCGTGCCCGTCGTCGCGACTCTCGCGCCCGGGTTCGCGCCGCTCGCCGACGTCATCTTCGAGCACGTGCTCAGCTGGGTCGCCCGTGCGCCCGAGCCGGTGCGGCACGGTGTGCACAGCAACTCGGCGTTCGGGCTGCGGCATGCGCTGCAGGCGGCCCGTGCGCTCGGTCGCGACGACGTCGCGCAGGCCGTGACGGATGCCGCGCGGCGCTGGTTCCTGCGCGATGCCGGCTGGCCGTTCGCGTGGGAGCGCAGCGGGCAGGACTTCCTCTCGCCCGGCTTCGCCGAGGCCGAGCTGATGGCGGCGGCGCTCGGCGCCGACGAGTTCAGCGAGTGGGCGATCGGATTCTTCTCGGAGCTGTCCTCTGATGCGGGCGTGCTGGGGCAGGCATCCGTTCTCGATGCGCACGACGGGCAGCAGGTGCATCTCTTCGGCCTTGGGCTGTCGACGTCGGCGGCGGCATCGCGCGTGGCGGTGACGCTGCGCTCGAACGGCGTCGGCGGCCAGCTCGGGCTCGGCAACAAGGGCCGCGTCGCCGAGCTGATCGAGTTGCTCGAGGGAGCGGCGCCGCGGCTGCTGCCGGCGGGCATCGAGGCCGCGGTGTCCGATGAGTTCATGTCGTCGCACTGGCTCGCGACCTTCGCGTGGGACGCGTTCGAGGCGCTGCGCGGCTGAGGCGCCGTGGGGGCGACCTCAGCTTCCCGCGACCGCGACGAGGACGAACACGAATCCGACGACGATGAGCACAACCCGCAGGTAGTGCAGTCTGTTCCAGCGCTGCGCCTGCTCGCGCCAGTCGGCCGGGTGGTCGTCGGCGCTCCAGCGCTGGGCGCGGCTGTTGATCGGCACGAGCAGGGCGAGCGACAGCACGACACTGATGACGAAGAGCACGGCGGCGATGACGGATGCCCGTGCTGACGCGCTGCCCCAGGTGAAGACCGCGAGCGTGACGGTCAGGACGAGCGAGGCGATGTACCAGACGGGCATGGCCCGGCCGAGCACGCGCGCGCCGTCGGCCTGCGCGTCGAGCGATGGTCCGACCGGCAGGCGGAAAAGGATCGGGTTCAGGACGAACGCGACGGCGAACTCGACGCCGACCATGAGGCCGACGACGGTCGCGGTGGCGACGGCGAGTGCGGTGAGCATGCGGACTGTCTCCATACCTAGCGGTGCTAGAAATCCTAGCGATGCTAAGATATCCGCGTGAGGTCGCTACCGCAAGGGAGGAGTCCGATGGCAGGCAACGATGCCAGGCAGGCGCGCAACGCCGAGCGGCGCCGGCAGATCCTCGACGCCGCGCGCGCACGCGCCGACGCCGCGGGGTGGGAGGCCGTCACGACCCGTCACCTCGCCGATGCGATCGGCTACACGCAGCCCGTGCTCTACGGCCACTTTCCGGGCGGGAAGGCCGAGATCATGCGCGCGGTGGCACTCGAGGGCTTCGCCGAGCTGACCGCGCTCTTCAACAAGGCGGTGGACCGAAAGAGCGGGCGGCGCGCGGTCGAGGCGGTGGCGACCGCCTATCTCGACTTCGCCGCGGCGCACCCCTCGCTGTACGAGGCGATGTTCGTGCTGCCGATCGACGCGCGGTTCGCGAGCGATGACAGCGAGGCCGAGCTGCGCGCCGGGTTCGACGCGCTCACCCGCGCGCTCGGTGACGGCGCAGACGGCTCGACGACCGAGGTGTTCTGGGGCGCCTTGCACGGCATCAGCCTGCTCGAAGGTGCAGGGCGCATGCGTCCGGAGCACAGGCAGCAACGCATCCGCGAGCTGGCCGCTCGGTTCGCCGACTGAAGGTCGACGTAGGGCGTCGACGCTGTTCGCGTCAGCGCACGCGGAAGCGCACCAGCTGACCCGGGGTCAGCTGCGCGGCGCGGTCGATGGAGGCGTCGGTGAGCACCGCGATCACCGGGTAGCCGCCGGTGACCGGGTGGTCGGCCAGGAAGATGATCGGATGCCCCGACGCCGGCACCTGCAGGGAGCCGAGCGCCATGGGCTCGCTCGGCAGCTCGCTCGTGTTCGCTCGTTCGAGCGGCGCGGGCCCTTCGAGGCGCACGCCGACGCGGTCCGACGCCGGCGTCACCGTGAAGACGCCGGTGCGCAGCAGTCGCAGCGCGTCGCCGGTGAACCAGTCGTCGCGCGGGCCGAGCCACGCATCGAGCACGACGCCCTGCGAGACACCGGACTCGCCCCACGGCGGGGCGACTGCGTCGAGCACCGGGTCGCCGGCGGTCTCATCGCCGACGGGCAGTACGTCGCCCGGTGCGAGCGGCGCGGGGCCGATTCCTGCAAGCGTGTCGAATGACCGGCTTCCGAGCACCGGGGGCACGTCGACGCCGCCGCGCACCGCGAGGTAGGCGCGCAGCCCTGCGCTCGGTGCGCCGAGTCGCAGTTCGTCACCGTCGCCCAAGTCGATCAGCTCGTACATCGCGGGGTGGTGCGTGCGCCCCGAGGCGGTGACGACGGCGATCGGGCAATAGGCGCCGGTGACGACCACCTCGACCGCGCCGTGGGCCCGCACGCCGAGGCCACCGAAGAGTGCCTCGATCACGGCGGCACCCGGCGCATTGGCGACCAGCCGCGTCGCGAGCGCGGCAGAGGCTCGGTCGGCGGCGCCCGCCGTGCCGACGCCCTGGTCGAGGAATCCGTGCCGCCCCTCGTCCTGCACGGTCGCGAGCAGCCCGACCGCGGTGACCTCGAGCGCCCTCATCCGCCGACCGCCACGAAACGCACGCGCGTGCCCGCGGTGAGCAGGGCGGGCGGCGTGCGCGCGAGATCCCACATGGCGAGCTCGGTGCGGCCGATGAGGCGCCAGCCGCCGGGGGATGCGCGCGGGTAGACGCCGCTGAACTCGCCTGCGAGCCCGACGGCGCCGGCGGGGACGCGCGTGCGCGGGGTGGTGAGGCGCGGCACCTCGAGCGGCGAGCCGTCGCTCACGAGATAGCCGAAACCGGGCGCGAAGCCGCCGAAGGCGCACACCCAGGTGCGCCCCGTGTGTGCGGCGATCAGCTCGTCGGCCGAGAGGCCGAGCAGCGCGGCCGTGTCGGCGAGGTCCTCGCCGTCGTACACGACCGGGATCTCGACGGTGGCCCCGTTCGTGCCGTTCGGGCGCACGCCGCCGTCGCCAGCGACCGCCGCGACCGCCGCCACGACGGCCTCGCGCGTGACCGCCGCCGGGTCGAAGTGCAGCATGACGGTGCGGGCGCCGCTCGCGGCATCCGTCACGCCCGCAATCGGGGCGCGCTCGAGAGCCGCGCGCAGGCCGACGGCGTCCGCCAGCGACGCGCACTCGACCAGCACGTCGTGCTCGCCCGCGCGCAGGAAGCGGAGCTCGCTCACGCGAACGCCCTGAGCTCGACGCCCGCCGAGACCAGCTCAGCTCGCACGCCCGCGGCGATCTCGACGGCGCCCGGGGTGTCGCCGTGCACGCACACCGAGCGTGCCTCGACGGCGATCTCCGAGCCGTCGATCGCGGTCACGCGACCCTCGGTGACGATGCGCACGACCCGCGCCGCGATCTCGGCCGGGTCGTGCAGCACGCTGCCGGCGTGTGCGCGCGGCACGAGCGTGCCGTCGGGCTGGAACGCGCGGTCGGCATACGTCTCAGAGATGGGCGCGAGGCCGTGATCGGATGCCGCGCGCAGCAGCTCGGAGCCCGGCAGAGCCAGCACCGCGAGGCCCGGGTCGACGGCAGCGACGGCCGCGGCGACCGCATCGGCCTGCGCCGCATCGCGCACCGCGACGTTGTAGAGCGCGCCGTGCGGCTTCACGTAGCGAACGCGGGTGCCAGCCGCGCTCGCGGCGGCGCTCAGCGCCCCCAGTTGGTAGACGACATCGGCGAAGAGCTCGTCCGGCGTCGTCGGCACCGGCCGTCGCCCGAAGCCGCGCAGGTCGGGGTAGGCGACGTGCGCACCGATCGCGACACCCTTCTCGGCGGCGAGTCGGCACGTGGCCAGCATGATCTGCGGGTCTCCGGCGTGAAAGCCGCAGGCGACGTTCGCGCTCGTGACGACGTCGAGCAGGGCCGCATCGTCGCCCATCGACCACGCGCCGAAACCTTCGCCGAGGTCGCAGTTGAGGTCGATCGTCGCCATGGCTTCACGCTAGTCGTCATGCCCGCCGGTCGCCGGTGGCAGGATCCATGCTGTGACGCAGGTCGATGACGACGAGCTACGTGTGCTGCAGGCGCGCGCCTACGGCCCGCAGGCAGACATCCACCTCGACGCGCGCGCGATGATTCGGCTGCGCGAACTCGAGGCGAAGCATGCGGCCGCGCGCGGGGGCGACGATGACCTGACGAGGGATGCTTGGTCGGCGCCCGCCGCGTCGGGGCCCCGACCCGCGCCCACAGTCACGGAAGAGGTCGAGCCCGAGGCCGCGGCGGAAGAACCCCCGGACGCTTCGGAAGAGCCCACCGGAGCCCCGGGCCGGCGGCGTCCACCGCGCCCCGTCAGCCGCACAGGCATCCTGATCGCCGTCGCCGTGCTGGTGGCGGCGGCGATCGTCGTTGTGTCGCTCGTCTTCATCCGACGCGTGCAGACCGCCCCGCTCGAGCCCGACGCGGTGCAGATCGCCCGGCTCGCTCGCGACCCCTATTACAAAGTGCCGAGCGAGATCACCGGCGAGGACGTGAGCAGTGTCACCAAGGTTCACGCCTACGCCGCGCTCGGCGGCCTGCGAGCCATCACGATGGCGGGCGAGGACTTCTCCGGGCAGTCCTCTGACGACCCGTGCCTCGTCGTCTTCCCGCCGGCGCAGTTCACCAAGGCCGGCAACGACGGCTACTTCGCGTGGAGCGGGTGTCAGAGCGGCGCATTTCCCGCGATCGCTCAGCTGCGCATCACGCCCGACCTTCCGCAGGCAGTCCGCGATGCGTTCCAGGGCGGCGAGGTGCTGCAGTTCGTCTACGACCAGGCCGACGACGAGGTGGTCGTCTTCACGACCAAGTGAACGCCGCGACTAACCTTGAAGGGTGCTGCTCGCGATCGACACCTCTGCCGGCTCGTCGGTCGCAGTGGTCGATTTCGAGCGCGGCGTTCTGGCCGAGGCATCCGACCCGGGAACGCGCGGCCACGCCGAGCGCATCGGGCGCCTGATCGCCGACGCGCTCGCCGAGGCGAAGATCTCGCCGGCCGAGCTGAGCGCCGTCGCCGCGGGCATGGGCCCCGGCCCGTTCACCGGCCTGCGCGTCGGCATCGTCGCCGCGCGCGCGTTCGCGCTCGCCGCGGGCAAGCCCGTCGTGAACCTCGTGAGCCACGACGCCATCGCGTTCGACGCGTATCGCGAGGGCCATGACGGCCCACTTCTCGTCGTGACGGATGCCCGCCGCCGCGAGCTCTACTGGTCGTTCTACGAGCGCGCCGACGAGGTCGGGCTGCCCGTGCGCGCCGACGGCCCGCAGCTCGCGAAGCCCGACGAGCTGCCGCACTCCGATGCGGTGCGCCTCGACGCGGCATCCGTCTCTGCCGCGGCCCTCGGCCTGCTCGCCGAGCACACCTGGAAGCACCAGCGCCCCTTCGCGAGCGGCGAGGCCCTCTATCTGCGCTCACCCGACGTCACCCCGTCGGCCGGCCCGAAGCGGGTGACCGGGTGACCGACGCCGAGAGCTTCGCGCTGCGGCGCGCGACGATCGACGACCTCGACCAAGTCGTCGCCCTCGAGCGGGTCATCTTCGAGAACGACGCGTGGCCGGAATCGCTGTGGCGTTCAGAGCTCGAGAGCGAGCACACCTTCTATCTCGTCGTGACGCGGGCGGATGCCCCTGCCGAGCTGCTCGGCTATGCGGGGCTGCTGTCGCTGCCGGGCGCCACCGACGGCGACGTGCAGACGATCGGGCTCGCAGAGGCGGCGCGCGGCTATGGGCTGGGCCGCGAGCTCATTCGCCTGCTGCACCTCGAAGCGCAGCGCCGCGGCGTGCGCGACATGTTCCTGGACGTGCGCGTGGACAACCCCGTGGCGCAGTCTCTCTACCGCTCGTTCGGGTACGAGCAGATCGGGGTGCGGAAGGGCTACTACCAGCCCGACAATGTCGACGCGCTCGTGATGAAGGCAGCCATATGAACCGCGACGAACCGCTCGTGCTCGGCATCGAGACGAGCTGCGACGAGACCGGAATCGGCATCGTGCGCGGCACTCGACTGCTGAGCAACACGATCGCCAGCAGCATGGAGGAGCACGCGCGCTACGGCGGGGTCGTGCCCGAGGTGGCCGCCCGTGCGCACCTCGAGGCGATGGGTCCCGCCCTCGAAGCGGCGCTGGCCGAGGCATCCGTGCGCCCCGATGAGCTCGACGCGATCGCCGTGACCAGCGGGCCGGGACTCGCCGGAGCGCTGATGGTCGGCGTCGGTGCCGCGAAGGCGTTCGCGGTCGCGCTCGACAAGCCCCTCTACGCCGTGAACCACCTGGTCGGCCACGTCGGCGCGGACGTGCTGGACGCGAGCGGCGGCCCGGGCCACCCCGTCGAGCTGCCGACCATCGCGCTGCTCGTCAGCGGCGGCCACACCAGCCTGCTGCACGTGCGCGACCTGACGAGCGACGTCGAGCTGCTCGGCGAGACCATCGACGACGCGGCGGGCGAGGCGTTCGACAAGGTCGCGCGCATCCTCGGCCTGCCGTACCCCGGCGGCCCCCAGATCGATCGCGCCGCCTCGACCGGCGACCCGACGGCCATTCGCTTCCCGCGCGGGCTCAGCCTGCCGAAGGACCTGGCCAAGCACCGCTACGACTTCTCGTTCTCGGGGCTGAAGACGGCTGTCGCGCGCTGGGTGGAGCAGAAGACGGATGCCGGCGAAGAGGTGCCCGTCGCCGACGTGGCCGCGAGCTTCCGCGAAGCCGTCGTCGACGTTCTCGTCACGAAGGCCGTGAACGCCTGTCTCGACCGCGGCGTTCCCCGCCTGCTGCTCGGCGGCGGAGTGGTCGCGAATGCCCGACTGCGCGAGGTCGCCGCCGAGCGCTGCGCCGCAGCGGGCATCGCCTTGCGCATCCCGGCGCTGTCGCTCTGCACCGACAACGGCGCGATGATCGCGGCGCTCGCCGCGCAGCTGATCATGGCCGGCCACGAGCCGTCGAGCCTCGACTTCGGGGCCGATTCGACGCTTCCCGTCACCGAGATCCAGGTGCGTTGACAGCCCCAGAGGGCGCTGGAACGATGGGGCGGACAGCGGGCATTCAGCCCGCGCTGAAGGAGTGTCATGTCTGACCCGCAGAACCCTCCCCGCACGCCTGACGAGCCGCACGTTCCGGTCGAGCCGCAGGAGCCCTCGGTTCCCGCCGAGCCCGACGAGCCCACGGTTCCGTCCGAACCGGATGAGCCCACGGTGCCCTCAGAGCCCGACCAGCCGCTGCTGCCCTCCGAGCCGCCGGCGCCGACCGAGCCCGAGCCGTTCACGCAGCCCGGGCCGTTCGAGCCCGAGTCGCCCTCGGTCGCACCGCCCGAGCCGCCGGTGGCGCCCTCGACGCCGAGTGCGCCCGAGCCGCCGTCCGCACCGTCGGCCCCGTCGTTCACGCCGCCGGCGCCGCCCGCGCCGCCGACGCCGCCGAGCTACGAGCAGCCGTCTGCGCCGCCCCCGCCTGCACCGCCCGCCGCCGCGGCCGGCCCCGTTCCCGGCTCGTACACGCCGGGCGAGCAGGGGTCGACTCCTCCCATGGCGCCGCCGGCGCCGGCATCCGATCAGGGCGCCCCGCCCGACCCGCGCTACGCGGCGCCGCAATACGACGGCCCGCAGTACGGCGCGCCGCAGACCTCGAACCCGCAGAACACGACGTCGCACTACGGCCCGGCCGCGACGGGAGCACCGGTGCCGCCGCCCGGCCCGGGCTACGGCCCGCCGCAGCCCCCGCAGCCGCCCTATGGTGGCGCGCCCGGCCAGCCGTACGCGCAGTACGGCCCCCCTGGCGGCTACGGCCAGCGCACGAACGTGCTCGCGATAATCTCGTTCGTCGCCTCGCTCGCGGGCCTGTTCGTGATCCCGTTCCTCGGGCAGATCGGCGGCATCGTGCTGGGCTTCATCGGCCTGAACCAGATCAAGCGCACCGGCGAGAAGGGCCGCGGCTTCGCGCTTGCAGGCATCTGGATCGGCATCATCTCGCTCGTGCTCGCCATCCTGGGGCTGATCCTCATCATCATCGCCGCGGTGGCCGCGTCGACGCACGGGAACAGCTACACGTACTAGCGCCTAGATCCGCTCGGCGAGCAGGGCCGTGTGGCGGCCCGCGACGCGCGTCAAGATGAGGGCGGCGGATGCCTTGCCTTTCAGCGCCAGCCGCGTGCGCAGCTTCGCGGGGTCCACGTCGACGCCGCGCTTCTTGATCTCGAGCGTGCCGATGCCGCGCTTCCACAGCTCGGCCTTGAGCTCCTTCTCGTGGTACGGCAGCCGCTCGACGACGCGGAAGCCCTGGGCGAAGGGCGTCTCGCGGGCGGCATCCGCCGTGACATACGCGATGCCGTCGCTCAGCATGCGCCCGTCGAGGAAGCGGGCGAGGTCGCCGATGAGGCGGGCGCGGATGACGGCGCCGTCAGGCTCATAGAGGTACTCGCCGAGTTCGCCCACGGGCGCATCCGCGCTGTCCTCCGCGGCGGTCAGCTCGTGCGCGCCGTCGGCGTCGAGCACCAGCGCCGCCCGGGTGATTCCGGGGCGGCCGAGCGCGCCGAACCAGAGCACCAGCTCGACGACCTGGCCGCCGAACGACACCCACTGCGCCTCGGCGGACCCGGGGATCAGGTCGCGGTCGAACCCCGGGCCGAGCTTGACCCCGACAGGCATCCGGCTCGCTGCGTTGAACACCCAGTCGAGCGACGGCGACCAGTCGTCGGAATCGGTGAGCCGACGGGTGTCGCTGTGGCCGGCCGTGCGCCGGGCGGGGTCGAGCCACAGCGCCTCGGCGCGCGAGATGTCGAAGGACTCGGCGACGCCCTGCTCGACCACGGTGTCGGGGAACGGCGCCAGGTTGTAGCTCGCGATCGCGGCCGTCACCTCGTCGCGGTCGACCGCGGTCACGTTGAGGCCGAGCGCGGCGAGCGCCATCGCGTCGCCGCCGATTCCGCACCCGAGATCGGCGACGTGACGGATGCCTGCCCCGCGGTACCTCGCCGCGTGTCGCGCCGCGACCGACAGCCGGGTGGCCTGCTCGAGGCCGGCCTCGGTGAACAGCATCCGCTCGGCGAACTCGCCGAACTTGCCGGAGCCGCCCGCTTTCGCGCGCAGCTTCGCCTGCGTCAGCACCGCGGCGACCAGCGCGGGCGGATGCCCCTGCCCGCGCAGCGACGCGACGAGCTTCACGACGTCGCGCTGCGACTCGTACGGCGGAAGGGAGTCGAGCAGCGCGAGGCCCTGCGGGCTCAACAGTTCGACGAGCTCTTCGCGAAGCATCCGCTCACCGTCCTGCTCTGATACGAAACCCGGATTCACATTTGGCACTCGCCTTGCAGGAGTGCCAGCGGGGGTCCTAGACTCGACTTAGCACACTCGGTAGGAGAGTGCTAACCCATGTCTTGAAGTACACCGTACAAGAAAGAGGTCTACCGTGTCGGTCTCCATCAAGCCGCTCGAGGATCGCATCGTGATCAAGCAGGTCGAGGCAGAGACGACCACCGCGTCGGGTCTCGTGATCCCCGACACCGCGAAGGAGAAGCCGCAGGAGGGCGAGGTCGTCGCCGTCGGCCCCGGCCGCATCGACGACAACGGCAACCGCGTTCCGCTCGACGTGGCCGTCGGCGACCGCGTGATCTACTCGCGCTACGGCGGCACCGAGGTGAAGTACGGCGGCGAGGAGCTGCTCGTGCTCTCGGCTCGCGACATCCTCGCGGTCGTCGAGCGCTAAGCCGCACGAACTCAGGTGGAGCCCGGGCAGTCGCCCGGGCTCCACTTTTTTGCAGGCGGACCGCTGACCGCGGCGTCGCGTCGCCCGTCGCGCCCGTAGGTTGGAGGAATGGCGGCCCGCGAACACAACCCGGTGAGAAGCGGCCTGCTGTTCGGGTTCTGCGCCTACCTGCTGTGGGGCATGCTGCCCCTGTACTTCCTCGTGCTCGCCCCCGCGGGCCCGTTCGAGATCGTCGCCTGGCGCATCATCTGGTCTCTCGGGTTCTGCGCGATCGCGCTGACGGCGACCCGCGGGTGGCCGCGCCTCATCGGTCTGGCACGACAGCCCCGCATCCTGTTCACGCTCGCCGGCGCCGGCATCCTCATCTTCATCAACTGGCAGACGTACGTGTACGCGACGTCTTCGGGGCGCGTGGTGGAGGCGGCGCTCGGCTACTTCATCAACCCGATCGTGCTCGTGTTCCTCGGCGTGCTCGTGCTGCGCGAGAAGCTGCGCCCGCTGCAGTGGGCGGCCGTCGGCATCAGCGTCATCGCGGTGGTCGTGCTCACCTTCGCGTATGGCGCGTTCCCCTGGATCGCGCTGACGCTCGCGTTCTCGTTCGGGCTGTACGGATTCGTGAAGAAGCAGGTGGGCGGGCAGGTGGATGCCCTGTCCGGCCTCACCCTCGAATCGGCGTGGCTCGTGCCCGTGGCGGTCGTCGAGCTGATCGTCGTCGGCACGACGGGCGGGGGAGTGGTCTTCGGCACCGCGGGGGTCGGCAACACGATCCTGCTCGTGTTGGCGGGCGTCATCACGGCGGTGCCGCTGCTGCTGTTCGCGTCGGCTGCGCGGCGGCTGCCGCTCGTCTACATGGGCCTGCTGCAGTATCTGACGCCGATCATCCAGTTCATCATCGGCGTGCTCGTCGAGCACGAGCAGATGGAGCCGGCGAGATGGGTCGGATTCATCATCATCTGGGTCGCGCTGGGGCTGCTGACCTTCGATCTGGTGCGCTTTTCGCGGCGCCCGCGTGTTACGAGCATGTAGCGATTCTTCGCAATCGCTTGCCTGGCAACACCCCTGTAACACAATCGGGTTTAGCTTTCCCCCAATTGAGGACCGGAAAGCACCCGTAACGCCGCGTCCTGCATCCAACGAAGGGTTCCACAGTGACCACTACCTCTCCCCGCGCTCGCGTCGCGGCTGTACTTGCGGGGGCTGCGGCTCTCGCACTGCTCGTCACCGGCTGTTCCTCCGACAACGGCTCTTCTTCGGCGAAGAAGACCGACGCCTCGTCAACCAAGACCCTCGCAGCAGCGAAGACCTGTGCAGACGGCTTCGACTCGTCGACGACGTTCGGCCTCGGCACCTTCCTGCCGCTGACCGGCTCGCTCGCCTCCCTCGGCCCTGCTGCCGTCGCCGGCGCGGGCGAGGCCCTCTCCGAGATCAACGCGGCAGGCGGCGTCAACGGCACGGACGCGTGCATCATCTCGACCGACTCGTCGGACGCGTCGAACCCGACCATCGGCCAGCAGAACATCAACAAGCTGCTGCAGGCCAAGGTCTCGGCCATCCTCGGCGCCGAGTCCTCCTCCGTCACCGAGAACGTGCTGCCGACGGTCTCGGCCGCAAGCACCGTGATGTTCTCGCCGGCGAACACCGACGACGCACTCACCGGCGCCTCGAAGTGGTACTTCCGCGACGCCGCCCCGAACAGCGTCGAGGGCAACGCGCTCGGCAGCCAGATCCTCTCCAACGGCCAGACCAAGGTCGCGATCCTCGTCTTCAACGACTCGTACGGCACCAACCTGCGCGACTCGATCCAGAAGGCGGTCGAGGGCGGCGGCGGCTCGGTCGTCTACGGCGCCAAGGGCAAGGGCCAGGAGTTCCCGGCCACTGAGACCACCTTCGGCTCGACCGTCTCTGCGGCTCTCGCCACCAAGCCCGACGCCATCGTCGTCGACGCCTTCGACCAGACGAACCAGATCCTGCCCGCGCTCGCATCGGCCGGCTGGAACATGAAGAACACCTACTTCGTCGACGGCAACCTGAACGACTTCACGACGGTCGCCGGCATCCCCGACCTGACCGGGGCCCAGGGCTCCGTGCAGGGCGCGAACCCGAGCGACGACTTCAAGAAGAAGCTCGACAACTGGTACGCCAAGAACCAGGCAGGCAAGAAGATCACCGCCTACACCTACGGCGCCGAGTCCTACGACGCGACGATCATCCTGGCGCTCGCGGCCGACCTGGCCGGCAAGTCCGACCCGGCTTCGATCCAGGCCAACGTCCTGACGGTCACCGGCGCGAAGGCAGACGGCTCGGGGCCCGCCGACGGCGCGACCTCGTGCAAGTCCTACGCCGACTGCCTGAAGCTCATCAAGGGCGGCAACAAGAACATCCACTACGAGGGCCAGTCGGGCGTCGGTCCGCTGAACGCGGGCCACGACCCGTCGTCCGGCTACATCTCGATCTACCAGTACGAGGGCAAGAACTACTCGAAGTTCATCACCTCGATCAAGGGCAGCGGCTCCAAGTAAGCGCCGCAGGGGCGGGGGTCGCGCGTGCGGCCCCCGCCCTCCTTGGATCACTCGGGTAGATAGGACCAGATGGTGGAACACAGACTGGCGCGGCTCGTGCGACCCTTCGCCGTCGCGCTCGCCGCGATCGGCATCGCCGCCGGCGCCGTCTTCGCAGGCCAGGCCGCGATCGCCGACACGGGCTCGGGCCCGATCAGCGCGACGAAGGCGTGCGTGACCGACGCGACGACCGGCTGCGTGGCGGGCACGCTGCGCGACGACAACGAGAACGGCATCAAGGGCGTCGAGGTCACGCTCGCGAACGCGGCCGGCGAGAGCGACAAGGCGACTTCGGATGCCGACGGGCGCTGGGCCTTCAAGGTGACCACCGCCGGCCCGTACACCGCCAAGCTCGACCCCGGCACCCTGCCGAAGGGCGTGAAGGCATCGACGACCTCGGTCAACGTGGTCGTCACGCTCGGCCAGCTGCGCCCCGCCGTCTTCCAGCTCACAGGCCACCCGGCCGGCTCGAAGAACACGACGCAGGCGACCCGCTCGGGCGGGCGCCTCGTGTGGGATCAGTTCTCGCAGGGTCTTCTGCTCGGCCTGCTGCTGGCGCTGGCATCCATCGGCCTGTCCCTCATCTACGGAACGACGGGACTCTCCAACTTCGCGCACGCCGAGCAGGTGACGCTCGGCGGCATGATGGCGTACACCTTCGGCATCGCGCTGGGACTCAACATCATCGTGACGACGATCATCGCGGTGATCGTCGGCGGCGTCTCGGGCTACCTGCAGGACAAGCTGATCTGGGCGCCGCTGCGGCGCCGCGGCCTCGGGCTGACGCAGCTCATGGTCGTCACGATCGGCCTCTCGCTCGCGCTCGACTACGTGTTCCAGTTCTTCTACGGCACCGCCGTCAAGCCGGTGAGCACCGAGGTCGAGCACATCACCGGGCCGCTCGATCTCACGCCGACCGCGTACTGGTCGATGCTCATCTCGGTCATCGTGCTCGTCGTGGTCGGCCTCGTGCTCACCCGCACCCGCATCGGCCGCGCCACCCGCGCGGTCAGCGACAACCGGGCGCTCGCCGCAGCCTCCGGCATCGACGTCGACCGCATCATCCGCCTCGTGTGGATCGCCTCGACGGCGCTCGCCGCCCTCGCCGGCGTGCTCTACGCGCTCGTGAACGGCGGCATCCAGTGGTCGACCGGCGTGCAGCTGCTGCTGCTGATGTTCTCGGCCGTGACGCTCGGCGGCATCGGGACCGCGTTCGGTGCGCTCGTCGGCTCGCTCATCATCGGCGTCGTCGTGCAGATGTCGAGCCTCGTTCTCTCGAGTGAGCTCAAGTACGCGACCGCGCTGATCATCCTGATCGTCATCCTCGTCTTCCGGCCGCAGGGCATCCTCGGCCGACGCGAGCGGGTCGGCTAGGAGGGCACGACCATGGACTTCATCTCTTCGCTCTTCACCGACTTCGGCACCCAGATCCTGTCGTCGGTCACCGCGGCGTTCGCGATCGCGGCCATCGGCCTCAACCTGCACTTCGGCTACACCGGCCTCATCAACATCGGCCAGGCCGGGTTCATGCTGATCGGGGCATACGGATTCGCGATCACCGGGCGCTTCACGGGGAACTTCTGGCTCGCGGTGGTCGTCGCGCTGGCGGCATCCGTCGCCTTCGCCCTGCTTCTCGGCATACCGACACTGAAACTGCGCGGCGACTATCTCGCGATCGTGACGATCGCGGCGGCCGAGATCGTGCGCATCGTCGGCGCGAACCAGTCGCTCGCGCCGTGGACGGGCGGCGCGGCCGGCATCCCCGGCCGCGACTACCAGGGCACCTTCATCGATCTGTCGCCGCTGCCGCACGACGGGATCCTGCAGCTCGGGCCGTTCCACTACCCCTACAGCCAGGGTGACAGCTGGTGGCTGCGCATCGTCGGCTGGGGTCTCGTGGCCGTCATCGCGATCATCGTCGCACTGCTCGTGCGCAGCCCGTGGGGTCGCGTGCTGCGCGGGGTGCGCGAAGACGAGGACGCCGTGCGCAGCCTCGGCAAGAACGTGTACCTCTACAAGATCCAGAGTCTGATCATCGGCGGCGCGATCGGTGCAGTCGGCGGCATCATCTTCGCCCTCGGCCAGTCGGTGCAGCCCGACTCACTCGGCCGCTCGACGACCTTCCTTCTGTATACCGTGCTGCTGCTCGGCGGCATGGCGACGGTGTTCGGGCCGATCATCGGCGCCTTCCTGTACTTCGTCGTCTTCGTCGGCATCCAGGACGTGGTGAGCGCGACCGTGCCGTCGTCGATCATGAACCAGCAGCAGGTGCCGGAGTTCATCTACATCCTGGTCGGCGTCGGGCTCATGCTGCTCGTGATCTTCCGGCCGCAGGGCCTCCTCGGGAACAAGAAGGAGCTGGCTTTCGGTGACTGAGCACGACGACTACGACTACGACCGTTCCGCGCTGCGGGCCAAGCTCGCCGCGGTCGACGAGCTGCCCGGCTCGCCGAAGCCGAACCCGATCCTTTCGGTCGACAACATCGTGCGACGCTTCGGCGGCGTGACCGCGGTCGACGTCGCGCACCTCGAGGTGCAACGCGGCGCGATCACGGCGCTCATCGGCCCGAACGGCGCGGGGAAGACGACCTTCTTCAACCTCATCACGGGCTTCGACCGGCCGAGCTCGGCCAAGCGGATGTTCGGCCCCGCGGAGGGCACCGCGACCTGGACCTTCCAGGGCCGCCAGCTCGCTTCGACCAGCGCGTTCCGCGTCGCGCAGACGGGCATGGTGCGCACCTTCCAGCTGACGAAGGCGCTCGCCCGCATGACGGTGATCGACAACATGCTGCTCGGTGCCCAGTCGCAGCGCGGCGAGAAGCTCGGGGTGGCGCTGTTCCCCTTCGCGTGGCGCGCGCACGAGCGCGAGCTGGTCGCGAAGGCCGAGGAGCTGCTGCAGCGCTTCAAGCTGTTCGAGAAGCGCAACGACTACGCCGGTTCGCTCTCAGGCGGCCAGCGCAAGCTGCTCGAGATGGCGCGGGCGCTCATGAGCGACCCCGCGATGATCATGCTCGACGAGCCGATGGCCGGCGTGAACCCGGCGCTGACGCAGTCGCTGCTCGGCCACATCCAGGATCTGCGCGACCAGGGCACGAGCGTGCTGTTCGTCGAGCACGACATGCACATGGTGCGGCACATCTCGGACTGGGTGGTCGTCATGGCAGAGGGCAAGATCGTCGCCGAAGGGCAGCCCGGCAGCGTCATGCACAACCAGGCCGTCGTCGACGCCTACCTCGGCTCGCACCACGACCAGGACCTCGGCGACGACGCCCTGCTCGACGAGGACTTCGAGGCCGCCATCGAGGCGGAGGACGAGCAGCGCGCCGAGGAGGAGCGGGCGGTCGAGGAATATGTCGAGGCAGTTCGTGCCGCTGAGGAATCCGATGAACCGGAAAAGGACGAGGTGAGATCCTGATGGTCGTCTACACAGGTGACGGTGCGCCGCTGGTCGACGCGCGCGAGCTCACGGCCGGCTATCTGCCGGGCATCAACATCCTGAACGGATGCTCGCTCGAGGCCTACCCGGGTGAGCTGATCGGCATCATCGGGCCCAACGGCGCCGGGAAGTCGACGCTGCTGAAGGCGCTCTTCGGCCTGGTGCCCGTGCGGGCGGGCAGCGTGACGCTCGGCGGCGAGGACATCACGAACTTGAAGGCCAACAAGCTCGTGCAGGCCGGCGTCGGCTTCGTGCCGCAGACGAACAACGTGTTCCCCTCGCTCACGATCGAAGAGAACCTGCAGATGGGTCTCTTCCTGCGGCCGAAGAAGCTGGCGGAGCGGCTCGAGTCGATCTATGAGCTGTTCCCGGTGCTGGGCAACCGGCGCAACCAGCGCGCCGGCGGCCTCTCGGGCGGCGAGCGGCAGTCGGTGGCGATGGCCCGGGCGCTCATGATGGAGCCGCAGGTGCTGCTGCTCGACGAGCCGTCGGCGGGGCTGTCGCCGGTGCGCCAGGATGAGACCTTCATCCGCACCCGGAAGATCAACAAGACCGGCGTGACGGTGATCATGGTCGAGCAGAACGCCCGGCGCTGCCTGCAGATCTGCGACCGCGCCTACGTGCTCGACCAGGGGCGGAACTCGTACACCGGCACCGGCCGCGAGCTCGCCGACGACCCCAAGGTCATCGAGCTGTACCTCGGCACGCTGGCCGCGGACGTGGAGGCGGCGAGCTAGCGGGAATCAACTGCCAGGGGCATCCGTTACCATCTGATAATCCCCGATGATGTGACGCACACGGGGATTTTCGCTTAGTAGCGCGCGACCAGCTAGGGGTGTCATGGACCAGGCAGATCCGTTCGGTTTCGTCGGATTGACGTACGACGACGTCATGCTCCTTCCGGGGGCGACCGATGTCATCCCGTCCGAGGCGGACACCGCCTCGCGGCTCACGAAGCGGATCACCGTCAACGCCCCGCTGCTGTCGGCCGCGATGGACACCGTGACCGAGCAGCGCATGGCGATCGCCATGGCACGTGCCGGCGGCATCGGCATCATCCACCGCAACATGTCGATCGAAGAGCAGGCCACCATGGTCGACAAGGTGAAGCGCTCGGAGTCGGGCATGATCACCAACCCCGTCACCACGACTCCGGACGCCACGGTCGCCGACGTCGACGGCATCTGCCGCGCGTTCCGCGTCTCTGGGCTTCCGGTGGTCGACGGCGATGGCGTGCTCGTCGGCATCATCACCAACCGCGACATGCGCTTCGTCTCGCCGTTCGAGGCCGCGAGCACCCGCGTGGCCGACGTCATGACGCGCATGCCCCTCGTCACCGCACCCGTCGGCATCGACCCCGACCACGCCTTGGCGCTGCTCGCGCAGCACAAGATCGAGAAGCTTCCCCTCGTCGATGAGGCCGGCAAGCTCAAGGGCCTCATCACCGTCAAGGACTTCGACAAGTCCGAGAAGTACCCCCTCGCCACGAAGGATGACGCGGGCCGCCTGCGCGTCGGCGCCGCGATCGGCGTCTTCGGCGACGCGTGGGAGCGCGCCGTCGCGCTGATGGAGGCGGGCGTCGACGTGATCGTCACCGACACCGCCAACGGCGAGAGCAAGGCCGAACACGAGATCATCGGGCGCATGAAGAGCGACCCGGCGTTCGCGAACATCGACGTGATCGCCGGCAACGTCGCCACCCGCTCGGGCGCGCAGTCGCTGATCGACGCGGGTGCAGACGCCATCAAGGTCGGCGTCGGCCCGGGCTCGATCTGCACCACCCGCGTGGTGGCCGGCGTCGGCGTGCCCCAGGTGACGGCGATCTACGAGGCGTCCCTCGCGGCCCGCGCCGCAGGCATCCCGCTCATCGCAGACGGCGGCCTGCAGTACTCGGGCGACATCGGCAAGGCGCTCGTCGCCGGCGCCGACACCGTCATGATGGGCTCGCTGTTCGCGGGCACCGACGAGGCCCCCGGCGACCTCATCTTCGTGAACGGCAAGCAATTCAAGAGCTACCGCGGCATGGGCTCGCTCGGCGCCCTGCAGACCCGCGGCAAGAAGACCTCGTACGCCCGCGACCGCTACTTCCAGGCCGATGTTCCCACCGACGACGAGCTGATCGCCGAGGGCATCGAGGGCAAGGTTCCCTACCGCGGCGCCGTCGGCTCGGTCATCCACCAGATGCTCGGCGGGCTGCGCCAGACGATGTTCTACGTCGGCGCGCGCACGATCCCCGAGCTCAAGGCCAAGGGCAAGTTCGTGCGCATCACGCCGGCCGGCCTGAAGGAGAGCCACCCGCACGACATCCAGATGGTCGTCGAGGCGCCCAACTACCGGCGGTAGACCATTCGAAGAACGGATGCCTGATCTCAGGCATCCGTTCTTCTTTTGCCTCGATCGAATCGATACGATCGCAAACATGCGATTCGGTATGTTCGTTCCCCAAGGCTGGCGTCACGATCTGGTCGGCATCGACCCCGCAGAGCAGTGGGCGGTGATGAACGGGCTGGCGCAGCACGCGGACGCGAATGAGCAGTGGGAGTCCATCTGGGTCTACGACCACTTCCACACCGTTCCGGTGCCGTCCGACCAGGCGACGCACGAGGCGTGGTCGCTCATCTCGGCCTTCGCCGCGTCGACGAAGCGCGTGCGCCTTGGCCAGATGTGCACCTGCATGAGCTACCGCAACCCCGGCTATCTCGCGAAGGTCGCGACGACGGCCGACATCATCTCTGGCGGCCGCGTCGAGATGGGCATCGGCGGCGGCTGGTACGAGCACGAGTGGCGCGCCTACGGCTACGGCTTCCCCGAGATCGGCGAGCGCCTCGGCCGCCTGCGCGAGGGCGTCGAGATCATGAAGCAGGCCTGGTCGACGGGCACGGCCACGCTCGACGGCAAGTACTACCAGGTCGACGGCGCGCTGTTCTATCCGCAGCCGCTGCAGCAGCCCGGCATCCCGTTCTGGATCTCGGGTGGCGGCGAGAAGGTGACGCTCAAGATCGCGGCGCAGTACGCGCAGTACACGAACTTCGCAGGCGACCCCGAGGGCTTCGCGCGCAAGAGCGCCATTCTCAAGGACCACTGCGAGAAGCTCGGCACCGACTTCGACGCGATCGTGCGCTCGTCCAACTACAACGTGATGGTGGGCGAGTCCCAGGCCGACATCGACCGTCAGCTCGACGAGCTCGAGGCGCGCGTGCGGCCCTACCTCGGCGACGCGACCGACGGGTTCATCGGTGAGTACCGCAGCCCCAACGCGCTGGCCGTGGGCACCCCGGACCAGATCGTCGAGCGCCTGCAGGAGCAGGCGGAGGCCGGGCTCGGCTACGCGATCTTCTACTTCCCGAACGCCGCGTTCTCACGCGACGCGATCGAGGTCTTCGAGAAGGAAGTGCTTCCGCAGCTCAGCTAGCGTCGCAGCATGACGGACATGCGCCTCGGCCGCGGCACCGGGTTCATTCCCGGTGCCGCGGCCGCGATTCTGTGGTGGGGCATCAACGCGCTCTCCACCCACCTGACCCACGACAGCACGGTGCCGTCGGCGTTCGCCCAGCTCCTGTTGCCCGCCGCGGTGCCGAGTTTCACCTGGGTCACGCCGCAGCCCTGGCCCGTGCTCGCTCCGGCGCTCTCGGCCCTGGCGGTGGGTGCGCTGACCGTCTGGTTCCAGAGGTTGGTGCTGAGGGCCGCGACGCCGCAGAACCGGGGGATTGCCGTCTTCGCCGCCTGGTTCGGCGTGGTGGCGGCATCCGTCATCGTCGGCGTGGCGCTCGGCACCGGCGCGACCATCGCCGACTGGCCGCCCGGTCGCCTGTTCAACGCGCTCGATGCCTTCCCGGGCCCGGTGCAGGCGGCGGCGGTCTGGGGAGCCGTCTGGGGATGGATTCCGGCGCTGCTGCTGCGGCTCGGCCGGCGCGGCGGCTCCCGGGTGCCGCGGCTGCTGCCTGCGGCCGTGGTCGCGGTGGTGTTCACGGCGTTCGCGGTGTTCGGGCAGGCGAGCGCTCAGTTGCCGGCCCCCAGCGGAGAACCCACGTCGGCGCCGATCTCGACCCCGCCGGCGACGCCGATTCCGACGGCGGCGGCCGGCGCTCCCGAAGCGAACCCCAACTGGTGCTCGCCCACTCAGATCGAGCTGAGCCTCGGGAGCGAGGACGGTGCCGCCGGGCATCGTGCGCTGACGCTCACCGCAACGAACCGCACGGGCGTGGACTGCGTTCTCGACGGCTACCCCGACCTCGCGTTCGGCGACGCGAACAGCTCACTGCTCGCGGTGCACGCCGTACAGGGCGGCAGCTTCGCCGCGAACGACCCCGGACCCACCGTCGTGCGGCTCGCCGCAGGGCAGTCGGCCAGATCCGTTCTCGGCTGGGATGCTCAGCCGAACGATCTGGCGCATCAAGTTCACTGGATCGCAGCCGCGCCGTACCCCGGCGCGACACGCACCCTGCTGCCGGCGCAGGTGGACATCGTCGCCGGCGCCGACGTCGGCTACACCGCCTGGCAGGCGGCCGGCTGAAGAGGCCGAATCAGCCTGCCACAGCGGAAGCGGCAGCGGCATCGGCCAGCCGGTCGACCGCCTCGACGAGCAGCTCGGGGGCGCACGCGATGTTCATGCGCGCGAAGCCGCGGCCCTGCGTTCCGAAGTGCGGGCCGTTCGAAAGCACCACGCCGGCCTGGCGGCGCAGCACCCGGGCGGGGTCCTCGCCCCAGCCGTACTCGTTGAGGTCGAGCCAGGCGAGGTAGCTCGCACGCGGCTCGCGGTAGCGCGCCAACGGCAGCTTCTCGGCGAGCAGCTGCGAGAGCAGTCGCCGGTTCGACTCGATCGCCGCGATCGTGCCGTCGAGCCAGTCGCGCCCTTCGCTCAGCCCGACTCGGGTCGCGATCGCACCGAAAAGACCGGTGCGGTAGACGACCTCTTCCGGCAGCGAGCGCAGCAGCGCACGCATCCGCTCGCCCGCCGTCACGAACAGCCCGCACTTGAGCCCCGCGAGGTTGAACGCCTTGCTCGCTGAATGCGCGGCGATGCCGTGCTCGCGGGCGGCATCCGACACGTCCAGGTAGGGCGTGAACGCGGCATCCGTATGCACCAGCGGGCCGTGGATCTCGTCGCTGACCACGAAGCCGCCGTGCTTCTCGACGATCGCCGACAGCTGCTCGAGCTGCTCACGCGAGTGCACGAGGCCGAGCGGATTATGAGGATTGCAGAGCAGGATGCCGCGGGCTCCGGCCGCGAACGCCGCGTCGATGCCGGTGAAGTCGAGACTCCACTCCTCGCCGTCGTCGACGAGCGGCACCTCGACGACCGTGCCCCCGGCCTCCGGCACGAACTGGAAGAACGGCGGGTAGACGGGCGGCGTGATGATGACGCCGTCGCCTGGGTCGATGAGGCGGCGCAGGGATTCCACGACGACGACGCTGACGTCGGTGGTGGTCTTCATGCCCTCGGGGTCGGGGCCCCAGTCCCATCGGTCGCGGGCGAAGTCGGCGAGGGCGCGGGCCGCGGCGCGGCCGCCTGAGCGCGGGTCGACGTAGCCGGTGTCGCCGAGCTCGACGGCCTCGTGCAGCGCCACCTTGATGACCGGTGCGAGCGGGTAGTCCATCTCGGCGACGAACATCGGCAGCTTGTCGTCGCCGAATGCCCGCCATTTCGAGCTCGTGCGACGTCGCAGGCGATCGAGGGATTCCGCGCGCGTGGGCTCCATGGGGAAAGCCTAGGTCGGAGAGCCTCGGTCTCCATTCGGCTTCGCCGAGTCGACCTGCGGCGTTTGGGGTGGTCGCTAGGCTGGGCGGGTGACAGAGATCGAGATCGGCGTCAGCAAGCGCGCGCGTCGCGTGTACGCATTCGACGATGTGGCGGTGGTGCCGAGCCGGCGCACCCGTGACCCCGAGAACGTCAGCGTCACGTGGCAGATCGACGCGTTCACCTTCGAGACGCCGATCATCGCAGCCCCCATGGACTCGGTCGTCTCGCCGGCCACCGCGATCAGGATCGGCGAGCTCGGCGGCCTCGGCGTGCTCGACCTCGAGGGTCTGTGGACCCGTTACGAGGACCCGGAGCCGCTGCTCGCCGAGATCCGCTCGCTGCCGGTCGAGAGCGCGACGCAGCGCATGCAGCAGATCTACTCGGAGCCGGTGAAGGCCGAGCTGATCCGCGACCGGCTGGCCGAGATCCGCGCGGCCGGCGTGACCGTCGCCGGTGCGCTCAGCCCGCAGCGCACCCAGCAGTTCTACGAGACCGTGCTGGCCGCCGGTGTCGACCTGTTCGTCATCCGCGGCACCACGGTCAGCGCAGAGCACGTCGCGAAGCAGCGCGAGCCGCTGAACCTCAAGAAGTTCATCTACGAGCTCGACGTGCCGGTCATCGTCGGCGGCGCGGCGACGTACACCGCGGCCCTGCACCTGATGCGCACGGGCGCGGCGGGCGTGCTCGTCGGCTTCGGCGGGGGAGCGGCGTCGACGACGCGGCTCGTGACAGGCATCCATGCCCCCATGGCGACGGCGGTCGCCGACGTGGCGGGCGCGCGCCGGGACTACATGGACGAGTCGGGCGGCCGCTATGTGCACGTGATCGCCGACGGCGGCCTCGGCAGCTCTGGCGACATCGTGAAGGCGATCGCCTGCGGCGCGGATGCCGTCATGCTCGGCTCGGCCCTCGCGCGCGCCGAGGAGGCGCCCGGCGGCGGCTGGCACTGGGGCGCCGAGGCGCACCACCCCGAGCTTCCGCGCGGCCACCGAGTGCAGGTCGGGACGGTCGGCTCGCTCGAAGAAGTGCTCTATGGCCCGGCGACGGTCGCCGACGGCACCGCCAACCTGATCGGCGCGCTGCGCCGCTCGATGGCGACGACCGGCTACTCGGACCTCAAGGAGTTCCAGCGCGTCGAGGTCGTCGTCGCGCCGTATCTCGCCGACTAGCGGGGCGTCGGCGAGATGTTCACATCGCCACTTCGTGCGCCTTGCGCGCCGCGACCCCACGAAAGCCGGCGGCCGCTTGCGCGCTCTAACCCACAGCATGCGCGATCGCGGCGATCTCGCGTAACGCCGTGGGCGTGTCGGTCGCGGAAACGGTGACGATTGCGCCGTCGACCACTCCGTCGACCCAGCACGACGTGTGCCACGGGCACACCTCGCGGGCGGATGCGACACCAGGAGTGCCCGCGACGCTCAAAGCGGTCACGGTGTCCAGAGGGTCGTACGGCACCGCCCAGCCCCAGCTGCCCGCCCCTGGAATAACCGTCACCTCAGTCAGATTCGCAGCCGAGCAGGTGTACGCACCGCTCTCATTGAAGGCCTCACGTAACAGCGGCGCGTCGTCGTCAGCGCTGAGGCCCGACCACGTCAGCGCTGCGCCGCCCAATTGTGATGTGAGCGCTCGCTGAATCGCCGAGCAGTCCGTCGAGCTGAGTTGCGGGGACGTTCCCGGCTCGGCAGCGGGGGGCTCCATTCCCGCGGTGAAGAGGCGGCTCAGTGCTGATTCCGCGACCGAACTCAATGCGGTCGCCGCTGACGAGGCATCGAGGGCATGGCCGCTGCCAGGCGTCACCACTACGGCGAGCCAGAGGTCATCCTGGAGGATGTCGATGCGGCAGCCATTGTGGAAGGCGTCGTCGGCGCAGCCTGCGAATTCCCGATCACCGAGGGGCAGCGGCGGAAGCTGCTGCGCTGGGGGATTGCCGGCGTAGTAGGCGGAATCCGCGTCAAACGACCCCGCCGCGGCGGGCAGGACCGCCAGAGAGATCTGCGCGACCGGCAGGGAGACGGTCGAGGGGCCACCCCACGTGCATGAGTAGTAGCCGGACTGCGCCGCGGCGAGATCCGCAACGGCCTCGGACGGGATTCCGACCGGCGCCAGTGTGAGGCGCTGTGCGACATCACCGCTCTGCGGCGCGATGATCGAGGTGCCGAGCGTCAGCCCCGGGGCGACCCTGGCAAGCACCGCGGGGTCGATCTGCTGCTCGCACGGCAGGTCGAACGTGACGGGCGCCGACGTCGTCGTCGGACTCGGCGTCGGCGTCGGAACGGTGACAGTTATCGGCTCGCGCGTCGCCGTCGCAGTTGCCGTCGGCGCGGGTGCCGAGGCCGCGGTGAACCAGGCCGGCGCCCGCAGCACACCGGCCGCCATGGCGACCGAGGTGCCCCCGGCGAGGACGACGAGCAGTCCGAGCGTGCCGCCGATCGTCCATCCGCGGCGACGGCGCGTACGCACCTGATCGATCGAGATCGTCGCGCGCACCCCGGCGTGCATGCGAGCGATCTGCGCGTCGGTGGGTCCGAGCGGGCCGAGCGGGTCGAGTTCCGTGTTCATGCCCGGCCTCCCTTCTCGTAGTCCTTGAGTTCGGTGCGAAGCGACTTGCGCACGCGGCTGAGCCGGTTGCGGACGGCGCCGTGGGTGAGGCCGAGGCTCGTGGCAGCTTCCGCGTAGCCCAGGCCGTCTTCGATGCAGAGGCGGTAGATGGCTTGATCGGATGCCGACAGGGCGGCCACCGCCGCCGCGATCGCGGCCGCGAGGCGCGACTGCTCGTAGCGGTCCTCTGCCGTCGGCGCCCCGTCGGGCCGGGCCTCGAGGTCGGCGTCTGCCAGGTGCGCGAGGCGCGAGGCATCCGATCGCATGCGATTCAACGCGACGTAGCGCGCGGTCGCGAGCAGCCAGGGCAGCAGGGATTCATTGAGTTGAACGGATGCTGCGCGACGCCACAGCGTCACGAAGGCCTCCTGGGTGATCTCCTCGGCGTCGGGCACCGACCGCACTCGAGCCAGCGCCGCACGGTAGACCGTGCGGACATGGCGCGCGTAGAGCACGTCGAAGGCGTCGCTGTCCTTGGCGACGATGCGTCGGAGCAATCCGATGTCGGTGTCGGGGTCGGTCAGCAGCGTCGCTGCCGCGTCCCCGACGCCCTGTGAATCGCTCATACCCGAATAGTGTCTCGGGCGAGACGATCGTCTCGCGTGCGATCACCCCACCTTTGGGTGGATCTCAGCCGATCGGCTTCCAGTCGAAGCCGCAGTCGTCGGCGGGCTCAGCGACCCACTCGACGGCGGGCCCCGTGACCTCGAAGGCATCGGTGAGCCACGCGGTTTGGCCAGGTTCCCAGCCCGCAAGCACGGTCGCCGTCTCACCGTCGACGGCGATCGCGCGACCCGCCGTGCGCAGGTAGCCGGCGCCGGTGACGTGCACGGCGTCCCATTCGCGAGCCACCGCTGGCCAGTCGGGAAGGACCCAGCGGCCGTCGCGGCCCGTCGTCCACTCCCACACCGTTCGCCGCGACTCACTCACGTCGAACGGATGCCTGCGGCAGAGCTCGGCCCAGGCATCCGGCCCATCGATCTCGACGATGCGTGCGCCGGGTCGGACACTGACCGGCCAGACGCGGGCGTGGGTGAAATCCATACCGTCCTCGACGAAGTGGAGCGCCGCGGGCCCGAGACGCCCGAGTGCGGGGGAGGACCACACACCGACGTACTGCGGCAGCGACCACCAGGCGCCGCTGACCCGACTGGCGGGGTCGGCCTCTCGCGATTCGCGGAAGCTCACTTCGTCAGCGTCGGCCTCGCGTTTCCACCTCTCGAGGTCGGCGGGGATGGTCGTCGGGTCGAGAGGGCGCGGCTCCCGCTCGCGCCGGGTGTAGGGGTCGGTCTCGAACCAGTGCGTGACGAACTGCTCGGGCGCGGCGGGGTCCCAGAGCCACTGCGCCTCCGGGGCGGCGGCGACCTGCGCGGCGACCGCGCGAAGCGGCCCGACGAAGTCAGGTTCCTCGAGCATCCGGTCGGTTTCGTCGGGCTCCTGCCAGTACCGCGCCCAGTCGACCGAGAGACCGAGCGCCCCGCGGAGCGTCTCGACGTTCGACAGCTCGTACAGCATCCGTCGCCCTCGGGGGCCTTCGACGAGCTCGTCGGCGCGGGAATCCATGCTCAATCATCGCCACTTCTCGCTGCTTCGTGCGCCGCGAGCCGGCAGGAAGTGGCGACCACGTGCGGTGCGCGCCCCTTGCCTAGACTGGTCGCACCGCGAAACCGGTGAGGAGCCTTGTGACATGGTCGACGTTCGACGCGTGAAGCTGCCCGGGGTGGGCGTGCTGCACAGTTTCGTGGCCGAAGACGGCGGCAAGATCGGGGTCATCGCCCACCGCAGCGGCGCGAACGACCTCATCACCTTCAGCGACGCAGAGAACCCCGACGAGGTCACCAAGATCAGCATCCGCCTCAACGAAGACGAGGCGCACACGCTCGCCGAACTGCTCGGCGGCACGCAGATCACCGAGAGCCTGGCGGCGCTCGACCAGATCCCCGGCCTGTCGATCGACTGGTTCACGGTCGACTACGACGACCACATCGCGGGGCAGCCGCTCGGCGCCCCCGCTGACCACGGCCTGATCGGGCTGACCGTCGTCGCCGTGGTGCGCGGCGAGGCCGCGAACCCCGGCCCCGGGCCCGATTTCAAGGTCTTCCCCGGTGACACGCTGGTGGTCGCGGGGGCTCCAGAGAAGGTCGCGAAGGCCTTCGAGTTCTTCCGCTCGGGCACCGTGGCCGCGCGCCAGGCGCTCGCCGACGCCCCGCCCGGGACCTGACCGTGCACGCCGCGGCCCTGATTGCTGCCGCATCGGGTGATCACGGCGACTTGGCCGAGAACCTGATCACCCTCGGCATCCTGTTCCTCATCGCCTACGTGCTGGGGCGACTGGCCCGCCGCGTCGGGCTTCCGGCGATCCCCGTCTACATGGTCGTCGGGCTGCTCGCGAGCCCGCACACGCACGCCTTCCCACTGGACTTCGAGGCAGCGGATGTGCAGCTGATCGCGGTGTTCGGGCTCTTGCTGCTGCTGTTCAGCCTGGGCCTCGAGTTCGATCAAGAGGAGTTCTTCGGCAGCTTCAACCGCCTGCTGATCTCGGGCGGATCGTACGTCGCGATCAATCTGGGCGCGGGCATCGCGTTCGGATTCTGGGTCGGGTGGGGCACCCGCGAGGCGCTGATCATCGCCGGCATGACCGCGACCTCGTCGAGCGCGATCGTCACCAAGCTGCTCATCGAGCTGCGGCGGCTGACCAACGACGAGACGCCGATGATCCTCGGCGTCACCGTCATCGAGGACATCTTCATCGCGATCTACCTCGCGATCGTCTCCGCAGCGCTCAGCCACGCAACCGGCTTCTGGCCGATCGCGCTGCGGCTCGTGATCGACTTCGTCTTCATCGTCGTGATGTTCTCGATCGCGCGCTGGGGCGGTCGGATCGTCTCGCGGCTGCTGCAGACGAAAGACGACGAGCTGTTCACGGTGCTGTTCTTCGGGCTCGCCGTCGTGTTCGGCGGCATCGGCGAGCTGATCGGGGTGACCGATGCGATCGGCGCCTTCCTCATCGGTGTCGTGCTCGGCGCCACGCGGTACCACGGCCGAATAGAGCGGGTCACCGTGCCGCTGCGCGACATCTTCGCCGCGTTCTTCTTCCTGAACTTCGGGCTCGACCTCGACATCGCGAAGTTCCCGCAGGTGACGTGGGTCGTGATCGCCGCGGTCGTGCTCACGATGCTGCTGAACTTCGGCGCGAGCCAGCTGATCGCATGGCTGAACAAGCTGGATTTCACGGCGGGCGTGAACACGTATGTGATCCTCCAGAACCGCGGAGAGTTCGTGCTGATCCTCGCGACGCTGGCCGTCGGAGCCGGGCTTGACGCGCGCCTCTCGCCGTTCGCCGGGCTGTACGTGCTGATCATGGCGATCCTCGGGCCGCTCATGGCCGCGAACTCCGACCGGTTCAACGCGTGGCTCAGGCGCAGCCGCCAGAAGCGCGCCGCGAAGAGGGCGGTGAAGCGACCACCGGCTGGTTCACAGGTCGACGGTGAAATAACTAATAGCAGGCATCCGCAATTGGATCCCGCCATCGAAGCCGCGATGGAGTCCGACGCACGAAAGCAGCCCGACGATCTCTGAGCACGCCCCCCACCCAGGCGACCTGACGCTGTTCCAGGTCATGCGCCGCCCGCGCTGGATCGGCGTGCTGCTGATCGCACTCGCGGTCGCCGGCGGCTTCGCCTACCTCGGCAAGTGGCAGCTCACCCGCGCCGTCGAAGCGCGCCAGGTCGGCCCGCAGATCACCGAGACCACTCACGAGCTGCAGGACGTGCTGAGCCCGGGCAAGGCGATCGCCTCCGACCGCGTTGGCCAGCTGGTCACGGTGAGCGCGACCACCGTTCCCGCCGACTACACGCTGATCCAGGATCGCGACAACAACAGCGGGCGCCGCGGCTGGTGGGTCGTCGCGCACACGATTGTGAGCAGCGGGCCGGATGCCGGCGCACATCTTGCCGTCGCGCGAGGCTTCACAGCGAGCCGGGCGATCGCGATCTCGACCGAGCAGCGGCTCGAGGCAGAGGCGCCCGAGCAACTCGACCTGTCGGGGCGCATCCAGCCCACTGATCCGCCCGAGCAGCCGGAGGACAGCCTCGCCGGCAACCCGCCCGCCATGAAGGACCTGGCCGTGGCCATCCTGATCAACCACTGGTCGCAGCTCGGCGACAGTCCGCGAATCTTCGAGGCCTACCTCGTCGCGGGCAACCACGTGCCGGCCGGCCTCGCGCCGATCTACGCCCCGCCGCCGATCCAGCAGAAGTCGATCGACTGGCTGAACGCCTTCTACGCCGCAGAGTGGGCCGTGTTCGCCGGCTTCGCCGTCTACCTCTGGTACCGGCTCACGAAGGATGCCTGGGAGAGGGAGATCGAGGACGAGCTCGCTGAAAGCGAGGGCCCAGTGGGCCCTCGCGGCGGCGAGTCCCCGGCCGCGCGAAGCGCGGCGGGGAGAGGCGATGAACGGTCCACTTCGGAGCAGGCATCCGATCAATCCCCAGCAACCCAGAAAGTAGACTGAACGCATGCCGCAGACCACTGCCCCGTCGACCGACGAGGGCACGTACCTGTCTCGCCTGTGGGAGCAGCTGCGCAGCGTCAAGGGCGCGCGCCCGCGCCCGGCCGATCTGCCCAAGGTGCCCGCCGCGCTGCGGCTCTATCAGGTCACCGCGTGGATCACCGGCGTCATGCTGCTGCTGCTGTGCGCCGAGATGGTCGTGAAGTACGGCTTCGGGCACTGGGTCTACGCGTTCCAGCCCGGGCAGCCGATCATCTCGTTCCCGCTCGTGAACCCGGCGACCGACCCGTACCTGCAGGGCGTCAACCTGTCGATCGCGGTGCTGATCGCGCACGGCTGGCTCTACGTGCTCTACCTGTTCGCCGACTTCCGGCTGTGGAGCCTGATGCGCATGCCGTTCACGAAGTTCGTGCAGATCGCGCTGGGCGGCGTCATTCCCTTCATGTCCTTCATCGTCGAGGGAATCATCACCAAGCAGGTCCGCACCTATCTCGCCGAGCACGCACCCGTTACCGCAGGAGGCAACGATTAGCACCCACGAAGACAGGCCGGTTCTCGTCGTCGACTTCGGCGCGCAGTACGCGCAGCTGATCGCGCGGCGGGTGCGCGAGGCATCCGTGTACTCCGAGATCGTGCCGCACACGATCACCGCGGCAGAGGTCGCGGCGAAGAACCCCGCGGGCATCATCCTGTCGGGAGGCCCGTCGTCGGTGTACGAAGAGGGCGCGCCGTCGTTCGACGCGGGCGTCTTCGAGCTCGGCGTTCCGACGCTCGGCATCTGCTACGGATTCCAGGTGATGGCGCGCGCGCTCGGCGGCGAGGTCGCGCAGACCGGTCGCCGCGAGTACGGGGCGACGGATGTCTCGGTGACGGCCCCCGGCACGCTGCTCGCCGACCAGCCTGCTGAGCAGATCGCGTGGATGTCGCACGGCGATTCGGTCTCGCGGGCGCCCGAGGGGTTCGAGGTGCTCGCCTCGACGCTGTCGACGCCGGTCGCCGCCTTCGCGAGCGATGAGAAGAAGTTCTACGGCGTGCAGTGGCACCCCGAGGTGAAGCACTCGCAGTACGGCCAGAGCGTGCTCGAGAACTTCCTGCACCGCGCGGCCGGCATCCCGGCCGACTGGAACAGCGAGAACGTGATCGAGACGCAGGTCGCGCGCATCCGTGAGCAGGTGGGTTCGGCTCGCGTGATCTCGGCGCTGTCGGGCGGGGTGGATTCCGCGGTCTCGACCGCCCTCGTCCACAAGGCCGTCGGCGACCAGCTGACCGCGGTGTTCGTCGACCACGGCCTGCTGCGCAAGGGTGAGCGTGAGCAGGTCGAGAAGGACTACGTCGCCTCGACCGGCGTGCGACTGATCACCGTCGACGCCGCTGACACCTTCCTCGGCCACCTCGAGGGCGTCACCGACCCCGAGCAGAAGCGCAAGATCATCGGCCGCGAGTTCATCCGCGCCTTCGAGAAGGTGCAGCGCGAGCTCGTCGCCGAGGCCGAGGCGGAGGGCGGCGAGCCGGTGAAGTTCCTCGTGCAGGGCACGCTCTACCCCGACGTCGTCGAGTCGGGCGGCGGCACCGGAACCGCCAACATCAAGAGCCACCACAACGTCGGCGGCCTTCCCGAGGACCTCGACTTCGAACTCGTCGAGCCGTTGCGCACGCTGTTCAAGGACGAGGTGCGCGCGGTCGGACGCGAGCTGGGGATTCCCGAGGCCATCGTCTCTCGCCAGCCGTTCCCCGGCCCCGGCCTCGGCATCCGCATCATCGGCGAGGTGACCCGCGAGCGCCTCGAGATCCTGCGCGAGGCCGACGCGATCGCGCGCTCCGAGCTCACCGCGGCCGGCCTCGACGAGTCCATCTGGCAGTGCCCGGTCGTGCTGCTCGCCGACGTGCGCTCGGTGGGTGTGCAGGGCGACGGCCGCACCTATGGCCACCCGATCGTGCTGCGCCCCGTCTCGTCGGAAGACGCGATGACCGCAGACTGGACCCGGGTGCCCTATGAGGTGCTCGCCCGCATCTCGAACCGCATCACGAACGAGGTGCGCGAGGTCAACCGCGTGGTGCTCGACGTGACGTCGAAGCCGCCGGGCACCATCGAGTGGGAATGAGCTGACGACGAATGCCGCCCTTCGGGCCGGCATTCGTCGTCACGGCTCGATACTGACTTCATGACAGACGACGTCCGCAACGTTCTCACGGCCCTCGAGCGCATCTCCGAGCACTGGCAGCCCCACCGCCTCACGAGCGTGAACGACTACGACGTGAAAGTGGTCAAGCTCAAGGGCGAGTTCGTGTGGCACACGCATCCCGAGACGGATGAGCTGTTTCTCGTGCTCTCGGGGGCGCTCACGATTCAACTGCGCGACCGAGATGTGCTGCTCGGGCCGAACGATGTGTTCGTCGTCCCGCGCGGAGTGGAGCACTGCCCGAAGGCACCCGACGAAGTGCAGGCGCTGCTCTTCGAGCCGAAGGGAACGGTCAACACCGGGGACGCCGGCGGCGACAGGACATCGGCGCTCCGCGAGCTCGACTGACGCTCTCCACAGCACTTCGAGGAGGACACCACGTTTCGGGCTGAGGACACCGTTTTTTCCCGCGAGGGCACCATTGGTGCCCTAGGCGGCAGAAATGGTGTCCTCATCGAAGTGCGTGCGACGTGACCGGTCTGAGCATGCGGGCGAGCGGCGTACTTGCCGCTACCAGCCGAGCTCGCCGTCGTCTTCCTGGAACGTTCCGGTCGGTCCGTCGGCGCCGATGGTCGCGAGCTTCACGACGATCTTCGCGCTCTCTGACGCGGGGCGGCCGGGGTGGTCGCCGGGCTCGCCGCCGCCCAGCTCCGTCGCGGTGATGCCGGGCTCGACCGCGTTGAACTTCACTTCGGGCACGGCCTTCGCGTACTGCACCGTCAGCATCGAGACGGCGGCCTTGCTCGGGCCGTAGACCAGCGTGGGGAAGTGCGAGGCCGGCCGAGAGTCCTCGTGAACGGCCCAGAACGAGCCGAGTGCGCTCGAGACATTCACGACGACGGGGTTCGCCGACCTGCGCAGCAGGGGCAGCGCCGCCTGCGTGACGCGGATGATGCCGACGGCGTTGGTGTCGAAGACTGCGAGAGCGCTCGGGCCGTCGGTCTTCTCGTGCACCCCGTCTGCGCCGAACTCGTACGAGGCGATGCCGGCATTGTTCACGAGCACGTCGAGGCCGCCGTCCGCCTCGATCCGGGCGAGCGCAGCGGCGACCGAGGCGTCGTCGGTCACATCGAGCTGCACGAAGCGGGCGCCGAGCTCGTCGGCGGCTGCACGCCCGCGGGTCTCGTCGCGCGAGCCGACGTAGACCGTGTGACCGAGGGCGACGAGCTGACGGGCGGTTTCCTTGCCGAGGCCCTTGTTGGCCCCGGTGATGAGAGTTGTTGTCATGCAACGAGCGTCGGTCAGGCATCCGCAGCTAGGCAGTCGCCGACTTTTCGTAGGAATGGCAGGGCCATGAAACGGATGCCTGCCCGGCGCACACTTGAAGCGTGGAGACTCGCGAGTTCGGTCAGGCCGTGCGCCGTTGGCGAGACCGCGTCGCACCCGAGGCGGTCGGGCTGCCGCACGGCGGGCGGCGGCGAGCCGAGGGGTTGCGGCGAGAGGAGCTCGCGGGGCTCGCGGGCATCTCGGTCGACTACCTGACCAGGCTGGAGCAGGGGCGCGCGACCTCTCCCTCGATGCAGGTGCTCGAGGCGCTCGCCCGCGCGCTGCGACTCAGCGACCCCGAGCGCGAGCTGCTCTTCCGGCTCGCCGGGCAGGCTGCGCCCGGCCCGGGTCTCGTCTCGTCGCGCATCCCACCCAGCGTGCAGCGCCTGCTCGACCGGCTCACCGGAAACCCGGTCGTGGTCTACGACGCGATGTGGAACCTGATCGTGGCGAACGCGGGCTACGAGGCGCTGACCGGTGCGAGCGCGTGGCAGGGCATCGAGCGCAACGGCGTCTGGCGCAACGTGGTCGGGCCGGGGCCGGCCGCCGTGCACACGCCCGAGCAGCTCGCCGAGCAGCAGGAGGGAATCGTCGCCGACCTGCGGCTCACGGCCGCGAAGTACCCGAACGACCCGCGCGTGAAGAAGCTCGTCGCCGAGCTGCGCACAAGCCCGCTGTTCACCCGCCTGTGGGAGTCGGCAGAGCTTCGCGCGCACGACGACCGCTCGCGTCACAAGTACTTCGACCACCCCGCCGTCGGGCGCATCGGCCTCGACTGCGACACGCTGATCGTCGCGGGTGACGACCTGCGCATCATGGTCTATTCGGCCGAGCCTGGCAGCGAGGACGCCGAGCGGCTCGAGCTCGCGATCGTGCTCGGAACCCAGGCGCTCGCGAACTGATCCGAAGTCGACCGGAAGATTTTCGGCGCCGTCGTCGATCTTCGTCTTTCCCGTTCGACGCATGGGTGAGAGGGTCGTGGCAAGAGCGGCTCGCACACCTGGAAAGGGCTCACCGATGAGCAACTACATGCTGATCATGCGCACGGTCGACGAGGCCGCCGCGCAGCAGGCGATGGCGGACGCCGGCATGGATTTCGACAAGATGATCGAGACCATGGGCCGGTTCAACGAGGAACTGTTCAACGCCGGCGTGCTCGTGGCCGGCGAGGGGCTCGAAGATGCCGCGCTCGGCGCCGTCGTCGACTACTCGACCACCCCACCGGTCGTCACCGACGGCCCCTACGGCGAGACGAAGGAGCTGTTCAACGGCTTCTGGATCCTCGACGTGCCCGACAAGCAGACCGCCATCGAGTGGGCGCTGAAGATCCCCTCCGGCCCCGGCGTGAAGACCGAGATCCGGCGCATTCCGACGATCGACGAGTTCCCGCAGGACAACCCGTGGATTCAGCGCGAGGTCGAGTGGCGCAAGGCGCTCATCCGCCGCGCGGCGCAGAAGGTCGAGGCTTGATCATGCCGAAGTACATGCTGATCATGCGCGGCACCGACGAGGCGAAGGCGGCATTCGAGAACGTCGACTTCAACGAGGTGCTCGAGGTGATGGGGAAGTACAACGAGTCGATGCTCAAGGCCGGCGTGATGGTCGGCGGCGAGGGCCTCTCGCCCGAGGCCGGGCTCGTGGTCGACTTCGACCAGACCCCGCCGGTCGTCACCGACGGCCCCTACGGCGAGACGAAGGAACTGTTCAACGGCTTCTGGGTGCTCGACGTGCCCACCATCGAAGAGGCGGCGGAGTGGGCCAAGCGCGCGCCGCTGACCCCCGGCAACAAGCTCGAGATCCGCCGCATCCAGGGGCCGGAGGACTTCCCGGCCGACAACGAGTGGGTCAAGAAAGAGCAGGAGTGGATCGAGCACGGCTATCGCGACAGCTCCGCTGGTTGAGGAGCACGCGGAGCTTGCGGAGCGCGCGTCTCGAAACCCGCTCCTCATGACTGAGGTCGACGCATCCGCTCGCCGCGCGGTCGAAGCCGTGTGGCGCATCGAATCGGCGCGCATCGTCGCGACCCTGACGCGCTACACGCACGACTTCGCACTCGCGGAAGACCTTGCGCAGGACGCGCTCGCCGAGGCGCTCGCGGGTTGGCCGGAACACGGCGTGCCGGCCAACCCCGGCGCCTGGCTCGTCGCGGTGGCCAAGCGGCGTGCGATCGACGGGTGGCGGCGTGCCGCCGCCCGCGACGAGAAATACGCGCAGCTCGCGCGCGAGCGCGAAATCAACGAGACGGATGCCGGCGCCAACGCCCCGTGGGACCCTGACGCGATCGACGACGACGTGCTGCGGTTGGTGTTCATCGCGTGTCACCCGGTGCTGTCGCGCGAGGCATCCATCGCCCTCACCCTGCGCACGGTCGGCGGTCTGACGACCGAGGAGATCGCGCGGGCGTTCCTCGTGCCGGTCGCGACGGTGCAGCAGCGCATCGTGCGCGCGAAGAAGACGCTCGCCGCCGCGGCGGTTCCCTTCGAGGTGCCAGCGCGCGAGGAATACGCCGGGCGGCTGTCAGCCGTGCTGTCGGTGCTCTATCTGATCTTCAACGAGGGGTATGCGGCGGCCTCCGGCAGCGAGTGGATGCGCGCCGACCTCGCCCGCGAGGCGCTGCGGCTCGCGCGCGTGCTCGCCGAGCTGGTGCCGCGCGAGCCCGAGGTGCATGGTCTCGCGGCGCTCATGGAGTTCCTCGTGGCGCGCTTCCCGGCGCGGCTCGACGCCGACGGGAATCCGATTCTGCTCGCCGATCAGGATCGCGCCCGCTGGGATCGCGCGCTGATCGCCCGCGGCCGGGCGGCGCTCGCGCGCGCCGATGCGCTCGGTAGGGGCCGCGGCCCCTACGGACTGCAAGCCGCGATCGCCGAGTGCCACGACATCGCCGCCTCGGTCGACGAGACCGACTGGGCTCGTATCGTTGTGCTCTACGAGGCGCTGGGTCGCATCGCACCGTCGCCCGTGGTCGAGCTGAACCGGGCCGTCGCAGTGTCGATGGCCGAGGGGCCGGCGACCGCGCTGCGGCTCGTCGACGAACTCGTCGCGGCGGGGTCGCTCGCGGGCTACGGCCAGCTGCCCGGGGTGCGCGGCGAGCTGCTCGCGCGGCTCGGCCGAGCCGAGGAGGCCCGTGCCGAGTTCACGCGCGCGATCGCGCAGACCGCCAACGAGCGCGAGCGCGCCGTGCTCGAGGGCAAGCTGCGCGCACTTTGACCCATGGCAGGGTTGAGCGCATGAGCGAGACCGAAGACAGCTGGCAGGCGCGGGTCGCGCAGTTCTGGGCCGAGTTCGATGAGAGCGACGCAGAGAGATGCCTGAAGCGCATGCGCGCCCTCGTGGAGGAGCGCCCCGCCGGCGACCCCGAGGCGCTCGCCGAGTGGGGCGGCGTGCACGACTCGCTCGGCCTCGAGGAAGAGGCGGTGGGGCCGTATCGCGAGGCGCTGGCTGCGGGGCTCGCCCCCGAGCGGGCGCACCAGGTGACCATTCAGCTCGCGAGCACGCTCCGAAACCTCGGCCGCACCGACGAGGCGCTCGAACTGCTCGATGCCCTGGATGCTCCCGAGCTCGGCGACGCCCCGGCCTTCTTCCGCGCGCTGGTGCTGCACAGCGCGGGTCGACCGGCCGAGGCGCTGCAGACGGCGCTTACGGCCCTGGCCGATCACCTGCCGCGCTACCAGCGCTCCGCGCGGGCCTACGCGGAAGAGCTCGCGTAGCTCGCGGCATCCGCCCCCGGCTCGCGTGTCGACGCTCGCCCGTTGCTGCGTCCATTCGGCGCAATTGTGGCCCGTGCAGCGGCAACACGTGCGCCGAACGGGCACTCGGAGGAGCCGACTGGGCACCCTGGCGCGCCGGGTGGATGCGGCCTGCGGTCAGTTGCGCGAGAGGATCGCGAACAGCCGCAGGAACTCCACGTACAGCCAGACGAGCGTGACCATCAGACCGAAGCCGCCCTGCCAGCCGTAGACGCGCGGCGCCCGGTTGTTCACGCCGTTCTTGATGAACTCGAAGTCGAGCACGAGCGAGTACGCGCCCATCAGCACGGCGAGGATGCCGATGCCGAGCCCGAGCGGGATGCCGAAGACCTCGACCGAGTTGAGCCCGAAGGCGAGGTCGGAGGAGACGCCGCCGAACACCATCAGCCCGACGTTCACCAGGCTGTAGACGAGGTAGCCGATCATCGCGCCGAGGAAGATCTTGGTGAGCCGACCCGATGCCCGCACCTTGCCGCTGGCGAAGAGGGCGAGCATCACACCGAACACCGCGAGCGTCGCGACGACCGCCTGCAGCACGACGCCGCCGGGGAAGACGCGCTCGAAGATGCTCGAGATGCCGCCGAGGAAGAGGCCCTGCGCCGCGGCGTAGATCACGATCAGGGCGGGGGAGGGCTTCCGCTTGAAGGAGTTCACGAGGCCGAAAACCAGGCCGACGATCGCGCCGACGATCGCGAGGCCCGGAACGAACCAGCCGACGACACCGGTGGCCAGCAGCACCACGAACAGCACGGCGGTCTTGACGACGGTGTCTTCGTAGGTCATGCGGCCGGTCTCTGCCGAGCCGGCGCTGCGCGCGTTGAAGAGAGCCTCGAGGTCGGGGGCCTGGCCGACGGTGTTCGGGTCGACCGGCTGCGGTGCGCCCGCGCGGAAGGCGGAGACGCGGTTCATTGCCGGGTTGTTGGACGATGCCATGACTCGAAGGTAGCCGCATACGCGCCTGTCGTGGCTGGGCAGTCTCCTTGAAATCGACCCCTTGAGGTCGGCGCGCACGGAGGGTGAGGCTGAAGCCGTGCCAGCAGCCGGACGCGCATGGACCCTCGGGGCACTCGCCGCCTTGTTCTCCTTCGCATTCGCCTGGGTGCCGTCGTTCTGGGCGGACGAGGTGGCGACGGTGCGGGCATCCCGCCTCACGCCGGCCGAGCTACTGCCGTTCACGACGCGCTACGTCGACGCCGGCCACACCGTCTACTACGTCGCCCTGCACTACTGGTCGGGCATCTTCGGCTTCGGCGAGGCGGGCACACGCGGCTTCTCGGCGCTCGGCGTCGGCGTCGCGGTCGCCCTGACCGCGCTGATCGGGCAGCGGCTCGGGCGCCCTCGGCTCGCGCTCTTCGCCGCGGTGCTGCTCGCGTTCATGCCGCGCTTGACCTGGGCTGGGGCAGAGGCGAGATCGTATGCCTGGACCGCGGCGCTCGCGGCCACCGCCTGGCTGCTGCTGCTCATCGCCCTCGACAGCGGCGGGTGGTGGTGGGCCGCCCTCGGCGCGGCGATCGCCCTCTCGGTGTCGACGTTCCTGCTCACCTCGACGCTGGTGGTCGCGCAGCTGCTCTTCGTGCTGCTGCGGCGCGACACCGACGAGTCCGACCGACCGAACCGCGGCATCCGAAGCTCGCGCCGCGCCTGGATTCCCCTGCTTGTCACGTGGTTCGTCGCCCTCGCCGCCGCGAGCCCGATCCTCACCCTCGCGTGGCAGGAGCGCGCGCAGATCGCCTGGATCGGCCCGAACAGCGCCTTCAATGCCTGGACGGTGCTCGTCGAGCCGGCCGGTGAGACCTCCTGGGGCTACGCCTTCGCGGTCTGGATCCTCATCATCGCAGGCGCCGTCCGCTGGCGCGCCGCCCTGCGCGCCGCGTGTCCGGAGTGGCTGCTGCTCGCCGGCTGCTGGGTGATCGTGCCCTTCGCCATCACCATCGGCATCAGCCTGCTCGGCTCGCCGGTGTTCACGAGCCGCTACCTCACCTTCGCCATGCCAGGGCTCGCGCTGGCGCTCGCCGCGGCGCTCGCGGCCCTCAGTGCCCGCCGGCTGGTGGCCGCGGTCACCATCGCGCTGCTCGTGATCGCGCTGCCCACCTACGTCGGCCAGCGGCTCGCCTATGCGAAGCCGCGTGAGAGTGACCTGCGCGAGGTCGCCCAGACGGTCGCGGCGCACTCGCAGCCCGGCGACGCGATCCTGTTCGCGCCCGGTCGGCCGCGCGAGGCGCTCTACGCCTACCCGCAGTACTTTGACGGGCTCGTCGACGTCGCGCTGAAGACTCCGTTCCCCGCATCGGACGCGTTCCACGACAAGACGGTGCCGCTTGCGAAGAGGACGGCGAAGCTCGCGGGCATCCGCTCGCTCATCCTCGTCATCCCCCGGCACGGAACGCCCTGCACTCAGCCGCGGGACGCGAAGACCCTGCTCGAGAACGGCTTCGCTCCCGCCAGCCGCTACCCGACGCACCGCGAGGTCGTGTGCCGTTTCGAGCGCGCTGGCTAGCATCAACGTCATGCGCGCGCACGGCTCCCCCCTCGTGATCGGACACCGTGGCGCGTGCGGGTACCGGCCCGAGCACACGCGGCAGGCCTACGAGCTCGCGTTCCAGCTGGGCGCCGACTTCGTCGAGCCCGACATCGTCGCCACGAAGGACGGCGTGCTCGTGCTGCGACATGAGAACGAGATCTCGGGCACGACGGATGTCTCGAACAGGCCGGAATTCGCCGACCGGCGCACCACCAAAGAGGTCGACGGGGCGCCCGTCACGGGGTGGTTCACCGAGGACTTCACCTGGGCAGAGCTCGCCACGCTGCGCTGCCGCGAGCGACTCGGACCGCTGCGGCAGGCGAGCGCGAGCTTCGACGGGCTGTACCCGATCATGCGCCTCTCGCACCTGTTCGACCTGGTCGACCGGCTGGCAGAGACCTCGGACCGCGAGCTCGGCGTCGTCGCCGAGATCAAGCACGCGACGTATTTCGAGTCGATCGGCCTGCCGCTCGACGAGCTGTTCGCCGACGAGCTCGAACGGGTCGGCTGGCAGCACGAGCCGAACCGCCTCGTCATCGAGTCGTTCGAGAAGACCGTGCTGCGCAAGGTGCGCGAGCGCGGCATCCGCGGCAGCCGCATCTATCTGATCGAGGCGGAGGGCGCGGCGTTCGACCTCGTCGCGCGTGATGGGGCGGATGCCGCGAGCTACGCCACCGAGATCGGGGAAGTGGGCCTGTACGAGCTCGCGACGCGCCGGGGGCTCGATGCGATCGACGGCATCAGCGTCGACAAGAGCCTGCTGCTGGACGCGACCTCCGATGACGGCACGACCGACCTGGTCGATCGGGCGCACGCGGTCGGCCTCGCGGTGTTCACCTGGACCCTGCGGCCCGAGAACAGGTTCCTCTCGCAGCCGTTCCGCGGCGAAGGCGGCAAGGGCGACTTCGGGCACTGGCGGCAGGAGTTCCGCACGATCATGAAGAGCGGCGTCGACGGCGTCTTCGCCGACCACCCCGACCTCGCGCTCGTCGTGCGCGACGCCGCTGCGTGAACTTTCAGTAGCGCCGAGGCGAACCTCCGTAGTGGGGTAGACCGCGCTGTCTTCCCCGCGGCCGCCGTTTGTGGCTAATGTGTGGCGCGAACCACTTCCACTGACGAAAGGGGGCGCGCATGGGATTCCTCGATGACGCGGTCGACAAGGGCAAGGACTTCCTCGGAACCGACCAGGGCGAGCAGGTGAGCGATAACGTCCTCGGCGGCATCGCTGACAAGGCGAACGACCTGACGGGCGGCAAGTTCGAAGACCAGATCTCGCAGGGCCAGCAGGCTGCTGACGACGCGATCGGCAACTAGCCCCGCGATCGACCGAGACGTAGGCGAGCGCCCCTTCCCTTGCGGAAGGGGCGCTCGTCTGTCTGCGCCGCGCTGAGTGTCAGTAGGGCAATTTAGACTTGCCAGGCAATGACAGACGCGCGCGCTACCGATGGCTTCCTTCCCCTGATCGTCGACGGCGACCAGGGGCCGCGCGGCGGCGACGAGAGCCTGCTCGAGGGCCTCAACCCGCAGCAGCGCGAGGCGGTCACCTATCGCGGGCCCGCGCTGCTGATCGTCGCGGGCGCCGGCTCGGGCAAGACCCGCGTGCTCACGCACCGCATCGCGGGGCTCATCGGCAGCCGAGAGGCGTGGCCGAGCCAGATCCTCGCGATCACGTTCACCAACAAGGCCGCGAGCGAGATGCGCGAACGCGTCGAGGGGCTGCTTGGGCAGGCATCCGAAGGCATGTGGATCTCGACCTTCCACTCGGCGTGCGTCCGCATCCTGCGCCGCGAGGCGAAGCAGTTCGGCTTCACCGAGAACTTCACCATCTACGACTCGGGCGACACGCGCGCGCTGCTCAAGCGCATCATCAAAGAGAGCGAGGCCGACACCTTCGGCTTCACGCCGGCGAGTGCGGGCGCCAAGATCTCGAAGCTCAAGAACGAGCTCGAAGACTACGAGTCGTATGCCCGCAGCGCGAACCGTGATGACCCCGCCGAGCAGGTCTTCCTGCAGATCTTCCGCGAGTACACGCGGGCCCTTCGCTCGGCGAACGCCTTCGACTTCGACGACCTGATCGCGCAGACGGTCTATCTGTTCCGCGCGTTCCCGCGCGTCGCGGCGAACTACCAGCGCCGCTTCCGCCACATCCTGGTCGACGAGTACCAAGACACGAACCATGCGCAGTACTCGCTCATCCGTGAGCTCACCAAGCCGGTTCCGGCCCACCTCGTGGCCGAGCTCAAGGCCGACGGCCTGTACGTCGATGGCTTGACGGAGCCTTCCGGCGAGATCCCCGGGGCGTCGCTCACCGTGGTCGGCGACTCCGACCAGTCGATCTACGCCTTCCGCGGCGCCGACATCCGCAACATCACCGAGTTCGAGCACGACTTCCCCGGTGCGCGAGTGGTGCTGCTCGAGCAGAACTACCGCTCGACGCAGAACATCCTGTCGGCGGCCAACGCGGTGATCTCCAACAACTTCGACCGCAAGGCGAAGAACCTGTGGACCGACTCGGGTGACGGCGAGAAGATCGTCGGCTACACCGGCTACTCGGGGCACGACGAGGCGCAGTTCGTCGCCGACGAGATCGACGCGCTGCGGCGCGCCGGCGTGCCGTACAACAACATGGCCGTCTTCTATCGCACGAACTCGCAGACGCGTGCGCTGGAAGAGATCTTCATCCGCTCGGCCGTGCCGTACCGCATCATGGGCGGCACAAAGTTCTACGAACGCGCCGAGATCAAAGACGCCATGGCGTACCTGATCGCCGTGGCGAACCCCGCCGACGAGCTGGCGGTGCGACGCATCCTGAACACGCCGAAGCGGGGCATCGGGCCGGCGACGGTCACGCAGCTGGGGTCGTTCGCGGCCGACAACGGCATCACGTTCCGAGACGCCTTGCGCGCGGCATCCGATCTCGGCCTCGGCCCCAAGGTGACGGCCGCGATCACGCGCCTGTCCGACCTGCTCGACGAGACGGCCGCGATGATGAACCCCGACAACCCGGCGGGCGTGAAGCCCGTGCCCGAGTTGCTCACGCACCTGCTCGCGGGCTCGGGCCTGCTCGACGCCCTGCGCAGCTCGCGCGACCCGCAGGACGAAGCGCGCGCCGAGAACGTCGAAGAGCTCGTCGCGGTGACGAAGGAGTTCGCGCGCAACAACCCGGGCGGTACGCTCACCGACTTCCTCACCGAGGTGTCGCTCGTGGCGGCCGCCGATGAGCTCGACGACTCGACCGGAACCGTGTCGCTGATGACGCTGCACACGGCGAAGGGGCTCGAGTTCGATGCGGTGTTCCTGACCGGCGTCGAAGAGGATCTGATTCCGCACCGCATGTCGGCCAACGAGCCGGGCGGGCTCGCGGAAGAGCGGCGCCTGTTCTATGTCGGCATCACCCGGGCGCGGAAGCGGCTGTACCTGTCGCTGGCGATGTCGCGCGCCCAGTTCGGCGAGGTCAACGTGGCGATGCCGAGCCGGTACCTGCAAGAGATCCCGGCCGAGCTCATCGAGTGGCGCAGGTCGCCCGGTGCCGCGAACGGCCGCGACGGCACTATGTCGCGGGCGCTCAACGCGAAGCGGCCCGGCTTCGGGTCCGACCGTGCGGCGGCCACCGCGGCAGCCCTGTCGCGGCCGAAGACCGAGTGGGCCAACAAGGTGACCGCGACCGTGCGCGACAACAGCGCGCTCGAGCTCGCCCCGGGCGACAGGGTGAAGCACGTCGACTTCGGCGAGGGGCGCGTGCAAGACGTCACGGGCGAGGGCGCGAAGCGCATCGCCCACGTGCAGTTCGACCAGGCGGGCTTCAAGAAGCTGCTGATCAAGATCGCCCCGATCGAGAAGCTGTGAGCAGCGCACGGGAGATCCGGCTGTTTCCCGACTATTCAGCACCCTCACCGTTGTGGGAGGACGGCGGAATGGTTCCGGCCGACTACGACCTGCCCACCGAGCTGGCCGATGCGCTGATGCAGTGGCAGCGGTACTTCGACTCGCACTTCGATCATGAACGAGGTTGGGATGCCGCAACCGATGTCGCAGCGTACGACGCCGAAGGGCAACGCCTAGCCGACGAGTTGAGAGCCGCGCTTCCGGAGTTCCTGATCACGCTCAGGCTCTGGTGGCATTAGCGCCACCGCAGTCCTCCTCACGCAAAGCAGCCTGGCCGCCCATGCGCGGAAGCGGGTCGATGAACCGGAGATCTGCGCGGCATCCGTCTGCGTATCGGCCCATATCCGCGTATCGGCGCGGCAGGGAACCGCGGCAGACGGCCACTACTCCTCGCGGCGGTTCGCCTTGCGCACCGGCCGCGGCGGCTGCCCGCCGAGGTATGAGGCGGCGGGGTCGACGAGGAAGCCGTTGCTGAGCGCCTCGCGGCCGACCAGCATGCGGAAGCCCATCGAGTCGCGGCGCGTGAGAGTCACCTCGACGGGAAGCGTGCGGTCAAGCATCCGTAATTCGATCAAGACCACGACGCGGTTCTGAATGTGCCCCGTCGAGCTGCGCACGCGGCGACGGTCGTGCACCGGCAGCTCGATCTTGACGCCGTCGCGCGGGCTGTACTGCCACGGGTGCACCTCGAAGCGCACCCACCGCGCGCCGTCCTTGGTGAATTCGCGCAGGCCGAAGGCATGCAGTGACGAGGTCTGCGCGCCGGTGTCGATCTTGGCTTTGATCCACGGCACGCCGAGGCCCGGCAATCCGACCCATTCGCGCCACCCCACCAAGCTCTGTGGTGTTGGATGTCGTGGGGCCATAGCGCCCATCAAACCGGAAACCCAGCCCAACGGGAAAACACGAGTGAAGATCGCCATCTTGTCGCGCTCGCCGCGCAGCTACAGCACCCAGCGACTGCGGGCAGCCGCCGCAGACCGCGGCCATGACCCGCGCGTGCTCAACACGCTGCGGTTCGCGATCGATCTGTCGGCAGAGTCTCCCGACCTGCTCTATCGGGGTCGTCAGCTGTCGGAATACGACGCGGTGATCCCGCGCATCGGCAACTCGATCACGTATTACGGCACGGCCGTCGTGCGCCAATTCGAGCAGATGGATGTCTACACGCCGAACACCGCCAACGGGATCAGCAACTCGCGCGACAAGCTGCGGGCCAACCAGATCCTGTCGCGGCATGGCATCGCGATGCCGCCGACCGCCTTCGTGCGCAACCGCGCCGATGTGGTGGCGGCGATCGAGCGCGTCGGCGGAGCGCCGGTCGTGCTCAAGCTGCTCGAGGGCACGCAGGGCATCGGGGTGATCCTGGCGCCGGAGCTCAAGGTCGCCGAGGCGATCATCGAGACGCTGCAGTCGGCCAGGCAGAACGTACTGATCCAGCGGTTCATCCGCGAGTCGCGCGGCCGAGACATCCGTGCGCTCGTCGTCGGCGACCGCGTCGTCGCCGCCATGCGGCGCAGCGCGAGCGGCAACGAATTCCGCTCGAATGTGCACCGGGGCGGCAGCGTCGAGAAAGTCGAGCTGGACGACGAATACGCCCGCACCGCCGTGCGCGCCGCGCAGATCATGGGCCTCAAGGTCGCCGGCGTCGACATGCTCGAGAGCGACGAGGGACCGCTCGTGATGGAGGTCAATTCGTCGCCCGGCCTCGAGGGCATCGAGACGGCGACGAAGCTCGACGTCGCCGGCGCGATCATCGACTACATCGCCAACCAGGTCGCGTTCCCGCAGATCGACGTGCGCGAGCGGCTGTCGGTCTCGACCGGCTACGGTGTCGCCGAGCTGGTCGTGCACGGCGACGCCGACCTGATCGGGAAGACGATCGCCGAGTCCGGCCTGCGCGAGCGCGACATCACGGTGCTGACGTTGCACCGCGGAACCGGCGTCATTCCGAATCCGTCGTTCTCGCAGCGCCTCGAGGCAGAGGACCGGCTGCTGTGCTGGGGCCGCGTCGAAGAGATGCGCTCGATGATCCCGGAACGGCCGAAGCGGCGCCCCCGGGTCAAGAAGCTGCCGAAGAACCCCCTGCCGCCCGAGGAATAGGCGCAGGTTCGGCAACCGGCCGGACTCGGGCGCGCAAGGTCACCGGGGTAGAGTGGCCTGCGGCAATTGTCTCGATGTCGAGAGAAATGGAACACAGTGGATCTGTACGAGTACCAGGCCCGGGACCTGTTCGAGAAGTACGACGTGCCCGTGCTGAAGGGCATCATCGCCGACACGCCTGATGAGGTGCGCGCGGCGTCCGAGACGCTCGGGGGCGTCACCGTCGTCAAGGCGCAGGTGAAGGTCGGCGGCCGCGGAAAGGCGGGCGGCGTCAAGGTCGCGAAGACCCCCGATGACGCCTACGCGGCGGCGCAGTCGATCCTCGGGCTCGACATCAAGGGCCACACCGTGAAGCGCGTGATGGTCGCCGAGGGCGCCGACATCAAGCAGGAGTTCTACTTCTCCGTGCTGCTCGACCGCGCCAACCGCTCGTATCTCTCGCTCGCCTCGTACGAGGGCGGCATGGAGATCGAGCAGCTCGCCGAGGAGCGCCCGGATGCGCTCGCCCGCGTCGAGGTCGACCCCGCGCAGGGCCTGCCGCTCGAGAAGGCGAGGGAGATCGCGGTCGCCGCGAAGTTCCCTGCGGAGCTGGTCGACAAGGTCGCGCCGGTCTTCGTCAAGCTCTTCGAGGTCTACAAGGGCGAAGACGCGACGCTCGTCGAGGTGAACCCGCTCGTTCTGACCGGCTCGGGCGACATCATCGCGCTCGACGGCAAGGTCTCGCTCGACGACAACGCAGCGTTCCGCCACCCCGAGCACGAGGAGCTGGTGGATGCCGCCAGCGAGGACCCGCTCGAGGCGAAGGCGAAGGCCAACGACCTCAACTACGTCAAGCTCGACGGCGAGGTCGGCATCATCGGCAACGGCGCCGGCCTCGTCATGTCCACGCTCGACGTGGTCGCCTACGCCGGTGAGAAGCACGGCGGCGTGAAGCCCGCAAACTTCCTCGACATCGGCGGCGGCGCCTCGGCAGAGGTCATGGCCGCCGGCCTCGACGTCATCCTGGGCGACCCGCAGGTCAAGAGCGTGTTCGTGAACGTGTTCGGCGGCATCACCTCGTGTGTCGCCGTCGCCAACGGCATCGTCAAGGCGCTCGAGATCCTCGGCGGAGAGGCGAACAAGCCGCTCGTCGTGCGCCTCGACGGCAACCAGGTCGACGAGGGCCGCGCGATTCTGACCGGCGCCAACCACCCGCTGGTCACGCTCGCCACCACCATGGACGACGGCGCCGACAAGGCCGCCGAGCTGGCTTCGAAGTAAGGACAGGCAGAACAATGTCGATCTTCCTCAACAAGGACTCCAAGGTCATCGTCCAGGGCATCACCGGCGGCGAGGGCACCAAGCACACCGCGCTCATGTTGAAGGCCGGCACCCAGGTCGTCGGCGGCGTGAACGCGCGCAAGGCCGGCACCACGGTGTCGCACACCGCGGCCGACGGCTCGGCCGTCGAGCTGCCCGTCTTCGGCACGGTCGCCGAGGCCATCGAGAAGACCGGTGCGGACGTGTCGATCGCTTTCGTGCCACCGGCCTTCGCGAAGGACGCGATCATCGAGGCCGTCGACGCCGAGATCCCGCTGCTCGTCGTGATCACCGAGGGCATCCCGGTGGGCGACTCGGCCGAGGCCTGGGCGCACGCGAAGGCGAAGGGCAACAAGACCCGCATCATCGGCCCCAACTGCCCCGGCATCATCACGCCCGGTGAGTCGCTCGTCGGCATCACGCCGGCGAACATCACCGGCAAGGGCCCGATCGGCCTCGTCTCGAAGTCGGGCACGCTGACCTACCAGATGATGTTCGAGCTGCGCGACCTCGGCTTCTCGACCGCCATCGGCATCGGCGGCGACCCGATCATCGGCACGACGCACATCGACGCGCTCGCCGCGTTCGAGGCCGACCCCGAGACCAAGGCGATCGTCATGATCGGCGAGATCGGCGGCGACGCCGAAGAGCGCGCGGCGGCGTTCATCAAGGAGAACGTGACGAAGCCGGTCGTCGGCTACGTCGCCGGCTTCACCGCCCCCGAGGGCAAGACGATGGGCCACGCCGGTGCCATCGTCTCGGGCTCGGCGGGCACCGCGCAGGCCAAGAAGGAAGCCCTAGAGGCGGCGGGTGTCAAGGTCGGCAAGACGCCGAGCGAGACCGCCCAGCTGCTGCGCGAGGTCTACGCCAGCGTGAGCGCGTAGCGAGCGGCACACTTTCGCCCGAGGGGCACACGTTTTCGTTGAAAACGTGTGCCCCTCGGGCTTTCCGCTGCCCCGTCGCGCGAGTAGCTTGCCGCCCATGTCAAAGGTGACCCCGTTCCTCTGGTTCCCCGACGGCGCCAAGGATGCCGCCGAGTACTACGTCAGCCTGTTCGACGACTCTCGCGTTCTCTGGGTGCAGGACTTCCCGCAGGGTGGCCCCATGGACCCGGTCGTGTACACCCTCGCCTTCGAACTCGAGGGCCGCGAGTACTACGCCATCAACGGCGGCCCGGCCTTCAAACCGACCATGGCCTACTCGATGTTCATCGAGGTGGAGACGCAGGCCGAAATCGACCGTCTGTGGGACGCGCTGCTGAAAGACGGCGGCGAGCCGAGCCAGTGCGGGTGGCTCACCGACCGGTGGGGCCTCGCCTGGCAGGTCGTGCCGAAGCAGATGTGGCAGTGGTACTCCTCTGGCGACCAGGCGGCGATCAACCGCACGGTCGCGGCGATGCTCACCATGGGCAAGCTCGACCTGCCGACCCTGCAGGCTGCCTACGACGGCTGAGTCGCCTCGAGCGAGGCGGCAAGCTTCGTGAGCAGTGTGCGCAGCGTGCGCTGCTCGCTTTGCGAGAGCGCAGCGGTGAGCCGGCGAACGGACGCCTCGAACGTCGGCGTCCCTTCAGCGAGCAGCTTCACCCCTGCATCCGTCAGCACGATCCACGATGATCGTCGGTCGTCGGGGTTGGGAATTCGCTCGACCCAGCCGGCCGCAGCGTAGCGGTCGACGACCTTGCTGGCGGTGCCGACCCGCAGATCGAGCGCGCGCACGATGTCGTCGACGCGCGCGTGCTCGGTCGCGGCGATGAGCGACAGGATCTCGATCGTGCCGACTGTGACGCCGTGCTCTGCCTTGAGCCGGGCGTCGACCGAGTTATAGAGCAGGATCTCGGCGCGCACGAGCTCGTTGAAGAAGTCGATCGATGCGCCCATGGTGCTCCTCAGAAATATTCTTGGGAATTAGATTCCGCGGAATGTAGTTTGAGTATTTAGATTCCCCGGAATCAAAATCACCCTAACTCACGAGGAGACCACCATGAGCAAGGCACAGCGCGACGCCGTGAATGCCGCCATCCGCGAGGCCGCAAAGAGCCTCGTCGCCGACACGATCGAGGAGCGTCGCGCGCTCTTCGAGATGCGGGCGCAGCCCGACGACACCCGCGGGCTGACCGCGGCCGAGACCACGCTGGGCGGCCGGCCCGCGCTCGAGATCGCCGATGAGACGAGGGATGCCGGCGCGCTGCTGTACTTCCACGGGGGCGGCTACGTCGTCGGATCGCACCGCACGGGTGCGCGCCTCGCCGCCGAACTGGTGAGGCGCACAGGTCTGCGCGGGTGGTCACTCGACTACCGGCTGGCGCCCGAGCACCGCTTCCCTGCGGCCGCGCTAGACGGTCTCGCGGCCTATCGCGAGCTCATCGAGCGAGGCGTCGACCCGGCGCGGATCGTCATCGCGGGTGACTCTGCCGGCGGGCACCTCACGGTCGGTACGCTGCTGCTCGCGCGCGACGCCGGGCTGCCGATGCCTGCGGGGGCCGTCGTGTTCTCTCCGATGAGCGACCTCGCGCTGACAGGCGAGAGCCTGACGACAAAGGACGGCGTCGACCCGATCTTCACCCGTGCCGACATCGCCTTCTTCGCTGAGCAGCAGTTGGGCGAGGGCGGCGCCGACTCGCCGATCGCGAGCCCGGGGCGCGTCGGCGACCTGCGCGGCTTGCCGCCGTTCCTCATCCAGGTGGGGTCGTACGAGGTTCTTCTCAGCGATTCAGTGCTGCTCGCCGGTCGTCTCGGCGGAGCCGACGTCGATGTGACGCTCGAGGTCGTAGCGGAGGTCCCGCACGTCTTCCCGGATCTCTTCGGGCAGCTCGACGAGGCCGACGCGGCGCTCGACCGCGCGGCGGCGTTCATCGGGGCGCGGATCGAAAACTCTGGGCAGTAGCCGAGACGTGTGAGGGCGGGCGGCGAGGCATCCCCGGCGGCGCCGCCCGACCCCCTTAACGTGAACTCATGACCCGCGCCGTCGTCGCTTTCCTCGCCGCCTTCGAGGCGGTGATCACGGCGGCGATCGGGCTCGGGGTCGCGCTTGCGCCGCTCACGCTGGTCTGGGCCGTGCAGTACCACATGGCGACCAGCTGGGCCGTGTTCTGGCGGGCGTCGGCGGATGCCTGGCTGCTCGGCCTCGGCGTCGACGCGCACGTCGATCTCGACCGCCTGACGGCCCTGAGCCTGGGCCTGCCGGGCGCGGTGCCGCCGTTCACCGTGACGATCGCAGGTCTCGGCGTCGCGCTGTTCACGGTGCTCATGGGTGCGCGCATCGGCCGCCGCGCCGCCGAGACCCCGTATGTGCTCACGGGCGGCATCGCGGCTGTCGCGAGCTTCACCGCGGTGACCTCGATCGTCGCGCTCACCGCTCAGGCGAAGGTCTTCGGGCCGGCCGTGGTGCAGGCTCCGCTGGTCGCCGCGGCGACGTTCGGGGCAGGCATCCTGCTCGGAATCGGCATGGACTGGGCCGCGAACCGCGACCACGTCCCGCCGCTGCTCGCGCACGCCTTCGGCGCCGAGACGCGCATGGTCGTCGGCTCGTCGCTGCGGGCGGCCACCGGGGCGGTGGCGCTTCTGGTCGCGGCATCCGGACTCTTCGTCGCCATCCTGCTCTTCGCGCACTTCGGCCGCGCCGTGGCGCTCTACGAGGGGCTGCAGGCCGGCTTCCTCGGCGGCATCACCCTCACGCTCGCGCAGCTCGCCTTCTTGCCGAACGCGGTGCTGTGGGCGATGTCGTGGCTGATCGGACCGGGATTCGCGCTCGGCGGGGGAGGGGCGGTCGCTCCGGGCGCGGGCCTCGACTCCGGATTGCCCGGCGTGCCGCTGCTCGCGATCGTGCCCGCGCACTCGCCGACCGCCGCGTATGTCGCGATCGCGATTCCCGTCGCAGCAGGGGCGGCGAGCGGATTCCTCTCGCATCGCATCTTGAAGAAGTCGACGCCCCCGTTCGACACCCCGCTCGACCTCGTGCTCGTGGCCGCGGGGGCGGCGGTCTTCGGCGGCGGCGTGCTCGCGCTGCTCGCCTGGTGGTCGGGCGGCACGCTCGCTCCTGGTGTGCTCGCGGACCTCGGCCCGAGCACCTGGAAGACCGGGGTCTTCGGCGGACTGGAGCTCGGCGCAGGGCTCGCGATCGGGCTCGCGATCGGCCATTGGCGCGGGCAGGCCCACGACTGGACCCCACTGCGGCGCGAAGAGCCGGCCCCCGAGAAGTCGGCAGCCCTCGCAACCGACAACGACTTTGTGACCGCCGGCGACTGAGCACCCGATCGGGCGGTGCGAAACGTACGTCGGGAAGCGATCCGCCGTACCGTTCGCACCGGCTGAAGCCGAGGTCGGCGCCCGCTAGGCTTGCCACGTGCTCTCGGTCGTCGTGCTCATCTCCGGGGGCGGGTCCAATCTGCGGGCGCTGCTCGAAGCCGCTGCCGACGCCGAGTACCCGGCCCGCATCGTCGCCGTCGGCACCGACCGCCCCGACGCCGAGGGACTCGCACACGCCGAGGCGTTCGGAATCCCGACCTTCGAGGTGGCGCTCTCGAGCTTCGAGAGCCGCGAGGCGTGGGGTGACGCGCTGCTCGAGCAGATCCGGCAGTGGAGTCCCGACCTCGTCGTGCTCTCCGGCTTCATGCGCCTGCTGCCTGCACACGTCGTCGATGCGCTCGCGCCCAACCTGATCAACACCCACCCGGCGTACCTGCCCGAGTTCCCGGGCGCGCACGGCGTGCGCGACGCGCTCGCCGCGGGCGTCACCCAGACCGGCGCGAGCCTCATCGTGGTCGACAACGGCGTCGACACGGGGCCGATCATCGCCCGCGAGCGCGTCCCGATCCTGCCCGGCGACACCGAGACGTCGCTGCACGATCGCATCAAGCCCGTCGAACGGCGCCTGCTGATCCAGGCGGTTCTCGACATCGCGAACGGAAACCTCGATTTGAAGGAGATCGCCCGAGCATGAGCGCCCACGCCGCCGACCCGAGCCTCTATCGCGACCGCGACGTCGTGCCCGTCCGCCGCGCGCTGATCTCGCTCTCCGACAAGACCGACCTCGACGTGCTCGCGAAGGCGCTCGCCGGCGCGGGCGTCGAGATCGTCTCGACGGGGTCGACGGCGGCAAGCATCCGCGCCCTCGGAATCGAGGTGACCGACGTGGCGAGCATCACCGGCTTCCCCGAGTCGCTCGGCGGCCGCGTTAAGACGCTGCACCCGGCCGTGCACGCGGGCCTGCTCGCCGACCTGCGCCTCGAAGACCACGAAACGCAGCTCGCCGAGCTCGGCATCAAGCCGTTCGAGCTCGTCGTCGTGAACCTGTACCCCTTCAAAGAGACCGTCGCGAGCGGCGCGCAGGGCAACGACGCCGTCGAGCAGATCGACATCGGCGGCCCCGCGATGGTGCGCGCGAGCGCCAAGAACTACGCGAACGTCGCGATCGTCGTCTCGCCCGCCTCGTACCCCGAGGTGATCGCTGCGGTCGAGGCCGGCGGCACGACCCTCGCCCTGCGCGGCGATCTCGCCACCAAGGCGTTCCAGCACACCGCCGACTACGACGCAGCCGTGTCGGGCTGGTTCGCGCAGAACGTGGCGACGACCTCCAGCACGGATGCCTCGCCCGAGCCCTCCTCAGCAGGAACCGAGTTCCCGACATCCGTCACCGTCACGGGCGCGCTGCAGAACGTGCTGCGCTACGGCGAGAACGCGCACCAGGCGGCCGCGCTCTACCTCGATGGTGCGACGAGCACGCTGCAGGCGGGCGCGGGCATCGCGCAGGCCGAGCAGCTCGGCGGCAAAGAGATGTCGTACAACAACTACACGGATGCCGACGCGGCGCTGCGTGCGGCGTACGACTTCGACGAGCCCGCGGTCGCGATCATCAAGCACGCGAACCCGTGCGGCATCGCGGTGGCCGGGCCCTCCGGTGACATCGCAGAGGCGCACCGCAAGGCGCACGCGTGCGACCCGGTGAGCGCCTACGGCGGCGTGATCGCGGCGAACCGCACCGTGACGCTCGCCATGGCCGAGACGGTCAAGGGCATCTTCACCGAGGTGATCATCGCCCCCGACTACGAGCCCGCGGCGCTCGAGCTGCTGCAGAGCAAGAAGAACCTGCGCATTCTGCGGCTGCCGGCCGGCTACCAGCGCGCCGAATACGAATACAAGCAGATCTCGGGCGGCGTTCTGGTGCAGCAGGCGGATGCCTTCCCCAGCGGTTCCATCTCGGGGAACTGGCAGCTCGTGGCGGGCGAGGCGGCCGATGCCGCGACGCTGGCCGACCTCGAGTTCGCGTGGCGCGCCTGCCGTGCCGCGAAGTCGAACGCGATCCTGCTGGCCTCGGGCGGCGCCTCGGTCGGCGTCGGCATGGGCCAGGTGAACCGTGTGGACTCCTGCCACCTCGCGGTTTCTCGCGCGAACACGCTCGCCGACGGCGCCGAGCGCGCGCGCGGCTCTGTCGCGGCATCCGACGCGTTCTTCCCGTTCGCAGACGGCCCCGCGATCCTCATCGAGGCCGGCGTCAAGGCGATCGTTCAGCCCGGCGGCTCGATCCGCGACGAAGAGGTCGTCGAGGCGGCGAAGGCGGCAGGTGTGACGATGTACTTCACGGGCGAGCGGCACTTCTTCCACTAGGTGCACCGGCGGTGACGCCGGGCCCGGCCGAGGCTCATAGGTGCCGCCGGTAGGCTGGAGGCACCATGATCACCCCCTGGAGCCGCCGGCTCACCGCCTCGTTCTTCGCCGCCCTCGCAACGGCTCTGGTCGCCTTCGCGGTGACCGATCTCGCGCTCTACCTCGTGAGCCAGCTGAGCCTCGCGGCCATCGGCTCCTACGCGGCGGTGCTGGCGCTGCCGGCGCTGGTCCTGCTGATCGTGGTGTTCATCGCGGGGCTGATCGACGCACTCTCGTCGTGGTGGGGTGCGCTGCTGGCCGGCCTGGTCGGCGGCCTGCTGGGCGCCGCGGCGGGTGGCCTCGCCGCCGCCAAGGGCGACCTGATCAAGTACCTCTCATCGATCGTCGGCTTCTACCTCTTCTTCATCGTGGCGGCCGCCGTGACCAGCGCCCTGCTCGGCCGCGTCGTGTGGCGCAGCTGGATCGCGCGCCCGGCGACCCGCGGCCGCGTCGCCTTCGTGCGGGTGCCGTCGGCGAACCTCGCCGAGGGCATCGTCACGAACGTGCCGCGCACGCTCGTCGACCGCGACGCCGCAGACAAGCAGTGGGACGACTACGTCTCGGCACTGACCGGTGCCGGCTGGCAGATCGTCGAGGTCGCGGCAGCAGACGACCAGCCCGACGCAGTGTTCGTCGAGGATGCCGCCGTCGTGCTCTCGCCGTCGGTGGCGCTGCTCACGCGCCCCGGTGCAGAGGCGCGCCGCGCAGAGGTCGCCGCAGTCGGCGACAGCCTGCGCACGAGCGGCTTCACGCTCTTCGAGCTCGAGGCTCCGGGCACGCTCGACGGAGGCGACGTTCTCGTCGTCGGCTCGACCGTGTATGTCGGGCGCAGCGGGCGAACGGATGCCGACGGCATCAGGCAGCTGCGCGAGGTCGTCGCGATGGCGAACCTCGACCTCACCGTCGTCGCGGTTCCGGTCACGGGCGGCCTGCACCTGAAGTCGCTCGCGAGTGCGCTGCCCGACGGCACCGTGCTCGTCTCCGGCGGCCTTGAGCCGAGCATCTTCGGCCGTGCGCTGCGGGTTCCTGCGGGCGAGAGCGCGAACGTCGTCGCGCTCGATGACCGCACCGTCCTCGTGCCGGCCTCCGCACCCGGAACCGCCGACCTCGTGGCAGATCTGGGCTACACGGTGGTCAAGGTCGACCTGTCGGAGTTCGAGAAGCTCGAGGCATCCGCCACCTGCCTCTCGATTCGCAGCTGAGGCCGCGCCGCTCGCGACTTTGTCACCACTTCTGTTCTTTTCTGCGGTGGGACTTGTTCCCAATTTCCTGCCACGGATAGGCTGAGAGTTCGCTCCGCGTGTGCACAGTGCCGTGCGGTGCGTGTTACGGAACGCGTCGCGCATACTCAGGAGGCCGCAATGTCCAACACCACGCTTGAGACGAAGTTCGTCGTCGCTGGTGTCGCCGGCCTCGCTGCTGCTGATTTCGGTCGCGCAGGCTTCGGAGTCGCCGACATCGCGGGTCCCGCGTATCGCGGGGTGGCGCACCGCGTCGGTGCTCCCGCTGCAGGCATCCGCCGCCCGCACTAGGCGCCACCGGCCGCGTTCGCATCGCGGCACCCGTCTCTTCAATCTGCGCTGAAAGCGCTTCCCACCCGCCTCATCGACTGCCGGCACCGGTGTCGGTGAAGTGCGGACTCATCGCTGACAACTCCCACGAAGAATTGCCTGATTCATGTCTGCCCACTCGTCAGAAACCGACCGCACGACTCACCACGACGCGGGCGAGGGCCTGAGCACCTTCGCCTCGATCGCTCGGCTGTACCCCTACCTGAAGCCCGCACTGCCGCGGGTGACGCTCGGCATGGTGGCCGCTCTGCTCGCCTCCGTCGTCTCCCTCGCCATCCCCTTCGTGCTGCAGCGCCTCGTCGACGGCACGCTGCTGCACCGCGGTGGCGACCGCTACGAGGTGATCGGCGCCGCCGCCGCGATCCTCGGCCTGGGCATCGCAGAGGCCGTGCTGATCTCGCTGCGCCGCTGGTTCGTGCTGACGCCGGGCACGAAGGTCGAGGCGACGCTGCGCAACGGCCTCTACAACAAGCTGCAGCACCTGCCCGTCGCGTTCCACGACCGCTGGCCGAGCGGCCAGCTGCTGTCGCGCGCGGTCAGCGACCTGAACCTGATCCGCCGCTGGCTGTCGTTCGGCCTCGTGCTGCTCGTCGTGAACGTCGTGACCATCGTGGTCGGCTTCGCGGTGCTGTTCTACTACCACTGGCTGCTCGCGGTCGTGATGGTGGTGCTGTCGGTTCCGCTGTGGGTCGCCGGCTTCTTCTTCGAGCGCAAGTACCACGTGGTGGCGCGCCGCTCGCAGGACCAGCAGGGCGACCTGGCGACCGCCGTCGAAGAATCCGTGCACGGCATCCGCGTGCTCAAGGCGTTCGGCCGCGGCGGCCACGCGCTCAAGGGCTTCCGCGAGCAGGCCGAGCAGCTGCGCGGCACCGAGCTCGAGAAGGCGCGCGCCGTCGCGGGGCTGTGGCTGTGGCTCTTGATGGTGCCCGACGTCGCGTTCGCCGTGTGCCTGGGTCTCGGCGTGTGGCTGGTCTCGCAGGACGAGCTGACGGTCGGCCAGCTGCTCGCGTTCTTCGCGACGGCGACCGTCTTGCGCTTCCCGATCGAGTCGATCGGATTCCTGCTGTCGATGACCTTCGACACGCGTACCGCCGTCGACCGGTTCTTCGACGTCATGTCGACGCCGAACCTCATCGACGACCCCGAGAAGCCCGCGCACATCGAGAGCCCACGCGGTGAGCTGGTGTTCGACAACGTGCACTTCCGCTACGAGGACTCGCCCGAGCGGTTCCCCGACCTCGTCGACGGCATCAACCTGACGGTGCGGCCGGGCGAGACCATGGCGCTCGTCGGCCTCACCGGCTCCGGCAAGTCGACGCTGACCTCGCTCGTTCCGCGTCTCTATGACGTCACGGGCGGCGCGATCCGGATCGACGGCGTCGACGTGCGCGACCTGACGCTCGAAGAGCTGCGGGCTCGGGTCGCCATGGCCTTCGAAGACGCGACGCTGTTCTCGACCTCGGTGCGCGACAACGTGCTGCTCGGGCGGCCCGAGTTGGCCGGCGATGACCCGGCCACGGTCAAGGCGGCCGACGCGCAGCTGGCAGAAGCGCTCGAGGTGGCGCAGGCGTCTTTCGCCTACGACCTGCCAGAGGGCGTCGACACCATGGTCGGTGAAGAGGGGCTCTCGCTCTCCGGCGGCCAGCGGCAGCGGCTCGCGCTCGCCCGCGCCGTGGCGGCGAAGCCCAGCGTGCTGGTGCTCGACGACCCGCTCTCCGCGCTCGACGTCGACACCGAGGCGCGTGTCACCGAGCGCCTGCACAGCGTGCTCACCGGCACGACCGCGCTGATCGTCGCGCACCGGCCCTCGACCGTCATGCTCGCCGACCGCGTCGCGCTGCTGCAGAACGGCCGCGTGACCGACGTCGGCACCCACGGCGAGCTGCTCGCCCGCAATGAGCACTACAAGTTCGTCATCTCGTCTCTCGAAGAGGAAATGACCACGACCGCCAACACCGAGGAGGTGGACGCATGAGCGCCGTTGCCGCAACCGGCGTCACCGGTGAAGACCGCAGCGATCTCTCCAAAGAGGAATCGCGACGCATCCGTCAGCGCTCGCTGCGCCTGCTCGGGTCGCTGATCGCCCCGATGCGCGGCCGCGTGATCCTCACGCTCGTCGTCGTCGTGATCTCGACCGTGCTGCAGGTCGCGGGGCCGGCGCTGATCGGAATCGGCGTCGACCAGGGGCTCGCGGCGCTGCGCTCCGACGATTGGGCGCCGCTCGCGTGGACCGCGCTGACCTACCTCGTGACGGGCGTCGGCGGTGCGCTGTCGATCAGCTGGTACACGGTGTCGTCGGCGCAGATCAGCCAGGCGATCCTGATCGAGCTGCGCACGCGCACCTTCCTGCACACGCAGCGCCTCAGCCTCGAGTTCCACGAGTCGTACACGTCGGGTCGCATCATCTCGCGGCAGACGAGCGACCTCGACTCGATCCGCGAGCTGCTCGACTCGGGCATCAACCAGCTGGTTCAGGGGGCGCTGTACTCGGGATTCATCGCGATCGCGATCTTCACGGTCGACTGGGTCTCCGGTGTCGTGCTGCTGTGCTCGCTCGTGCCGCTGTACTTCCTGATCAGGTGGTTCCAGAAGCGCTCGCAGAAGCTGTTCCGCGTTCAGCGGGTGGCCTCGGCGAAGCTCATCGTGCACTTCGTCGAGACGATGACCGGCATCCGCGCCGTGAAGGCGTTCCGCAAGGAGAAGCGCAACGAGCGCGAGTTCGGCGCCCTCGTCGAGGACTACCGCAAGGTGAACGCCGACACGATCCAGCTGTTCGGGATCTTCGACCCGGGCCTCGTGATGATCGGCAACATCACCGTCGCGATCGCGCTGCTGATCGGGGGATTCCGCGTCGTGTCCGGCTCGCTGGCGATCGGCTCGCTGCTGGCCGTGCTGCTGTACGCGCGCCGCTTCTTCGACCCCATGGAGGAGATGGCGATGTTCTACAACTCCTACCAGTCGGCGGCCGCCGCACTCGAGAAGATCTCGGGCGTTCTCGAGGAGGAGCCGAGCGTGCCGGAGCCCGCGCACCCGACGAAGCTCGACGGGGCGCACGGGCACGTGCTCTTCGACGACGTCTCGTTCCACTACAAGCCCGGCCGTGACGTCCTGCCGCAGTTCCGTCTCGACATCCCGGCCGGCCAGACGATCGCGCTCGTCGGCTCGACCGGCGCGGGGAAGTCGACGCTCGCGAAGCTCGTCTCGCGCTTCTACGACCCGTCATTCGGGAAGATCACGCTCGACGGCGTCGACCTGCGCGAGCTGTCGTCCGAAGACCTGCGTCGCGCCATCGTGATGGTCACGCAGGAGGCCTACCTGTTCTCGGGCTCGGTCGCCGACAACATCGCGCTGGGCAAGCCGGATGCCACGATCGAAGAGATCCAGCGCGCGGCGCAGGCGGTCGGCGCGCACGAGTTCATCGCGTCTCTTCCCGACGGCTACGACACCGACGTGAACAAGCGCGGTGGCCGCGTCTCGGCGGGGCAGCGCCAGCTGATCTCGTTCGCTCGGGCGTTCCTCGCGAACCCGGCGGTGCTGATCCTCGACGAGGCGACGTCGTCGCTCGACATCCCGAGCGAGCGGCTGGTGCAAGAGGCGCTGCAGACCTTGCTCGCCGACCGCACGGCGGTCATCATCGCGCACCGCCTGTCGACGGTCGCGATCGCCGACCGGGTGCTCGTGATGGAGCACGGCCGCATCGTCGAAGACGGCACCCCCGCCGAGCTCATCGGCGGCACGGGCCGCTTCGCCCAGCTGCACGCCGCCTGGCGCGACTCGCTCGTGTAGCGCGTCCGCTCGGCGCGAGGGTGCCCGTTCGGCGCCCGAAGGTGCCCGCTTGGCGCAACTGTTCCCGCAGCAGCGGGTGCAGAAGCGCCAAGCGGGCACCTTTCGTTCTCCGGTTCTGCATCCGGGTCAGGGGCGCCAGAGGGCCTCTCGCATCGCGAGGCGGTAGCCCGCCGCGCCCTCGCGCAGGGGCGTTCCCTCGGCGCGGTAGTGCTCGAGAGCGTCGTCCTCGTGGCCGTCGGGCGGCCGTCCGTCCGAGTGCACGACGCGCCACCACGTGACCTCGTGGCCGTAGTTGCGCATGACCTTGCCGACCTGCCGCGAGGCGCGCGACCCCAGCTCGGCGGCGATCGCGCCGTAGCTCAGCACGAGGCCTGGCGGGATCTGCGCCACGATGTCGAGGACGGCTTCGGTGAAGGCATCCGCTTCGAAAATGCCTGCGGCCTCGTACGCGCGCAGGCCGAGGCGATCGTCCGCCCTCGCACGCTGCGCGTGGTCTCCATTCGCGCTGCGCGCGAGTCGACCGGCGGGCGGCGTCAAAGCGCGAGCTTGCCGATCGTGTCGCCGAACTCGGTCTCGCCGATGGGCTCGAAGCCGGTGCGCAGGAAGAAGGCCTCAGGGCCGTCCTCGCCGGGCTCCCAGATCACATAGAGCGCGTCGAGGCCGCGCTTGCGCGCCTCGTCGGCGAGCGCCTCGACCGCGAAGCGGCCGACGCCGCGACCCTGGTCGTCTGCGTCCACGTTGATGCGCCAGAGGATCGAGCGGAACTCCTCGCTCGGAGCCTGCGGATCGAAGTCGGCCTGGATGAACGCGACCACGTCATCGCCGTCGACGACGACGCGCTGCCACGAGGTCGCGGGGTTCACGACGACCGCGGCCGCCGAGTACGAGACGGGGGTGACGTACTGTTCCTGGCCAGGCTTCAGGGAGAGCGCGTTTGCCGCGGCGATGTTGCTCGCGGAGAGGTCTTCCAGACGCAGGTCAGCCATGCCAATCACCATAACGGGGCGCACGGCAGACGGATAGCATGCCTTTGGCAGGCATCCGCCCATACGCGCATAATTATCTCGACGTCGAGATACCTGTATCGTGTTCAGAAGACCCCGCACGTTCAACCCCGGGAGCCGTAGCGCATGGCAAAGATCATCTACACCCGCACCGACGAGGCGCCTCTGCTGGCGACCTATTCGCTTCTGCCGATCATCTCGGCCTACGCAGCGAAGGCGGGTGTGGACTTCGAGACGAGCGACATCTCGCTCGCCGGCCGCATCATCGCGCAGTTCCCCGAGCGGCTCACCGAAGAGCAGCGTGTGCCGGATGCCTTGGCCGAGCTCGGTGAACTGACGGGCGACCCCGCCACGAACATCATCAAGCTTCCGAACATCTCCGCTTCCGTGCCGCAGCTGAAGGCCGCGATCGCCGAGCTGCAGGCGCAGGGCTACGACATTCCCGACTACCCCGAGGCGCCGTCGACCGACGAAGAGCGCGACTTCGCTGCCCGCTTCGACAAGGTCAAGGGCTCCGCGGTCAACCCGGTGCTGCGCCAGGGCAACTCCGACCGCCGCGCTCCCGGCGCGGTGAAGGCGTACGCGAAGGCGCACCCGCACTCGATGGGCGCCTGGAACGCCGACTCGAAGACCGATGTCGCGACCATGGGCCACGACGACTTCCGGTCGAACGAGAAGTCCGTGACGATCGAGGCCGACGACACCTTGCGCATCGAGCACATCGCCGAAGACGGCACCGTGACGGTGCTCAAGGAGTCGGTGCCGGTGCTCGCCGGCGAGATCGTTGACGGCACGTTCATGTCGGTGGCGAAGCTCGAGGAGTTCCTCGCCGAGCAGATCGCCGCTGCGCAGGCATCCGGCGTTCTATTCTCGGTCCACCTCAAGGCGACCATGATGAAGGTCTCGGACCCGATCATCTTCGGTCACGTCGTGAAGGCGTTCTTCAAGCCGGTGTTCGAGAAGTACGGGGCCGACCTCGCGGCCGCGGGCCTGTCGGCGAACGACGGCCTCGGCGCGATCCTCGCGGGCCTCGACCGGCTGCCGAACGGCGCCGAGATCCGCGCCGCGTTCGACGAGGTGCTGGCCACCGGCCCGAAGCTCGCGATGGTGAACTCCGACAAGGGCATCACCAACCTGCACGTTCCGAGCGACGTCATCGTCGACGCGTCGATGCCCGCGATGATCCGCATCGGCGGCCACATGTGGGGCCCCGACGGCGCAGAGGCCGACACGCTCGCCGTCATCCCCGACTCGTCGTACGCCTCCGTCTACAAGACGGTCATCGACGACTGCAAGGCGAACGGCAAGCTCGACCCGGCCACCATGGGCACCGTGCCGAACGTCGGCCTCATGGCGCAGGCCGCCGAAGAATACGGCTCGCACAACAAGACCTTCGAGGTTCCGGCAGCGGGCACCGTGCGCGTCGTGAACCAAGCCGGCGACGTGCTCATCGAGCACCGGGTCGAGGCCGGCGACATCTGGCGCGCCTGCCAGACGAAGGACGCCGCGATCACGAACTGGATCGAGCTCGCCGTGCAGCGCGCCCGCCTGTCGAGCACCCCTGCCGTGTTCTGGCTCGACGAGACCCGCGCCCACGACGCCGAGCTGATCAAGAAAATCAACGCGTACCTGCCGACGCTCGACACCGAGGGCCTCGACCTCAGCATCCTCGCGCCGGCCGCGGCGACCCAGAAGTCGCTCGACCGCATCCGCCAGGGGCAGGACACCATCTCGGTCACCGGGAACGTGCTGCGCGACTACCTGACCGACCTGTTCCCGATCCTCGAGGTCGGCACCTCGGCCAAGATGCTCTCGATCGTCCCGCTCATGGCGGGCGGCGGTCTGTTCGAGACCGGTGCCGGCGGCTCGGCGCCGAAGCACGTGCAGCAGCTGGTGGAGGAGGACTACCTGCGCTGGGACTCGCTCGGCGAGTTCTTCGCGCTGGCGGCATCCTTCGAGCATCTCGCGCAGTCGACGGGCAACGCCAAAGCACAGATCCTCGCTGACACGCTCGACCGGGCCACGGGCACCTTCCTCAACGAGGACCGCTCGCCCGGCCGCAAGCTCGGCACGATCGACAACCGCGGCTCGCACTTCTACCTCGCGCTGTACTGGGCGCAGGAACTCGCCCGGCAGACCGACGACGCCGACCTCGCAGCGGCCTTCGGGCCGCTCGCGGCCAAGCTGCTCGCGGCCGAGTCCGAGATCGTGGCCGAGCTGCTCGCGGTGCAGGGCTCGCAGGTCGACCTCGGCGGCTACTACCGCCCGGACGACGCGAAGGCCTCGGCCGTCATGCGCCCGTCGGCGACGCTGAATGCCGCCATCGACGCGTTCTAAGAGCCCCACGCGCCGCGCGCCTGGGCCCCGGCGGCACACATAGCGCCCAGCGGCACATCGTTCCCTGACGAACGTGTGCCGCTGGGCGCTTCGTGTGCCCGGGGCGCCACCGCGGCGAGAACGCGAGGTGATGCGCGCTAACCTCGGGAACGTCGAGGAGGTGCGCATGGCCAGCAGAGTTGGCGCGAACCTTCCCGCGGTCGGGGGCTTCAACCAGGCCGTGATCCTCGACGCGATCCGCCGCGCACCCGAGGGCATCAGCCGCGTCGAGCTCGCGGCCCGCACAGGGCTCTCGGCCCAGACGGTGACGAACGTCAGCAGGCGGCTGCTCGCCGGGGGAGTGGTGCGCGAGGCGGGCACGGTCGTCGCCGGGGTCGGCAAGCCGCGCACGCTGCTGCAGCTGTGCCCGGACGGCCGGTTCGCGGTCGGCGTGCATCTCGACCCCTCTGTTGTCAGCATCGTGCTGCTCGACCTCGCGGGCGAGCTGCTCGACCACCGCGTGCTCGACGTCGACCCCGCATCGACCGCGCAGCACACCCTCGACGAGATCGCGATCGAGACGCGGGCCATCATCGGCGCCGGCCGGGTGCTGTGCGAGCGCATGCTGGGGGTCGGCATCGCGACGCCGGGGCCGCTGCTCGAGGAATCCGGCACGGTCCTCAACCCTCCGCTCCTGCCCCAGTGGGAGCGCATTCCGGTGCGCGACCTGCTCTCAGATCGGGTCGAGCTGCCGGTGCTGCTCGAGAAGGACGTGACGGCCGCCGCCGTCGCCGAGCAGTGGGTCGCTGACGGCAACCGCGAGAACTTCGCCTTCGTCTACTACGGCACGGGCATCGGCTTCGGCCTCGTGCTGCAGAACGAGGTGATCAGGGGCGCGAGCGGGAACGCAGGCGACATCGGGGGCTTCGCGGTGGGGCATACGGATGCCTCGGGCCGGTCGCGCCCGTTCGGTGAATCCGTCTCGCCGACGGCGGTCGTGCCGCGCGCCCTGGCAGCCGGCATCAGGCTCGCGACCCCCGCACAGCGTACCGGCGGCTTCCACCTGCTCGACGAGTTCACGGCGCTGGTGCACGCCGCCGAGAGCGGCGAGCCGCAGGCATCCGTCATCGTCGACCAGGTGATCGCCGACCTGGCGAACTCGCTGGTGCCCGTCGCCAATCTGCTCGACGTCGACCGCTTCGTGTTCGGCGGCCCGTTCTGGGCGCCGCTCGCCGGCCGCGCACTCGAGCGGCTGCCGCGTGCGTTCGCACAGTCGCCGTACCTGGTCGGCGCCCACGACGTCGTGTTCGAGGAATCCGCCGTCGCCGCGGACGTCGCCGCCATCGGAGCCGCCTGCCTCGTGCTCGATCACGCGCTCTCACCGCGGCCGGCGCGGATGCTGCTCGCCCATCGCGTCACCGTCTGATTGGCCGCCCCGGCGCCGCCGCCGTGCCTGGCTTCTGCGCCCGCGCCCGACGGCTGCGCCCGGCGTGCGGGGCGCAGGTGTCGGGCGGGGGTGCGAAAGCGTGACCGGAATGAGGCACAAAAAACCCTTGCATCGAGTAAATCCAAATGATTTAGTAAAGGCGCTCGACCAATCCCAGACCGAGCTTCGCGGCACCCATGACGCAAGGGAGCATCATGAAACGCTTGGCTTTAGCACTTGCCACCGGCGCAGCAGCTGCGCTGGTCCTCGCCGGCTGCTCCGCCCCGGGCAGCGTCTCGTCTTCGAGCGGCACCATCAAGGTCGCGTACCAGAAGTTCGGCAACTTCACCCAGATGGACACCCAGATGAAGGCCGTCGCGAAGCAGTTCGAGGCGCAGAACAAGGGCGTCAAGGTGCAGCTGGTGCCGATCCAGGCGGCCGAGAACGACTACTACACGAAGCTCGCTCTCATGAACAAGGCAGCGGCGACGGCCCCCGACGTGCTCTACGAGGACACGTTCCTGATCAAGGCGGACGCGGACGCCGGCTATCTCGCGCCGCTCGACTCGTACGTCTCCAAGTGGAGCGACTGGAAGCAATTCCCCGACAACGCGCGCCAAGCGGGCCAGGGCGACGACGGCAAGATCTACGGCGTCTCGCTCGGCACCGACACCCGCGGCCTCTGGTACAACAAGACGCTGCTGCAGAAGGCGGGCATCGCGGTCCCGTGGCAGCCGAAGACCTGGGACGACGTGCTCGACGCGGCGCGGAAGATCAAGGCGGCCGAGCCGGGCGTGATCCCGCTCAACGTCTATTCGGGCAAGCCGCAGGGCGAGGCGTCCACCATGCAGGGCTTCGAGATGCTGCTGTACGGCACGGCCGATCAGCTCACGGATTCCGACGGCAAGTGGGTCGCGGGCTCGAAGGGGTTCACCGACGCGCTGCAGTTCGTGCAGACGGTCTACCAGGACAAGCTCGGCCCGACGCCCCAGCAGGCGCTCGACGTCAACGTCGGCACCGAGATCTCAGGGCAGTGGATTCCGCAGGGCAAGCTCGCGATCGACCTCGACGGCTCGTGGCAGAGCCAGAACTGGATCTCGAGCGGAGCAGCGCCGTGGAAGGACTGGTCGACGACCATGGGCTGGACGGCGATGCCGACCCAGAACGGGCAGGCTCCAGGGAAGGTCAGCATGTCGGGCGGGTGGACGCTCGCCCTCGGCTCGAAGTCGAAGAACAAGGAAGCCGCCTGGAACTTCATCAAGCTGGCGCTGAACAAGAAGAACTCGCTGAACTTCGACATCCTCGACACGCAGATCCCGGTGCGCACCGACGTGGCGAACGACCCGAAGTACACGAGCTCGAACCCGACGAACGCGTTCTTCTCGAGCCTGGTTCCGGTCACGCACTTCCGGCCGGCGACCTCGGACTACCCGAAGGTGTCGAACGCGATCCAAGTGGCGATGGAGTCGGTCATGACGGGCCAGCAATCGCCGGCGCAGGCCGCCAAGGCCTATGACGACGCGCTGAAACAGGCGGTCGGGCCCGACAACATCGTGAAGAAGTAGGACCGGCATGGCGACGGCGCTGCCGACCACCGCACTGTCGAACCGCATGCGCGGGAAGGGTCAGGGGGGACCCCGCCCGCGCCGGCATCCCCTGCGCGCCGCAGGCAGAACGGCGCCACTGGTTCCCGCCATGATCCTGCTGGCCGTGTTCCTTGTGGGCCCCGTGCTCGCCTCGTTCTACGGGTCGTTCACGAACTCGGCGCTGACGGGCGCGGCGGCGCAGCAGACGCAGTTCGTGGGCTTCGCGAACTACGCGCAGCTGTTCAGAACGCCCGACTTCTTCAAGTCGGTGCTGCTGACGGTGATCTTCCTGCTGGGCTCGGCGGTGATCGGGCAGAACGTGCTCGGTCTCGTGCTCAGCCTGCTGATGGCGCGCGGCGACCGGGTCATGCGGTCGATCGTCGGCACCTTCGTCGTGACCGCGTGGGTGCTGCCCGAGATCGTGGCGGCCTTCGCCGCCTACGCGTTCTTTCACGCCGACGGCACCCTCAACGAGATCCTCGGCGCCGCTGGCATCCATGGCCCCAATGGGCTCTACAGCCTGCCCATGGTCGCCGTGATCCTCGCCAACATCTGGCGCGGCACTGCGTTCTCGATGCTCGTGTATTCGGCGGCGCTCGCCGACGTGCCCGACGACGTGCAGGAGTCCGCCGAGATGGACGGCGCGGGCGGCGCCCAGCGCCTGTTCTTCATCACGCTGCCGCTGATCCGCCGCAGCATCTCGACGAATCTGATGCTGACCACGCTGCAGACGCTGTCGGTGTTCACGCTGATCTTCGTGATGACGGGCGGCGGCCCCGGCACCGACAGCTCGACGCTGCCGATCCTCGCCTATCAGCAGGCGTTCAAGTTCTCGCAGCTGGGCCTCGGCACCGCGATCGCGACGATCCTTCTTGTCGTCGGCGCGGTGTTCTCGGTGATCTACCTGCGAGCGCTGAAGCCGGAGGTGGACTGAGATGGCCATGACCTCGCCGAGCAGGCGCCACCTCAGGTGGACGTCGAACTCGATCCTCGCTCTGATCGCCGTCTGCTTCGCGCTGCCGCTGCTGTGGCTGCTCGTCGCGTCGTTCGACGACCACGCGAACCTGACGCTCAAGCTGCCCGGGCACTTCTCGCTCGCGAACTATCAGGCGGTGCTGACGCCGAGCCTCGCCTACGTGCCGCTGTGGAACAGCATGATGATCTCGCTCGGCTGCGCGATCATCACGGTCGCGGTGGCCGTGCTCGCGGCCTACCCCTTGTCGAGATATCGGATGCGTCTGAACCGCCCGTTCCTCTACGGGGTGCTGTTCGGCACGTGCCTTCCGATCACCGCGATGATGGTGCCGGTCTACAGCCTGTTCGTCGGGCTCAACCTGATCGACTCCGAGCCCGGCGTCGTGCTGTTCATGGCGGCCGCCAGCCTTCCGATGGCGATCTGGATGATGAAGAACTTCATGGACTCCGTGCCGATCGTGCTCGAAGAGGCGGCGTGGTCTGACGGGGCATCCATGATGAGCACGCTGTGGCACGTGGTCGTGCCGCTCATGCGCCCGGGCATCGCGGTCGTGTTCGTCTTCGTGTTCGTGCAGGCGTGGGGAAACTTCTTCGTGCCGTTCATCCTGCTGCTGAGCCCCGAGAAGTTCCCGGCGGCCGTCAGCATCTTCGCGTTCTTCGGCCAGTACGGCTCGGTCATGTACGGCCAGCTCGCCGCATTCTCTCTCGTCTACTCCGTTCCCGTTCTCGCCCTATACGTGTTCACCTCGCGCGTGCTCGGCGGCGGCTCCGCCCTCGCGGGCGCCGTCAAGGGCTGACCCGAAGACCCTCAAGGAGACCCCAGTGCACGATGACTCCGCGCTCGTCCGCGCCCGCATCCAGCGCTTCCTGCTCGAGCGCATCGCGCCCGCGGTGCACCTGGCGACGGCGCCGCTCGAGATCGCCGCATGGGAGGTGCCTGACGAACCGGTGCCGTTCGCCGAGGCGACCGCTGCGGGCGCGTCGTACGCGCCGTTCGCGCTGGGCACCGCGTGGGGGCGCCCGTGGGGCACGACCTGGTTCCACGTCACGGGCGACGTTCCGGATGAGTGGGCGGATGCCGCGGCCGGCCGCGCCGTCGCAGAAGTCGTCGTCGACCTGGGCTTCTCGGCGAGTCACCCCGGGTTCCAGGCCGAAGGCCTCGTGTGGTCGCCCGACGGGGTGATCGTGAAGGCGATCGAGCCGCGCAACGACTTCGTGCCGGCCGGCGCGCCGGGGGAGCGTGTCGACCTCTACCTCGAGGCCGCATCGAACCCGTCGGTCGAGGGCGGCTGGCTGTTCCAGCCGACGCCGCTGGGTGACAAGCTGACGGCGGGTGACGCGCCGATCTACGAGCTGCGCCGCCTCGAGCTCGCGCTGCGCGACACCGAGGTGTGGCAGCTGCAGCAGGAGGCCACGGCGCTGCTCGGCCTCGCCGACGTGCTCGGTCCGCGCACGACGCGCGGCGCCGAGATCCTGCGGGCGCTCGAAGATCTCGTCGACGGGATGGACCCGCGAGACATCCCCGGAACGGCGGCAGCCGGCCGCGCCGCGCTGCGCCCGATCCTCGAGAAGCCCGCCAACGCCTCCGCGCACCGCGTGACGGCCGTCGGCCACGCGCACATCGACTCGGCGTGGCTGTGGCCCGTGCGTGAGACGGTGCGCAAGGTCGCGCGCACCTTCTCGAACGTGCTCCAGCTCATGGACGAGGACCCGGAGTTCGTGTTCGCCGCATCGTCGGCCGCGCAGTACCAGTGGATGAAAGACAGCTACCCCGAGCTGTTCGAGCGGATCCGCGCGCGGGTGGACGAGGGGCGCTTCGTGCCGGTGGGCGGCATGTGGGTGGAATCGGACACCAACCTGCCAGGGGGCGAAGCGCTCGCGCGCCAGTTCGTCGCCGGCACCCGGTTCTTCCAGCGCGAGTTCGGCGTCGACACCGAGACGGTATGGCTGCCGGACTCGTTCGGCTATACGGGGGCGCTGCCGCAGATCGCGCGGGCCGCAGGCGCCCAGTTCTTCCTGACGCAGAAGATCTCGTGGAACGAGACCGATGTGTTCCCTCACCACTCCTTCCAATGGGAAGGCATCGACGGCACCCGCATTTTCACGCACTTCCCACCGGTGAACACGTACAACTCAGATCTGTCGGCGGCCGAGCTGGCCCGCTCTGAGGCGAACTACGCGGAGAAGGGGCGTGCCAACGCGGCGCTCGTGCCGTTCGGCTATGGCGATGGTGGCGGCGGCCCGACGCGCGAGATGATCGCGGCCGGTCGGGTGGCCGCCGACCTCGAGGGATCGCCCAGGGTGCGGTTCGCGACGCCCGGCGACTTCTTCCGCGACGCGGCGGCCGAGTACCCCGATGCGCCGGTGTGGAGCGGCGAGCTCTACCTCGAGTTCCACCGCGGCACTTACACCAGCCAGGCGCGCACCAAGCGCGGCAATCGGCGCAGCGAGCACCTGCTGCGCGAGGCCGAGCTGTGGTCGGCGCAGGCCGCCGTTCGTGCGGGAGCCGAGTACCCCTACGACGAGCTCGAGGTGATCTGGCAGACCGTGCTGCTGAACCAGTTCCACGACATCCTTCCCGGGTCCGCGATCGCCTGGGTCTACCGCGTGGCCGAGGCCGAGTACGCGCGCATTGCGGCGCAGCTCGAGGCCGTCATCGAGCGCGCGCTGGCGGCGCTCGCGGGGGCCGGCGACGGCGGGAGACGCGCTGCCGTTGCCAACGCGGGGCCGTTCGCGCGGGACGGCGTCGCGCCCGGCGCGATCGGAGCGGCGATCGAGGCGGATGCCGCGACCGCACACCCCGAGGGCGACGGCTTCGTCCTCGAGAACTCCCTGGCACGCTTCCTCTTCGACGCGGCCGGGCGGCTCGTGTCGGCGGTGGATGCCGCGAGCGGCCGCGAGGCGGTGCCGCCCGGGCAGCGCGGCGCCGAGCTGCAGCTGTTCCGCGACACCCCCACGCAGTGGGATGCGTGGGATGTCGACCGGCACTACCGCCGCGACGGCGTCGTGCTCGACGCACCGGCGCACGTCGAGCTGACGGCGACCGATGCGGGCCCCGAGCTGCGGGTCTCGCACCGCGTCGGCGAGTCGCGCATCGACGAGCGGATCACCGTCGTTCCCGGCACTGCGACCCTGCAGCTCGCGCTCGACGTCGATTGGCACGAGCGGCAGCGGCTGCTGAAGCTCGCATTCCCCGTCGACGTGCAGGCCTCCCAGGCGCAGTCGGAGATCCAGTTCGGGCACATCTCGCGGCCGCTCGCCGAGAACACCTCATGGGATTTCGCGCGTTTCGAGACCAGCGCCCACCGCTGGGTGCACGTCGGCGAGGCCGGCTACGGCGCCGTCGTCGCGAACGACGCAATCTACGGGCACGACATCACTCGAGTGCCGCGCGAAGGCGGTGGAGTGTTCACCCTGGTGCGCCAGTCGCTGCTGCGCGCGCCGCTGTTCCCCGACCCCGAATCCGACCAGGGCGCCCATCGCTTCACGGCGACCTTCACGCCGGGGGCCGGCATCGCCGAGGCGATCCGCGAGGGCTACCGCGTGAACCTGCCGACGCGGCCGGCCGTGGGAGAGGTTGCGCCGCTTGTCGCCGTCAACAATCCCGCGGTCGTGATCGAAGCCGTCAAGCTGGCCGAGGATCGCTCGGGCGACGTCATCGTGCGGCTCTACGAGTCGCGCGGCGGTCGCGCGGCAGCGGCCGTCGAGCTCGGGTTCGCGGCGGCTGAGGTGTACGAGACCGACCTGCTCGAGCAGCGGGTCGAGGCGCACGCTCTGTCGGGCGACGCCGGCTCAGGCATCCGTCTCACCGTGCGCCCCTTCGAGATCGTGACCCTGCGCGTGCGACGCGAGTGAAGCCGGGCCGCGCGTGCGGTTAACTGACCTCATGGCCCAGCCGACCCGCGCCGAGATCTTGAGCACTCTGCTGCCGGGCTTCGTGGGCACCGTGCTGCCCGAGTGGCTCGCGCGGCTGCTGCGCGAGGGGCTCGGTGGCGTCTGCCTGTTCGGGCAGAACATCGTGAGCCGCGATCAGACCGCCGCGCTGACCTCCGCCGTCACCGGGGCGAACCCCGACGCCGTGATCGCCATCGATGAGGAGGGCGGCGACGTCACCAGGCTCTACTACGACCGCGGCGCGCCCTACCCCGGTAACGCACTGCTCGGCCGCATCGGCGAGCTCGCCCTGACCGAGCGCACCGCCCGCGCCGTCGGCTGGCAGCTGCGCGATGTCGGGGTGAACGTCACTTTCGCCCCCGACGCCGACATCAACTCGAACCCCGACAACCCGGTGATCGGCGTGCGCTCGTTCGGCACCGACCCAGCGGCTGTCGCCGACCACACCGCCGCGTGGGTCGGGGCGGTGCAGGCCACCGGGGTCGGCGCCGCGGCGAAGCACTTCCCCGGGCACGGCGACACCGCACAGGATTCGCACCTCGCCCTGCCCGTCACAGGCCGTTCGCTCGCCGAGCTGCGCGAGCGCGAGCTGGTGCCGTTCCGCGCCGCGATCGAGGCGGGCACCGAGCTCATCATGACCTCGCACATCCTGCTGCCGCAGCTCGACGCCGACCGCCCCGCGACGATGAGCCCGGCCGTGCTGCAGGGACTGCTGCGCGGCGAGCTGGCCTACGACGGCGTCATCGTCTCCGATGCCCTCGACATGAAGGGTGCATCGGGTGAACTCGGCATCCCCGCCGCGGCCGTGCGCGCGCTCGCCGCGGGCGTCGACCTGCTGTGCATCGGCACCGAGAACACGGCAGCGCAGCTTGCTGAGATCGTGGCGGCGATCGAGGGCGCGGTCGCGTCCGGCGAATTGCCGGCGGAGCGGGTGGCGGATGCCTCGCGCCGCACGCGCGCGCTCGCGCGGCGCCTCGAGTCCCGCGCCGCGAACGCCGCGGCGCCGGTCTCGCCCGTGCCGGAGCCGCACTTCGACCTCGACGAGATCGCGGGCGGGTTCGACGTGTCGGCTCGCGCGCGCGAGTGGATCGCCGCCGCCGGCGGCCAGTATGAACTCGTGCGCATCGAGAGCGAGAGCAATCAGGCCGTCGGGGTGGCGCCGTGGGGGCCGTTCGCGGCGGGCGCGGTTGCAGCGCGCGTTGTAACGAAGGAGGGCTTCGATACGCCCGGCTTCGCGCGGGCTGCTCACCCAGCGGGCAAGACGGTGATCGTCGGGAAGGACCTGCACCGCCGCGAGCATGCGCGGGCGTACATCGACGCCGCCCGAGCCGCAGACCAGGCATCCGTGCTCGTCGTCGACATGGGGTGGCCGAGCGATGACCGCGCCTACGCCGACATCGCGACCTTCGGCGCCTCGCGCCTCGCGGGGCGGGCGCTGCTGCGGCTGCTCGGGGGCGAGGCATGAGGCTCGGGCTCGACATCGGCGGCACGAAGGTCGACGCGGTTGCGCTCGGCGACGACCTCGAGGTGCTCGGCCGTGCGCGGGTCGCGAGTGGGTTCGGGCCCGAGCAGGTCGTGGCCAACGCGGAAGCCGCGGCCCGTCAGGCGGCCGAAGTGGCCGCGGCGGCAGGCGCCACCCCGCTCGAGTCGGTCGGCATCGGCATCCCCGGAATCGTCGACGCAGAAGCCGGCGTGGTGCGCCACGCGGTCAACCTCGGTCTCGAGCAGCTTGAGCTCGCACGGCACCTCGAGCAGCGCCTCGGCGCACCGGTGCGCGTCGAGAACGACGTCAACGCGGCATCGCTCGGCGCCTATCACCTGCTCGGCCTCGACGGCTCGATGGCCTACCTCAACCTCGGCACCGGCGTCGCCGCGGGGTTTGTGAACGACGGTGCCGTGTGGCGCGGCGCGCGCGGCACGGCCGGCGAGATCGGCCACATCCCGGTCGACCCGACGGGCGTCATCTGCGGCTGCGGCCAGGTCGGCTGCCTCGAGACCGTCGCGGGCGGCGGCTGGGTCGCGCGCAAGTGGGGCGGCGACGCGGCATTGCCGCTCGTCGACCTCTTCGACAGCGCGGATGCCGGCGACGAGCGCGCTCTCGCGCTGCGCGCCGAGCTGTTCGAGGGAGCGGCGGCCGGCGTGCGCATCCTGATCCTCACCGCCGACGTCGAGACGGTCGTGATCGGCGGGGGCGTGGCGAACCTCGGCGCACGGCTCATCGACGCCGTGCGCGACAGGCTCGACGAGCTCGCGCGCGTCTCGCCGTTCCTCAGCTCGCTCGAGCTGTCGGCGCGCGTGCGCCTCGTGCCCCTCGATCGACCGGTCGCCGCGATCGGCGCGGCGCTCGCCGGAACCGTTCCTGAGACGGAGGCCTCATGGAGATCGTGATTCTGCCCGATTCGGCCGAGGTGGGCCGGGTCGCGGCATCCGTCATCGCCGACGTGGTCGCGCGCAAGCCCGACGGGGTGCTCGGCCTGGCGACCGGATCGTCACCTCTCGCGATCTATGAAGAGCTGGCGAGGCGAGCGGATGCCGGCGAGCTCGACTTCTCACGCATGCGCGGCTTCGCGCTCGATGAGTATGTGGGCCTCGATTACTCCCATCCCGAGAGCTATCACGCGGTCATCGATCGCACGGTGACGAAGCCGCTGGGGATGAACCCCGAGCTGGTCTCGGTGCCCGACGGGCTCGCCGATGACATCCCGGCGGCGTGCGCGGCCTATGAGGCGGCGATCGACGCCGCGGGCGGCATCGACGTGCAGATCCTCGGCATCGGAGCCAACGGGCACATCGGGTTCAACGAGCCGACCTCGTCCCTCGCCTCGCGCACGCGCATCAAGACGCTGACGCCGAAGACGCGCGAGGACAACGCACGGTTCTTCGACTCGCCAGACGCGGTGCCGACGCACTGCGTGACGCAGGGGCTCGGCACGATTCTGCGCGCGCACCGTCTGGTGCTCGTGGCGCAGGGGGAGCGGAAGGCCGAGGCGGTCGCCGCTGCGGTCGAGGGCCCGGTGTCGGCATCCTGCCCCGCCTCCGTCCTGCAGCTGCACGAGCACGCGACGGTCGTGCTCGACGAGGGCGCGGCCTCGCGCCTGCGCAACGCCGACTATTACCGCTACACCTGGGCGAACAAGCCGGAGTGGCAGCGCTACTGAGCCGCGACGAACGCGTCGAGCGCGGCGAACAGCGCGCCCGGGTTCTCGAGCTGCGGCAGGTGACCGGCTTCGCCGACGAGCTCGAAGCGGGCGCCCGGGATCGCGGCGGCGAAGGCGCGGCCGTAGTCGGGCGTCACGACGCGGTCCGACTCGCCCCAGACGACGAGCGTGGGAACGTGCACCGAGCTCAGCCGATCGCGCAGGGCCGGGTCGTGCATGTAGGGGGTGCCGGCCACCGCCGCGAGCGCCGCCTGGTTGCCGCGCACGATCGCTAGCCCCTCGGGTGTCGGCGGCGGCACGACCAGCTTCGACGGGTCGTGGAAGCTGTACTGGGCGAGTTGCTGCGGCGTGAGACCCGAGATGTCGCGGATCGGGTGGTGCTCGACCTCGATGCCGACCACATCGATCAGCGCGATGCCGCCGACGCGCCCGTCGGTGTCGGCGATCGCCATCTCGGCGGCGATCCACCCGCCGAGCGAGTTGCCGATCACGACGACGTCGTGCAGCCCGGCATCCGTCAGCTGCTCGAGGAAGTGGGCCGCAAGCGCACGCGCGCTGTCGAGGGAGTCCGGGCGCGGGGTGCCATTCCAGCCCGGCAGCGTGGGCGCCAGCACTTCGGCAGCGCCGGCGAAGTGGGCGGCGATCGGGGCGACGGTGGCGGGGCCGCCGCCACCGTGCAGGACGAGGATCGTGCGGGTCTGGGGTGAGGTCTCGGTCATGCCACGACGCTAACTCAACATGTTTATATACGCAAGCTGATAAATTGAGCTCATGACCGTGACCGCGCAGACGACCGGGCGCCTGCTCAAGCGCGCCCAGTACCGGAATCACCGCGCCGCCGACCGCGCGCTGGCCGAGATCGGCACGACGCTGGTGCAGTGGGACGCGCTGCGGGCGATCGACGAGTCACCCGCGGCGTCCGCCCACGAGCTCGCGGTCACCACGTTCCAGAGCGATCAGTCGTTCGGCACGCTTGCTGCCCGGCTGGTCGCGCAGGGGCTCGTCGAGCGCTCGCCCGGTCGCGGGCGCCGCGTCGAGCATCGATTGACGGATGCCGGCAGGCAGATGCTCGCCGCTGGGGCCGCCGTGACGGCCGAGGTCACCGCGCGCTCGTTCGCCGAACTGTCGGCCGCCGAGCTCGAGACGCTCTACGGGCTGCTGGCCCGCGTCGGGGAAGCACCCGACTGAGCGGCGCCTTCCCCGGTTGCGTGGCGCACCGTAGGCTCGGGCCATGGTCGATCGTCCTGTTCGCATCGCAGTCCAGATCAAGCCACAGCACGCGAGCTACGCCGAGATCCGCCGTGCCGCAGCGCTCGCCGAAGAGCTCGGCGCCGACGTGCTCTTCAACTGGGATCACTTCTTCCCGCTCTCGGGCGACCCGGACGGCGCGCACTTCGAGGCGTGGACGATGCTGGCAGCCTGGGCGGAGGCGACCGAGCGCGTCGAGCTCGGCGCGCTCGTGACCTCGGTCGGCTACCGCAACCCGCAGCTGCTCGCCGATATGGCGCGCACCGTCGACCACATCAGCGCGAAGGGCGGCGAGGGGCGGCTGATCCTCGGCATCGGGGCCGGGTGGTTCGAGCGCGACTACGCCGAATACGGCTACGACTTCGGCACGGTGCCCGAGCGGCTCGCGAAGCTGCGCGGCGACCTGCCTTTGATCCGCGAGCGCTGGGGCAAGCTCAACCCGCCGCCCACGCGCGACATCCCGATCCTGATCGGCGGCGGCGGCGAGAAGGTCACGCTACGCATCGCGGCAGAGCATGCCGACATCTGGCACTCCTTCGGCGATGCGGAGACCATCGCCCGGAAGCACGCCGTGCTCGACGAGTGGTGCGCGAAGGTCGGGCGCGATCCGAGCGAGATCGTCCGCTCGGCCGGCGTCAGCCCGAAGCCCGGCCGCTTCCCCGAAGACCTCGACCACTACGTGGGGGCCGCCGACAAGCTCTATGCGGTCGGCACGCGCCTGTTCACGGTCGGATTCGAGGCTCCCAAGTGGGAGACCGGCCACATCCGCGACCTGATCGCGTGGCGCGACGAGCGCAACGCGCGCACGGCCTGAACTGAACGGCACACATCGGCTCGAACAGCGGCCGAAAGCGGCTTGTGCGTGTGCCCCCGGGGCCGAATGGTGCCCTCGCGTCGAATGCTCCCCCTGGCGAACCCGAATAGTCGCCGCTAGCCGAGCTCGACCGAGCGCCCTGTCTCGATCGACTCAAGTGCCGCGGTCGCGAGACGCACCGCGGCCACGGCATCCGCCGGGGCCACACGCACTGGCGCACCGGTTTCGATCGCGGCGAGGAAGTCGCGCAACTGCGCGAGGTACGGGCTCTGGCCGTCTGCGGCGCCGCGCTCCTCGTCACGGGACGAGTGCTCGCGTGAGCCGGCCGAGCCGACCACCGCGAACTCTGTGGTGAACGTGGTGTCAGGTGGCCCCCACACCCCGTCGACACGCGTGAGCACACCGCTCGCGTGCGTGAGCGTGACCGATGCCGATTCGAACGGATGCCCCGCCACAACGCCCTCGTCGCGGGTCGCCTCGACGCGCACGGCCTCGCCGACCAGCCACCGAGCCTGGTCGAGGTCGTGGATCATCAGATCCATCACCACCCCGCCCGACTGCGCCCGGTCGGCGAACCACGGCGACGTCGGATACGCGCCGCCGCGGTAGAACCGCAGCCGCTGCAGTGAGCCGAGCTCGCCGCCATCCACCTCGGTTTTGACGCGCGCATACGCCGGGAACCAGCGCGCCACGTGCGCGGGCAGCAGCAGGCGACCGGATGCCTCGGCGGCCGCGACCAGCGCGAGAGCGTCGTCGACCGTGCGCGCCAGCGGCTTCTCGCAGATCAGGTGCTTCCCGGCGGCGAGCACCGCGCGGCCGAGGTCGAGGTGCGTCGGCGTCGGGGTCGTGACGTCGATCACGTCGGCACCCGTGAGCAGCGCCTCGAACGAGCTGACCGATTCGACGCCGAGCGCTGCGGCGGCGGCATCCGCCCCGCTTCTGCTCCACATCAGCGTGCGCACGCCGAGCGCGCGCAGCTGCCGTGCGTGCTCGCAGCCCATCGAGCCCGCGCCGACGACGCCGACGGTCAGCGGCACCGGCTCAGGCCAGCTTCGTGCCGGCGGCCCACACCCCGCGCACCGCCCAGTCGTGGTCGAGCAGCACGGCATCGGCCGCGAAGCCGGGGGCGAGCAGCCCCAGGCGGTGCTCGAGGCCGAGCGCCCGCGCCGGCACGGTCGTGAGCGCAGCGACCGCCTCGGCCTGGGGAAGGCCCACCAGCTCGATCGCGTTGCGCAGCGCGACGTCGAGGGTCAGCGTCGAGCCGGCGATCGACCCCAGCGAGCCGTCGGCCTCGCGCAGCTTCGCCACCCCGTCGACCACGGCGACGTCCAGAGAGCCGATCTTGTACGCGCCGTCGGGCGACCCGGTCGCGGCCATCGCGTCGGTGATCAGGGCGATGCGCCCGGGGGCGGCGGCGAACGCGAGCTTCGCGACAGAGGGCGCCACGTGCACCCCGTCGAGGATCAGCTCGACCGTCACCCGCGGGTCCTGCAGCGCCGCCACGACGGGGCCGGGAGCGCGGTGGCCGATGCCGGGCATGGCGTTGAAGGCGTGCGTGAGCAGCCGGGCGCCGCGGTCGAAGGCATCCCTCGCCTGCTCGTAATCCGCCTCCGTGTGGCCGACCGCCACTTGCACGCCGGCCTCGACGAACACGTCGAGCGCCTCGAGCGCATTCTCGCGCTCGATCGCCAGCGTGATCTGGCGCAGGGTGCCGCGCGCGGCGGCGATGAGGCGCTCGACGGCGGCGGGCGACGGGTCGATCAGGAAGTCGGGGTTGTGGGCGCCCTTGCGCTCGACGGCAAGGAACGGCCCCTCGAGGTGCGCGCCCAGCACCAGCTCGTCTTCGACGGCGAGGTCGGCGATCGCCTCGAGCGACGCGCACAGCTCGTCGACCGGGTTCGCGACCAGGCTGATCACCGAACGCGTCGTGCCGTGCGCGCGGTGCACCTCGAGCGCCTTCGAGATCGCGTATGCGCCGTCGTCGAACGCGAAGCCACCCGCTCCGTGCGAGTGCAGGTCGATGAATCCGGGCGCGAGGTGAAGGCCGTGGGCATCGATGACAGATGCCAAGGCCGAGGCATGCGCGTGCCAGCCGTCACCCGTCCCGGCCTCGGTGATGACCCCGTCGGCTGCGGCGAACCAGAAGCCGTCGACCTCCCCGGCCGCATCGATCTTGCGGGCCGAGTGCACGACGAGCGCTGTCATGCTCTTGAGGCTAGCGAAGCCCGTCGGAACCGGCTCAGAACTCGCGGCGGTTGACGATCAACCCGGTCGTGAGCGCGACGAGCGTGAAGACACCGAAGATGATCCACTGGTGCATGTCGGCCCAGGCATATGCCGCGGTGCCCATCACGATGATCTCGACGAGCGCCTTCACGAACGGGTCGACCGCGAGCACGGCCTTCGGCGCGCGGAACAGCCCCCACAGCACGATCGCGATCACGGGTGCGCCGATGCCCACGATGAGGTTCAGCCAGAACGGGAACGTCGTGAAGCCCCAGATACCGAGGGTGACGATCGCGAAGACCTCGCAGAGGAAGCGAAGGGCATCGACGATGCCGATCTGAGGCTGCTGCGGCTGGTCGGTGGCGGGTCGTGCGGTCACCCGTTAAGGCTACGTGGCGCTCGGTCACGGAACGGTGAGAACGGCGCCCGCCGGCACCAGCGTTGGGCGATCGTTACCGGAAGATGATGGTGCGCGCGCCGTCGAGCAGCACGCGGTGCTCGCTGAACCACTTCACGGCCTGGCGCAGCGTGCGGGACTCCTCGTCCTGGCCCGTCGCCATGAGCTGCGCCGGAGTCGCCGTATGGTCGACGCGCACGACGTTCTGCTCGATGATCGGGCCCTCGTCGAGGTCGCTCGTCACGAAGTGCGCCGTGGCGCCGATCAGCTTCACTCCGCGGGCGTGCGCCTGGCGGTAGGGGTTCGCACCCTTGAAGCCGGGCAGGAAGGAGTGGTGGATGTTGATCGCCCGGCCGGCGAGCGCCTCGCACAGCTCGGGCGAGAGGATCTGCATGTAGCGCGCCAGCACCACCAGCTCGACGCCGTGCTTCTCGACCTCTTCGAGCACGCGCGCCTCGAAGGCGGCCTTGGCCTGGGCATCCGTCACGGGCATGCTCTCGAACGGCACGCCGTAGAACTGCACCAGCTCGGCGAGGTCGGGGTGGTTCGCGAGCACGAGCGGCACATCGAGCGACAGGTGGCCGGAGCGCGTGCGATAGAGCAGATCGCCGACCGCGTGGCTCGCCTTGGAGGCGAGGATCAGCGTCTTGGTCGGGCGCCCCACGAGGTCGAGGTTCCACTCGAGATCGAAGCGCGCGACGACCGGCGCGAGCGCGGCCTCGAATTCCTCACGGGCGACGGATGCCTCGACCTGCAGTCGCATGAAGAAGCGACCGCTGTCGGCCGAGGCGAACTGCTGGCTCTCGGTGATGTTCCCGTGGGCGGCGACGATCGCTCCGCTGACGGCATGGACGATGCCGGGCTGGTCGACACAGACGAGGGTGAGGACCCAGTGCGAGGGCGCGGAGCTCATGCGCTCAAGGGTATCGGCGGGTCAGCGCCGTCGAGTACGCAGTACTCGGCGCTCTGGGCTCGTTTTGCACGCGAATACGGCGTACTCGACGGCGCTGCGAACGTAGGCTGAATCGCGTGGAATACGTGAAGCTCGGCAGCACAGGTCTTGAGGTCAGCGCCATCACGCTCGGGTGCATGAGTTTCGGCGAGCCGGCCGCGGGCGGCCACCAGTGGGCACTCGGCGAAGAGGCATCGCGCCCGCTCATCAAGCAGGCGCTCGAGGCGGGGATCACCTTCCTCGACACCGCGAACGTCTACTCGGGCGGCACGAGCGAAGAGATCGTCGGCCGCGCGATCAAGGACTTCACGACGCGCGACCAGGTCGTGCTCGCGACCAAGGTGCACGGCCGCATGCGGCCCGGCCCCAACGGCGCGGGGCTGTCACGCGCGGCGATCATGATGGAGATCGACAACTCGCTGCGCCGCCTCGGTACCGACTACGTCGACCTCTACCAGATCCACCGCTGGGACCCGACGGTGCCGATCGAAGAGACCATGGAAGCGTTGCACGACGTCGTGAAGGCGGGCAAGGCGCGCTACCTCGGGGCATCCTCGATGTGGACGTGGCAGTTCGCGCAGGCGCAGTTCGTCGCCGAGCTCAACGGCTGGACGCCGTTCGTCTCGATGCAGGACCACTACAACCTGATCTACCGCGAGGAAGAGCGCGAGATGCTGCCCTTCTGCGAAGAGACGGGCATCGGGGTCATCCCGTGGTCGCCGCTCGCGCGCGGCCGCCTCACCCGCGACTGGGACGAGACGAGCAACCGCAAAGAGAAGGACGAGTTCGGCAAGACGCTCTACCGCGACAGCGACCGCGTGATCGTCGAGCGCGTGGCGCGCGTCGCGGAGGAGCTGGGGATTCCGCGGGCTCAGGTCGCCCTGGCGTGGCTGCACCACCAGCCCGCGGTCACTGCGCCGATCTTCGGCGTGACGAAGCCCAATCACATCACCGACGCGGTCGCTTCACTCGACGTCGAGCTGACCGACGAGCAGCTCGACTTCCTCGAGGAGCCGTACGAGCCGCACGAGGTCGTCGGCTTCTGATCTGCCGATCGCCAGTCGCCGCCTGCTAGCTTTAACGCGTCGCGACTGGCGTTGAGGTGGGCTACCACCGGGGAGCGGCACTGACCTACGGATTCGGCCGCACGCCTGGGCCGATACGGTTCCCCGTACGCCATCCGTTGTGTCAGAAAGGCAACAGGCCATGGTCGACAACTTCAACGCACCTCTCTCCGAGGTCGATCCCGAGATCGCCGAGGTTCTGCGCCTCGAGCTGGGCCGCCAGCGCGACTACCTCGAGATGATCGCGAGCGAGAACTTCGTTCCGCGCGCGGTGCTCGAGTCGGCCGGCTCGGTACTCACCAACAAGTACGCAGAGGGCTACCCCGGCCGCCGCTACTACGGCGGCTGCGAGTTCGTCGACATCGCCGAGCAGCTCGCCATCGCCCGCGCGAAGGAGCTCTTCGGCGCCGAATACGCCAACGTGCAGCCCCACTCGGGAGCTTCCGCCAACGCCGCCGTGCTCTCGGCGATCGCGACGCCCGGCGACACGATCCTCGGCCTCGAGCTCGCCCACGGCGGCCATCTGACGCACGGCATGAAGCTCAACTTCTCCGGCAAGCTCTACAACGCCGTCAGCTACGGCGTCGACCCCGAGACCTTCCTCGTCGACATGAACGTCGTGCGCGACAAGGCCCGCGAGCACCGCCCCGCCGTGATCATCGCCGGCTGGTCGGCCTACCCGCGGCAGCTCGACTTCGCCGCCTTCCGCGACATCGCCGACGAGGTCGGCGCGAAGCTCTGGGTCGACATGGCGCACTTCGCCGGCCTCGTCGCCGCGGGCCTGCACCCGAGCCCCGTTCCCTACGCCGATGTCGTGTCGTCGACCGTGCACAAGACGATCGGCGGCCCGCGCTCCGGCTTCATCCTGAGCCGCGACACCGCGCTCGCGAAGGCGCTCAACTCGAACGTCTTCCCCGGCCAGCAGGGCGGCCCCCTCATGCACGTCATCGCAGCCAAGGCGACCGCCTTCAAGCTCGCCGCGACCGACGAGTTCAAAGAGCGCCAGGCTCGCACGATCTCGGGCGCCCGCCTGCTCGCCGAGGCGCTGACGAGCGACGAGGCCCGCGAGTCCGGCGTCAACGTGCTCACCGGTGGCACCGACGTGCACCTGGTGCTCGCCGACCTGCGCGAGAGCGAGCTCTCCGGCCAGGACGCAGAGAACCGCCTGCACGAGGTCGGCATCACCGTGAACAAGAACTCGGTGCCGTTCGACCCGCGTCCGCCGATGGTCACCTCCGGCATCCGTATCGGCACGCCCGCGCTCGCGACGCGCGGCTTCGGCGACGCCGAGTTCGCCGAGGTGGCCGACATCATCGCGAAGGCCCTGCGCCCCGACTACGACCCGTTCGCGCTGCGCGCTCGCGTGCAGAAGCTGACGGATGCCTTCCCGCTGTACCCGGGCCTGGAGTACTGACCCCGCTGAGCGCGCTGAACCCGCTACGGTCGACGGCATGGTGAACACCGACCACCCTGCCGTCGACCGCGTGCGCGCTGCGCTCGCTGAGCACGGGCTCACGCCCGAGATCACCTGGTTCGAGGTGGGCACGCCGACTGCGGCCGCCGCGGCCGAGGCGCTCGGAACGACCGTGGGCGCCATCGCGAACTCGCTCGTCTTCACGCTCGACGGCGAGCCGATCCTCGTCATGACGAGCGGTGCGCACCGCGTCGACACGGAGTGGCTGGGCGAGCGGCTGGGCGGCACGATCGAGCGCGCGTCGAAGGATGTCGTGAAGGAGGCCACGGGCCAGACGATCGGCGGGGTGGCACCCGTTGGCCACCCGGCGCCGGTGCGCACCTTCGTCGACGTCGCGCTGCGGCAGTACGAGGTGCTCTGGGCCGCCGCCGGCCACGCGCACACCGTCTTCCCGCTGAGCTACGCCGAGCTGCTGCGCGTCACCGGCGGCACCGAGGTCGAGGTCGCGCCGACGGCGTAGGCCGCACCGACGGGCCAAGTCGCCTGAGAAAACTCTTGCCCCGGTTCCGGTTACTCGTGTAACTTCACCCGCAGTTACACGTGTAACCGCACCATTCGTCGGGCGCAACGGAGCGGGCCCCACCCGAGGAGAACGCGATGAATCAGGACCGGCCCGCGAAGTCGGCGACCAGAGCCGAAGTGGCGCAGCGAGCCGGTGTCAGCACCGCGGTCGTCAGCTACGTGCTGACCGGTGCGAAGCGGGTCAGCAGCGCGACGGAGGCACGGGTGCGCGCGGCGATCGACGAGCTCGGCTACCGGCCGAACGGAACGGCGCGTGCGCTGCGAACGGGGCGCAGCTCCATGCTCGGCATCGTGATTCCCGACATCGGCAATCCGTACTTCGCCGAATTCGTGCGCGAATTCGAACGTGCCGTCGCCGGGCGGAACTTTGCGATCACCGTCGCCAGCTCGCACGGTGACCCGGAAGAGGAGCTGCGTCTGGTCGAGAGCCTGCGAGGGCGCGCGGTCGACGGCCTCGCCGTCGCAAGTGTCGTGCACGCCGCCAGGCGTGCCGAGGTGCATGGAGCCGGCGGCCCGATCGTGTGGATCGACGCCTTCGACCCCGAGCCCGGCTCGTTCACCGTGGGGGCGGATGCCGAAACCGGCGCGCGTTCCCTCGTCGAGCACCTGATCGCCGTGCACGACCGGCGGAACATCGCGATCGTGCTCGCCCCGAGCCGGCGACCCGGCATCGAACCGCGTGAGGTCGGCTGGCGCTCGGCGCTGCGTGCAGCGGGCCTGCCAGACGGGCCGATCGAGCTCGTCGACGACTGGACCCGCGAGTTCGGCGCCGGTGCGGGTCGCCGTCTCTTCACCCGTCCAGACCGGCCCGACGCGATTTTCGCGGCTTCTGACTTCCTCGGCATCGGCCTGCTCAGCGCGGCCGCAGAGCTCGGCGTCTCGATTCCCGACGACGTGCCGGTCGTCAGCTACGACGGCACGGCCGAATCGGAATTCAGCATCCCGAAGCTGACCACCTATCGGCAACCGGTCGCGCGGATGGCGCGCGCGACCGCCGACGCTCTCATCGATGCCGTTCCCACCGACAGCAGACATCTCGTCTTTCCGGGCGAGCTCGTGATCCGCCGCTCGTGCGGCTGCACCACGGCCACCGCCCACGAGCCACTCACGACAGGAGATTCATGAACAACCGACCTTCCGCTCGCGCCGTTCTACGCGCCGGTGGCGTCACACTGATCCTCGACATGACAGGCGGCCGCCTTCCGGCAGTGCTCTACTGGGGCGCCGACGCCGGCGCGCCGACCGCCGAGGACCTGGCAGCCCTGGCAGTGTCGGGCATCTCGCCCATCCTGCCGAGCTCGCCCGACGTGCCGCCGTACATCGCCGTGCTGCCGGAATCGTGGACGGGCTGGCTCGGAACGCCCGGCCTCGTCGGGTCGCGCGCGGGGCGCGACTGGTCGCCCAAGTTCGAGGTGGTCGGCATCGTGATCGACGGTGACGAGGTGAGCGGTGAGGCCACCGCGCTCGACGCGCGCACCGTGAGCGTGACCGCAGCGGATGCCGCGGCGGGGCTCGCCCTGTCGATCGACTTCGAGCTCGACCACAGCGGCATCTTCCGCGCCCGCGCCACGGTGACCAACACCGGTGCCGACGAGTACCGCCTCGAGGCCCTGAACCTCGCGTTCCCCGTGCCGCAGTCCGCCGCAGAGACCCTGGACTTCACGGGCCGCTGGGGAAAGGAGAAGGTGCCGCAGCGCCGGCCGATCAGCGTGGGAACGCACCGGCGCGAGGGGCGACAGGGCCGCACCGGCTGGGGCTCCGCAGAGATCCTGCACGCGGGGGAGCCGGGGTTCGGCTTCGCCGGCGGTGCCGTCTGGGGCCTGCACACGGCCTGGTCGGGGAACCACGTGCACTATCTCGAGCGGGTGAACGAGGGCGTCACGGTGCTGGGCGGCGGGGAGCTGCTGCTGCCGGGCGAGATCCGGCTGCAGCCGGGCGAGAGCTACACCTCGCCCTGGCTCTATCTGGCGTATGGCGATGGCCTCGACGAGGTGGCGAGGCGCTTCCACCGGCTCATGCGCGCGCGGCCGCAGCATCCTGAATCGCCGCGCCCCATGACCCTCAATGTGTGGGAAGCCGTGTACTTCAATCACGATCTGCCCACGCTCGTCGAACTCGCCGAGATCGCCGCTGATCTCGGGGTTGAGCGCTTCGTGCTCGACGACGGCTGGTTCGGGTCGCGGCGCGATGACTCGTCCGGGCTCGGCGACTGGACAGTGGCGAGGGATGTCTGGCCGGACGGCCTCACGCCCCTGATCGACCGCGTGAACCAGCTCGGAATGCGCTTCGGCCTGTGGGTCGAGCCCGAGATGGTCAACCCGGACTCCGACCTCGCCCGGGCGCACCCCGAGTGGATCATGGCGACGGGCGGGCGCCTGCCCATCGAGGCGCGGCACCAGCAGGTGCTCAATCTCGCGATCCCGGAGGCGTACGCATACATCCGCGACGCGCTGGTCGCGATCTTCGACGAGAACGACATCGCCTACCTCAAGTGGGACCACAACCGCGACCTGATCGATGCCGGCACGCAGCCTGACGGGCGTCCCGCGGTTCACGAGCAGACGCTCGCGTACTACCGTCTCGTCGCCGAGCTGAAGCAGCGCTACCCGGGACTTGAGATCGAATCGTGCTCGTCGGGCGGTGCCCGCGCCGACCTCGCGGCGCTCGAGCACACCGACCGCATCTGGGTCTCCGACAACATCGACCCCGTGGACAGGCAGCAGATGCTGCGCTGGACGACGCAGCTGCTGCCGCCCGAGCTGCTGGGGTCCCACGTCGCGGCCCGCGTCAACCACACCACCGGGCGGCAGAGCACCCTGTCCTTCCGCGCGGCGACGGCGGTGTTCGGGCACTTCGGCATCGAATGGGACCTGCGGCAGGCGACGCCGGACGAGCGGGCCGAGCTGCGCGAGTGGATCGGCTTCTACAAAGAGCATCGCGCGCTGCTGCATGGCGGCGACCTGGTGCGCCTCGATCACCCCGACCCGACGATCTCGAGCAACGGGGTCGTCGCCGTCGACAGGTCGGCCGCGATCTTCGCCTACGTGTCGCTGGGGCTGAGCGGCCTCGGCACCCCAGGGCGCATTCCGCTCAAGGGGCTCGACCCCGACCGCCGCTATCGGGTGCGGCCGGTGTTCCCCGAGACGCTGCCCGCTCAGGTGCAGTGGCCGCAGTGGTGGAACGGCGGCGACGGCGTGGTGCTCAGCGGTGCGCTGCTCGGCTCAGCGGGTCTGCACGCGCCCTACCTTCCGCCGGAGACCGCCGTCGTCTACCTGGTGACGTCCGAAGAGGGCAGCGACGCGTAGAGCCGCGCGCGCTCGGCGTAGTGCGCGGCATTCGCACGGATGCCGTCCACTTCGGCATCCGTCAGCTCTCGCCTGACCTTCGCCGGCACGCCGGCGACCAGCGATCGGGGTGGCACGACCGTGCCCTCGGTGACGAGTGCGCCGGCGGCGACCAGCGACCCGGTGCCGATCACCGCGTCGTTCATGATCGTGGCGTGCATGCCGACGAGCACGTCGTCTTCGATGGTGCAGCCGTGCAGCACCGCGCTGTGCCCGACCGAGACACCCGCGCCGATCGTCAGCGGCTTGCCGTGATCGACATGGCAGGCCACCAGGTCCTGAAGATTCGAGCCGGCGCCGAGGGTGATCGGCTCGTTGTCAGCACGCAGCACCGCGTTGAACCAGACGCTCGATCCCTCGGCCAAGGTGACGGCCCCGATCAGTGCGACTCCCGGCGCCACATACGCCGCCGCGCTCTCGTCAGGTGTTCCGATGGGCAGCGTCACTCGAATGTCGGCCATGCCCTCTTCCTATCAGTCGCCGTGGTTTGCGTGCGCCACCAGCTTCCGCGTTCCGCTACTCGGATCCGAGTGGCGCACAGCGGAACCTGGTGGCGCAACCGAGGCTCGGCGCGCGGCTTCGGTCAGCGGTCGCGGCGCGCGCCCTGCGACGGCCACACGAGGAACATCTCGGGGCCGCCGTAGCCGTGCTCGGCGAACGCGCCGTCGATCGCCACCTGCACGTGGGTGATCATCGGCACCGGGGTGAGGGCGATCACCGAGCCACCGAAGCCGCCGCCGGTCATCCGCGCGCCGAGCGCGCCGTAGTTCAGCGCGATCTCGACGGCGAGGTCGAGCTCGGGCGTCGAGATCTCGAAGTCGTCGCGCATCGAGCGGTGTGACGCGAACATCAGGTCGCCGATACCCGTCGGCCCTTCGTTGCGCAGCACCTCGACGGTGTCGAGCACGCGCTGGTTCTCGGTGACGATGTGCCGCGCCCGGCGATAGACGACCCCGTCGAGCCGGTCGCGCGCGGCGAGCAGCTGCGGCCAGGTGACATCCCGCAGCGCCCTGACGCCGAGTTCCCGGGCCGCGGTCTCGCATGCCTCCCGACGCGCGGCGTAGTCGCCCGACGCGTGCTCGTGCGCGACCTTCGTGTCGATCACGAGGATCGCGAGGTCGGATTCCTCGAGCCGCAGGTCCACCGTGGAAGACGAGCCGTCCCGGCAGTCGAGGAACAGTGCGGCGCCCTCCTGCGAGAGCAGCGATGCGGATTGATCGAGGATGCCTGTCGGGGCGCCCACGAAGTCGTTCTCGGCCCGGTGGCAGACGTCGACGAGCTGCGCCCCGTCGAAGCCGAGCCGCCACACCTCGTTCAGCGCCGTCGCGAGGGCCCCCTCGATCGCGGCCGACGACGACAGGCCCGCGCCGATCGGAACGTCGGAATCGACGTGTACGTCGAACCCCGGCAGTCCCGCGAGGTCGGCCCCGAGCTGCCCGAGAGCCCAGACCACTCCGAGCGGGTAGGCCGCCCAGCGGCCGGCGTCGCCGACACCCTCCATCGCGGAAGCCCCTGCCGAGACATCCGCCAGCTTCATCGAGACGATCTCGTCGCTCGCCGCGCTCGATACGCGCACCACGTCGTCATCGCGCAGCGCGAGCGCGGCGAAGGTGCGCCGGTCGATCGCGAACGGCAGCACGAAGCCCTCGTTGTAGTCGGTGTGCTCGCCGATCAGATTCACGCGCCCGGGCGACGACCATATGCCAGAAGGCGCATATGAATAGCGCCGTTCGAAACCGGCCTGCGTGTCGTCGATGAGCTCGCTCATACGGGGTTCTCCTCGTCTGCCTTGGCGATCGCGGCGCGCAGGCGCTCGGCTTGGGTCTCCGGTGGGATGTCGCCGACCCAGGCACCCATCGCCGCCTCGCTTCCGGCCAGGTACTTGAGCTTGTCAGGCCCGCGCCGGGGGCTGGTCAGCTGCAGGTTGAGGCGGATGCTGTCACGGTGCGTGTCGACCGGAGCCTGGTGCCACGCCGCGATGTAGGGCGTCGGGTCGTCATAGAGCGCGTCGACGCCGCGCAGCAGGCGCAGGTAGAGCACGCTCAGCTCGTCGCGCTGCTCGGCCGTCGTCTCGGCGAAGTCGGGGACATGCTCGTTCGGCAGCAGGTGCACCTCGATCGGCCAGCGCGCGGCGAACGGCACGAACGCCGTCCAGTGCTCGCCCGCGAGCACGACGCGCGGGCCCGCCAGCTCGCTCGCGAGGATGTCTGCGAACAGAGACGGGCCGTATTCGTCGATGGATGCGATCAGCCGCTGGGTGCGCGGCGTCACATAGGGGTACGAGTAGATCTGCCCGTGCGGATGCTGCAGCGTGACCCCGATCGCCGCGCCGCGGTTCTCGAACGGGAACACCTGGCGCACCCCGGGCAGAGCCGACAGTGCCGCCGTGCGGTCGGCCCAGGCCTCGATCACGGTGCGGGCGCGCGAGCGGTGGATCGACCCGAAGGCGCCCTCGTGCTCCGGGCTGAAGCAGACGACCTCGCAGCGGCCGTAAGACGGGGCCTCGCGGTTGAGGCCGATCCCGCCGAGGTCGCCCGCGGCCGCGGCATCCTCGATCGCCGGCAGCGCCGGCCCGAACGACGGCGACCTGTTCTCGAAGACGGCCACGTCGTAGTTCGCCGGGATCTCTGACGGGTTCCCTGGAGTCTGCGGCGCGAGCGGGTCGAGCGCGGCGGGCGGCATGACGACGCGGTTCTGACGGGATGCCGCGATCGAGATCCAGTCGCCGGTGAGCGGGTCCTGCCGCATCGTGGCGGTCGGCGGCCGCTCGTCCAGCACGCGCGTGTCGGGCGCGCGGTCGGGCGGCAGCGTCGTGTCCGCGTCGTCGAAGTAGATCAGCTCGCGGCCGTCGGCGAGCCGGTGCACGCGCTTCGTGACTCGGGCGGGGGTGACCTGCGCCGAATCCGTCTGAGCGGGGGTCGTGGGGGAGTCAGCCATTCCAGGCATCCGTCGACTTTCTGACGATGAGTTGGGTGGGCGTGAGCCGCAGACCGGGGGCGATCGGGCCCGATTCGATCTGCTCGAGCAGCAGGGCGACGGCGCTCGCGCCCACGCCCGCGAAATCCTGGCGCACCGTCGTCAGCGGCGGCCAGAAGTATTCGGATTCCTGCGTGTCGTCGAACCCGACGACGCTGAGGTCGCCGGGCACCGCCCGGCCCGCCTCGTGGAAGGCGCGCAGCAGGCCGAGGGCCATCTGGTCGTTGGCGCAGTACACCGCGGTGGCCTGGGATTCCTCGAGCAGGCGCATGCCCGCCCGGTAGCCGGATTCCGGCGACCAGTCACCGCGGAGCACCTCAGGGACGTCTCGCCCGGCGTCGGTGAGGGCGCTGCGCCACTCCGCCTCGCGCGCGGCCGCGCTCGAGTAGCCCTCGGGGCCCGAGACGTGCCACACCGTGGGGTGGCCGAGGTCGAGCAGGTGCTGCACGGCGAGGCGCGTGCCCTGGCGCTGATCGGCGTCCACGGAGACCCTGTCGTCGTAGGCGCCGCCCTCGACGATCACGGTCGGGATGCGGGTCGGGAAGTCGATGGCGTGCTCGCGGAAGTCCTGCCGGTCGAGGCGCATGATGATCCCGTCGACGGCCTCGTGGTCGAGGCGCGTGAGTGCCTGGGTGATCTCCCCGGTCGAGGGGTCGTTCACCGAGATCAGGTCGATCGAATAGCCGCGGCGCGCCGCCTCGAAGTTGATGGCCTCGAGCATGCGGCTCGAGCCGAACGACTTGAGGTTGCGCATGAGCACGCCGATGCTCAGGAACCGCCCCGACTTGAGTGCGCGGGCGGCGCTGTTCGGACGGTAGCCGAGTTCGTCCATGGCGGCGAGCACTCGCTCGCGGGTCGCCGGCTTCACGGCGTCGGAGTCGTTGGCGACCCGGCTCACGGTCTGCTGCGAGACCCCGGCGAGCCGGGCGACGTCGAGCATCGACGCCGGGCGCGTCGGCCGTCCCCCCAGGGTGCTCGTCATCGTGCTCCTTGCCGGCCTGTTGCATCGGCCGTTGAAGTCTTGACAGCGGCCCTCCGAACGATGCTAGCCTGCCCGAACCAGAATGTTTACGCAAACAGTTTGCGTAAACATCTCGACCCCCGAAGAGAGACAATGTCGTCCCACGTCGTTCCCGCACCCGCTCGGCAGGCGGTCGCGTCCCCGTCGCCCGCCAGGCGGCACAGCCCCCTCAAGCGGCGCATCTCAGCCGCAGGCTGGGGCTTCGTGCTGCCGTTCTTCATCGGCTTCATCCTGATCGTCGTCGTTCCCGTCGGCTATGCCATCTACCTGAGCCTGTTCCGCAATCAGCTCATCGGCGGCAACCACTTCGTCGGCTTCGCGAACTATCTGCAGGCGTTCACCGACGGCGACTTCTGGTCCGGTGTGCTGCGGGTCGCGCTGTTCCTCGTCGTGCAGGTGCCGATCATGCTGGTGCTGGCGCTCATCTGCGCCTTCGCGATCGACAGCGGCCGCCTGCACGGGAAGTCGTTCTTCCGTATCGCGCTGTTCCTGCCCTACGCGGTTCCGGGCGTCGTCGCGGTGCTCATGTGGGGCTTCATGTACAACCCGCGCGCCGGCCTCACGGGAGCGCTCGGCCACCTGCTCGGCTTCACGATCGACCCGATCTCGACGCAGTGGGTGCTGCCGGCGATCGGCAACATCGTCACGTGGGAGTTCCTCGGCTACAACATGCTGATCTTCTACGCCGCGCTCAGCACCATTCCGCGTGAGCTGTATGAAGCCGCCTCGATCGACGGCGCCGGGGCGTTCCGCACGATCATCTCGGTGAAGCTGCCCGCGCTGCGCGGCTCGATCATGATCGCGACGATCTTCTCGATCATCGGCAGCTTCCAGCTGTTCAACGAGCCCAACATCCTGCGCACGACCGCGCTGGGAATCATCCCCACCAACTTCACGCCCAACCTGTACGCGTACACGCTCAGCTTCTCGGGCAACCAGGTCAACTACGCCGCCACGATCGCCATCATCATGGGCGTCGTCACCGCCGTCGTCGCCTACGTCGTGCAGCTGCGCGGGATGCGGAGCAACGCAGCATGAGCGAATATCGGATGCCTCACACGCCGCTGCGGCCGCGCAGGTCGGTGATCCTCACGGTGGTCATGGCGCTGCTGCTGATCTATACACTCGTGCCGCTCGCGTGGCTCGTGATCAGCGCGACGAAGAGCAACTCCGACCTCGTCAACACCTTCGGCTTCGCGTTCGGCCACTTCAACCTGATCGCGAACATCCGCCAGGTGTTCACGTATGAGAACGGCGTCTACGGCCACTGGCTGGTCAACACGCTGATCTACGTGGTGGCTGGGGCCGGCGGCGCGACGGTGCTCGCGACGCTCGGCGGCTACGGCCTCGCGAAGTACGACTTCCGCGGCAAGAAGGCCGTGCTCGCCGTCATCCTCGGCGCGGTCGCCGTGCCGGGCACCGCGCTCGCCGTCCCGACCTTCCTGCTGTTCAGCAAGGTCGGGCTCACCAACACGATGTGGGCGGTCATCCTGCCCTCCCTGATCTCGCCCTTCGGCCTCTTCCTGATGTGGGTCTTCGTCACAGAGGCGATTCCGAGCGAGCTGCTCGAAGCGGCGAGGGTCGACGGCTCAGGCGAGCTGCGCACCTTCGCGACGATCTCTCTGCGCCTGCTCGCGCCGGGCATCGTGACCGTCGCACTGTTCGCCATCGTTGCCACCTGGAACAACTACTTCCTGCCCCTGATCATGCTCAGCGACCCCAAGCTGTACCCGCTCACCGTGGGTCTGCAGTCGTGGAACGCCGAGACCGTCGGTGTGGGTGCCAAGCCCGTCTTCTCCCTCATCACCACCGGCTCACTGCTGGCGGTCATCCCCATCGTCGCCGCGTTCCTGCTGCTGCAGCGCTACTGGCAGTCGGGGTTGAGCGCCGGGAGTGTCAAGCAATAGGAAAGGAACCACAGCACATGTCTCACCGCACTGTGCTCCGAGCATTGACGCTCGGCGCCATCGCCGCCGTTCTCGGCGGCACGCTCGTGGCCTGCTCGAACTCCTCGAGCGACAACGGAGGCAGCGCCGCTTCCGGCTCCAGCGCCTCGAAGCTCGACGCCGCCCTCAAGAAGGGAGGCGAGATCAGCTACTGGACCTGGACGCCGCAGGCCAAGGACCAGGTCGCCGCCTTCGAGAAGGCGTACCCGAAGGTGAAGGTCGATCTGGTCAACACCCAGGGCGCCGGCACCTCGAACACCAAGGTGCAGAATGCGATCTCGGCCGGCAAGGGCGTCCCCGACGTCACCCAGGTCGAGTACCAGTCGCTGCCGCTCTTCCAGCTGCAGGGCGACCTGGTCGACCTGACCAAGTACGGCTTCGGTGACCTGAAGTCGAAGTACACCGACGCGACGTGGAACGCCGTCTCGCAGAACGGCGGCATCTGGGGCCTTCCGCAGGACAGCGCGCCGATGGCCCTGTTCTACAACAAGACGGTCTTCGACCAGTACCACCTGACCGTGCCGAAGACGTGGGACGAGTACATCGCCGACGCCAAGAAGCTGCACCAGGCAGATCCGAGCAAGTGGCTCATCGACGACGCAGGTGACGCGGGCGTCGCCACGAGCCTGATGTGGCAGGCCGGCGGCCACCCCTTCCAGGTCAAGGGCACGAACGTGACCATCAACCTGCAGGACGACGGCAGCAAGAAGTACGCACAGATGTACAACCAGCTGATCGCCGACGGCTCGCTCGGCACCATCCCCGGCTGGTCGGACGAGTGGTACAAGGATCTCGGCAACGGCACCATCGCCACGCTTCTCGCTGGCGGCTGGATGCCGGGCGTGCTCTCGGCCAGCGCGCCTGAGGGCAAGGGCCACTGGGCCGTCGCGCCGCTTCCCACCTGGGACGGCACCCCCGCGAACGCCGAGAACGGCGGCTCGACCGAGGTCATCCCGAAGCTCTCTAAGAACCAGGACCTGGCCGCCGCGTTCCTGCGCTGGCTGAACTCCGACCCCGAGAGCATCAAGGTGTTCATCAAGGACGGCGGCTTCCCGTCGACCAACGCCGACCTGAACGACCCGTCGTTCATCGACCAGACCAGCGACTACTTCGGCGGCCAGAAGATCTACCAGACGATCGTCCCCGGCGCGAAGAACGACGTCGCCGGCTGGTCGTACCTGCCGTGGCAGGCGCACGCGAACGACATCTTCGGCGACAGCGTCGGAAAGGCGATCGCGAACAAGACCGACATCAACAAGGCTCTGCAGGCCTGGCAGGACGCGAACGTGTCCTACGGCAAGCAGCAGGGCTTCAAGGTCTCAGCGGGCTGATCTCCATCCGCTGACCACGGGGCGCCGTCATTGCGGGATGGCGGCGCCCCACACTTCTCTCCCGCCCGGCAACCAACCCAGGAGCAGCGCGTGCCCTCGATCTTCCCCTCCATCCGCTACGGCGGCGACTACAACCCCGACCAGTGGGACCCGTCCGTCTGGGACGACGACGTCCGCCTCATGCGCGGCGCGTCCGTCACCACCGCGACGGTCGGAGTGTTCTCGTGGGCACGCCTCGAACCGCGCCCGGGGGAGTTCGACTTCGAGTGGCTCGACACCGTCTTCGAGAAGCTGCACGCCGGCGGCATCCGCGTAATCCTCGCGACCGCGACCGCCTCGCCGCCCGCCTGGCTCGCCAAGCTGCACCCCGAGACCCTCCCGGTCGACGAGCGCGGGAACCGCTTCGGCTTCGGCTCGCGGCAGCAGTACAGCCCGAGCTCGGCCGTCTACCGGGAGTACGCGCTGCGACTCGTGCGCGAGCTGGCGACCAGGTATGGCGCGCACCCCGCGCTCGAGGCGTGGCACACCAACAACGAATACGGATGCCACGTCTCGGCGTCCTACGACGAGGAATCCGTCGCCGCCTTCCGCACCTGGCTCGAGGCCCGCTACGGCACGATCGCCGAGCTCAACCGCGCCTGGGGCACCGGGTTCTGGTCGCAGCGCTACGACTCCTTCGACGAAGTCGACGCGCCGCGCTACGCCCCCACCTTCCGCAACCCGACCCAGCTGCTCGACTGGCGGCGGTTCTCGTCGCACGCGCTGCTCGAGCTGCACCGCGCCGAGCGCGCGATCCTCACCGAGCTCAGCCCCGGCATCCCGGTCACCACGAACTTCATGGGGTTCTTCCGCGACCTCGACTACTGGCAGTGGGCGCCCGAGATGGACTTCATAAGCGACGATGAGTACCCCGACCCGGCCGACCCGCTCTCGCACATCCACTCCGCCGCGACGCGCGACCTCATGCGCTCGCTGGGTGGTGGCAAGCCATGGCTGCTCATGGAGCAGTCGACGAGCGCCGTGAACTGGCGCGACCGCAACGCCGCGAAGGCCCCTGGGCAGCACCGCGCGACCACGTTCCAGTCGCTCGCCCGTGGCGCCGACGGCATCCTGCACTTCCAATGGCGCCAGTCGGCCTCGGGCGCCGAGAAGTTCCACGCCGCGATGGTGCCGCACGGCGGAGAGAACACCCGAGTGCACCGCGAGGTGCAGGCGCTCGGCCGCGAGCTCGCCGAGCTCAGCTCCCCTGAGGCGGGCATCCTCGGCGCGGGCGTGCCCGTGCAGGCCGCCATCGTCTGGGACTGGGAGTCGTGGTGGGCGCTCAGCCAGGAGGCGACGCCGACCCGCATCGACTACCTCGCGGGCGTGCTCGAGTGGTACGCCGCGCTGCTGCGCCAGGGCGTCGCAATCGACTTCGTGCGCCCGGGCGCCGCGCTCGACGCCTACCGGCTCGTCATCGCACCGCTGCTGCAGGTGGCCGCGGGCGACGAGCTGGCCTCGCTCGCCGCAGTGGCAGAGCGCGGGGGCACCCTCGTCGCGAGCTACCAGACCGGCATCCTCGATCGCGAGCTGCACGTGCACCTCGGCGGCTATCTCGGCGGCGCGGGCAGCGCGCTGCAGCGCACGCTCGGTGTCTCGGTCGAAGAGTTCGCGCCGCTGCAGGCCGGCGTGCCGACCGCGCTCACGGGTGACTTCGAGGGGCAGGCGAGCATCTGGCAGGAGCATGTGACGGTGGCGGATGCCTCGACCATCGCGACCTTCGCCGACGGCCACGCCGCAGGCGGCGCCGCCATCACGCGCCGCGAGGCGGGCGAGGGTGGCGCAGCCTGGTACGTCGCGACGCAGCTCGACGCCGCCGGGTTCGACGCGCTGATCGGGCGCGTGCTGGCGGAGGCGGGCATCGCGCCGGCCTTCGCCCGCCCCGAGTACGGCGTCGAGACCGTGGTGCGCGGCACGACCCGCTTCGTGATCAACCACACGCCAGAAGCGCGTGAGGTCGTCGTGGCCGCTCAGACGGTGGCGCTCGAGCCCTATGGCGTCGCGGTGGTGCCCGCCCGATAGCCTGGCGTCGTCCCCGTCGCCCCACGTAAGGAGACCACCATGTCCTGGCTCGTCACCGGCGGTGCCGGCTACATCGGCGCGCACGTCGCCCGGGCCTTCAGGGCCGCCGGCCTCGACGTCGTCGTGATCGACGACCTGTCGAGCGGCCATCGCGACTTCGTGCAGCCCGACGTGCCGTTCGTCGAGGCCTCGATCCTCGACGGCGCTGCGCTCGACGAGCTCTTCGCGACGCATCCGATCGACGGCGTCGTGCACCTGGCGGGCTACAAGTACGCCGGTGAGTCGGTGAAGCGCCCGCTGCACACCTACGAGCAGAACGTGACGGGCACCGTCACCCTGCTCACCGCGATGCAGCGAGCGGGCGTCTCTCGCATCGTGTTCTCGTCATCGGCCGGCGTCTACGGCACCCCGACCGTCGAGCTCGTCACCGAGACCACCGCCACGACGCCCGAGTCACCCTACGGCGAGACCAAGCTGATCGGCGAGTGGCTGCTCAAGGACCAGGGCGTCGCCACGGGCCTCGTGCACACCTCGCTGCGCTACTTCAACGTCGTCGGCTCCGGCGCCCCGGAGCTGCGCGATACGAGCCCGCACAACCTGTTCCCGCTGGTGTTCCGCGCGCTCGACGAGGGCCGCGTGCCGAAGATCTTCGGCGACGACTACCCGACGCCCGACGGCACCTGCATCCGCGACTACGTGCACGTCGCGGATGTCGCGCAGGCGCACGTGGCCGCAGCGCGGCGGATGCTGGCGGGCGAGCCCCTCGAGCCGGTGTACAACCTCGGCAGCGGCTCGGGGTCTTCGGTGAAGCAGATCATGGACGCGATGGCGGCCGGCACCGGCATCCGCTTCGATCCTGAAATCGCGCCGCGTCGCCCGGGCGACCCGGCGCGCACCGTCGCCGACGGCACGCTCGCCGCCCGCGACCTCGACTGGGCGATGACCAACACGCTCGACGAGATGGTCTCTTCGGCCTGGGCCTCTTGGCAGACCGCGGCAGGTCGGTCATAGGCTGGCAGACGTGCGAGCACCCACCGGAGAGCAGTACGAACTCGTCCGCACGACCCCGGCCGGCACGGCCAGGGCGGTCATCACCGAGCTTGCGGCGGGAATCCGCGAATTCCAGATCGGCGGTGTCGACCTGATCGAGCCGTTCCCCGTGACCTCGTCGCCGCAGTCGGCCTCGGGCATCGTGCTGTCGCCGTGGCCGAACCGCGTGCGCGCCGGCAAGTGGGTGTGGAAGCCGACCGAGGGGGAGGCGCAGACGCTGCAGCTGCCGCTCACCGAGCCGGCGCTCGGCAACGCGAGCCATGGCCTGCTGCGCTTCACCGCGTATCAGCTGGCTGACAAGGGCGCCGACTTCGTCGAACTCGCCGCCACGATCTGGCCGCAGAGCGGCTACCCGTTCCTCATCGACACCACGGTGCGCTACGAGCTCTCCGACGACGGGCTCACGGTCACCCACTGCTTCGCGAACGCGGGCGAGACCGAGGCGCCGGTCGCCGTCGGGGCCCACCCGTACTTCCGCATCGGCGACGTCGACACCAGCGAGCTGAAGCTCACGGTGCACGCCGCGACGCACTTCGACGTCGACGAGAAGCTCATCCCGATCGGGCAGTCGCCCGTCGACGGCACGAAGTTCGACCTGCGGTCGCCGCAGCGCGTCGGCGACCTCGAGCTGAACGAGGGCTATGGGGATGCGGGCCCGGGCGAGCTCGCCGTGCTGACGGCGCCGGACGGGTCGTCGGTGACGCTCTCGGGCGATGAGGCGTTCCACTTCCTGCAGGTCTACACGCACCGCTCGTTCGCCACGCTGCCGAAGGGGGCCGTGGCTCTCGCGATCGAGCCGATGACGGCGCCGGCGGATGCTTTCAACTCGGGCCTCGGCATCAAGCGGCTCGCCCCGCACGAGACGTGGAGCGCCTCGTGGTCGATCCGCTACGCCCCCGCTACTCCAGCGAATCCGCCCGCCACAGCCTAGCCGCGCCCCCGAGCTCGTCGCCGGTCTGCACGAACCGGGAGGCCCGCGTGGTGAGCTCGGTCGCACGGTCGGAGTCGACGACGTCGACCGAGTCCGCGAGCGCCGCGCATCCGGCCGCCTCGACGCGGCAGAACGCGGCAGCGCGGTCGAGCGCGTCGGCGAAGTCGCCCTGGAACGCTCCGCGCAGGATCTGGTCGGCGAGTGCGAGGATCTCCGTCGGCCCGGTGGGCTCCTGGGCGCCGGCGACGATCGGGTCGATGGTCGGCGTGGTGTCGGCGCCGCGCTGGTAGAGATAGCTCGTCTCTTCGGGGTTCTGCTTGATCAGCAGGCGCACGAGGTAGATCCGCCACAGCGCCCCCGGCAGCGTGCGAGCCGACGCGTGCGACCACAGCTCGGCGATCGCGTCGACGCCGTGCTCGTCGGTGTAGCCGACCAGGCGCTCGACGACCGCCGGATCGGGGTCGGCGCGCACGCGCGAGATCAGCGCATGAGCAGTGTCGTGCGCGACGCGCAATGCGACGGCGGGGTCCTGGCCGCCGTGGAACGCCTCAAAGACGCGGCCGGGAAGTTTCACGGGCTTATGGAACTCGTCTGCCAATCGGAATCCTTCCGGGGTGTCAAGGGGGTTTTGTCGCAATGCGTGTCCGGGCACCTTGAGTGCATGAACATTTTGCTGATCATTGTTGCCGTCATCGCGGTTATTCTGCTGCTGACCGGCGGATTTGTTGCTGCTGCGCACTGGCTGCTCTGGGTCGGAATCGTGCTTGCGCTGTTCGCCATCATCGTCTGGATCGTGCGCGCCATCGGTGGACGCAACCGAGTCTGACACGCATGGATTCCCGCCCGGTGCCCGAAAGGGTGCCGGGCGGTTTCCGTGTCCGACTCCATTACGCTTGTCTCAACGCCCCTGTAGCTCAGTCGGTAGAGCATCGGACTTTTAATCCGCGGGTCGCGAGTTCGAGCCTCGCCGGGGGCACCGATCGAAGCATTGCGCCGAGCAGTGCCGAAATGGCGTTCTCTACGGTCGATTTCGCCTTTTCAGCACGTCTCGGTCAGGCGTCCCGGGCCGGCGGCGGCCTACGGACTTCGCAGAATCGACGCCATCTTCTTTCCACGGGCAAGCTCGTCGACGAGCTTGTCGAGATAGCGGATCTTCTGCATCAGCGGATCCTCGATGTCTTCGACGCGCACGCCGCAGATGACGCCCGTGATGAGAGAGGCGTTCGGGTTGAGCTCGGGCGCCGCGGCGAAGAACTCCTCGAGATCCGTGCCGTCTGATCGAGCGCGCTCGAGCCCGGCCGCGTCGTAGCCGGTGAGCCACTGGATCACCTGGTCGAGCTCGGCGGTCGTGTGACCTTTCCTCTCGACCTTCTCGACGTAGAGGGGGTAAAGCTTCCCGAACTCCAGCCCGAAGATGCGATGCCCGGTCATGCCGCCCCCAGTTCAACGGCGCCCTCGGCCTCGCGCTCTGCCTGCGCCAGGAAGCTCGTGAGCGCGTCGCGGGTGTCGATGAGCCGGCTCGCCTTGGCATCCATCTCGTCTCGGATCTCGGCGACGCGCTGCATCAGCACTCCGCAGTCCTGACCGATCGGCCCGGCCTCGCCCGTGCACGGCAGCACGCGCTGGATCAGCTCGGTCGGGAACCCGAGCTCGAGCAGCGTCTTGATCGTGTCGACGGTCTTCACCGCGGACTCGTCGAACTCGCGGTAGCCGTTGCCCAGCCGCATCGACCGCAGCAGGCCGATCTGCTCGTAGTACCGGATCGAGCGCGCACTCGCACCCGTCCGCTCGCTCAGCTCGCCGATTCTCATGCGCACCCAGCCACCCGGCTTGACCTTGACATTGATGTCAGAGTTTACCGTCGTTCCGCGGCGGTAGCGCCGCCCAAGCGAGAGGAACGCAATGAAGGTTTTCATCACCGGGGGATCCGGTTACGTCGGGTCGGTGCTGGTCGAGCGGCTGATCGCCGCTGGATACGAGGTGAGCGCTCTCGCGCGCTCAGAGGCGAGCGCCGCACGACTCGCGGCGACCGGGGCGAGGCCTGTTCGCGGACAGCTGGCGGATGCCGCGCTGCTGCGCACCTCGGCGGAATCCGCCGACGCGGTGATCCACGCGGCCGTCGACTACTCGATGAGCGATGAGGCGAACGCCACGGAGCTCGCGGCCGTCACGGCGCTGGTTCACGGTGCAGGGGCGGCGGATGCCTCGAAACCGGTCGTCTACACGAGCACCGGCCTCGTCTACGGCTTCGACCCGGCGCGCAGCACCGACGAGGACGCCGAACTGCCTGAGGTGAGCGCCCAGCCGGTCAAGGCGGCCGCTGAGCGCCTCGTCTTGAACGCGCCGGGAATCACGCCGATCATCGTGCGCGCCGGTCTCGTCTACGGCCGGGGCGGCTCCGGCCTCATCACGGGGCTGATCGGCAGCGCCGAGCAGCACGACGTCGCCACCTACATCGACGACGGCGCGAACACGTGGCATCCGATTCACGTCGACGACCTGGCCGCGCTGTACCTCGCGGCGCTCGCCGCGCCGGTGGCCGGCGTGTACAACGCGGTGGGCGACCATCCGTTCAGCTTCCGCGAGCTCGCCGAGGCGATCGCCGATCTCACGGGCGCGCAGGCCCTCTCGATCCCGTTCGAGGCGGCGCAGCATCAGCTCGGCCCGTTCGCACACGTGCTGGCCTCGACAAGTCGCACGAGCGCCGACAAAGCGCGGCGCACCTTCGCCTGGGCACCGGCCGCAGTGCCCCTGATCGATGACGTGCGGGCGGGGAGCTACCGCTCTGCGGTCCGTGGGGTTCAGGCATCCGCCGGCGCATAAAAATAACCGGGCCGCAGAACGCCTCTCGGCGCGAGGCCGCTCGTAGCGGCGAAATTTGGAGCCCGGGGTTACTGCGGCCCGGCCATCCCAGTGTAACGAAGAACACCCCCGGGGTCTTCCCGGGGGTGTTCGCGGTCAGCAGATGCGGACCGGACGTTGAGGCGCTGCGGATTTATCCGAAGCGGCCGGAGACGTAATCCTCCGTCGCCTTGACCTTCGGCGTCGAGAAGATGGTCTGGGTGTCGTCGTACTCGATGAGGTGGCCGGGCTTGCCCGTACCGGCGATGTTGAAGAACGCGGTCTTGTCGCTCACGCGGGTCGCCTGCTGCATGTTGTGAGTCACGATCACGATCGTGTACTCCTTCTTCAGATCCTCGATGAGGTCCTCGATGGCGAGCGTCGAAATCGGGTCGAGCGCCGAGCACGGCTCGTCCATCAGCAGCACGTCGGGCTTCACCGCGATGGCGCGGGCGATGCACAGGCGCTGCTGCTGGCCGCCCGAAAGGCCCGAGCCAGGCAGGTTGAGGCGGTCCTTGACCTCTTCCCAGAGGTTCGCACCACGCAGCGACGATTCGACGAGGTCGTCGGCATCGCTCTTCGTGATGCGGGCGTTGTTGAGGCGGACGCCCGCGAGCACGTTCTCGCGGATCGACATCGTGGGGAACGGGTTCGCGCGCTGGAACACCATGCCCACCTGGCGCCGAACGAGCACCGGGTCGACGCCGGGGCCGTAGAGGTCGTTGCCGTCGATCAGCACCTCGCCCTTGACGCTCGCGCCCGGAATGACCTCGTGCATGCGGTTCAGCGTGCGCAGGAAGGTCGACTTTCCGCAGCCGGAAGGGCCGATGAAGGCGGTCACGGTGCGGGGCTCGATGTTGATCGAGACGCCTTCGACGGCGAGGAACTTGTCGTAGTAGACGTTGAGGTTGTTGACCTCGATGCGCTTTGACACAGGTATCCGTTTCGTTTCTCGGGTGGCTAGCGCAGGCCCTTGGGGGCGAAGACGCGCGCGACGATTCGGGCGATGAGATTGAGGATGACCACGAGGATCACGAGCAGCAGCGCCGCGCCCCATGCGGAGGCGACGGAGCCGGCGACGTCGGTGCTCGGGAACTTGTAACCCGTGTACGCCATGACCGGCAGCGTCGACATCGCGTTGCGGAACGGGTCGGCGTTGAAGTTGTTCGTGAACGACGCCGCGATGAAGATCGGGGCGGTCTCACCGATCACGCGCGCGATGGCGATCATGACGCCCGTGATGAGGCCCGAGATTGCCGTCGGCAGAACGATGCGCGTGATCGTCACGAACTTGGTGACGCCGAGTGCATAGGATGCCTCGCGCAGATCGAGCGGCACGAGCTTGAGCATCTCTTCGCTGGAGCGCACGACGATCGGGATCATGAGCACGCACAGCGCGATCGCCGCCGAGAAGCCGCTGAACGCCTTCGGCCCGATGATCAGGGTGAACAGCGAGAACGCGAACAGACCGGCGACGATCGACGGGATGCCCGTCATGACGTCGACGAGGAAGGTGACCGCGCGGTTCATGGTCGAGTTGGGGCGGCCGTACTCGACGAGGTAGATCGCCGTCAGGATGCCGATCGGGACGCTGATGACGGTCGCGATGCCCGTGATGATGAGGGTGCCGACGACCGACTGCCAGGCGCCGATCGTGGTCGTCACCTTGAGCGAGACCGGGTCGAAGTGGCTACCGCCGACCTTGAACGCGAAGTTCGGGTCGAACGCGTCGCCGGCGCCGCGCGCGATGACGTCGATCAGCGTCGACAGCAGTGGCGCGAGCGCGAGCAGGAACATGATCACCACGACGCCGCGCACCAGGCGGTCGACCGCCTTGCGTCGGTTCTCGACGATCGACGAGATGACTCCGACGATCAGCAGGTACACGATCGCCGCGACGACGATCCACCCGACGACACTGAAGCCGACGACCGCGAACAGCACCCCGCTGACGACGAGGGAGCCGATCAGTGCCCAGACCTCGAAGAAGCGGGGCAGCTGGCCGCTGGTCAGCGCGTTGTCGATCTGGCGCTGGGGAGCGGGCGCGTTGGGGATGGCGGTGGCGCTCATGAACGGGGTCCTTCGGGTTGGCTGGGCTTCACGCCTTCAGGATGGGCCGAGGATGCGTGCGGGTGAAGCGCCTCGAGCGGGCTCTCTGCGTCGTCCAGCGCAAGGATCGTCGAGGGGTTCGTCGGAGGAAGGCTCTTGGCCTTCTTGCCGCCGCTCGAACGGCCGGTGCGGCCGATGATGAAGCGGGCGGCGAAGTTCACGACGAGCGAGATGACGAACAGCGCGAGACCGGTGCCGATGAGCGCCTCGCGCTGAAGCTCGTTGGACTCGGGGAAGTTCAGCGCGATGTTCGCGGCGATCGTCTGTGAGTTCTGGTTGTCCGTGAAGAGGCGCAGCGAGAAGACGAGCGACGGCGACAGGATCATCGCGACGGCCATCGTCTCGCCGAGGGCGCGGCCCAGGCCGAGCAGGATGGCGCTGAGCATGCCGCTGCGGGCGTAGGGGAAGACGGCGAGCCGCACGGTCTCCCACTTGGTGGCGCCGAGCGCCAGCGCTGCCTCTTCGTGCAGGCGCGGCGTCTGCAGGAAGATCTCGCGGGTGATCGAGGTGATGATCGGCAGGATCATGACGGCGAGCACGACGCCCGCGGCGAACATGGTCGATCCGCTCTGGCTCGCCTGGCCGCCGAAGAGCGGGAACCAGCCGGCATGGGCGTTGAGCCAGTGCTGGAAGGGCAGCAGGAAGGGGCGGATCGTGAAGATGCCCCAGAGGCCGAAGATGATGGACGGGACGGCGGCGAGCAGGTCGACCAGATAGGCGAGGATTCCTGCGAAGCGCCGCGGCGCGTAGTGCGAGATGAAGAGCGCGATGCCGATGGCCACCGGCGCGCCCATGATGAGCGCGATGATCGACGACCACAGCGTGCCCCAGATGAGCGGGGCGGTGTAGCTGAGGAAGCTCGTGTGGTGGGCGGTCGTGCCGCCCGCCAGGTCGCCCTTGGTCCAGTCGGCGGCGATCGCCGGCGCCGCCTTCACGATGAGGAAGAGCGCGACCCCGGCGAGGATCACGAGGATGAGCGTCGCAGAGCCGGTGCTCAAGAACTTGAAGATGCGATCGCTGGGCCGTGCCTTCGCGGTGATTCGGCGCGGGGCGGCCAGTGAGGACTCAGTCACGTGGTGCTTCTCGTTCCTCGTCGGGTGGGGGAGGGGGTGACGCTTTATTGTGCGACGGTCGGGCTACCTGGTGATAGCCCGACCGTCGCGAAGGTGGTGCGGTCTTACTTGATCAGAGCGACCGTCTTGGCGATCTCGCTCACGACGCTGTCGGGCAGCGGAGCGGCGCCGGCGTTCTTGGCGGCGATCTGCTGGCCCTGCGAGCTGCCGATGTAGCCGAGGTAGGCGGCGGTCAGCTTGCCCTGGGTCGAGTCCTTGAACGTCTTGCACACGACGTCGTAGGAGAGCAGCGGGATCGGGTACGCGTCGGTGCCGGTGATCTTGGTGTAGTCGAGCTTCTTGGTGAGGTCACCATCGCCCTGCGCGGCGTCCTGAGCGGCCTCGTCGAACGCCTTGGTCGCCCCGTCGGCCGAGTAGGCGACGAAGTCGCTGCCCGAGGTGCCGGCCTGGATCGAGGCCTGGTGCGCGCCGTTGATCGAGCTCTGGTCGGCGTAACCGATCGAGTTGGCGGTCTGCGCGACCGCGGTCACGACGCCCGAGCCGCCCTGCTGGCCGGAGCCGACCTGGGCGAACGGCCAGTTGTTGCTGGGCTCGTTGGTCCAGTCGCTCGGCGCGACCTGGTGCAGGTAGTCGGTGAAGTTGTTGGTCGTGCCCGAGCCGTCGGCGCGGTGGACCGAGGCGATCTTGGCGCTCGGCAGCGTGACGCCGCTGTTCAGCGCCGCGATGGCCGGGTCGTTCCAGGTGGTGATCTTGCCCGAGAAGATCTTCGCGATCACCGAGGCGCTCAGGTTGAGCTTGTCGACACCCTGCACGTTGAAGATGACCGAGACGCCCGAGAGGTACACGGGGATGTTGAGGCCGCCGTCGGGGCCGCAGGTGGTCTTCGCCTTGGTGAACTCGTCAGAGGACAGAGCCGAGTCCGTGCCGGCGAAGTCGTAGCTGCCGCCGAGCCAGTTGGTGCGACCGCCGCCGGAGCCCTGCGACTTGTCGTAGTTGATCTTGACGCCGGTCGCCTGCGCGGTGAACGCGGTGGTCCAGGCCTGCTGCGCGTTGGCCTGGGCGGAGGAGCCGCCCGCCGTGATCTGGCCGGTGAGCGACGAGTCGACGGTCGCGGTGGTCGCGGCCGGCGACTTCGTGTCCTTCGAGCCGCTGCCGGTGTCGCTGTTGCCGCCGCAGGCCGAGAGCGCGAGAGCGGTCGCAAGGGCGAGAGCGCCCGCAGCCGCCACGTTCTTGAGCTTCACTGTGTTCCCTTCGGAATGATTTTTTCGCCCCGCACAGCGTGAAGACTTCGGGTGCGCGCGAGACATAGGTCGGTGCTGACCCGTTGGCGACGCTAAGGGGGGCGTCTGACCAGACTCTGCCGCGCTGGTAAACGAGGGGTGAACGAGGCTCAAACGGGGCGGTATCCGACCGGCACTCGCCTGGGCCGCCAATACGCTAGATCGGATTGTGCGTCTCCAGCGCCAGGATGCCCGCCGTCGGGTGCAGCCGCGAGAGGTGGATGATCGTGAACGCGGCGGGCTCGAGCACGGCCGCCTCGCGCAGCTGCCAGCTCATCGGGGTGCCCGTGGCGAGCGCGAATTCACGCAGAATGTCGGGCAGCACCGGCCGGTGGCTGCACAGCACCGCGGTCTTCCCCGAGACGAGCCGCTTGGCGACGACCTCGGGCACCTGCGCAGCACCGTCGTCCCAGGCATCCTGACTGATCCCCGGCTCGTGGCGGACCTTGCGGTCCAGCGTCCGCGCGAGCGGGCGGACCGTTGACGCACAGCGCACAGCAGGCGAGGTGATGATGCGGCGCGGATGCCACGCGCGAATGGTGGGAACGATGTGCTCGGCCTGCAGCACGCCGCGCGAGGCGAGCGGCCGTTTGTCGTCCGGCCCCTCCCACTCGGTGCGCGCGAGCGCCTTGGCGTGGCGAAGCACGATGATGCCGAAGGTCGAGCCGCCGGCCTGCTCGTGCAGCGCCGCGAACTCCTCGAGCAGGCGGATGTCGTGCTCGTAGCTCAGCGCCACCTTCGCTTTGGCGAGAGGCATCCAGTGCACCGCGTCGACCTCGGCGTTCGGCTTGAAGCGAGACGCCTTCGCTTCGGCATCCGTCACCTCGGCCGTCCAGTAGTGCACGACCTTCTCGCGCCCGCTCGCGATCGTGTAGTGCGTCTGCGACAGCGGCATGCCGAGCGTGATCGCGAGCCCGGTCTCTTCCCGCACCTCCCGCACGGCCGTCTGCGGCAGGGTCTCGCCCGGGTCGACCTTGCCCTTGGGCAGCGTCAGGTCGTCGTAGCGGGGGCGATGGATGACGAGCACGCGGACGTCGCCGTCCACCACTCGCCAGCACACCGCCCCGGCGGCGACAACGGGCCCGTCCGTCACAGGCGCACGGCCGCACGCGGGCGGTGCGAGATCTGGTACATCAGCCGGTTCTGCAGGTCGACCAGCGGCGCCCCCGATTCATCGACCGAGTGGCGGGCCCACGAGCCGTCGGACTCGAGCGACCACGACGACGTCTCGTCGCTCATTGCCAGGTCGAACATCGCGCCCAGCTCGTTGATGTGCTCGGGCCTCGTGAGGCGCACGAGGGCCTCGATGCGCCGGTCGAGGTTGCGGTGCATCATGTCGGCGCTGCCGATGTAGACGAGCGGATCGCCGTTGTTCACGAAGCTGAAGATGCGCGAATGCTCGAGATAGCGGCCGAGGATCGAGCGCACCCGGATGTTCTCGCTGTAGCCCTCTTGCCCCGGCTTCAGGCCGCAGATTCCGCGCACCCAGATGTCGACGGGGACACCGGCCCGGCTCGCCTGATAGAGCGCGTCGATGATCGCCTCGTCCACCATCGAGTTGACCTTGATGCGGATGCCTGCGGGTTTGCCGGCCTGCGCGTTCTTGGTCTCCTGCGCGATGGCCTTCAGCAGCCCCTTGCGCAGGTGCAGCGGCGCGACCAGCAGGCGCTTGAATTTTTTCTCAATGGCGTAGCCCGACAGCTCGTTGAACAGGCGCGTCAGATCCTTGCCGACCTGATCGTCCGACGTGAAGAGGCCGAGGTCCTCGTAGATGCGGCTGGTCTTGGGGTTGTAGTTGCCGGTGCCGACGTGGCTGTAGTGCTTGAGCTGGCCGCCCTCCTGGCGGATCACGAGCGCGAGCTTGCAGTGCGTCTTGAGGCCGACCAGGCCGTAGACGACGTGCACGCCGGCCTTCTCGAGCTTGCGGGCCCACTCGATGTTGTTCTGCTCGTCGAAGCGCGCCTTGATCTCGACGAGCGCGAGCACCTGCTTGCCGGCCTCTGCGGCGTCGATGAGCGCCTCGACGATCGGGCTGTCGCCGCTCGTGCGGTACAGCGTCTGCTTGATGGCGAGCACATTGGGGTCGCGCGCCGCCTGCTCGAGGAAGGACTGCACGCTCGTCGCGAAGGACTCGTACGGGTGGTGCACCAGCACGTCCTGCCGGCGCAGCACCGCGAAGATGTCGGCCTTGGCGTTCGGCTCGCTCGGCTGCAGTGCTGCGGCCGTCACGGGAACGTGCGGCGGGTACTTGAGCTCTGGGCGGTCGATGCGGCCGAGGTCGAAGAGGGCGCGCAGATCGAGCGGCCCGGGCAGCCGGTAGATCTCCTGCTCGGTGATGTCCAGCTCGCGCACGAGCAGGTCGAGGGTCACGGGGTCCATGTCCTCGGTGACCTCGAGGCGGATCGGCGGCCCGAAGCGCCGCCGCAGCAGCTCCTTCTCGAGCGCCTGGATCAGGTTCTCTGTCTCGTCCTCGTCGATCTCGACGTCTTCGTTGCGGGTGACGCGGAAGATGTGGTGCTCGACGACCTCCATGCCGGCGAAGAGCTCGTCGAGCTGATTCGCGATCAGATCCTCGAGCAGGATGTAGCGCACCTTGTCAGAGCCGCCGCCGTCGATGCGGATGAATCGCGGCAGTACGGTCGGCACTTTGAGGCGGGCGAACTGCTCCTTCTTCGTCTTGGTGTTGCGCACGCGCACGGCGAGGTTGAGCGAGAGCCCCGAGATGTAGGGGAACGGGTGCGCAGGGTCGACAGCCAGCGGCATGAGCACCGCGAAAATCTGCTTCTGGTAGACCTCGCGCAGCGGGGCGCGCTCCTCTTCGGTGAGCTCGTCCCACGAGGCGAGGGTGATGCCCTTCTCGCGTAGCGCCGCCCCGATCTCTTGGAAGGCTCGGGCGTGGCGCAGCTGCAGTTCATGGGCCTTGGCCGAGACATCCGCCAGCACATCGGCGGGTGCCTTGCCCGTATTCGTCGGCACGGCCAACCCGGTCATGATGCGCCGCTTCAGGCCGGCGACGCGCACCATGAAGAACTCATCGAGGTTGTTGGCGAAGATCGCGAGGAAGTTCGTGCGCTCGAGCAGCGGCAGCTTCGGGTCCTCGGCGAGCTCGAGCACGCGCTGGTTGAAGGCGAGCCAGCTCAGCTCGCGGTCGATGTACCGATCGACGGGAAGCGAGGGGTCTGAGTCGCGGTTCCACGGCTCGAAGTCGTCGTCCAGGCTGTCGCCGCTGAGCGTGTCCTCGACCAGGGTGTTCTCGCCATCCATGCGCCCTATCTTTACACCAGCCGCTAACGCGGGGTGAACGGATGCCTCAGCGGCGCAACCGCGCGAGGAAGCGCTGCGTGCGCTCGTGCTGCGGGTGGTCGAAGAACGCCTCTGGGGCGGCCGCCTCGATGATCTCGCCCGCGTCGAGGAACACCACGCGGTCGGCGATCTCGCGCGCGAACGCCATCTCGTGGGTCGCCATCAGGATCGTGGTTCCCTGCGCTCGCAGTGACCCGACCAGGTCGAGCACCTCGCCCACGAGCTCGGGGTCCAGAGCGCTGGTGATCTCGTCGAGCAGCAGCAGCGCCGGGTCGGTGACGAGCGAGCGCACGATCGCGACGCGCTGCTGCTGGCCGCCGGAGAGCCGGTCGGGGTACTCGTGCGCCTTCCGCCCCAGTCCGATGCGCTCGAGCAGCTCGAGCCCCTTCGCGGTGGCATCCGCTTTCGAGAATCCATGCACGTACCGCGCGGCCAGCGTGACGTTGTCGATCACCCGCAGGTGCGGGAAGAGGTTGTACTGCTGGAAGACGACGCCGATGCGCGCCCGCACGCGGTCGGCGTCGACGCGCGGGTCGCTGATGTCTTCGCCGTCGAGCACGATGCGCCCGTCGTCGATGCGCTCGAGCAGGTTGATGCAGCGCAGCAGCGTCGACTTGCCCGAGCCGCTGGCGCCGACGAGCGCCACGACTTCGTGCGCAGACACGTCGAGGTCGATGCCGGCGAGCACCTCGTGGTCGCCGAATGACTTGCGGATGCCGGTGAGCTGCAGCAGCGCGCTCATACGACACTGCCGATCTGCTCGCGGCGGGCGAGGCGCGCCGAGTACCAGTCCGTGAGGCGGATCATCGGCACGGCCAGCACGACGAAGCACAGGCCGGACACCAGATACGGCGTGAAGTTGTAAGCGAGCGATACCTGGATCTGCGCTGCCCGCACGGCGTCGACCGCGCCGAGCACGGAGATCAGCCCGACATCCTTCTGCAGTGAGACGAAGTCGTTCATGAGCGCAGGCGTGACCTTCCGCAGGGCCTGCGGCAGCACGACCAGCCGCAGGCTCTGCCAGTAGCCGAGGCCGAGGGCGCGTGCCGCGAGGCGCTGTGACGGATGGACGGCGTCGATGCCCGCGCGGAAGACCTCGCTCACATACGCCGTGTAGGTGATGACGAGCGCCGCCGTGCCCCAGAATCCTGCGGGCATGCGCGGGAAGAATCCGAGCGCAGGGATGCCGAAGCCGACGAGGTACAGCACGATGAGCAGCGGCAGCCCGCGGAACAGGTCCGTGTAGAGCGCCACCGCCGCCCGCAGCGGGAAGAACACGGCGCCGCGCAGCGAGCGCAGCGCGGCGAGCAGCACGCTGAGCACGAGCACGCAGACTGCGCTCGCGAACAGCACGCGGATGTTCAGCCAGAGGCCGGCGAGGATGCTGGGCAGCGACTGCCACGCCTGCCCGGGGTCGAAGAACGACTGCTGCACGGCGTGCCAGCCGGGGGCACTGACGACGCCGACCCAGACGAGGGCCGCGAAGACCAGGGTCGACGCGATGCTGATCCAGATCGACCGTCGAGAGCGCCTGGCGCGGAACGCGCGGCGCTCGAGCTCGAGGGCAGAGGGGGCGCTCACTTGAGCAGCGGCGCGTTGCCCTGGCTGTTCAACCACTCCTGCTGGAGCTTGTCGAGCGTGCCGTCTTTGCGCAGGGCGTCGACGGCGGCGCTGACCTTCTTCGTCAGCGAGCTGCCCTTGGGCAGCACGATGCCGAACTGGTCGCCGGTCGCGCCCTTCACGGCCGGAAGTTGACCGATGATCTTGCCGTCGTCGAGCTCGGCGCTCGTCACGTAGAAGCCGGTCGGCAGGTCGACCACGATGGCGTCGACCTGACCTGCCTTGAGTGCGGCGACGGCGTCGTCGTTGCTGTTGAACGCCTGCACCTGCTGCGTCGGCTTGATGTCGGCCACGGCCTCCGTGTAGCTCGTCGTGCCGGTCATGGCGCCGATGAGATCTCCCTTGAGGTCGGCGAGGCTCGCGGCATCCGCGGCCTTGCTCGAGCCCGACGTGATCACGACCTGGCTCGTCGTGTAGTACGGGCTCGAGAAGTCCACCGCCTTCTTGCGCGCCGCGGTGATCGAGAACTGCTGCAGGTTGAGATCGAAGTCCTTCGGCCCGGGCGCGATCGACTTGTCGAAGTCGTCGCGCACCCACACGACGTCGGACTTCGAGAAGCCGAGCTTGTCGGCGACGGCGTACGCGACGGCCGCCTCGAACCCCTTGCCTGACTGCGGCTTGTTGTCGTCGACCCACGGGGCGTACGCCGGCTGCGAGGTCGCAATGGTCAGCTTGCCCTTGGTGACGTAGCCCGCCGAGTCGGCGGATGACGAGCTGTTCGAGCCGCCTGCCGAACAGGCGGTGAGAGCGAGGGCTGCTGCGGCGGCGAGGGCGACGGCGGCGATTCGGGTGCGTGCGGGCATGGAGTCAAGGATGCCGCGCCGCGGCTTCCGCGCCGAATCCGTCGGTCATCCCGTTACGGCTCGCCGCGCATACTGCACGTGCACCTGCGCGTCGCTGAAGCCGAGCCCGCGATAGAGGCGGACGGCCGCCGTGTTGTCCGACTCGACGTAAAGCTCGGCCGCGGTGCAGCCGCGCTGGCTGAGACGGGTGAGCGCCGCGCTCATGAGCGCGCGGCCGAGGCCCTGGCCGGATGCCTCGGGCGCCACCCCGATGACGTAGATCTCGCCCGTGCTCTGCCCCTGCTCGATCTTGAGCCAGCAGTAGCCGGTCATCGCGCCTTCCTCGTCGCGCGCGACCAGGAAGTCGTCCGCGTCGAACCAGGGCTCGGCCATGCGCTGGGCAAGGTCGTCCGCGCTCACCGCACCCTGCTCGGGGTGCCAGGCGAAGACGCGGGCGTTGAGGGCGAGCCACTCGGCCTCGTCTGCGCCGGGGCGGAAGGTGCCGAACCGGTCCCCGCCGGGCTGTTCGGGAAGCGGTGACAGCCGAAGCAGCAGCAGCGTGCGGACCCGTTCGAAGCCGAAGCGCGCCGCGAGGGCCCGCGCGGCGGGGTGGTCTTCGTGCGACCAGGCGGTCAGCGGGCCGTCGCCCGCGCGCTCGAGCAGCTGCGCGGCGGCGGCGCCGCCTGACCCCTGCGCGCGAAACTCAGGCGCGATGTGCAGATCGAGGGCGTCGTCGCCCAGTACTGCGCTGCCGACGACGGCGCGCCCCTGAGTTCTGCGCACCGCGAAGAGAGTGCGTCGCCCCGACCCGACGTCGAACGAGGTCTGCTCGTCGAACGGTGCGAGCAGGGCGGGTGCGGCAGAGGCATCCGTCTCGATCAGCTCGACCGAGCTCGCGGTCACTGCCCGTCTTCGAAGACGTTGAAGCGGTAGCCCACGTTGCGCACGGTGCCGATCAGCGACTCGCTGTCGCCGAGCTTCGCGCGCAGGCGCCGCACGTGCACGTCGACCGTGCGGGTGCCGCCGAAGTAGTCGTAGCCCCACACCTCAGAGAGCAGCTGCTCGCGGGTGAAGACGCGGCTCGGGTGCGTGGCGAGGAAGCGCAGCAGCTCGAACTCTTTGAAGGTGAGGTCGAGCGGGCGGCCGTGGACCTTCGCGGAATACGATGCCTCGTCGATCGTGACGCCCGAGGTCTGGATCTTGCTCGACGCGGAGTCTGCCGAGCGACGGTCGAGCGCGAGGCGGATGCGGGCGTCGACCTCGGCCGGGCCGGCCTCGGCGAGCACGACGTCGGCGACGCCCCAGTCGGCGTTCACCGCGGGCAGGCCACCCTCGGTGAGCACGAGCAGCACGGGCGACGGCGAGCCGGTCGTCGAGAGGATCTTGCACAGGGCCTTCGCGCCGACCAGATCGCGCCGTGCGTCGATGAAGATCGCGTCGCAGCTCGGTGCGTTGACCAGAGAGGCCGCCTCGGCGGGCAGCACGCGCGCGCGATGGTTCAGCAGGCCCAAGGCCGGCAGCACGTCCTGATCCTGGGCGGATGTCAGGATCAGCAGCTGCGCCATACGACCTCCATGACCGTTCCGTTGATTCGGCATCCTATCCGACGCACGGCCGCCGGATTTCCCACCGCCTGTGCACCGGCGGGCACAATGGAGCCATGACGACGGATCCCCTGCCCAGGGGCGCGGCGAAGGGCACGGTGTCGGCGGTCTGGGCGTTCGCGCTGGTCGCGGCGGTGCTGATCGCCATCTTCTCGCACGCCGACCGCGACGGCGCGTGGCTGAGCCTGTCGCTTGCGGCATCCGTCGTGATCGCGCTCTGCATCCAGCTCGCGACGCGCGAGAAGCGCGGATTCGTCACGAGGCTCGCCTCGTCGGTGAGCGGGGCCCTCGTGATCCTGGCTGTCGCAACGGGCATCATCTACCTCCTGCATTAGGCTCAAGAACATGCTTGTCACGCTGGAACTCGTGTTCATCGCTCTGCTTGGCCTCGCCGGGCTGGCGATCGCGGGCACCGCGGTGCTCGTGGTCTACAACCTCTTCCGCGGCCAGCACTAGCCGCCCGGCACGACTGCGTCTGCTCTCATGATCGAGCTGCCCGTCGACCTTCCCGCCGAGCTCGTCCCGCTGTCGTGGCTGATCGGCGTGTGGGAGGGCACCGGTGTGCTCGATTACAAGATCGATGAAGACGGCTCAGATGACCGGCACGTGCAGCGCGAGTTCGGCCAGCGCATCAGCTTCAGCCATGACGGCCTGCCGTACCTGAACTACAACTCCTATACCTGGGTGCTCGACGAAGAGCGCACCCCGCTGGTCGCCGAGACCGGGTACTGGCGGCTGTCTCGGCCGCTCACAGAGGGCGATCCCGGCCCGGGAATGCTGCCGGGCGTCGGCGGCCGGCCGTACACGAGCACCGAGTCGGTCGAGACGCTGCGCAACGCCGCAGGCGGCTTCGACATCGAGGTCGCGCTGGTTCACCCCGGCGGCGTGTCCGAGGTGTACCTCGGCGAGGTCAAGGGACCGCGCATCGACCTGGCCACCGACGCCGTCATGCGTACCGCCGGCGCCAAGGAGTACGCCGCCGCCACCCGCCTCTACGGCCTCGTCGAGGGCCACCTGCTGTGGGCGTGGGACATCGCCGCGCTCGGCCAGCAGTTGCGCACGCACGCGTCCGCGCGTCTTGCGAAGGTGGACTGACGGATGCCTGCGCAGTTCGCCTCCCTGCCCGGCGCGGTCGTCGTGCCCGACGGCCCCGACGCCGGCGCGGTCTGGCACTACGGCAACCCGGTGGGCGAGCAGCGCGCCCTCGACGAGGGCCGAGCCGTGGTCGAGCTGGCGCAGCGCGCCGTCCTGACCATCACGGGCCCCGATCGGCTCAGCTGGCTCAACTCGATCTCGAGCCAGAACCTGCTCGGCCTCGTGGAAGGCGACTCGAGCGAGACGCTCGTGCTCGACCCCTCCGGCCGCATCGAGTACGCGGCGCGCATCGTTGAGGACGGCGAGCGGCTCTGGCTCATCGTCGACCGCGCAGAGGCCGCCGCGCTGCTCGACTTCCTGCAGAAGATGCGGTTCATGTTGCGCGTCGAGCTCGACGACGTGACGGATGCCACGGCCGTGCTCGGCTCGACGGTGCCGCTGTTCGCCATTCGCGCCTCGCGCGAGTCGGCGGGCGACGACGGCGCCTCTGACCGGCGAGTTCCGCCGGTCGACTCGGCGCAGCCGAGCGCAGCCGACTTCCGCACCATCGTCTGGCACGACCCCTGGTCGAAGGTCGCCATCGGCGGCCACCAGTACGCGGCCGACGACCACGACTACTCCGGCTGGAGCTGGTACGAGACGATCGTGACGCGCGACTTCGCCGCGGGGCTCGCTGAGCGCGCAGCATCCGGACTCGTCGCGGTTGCCGGCGTCGCCGCGAGCGAGGCGCTGCGCATCGCCGCGCGCCGCCCCCGCTTCGCCACCGAGGTCGACGAGCGCTCGATCCCGCACGAGCTCGACTGGCTGCGCTCCGCAGTGCACCTCAACAAGGGCTGCTACCGAGGGCAAGAGACGATCGCCAAGGTGCACAACCTCGGCCACCCGCCCCGGCGGCTCGTGCTGCTGCACCTCGACGGCTCTGATGCGGTGCTGCCGGGCGGCGGTGCAGAGGTCATGCAGGGCGAGACCGTCGTCGGGCACGTCACCTCGAGCGCGCTGCACCACGAGCTGGGCCCGATCGCGCTCGCCGTGGTCAAGCGCGGCGTCGACCCGGCCGCCGAGCTCGTCGTGCGCGCCGACGGCGCAGACGTCGCCGCCGCGCAAGAGGTCATCGTGCCGCCGTCAGCGGGTGCGGCGGCAGACGTTCCGCGCCTGCCGCGGCTCGGCGCCGTCACGCGCCAGCGGCGCGACGGCTAGGCCGGCGCGACCGCAGACCACGGCACGGTGACCTCGCCGAGGCGCCAGCGCGTGCTGCCGCCGAGCACCGGCCAGCCCGCGTCGCGCGCCGCGCGCACGGTCGCGATCCACCGCTGCCGCTCGCCGTACGGTGCGAGAACGGATGCCTTGCGCCACGCGTCGTCGAGCGCAGAAAGCCACGCGTGCACCCGTTCCCCGGGCACGTTGCGGTGGATCAGCGCCTTGGGCAACCGCTCGGCCACGATCGACGGCGCCTCGAGCCCCGCGAGGCGAAGGGAGACGGTGAAGCGCTCGGGGCCGTTCGGTGACAGGTCGACCCACGAGCACACCCGACCGAGCTCGTCGCAGGTGCCCTCGACGAGCAGGCCTCCCGGCGCGAGGCGGGTGCGCATGCGGGTCCAGGCATCCGTCACCTCGCTCTCGTCGTACTGCCTCAGCACGTTGAACGCGCGGATCACCGTCGCGCGCTCGTCGTCGGGCAGCGGAACCTCGAAGCCGCCGCGCGCGAACACGACGTTCACGGCCGGGGCGAACGAGGTGCGGCCCGCGCGCACCTCGGCGAGCTGCTCGGTGGCGAGAGCCACCCGGCTCTGGTCGATCTCGAGCCCCACCACCCGGGTATCAGGTCTCACCTTCGCGAGCCGCGTCCACAGCTCGAAGCTGGTGACGCCGCTCGCGCCGAAACCGAGATCGACGATGAGCGGATGCTTCGCCTTCGCGAACTCTGGCCGGTGTGCGATCCACCGATCGACGCGGCGCAAGCGATTCGTGTTCGTCGTGCCGCGCGTGACCGAGCCGATCGGCTTGGTGGCGGCAGGACGGGGCATGGGTCAAGTATTCCGGCCCCTGCTGCGCCGATAGGCTTGGAGCCATGAGCGACGCGCCCTACACCCTGATCCTTCTGCGCCACGGCCAGAGCGAATGGAACGCCACCAACCAGTTCACCGGCTGGGTCGACGTGCGCCTGACCGAGCAGGGCGCCGCCGAGGCGAAGCACGCCGGCGAGCTTCTCAAGCAGGCGGGTCTCGCGCCCGACATCCTCTACACCTCTGTGCTGACCCGCGCCATTCAGACCGCGAACCTCGCGCTCGAGGCGGCCGACCTGCTCTGGATCCCCGTGAAGCGCAGCTGGCGGCTCAACGAGCGCCACTACGGCGCGCTGCAGGGCAAGGACAAGGCGCAGACGCTCGAGGCCTTCGGCGAAGAGCAGTTCATGACCTGGCGCCGCAGCTTCGACGTGCCGCCGCCCCCGCTGGCCGACGACGACCAGTACTCGCAGGTCGACGACCCGCGCTACGCCCACATCGACGGCGAGGTGCCGCGCACCGAGGCGCTGTCGAACGTCATCGACCGCTTCCTGCCGTACTGGCACAGCGACATCACGGCCTCGCTCGCCGAGGGCAAGACGGTCCTCGTCACCGCGCACGGCAACTCGCTGCGCGCGCTCGTGAAGCACCTCGACGGCATCAGCGACGCCGACATCGCGGCGCTCAACATTCCCACCGGCATCCCGCTCGTCTACAAGCTGGGCGCGGACTTCGCGCCGCTCGGCCCCGGCGAGTACCTCGACCCGGAAGCAGCCGCGGCCGGCGCGGCGGCGGTGGCCGCACAGGGCAAGAAGTAGCTCGGAGTCAAGCAGAAGGGGCCCCTCTCGGGGCCCCTTCTTCGTTTTCGTTCGTGCGCTGCTTACGCCTCTTCCGGCACCCACTCGCCGGTCGCGAGGTACTGGACCTTCTTGGCGATCGAGGCGGCGTGGTCGCCGAAGCGCTCGAGGAAGCGGGAGGCGAGCGTCACATCGACGGTCTGCTCAGCCTCGCCCTTCCACTCCGGGCTCAGCACGGTCGCGAAGACGCCGGCGTGGAGCTTGTCGACGGCGTCGTCGCCCTGGATCAGCTGGTTGGCCAGCTCGACGTCCTGCGTGCGCAGCAGCTGCGCCAGCAGCTCGGCGATGTGGATGTCGTGCGCGGTCATCTGCGTGAAGGTGTCGCGCAGCGAGTCCGGGGCGACGTGCTCGGGGAAGCGGCGACGGGCGAGCTGCGCGATGTGGCGGGCCAGGTCGCCCATGCGCTCGAGCGAGGCGCTCATGCGCAGTGCGCTCACGACGATGCGCAGGTCGCGAGCCACCGGGCTCTGGCGATAGAGGATCTCGATCGCGAGCTCGTCGAGCTCGACGGCGAGCTCGTCGATGTTGGGGTCAGCTGCGATCACCTTGTCGGCGAGGGCGACATCTGCCGCGTTGAACGCCGTAGTGGCGTCGCGGATCGAGTCGAGGACGAGTTCGGCGATCTCTACGAGGCGGTCCTGCACCTCGGCGAGCTCCTGCTGAAAGACTGCGCGCATCGGGTTCCGTGCTTCCTGTGATTGTCGTGGCACACGACGATGGCCGCCGGGGCGGCCGCGACGTGGCCATCCTCACGGTGAGTGGTGAACGGTCGGTTCCTGAATCCTGAACAGTTTCTAAAGTACCCGGCCAGTGCCCCCGGTATGTCGGCATCGGCGCGGCCCGGTCGCTCGCGGCCTATATACGCTTGGCCCATGCACTACTCCAGCTGGTTGGTGCTGGTGGCGCTGTTTTCCGGAATCGTCATCGGCGGCGGGTTCGTCGTCATTCTTTTCTTCTCCGTCAGCCGAAGCCGACAGGCCGTCCAAGTGAGCAGCAATACCGTCCCCGACGGCGTCGACCAGATCCTCGACGCCATGGACTCCGCGGGCATCGTCGTCGACTCCTCACTCAACGTCGTGAAGGCGACCGCGAAGGCCTTCGCGCTCGCGCTCGTGTCGAACGCGCGGCTGACCTACCCCGAGTTGATCGACATCGCCCAGCGCGTGCGTCGCACGGGTGCGCTGGTCGACGAAGAGGTCGAGCTGCAGCGGGGGCGCTTCAAGGACGCCAGCGTGCGCGTGCACGTGCGGGCCTCTCTGCTCGGCAGCCGCTTCGTCGTCCTGCTCGTCGAGGACCGCACAGAGGGCTACCGCCTCGAGGCCGTCCGCCGCGACTTCGTCGCCAACATCAGCCACGAGCTGAAGACGCCGATCGGCGCGATCGGTCTGCTCTCAGAAGCGCTGCACACCGCGGCGGACGACCCGGAGCAGGTAAGGATGTTCGCCGACAGGCTCAATGCGGAGTCGCTGCGCATCGCCCGCCTCACCCAGGACATCATCGAGCTCTCGCGCCTGCAGGCGGTCGACGCGGTCGCGAACGCCGAGCGGCTGGAGATCGATCACATCATCGCGGCGGCGGTCGACCAGAACCGCGTCGGGGCAGACGCGCATGCGATCGAGCTCGTCGTGGGCGCGCCCACCGGCGCGAGCGTCTACGGCGATTCGAAGCTGCTCGTCACCGCGGTCGACAATCTCATCTCCAACGCGATCCGCTACTCGCCTGACGGCTCGCGCGTGGGCGTGGGCGCGCGCGTCGCCGAGGGGGTCGTCGAGATCGCCGTGACCGACCAGGGCGAAGGCATTCCCGAGGCGGATCAGGAGCGCATCTTCGAGCGCTTCTTCCGCGTCGACCAGGCCCGCAGTCGCACCACCGGCGGCACCGGCCTCGGTCTTTCGATCGTGAAGCACGCTGTGCAGAATCACGGGGGAGACGTGCGCGTGTGGTCTCAGCCCGGCATGGGCTCGACCTTCACGATCCGACTCCCCGAGGCCGACGAACCCGCGCCTGCGCTGCACGGGCCGGCCGCGGCAACCCCATCACAAGGAGAACAGAACCAGTGACCCGCCTGCTGCTTGTCGAGGACGAGCCGTCGCTCTCCGCCCCGCTCGCCTTCCTCCTGCGCCGAGAGGGCTACGAGGTCGACATCGCCGAGACCGGGCCCGACGCGCTGAGCGCGTTCGAGCGCGACGGCGCCGACCTCATCCTGCTCGACCTGATGCTGCCCGGCATGCCGGGTACCGAGGTGTGCCGCGAGGTGAGAAGCCGCTCCAACGTCCCGATCATCATGCTGACGGCGAAGGACTCAGAGGTCGACATCGTCGTGGGGCTCGAACTCGGGGCCGACGACTACGTCACCAAGCCGTACTCGAGCCGCGAGCTGCTCGCCCGCATCCGCGCCGTGCTGCGCCGCCGCGTCGAGCCCGAGCTCGTCGACGACGGCGTGCTCGAGGTCGGCGACGTCCGTATGGACGTCGACCGCCACACCGTCGCGGTGAGAGGTACGGACACCCCGATGCCGCTCAAGGAGTTCGAGCTGCTCGAGCTGCTGCTGCGCAACGCCGGCCGCGTGCTCACCCGCGGTCAGCTCATCGACCGGGTCTGGGGCAGCGACTACTTCGGTGACACCAAGACGCTCGACGTGCACATCAAGCGCATCCGCAGCCGCATCGAGCCGAACCCGTCAGAGCCCCGGATGCTCGTCACGGTGCGCGGGCTGGGCTACCGCTTCGAGAGCGAGTAGCGAGGCGCAGACAGACAAGAAGGGCGGATGCGTGATGCATCCGCCCTTCTTCGGTAAAGCGTTAGGCCGTGACTCAGGGAGTCGGGGTGGGAGTCGGCGTCGCGGTGTCCGTCGCGCCCGGCGTCGCGGTGTCGGTGGCAGACGGCGTCGCCGTCTCGGTGGGCACCGGGGTCGGAGTCAGCGTGGAGTTGACCTTGAAGTCACCCGTCAGCACCGGCAGGTTGAGCGTGACCCCGGTCTTGTCGCCGTAGGTGAAGAAGACGGGAACGAGCGAGCCCTTGGCGACCTTCAGGTCGTCCCACTGCAGGGTCTGCTGCGGGCCGATGATCGTGGGGCCCTCGTCGACGTCGCCGACGCGCAGGCTCTTGGTGTCGTCTGCGGAGGCTTTCGGCTGGATGCTGACCGTCTGGCCGGACTCGCCCTTGTTGACGAAGGTGGCGACCAGGGCGACCTGCTGGCCCTGGGCGACGAGGTACGCGTTGCGGATGTGCACGTCGCCGACCGTGCCCTCGACGCCGAATGAGGTGCTCTGAGTGATGCGGGCAGTGCCCTGCGGGGTGATGAACCCGCAGCCGGCCGTTCCGATGACGACGCCAGCGGCGAGGACGACGGATGCTGCGAAACGCACCTTCACCAAGTACCTCCGTGAGTGGGCGCATCGGGCGGGCCGATTTGCGGCCTGGTGCGCCCTCGGATGCTGTTCGAGTTTAGCGCATGCCCGAAGGGGGATCCGGGCGCAGGTGCAGCCCAACCAGCCAGTATCCGAGCGGCTCCGAGGGCCGCCGCGTCCAGCTTCGGCGTGTCGCGCTGTGATAATCTGGAAGGCGCTGAAGGGACTACTATCTATGCTTTTCGAGGTTGGCGAGACCGTCGTTTACCCCCACCACGGTGCAGCAACGATCACCGAGGTCAAGAAACGGATCATCAAAGGCGAAGAGAAGATCTACCTCAAGCTGAACGTCACCCAGGGCGACCTGACCATCGAGGTTCCTGCTGAGAACGTCGACCTCGTCGGCGTCCGTGATGTCATCGGCAAAGAGGGCCTCGACAAGGTGTTCGAGGTTCTGCGCGCGCCCTTCACCGAAGAGCCCACCAACTGGAGCCGCCGCTACAAGGCGAACCTCGAGAAGCTGGCCTCAGGCGACGTGATCAAGGTCTCGGAGGTCGTGCGCGACCTGTGGCGCCGCGACCAGGACCGCGGGCTGTCGGCCGGTGAGAAGCGCATGCTCGCGAAGGCACGTCAGATCCTGATCTCCGAGCTCGCGCTCGCCGAGAAGACCAACGAGGAGCAGGCGTCGACCGTTCTCGATGAGGTTCTGGCTTCCTGAGCCGATCTTCGAAAGCGCCCCGTGTCCATCCGGACCGGGGCGCTTCGCTTTGCCCAGGCGGCCGAGCGGGCAGACTAAGGCTGTGAAGGAACCAGCGGCCGCGCCCCGCGTCGCGTGCATCGTCGTCGCCGCGGGCAGCGGCACCCGCCTCGGAGCCGGAGCGCCGAAGGCGTTCGTGGCGCTCGCAGGGCGCACGATCCTCGAGCACGCGTTGCATTCCGTGGCAGGCATGTCAGCCGAGCCGCACGTCGTGGTCGTCGTACCTGCCGACCGCGTCGACGAGGCGCGCACCGTGCTCGATCGCGTGCTCAGCGGCGGCGACATCGCCGTCGGGGGAGCCACGCGGCAGGCATCCGTCGCCGCAGGCCTGGCTCTCATCGGCGACGCCGACATCGTGCTCGTCCACGACGCGGCGCGCGCGCTCACCCCGTCTGCGCTGTTCGATCGCGTGGTCGACGCCGTCGCGGCGACCGGCACCGGCGCGATACCCGGGCTCCCGGTGAGCGACACCATCAAGCGCACGGCGGCGGGCGGGGCGATCATCGACACGGTCGATCGCTCGCAGCTCGCGGCGGTGCAGACCCCCCAGGGCTTCCCGGCCGCCGAGCTGGTCGCCGCCTATGGGAGCGCCGCACGCGACGTGACCGATGACGCGCAGCTGATGGCGGATGCCGGGCACCCGGTCGCCGTCGTGGAAGGTGACCCGCTGGCCTTCAAGGTGACGACCGCGTGGGACCTGCGGCGGGCGGAGGAGCTGCTGCGGCCGGCATCCGCCACCCGGATCGGCGTCGGCACGGACACCCACGCCTTCGCCGACACCGACGTTCCGCTCTGGGTCGCGTGCCTCGAGTGGCCGGGGGAGCGCGGTCTGGCGGGGCATAGCGACGGCGACCCGGTGGCGCACGCGATCGTCGACGCGCTGCTCTCTGCCGCCGGCCTCGGCGACATCGGCACGGTGTTCGGCACGAGCGACCCGCGCTTCGCAGGTGCGCACGGCGAGGTGTTCCTCGCAGAGACGCGCCGACTGGTCGAGCACGCGGGCTGGCGGGTGGAGAACGTCTCGGTGCAGCTCATCGGAAACCGGCCGCGCTTCTCGCCGCGGAAGGCCGAGGCAGAGGGGCTCGTGTCCGAGCTGCTCGGCGCGCCCGTCGCGATCACGGCGACGACGACCGACGGTCTCGGCTTCACCGGCCGCGGCGAGGGCATCGCCGCGATCGCCACCGCGCTGCTTGCGCGGTAACGTGCAGGTCGCCTTCCGTAAGCTTTGAGGGTGACCATTCGCCTCTACGACACGCAGGCCCAGGCCCTGCGCGATTTCGTCCCCGTTGAAGAGGGAAAGGTCGGTCTCTACGTCTGCGGTCCCACGGTGCAGTCGTCGCCGCACATCGGGCACGTGCGCAGCGCTCTCGTCTACGACATCCTGCGCCGCTGGCTCACCTACCGCGGGTTCGACGTGACGCTCGTGCGCAACGTCACCGACATCGATGACAAGGTGCTCGCCAATGCATCGGAGTCCGAGCAGTGGTGGGCGCTCGCCTATCGCGTGGAGCTCGAGTTCACCGCCGCGTATCGGGCGATCGGCGTGCTCGCGCCCACCTATGAGCCACGCGCGACGGCGAACGTGCCGCAGATGCACGAGCTGATCCAGCGGCTGATCGACCGCGGGCATGCGTATGCCGCCGCCGACGGCTCGGGGGATGTCTACTTCGACGTGCGTAGCTGGGGCGCATATGGCGCGCTGAGCCACCAGTCGGTCGACGACATGCAGGATGCCGCTGATGCGGATCCGCGCGGCAAGCGCGACCCCCGCGACTTCGCCCTCTGGAAGGGCCGCAAGGCGGACGAGCCCGAGTCTGCGGCCTGGAACAGCCCATGGGGCCCGGGCCGGCCGGGCTGGCACATCGAATGCTCGGCGATGTCGTCGCGCTACCTCGGCCCCGAGTTCGACATCCACGGCGGCGGCCTCGACCTGCGCTTCCCGCACCACGAGAACGAGCTGGCTCAGTCCACCGCGGCCGGCGACGGCTTCGCGCGGTACTGGGTGCACAACGGCCTCGTGCACGTCAACGGGCAGAAGATGTCGAAGTCTCTCGGCAACTCGGTGTATGCGGCCGAGCTGCTCAGCGCAGCGTCGCCGCTCGTCGTGCGCTACGCGCTGGGGCAGGCGCACTACCGCTCGACGATCGACTACACGGACCGCTCGCTGGCAGAGGCTGCCGCGGCTGTCGAGAGGATCGAGGGATTCCTGACCCGTAGCGCCCGTCGCCTCGAGGGCACCCGCTTCACCGCTGACGAGGTGCCGGTGATCCCTGACGAGTTCGCGGCGGCGATGGACGACGACCTGTCGGTTCCGCAGGCTCTCGCCGTGCTGCACGACACGGTGCGCGAGGGGAACACTGCGCTCGACTCCGAGGATCTGCAGACCGCGGCATCCGCTCGAGGAAAAGTGGTGGCCATGACGCGCGTGCTGGGTATCGACCCGCTGGCGCCCGAATGGAACACGAAACGCGACACGGCCGGGCGGGCGGCGCTTGACGCGCTCGTCACCCGGTTGCTCGACGACCGCCAGGCGGCGCGAGCGGCAAAGGACTTCACGGTCGCCGACCGGATCCGCGACGAACTCGTCGCGGCCGGCATCACGATCGAAGACACGCAGACCGGTGCACACTGGTCGATTGAGGGAGATTGATGACCCATGGCTAGAGCACCGCGCGCGGGATCGGTCCGCAAGGCGAACTGGAGTAATGGTGGCTGCTAAGCCGCGCGGCGGAGCCGTGCGAAAGATAAAAAAGGGGTCCACCGGCAAGGGCTCGGGCGGCCAGGGGCGCCAGGCGCTCGAAGGCCGCGGCCCGACGCCGAAAGCCGAGGACCGCGAGTACCACCCCGCCTACCGCAAGAAGATGCTCGCCGAGCGCGCCGCGCAGAAGCGCCAGGGCGCGCAGGGCACCAGGTCGAACACCGGCGGTGGCGCTGCGGCGCGCCGCGCGAAGAGCGATGACACCGAGCTGGTGACGGGGCGCAACTCCGTCGTCGAGGCGCTGCGGGCAGGCATCCCGGCCACCACGCTCTACATCGCGGCCCGCGCCGAGATGGACGACCGCGTCAAAGAGGCGCTCGCGACCGCGACGCACCGGGGCATTCCCGTGCTCGAGGTCATGCGCCCCGAGCTCGACCGCATGGCCGGTCGCGACGTCGTGCACCAGGGACTCGCGCTGAAGGTGCCGCCCTATGAGTACGCGCACCCGGCGGAGCTGCTCGACCTGACGATCCGCAAGGGCAAGAAGCCCCTGTTCGTCGCTCTCGACGGCGTCACCGACGCGCGCAACCTCGGCGCGATCATCCGCTCGACGGCGGCCTTCGGCGGCCACGGCGTGATCGTGCCGCAGCGCCGCTCTGCCGGCGTCAACTCGGCTGCGTGGAAGACGTCGGCGGGTGCGCTCGCGCGCACCCCTGTCGCGATGGCACCGAACCTCACCAGCACGCTCAAGGAGTTCAAGAAGGCGGGCGTGTTCGTCATCGGCCTCGCCGCAGGTGGCGACACCGAGCTCTACGACCTCGACCTCGCCGACCAGCCGGTCGTCGTCGTCGCTGGTTCGGAGGGCAAGGGCCTGTCGCGCATCGTCACCGAGACATGCGACGCGATCGTCTCGATCCCGATCTCGGGAATCGAGTCGCTCAACGCGTCCGTTGCGGCGTCCGTCGCGCTCTATGAGATCTCGAAGGTGCGCACGCAGAAGAAGGCGTGACCGCCGCGCCGGCGTCGCCTATTCGTCGAACGAGATGACGCCGGTCGGCAGGCCGAGCGTCAGCGCCTCGGTCGTCGGGGCGAGCACGGTGGCCTCGTCGCGGCGATGCCGCAGCACGTTGTCGATGTAGCTCGAGAGCGCCTCGGCGAGCGGGATGTCCCGCCCCTGCTCCTGCGACAAGAACCAGCGGTGGTCGAGCAGCTGGTGGAACACCTCGGCCGGCTCGAGCTTGCCGCGCAGCTCCGCGGGGATGGCGGCGACCACGGGCTCGAACACCCGCGTCAGCCACTCGTGAGCCATGGCCTCTTCGTCGGCGCCCGGGCGACCGTAGCTCGCGGCGTAGGCGTCGAGGTCGTTGAGCAGGCGGCGCGCCTGATTCTCTCCGGTGTCGAGCCCCGTGAGGCGCAGCAGTCGGCGCTGGTGGTGGCCGGCATCGACGACCTTGGGCTGGATCAGCACCTTCGTTCCGGCCGCCTCCGTCTTGATCGTCAGCTCGCCGATGTCGAACCCGAGGTCGTTGAGGCGCTCGACGCGCTGGTTGATGCGCCAGCGCTCTGACACGTCGAAGGTCTCGGCACCGGTCAGCTCGTTCCACAGCTCGCGATACGTCGAGATGATGCCGTTCGCGATGTCGACCGGGTCGAGGGCTTCGTCGGCGCGGCCGCCGGCCTCGATGTCCATGAGTTCGCCGGCGATGTTGACCCGCGCGATCTCGAGGTCGTTCTCGCGCTGCCCGTTCGAGAGTCCCTGCTCCTGCAGCTGGCCGGTCTCGGCATCCACCAGGTACGCGGCGAACGCGCCTGCGTCGCGGCGGAACAGCGTGTTCGACAGCGAGACGTCGCCCCAGTAGAAACCCGTGATGTGGAGGCGCACGAGCAGAACGGCGAGCGCGTCGACCAGGCGCTTGGCGGTGTCGGGCCTCAGCGTCTGCGAGAACAGGGCGCGGTACGGCAGCGAGAACTTGAGGTGTCGGGTCACGAGCACCGGGGGCAGCTCCTGCCCGTGTTCGTCGACTCGGCCCGTGATCGTCGCGACGGGCTCGACGCAGGGGATGTCGAGGCGCTGCAGCAGCCGCAGCAGGTCGTACTCGCGGCGCGCCATCTCGCCCGTGGTCTCTTTCACTGCGACGACGTAGCCCCCGAGGTTCGCGAAGCGCACGAGGTGTCGGCTGATGCCCTTCGGCAGCTGGGCGATGTACTCAGACGGCCACTCGTCGAGCGGCGTGTTCCACGGCAGGTCGAGCAGTGCCGGCTCGGCCGTCGCGGCCGTGATGTCGATGGATGAGGCCACAGGATTCCTTGCTGGGTGAGAGTGACGAGGGATGCCGAAGGCCGCGGCCCCTGGAGAGGGAACCGCGGCCTTCGTGGAATCCGATCGTCCTTAGTCGGTGACGGCGCCGCCGAGACGCTCGCCCGACTCGATGTCGAAGATGTGCACGTGGCCGGTCTTCGGGGTGATGTAGACCACGTCGCCCGCGTTCGGGTGAACGCGGCCGTCGACGCGGCTGACGATGTCGACGCGCTTGCCGGAGACCTCGGTGTGGCCGTACAGGTAGCCGTCGGCGCCGAGCTCCTCGACGAGGTCGACCTCGACGCGGAGGCCGCTGGACTCGCCCAGGTTCACGACGACGTCCTCGGGGCGGACACCGATGGTGACCTGCGTGGCCGTGCCGAGGGTGGCGCGGTCGACCGGGACGACGGCCGAGCCGAACTTGACGCCGCCTTCGGTGACGTCGGTGGCGAACAGGTTCATCGCGGGGCTGCCGATGAAGCCGGCGACGAAGACGTTCTTCGGGTCTGCGTACAGCTCACGCGGGGTGCCGACCTGCTGCAGCACGCCGTCCTTCAGGACCGCGATGCGGTCGCCCATGGTGAGCGCCTCGGTCTGGTCGTGCGTGACGTAGACCGTGGTGACGCCGAGGCGGCGGGTCAGCGACGCGATCTGGGTGCGCGTCTGGACGCGGAGCTTCGCGTCGAGGTTCGAGAGCGGCTCGTCCATGAGGAAGACCTGCGGGCTGCGGACGATGGCGCGGCCCATGGCGACGCGCTGACGCTGACCACCCGAGAGGGCCTTCGGCTTGCGGTCGAGGTAGGGCTCGAGGTCCAGCATCTTCGCTGCCTCGCGGACGCGCTGGTTGCGCTCCTCCTTCGGGACGCCGGCGATGCGCAGCGCGAAGCCCATGTTCTCGGCGACGGTCATGTGCGGGTAGAGCGCGTAGTTCTGGAACACCATGGCGATGTCACGGTCCTTCGGCGGAACGTCGGTGACGTTGCGCTCGCCGATGAAGATGTTGCCGCTGTTGACCTCTTCGAGGCCGGCCAGCATGCGGAGAGCGGTGGACTTACCGGAGCCCGAGGGGCCGACGAGGACGAGGAACTCGCCGTCAGCGACATCGATGCTCAGCGAGTCGACAGCCGCGATGTTGGACCCGGGGTAGATGCGGGACGCGTTGTCGAACGTGACAGTTGACATGACGTTATGTCTCCTTCACCGGCAGGTACGTGCCGGACGATCCGTAGTGAATGGATGTTGTAAAAGCCGTCAGTCGCCTGGCGACGCTGACAGCGCTCTCATGCTACGCCATGGATCGCTCGGTTAGCATCGACCAGTCATCGTGCGAGCACCCGGCTCGCGATCGACGCGGAATCCACCGCCCGCGGCACAGGAAGAAGGCATATGACGGACGGCTCGCCGAGCGCAGACGGCCCCACGGCTGACGCCCGCGCAATCGCGCGTCAGAAGGCGCGGGAGCTGCGCGGAAAGCAGCGCAGAAGGGACCGGCGCAACCGGGTCCTGCTGCGCACCGGCATCGTCGTCGCCCTGGTCGCCGTCGTCGCGATCGTGACCGTCGTTCTGGTGACCTCGATCCGCCCGCCGCACCGCGGCCCCGCGAACATGGCCAGCGACGGCGTGATGATCGGCGCCGGTCTCAAGGCCGAACGCTCGCCGGCCCGAGCCGCCGACGCGAAGCCCACGCCGCACGCGCTCGACACCACGGGCCAGGTCGTCAACATCACGACCTACGTCGACTACCTGTGCCAGTACTGCGGGCAGTTCGAGCGGACCAACAACGAGCAGATCCGCAAGCTCGTCGACTCCGGCGCCGCGACGCTCGAGATCCACCCGCTGCCGTTCTACGCGAACCGGTCTGCGCAGGGAACGCAGTACTCGCTCAGAGCCTCCAACGCGGCGGCGTGCGTCGCGAACTACTCGCCCGACAGCTTCTTCGACTTCAACCGGCTGATGTTCGAGCATGAGCCGGGGCAGACGACCGCCGGACTCACCGATGCGCGCATCACGGCCTATGCGAAGCAGGCAGGCGCACAGCCGATGTCCTCGATCAAGTCGTGCATCACGAATCGCACCTATGAGAACTGGGCGCAGGCCGCGCTCGACCGGGCGTCCACAGGGCCGCTGCCGAACTCCGAGGTGAAGAAGGTCACGGCCGACTCGCTTCCCCTCGTGCTCGTCGACGGGCAGCGCTACACGGGATCCGTGACCGAGGCCTCCGACTTCCGCGCCTTCATCCAGCAGGCGCAGGGCGAGCGCTACGCGACGCCGCAGCCGACGGACTCGCCCGAGGGCACGTCGTCGCCGTCGCCGACGCCCACTCCGACGACGATCGTCGTCGGCTGATCCCGGCCACGCGCGGGGAACATTCCCGCCGTGGCATCCGTCTATTGAGAAAATGGCAGACATGCTGAAGGCTCAGCGCGCCGTCGCAGGCTCGCGCATCGTCGGACTCGGTCACTACCAGCCAGAGCGCGTGCTCACCAACGCAGAGCTCGCGAACATGGTCGAGACGAGCGACGAATGGATCCGCACTCGCACCGGAATCATCGAGCGGCACATCGCGCGCGACGACGAGACCGTCGCCGACATGGCGGCAGCGGCCGCCCGTGCGGCGATCGCCGACGCCGGTCTCGAGCCTGACGAGGTCGGCCTGATCGTGGTCGCCTCGACCTCCGTGATGGACCACAGCCCGAACGTCGCAGGGCGCGTCGCCGCCGAGCTCGAGATGACGTCGCCCGTCATCATCGACATCAACACGGCGTGCTCGGGCTTCGAGCACGGGATTGCGATGGCGGATGCCGCGATCCGCGCCGGCCAGGTGAAGAGGGCTGTCGTCATCGGGTCCGAGAAGCTGTCCGCGATCACCGACTGGACCGATCGCACCACCTGCGTGCTCACGGCCGACGGCGCTGGCGCCTTCGTGCTCGAGGGCGTCGACGACGAGGCCGAGGTCGGGGTCGGGCCGACGGTCTGGGGCTCCGAGCCGACGATGTCTCGCGCGGTCATCGTCGAGGACGAGACCGGAAACAAGTTCTCGCAGGACGGCCGCATGATCCTTCGCTGGGCGATGTCGAAGGCTTCCGGAATCACGCGCTCTGCGGTTGAAGAGGCGGGCCTGACGATGGACGACATCCAGGTATTCGTGCCGCACCAGGCGAACCTGCGCATCATCGAGCCGCTGGCCGAGCAGCTCGGGCTCACCGATCGCACCGTCGTGACCGACGTGCAGGTCTCCGGCAACACCTCCGCGGCCTCGATTCCTCTCGGGCTGTCGAAGTGGTGGCATGAGGGGCGCATCCCCGCGAACGCGCCGACGCTGCTGTTCGGCTTCGGCGGCGGCTTCGCCTACGCGAGCCAGGTCGTGCTGACCCCGAATCGAAAGGCGTAAGGCGCCTGCCCTAGGATGTGAGAGCGCCCGTTCAGGGCGATGCCGCCTTGGCGCAATGGTAACGCAGCTCCCTTGTAATGAGAAGATACGGGTTCGATTCCCGTAGGCGGCTCCAATGTCTGTGGTCGAAGCTAATTTCGATGCATGGCGATGGTCAAATGTGGAAATTGCGGCACTCTCACTCGCAACGCGAAGTTCTGCTCACGGAGTTGCTCCGCATCGTTCAATAACCGCGGTGTGCGTCGATATCCGGTCCGCGATTGGGGCGGCTGCCGCAACTGCGGCGCGGCTCTACATGAGGGGCAGTTCGTCTACTGCTCGGAGCTCTGCTCTCAACTCGGCCGGAAAAACCTGACTGTGCAGAAATGGCTTGAATTCGGCTCGAACAATGTCGGGCGACTGAGTCAGTCGATTCGCGCGTACATACTCGACGCGCAGGCGGGTGCCTGCGCGCTCTGCGGGATGCCGGCGGAATGGAACGGGGCGCCGCTGGTCTTTGTGCTCGACCATATCGACGGCAACAGTCAGAACAACTGGCGTGACAATCTCCGTCTCGTCTGTCCGAACTGCGATAGTCAGCTACCGACATACAAGGCTCGAAATCGTGGCAGCGGGCGTCATTACCGCCGCGTGCGTTACGCCAACGGTCAGTCGTTCTGACTCAGTGGTCTGGATGGAAGAGGTCCTCGATGCGGGTCTGGAACACGGCGGCAAGTCGGAACGCCAGCGGGAGGGACGGGTCGTATTTGCCCGTCTCGATCGCATTGACCGTCTGGCGCGAGACCGCGAGCCGTTCGGCAAGGGCCAACTGTGTCCAGCCCCGGGTCTCTCGCTCTGCGCGGATGCGGTTGCGCACTAGAACTGCTTCGCGGCGCCGGTGAGCTGGCTCACGAGCCACCACGTCCCCATCCCGGCCACGAAGACGATCCACCCCACCCCCGGAAGGTTGAGCCCCGTAATGCCGAGGAATCCGATCGTCACGCTCGCGAGCATCGCCGAGACGAGCGCGGACGCAATGCCGGGGAAAGCCAGTCGCACCTGATACTCATCGAGTTCACGGAATCGAGCGATGATGATCGCTGCCATCCACGCGGCCGGGAGTACCGGTAACAGTGCGAACAGGAACCGCCAGGCGGAATGGCCGCCGAGGCCGCCCCAGAAGGTGACGGGCGCCAGCACGACGACGTAGATGATGGACGCCATCGTGATCCGGGTGCGATAGCGCCGACGCAGGTTCTGCTCGCGCGCAGTCTCTGCCGTCGAGTCAAGTTCACTTGTCATGTCGCCAGTCTGCGACGGCATGAAACTCGTGTCAATAGTCCTTTACATCAAGGGCGATCTGCGTGCTGCTCTAGCGGCTGAAGTGCCGCCGTGTCAATGGGATGGTGAGGGTGATTCAGCTCCTTTAGCTTTATCTATGTTGAGACGGCCCAGGGGAACCGGTAGACGTCAAAGAGCGCCAGGGGAGGCGCCACAGCGATGCTGTTATGAGGACGCTCCGGCTGGGAGGTGCACCGTCTCGAGCGCCCCGCGCCATTCGGGTTGGTGCGGGGCGCTCCACGTTTTCGTGAGACGTAACCCGGCGCACTCTGGAATGCGCTAGGAATGGCGCGTGATCACGCAGGACCTGCTCGACGCGCTGTGGGACTTCGACGACCCGGTCGGCTCCGAGGAGCGCTTCGCGATCGCTGCAGCCGATGCGCGGTACACGTCGGCCGAACGCAGCGAGCTGGCGACGCAGCGTGCTCGGGCTCTCGGGCTGCAGCAGCGCTTCGACGAAGCGCACGAAGTGCTCGATGGCCTCGGGACGGGCAGCGACCCTGCCGTGGAGATCCGCATCGCGCTCGAGAGGGGGCGGCTCTTCAATTCCGCGGGACAGCCGGCGCAGGCATCCGCCGCCTTCAGGAACGCGCTCGCTCTCGCTCACGCAAGCGGCCAGCGCTTCCTCGAGCTCGACGCGCTGCACATGCTGGCGATCGTCGACCGGGCGCGCAGCGACGAGTGGACGCAGCGCGCCATCGAGCTGGCCGAGATCACGGCGGATGCCCGCACGAAGCGGTGGCTCGTCTCGCTGCACAACAATCGAGGCTGGAGCCGGTTCGACGCAGGCGAGCTCGAAGCGGCCCTCGAGTCGTTCCGTGCGAGCGCCTGCTGGGCGGCCGAGCTCGGAACGGCGCAGCAGCGCACGTGGGCGGCAGAGGCCATCGCCGAGTGCGAAGCCGCCATCGCCGCGCGCGATGCAGGGCGGCCGGCGGCGGCTGCCGAAGGCGAATGAGCCGCAGTGAGGAGCAGCCCGCTCAGCTGGATGTGCGGGGGCGCGGCGTCGCCACCGGTGCGGGCAGGCCGAGCCACCACTCGGGGCCGGAGAGCAGTACGACCTGCGCGTAGCGGCGTACGTCGCTGAGGTCGTCGCCGTTGATCCACGCGAAGAACGCCGCGGTCGCACCCGACGAGGCGTAGGCCAGGGACATCTGCCTCGTCACCTCCGTCATCGGCCGCAACTGCTCCGGAACGATCTCGGGGTGGTTGTCGAGGTGGGTCTCGATGACTTGGCGGGCCGCGCCTTCGATGATCGCGGTGAGGCGTGCCCCGCTCTTGCTGCCAGGGGCCTGGCGATAGATCGCGGTGTGGTCGCGCATGTGCTCCATGACGGCGGCGGCCGGCGCGAGGAACACGCTGTCTTCGCTGTCGTCGACGAGGGGCATCGCGAGGTATGCGGAGACGGAGTCCGCCAGCTCCTCCTGCAGGGCCGCGCAGAGCAGCTCGACCGGGTCCGCCGAGTGGCGGTAGAAGGTGTCACGGCTGACGCCCGCCGCAGCGGCGACGTCGGTAACGGTCAGGCGATCGATTCCGTTCTCGACGCTGAGGCGGTAGACGGCATCGACGAGCGCGCTCCGAGATCGACGAGAGCGGGCATCCATGATTGAAAACCCTACCCCGCGAAGTCGGCCATTATGAGACAGCTGTCCTATAGACAACGCGACAGGTGTCAGGTACGATGCCTGACAGTTGTCGTGCAACGCAACGAAGGGCGGTAAAGTTCATGGCCGGCGCGATCGTCGCCCCGGAGATGACGGGGTGGCAGCACTTGCTGCAGCAGCTCGGTCTCGGTTCGGGCCCGCGCCGTCGATCGCCGCTGGCGCTGCGCGGTGATCAGCGTGCGGCGCACGCCGAGATCTTCATGAGTGAGCGCACCGGCGAGTGGATTCGCGTCGGTTGCGACTGCCGGGTCGGCTACGACCATTGGCACACAGGCCACTGAGGAACGTGACAAGGGGTTGGGCGCCCTCAGTGTTATAGATCCGCCCCGCTCCGTCGGCGATTCGGGAACGCCGACGTTGAGCGGGGCGGATCGTCTTCTTTAAGGCGTGAGGATGCCTGGGCCAGGCATCCCGTGTCAGCCCTGCGCCTCGATCGAGACGGGCTGCCACTCATTCCACGTCGCCAGCCGCGACTCGTAGTCGGCCGTCGCGATCGCGAGCGGCGGCTCGCCGAAGAAGACGCGCAGCGGCGGGGTCGCAGCGTCGACGATCTCGAGGATCGGGCGCCTCGTGGCCCCGGGCGTGCCGCGCCGGGCTGTCGTCGGCCGCTGTGCGCGCTGGGCGCGGATGTCGTCGTATGCCGGGATCTCGGCGCTGTGCCGCGCCGACGGGCCGGCCCAGTCCGTCTCGAAGCCGCCGGGCTCGATCAGCGTGACGCGAATGCCGAAGGCGGCGACCTCCTGTGCAAGCGACTGCGAGAACGCCTCCAGTGCCCACTTCGACGCGTGGTAGGCACCGATCCCAGGGAAGGCGGTGATGCCGCCGATGCTCGACACCTGGATGATGTGGCCGCTGCCCTGCGCCCGCAGGAGCGGAAGCGCCGCCTGCGTCACCCAGAGCGCGCCGAAGAAGTTCGTCTCGAGTTGGTCGCGGACTTCCTGCTCCGTGAGCTCCTCGACCATGCCGAAGTGGCCATAGCCCGCGTTGTTGATGACGACGTCGAGGCGTCCGAAGCGCTCTGCGGCCGCAGCGACCGCCGCGAAGTCGGCCTCGCGGTCGGTCACGTCGAGCTGCACGGGCAGGAAGGTCTCTGGGTACTGAGCGGCGAGGTCGTCGATGTCGTCGAGGCGCCGGGCGGTGCCCGCGACCGAGTCGCCGCGCTCAAGGGCGGCCGTCGCCCACTCGCGGCCGAAGCCCTTCGAGGTGCCGGTGATGAACCAGGTTTTTGCCATGAGAGCGACGCTACGCGCGACCTGTGCCGGAGCGCACCGCATCTGACTTCTGCCGTCACGCATCGGTGGGGTTTGTAAGGAGAGGTTTATCAACCTAGGCTTATGAATATGAGCGATGCGCGGGAGGCTGAAGAGCTGGCGGGGTCCTTGCTGGACAGCATCCGCTTGTTCATCGCGGCCGCGCGCACGGCGCGGCCGCAGGGCGAACTCAGCGCCTCTGAGATCGCTGCGCTGATCAACATCCGCCGCGCGGTCGAGACCACCTCGGGCGCGCTCGCGCGCGTCGCGGGCATCAGCCCGCAGGCCATGGGTGCGACGATCGCGGCGCTCGAGGCGCGCGGCCTGATCGAGCGCACCAAGGACACCGTCGACGGCCGTCGGATCCTGCTGCGGCTCACCGAAGCCGGCGCGGAGGTCATGGACGCACGGCGCGACGCCCGTGCCGCGGCGATCGCGCGTGAGCTCACGACCCGGTTCGACGCCGACGAGCTTGCGACGCTGCGCGCGGCGGCGCCGCTGCTCGCGCGGCTGGCGGAGGGGCTGTGAGCGGAACCGAGGCGGCTGCAGCAGCGCCGCAGCCGAAGCCCGACCGCTATCGCTGGGTGGCGCTCACCAACACGACGATGGCCGTGTTCATGTCGAGCCTTGATGGCTCGATCGTGCTCATCTCGCTGCCGGCGATCTTCACGGGCATCCACCTGGACCCGCTCGCGCCGTCGAACATCGCCTTCCTGCTGTGGATGATCATGGGCTACCGCCTCGTGCAGTCGGTGCTGGTCGTCGCGGTGGGCAAGTTCGGCGACATGTTCGGGCGCGTGCGCATCTACAACCTGGGATTCCTGGTCTTCACGATCGCGAGCGTGCTGCTCAGTTTCGACCCGTTCCGCGGCTCGCCGGCTGCACTGTGGCTGATCGGCTGGCGGCTGCTGCAGGCGTTCGGCGGCTCGATGCTGACCGCCAACTCGCAGGCGATCCTGACCGATGCGTTCCCGCGCGAGCGCCGCGGCTTCGCACTCGGCATCAACCAGGTCGCCGGCCTCGCCGGCATGTTCATCGGCCTGACCGCAGGCGGTCTACTCGCGGCGTGGGACTGGCGCAGCGTCTTCTGGGTGAACGTGCCGGTCGGCATCGTCGGCACCCTCTGGGCGTACTTCATGCTGCGCGACAACGGCGTGCGGCACCCGAGCCGCATGGACTGGTGGGGCAACGGCACCTTCGCCATCGGTCTCTCGGCGGTGCTCGTGGCGATCACCTTCGGCCTGCAGCCGTACGGTCGCCACACCATGGGGTGGACGAATCCGTGGGTGCTCGCCGGACTGATCGGCGGTGTGCTGCTGCTCGCCGCCTTCGTCTGGATCGAGCTGAAGATCACCGACCCGATGTTCGAGCTGCGGCTGTTCAAGATCCGAGCCTTCGCGTTCGGGAACATCACGCGTTTCGGCGGCTCGCTTGCGCAGGGCGGCCTGCAGTTCATGCTGGTGATCTGGCTGCAGGGAATCTGGCTGCCGTTGCACGGGTATTCCTACGAATCGACACCGCTGTGGGCCGGCATCCTGATGCTGCCGTTGACGTGCGGATTCCTGCTCGCCGGCCCGGTGTCGGGCGCGCTGTCCGACCGCTTCGGCGCCCGGCTGTTCGCGACGGGAGGCATGGTCGTCTTCGGGCTCTCCTTCGTCGGGCTGATCTTCCTGCCCGTCGACTTCCCGTACTGGCTGTTCGCCGCGCTGCTGGCGCTCAACGGCATCGGTATGGGCATGTACTCGTCGCCGAACTCGGCGGCCATCATGAGCTCGGTGCCTGCCCGCTATCGCGGCGTGGCGAGCGGCATGCGCGCGACGTTCCAGAACTCCGGCACGTCGCTCTCGATCGGCGTCTTCTTCTCGCTGATGATCTCCGGCCTCGCCGCGACGCTGCCGCACACTCTGACCGCGGGCCTAGCGGCGCATGGAGTGCCGCAGGCCATCGCGGAGAAGATCGGCGGCCTGCCGCCGGTGTCATCGCTGTTCGCGGCGATGCTGGGCACGAATCCGGTCAAGTACCTGCTCGACAGCTATCACGCGCTCTCCACGCTGCCCGCGCACTCGCAGGCCGTGCTCACCGGCCACACCTTCTTCCCGAACCTGATCTCGGGGCCCTTCCACGACGGGCTCGTCGTCGTATTCGCCGTCTCGGCCGCCATCTCGCTCGTCTCGGCCGTCGCATCCGCCTTCCGCGGCACCGGCGTCGCCGTGGACAGCGAGCAGACACTTCCCCCAACCACCCACCGAATGAAGGAGAACGCATGAGCATCGAACTCGAGCAGACCCCAGCCCTCGTCGTCATCGACCTGCAGACCGGCCTGAAGGGCTACCCGACCGTCCACTCGTTCGACGACGTCGTGGCGAACTCGGCGAAGCTCGCCGAGGCCTTCCGCGCCAAGGGCCTGCCGGTCGTGCTCGTGAACGTGGCCGGTGGTGCCCCTGGACGCACTGAGCGCAGCAAGGAATCCGGCCGGCCCGCTGGCGGTTCGATTCCGCCGGAGGCGACCGTGCTGCTTCCCGAGCTGAACCAGCAGCCGAGCGACATCACCGTGACCAAGACCACCCTCGGGGCATTCCTCTCCACCGACCTCGACGCGAAGCTCAAGGAGGTTGGCGCCACGCAGATCGTGCTGACCGGCGTCTCGACCACGTCGGGCGTTGAGTCGACTGCGCGCTCGGCGTACGAGCTGGGCTACCACGTCGGCTTCGTGCTCGACGCGATGACCGACACCAGCGAGGCGGCGCACAACGCGTCGATCGAGCACCAGTTCCCGAAGCTCGGCGAGCTCGGCACGACGGCTGAGGTGCTCGAGGCTCTCGCGGCGCGCTGAGAGGTCTAGGGCTTCCATCGAGCGGTGCGGAATGCATGTTCCCGGGCGGCCGGGCGTGCGTTTCGCACCGCTCCTCGCGTCTGTGGTGGCTCAGGCCCCGAGCGACGGATTCGGGTCGATGACACGAAGCCGGTGCTCGGGGAACGTGGCCTGCTCGAAGGGGCCGCGGCCGTCGGCGGTGTAGCTCGGGCGCTCGAACGCCACCGTCCAGCTCGGCGGCCGCTGCAGGCCGGGGTAGGCGGCGATCTCATTGTTCCCGGGGGCGATGACCACACCGATCGGGTCGTCCTCCGACGCATCCGTTTGCTCTGAATCGCTCACCACCGCGACGAGCATGCCGATGCCGACCGCCGGCCCAGTGATCTTCGGGCTCTTCGGGAAGTAGCGATCGAGCCAGTTCACGCCCACAGCCTACGTCGCGAGCAGAAGCCCGTCAGCGCACTCCGACCTCGCGGCCCGACCACAGGTCGCCGGCCTCCACCTGCTCGACGCCGTGAGCGGTCAGGTAGTCGCGACCGCTGGTGTCGCCGTGCAGGGTGCCGGTGAAGTCGGCCCAGTGCTGCCGCCCGACGACGACGGGGTGCCCCGGTCTGCCCGAGAACACCGCCTGCCGGAGGCTCGTGATCTTGACGCCGCTCAGGAGCCGCTTCACAACCGCCACCGGAAGGTCGGGCAGGTCGACGAGCGTGATCGCCGCGGCCGACACCGAGGGCGGGGCGGATGCCTCGAGATGCCGCATCCCCGCCCGCAGCGAGGTGCCCATACCGTCGGTCCAGTGCGACTCGACCACGGGGTGCACCCGCGGGTCGCTCGGAACGAGCTCGCTCGCCTCTTTGGCAGACGCCCCCAAGACGACCGTCACCTGCGAGCAGCCGCCGTCGAGAAGCTTCTCGGTTGCGAGTTGCACCCACGGCGTTCCGTCAGAGGCGCGTGCGAGCGCCTTGGGGATCCCATAGCGGGTGCCGGCACCCGCGGCGAGCACGACTCCGGCTGAGGGGAAGACGACGGCCATGAATAAGGTTATAGCGGCCCGGAGCGGCACCCGTCTCAGCGCGGGTGGTCGCCGCCGGCGATCTGCTCGAGAGCGTGCCGATAGAAGCCGTCGAGCAGCCGCAGCCCGTCTCGCACAGCCGAGGCCGATCCGGGCAGATTGACGATCAGCGTGCGCCCGGCGACGCCGGCGACGCCGCGGCTCAGCAGCGCGTGGGGCGAGTGCGCGGCGCCGACGCGGCGCAGCTCCTCAGCGAAGCCGGGCAGCTCGAGGTCGAGGACCGCGCGAGTGTGCTCGGGCGTGCGGTCGGTCGGGCTGATGCCCGTGCCGCCGGTGGTCACGACCATGCGCAGCCGACCGGCGACCGCGCCTCGCAGCGCCGCCTCGACGCCGGGCCCGTCAGGCACGACCCGCCTGGCCGTGTCGAAGCCGCGCTCTGTCAGCCATTGGAAGATCAGCGGGCCGGTCGAGTCCTCGTAGACCCCAGCCGACGCTCGCGTGGAGACGGTCAGGCTGAGCGCGGTCATGCGTCGCGCCGGTCTTCCGATTGCCACGGACCCGACTTGCCGCCCTCTTTCTCGAGGACGCGCACCTCGGTGATCACGGCGCCCTTGTCGACCGCCTTGATCATGTCGTAGACCGTCAGCGCGGCCACCGTCACAGCCGTCAGCGCCTCCATCTCGACGCCGGTGACGCCGACGGTCTTGACCGTCGCGCGGATCTCGACGCGGTCGCCTGCGGCGCTCAGCTCCACGTCGGCCCCGGTCAGAGGAAGCGGATGGCACAGCGGCACGAGGTCGGGCGTCTTCTTGGCGGCCATGATGCCGGCGATGCGCGCCACCGCGAGCGCCTCGCCCTTGGGCAGGCGCCCCTGCCTGAGCAGTTCGATCACCTCCGGCGTGGTGATGACCGCTGCCTGCGCAACGGCCCTGCGCTTCGTGATCTGCTTCTCGCTCACATCCACCATGTGCACCGCGCCGTCGCCGCGCACGTGGGTGAGGCCGCCGGATTCCGCCGGCTGGGCGGGCGCGTCACTCATCGATCCTCCATACCTCGACCGGTTCCCCGGCGGCGACGTGGGCGACACCCTCTGGCAGGTGGACCAGCGCGTCGGAACGAGCGTACGCCGCGAGCAGGTGCGAGCTGGGGCCGCCGACGAGCTCCACCGTGTGATCTGTCGTGATGCGGCCGCGACGCACCTGATGCTTGCCGATGGGAGATTCGACGGATGCCGCGAGCGGCAGGTGCGTCGTCGGGCGACTGCCGCGCAGCAGCGGCCTGAGGAACAGCTCGAACGAGACCAGCGCGCTGACGGGATTCCCCGGAAAGCACAGCACGGGGGTCGGGAAGCCGGAGATGTCGATCGTGCCGAGTCCCTGCGGGCCGCCCGGCTGCAGGGCGACCGACCCGAACCGCACCCCCAGCGGACCCAGGGTCTCGCGCACCACCTCGTGGGCGCCCGCGCTGACGCCGCCGCTCGTGACGACGAGCTCGACGGGCCCTGCCGCGTCGAGCGCGACGCGAAGATGCTCCGGCTCGTCGCTGTACACCCCGGTCGCGAGGGCGGTGCCGCCCGCCTGCGTGACCGCCGCGGCGAGTGCGATGGCATTGGCGTCATAGATGGCTCCCGGGGCCAGCGGCTCGCCCGGCGCCGTGAGCTCTGCTCCGGTTGAGACGATCAGGACCCGCGGGCGCCGCCTCACCGCGACGGTGGTGAGACCGGAAGCCGCGAGCGCCCCGAGCTGCGCGGGCCCGAGCAGGGTTCCTGCGCTGAGCACGGTGTCGCCGGCCGCCAGGTCGCTGCCACGCGCCCGCACGAAGGCTCCCGGGGCCACGGGTTCGTGCAGTTCGATGCTCTCGCCGACGGCGGCGAACGTTCCGGGGCCGCCCACGGCCTCGACCGGAACGACCGCGTCGGCGCCGGGCGGCAGCGGCGCACCTGTCATGATCGCGGCCGCACCCCCGGCGAAGGCCGTGATCGGGTCGCCCGCCGCGATGTGGCCAGTGACACGAAGCGGTCCGGTTCCGGCATCCGGACTGAGGCGGTTGAAATCGCCCGCTCGCACCGCGTAGCCGTCCATCTGCGAGTTGTCGAACGGCGGCAGGTCGATCGCGCTCGTGACGTCTGCGGCCAGGATCCGGCCGAGTGCCGCCCCGAGCGGCACGTCCTCCGCAGCCCCGCGCAGCGCGGCCTCAGCCAGCGCGCGCACGGCCGCCTGGTGCTCGGCGACGGTGGTCATGAGACCACGCTATTGCCCCGCTCGCCTCGAGGGCCGCGCAGCTCGCTCGAGATCACGTCGAGCAGCTCGGCTCGCGCGGCGCGGCGCCAGGGCCGCCCCGCGACGAAGACGACGACGAGCGCGAGCACGACCAGCAGGAGAGAGAGCGCGACGGCCGCATCCGGGTCGAGGTTGTTCTGCAGATAGATCTCGAGTGGCAGCGTGCGCGTGACGCCCTGCAGCGACCCCGCGACCGTGATGGTCGCGCCGAACTCGCCGAGCGCACGCGCAAACGACAGCACCGTGCCCGAGATGAGGGCGGGTCCGAGGCTTGGCAGCGTGACCTTGAACAGCACCTGCGTGCGGCTGGCGCCGTAGGCGACCGCGATCTCGTCGTGGGTCTCTGTGACCGTGCGCAGCGCGCCCTCGAGGCTGATGACGACGAACGGCAACGAGACGAACGACTGCGCGAGGACGACCGCGGTCGTCGAGAACGGCACCTGCAGGCCGAGCCTGAGCAGGGTCGGGCCGAGCAACCCGTGGCTGCCGACCGTGTAGAGCAGTGCGAGGCCGCTCACCACCGGCGGCATCACGAGCGGCACGAGCACGAGCGCGCGCGCCGCCGACTGGCCGCGGAAGTGCCCGCGCGCAAGCACGACGGCCATCGGCACGCCGAGGACGACGCAGATCGCGGTCGACATGAGGGCGGTCTGGATGCTGAGCCGCAGCGCGGCGAGGGAGGATTCCGAGGTGATCAGGCCGCCGAAGTGTGGCCAGTCGACGTGGACGACGATGGCGATGAGCGGCAGCAGCACGAACAGCGCGCCGAGTCCCGCTGGGATCCAGAGCCAGGCGGGATAGGCACGTCGGCCATGCTCGCTCACGACCGCCCGCTCACTTCGGGGGCGCCCCGAAGCCGGCATCCGCCAGCAGCTTCTGGCCTTCGTCTCCCGTGACGTACGTGATGAATCTCTTGGCAAGCGCCGCATTCTTCGACGACGAGGTCGCCGCGATCGGGTAGGTATTGACGGCCTGTCTCGCTTCGGGGAACGGGACGCCGGTGACCTTCGAGCCTGCGCTCCTGACATCCGTGACGTAGACGACGCCGGCATCCGCATCGCCGCTCTCGACCTTGGCGAGCACGTCACCCACGTTCTGCTCCTCGCTGATCGGCGCGAGGTGCGTCCCCGTGGCCTTCTCGACCGCGCGCGTGGCGTTGCCGCAGGGCACGCCGTCGGCACACACGTCGACCTTGACGCCGGCCTTCGCGAGGTCGGCCCAGCCGGTGATGTCCTTCGGATTGCCCGGCGCGGTGGCGATCTCGAGCACGTTCGTCGCGAAGTCGACGGGCGTGCCGGCGATGAGCTTCTGACCGACCGCGTTCGCCATGTTCTTCTCGTCGGCCGAGGCGAGCACGTCGGCCGGAGCGCCTTGCGAGAGTTGGGTGACGAGGGTCGACGTGCCGTTGTAGGTGAACCGCACCGTGACGCCGGGGTTCGCCTTCTCGAACGCGTCACCCAGCTTGTCGAACGTCGCGGTCAGGCTCGTCGCGGCATAGACGGTCAGCGTCTGCGGCGCAGCGTGGCCCGGCTTGGTGGAGCCCGCATCGGGCCCGCCGCTCGCGCATCCGCTCAGCAGGAGCGCGGCCACCGCGGCGGCTCCGCCCGCCATGCCGCTGAGCTTCCTCATCTGGGACCGCCGATGGTCTCGATGCTCACGTTCGTGGCCTTGACGACCGCGGAGGCGACGCTGCCGACCTCGAGCCCGAGTTCGCGCGCGGCCTCTGCGCTGATGAGCGAGACGACCCGGTAGGGGCCGGCCTGCAGGTCGATCTGAGCCATCACGCCGTCGATCTCGACCTTCGTAACGATGCCCGTGAAGTGATTGCGCGCCGAACTCAGCACGGGCGACTGGTCGGGGGCCCCCTTGGCGCGCTCGACCGCGAGAGCGGCGAGGCTCGCGCCGTCGACCGTCTGTGGGCCCTCTGACCCGGTGCCGGCCTCGAGTTCGCCGCGCTCGACGAGGCGGCGCACGGTGTCGTCGCTCACGCCAAGGAACACCGCAGCTTCGGAAATCCGCAATTGCGTCACAGCCAAGACTCTAGTGACGCAATTGCGGTTTTGCGCGGTCGTCCGCGCTAGCGCATCACGCCTCGGGCGTGAACCCCAGCGAGATCGAGTTCATGCAGTAGCGATCTCCGGTCGGCGTGCCGAACCCGTCGGGGAAGACGTGACCCAGGTGCGAACCGCAGTTCGCGCAGCGGACCTCGGTGCGCACCATTCCGAGCGAGCGGTCCTCGATGAGCTCGACCGCCTCGGGGCGCACGCTCTCATAGAACGACGGCCAGCCGCAGCCCGAGTCGAACTTCGTGCCGCTCTTGAAGAGCTCGGCGCCGCACGCCGCACACGTGTACACGCCGGCGCGGTCTTCGTCGAGCAGTTCGCCGGTCCACGGCCGCTCGGTCGCAGCCTGGCGCAGCACCGCGTACTGCTCGGGGTCGAGCTGCTCGCGCCACTCGGCGTCGCTCTTGCTGACCTTGTAGTTGGTGGACGAGACGTCTCCCATGCCGGTTCCTCTCTGCTCTTGTCGGCTCTCGTGAAGCCGACACCTAAGTAAACTCGCCCGAGTGCCTGAAAGTTCCGTGATCTGCAAGTCCTTCGACGAACTCACCACCCGCGAGCTCTACGAGATCACGAAGCTGCGCACCGATGTGTTCTTCGTCGAGCAAAAGGTCGATGAGACCGAGCTCGACTACCGCGATCTCGAGCCGACCACGCGCCACTACTGGATCGCCGCTGAGGACGGCTCGGTGCTCGCCTACCTGCGCACACTGTGGAACGACGAACCGGAGCATGGCGCGGCCCACGTGATCGTGGGGCGCGTGGTGACGCGGGCGGATGCCAGGGGCCGCGGCCTGGCCAGCAGGGTGCTCGCGGCCTCCATCGCCGACAACCCCGGGCAGGACATGCTCCTGCACGCACAGGAGTACGCGCAGGAACTCTATGCGAAGGCCGGCTTCGAGCCCTTCGGCGAGGTGTACCTCGAGGCAGGCATCCGTCATATCGGGATGTATCGGAGTGCTGTCGGCGTTGCCGCCGAGAACGCCGCTCTCTGATCGCTAGCCTGTGCCCATGCCAGCCCCCCAGCTCACCGACCTCGAGGTCGCGGTGCTGGACTTCGAGCGCGAATGGCTGCAGGGACCGGCGGCCAAGGAGCAGGCGATCCGCTCTCAGTTGGGACTTTCGGGTGCCCGTTACTATCAGATTCTCGGTCGGCTGATCGAGACCCCTGCCGCACTCTCCTACGACCCCCTTCTCGTACGGAGGCTGCTGCGGCAGCGGGACGAGCGGCGTGAGCATCGCGCGGCCCGGACTCGGCCGATCGACTGAACCGCCGCGGACACCCCCGCCCCATCCCCAAGGACAGACCCGAGCGCGCATGGCACAGCAATTCCCGAAGGACCGCTTCGATGTGGTCCCCACCGACCTCGAGCGCGTGGGTGCTCACCGCGCGCCGCGGCGCAGAGGGCAGGGGCTGCTGTGGCTGGTGTGGTGCCTCGTCGCCGTGCTGGTGATCGTCGGCGCCGGCTGGATCTATCTGCACGTGCTCGACTCGAACGTCAACAGCGCGGCAGGGCCACAGCCCACGATCACCGAGACCGCGACGCCGAAGGCGACCCCGACGCGTACGCAGACTCCGACGGCGACGCCGACGCCGACTGCCACGATCGTGCCCGGCGCGCAGCTCAGCGTGCTGAACGGCACCGGTCGTGCGGGCCTCGCGAAGAACGCCGCGGGCAAGCTCGGCGCCGCGGGCTGGTCGTCGGTCACCACGGGCAACGCTCCGCAGCAGGCGGCGACGACGACCGTGTATTACGCGGATGCCGCGCAGCGCGGCGTCGCGCTCGGGGTGGCCCAGTCGCTGGGCGTCACGACGGTCGCGCAGTCGGCGCAGTTCGGCGGTTCTGCGGCCGTCGTCACGGTCGTCCTCGGCGCCGACTACCCGGGCTGAGCCGCTCGCGGCGTTTCCCCAATGTGACGGACGTCTGACGCCGCCGTAACTTTTCGACGGAATGGGCCGTCAGAGCAGATCTCAGTTCCCGGTGTGTCGCTACGATCTTGGCCACAGTGATGCGGCGAAGTGCGCGCGTCCGGCAACACGCAATGGAGAAACGATGGCGAACGGGACCGTGAAATGGTTCAACGCTGAAAAGGGCTACGGCTTCATCACCGTCGACGGTGGGGGACAGGACGTGTTCGTCCACTACTCCGCCATCGACATGAGCGGGTACAAGAGTCTCGAAGAGGGCCAGCAGGTCACGTTCGAGGTCGGCACCGGCTCGAAGGGCCCGCAGGCGGAGTCCGTGCGGCTGGCGTAACGCAGCTTCGACGAACTTTCACGAGAGCCGCCCGGCATCTGCCGGGCGGCTCTTCGTCGCCCGGGGATTGCACGATGTGACGGGATGCCGCCGCCTTTCTTGCACTCGGATAGGGAGAGTGCCAGAATCAGTTTTGGCACTCGTACGTTTTGAGTGCTAACGACCTCTTTCGCTGCTACGTCCGGGAGGGACGAGAAACAACCATGGCAAAGATCATTGCTTTCGACGAGGAAGCGCGTCGTGGCCTCGAGCGCGGTCTGAACACGCTCGCCGACGCCGTCAAGGTCACCCTTGGCCCGCGCGGCCGCAACGTCGTCCTCGAGAAGAAGTGGGGCGCTCCCACCATCACCAACGACGGCGTGTCCATCGCCAAGGAGATCGAGCTCGACGACCCGTACGAGAAGATCGGCGCAGAGCTGGTCAAGGAGGTCGCCAAGAAGACCGACGACGTCGCGGGTGACGGCACGACCACCGCTACCGTTCTCGCTCAGGCGCTCGTCCGCGAGGGCCTGCGCAACGTCGCCGCAGGCGCCGACCCGATCAGCCTGAAGAAGGGCATCGAGAAGGCTGTCGCCGCGGTCACCGAGGAGCTCATCTCCGGCGCCAAGGAGGTTGAGACGAAGGAGCAGATCGCTGCGACCGCCTCGATCTCCGCCGCTGACCCCGAGATCGGCGAGCTCATCGCCGAGGCGATCGACAAGGTCGGCAAGGAGGGTGTCGTCACCGTCGAGGAGTCGAACACCTTCGGCACCGAGCTCGAGCTGACCGAGGGCATGCGCTTCGACAAGGGCTTCCTGTCGCAGTACTTCGTCACGGACCCCGACCGCCAGGAGGCCGTGTTCGAGGAGCCCTACATCCTCATCGCCAACCAGAAGATCAGCAACATCAAGGACCTGCTGCCGATCGTCGACAAGGTGATCCAGTCCGGCAAGCAGCTGCTGATCATCGCCGAAGACGTCGAGGGCGAGGCCCTGGCCACGCTGATCGTCAACAAGATCCGCGGCATCTTCAAGTCGGTCGCCGTCAAGGCCCCCGGCTTCGGCGACCGCCGCAAGGCGCAGCTGCAGGACATCGCGATCCTGACCGGCGGCCAGGTCATCTCTGAAGAGATCGGCCTCAAGCTCGAGAACGTCACGCTCGACCTGCTGGGCCAGGCCCGCAAGGTGGTCATCACCAAGGACGAGACCACGATCGTCGAGGGCGCGGGCGACGCAGACCAGATCGCCGGCCGCGTGCAGCAGATCCGCAACGAGATCGAGAACACCGACAGCGACTACGACCGCGAGAAGCTGCAGGAGCGCCTCGCCAAGCTCGCCGGCGGCGTCGCCGTCATCAAGGCGGGTGCGGCCACCGAGGTCGAGCTCAAGGAGCGCAAGCACCGCATCGAGGACGCCGTCCGCAACGCCAAGGCCGCTGTGGAAGAGGGTGTCGTCGCCGGTGGTGGTGTCGCCCTGATCCAGGCCGGCAAGGTCGCGTTCGAGAAGCTGCAGCTGACGGGTGATGAGGCCACTGGCGCGAACATCGTCAAGGTCGCCATCGCCGCACCGCTCAAGCAGATCGCCCTCAACGCCGGTCTCGAGCCGGGCGTCGTCGCGGCGAAGGTCGCCGACCTGCCCGCCGGCCACGGCCTCAACGCCGCGACCGGTGAGTACGGCGACCTGCTGGCCCAGGGCATCCTCGACCCGGCCAAGGTCACCCGTTCGGCGCTGCAGAACGCCGCGTCGATCGCCGGCCTGTTCCTCACCACCGAGGCCGTCGTCGCCGACAAGCCCGAGAAGGTCGCGGCTCCGGCCGCCGACCCGACGGGCGGCATGGACTTCTAAGTCCGGCCTGTCGTCACAGCTCTGAACAGCTAGACGTAACCAGCGAAGAGGGGCGCTCCCGCAAGGGGGCGCCCCTTTCGTCTGCCCGCGCGCGGGAAGTGACACGATACGCACGATTCGTCACACCGAACCGGAGTTCGACGGTGACGAATCGTGCGTTTCGTGCCGAACGGTGCGCGTCGGCGCTAGAGCCCCGCCGCGAACATCTGGTAGTTGCGCAGCTCGCTCTCCTGGTACTGCTGGGCGGCCGAGGTGAGCACCTGCTGCAACTGGCCCATCTGGGTCTCGATGGTGCGCTGAGTGGTGGTCCAGTTGGCGAGCACCTGCTGGAATGCGCTCGCCGCCTGGCCCGACCACGAGCCCTGCAGGGCGGTGAGCGTCGCGGTCAGGTGCGCCGCGTCGCCGCGCAGCTGCTCGAGCGTGGCCTGAGCCGCATGGGTGGCATCGAGCACCGCGGTGCTGTCGACCTGGAACGTCGTCATGGCTTCCTCCGTAATTGGGCTTGGAGACAACGGATGCCGGCGACGCTAGCCCGGCCGGGGAATCCGGAATCCGACGACCGCCCGGAAATGTGGACAGCATCGTGACCCGCGCGCCTGTGCTGGGGAAGACACGTCGGAACGAGGTCAGGAAGCGGCGTCGGCGAGAGGTAGAGAGACGCGGAAGGTGGCACCGCCGCCCGGCGTCTCGACGACGTCGACGGTGCCCTTGTGGGCGTGGATGATCGACGTCACGATCGCGAGCCCGAGCCCGCTTCCGCCCGTCTCACGGGTGCGCGAGGTGTCGGCGCGCCAGAAGCGCTCGAAGATCTTGTCGCGGATCTGCGGGGGGATCCCTTCGCCATGGTCGACGACCTCGACCGACGCGCGGCGCGCATCGAGGTCGGCAGTGACGCGGATCTCGATCGGCGAGCCGTCAGGTGTGTAGCGCACCGCGTTGCCGATGAGATTGCCGAGCACCTGGCGCAGCTTGTTCTCTTCGCCCATCACGAGGGCCGGAACGGTGTGCGGCTCTGGAATGTCCTCGAGCTGCAGCGGCATCGTCTCGGCCATCGAGATCTCTTCCGGGCGCCGGATTCCGCGCCGGCGCAGGCGAGCGAGGGCCGCCGCGGTGAAGCCGACGGGGCCGGTGACGTTCTCGCCCTGGGGGCGCGGCAGGCGGATGCCGCTGCGCTGCGCCACCCGCGTGAGGCCGGTCGCCGCCTGCTGGGGCGGCTGCGGCGTGCCGACCACGGGCAGGGCCTTCGTGGAGGTGTCCTCGCTCGCCGACGGACCCGGAGCGGGCGGCGGCGCGGGCGGCAGTTCGACGAGCACGCCGAATCGGCGCGTGGGGTGCGCGGCACGGGCATCCATCGCGGCGTCATAGGCCAGCGGAAGCAGGTCGACCTGAGCGAGCTGCAGCGGCCGGGTCTCGTCGAGCCGGGCCAGTTCGAGCAGATCTTCGACGAGGCCGCCCATGCGCAGCGCCTCTTTCTCGATGCGCTCCATGGCGCCGGCCACCGCAGTCTCGTCTTGCAGGGCGCCCATGCGGTACAGCTCGGCATACCCGCGCACCGAGACGAGCGGGGTGCGCAGCTCATGGCTCGCGTCGCCGACGAACCGGCGCATCTGCTCGATGGTGCGCGCGCGGTCTTTGAACGCACGGTCGATGCGCGACAGCATCGTGTTGAGCGAGCGGTTGAGGCGGCCGACCTCGGTGTTCGGCTCAGCGCCGCCGAGGCGCTGGCTGAAGTCGCCGTCGGCGATCGCTGCCGCCGTGCGCTCGACCTGCCGCAGCGGCGCGAAGGTGGTCGTGACCAGCATGCGCGTCAGCACGGCGCCGACGACCACGACGATCACGCCGAAGCCGAGGAAGATCGTGAGGTAGGCGGCCATCAGCACGTCGATCGATGCGGTCGAGGTGGCCACGATCGCCGACCCGGCCTGGTTGTCGGCCGAGTAGCTGATCGAGACGCACCGGGCGCGGTATTGCACGGTCCCGTCGTTGCTGCGCAGGTAGAAGTTGTCGCCGTCGTGGCACACCGACTTCAGGTGCGCGGGCAGGCTCGTGCCGACGGCGGGCCGCAGGTCGCTCGACTTGCTGCGCCAGTTGTAGCCGAGCAGCTTGCCGCTCGAGTCGTAGATCGCGAGGAAGTACGCGCTCGTCTCGCCGTCGGGGCTGACCTGGTCGTTGCCGTTCGACTCGGTGTCGAGCATGGCGTTGATGCTCGACGAGGTCGACGCTGCCTCCAGCTGCTGGTCGAGCTGCGAGATCAAGACGGGCTTGAAGAGCAGCGTCGTGCCGATTCCGGTCAGCAGCAGGCCGAAGGTGAGCACCAGCACGGTCACGCCCGTGATCTTCGTGCGCAGCGAGATGGCGTTCCACGCTGCGAGCAGTGACCGGTGCATAGGTCTCGAAAGCTACTCCGGCTGGCTGGGGCGAGGCTGACTCAGTGGCCGGGATGCCTCGCCCGAGCACCCGCGAAGATCTACGCCTTGCCGGCCTTCAGCATGTAGCCGAAGCCGCGCTTCGTCTGGATGAGCGGCTCGCTCGAGTGCGCGTCGACCTTGCGGCGCAGGTACGAGATGTAGCTCTCGACGATGCCGGCGTCGCCGTTGAAGTCGTACTCCCAGACGTGGTCGAGGATCTGCGCCTTCGAGAGCACGCGGTTGGGGTTGAGCATCAGGTAGCGCAGCAGCTTGAACTCGGTGGGCGAGAGCTCGATCGGCGCGTCGCCGACGAAGACCTCATGCGTGTCCTGGTCCATCGTGAGCTCGCCGGCGCGGATGATCGCGTCGTCGTCGGCCTGCATGGTGCGCCGCAGGATCGCCTTGATGCGGGCGACGATCTCGTCGAGGCTGAACGGCTTGGTGACGTAGTCGTCGCCGCCGACGGTGAGGCCGGTGATCTTGTCTTCGGTATCGTCCTTCGCGGTGAGGAAGAGGATCGGGGCGGTGTAGCCCGCGCCGCGGAGCCGCTTGGTGACGCCGAAGCCGTTCATGTCGGGCAGCATCACGTCGAGGATGATGAGGTCGGGTTCCTCTTCGAGCACGGCCGAGATGGCCTGGGCGCCATTGGCGACGGCGCGCACGGCGAAGCCGGCGAAGCGGAGGCTGGTGGTCAGAAGATCGCGGATGTTCGGCTCGTCATCGACGATCAGAATTCGAGGTCCTGCGTTCATGCGCCCATTATCTGCATGTTTCCTGAAACCCGCCAGAGAAAACTTTGAGCGCGAAGTATGCGCTCGGCGGAATAGGCTCGAAGCATGACGACACGGCGCTTCGTGATCATCGGAGGCGGCCTCGCCGCCGCCACGGCCGCCGAGACGCTGCGCGACGAGGGCTACGACGGCGACGTCATGATGATCGGCTCCGAGCGCCATGTGCCGTACCTGCGACCGCCGCTGTCGAAGGAGTATCTGAGCGATCCCGCGAAGGAGCCCGCGGAAACGTATGTGCACCCGTGGGACTGGTACCACGAGCACGACGTGCACGTGCTCACCGGCACCCTCGCCGTCGAACTCGACCTGGTCGACAACCGGGTGATCCTCGATGAGAGCTCGTCGGTCGACTTCGACAAGGCGCTGGTCGCGACCGGCGCGAAGCCGCGCACTCTGCGAATGCCGGGAGCAGAGGCATCCGGTGTCTTCTACCTGCGCACGCTCGACGACAGCGAAGAGCTGCGTGACGCTCTGCGCGAAGGCGGCCGCAAGGTGGTCGTCCTCGGCACCGGGTGGATCGGCATGGAGACCGCGGCCGTCGCGCGGGGCTACGGCAACGGCGTGACCGTCGTCGGCCGGGGCGCGGTGCCGCTCTCGAGCGGAGTCGGGCCCGAGCTGGGCGCGATCTACGCGGCGATCCACCGCGACCACGGCGTGCAGTTCCGGCTGCAGCGCGAGGTGCGCGCGATTCAGGCTTCCGACGGACCAGGCGGCCCGGTGGTGACCGGCGTCGAGACCGACAACGACGGCGAGGTGATCCCCGCAGACATCGTGATCGTGGGCCTCGGCGCAGTGCCGAATGTCGAGATCGCCGAAGACGCCGGGCTCGAGGTCAAAGACGGGGTGCTGGCATCCGCCGCTCTCGTCTCGTCGAACGCGCTCGTCTACGCGGCCGGTGACGTCGTGAATCCGATCAATCCCGCGCTGGGGCGCCGGTTCCGCAGCGAGCACTGGGCGAACGCGATCGGCAGCGGGCGCGCGGCGGCGCGGTCGATGCTCGGTCAGGACGTGAGCTACGACGACGTGCCGTACTTCTACAGCGACCAGTACGACGTCGGCATGGAGTACGCGGGCTACGTTCCGCTCGCCGCCGATACGCAGCCGGTCTTCCGGGGCGACGTCGACGGGCGCGAGTTCGTCGCCTTCTGGGTCGCGGGCGGTCGGGTCGTCGCCGGCATGAACGTCAACGTGTGGGATGTCTCAGATGACATCCAGACGCTGATCCGCAGCGGCCGCACCGTCGACCTTGCGAAGCTGACCGACCCCGACGTGCCGATTCTCGAGGCATGATCTACCTTCCGCCGCTGCGCGAGCCGGTGCGACGGATCGGTACGCGCACCTTCGACTTCTCGCGCCAGGTCGCGGTCATGGCGGTGGTGAACCGCACGCCTGACTCGTTCTACGACCAGGGGCGCACGTTCGGGCTCGACGCCGCCGTGGCGGCGTGTGTGAGCGCAGCGGATGCCGGCGCCGATTGGGTCGACATCGGGGGAGTCCCCTTCGCGCCGGGGCCCGCGCTCGCCGCGGAGGAGGAGATCGCGCGGGTCGTTCCGGTCGTCGAGGCCGTGCGCGCGGCGAGCGACGTCGTGATCTCGGTCGACACCTTCGACGCACGGGTGGCCCGGGCTGCGCTCGCGGCGGGCGCCGACGTGATCAACGACACCACGGGACTGCACGACCCCGACCTTGCGCGTGTCGTCGCCGACTCGGACGCCACGCTGGTGGTCACCCACTCGCTGGCCGCACCGCGCGGAGCGGGCCCGCGCACGCAGTTCGCCCGGCCGGAATACGAAGACGTCGTCGCCGAAGTCGCCGAGTTCCTTGCGGACCGCGTTTCCTACGCGCTCGAATCAGGTGTGGCATCCGACCGGCTCATCATCGACCCCGGCCATGACCTCAACAAGAACACGCTGCAGTCGCTCGAGCTGACCAGGCGGCTCGCCGAGATCGCCGAGCTGGGCTACCCGGTGCTCGCCGCCGTCTCGAACAAGGATTTCGTGGGTGAGACGCTGGATGCCCCGCGGGGCGAGCGCGTCGAGGGGTCGCTCGCCGCAGCCGTCGTGGCGATCATGCAGGGGGCGCGCATCGTGCGGATGCACAACGTGCGCGAGTCTGTCGCCGCCGTGCGGATGACCGAGGCCATTCTGGGGTCGAGGGCGCCCGCGGGGGAGTTGGTGCACAACATGGGCGAGATGAACGTGAGCGACGCGGGCCCGCAGGGGCCGCACCGGAATTCGGCGGTGGAGAACCGGTGAGCTCGGCGCGCATCGACCGACTGGTTCCGACGGCGGTTGCCGACGCCGACGATCAGCAGCTGCTCGACTGGTACGACGAGGGGGCCTCGCACGCCGACGGCCGGCCGTGGGTGCGGCTCAACTTCGTCGCGTCGATCGACGGCGCGGTCACCCGCGACGGGGTGAGCGGCGGCCTGCAGGACAGCGCCGACAACCGCGTCTTCGCCCTGTTGCGGCGCCTCGCCGACGTGGTGCTCGTCGGGGCGGGCACCGTGCGCAAAGAAGGCTACGGCGCGCTGCGGCTCTCCGATGCGGATGCCGCCTGGCGCGTCGCGCACGGCTTCACGCCGCACCCGGTGTTCGCGATCGTGTCGGCGGAGCTCGGCCTCGGGCCCGCCGCGTCGATCTTCGCCGAGGCGCCGGTGCGCCCGATCGTGCTGACGACCGCCGATGCCCCTGACGACCGGTTCCAAGCACTCAGCGAGGTGGCCGACGTGGTCGTCGCGGGGGTCGACCTCGTCGAGTCGTCGTTCCTGCTCGAGGAGTTCCAGCGCCGGGGACTGCTGCGTGTGCACTGCGAGGGTGGCCCGACGCTCGCGGGCCTCATGCTCGCAGACGGCGCGATCGACGAGATCTGCCTGACGGTGACCGCGACGCTCGAGGGCGGCGATGCGGGCCGCATCACAGGCGCGGTGCCGTCCGACCCGCAGCCCATGAGGCTCGCGCAGGTCCTCAACTCGGACTCGACCCTGCTGCTGCGCTACGTCCGCGACGAGCCGCATAGCGGCTGACGGGTCCGCGCCGCCTGCGGAGCGCGCGTCGAACCTCGATCGTTGAGGAGCCCGCGGAGCCTGCGGAGCGCGCGTCTCGAAACGATCAGGAGCCGTCAGCGCCGCTGCGAGTAATCGCCCCCTTCGCTCGGCTTGCGAGTCGCGAGATCTGGTTCCAATCGCCGGCGATCAGCGCCTCACGTTTGGCACGGCCCCAGCCGTGCACCCGTCTCTCCATCTCCCACGCTTCCTGCGCGGAGTCGAACTCCGCTACGAAGACCAGCTCAACAGGCATCCGCTTGCGCGTGTATTCAGACCCCTTGCCAGCGCCGTGCTGCGCCATTCGGGCATCGAGGTTCCGCGTACTGCCGACGTAGTAGGAGCCGTCGGAGCACTTCAGCATGTAGAGGTAGCCGCCAGACATGGCGGCGAGGATGCCAGACCGGGGATGCCGTCGGGGTTGGTTCTCCACAGGGAGATCGTTTCGAGACGCGCGCTCCGCAAGCTCCGCGTGCTCCTCAACGATCGTGAGGCCGTCGCAAGCTCCGCGTGCTCCTCAACGATCGTGAGGCCCTTACGCCGCTACGGCGTCGAGGGAGCGGGCGTCGAGGATCGTGTAGGAATAGCCCTGCTCTGCGAGGAAGCGCTGGCGGTTCTGCGCGAAGTCCTGGTCGACGGTGTCGCGCGCGACGAGCGTGTAGAAGTTCGCGGACAGCCCGGATTCCTTCGGTCGAAGCAGCCGGCCGAGGCGCTGCGCCTCCTCCTGCCGCGACCCGAATGATCCGGAGACCTGGATCGCCACCGTCGCCTCGGGCAGGTCGACCGAGAAGTTCGCCACCTTCGAGACGACCAGCGTCTTGATCTCGCCCGTGCGGAACGCCTGGAACAGCCGCTCGCGCTCGTCGACGGGGGTGGCCCCCGTCAGCTGCGGGGCTCCCAGGGCATCCGCCAGCATCTCGATCTGGTCCAGGTACTGGCCGATGATCAGCACGCGCTCGCCCTCGTGCTTCTTCACGAGTGACCGCACCACGTCGAGCTTGGCCGGCGCGGTTGCGGCGAGGCGATAGCGCTCGTCGTCGGCCGACGCCGCGTACTCGAGGCGGTCGGACGGCGGCAGGTCGACCCGCACCTCGAAGCACGCGGCGGGCGAGATGAAGCCCTGCGCCTCGATCTCCTTCCAGGGTGCGTCGAAGCGCTTCGGCCCGATCAGCGAGAACACATCGCCCTCGCGGCCGTCTTCGCGCACGAGGGTCGCGGTCAGGCCCAGGCGGCGGCGCGCCTGCAGCTCGGCCGTCAGCTTGAACACCGGCGCAGGCAGCAGGTGGACCTCGTCGTACACCACGAGGCCCCAGTCGAGCGCATCGAGCAGCGCGAGGTGCGCGTACTGCCCCTTCCGCTTCGCCGTGAGGATCTGGTAGGTCGCGATCGTAACCGGCTTGATCTCTTTGGTCTGACCCGAGTACTCGCCGATCTCGTCTTCGGTGAGCGAGGTGCGGCGCAGCAGCTCGTCGCGCCACTGGCGGGCGCTCACGGTGTTGGTGACGAGGATCAGCGTCGTGGTCTTCGCGGTGGCCATGGCGCCCGCACCGACCAGGGTCTTGCCCGCGCCGCACGGCAGCACGACGACGCCCGAGCCGCCCTCGAAGAAGTTGTCGACGGCCTTCGCCTGATAGTCGCGCAGGTGCCAGCCGTCCTCGGCGAGGTCGATCGGGTGCGGCGTCCCCGGGGTGTAGCCCGCGAGGTCCTCGGCGGGCCAGCCGAGCTTCACGAGCTCCTGCTTGAGTGCCCCGCGCGCCCACGCGTCGACCGCGTAGGTCTCGTCATCGATGCGGCGCGTGAGCAGGGGCGCGATGCGCTTGGCGGATGCCACCTCGGTGAGCACCGCGCGGTCGGTGCTCTTCAGCACGAGCGCCTGCTCGGCATCCCTCGTGATCACGAGCTTGCCGTAGCGCTCGACCGTCTCGCGCATGTCGACGGCCACCGACTGCGGCACCGGGAACTTCGAATAGCGCTCGAGCGTCGCCAGCATGTCGTCGGCCTGGTGCCCCGCAGCACGCGCATTCCACAGGCCCAGCCGCGTGATGCGGTAGGTGTGCACGTGCTCGGGCGCCCGCTCGAGCTCGGCGAAAACCGCGAGGTCGTGGCGGGCGTCTTCGGCAAGCGGGTGCGCGACTTCGAGCAGCACAGTGCGGTCGCTCTGGACGATGAGGGGTCCGTCAGCCATAAAGAGCGAGCCTACCCCTCGCAGCTTCGGCTACGGTGCCCGGACTCCCTTGATGCTCTTGAGCGGCAGCGTGCGCTCGATGTCGGCCTTGCGGTCGCGGCCGCGCAGCCGGCCGCCGCCGACGCCGGTCGGCTCGAGCAGGAACTCGAGCTCGGAACCGTCGGGCATGCCGACCGTCACGATCAGCGGCACGCGCGCCTTCACCGCCGCCTCGAGCTGGCGTGAGAGCCAGGCCTCTGGCGACTGGGCCGCCTCGGAGGCCGCCGCCTCGCGCAGGTGCGCGACGAGAGCACTCGCACGGTCGACGGTCGGCACGGCGTCAGTCGCGGGTGCATGCCGCTTCTTGACGCCCACCACGCGGCCGTTGGCGTCTTCTGCGGCGACGGGGTAGCGCGCGTCGGCAAGCGCCCAGTAGACGACATCGCGCGGGAAGCGGGTCACGAGCTCGTGGTCTGAGACGCGGGCGAAGCCGAGAGACGCGAACGCCTGGTCGACGGCGATGGCGCCGATCAGCCCCGCATCCACCGAGCGCACGCTCGCACGCATCCGCTCGTCGCCGTTGTCGCGCACGCGGATCAGGCCGTATCTCTTGACGGCCTCGTCGATCAGGTAATCGAGGGGCTGGGGGATGCCGGTGATCGACACGCTCGTCAGGAAGGCCCTGATCGACTCGGCCGTCTCGCCCGCGCCGATCGCGCGCTCGAGGCTCGCCGCCGTGACCCGGTAGCTCGAGGCGAGCGCCCGGCTCTCGACATCGGCGACGCGGCGCAGGTGGGCGTCAAGGCTCGGCACGAGCGGGCCGGGGCTCACGATGGTGAGGTCGTGCTGCAGATAGACCTTGTCGACCTCGGCGGGCAGCAGCGCGGCCATCGCCTTGGCGGCCGCCGCGGGGCCGGACTCGAGCAATGCGGCGCCTGCCGAGCTGGGCAGCTCGGCCGCCGTGATGCCGAGGAGCTCGGCGGATGCCTCGAAGCGCTCCACCGAGCGGATCAGCGGCTCGCCCGAGGCCGGATAGAACCAGGCGAGCGTGTCGTGCAGGGCGCGGCCCCACTGCTGGTGCGTGCGCCCCTTCAGCAGGTCTCTGATCGACGGCGGCACGGCCTCGAGCCACGTCGCGGCGAGCGACTGCCAGCGCTCGGCCGTCGTTCCGGCGAGCCACTGCTCTGCGGCATCCGTCGTCAGCCACAGCGAGCCGTCGCGCGCGACGAGCCCGGCGCGCTCAGACAGCCAGACGGCGACAGGCACCGCCTCGGCCTGCACTCCCATGGCGGTCGCGAGACGGCGGCCGTCAGGAAGGCTCAGACCGCCCTTCTGCAGCTCGCGGGCCGGTTCGCGCTCGAGCTCGCCGAACAGCTCGGCGAACGCCGTCACCGACTGGAAGGCGCGCTCCGATGCGAGCTGATCGGTCGCGGCGCGATCGCCGGATGCCACGGCGGAGAGCGCGCTGGGCGGGGTCTCGGTGAGCAGCTGCTGAGCGCCGGGCAGTCCTTCGTGCGGCCAGGCGGCGAGCCGCTCGCGCACGGCTTCGTAGGCGACCCAGCCGCTCTCGCTCTCCTCGATCAGCGCGCGGGCGGCGAGTGCGGCGAGGCGAGCGGAGGTTCCGGCATCCGTCTCGTCAATGGGCTCGCCCAGCGAGACCGCGGCCAGCGTGGCGAGCGTCGGCCGGTCGAGGCTCGTCAGCGCGTGCTGCACGGCCGGGTGCTCGAGCAGCGCCTCGGCGAGGTCGAAGAAGTCGTCGATCTTCGGCCGCAGTGGAAGGCGCACGGCGATGAGCGCGCGCAGTGCTTCGTCGTCGAGGGCCGCCAGTCGGGAGGCGAGTGTCAGAGTGCTCGTCATCGTGCGCCTCGCCTCGTCGTCATGGCCTACTTGGACTGCCGCGTGTTGAGCTTGCGGCGCTCGACTGCGCCGACGACGAACAGGGCGATGATCCCGAGAGCGCCCAGCGGCAGGGCCAGCAGCGGGAAGAACTGCACGAAGTACTGCAGCTGAGTGCTGGGTATCTTCATGCCGGCGCCCCCGACGATCATCAGGATGACGATGGCGATGACCGAGAGACCGATCAGAGCCAGGCTGAAGAACGCCAGCATGCGTTGCAGTCGACTCACAGGGGGACGGGTCTCGTCGGGCACGAGATCAAGGATAATTGAATACGGTCTCGGGGCGGCCAGCCTTCCCCCGGACCGAGTCAGACGAAAGAGGTATCGATGCCCACCGGACGGGTCAAGTTCTACGACGAGGAGAAGGGCTTCGGCTTCATCGCAGGCGATGACGGCCAAGAAGTCTTCCTGCACGCCACCGCGCTCCCCGCCGGGGCGGAGGTCAAGAGCGGCACGCGCCTCGAATACGGCATCGCCGACGGCAAGCGGGGCGCCCAGGCGCTCTCGGTGCGCGTGCTCGAGGCACCTGTGAGCCTGTCGCGCCAGCGCCGACCGAAGGCCGACGACATGGCCGCGGTGGTCGAGAGCCTGATCCAGGTGCTGGACGGCATCGGCAACGACCTGCGGCACGGCCGCTACCCGTCGAAGTCGCACGGCACGAAGGTGGCGCAGGCGCTGCGCAAGGTCGCCGACGACCTCGAGGCGTGATGGCTGACGATTCGAGCGTCGAGGTCGAGCAGGCGACGGATGCCTCGCGCGAGGCATCCCCGATCGCCGACGACGTCCTGCTGAACGCCGTCGACGCGGCGCGAGCGGCGCTCGCCGAGATCACGCCTGCGGCGACCATCGGCGCGCCCGCGGGCCACATCGTCGAGGGCGAGCACGTGCTGTCGCTGCTGTTCGAGAACAAGCTGGGCGGCTACCCGGGCTGGTTCTGGACGGTCTCGCTGTCGCGCGAGCCCGACACCGGCGAGGTGAATGTGCTCGAAGCGGAGCTGATGCCCGGCGACGACGCCCTGCTCGCGCCCGACTGGGTGCCGTGGGCCGATCGGCTCGCCGAGTACCAGGCGCAGAAGAAGGCCGAGCGCGAGGCCGCCGCTGCCGCGGGCGAGCCCGAGCCCGAGGATGAGTTCGCGAGCGGCGACGACGCCGAGGACGAGGACGAGCTCGAGGGCGACGAGGACGGCGACGTCGATGACTCGGACGACGATGACGACGCGGACGATGACGGCGACGACTCGGAAGACGAGGACGATGCCGACGATCTCGAGGTCGCAGATCTGCACGACTTCGACGACGACGACTCGGACGTCGACGACTTCGAGGCGAGCGAGCTGCAGGGCGCCGAAGAGGCGGCCCTGACCTCGGACGAGAACGAGGACGAAGAGGAGTAGGCGGGCCGCGCTGCGGCACCGCTAATGCCGAGGGGCACATCGGATGAGGAATCCGATGTGCCCCTCGCGCCGTTGTGTGCCGCTCGGCGCGCGCGTCAGCCGAGGTGCTCGACCACGTACTCGATCGACTTGATGAGCTGGGCGATGTCGGCCGGGTCGATCGACGTGAACGTCGCGACGCGCAGCTGGTTGCGGCCGAGCTTGCGGTACGGCTCGGTGTCGACGATGCCGTTCTCGCGCAGCGCCTTCGCGACCGCCGCCGCGTCGATGCTGTCGAAGTCGATCGTGACGACGACCTGCGAGCGGTCGGCGGGGTCTGCGACGAACGGGGTCGTGTACGACGTCGACTCCGCCCAGCTGTAGAGCTGGTCGCTGGATTCCTTGGTGCGCGCCGACGCCCATGCGAGGCCGCCGTTACCGTTGATCCAGTTGAGTTGCTCGTCGAGCAGGATCAGCGTTGCGACCGCAGGCGTGTTCAGCGTCTGGTTGAGGCGCGAGTTGTCGACGGCCTGCTTGAGGCTCAGGAACTCGGGGATGTAGCGGTCAGAGGCCGCGACGCGCTCGATGCGCTCGATGGCCGCAGGCGACACCGCGGCGAGCCACAGACCGCCGTCGGAGGCGAGGTTCTTCTGGGGTGCGAAGTAGTAGACATCCGCCTGCGTCACATCGAAATCGATGCCGCCCGCCGCGCTCGTCGCATCGATGACGGTCAGCGCGCCCTCGTCGCCGTGGACGCGCTCAATCTTCGTCGCGACACCCGTTGACGTCTCGTTGTGCGGCCAGGCGTAGACGTCGACGCCCTCGGTGACGACGGGCTTGGCGCTCGTGCCGGCGGGGGCGTCGATGACGCTGGGCGCTTCGAGCCACGGCGCCTTGGCGGCCTTCGCGAACTTCGAGCCGAACTCGCCGAAGGTGAGGTTCTGGGCGCGCTTCTCGATCAGGCCGAACGAGGCGGCGTCCCAGAAGGCGGTCGAGCCACCGTTGCCGAGGATGATCTCGTAGCCCTCGGGAAGGCGGAACAGCTCGCCGAGACCCTCACGGACGCGGCCGACGAGGCTCTTCACCGGCGCCTGCCGGTGGGACGTTCCGAGCAGGTCGGCACCGCGCGTCGCGAGCGCGTTCACGGCCTCCTGCCGGATCTTCGAGGGGCCGCAGCCGAATCGGCCGTCAGCGGGAAGCAGTTCGTCAGGCAGTGTGATGCTCGGCATGGCGCCAAGCTTATTGGCCGGGCCGATGCGCCCTGTCCAAGTAGGCTGGTATATGACGGATGCCTGGTGCGCCCGGCCGGGATGATGAGAGGTGCGGATGACTGATCTGGTCGACACGACAGAGATGTACCTGCGCACGATCCTCGACCTCGAAGAAGAGGCGATCGTGCCGTTGCGTGCGCGTATCTCCGAGCGTCTCGGGCACTCAGGACCCACCGTGTCTCAGACCGTCGCGCGCATGGAGCGCGACGGGCTCGTCATCGTCTCCGGCGACCGCCACCTCGAGCTCACCGCGAAGGGTCGTCAGCGTGCGGTCGACGTCATGCGCAAGCACCGCCTTGCCGAGCGCCTGCTCTCCGACGTCATCGGGCTCGACTGGGAGTTCGTCCACGACGAGGCGTGCCGGTGGGAGCACGTCATGAGCGAGCAAGTGGAAGAGAAGATCCGCCGCCTGCTCGGCGACCCCACCGAGTCGCCCTACGGCACCCCGATCCCGCCGATGGACGATGAGGGTCACACCCTGTCGACCGTCTTCCTCAAAGACGTCGTGAGCGCCGTCGAGGCGATCGCCTCCGGCGAGCCGGTGACGGCCACGATCCGCCGCCTCGGCGAGCCGGTGCAGTTCGACCCCGAGCTGCTCGCCCAGCTGCGCCAAGCCGGCGTTGTTCCGGGCAACGTCGTGACGATCTCGCCTGCCGGCGGCTACGTGCTGGCCGAGGTCGAGGGCTACGCGGACGGACTCGAGCTTCCGCACGAGGTCGCGAGCCACATCTTCGTCGCTTCCTGAGACGTTCCTGCCGATCGGGCAGCGGAGCGAACTGGGTGTGACTTTTTCGTTACCTTCCCCTATTCTCGATCGAGTCGAAAGGCTAATACCCGGCCGCTAGACCCGAATCGAGACGCTCCACAATCCGTCGCTCGATTCGTGACGCCGAAGCCCACCCCACAGGGCCCAAGACCACAGGACGGACTCGCGCATGCGCGGGAGCGCCGGAGGTGCAGACCTTGGCAGAACCGAACGAGATGAACAGCGGCGCAATGACGCGTCGCGAGGCACGAGAAGGCTTCCAGACCCGAACTGAAGGCGGTGCCGTGAAGCGTCGCTCGCTGCCGACCCCCGCCACGCAGGAATCCGTCGCCTCCGCGTCGAAGTCGCGCCGCAAGATCAAGGGATTCGCCAACGTTTTCGTGCTGCTTGCCGCCGCAGGCATCGTCGGCACGATCGCGATCCCGGCTTACGCGTTCAACCCGACCTCGCAGAGCCACGCAGACTCGAGCTCCGCCGTCATCGACACGATGACCAAGGCGAATGCGCAGTCGGCTGACGTCGCCACCGACGCGGTCGCGCCCGTCGCGGCCCACGAGTCGTTCGGCGCCACGAGCATCGCCGACATCCAGGGCCAGAAGCAGGCGGCCGCCAATGCCGCCGCCGCGAAGAAGGCCGCGGCCAAGGCCGCGAGCTACACCGCCGCCTACAGCGGCCCGACCGCCGCGCAGTACCTGACGCAGGTGCCCGCCGGCACGAGCTACAGCCTCGCCGACGTGCTTGCCAAGGCCAAGACCTATGCCGGCACGCCCTACGTCTACGGCGGTGCGACCCCGGCCGGCTTCGACTGCTCGGGCTTCGTCATGTTCGTCTACGCGCAGTTCGGCGTCTCGTTGCCGCACTCCTCGAGCCAGCAGGGGCACATCGGCCAGACCGTGTCGCTGGCGGACGCGCAGCCGGGTGACGTGATCGCCCTCAACGACGGGTCTCACGTGGGCTTCTATGCGGGAACCGACTCGGCGGGCAAGGTGCTGATCTACGACGCGCCGAAGCCGGGCGGCGTCGTGGGTGAGCGTGAGCTCTGGACCACTGCGTACCACATCCAGCACTTCGGCGGTTAGGCACCACGGGGTCTCGTTGCAGGGGGCATGCGCCGACGCGCATGCCCCCTGCGGCATCCCCGGGGTTAAATCCGGGCGACGACACGGCGTGCGATCCCTGGCGTTGCGTGCGCAAATCGCAGCTTCCGGGTTACGCTGGCCGCGTCGGTGCGCCGCATCCGGCGGCGCTCCACCGGTGGGAGACGTCCGTGAACACGACTTGGCTGAGCAACGCGCGGTCTGCGCGGGTGCGGTCGAGCGCGGCCCTGCGGCACTCGCACCACCGTCACCATCTGCACCACGTGCACCACTTCTGCCGGCAGGCAGTCTTCCTCGGCGTCGCCCTCGTGGCGGCGCCTTCGTCGTTAATGCGTGAGGTGACCAGCCAGGTCGTTCGAGCGCGTTCCGAAGGAGTCCTATGCGCACTCTCGTCCTGAATGCCGGTTACGAGCCGCTCGCGGTCGTCTCGTTCAAGCGCGCCCTCGCCCTGGTGATGAACCAGAAGGCGACGATCGTGCAGATCGACACGGGCCACCCGGTCTTCGGCATCTCGGCGGAGTGGGACCGCCCGAGCGTCATCGTGCTGACGCGCTACGTGCGGCTGCCGCACGGGCGCCAGGTGCCCGTGTCGCGCCGAGGCGTGCTTCGGCGCGATGGGCATCGCTGCGCGTACTGCGCGAAGCCTGCGGCGACCATCGACCACGTCGTGCCGCGCTCGAAGGGTGGCCCGGACTCGTGGGAGAACCTCGTGGCGTGCTGTCTGCGGTGCAACAACACGAAGGGCGACCGCTCGCTGGCCGAGCTGGGCTGGGAGCTTCGCTTCACGCCGCGGATGCCGCACGAGCCGGCCTGGATGGTGCGCGGGTCTGAGCACCTGCTACCCGAGTGGGAGGACTACCTGCAGCCGCAGGCCGCCTGATTCTTCAGCGCCCCGGCCATGCCGGATCAGCGCCCGCGGAAGTTCACCCCGAGTTCATAGCGCGCGCTTACCGTGCCCGCCATGGACGCTCTCGCGATCGTCATCCTTGTTGTTGTTCTCGGCCTGGTGTTCGACTTCACGAACGGGTTCCACGACACGGCCAACGCCATGGCGACGTCCGTCGCGACGGGGGCGCTGAAGCCGAGAGTCGCCGTGCTGATCTCGGCGGTCCTCAATCTGGTCGGCGCGTTCTTGTCGACCGAGGTCGCCGCGACGGTGTCGAACGGCATCGTCAAAGAGGGTGACGGCGGCATCCAGATCACGCCGGTCATGATCTTCGCCGGACTCGTCGGCGCCATCATGTGGAATCTGACCACCTGGTATCTCGGCCTGCCATCGAGCTCGACACACGCGCTGTTCGGCGGCCTCATCGGCGCCGCGATCATCGGCAGCGGCTTCGGGGCCGTCGACTGGCTGAACGTGCTGTCGAAGATCGCGCTGCCTGCACTGTTCGCGCCGCTGGTGGCCGGGGTGGTCGCGATGGTCGCGACCTATGCGGCCTACATGATCACGCGGCGGGCGACGAGCCGGGGTGCGGAGCGCGGCTTCCGCTACGGGCAGACGGTGTCGGCATCCCTCGTCTCACTCGCTCATGGAACGAACGACGCGCAGAAGACGATGGGCGTGATCACGCTGACGTTCGTGGCGGCCGGCTACCAGCGCGCGGGCACCGGGCCGCACTTCTGGGTCATTCTGGCGTGCGCGCTTGCAATCGCGGCGGGCACGTATTCGGGCGGCTGGCGCATCATGCGCACGGTCGGCAAGCGCATCACCGAGGTGACGCCGCCGCAGGGGTTCGCCGCCGAGACGAGCTCGGCCGCGACCATTCTGATCTCGAGCCACCTGGGCTTCCCGCTGTCGACGACGCAGGTGACGACCGGTGCCATCGTCGGATCGGGTCTCGGCAAGCGGCTCGCCTCGGTGCGCTGGGGCACCTTCGGGCGGATGGCTCTGGCGTGGCTGGTCACGGTGCCGGCCGCCGCCCTCGTCGCCGCGCTTGCGACGCTGGTCGTGAGGACGGGTGCGATCGGAACGGTGATCGTCGTGGTTGCAGCGGTGGCCGGCATGGCGTCGTTCTGGCTGCTGTCGCGGCGCCACCCGGTCAGCCACGAGACCGTCAACGTGGATGAGGACGTGCTGGCCAGTCGCCGGCCGGAGCCCGTCGGAGCGGAGGAAGCGAAATGATCGCCTGGGGTGCGCTCGGTGTCGAGTTCATCGTGAGCCTGATCGCCGCAGGAGGAGTGGTCTCGATCTTCGCGCTCGGACTCAGGATGCCGGCGGTCGGGGCGCCGCTCGAGGCGCGAGCCGCGGGAGATGTTGAGCGAGTCGCCGACGGAGAGCTGCCCCTTTCGCACCAGCGGCCGACCTGGGCGTCTCTCGCGGCGTATCTCTGCTTCGCGATCGCCATCGCCGCGGTGCTCTATGGGATCTACCTGATCATTCCGCAATTCCACCAGTAGTCGGCATCGCGCGGCGGGCCGTGCGTCGGTGTCGGCGTCGTGCGTTCGGGAGTCGGCTCAGGCGTGCCCCGTCCACTCGGACACGTCGACGTCGGGCGCGTTCGCGGCCGATGCCTGCAGCACGATGCCGTTCCCGTCGGGGTCCGCGAAGGTGACGAACCGGCCCCAGGGCGCGCTCTGCAGCTCACTGACCGCGACGCCCTTGCCGGTGAGCTCTGCGATGTCGCGCTCGAGATCGTCGGACTCAAGCACGGTGCCCTGCAACGACCCCGGCAGCATCGACGGGAACCAGGTGACGAGGGTGAGCGCGGTCTGGGCCCCAGGCGGTGCGACCATGACCCAGCGCATGTCGGTCGAGAACTGGCGGTCGACGAGCAGCGTGAAGCCGAGGACGTCGACGTAGAACTCCTTCGAACGATCCTGATCGGAGACGGGGATCGAGACGACCTGAACGTGACGAATGGCCATGCGCCTATCAAGTCAGGGCGAGCGGACGCCGTCAAGGGACCGCCCGGGCTCGGTGGTAGGCGAAGGCCTTTCTGGCCGCGATGCGGAACGCGACCGAGCCGTCGTCGACCAGCTCATCGATGAAGCGCGCCCACTCGGGCCCTTCAATCGGGACGTAGTGGTCGATCATCGCCTGCCGCATGGGCGCGGCCCGAGCGTCGCCGAACGGCATGATCTCGACTTCGCCGTGCACGATGAGCTGGGTCGTCTCGTCGGGAAGCCAGGTCGCGCTCACCGCCGGGTTGCGCCGCAGCTGCGCCGTTCGCACCGCTTTCGCCCCCGACGAGAACCACAGCTCGCCGTGCAGCAGGTAGCCGTCGACGGCACCGGCGATCGGGCGGCCGTCGCGCGAGACCGTCGCAACGGTGAGGAGCTGCATGCCAGGCATCCGCTCGATCACCTCGCTCGCGCTCATCAGAACGTCATCGGTGAAGATCTCGCGCAGGTGCGGGCCGGCGCTCGCGATGCTGCGGTCGAGGAGCGTTTGCAGCGCGGCGACTTCGTCTGGGGTCTCGAGCATGGGGCCAGCAAAGCACCGACCACCGACACCGGCTTCGATACGATTGAGGCGCCTGCCTCTGTAGCTCAATGGAAGAGCAGTTCCGTCCTAAGGAAAGGGTTGGGGGTTCGAGTCCCTCCAGGGGCACTTTCCGACGGCGCCGCCACAGCCGTCCGCTTGCACCTTTCGATGGCATTCCCACGCGCCGTCCTTTCGAGGCTCGAGGCACCCCATCGCCGATTCCTACCGTCGAATCACTGCCCATGAGGCAGCCACGACGGAAGGAATCGCATCATGACGCACGTCATCCGCAGGCATCCGCTCGCCTCGTTCTTCACGCTTGCCATTGCGGGCAGTTGGCTCGCCTGGCTGCCGTACGCCCTTTCCCAGAACGGCCTCGGCGTCTGGGGCTTCAGCTTCCCGGCTCTGATGGGCTCGACGCAGCTCGCGGGCGTGCTGCCCGGCGCCTATCTCGGCCCGATCGCCTCGGCGTTCGTCGTCACTCTCATCGCCGACGGGTGGCCCGGCGTGCGGCAGTGGCGCGCGCGCCTGTGGCGGTGGCGGGTGAGCTGGCGGTGGTACGCGGTCGCGCTGCTCGGCGCTCCGCTCGGGCTGATCGTCATCGGCACCGCGTTCTCAGGCGGCCAGGTGCAGGCGCCGAGCACTCTCGCGCTCGCGGCCTATCTGCCCGCGCTGCTGTTGCAGATGGTGACGACGGGCCTCGCCGAGGAACCCGGCTGGCGCGATTTCGCCCTGCCCCGCCTGCAGCGTCGCCACAGCCCGCTGAGGGCTTCGCTGCTGCTCGGCGTCGTGTGGGGCATCTGGCATCTGCCGCTGTTCCTCACCGAGTGGGGCGGGTGGCCGGCCGTGTCGCTGCTGCGCGTCGCGTGCTTCCTCGGTTTCTGCGTCGCGTTCAGCGTCGTCATGACGTGGCTGTTCAACAGCACGGGCGAGAGCCTGCCGCTCGCGGTGATCGCCCACGTCAGCGTGAACAACTTCGCGTCTATCATCTGGGGTGACATGTTCCCGACGCTGAATGCGGACGTCACGATGCTCGCGATGTTCGTCGCGGCAGCGCTCGCCGGTGCGCTTCTGGTGGTCTTCACGCGCGGTCGACTGGGGCGCCGGATGCCTGCAGCCGAGCCCGCGCTGCAGGTGGCAGTCGCGGCATGAGCACTCGATCGCGGTGGTCGCCGCGCCGGGGGAGCATCGTGTTCGCCGGCGCGACGGCTTTCGCGAGCGCGGTCGCCTTCGGCCTGGCGCTGCTCGTGGTGGCGCGGCCCGGTTCCGGCCTGATCGCGCCCGCCACGCCGCTTGCCTGGGGCCTCGCGGCGGTTGTGTTGCTGGCGCAGACCGTCGCCCTGCTGTGGGCGGATTCCGCGCCTGCAGTCGCGCTCATCGCGGTGGCTGCGTTGCCCGCGTGGCTCGCGGCCGTCTCGGTCGGCGATGTGCTGACCGTGACCGACCTTCCCGTCATTGTTGCGAGCTATGCGGCGGCGACCCGGCTGCCTTCGTATGGTCTGCGGTGGCCGATTCCGGCTGCTTTCCTGCTCGTGGTCGCCGGGCATTCCGCGAACGGCATGATCCAGGCGGATGCCTGGGGAGTCGCCCTCGGCGCCGCGGCGCTGCAGGCGGTGGTCGTCATCGGCGGCCCGTTGCTCGTCGCCGTCGCGGTGGTCGGTCGCCGCGAAGCGCGGGCCGCTCGAGTCGGCGAGCTGCAGGCGATGGCGCGCGAGCACGATGCCCGCGTCGAGGCCGCGCTCGCCGTGGAGCGGGCGGCGATGGCGCGCGAGCTGCACGACATCGCCGCGCACCACCTGTCGGGCATCGCCCTGATGTCGGCGGCGATCAGCAGGCAGATCGACACGGCGCCCGAGAAGGCAAAGGCATCGCTGCAGGAGGTGCGCGCGGAGAGCTCGCGCGTGCTCGACGAACTGCGCCGGGTGGTCGGGCTGCTGCGGTCGGGCGACAGGGCGCCGGAGGATCCCGAGACGCTCGCCGCGGTCGCCGACCTGGTCGAGCAGCGCCGCGCGGCCGGAATGCGGGTCGAGTTGCGGCTGGAGTCGCGCGACGGCTCCGGAATCGTCGAAGGTCTCGGGCCGATCGCGCAGCGCGCCGGCTACCGCATCGTGCAGGAAGCCCTGAGCAACGCCGCCGCGCATGCGCCCGGCGCCGCGTGTTCCGTCGAGGTCGACGATCGGCACGCCGAGCGCGTGACCGTGAGGGTGCGCAACAGGCTCGCGGCCGGCGCGGCCGGCACCGCTGGGCCGGCGCCGCGCGGCGGGTTCGGGCTGCTCGGTATGCGCGAGCGCGCGCAGCTGATCGGCGGCGAGCTGACTTTCGGGCCGACGCCCGACGGGGAGTGGGAGGTTCGCCTGATGATTCCGAAGGAGCGCTCGCGGTGACCCGCATCGTCATCGCCGACGACCAGCCGCTCGCGCGAGCCGGCCTGCGCGCGCTGCTCGACGCGGAGCCCGACCTCGAGGTCGTCGGCGTCGCCGCGGACGGCCTCGAGGCGATCGCGCTCGTGGAGGAACTCCGCCCGGATGTGGCTTGCCTCGACATCCGGATGCCGCATCGCGACGGCATCGAGGTGACGCGGCGCATCGCCGGCGACGGCGAGCGAGCGACTCCCGTGCTGATCCTGACCACCTTCGATCTCGACGATTACGTGTTCGGGGCGCTCGAAGCGGGGGCGGCCGGATTCCTGCTGAAAGACGCCGAGCCGCAGGTCATCGTCGACGCGGTGCGCCGCGTGGCCCGCGGGGACGGCACCATCGACCAGAGCCTCACGCGACGCATCCTGACCGAGTTCGCCGCCAGGCGTCGGCTGCAGCCGGTGACGGCGCAGCGGGCCGACGGCATCCTCACGGCGCGTGAGCGCGACATCCTGCTGCTGCTCGCGCAGGGGATGTCGAACGAGGAGATCGCGGCAGAGCTCGTCGTCGAGGTCTCGACCGTCAAATCGCACCTGGCGCGCATGCTGCCGAAGCTCGGCGTGCGCTCGCGGCTGCAGGCGGTCGTGTGGGCGTATCAGAACCGCATCGTCGCCGTCGGCGAAGGCTGACCGACGCGGCTATCACGGCAGGTGGAGAGTGACGTCGGCGCGCTCGGGGCCGCCGCATTCGGCGGACCCACCGACGCGAACCCAGCGCAGGGCGACCTGCTGATCGATCAGCCGCGCGCCCGTCTCGTCATAGGCCGCGAGGTGTCCCGTGTTCGGAGTCTGCATGTCGGTGATGAGCGTCCACTCATCGCCGTCGCGGGTCGTCAGATAAGTGGTGTTCGGCGCGGGCGTCGGTGGCGGTGGGGGAGTGCAGTCTGTGCCGGCGCAGAAGGTGACGTCGTCGACCTGGGCGGTGTCGCCGACGACGTGCACGCGCACCTGGTTCGTCCAGCCGACGGCAGAGCACATGGTCGGTCGCCACGCAGCGCACCCGGCGAGCGTCCCCACGATGAGCACGACTGCTGCCGGCACGGCAAGGCGGCGAATCCGCATGCAATCCATACTGTTGCGACATTCGCCAGCCCGGCATACCGATTGAATTGCATTATCGGATCGGGGTTACCGTGCGCGGCGATATGTATGAGGTAGCGTACGCATCGACCGTTATCGCAGGTATTGCGTTACTCGACTATCAAGGGATGCCGTAATGAAGAAGGTCATCGAACAGCTCGTCGACGACATCTCGGGAGACGTGATCGCCGACGGCGCGGGTGAGACGATCTCGTTCGCGATCGACGGCAAGTCCTATGAGATCGACCTCGGTGAGGCCAACGCGGCGAAGCTGCGCGAGGCGCTGCAGCCCTACATCGCCGCGGGCCGCCGTTCATCGGCGCTGTCGACTCCCGCCCGCCAGGCCGCGACGCGCGCCACCCGCTCGTCGTCCTCTTCGCACTGGAGCGCCGGCTACGCGGTCGTGCGCGAGTGGGCCCAGGCCAACGGCATCGACGTCTCGCCGAGGGGCCGCGTGGCCGACTCGGTGATGAAGGCGTACGAAGACGCGCACAGCTGAGAGGCATCCGCTCGCCATTGAAGGCGTGAGCCCGCGCACCTAGGCTCGCGACGAGGCGAACGTGAGCGACACGACCTGCGTGATCATCGGCGGCGGCCCGGCCGGAATGGTGGCCGGGCTGATTCTGGCCCGCGCGGGCGTCCGGGTCACGGTGCTCGAGAAGCACGCGGACTTCCTGCGCGACTTCCGCGGTGACACCGTGCACCCGTCGACGCTGCAGCTGCTCGACGAGCTCGGGCTGATCGACCGCTTCCTCGCGTTGCCGCACAGCGAAGTTCACGGTCTCGAGCTGCATGCGGCTGACGGCGGCCTGGTGCGCGTCGCCGACTTCTCGCGCCTGCGACTGGCGCGCCCCTACATTGCCATCGCGCCGCAGTGGGACTTCTTGAACCTGCTCGCCGCGGCGGCGGCCGACGAGGCGACGTTCGAGCTGCGCATGCAGTCAGAGGTCACGGGCCTGATCGTCGAGGGTGGGCGCGTGCGCGGGGTGCGCTACCGGGCGCCGGACGGCGACCACGAGCTGCGTGCGCCGCTCACGATCGCCGCAGACGGCCGCGATTCGCTCGCGCCGCGCCGTGCCAAGTTGCCGGTGCGCGAGCTGCCGGTGCCGTTCGACGTGTGGTGGTTCCGCGTGCCGACGGCGGCGACCATCACCGATCAGGTGCTTCCGATCTCGGGCGGCGGGCGGCAGTTCATCGTCATCCCGCGCGAAGGTTATGTGCAGATCGCGAACCCGATCATGAAGGGCGCGGATGCCTCCCTGCGCGCACTCGGAGCGGAGCCTCTGTGCGCCGCCATCGCCGAAGCGCTGCCCCAGCTCGCCGAGGGTGCGGCGCGACTGACGCTCGACGACGTCAAGCTGCTGAACGTGCGCGTGAGCCGCCTGACGCGGTGGTTCGCCCACGGGCTGCTGTGCATCGGCGATTCGGCGCATGCGATGTCGCCCGTCGGCGGTGTCGGGGTGAACCTCGCCGTGCAGGACGGCGTCGCCGCGGCGCGCGTGCTCGCTGGGCCGCTCGCTGCCGGACGCGTCGGCGCTCGTGAGTTGCGCGCGATTCAGCGCCGGCGGATGCTTCCGGCGGCGGTGACCCAGGGCGTGCAGGGCGTGCTGCATCGAGTTCTGCTGCCCGCGCGGTGCGCGACGGCGGCGGCATCCGGCCGCCTCGCGCCGTGCGGCTCGCCTTCCGCGCGGTGCCCGCGCTCAGCGGCGTTCTGGCGCGGCTGATCGGGGTTGGCATCCGGCCGGAGCATGCGCCCGAGTGGGCTCGGCGCTGATCTCCTCATCGAGTACTGAGGAGGTGCGTTCAATAGCACCTCAGAATGACGTCGAGTCCGTATTCGAGGCGCCGCCTCATCCCAAGGGATGAACTTGGCCCGCAGGGCGCGACGGCGGGGTTCTCCGCCCCATAGCTTTGCCCCCATAAGCAGTGCTGAGGGGGTGAGGAGATGAGACAGACGGATGCCGCGCAGGCGGCGCTGGGCGTGGGGCCCGCGTCGCTGGGACTGCCGCCCACCGTGTCGGTGGACCTGACGGCGCTGGTCGTCGCAGAGCTGGTGTCGCCCGCCGCCGCGTGATTACCCGCGGAGGCTACCCGTGGTTCACCTGGTGTCACCAGGATGGGGGTGCGGCGGCTCGACCGAAGCCGTCCCCGACCCGGAAGAAGGAACATGCGCACGAAGTTCGTGTTCGCGGGTGCTGCGCTCGCGGCATCCGTCGCCCTGCTCATCGCCCAGCCCGCATTCGCCTCGCCCTCCCACAGCGCCGGTCACCCGCACCCGGCTCCGGCGCCGGACCCGAGCGCATGCTCGGCCACCGTCGACGCAGTGAGCTACAGCGACGCACTCGACAAGAAGGTCGCGTTCGGCGCCGAGGTCAGCGGCCTTTCGTCGATCGCGTGGGACCAGCGCCAGCGCGCCTGGGTGTCCGCGCTCGACAACAACGGCACGACCCCCGAGTACGTCTGGTCGTACCGCAACCTCTCGAACCCGACCGTGACCCACGCGCCGCTCGTGCTCAAGAAGGCCGACGGGACGCCGTACGACGGCGGCAACATCGCCACCGATCCGAACGCCGCCGACGACGAAGGCCTCGCCGTTCTGCCTGACGGCTCGTATGTCGTGAGCTCTGAGACCGAGCCCTCGATCCGCATCTTCGGCCGCGACGGCGTTCAGAAGGCGTCGCTGCCGGTGCCCGCGCGCTTCGCGGTGACGGGGTCCACCGCGGCAGGCGAGGCGACCGCGAACGCCACACTCGAGGGGCTGACCGTCACGCCGAACGGGAAGACGATCATCGCCGCGATGGAGGGGGCGCTTTCGGGCGATGTGTCGTCGAGCGGCGACGCGACCTCGCACCGCCTGCTCGTCTACACGCAGGGGCGCCACGGGCAGTGGACGCTCGCGAAGCAGCTCGAGTACAAGACGGACACCGGCATGCGCATCCCCGAGGTGACCGCCTACTCGAACGACGCCGTCATCGTTGAAGAGGCGGCGTGGACCGCCACCGTGGGCAACGAGGTCAGCCTGTTCGCCGTGAAGGGCCTGTCGAAGGCCGCCGACGTGTCGCGCGTTGCGAACCTGGGGGATGCCTCGCCGCGTCTCGCCGTGAAGAAGACCGCGCTCGCCGAGCTCGCGTCCTGCCCGACGCTCGGCGCGCCCGCGCTCGAGTTCCAGCAGAACCCGCTGCTCGACAACTTCGAGGGCATGGCGGTGACCGGCCGGCTTCGCGGCGGGCGCTATGGCGTCTCGCTCATCAGCGACGACAACAACAGCGCGCAGCAGCACACCCGCATCCTCAACCTCGCGGTGAAGCTGCCGTAGTTCCTGAGTGTTTCGCCTGGCGTGCCCCGTGTGGGGGTGTGCGTGTCGGCGGTCGCTGGTAGGCAATGGGTCATGACGAACTCATCCGACCAGCCCACGAATGTCACCCCCGCGGGGCGCGCCCCGCTTCCCGGCAGCGAGCGGCCGCCGGCCGCGGCAGCACAGTCGGTCCAGCCGCCTGCAGGCGCCGAGGCACGCATCGAGGCCACTCTCGTGCTGCGCCGCAGGGCAGAGCTGCCCGAGTCGGTGGTTCGGGGGGCGCCGATCTCGCGCGACGAGCTGACCGAGAAATACGGCGCGGACCCGGCGGATGTGCAGCGCGTCACGGCCGAGCTCGCAGGTCAGGGCATCGAGGTGCTCTCGGCCGACCCGGCCAGCCGGCGGCTGCGCGTCGCCGGCACGGTCGAGGCGCTGCAGACGGCGTTCGGCACGAGCCTCGAGTGGGCCGAGAGCGAGGCGCCGGCGGGCGGCCGCGTGGCGCATTGGCACCGCACGGGCGAGCTGTCGCTGCCCGAGCCGCTCTCCGGCGTTGTCACCGCGGTGCTCGGTCTGGACTCGCGGCCGCAGGCGCGCGCGAACTTCCGGGCGGTGCTGCCGCACGCGGTCTCGAGCAGCTACACGCCGGTGCAGCTCGGCGACGTCTACAACTTCCCGGAAGGCACTGACGGAAGCGGGCGCACGGTGGCGATCATCGAGCTGGGCGGCGGCTACGAGGCATCCGATCTGGCCACCTACTTCCAGAACATCGGGGTGCCGGCGCCGAAGGTGACGGCCGTCGGTGTCGACGGCGCGCAGAACCAGCCGGGCGGCGACCCGAACGGCGCCGACGGCGAGGTCGCGCTCGACATCGAGGTCGTCGGCGGCCTCGCGCCAGGCGCGTCGATCGTCGTCTATTTCGCGCCGAACACCGACGCCGGCTTCGTCGACGCCGTCGCTCAGGCCGCGCATGCGACGCCGACGCCCGACGCGATCAGCATCAGCTGGGGCCAGAGCGAGGACCAGTGGACGGCCCAGGCGCGCCAGTCGATGGACGAGGCCTTCGCCGATGCCGTCGCGCTCGGTGTCACCGTGACCGTGGCCGCAGGTGACGACGGTTCGAGCGATCGGCAGAGCGACGGCAAGCCACACGTCGACTTCCCCGCCTCGAGCCCCCATGTGCTCGCCTGCGGCGGCACCCGGCTCGAGCTCGATTCGGCGGGCAAGGTGGCCGCCGAAACGGTCTGGAACGGCGGCAGCGGCGGGGGCGCCACCGGCGGCGGCGTCAGCGACGCCTTCGAGCTGCCCGACTGGCAGCAGCCCGTCGACGTCCCGGGAGCCGCGGGCGGTCGATCGGGGCGCGGGGTGCCCGACGTCGCGGCAGTCGCCGACCCTGCGACCGGCTATCAGGTGCGCGTCGATGGAAAGGACACGGTGATCGGCGGCACCAGTGCGGTCGCGCCGCTGTGGGCGGCGCTGGTCGCGCGGCTCGTGCAGGCCACCGGGTCGCCGATGGGGCTCGCGCAGAGGCTCCTGTATGCGGACGCGGCGAAGGGCACGTCGCCGGCCGGCTTCCGCGACATCACGTCCGGCAAGAACGGCGCCTACTCGGCCGCGCCGGGCTGGGACGCGTGCACCGGGCTGGGCGTCCCCGACGGCGACGCGTTGCTCAAGGCAGTCAAGGGCTGAGCAGCGGCCAGGTGCGTCCGTTCGGCGCACGTGTGACCGCTGTATCGGCCCGCACGTGCGCCGAACGGGAACATCTGACGCCGGAACGCCCCCGGGTCAGCCGCGCACGGCACTGCCGAGTTTTGCGACGAGCGCCTCGCGGTGCTCGGCCGCACGGGCCGCGAGCGTGGCGGCGAGGTCGGTCACGTGGGCGGGAACCGGCACGCCGGCATCCGTCACCGCTCCCGTGATGGGAGCGCCCGCCTGCACCGACAGCGGCAGCACGCCGGCCCACACGCCGTGGTCCTCGCCGTCGTCGACGGCCTCGCCGACGCCCTGGAAGCGCACCTTGACGCTCACCCGGTCGAGTGGCAGGCGCAGCACTGTCGTCGCGGCGAGCTCTTTCGGCGTGATCTCGCGGATGCCGGCGCGGCGGCCGGGCATGAGGTGGTCGCCGACGATCCAGAGCGCCTCGAGGCGCTGCTCGAGCGGCACGAGCGTCGCGCGCCCGAAGATCATCGCGCTGCGGTAGTTGGCCGAGCTGTCGTTGAGCGACCGCGCGTAGACGAGGCCGTCGAGGTGCGTGATCGTCGCCGACACCGGAACCCCGTCGGCGCCGGCGTCGAGGAACAGGCCGCCCCCGGTCGAGCCGTGCAGGAACAGCTGCTCGCCGAGGCCGTCGCCGAGGTCGCCCACCGCGTAGAGATAGGGGAGCACGATCGGCAGACCATCGCGCACCATGCCGACGTGCGCGATGTGCCCCTCGGCGAGGATCTGGGCGAGAACGCCCGGGTCGTAGCTCTGGCGCTCGCGCTTGCGCCGCACCGTAAGGCTGGGGGAGGCATCCGTCATGCCCTCACGCTAGGCATCCAACTGGTCTACGGTTGAGTCCACTTGAAACAGAATCGACTGGACCAGTTATGCCTGAGCTGAGCAAGAGCGCCCGCGTGGCGGAATCGGTGCGCGCAATGATCCATGACGGGCGGCTGCGCGAGGGCGATCCGCTGCCGTCGACGCGTGCGCTCGCCGCGCAGCTCGGTGTCGCTCGGGGCACCGTCGTCGCGGCGTTCGAACAGCTCGACGGCGAGGGCTACCTCACGACCCGTCACGGGGCACCGACTCGCGTCGCGGCGACCCTCGCAGGGCTGGCGGCGCCGCTCACGTCTGCGCCCCCGCTCCGCGCCGAGAAGCCGGCGCCGAGCCCGCCCCGCGTGATCGACCTCACGCCCGGGGTGCCCGCGGTGACCGCGATCGCCGAGCGCGACTGGCGCTCCGCCTGGCGGCACGCGGCGGCGGTCCCGCTGCGCGACGCGTACCCCGACCGTCTCGGCGAGCCCGAGCTGCGCGCCGAGATCGCGAAGCAGCTGGGCTTCAGCCGGGGCTTCGCACCGCCGGTCGATCGCGTTGTCGTGACGGCCGGCACGGCAGAGGCCCTGTCGCTCGTCGCCGAAGCGCTCGGCCCTGCGCCTCGCGTGGCGGTCGAGAACCCCGGCTACCGCAGCGGGCGCGGCGCGCTGGCCGGCGCAGGCGCCGAGCTCGTACCCATCGAACTCGACGAGCACGGCCTGCGGCTCGATCGACTGCGCGCTGCGCACGCTCGCGCACCGCTCGCGGCGGTGTCGGTGACGCCGAGTCACCAGTACCCGATGGGCGCGGTCATGCCGATCGGCCGCAGGCACGAGCTGCTCGCCTGGGCCGCGGGCGAGGGAGTGGTCGTCATCGAGGACGACTACGACAGCGAGTTCCGCCATCACGGCGCTCCATTGCCGGCGCTGGCCGCGATCGACACCGCGGGGGTGGTGCTGCACATCGGCAGCTTCTCGAAGGTGCTCAACCCCCAGCTGCGCTGCGGCTACCTCGTTCTTCCAGAGGCAGGAGCCACCGCCGACCGGGTCCGCAGTGCTCGGGTCGACCGCGGCGCCGTCGTCGCGAGCCCCACGCAGCACGCGATCGCCTGGCTGATGTCGAGCGGCGCGCTGCGCCGACACGTCGCGCGGCTGCGGCGCGACTACACGCACAAGCGAGCGATGGTGGCGGATGCCTTCGCCGGGCTCTCGGGCGTGCACGTGAGCGCCCTCGCCGGCGGCCTGCACGCGACCGTCGAGTGGGAAGGCACGCGTGACGAGGAAGCCGTCGTGGCGGGAATCCGCCGCCGTGGTGTCGTGGTCGCGCCGCTGCGCGACTATGTCGTCACGGGCAGCGGGCTTGACGCGCGGGGATTCGTGCTCGGGTACGGCCACGTTCCGGCATCCGCGCTCGCCCGTGCCCTCGACGCGATGATCGCGGAACTCGGCGGCCGCTGAGGCCGCTGCCGACCTCGAAAGCCGCGAAACTCAGCGGGAAATCCCGGGAATCCCCGGCGACGCGCCCTAGGGTGGGCCGCGTGTGGGGTATCGAGAGGAAGACCGCGCCGGACGGCGCGATGGCCGATTCGGCACCCGACCACGCCCTCAATCCGCCCGCGCAGCAGCGCGCGACTCCGCACCAGCTGACGACGGGCGACCCGAATGTGCAGGTCGGCAATGTGGCCGAGCACGCGTGGTCGAAATGGCGCGAGGAACTCGCCAACATCGGCGGCCGCTCGCCGCTGCTGCACTTCCGCGACGAGCCGCGCACGCGCATCGACCTCGGCTCCGCCCACCCCGGTGGCATGCCGACCTTCATCACGGGCGAGCGCACGCTGCTGTCGAGCCTGATTCGTGACGACATCGCCCAGCGCAACGCGCGTCTCGCCGCCGGCGCCATCACCGAGAAGAGCGTCGAGCTGCGCAGCGTGCGCGGCATCGACGCCGCGCACCTCGCCATCGGGCTGGCAGCCTGGCGCAACGGCCTCGACGAGTTCCTCGCGCCCGTGCTGCTGCGGCCGCTCGCGATCCGCCGCTACGGCCGCGACTTCGAGCTGAAGCTGCGCGGGAAGCCGTTCCTCAACCCCGAGCTCGCTCGCGCGCTCGGCGAGCAGTTCGGCATCCGACTCAACCCCGATGAGCTCGTGGGCCTCGCCGTCGCGGGCGGCGGGGCGTTCAAGCCGCAGCCCGTCATCGACCGACTGCGTGAGCTCACGGCGCAGCTGCCGTGGTTCCAGGTGCAGCCGCGCCTCGTCGTCTCGAGCTTCGCAGACGTGTCTGGCGTGATGACGGCCGACGCTGCACGACTCAGCCACCCTGTGCTCGACGCGCTGGCCGGCAACCAGGCTGCGCACCACCAGGTCGAGACCGCGTACAACCCTGCCCGGATCGTCAGCCAGGACGCACGGCCCCCCGCCGTCGACAACCTGCTGCTCGACGCCGACGAAGAGCAGGACGCGGTCGTCGCGCAGATCGCTGCGGGCAACTCGCTCATCGTGAAGACGCTGCCGGGCACCGGCGGCACGCAGACGATCGTGAACGCGCTCGGCGCGCTCGTCGCCCAGAACAAGCGCGTGCTCGTCGCCAGCCCGCGCCGCTCGAGTTTCGACGGCATCGCCACCCGACTCGCGCACGTCGGGCTCGGCGGCGTCGCCGTGCGACCCGAGACGCTGCGCCGCGACCTCATCTCGTCGATCAGCCGGAACGAGAAGGCCGAGCAGGCGCGCACGGCCGATGTCGACGATGCGCTCGTGCGGCTGCGGAAGGTGCTGCTCGATTACCGCGGGGCGCTCACGAGCAAGCATCCGGCCCTCGGCGTGAGCGTGCTCGACGCGCTCGAAGAGGTCGCGAACCTCGCCCTGCTGCCCACGCCTCCGTCGACGACCGCGCGCCTCGACTACGAGTCGCTGGTCGCCATCGCGAACAGCCGCAAGGAAGCCGCGCAGACGCTGATCAAGGCGGCTCGCCTCGGTGAGTTCAAGTACGGGCCGGGGGATTCCCCGTGGTACGGCGCCCAGTTCCACACGCCCGCTGACGCCGAGGCCGCCCACGAGCTCGCGAAGAAGCTCAACGCCATCGAGCTTCCCCGCCTCATCGACCGCGCCCAGAAGCTGATCGCGACGACCAAGCTGCGCCCGTTCGAGAACATCGCAGAGCTCGGCGTCTACCTGCGGCTGCTCGCCGATCTGCGCGAGACCCTCGACCGCTTCCAGCCGAGCGTCTTCGACAGGCCGCTGACCGAGCTGATCACCGCCGTCTCCGGCCGTCGCGACGTCGGCATGACGGGCGGCGACCGCCGGCGCCTGCGGAAGCTCGCCCTCGAGTACGTGCGCCCCGGCGTGCACGTCTCGGACCTGCACGAGAGCCTGCTCAAGATCCAGCAGCAGCGCACCCTGTGGAACCGCTTCGCCGAGGCGGGCGCTCCGCCCGCCGTCCCCGTCGGCATCGCCGATGTGCAGGTGGCCTACCAGCGCGTGGCCTCAGACCTCGCCAGCCTCGACGGCCCACTCGCCCGCGCAGGCACGCCGGCCTCGCTCACGGCGCTGCCGCTCGCGCAGCTCAGCTACCAGATCTCCGGCCTCGCCGCCGACAGCGAGGTGCTCGCGAACCTGCAGGAGCGCACGCAGCTCGTCGCCCAGCTGCGCGAGGTCAACCTCGACCCGCTGCTCGCCGACCTGTCGAGCCGGCACGTCGAGGAATCCCAGATCTCGGCCGAGCTCGAGCTCGCCTGGTGGCAGTCGGTGCTCGAGCACCTGCTGACCAACGAGAAGGCGCTGCTCGGCGGCAACACCAGCGTGCTCGACCGTCTGGAGGCGGACTTCCGGCTCGTCGACGAGGCGCACGCCGGCGCGCAGGGCCGCAACCTCGCCTGGCAGCTCGCCGAGGCCTGGCGCATCGGCGTCGTCGACAACCCTGACGAGGCGAGCGCCCTCAAGCAGCTGCTGCGGGCAGATCGGGCGACGCCCGCCGCGATCACCAACGCAGCGCCGCGCCTGTCGCGCGTGCTCGCGCCGGTGTGGCTGGTCTCGCCCTACGAGGTCGGCAAGCTTCCGGAATCCCTCGATTTCGACGCCGTGTTCCTCGTGGATGCCGGCGCCTGCACCCTGCCCGAGAACATCGGCGCCATCCGCCGCGCGCGTCAGCTGGTCGCGTTCGGCGACCCGGTGACGCAGACCCCGTCGCCGTTCGAGACCGCGGTGCGTGAGGATGCCGCCGCGAGCCCCGTCGTCGCCCACGACGTCGACGCGCTGCACGCGAGCTCGACCCTCGCCCAGCTCTCCGAGCTACTGCCGGTCTTCACGCTCACCCGCTCGTACCGCGCCGGCGGCGACGACCTCGCCGAGCTCGTGAACCGGCGCTTCTACGGCGGAAAGATCGAGACGCTGCCGTGGGCCGGCACCTATCTCGGCCACGGCTCCCTCAACCTGCACGTCGTGAAGGAGGGCTTCGGCCTTCCCGACCCTGAGACCGGGGCCGTCGAGTCCGTCGACGCCGAGGTGGCGAAGGTCGTCGAGCTCGTGATCGACCACGCGGTTCACCGGCCACGTGAGTCGCTCATGGTGATCACCGCGTCGAGCCGCCACGCCGTGCGCGTGAATCAGGCCGTGATCCGCGCGTTCCAGGCGAACCAGCAGCTCTCCGACTTCGTGCTCGCCGACCGGGCGGAGCCGTTCACGGTCGTCACGCTCGAGCAGGCCACCGCGCAGAGCCGCGACCGCGTGATCTTCTCGGTCGGCTACGGCCGCACCCCGCACGGGCGCCTGCTGTCGAACTTCGGGCCGCTTGCGGCACCGGGCGGCGAGCGGCTGCTGGCCGTCGGGCTCACCCGCGCTCGCCGGTCGATGGACATCGTCTCGTGCTTCCGCCCCGACGACGTCGACGACACCCGCCTGCCGCACGGCGTGGTCGCGCTGTCGCACGTGCTGGGCGAGGCCGCCGATATGGATGCCTCGCTGCCCGACGCACCCGAGACGACCGAGCCGTTGCTCGTCGACCTGCGCACGCGCCTCGAGCGCCGCGGGCTGTCGGTGCGGCTCGGCTATCGCGGCGCGCTGCCGCTGGTGGCGTCGTACCAGGGCAAGGCCGTCGTTGTCGAGACCGACCAGATCGTCGGCCACGGCTCGCTGCGCGAGTCGCTGCGCCTGCGACCCGAGCTGCTGCGCCGCCTCGGCTGGCACTACCTGCGCGTGCACAGCTTCGAGCTGTTCGCCGACCCCGAGGCGATCGCGGCCCGTGTCGCCCGCCTGATCGGCGCCGCCCCGCCTCAGAACGCCGAGACGACCCCGCTCGACCTGCCCTGAGTACTGTCGCGGCCGCGGCGCTGCTGTGGCGTGCAGGTTCGCAGGCGCCGGCGTCCGCGGGGGAGAATTGAAGACGTGAGCGAGGACGAAGAACGGATGCCGCGGCCGCGCACCCATCGTCGGGTGACGACGCCGCCCGCGCCCGGCTCCGACCCTGCGCCCGCACTGCCGAAGCGTGTCGACGCACCTGAAGATCGCGCAGAGCGCAGCGACAGCACCTCGAACGACGAGCGGCTCAAACGCGACGTGCCCCCGCACTGGTGAGCGCGAGGGCACGGTCGACAGGTCACGCCGCGTGAACGCGACGTGCCCCCGCACTGGTGAGCGCGAGGGCACGGTCGACAGGTCACGCCGCGTCGCTATGACGCGCTGCCCCCGGGGTCGCGGCGAGGTCGCGTGGATCAGTCAGCGGCGACAGGGCCGCACTGGCTCGGGCGGCGGCTACGCCTGCGGCGGCAGCGACTGCGGCGGGATGCTCGGCGTCTGACCGGCTGCGGCCTGCGCCTTCAGCAGGTCGCGGATCTCGGCGAGCAGCTCGACGTCGGTCGGTGCCGGCGGCTCGTCGGGCTGGCCGGCCTTCTTGCGGGCATCCAGCCGGTCCTTGAAGTGGTTCATCGGCAGGACCATCACGAAGTACACGACAGCAGCGACCGCCAGGAAGCTGATGATCGCGCCGATGACCGAGCCGAACAGCAGGAACGACTTCTCTCCGCCGATGGTGGGGATGCCGACCTTGAGCGCGTTGTCGAGGCTCTTCGCATTGAAGACCGCGCTGATCAGCGGGTTGATGATGCCGGTGACGATGGCGGTCACGACAGCCGTGAACGCTGCACCGATGACGACCGCGACGGCAAGGTCGATGACGTTGCCGCGCATGATGAAGTCTCTGAAGCCCTTGAGCACTTTGCTCCCTTCGCGAACTGCCTGCGCCCGCCGTGAGTCCGGGGCGTTCACCTGCATATTAGGACCCCGACGAGCCCGAGCCACCGGAGGACGCGCTGCCCGAGGAGGACTTCGGCGCGTCGCCCGCAGAGCCGCTGCGCGAGTCGGTGCGGTAGAAGCCGCTGCCGTTGAAGGTCACGCCGGTCAGTCCGAAGACCTTGCGCAGGGCGCCGCCGCAGTTCGGGCATGCGGTGAGCGAACTGTCGCTGATCGACTGCACGATGTCGAAGGCGTGGCCGCATTCTGTGCACTTATAGGAGTAGGTGGGCATGGTTCCTCGCGTTCTCGAGCCGCGCCGCTCGCGACGACCGCCGGTCAGAGCTCGGGAAGCCCCAGACCCTTCGCGCGCTTCGACAGCGGCACGATGCGGCTCGGGGTCACCACCCCGTCGACTGGCTCGTCGTGCCGCTCGCGGGGTACCTCGTCAACCAGTTCGTCGTCGAACAGCACGGCAAATACCGGGGGACATTTTCCCATGCTGCCGAGCATCTTGTCGAAATAGCCCTTGCCCCAGCCGAGGCGCATGCCGGATTCGTCCACCGAGGCCGCCGGCACCAGGATGAGGTCGACCTCGTCGATCGCCATCGGCCCGAGCAGCTCGCCGACCGCCTCCGGCACGCCGAGCGCGTTGATCGCCTCGGATTCACCGTCGCCGGTCGTCCAGTCGAGCAGCCCGTCGACGCGCGAGATGGGCAGCAGCGTGCGGATGCCCGCCGCGCGCGCCCAGTTCAGAAACGGCCGCGTGTTCGGCTCGGTGGGTGACGACAAATATGCAGAGAGGGATGTCGCGCGCAAGCCCCCGACGAGGGACTTAAGTCGCTCCGTGAGCTGCTCACTCTCGCGTTCGACCGTGACGAACGGCTTGTTCCGGCGGCGTTCCCGCAGTTCGGCGCGCAGCGCGCGCTTCTGGTTTGCGATCTCGTCACCGGACATGGCGACATTTTAGGGAGTGCCGATCTGTACGCTGAGAGCCATGGCGAAGTCATCGATCACGAAAGCCGTCATTCCCGCCGCAGGTCTCGGAACCCGATTCCTGCCCGCGACGAAGGCGATGCCGAAGGAGATGCTGCCGGTGGTGGACACCCCGGCCATCCAGTACGTGGTCCAAGAGGCGGTGGACTCCGGTCTGCACGACGTCCTGCTCGTCACCGGTCGCAACAAGAACGCCCTCGAGAACCACTTCGACCGCGCGGCCGAGCTCGAAGCATCCCTCGAGAAGAAGGGCGACACCGACAAGCTGCGCAAGGTCAACTTCTCGACCGAGCTCGCCGACATGCACTACGTGCGCCAGGGCGACCCGAAGGGTCTCGGCCACGCGGTGCTGCGCGCCCGCCCGCACGTCGGCAACGAGTCCTTCGCGGTGCTGCTCGGTGACGACATCATCGACCAGCGCGACCCGCTGCTGACGAAGATGCTCGACGTCGCCGAGACGCAGCACACCACGGTCGTCGCGCTGCTCGAGGTCGACCCGAGCCAGATCCACCTCTACGGCGCCGCGGCCGTCGAGACCACCGACGACCCCGACGTGGTCAAGATCACCGGCCTCGTCGAGAAGCCGAAGGCCGAAGACGCCCCGAGCAACTACGCGATCATCGGCCGCTACGTGCTGCGTCCCGAGATCTTCAACATCCTCGAGCACACGGCGCCGGGCAAGGGCGGCGAGATCCAGCTGACCGACGCGCTGCAGACGATGGCAGAAGGCCCCGGTTGGATGGGCGGCGTGTACGGCGTCGTCTTCCGCGGCCGCCGCTACGACACGGGCGACCGGCTCGACTACCTCAAGTCGATCGTGCGCATCGCCGCCGATCGCGAAGACCTCGGCCCCGACTTCCGCCACTGGCTGATCGAGTACGCGTCGAGCCTGCCCGAGCAGATTCCCGCGAGCGAGGTGCTGCCGAACCCGAACACCGGGGCGATTCCGATCATCCACGGCGCCTAGGTCTCCATTCGGCTTCGCCGAGTCGACCAGCGGCGCTCGCTGGTCGACTCACGAGCGAAGCGAGGCTCTGTTTGTCGGCTCACGCGCATAGCGAGTGAATGGAGACCTGCTCTGCGGATACTCTGATCCGCATGGCCTTGTTTCTGCCGACGCTGACGGACGGCCCGATCACGGTGCGCCCTGTCCGCGTGCGCGACGCGAGGTCTCTCGAGCGCGAGCTGCTCGACAACCGCGGCTGGCTGCGGCAGTGGGAGGCCACGAACCCGCACGGCCCGGCGGGGTTCGACACCCGATCGAGCATTCGCGCCCTGCTCTCGAACGCGCGCGCCGGTCACGGCCTGCCGTTCCTCATGGAGTACGAGGGGCAGCTGGCCGGCCAGCTCAACGTCTCGTCGGTCACCTACGGCTCGCTGTCGAGCGCGACGATCGGCTACTGGGTCTCCGAGCGCTTCGCCGGCAAGAACATCACCCCGATCTCGGTCGCACTCGTCACCGACTACTGCTTCTTCCAGCTGGGCCTGCACCGCATCGAGATCTGCATCCGACCCGAGAACAAGCCCTCGCTGCGCGTCGTCGAGAAGCTGGGATTCCGGTACGAGGGGCTGCGGCGCCGCTACATCCACATCAACGGCGACTGGCGCGACCACTTCTGCTTCGCGCTCGTGGTGGAAGAGGTGCGCCAGGGCGTGCTGCGGCGCTGGAAGGACGGCGCCGTTCCGGAGTTCGCCGCGACGCGCCCCGAGGCTGACGTGTTGGCCGCGCAGCAGCAACTTCCTGTGATCAAGTAGCGCACCCCGTCGAATGACACGCGTGTAATTTCCCCGATCGGCCCCGAGATCGCCCATACCATCGCCCCATGGCGGACGGGAACCTGCTCGGAGGTGGCGTCGTCGTGGCGCTCGCCGCGGCGCTGTGGCTCGCCTACCTGATACCGACGTGGCTGCGACGCCGCGAATACATGGCAACCGAGCGCAATGCCGTCCGGTTGCAGCAGACGCTGCGCATCCTCGCTGAGGCAGCCGAGGTTCCGGAGGAGATCCACGTGGAGGCCACCGCACGCGACATCGCGGAGACGCAGAAGGCGCTCCGCAAGGTTCAGCAGCGCGCCATCGCCGAGGCGAAGGAACGCGCCGCCATCGCAGCCCGCGCCGAAGCACAGCTGCTGGCCGAGAAGAAGGCGGACGCAGAGGCGCAGGCTCGCGCCGAGGCACAGGCTGCCGCGCAGGCACGCGCGTGGGCCGCCGCCGAGGCGCGCGCCCGCATGGCCGCGACCCGCGAGCGCATGGAGGCCGCCGAGCGCAAGGCCCGCGCGGCCGGCGCCGTGCTGCCGGCGAACGTCGCCAAGGGGATTCGCCGCGGGCGCATCCTGTCGACGTGCGCGCTGCTTGTCGGCATCCTGTCGCTCGCCGTCGGCGTCATCATGGGCTGGTCGATCGTGCCGCTCGCGGTGGGTGCCGTGCTGTTCGTGGGCGCGCTGGCCGCGCTGGCGCGGCTTTCCAAGCGAGTGACGGATGCCCGCCGAGCGACCCGCTCGCTGACGCGCGCTGCCGCGGGCGGTGGAGCGCTGTACGACCACGCTGAGTTCGAAGCCCCGGCCGAGCAGGCCGACGAGATCGAGTACGTCGAGTCCGTGCCGTGGACGCCGCAGCCGTTGCCGCGGCCCCTGCACCTCTCGCGCGGCACCGTCGCCGCGGCCACGATGGCGTCGGTGTCGGCCGCCGCCGAGCTGCGCCGTGCGGCCGCTCGTGCCGAGATCGAGGAGCGCGCGGCAGAGCTCGCCGCCGCCCGCGGGCCGCGCATCGCCAAGCTCGTGCCGTCGAAGCCCGCAGCTGCGGCCGGGCGCTCCGGTGTGCTCGGCGGCCACCTCGCCGCGAACGACTCCCCGGTGCCTGTCGCGAAGGCCTCGGCGGCTACCGCCGCTTCGCCGGTCGACGCGGCGAAGCCGAATGGAGACCGCGAGGCGCCTGCGGCACAGGCATCCCCGGCCCCTGATTCCCGCTACGCGCGCATGGGCATCATCGGCGACGCGCAGGGCCCTGCGATGAACCTCGACGAGGCGCTGCGCCGCCGTCGCGCGGTCTAGCCGAGCGCCCGCTGGTCAAGACCGCGGCTCGCGCCGTGATAGTCTTTTTAGGCACTTGGGTCCTTGGCGCAGTTGGTAGCGCGTCTCGTTCGCAATGAGAAGGTCAGGGGTTCGAATCCCCTAGGATCCACCAAACGCCCCGGTCAGAAGCAGTTCTGGCCGGGGCTTTCTCGTTGTCTCAAAATCTGTTGCCCTGAGCATCTCTCGACCGCTATACATGACTCGGCAACGAGAGAGTGGAGTGCCGGGTGTCGGTCCAGATCGCGCGGCGCGGCGCTTCCCGCCTGAACCGCACCCTGCTGCTTCTGGCTGTTCCGTGCGCGGTGCTGGTGCTCGTGCTGAACATCTACCCGCTCGGTTCGGCCGTGTGGGAATCGCTCAACCACGGCGACCTGATCGGCGCGGCACCGTTCGTCGGGCTGCGCAACTACGCCTACTTGCTGACCTTCAGCGAGTTCTGGCGGGCGGTGCTCTTCACGGCCGTCTACGTCGCGTGCGGGGTCTTCGGCGGGTGGGCGCTCGGGCTCGCTCTCGCGCTGCTTCTGCGCACCCGCGTTCCGCTCGCCGGCGTCTGGCGCGCGCTGCTCATGCTGCCGTGGATCGTGCCGAACATCATCTCGCTCGGGTTCGGGTGGAACTGGCTGATGAACGACAAGGGCTCACCGGTGCTGCTCGTGCTGCGGGCATTGGGCGATACGCATCCGGATGTGCTCGCCCACCCACTGTTCGCACAGATCGTCGTCTGCGCCTGCCGGGTGTGGCAGAGCTATCCGTTCATGCTGTTGATGATGTCCTCGGCGCTCGCATCCGTGGATGGCAGCGCCTACGAGGCGGCGCAGGTCGACGGAGCCGGGCGCTGGAAGATCCTCACCCGGATCACGCTGCCGATGATCTCGAAGACGAGCTACGTCGCATGGATTCTGATGGCGATCTTCTGCTTGAACGACTTCCAGAGCATCGCTGCGCTGACAGGCGGTGACCCGCAAGGCGCGACGCGAACCCTGATCCTGTTCGCGTGGGAGTGGGGCAACTTCGCTCACTTCGGCACCGGCGTCGGGTACGCCACCGCGACCGGCGTGCTGATGACGATCGTCCTCGTGGCCGTCTCGGTCGTGCTCTATCGCCGAACCCAGCGCCCTGGTGCCGATTGGGCCGTGGCTGCCGACGGCGTTGGGGGTTTCACGGGGCTGTCCGGGTCCGCCAAAGGCCGGTGGTGGCGGCTGCTGATGATCATTGTGATCACGGTCATACTGCTCACCCCGCTGAAGGAGGTTCTGTACCAGTTCGTGCTCGGGGGTGGCAGTGCCGCCGGCTTCTTCGCCAACATCGCCGCGAGCTTCGCTGCGTCGACTCTGCCCATGCTGGAGCGCAGCCTGGTGCTGGCATCCGTCACCATCGTCGTGTGCCTCATCGTCGCCGCGCCCGCCGGCTACGCGATTGCGCGCGGCAGGGGGAAACTGCTCGGTGCCATCCGCGCCGTGATCTTCACCGTGCAGTCGTTCCCCGTGCTCCTGCTGCTGTGGCCGATGTTCATGATGTTCTACTGGATCCAGCTGCTCGACACGTTCGTCTCGGTGCAGATCGGGCACATCGCCATGGCGCTCGGGTTCGCGACGTGGATGTTCTCCGCCTTCGTGCAGAGCCTGCCGACCGAGCTCGAAGAGGCGGCCTGGACAGACGGTTGCTCGGTCGTTGGCGCGTTCTTTCGGGTGGTGCTGCCGAGCGCGGTGCCCGCCGTCATCTCGACAGGACTGTTCGTATTCCTGCTGTCCTGGGGCGACTGGCAGATCGCGGGGAACATCCTCATCACGAATGCGAACTACCCGCTGGCCAAGGGCGACCCCATCAGCTTCGTCTTCATCGTGCTGCCGGTCGTGCTCTTCTTCGCCCTGAACCGGTACTTCAGTCTCGGTGGGGTGGCCACCTCGTTCTCGCGCCGCTGAACGGCCCACGCTCACCGGCGAGGCGGCTACTGCCAGGCATCCGTCATCGTCAAGCGGTAGACGACGGCCTCCCCGGGTACCCAAGGTAGGTACCGAAGGAAAGGGGAGCACATGCGCAAGTTCTTCACCCTGCTCGTGCTGGGCATCCTCGCGTTCGTCGCCTACACCTATGGGGCGAAGGCAGGCCGCGGTCGCTACCGCGAGATCTCGGCGGGCATCGACGCCCTCTGGAACGACCCTCGCGTCAAGAAGGCGAGGAAGCAGGCCCTCAAGCGCGCCGAGAAGGCCGCGAAGTCCCTGTAAGACACGACTGCATCATCGAGACGAGGAGTGATCGATATGGCTGAAGTGAATGACGAGGCAGCACAGAAGGGCGTGAAGCAGGCGAGCGAGGGCGCGCACGCCGCGGTCGACAAGGCTGCGGACACCGCAAGCGACCGCATCGCCCAGGCGTCGAGCACGGCCGAAGGCGCGGTCGACTCGGCCACCGAGAAGGTCCATGACGTCGTCGACGAGACCCGGAAGAACGCGTCGCAGGCGGCGAGCTCGGCAACCCACGCGGTCAACAGCGCGCTGGACGACGCGCGGCACAATCTGTCGCAGGGCGCGAACCAGGCCGCCGCTCAGGCGAGCGAGGTGCGCGACACGGCGATCAACACCGTGCAGGACCGCCCGCTCGAGTCCGTCGCCGTGGTGGCGGGCATCGCGGCGCTGATCGGATTCCTGATCGGGTTGGCCGTCGGTAGGGGGTAGCCGCCGCGTGCCCGATAGGCCCATGAACACGCGAGCCCCGGTCTGACCATTCCGACCGGGGCTCGCGTCATGCACGGGCGTTCGCGCGCACCGCGCTCAGCCCTTCACGAGCGGTGCGAGCGCCTCGCCGATCGCCGTGACGACGCCGGGCACGTGACCGTTGACCGGCGCGTTCACGACGACGCCGTCGACGCCGGCGCCGAGGATGTCGTTCGCCACGCGCTCGGCGATCGCTTCGGCCGTGCCGACGAAGGCGCGGGCGCGGCGCTCCTCCGGCAGCTTGGCGAGAACCGCGTCCGCCTCGGCCTGGCTCTCGGTCAGTGCGACGCTGACGAGGTAGCTGGTCGGCAGCGTGGCGGGGTCGCGGTCGATCTCCTCCGCCCGCTGGCGCAGCACCTGCACCTTGCGGGGCAGCTCCTCGAGCGGGGCGATGATGTTCATGTGGTCGGCGAAGCGCGCCGCGAGCCGGAAGGTCTTCCGCTCGCCCTGGCCGCCGAGCATGATCGGGATGCTGTCGCGGAAGCGCGGAACGTTCATCGCACCGTGCACGCGGTACCACTTGCCCGTGAACTCGGGCCGCTCGTCGCGCAGCATCGGGTGGATGATCTGCAGCGCCTCGTCGAGCTTCTCGAAGCGCTCGGTGAAGGTGTCGAAGTCGAAGCCGAGCTGCTCGTGCTCGAGCTCGAACCAGCCGGCGCCGATTCCGAGGATCGCGCGGCCGTGGCTGATCACGTCGAGGGTGCTCACCGTCTTTGCGAGCAGGGCCGGGTTGCGATAGGTGTTGCCCGTCACGAGGGCGGACAGCTGGATGGTGCTGGTGGATGCCGCGAGCGCGGCGAGCGTGGAGTATGCCTCCATCATCGGCTGGTCGGGCGTTCCGATTCCGGGCAGCTGATAGAAGTGGTCCATCACGAGCACGGTGTCGAAGCCGCTGCCCTCGGCCTCGCGAGCCTGGGCGAGGACGGTGTCGAAGAGCGTCTCGACGCCGCCGGGGTAGGTGAAGTTGGGGATCTGGTAACCGAGTGAGATCGTCACGGTTCCGACGCTACGCCGATCCGGCCGAACCGGATAGTTCTCCGATACGGTCCTTTGGAATCAGAACAGCGAGGCGCGCAGTGACTGCACCCGGGCGAGCGACTGCTTGAAGTGGCCGGGGTTGAGACTCTTGTCGTCGACGGCCGCGGTGACGGCATCCAGCGCATCGAATCCCTGCGACAGATCGCGCGCCGAGCACAGCAGCAGGTCCATGCCTGCCTGCGCAGACAGCAGGGCGCGCGTGCCGGTGTCGCCGAACGGGGCGAGGGCGCCGGCCTCAAGGGCATCCGTGATCGTCACCCCGGTGAACCCGAGGCGCTCGCGCAGCTCGCCCTGCACGATGGTCGGCGAGATGCCCGCCGGGTAGACGGGGTCGATCGCCGGGTACACGGCCCACGAGGTCATGACGAGCTGCACGCCCGCGGCGATGCCCGGCACGAACGCGCTCTCGTCCACACTGCGCAGCTCGTCGAGCGACTGGGTGAGCGTGACGGTGTCGAGGTCGGTGTTCTGCGCGGCGGTGGCGGCACCGAGGCCTGGGAAGTGCTTCGACGTGGCGGCGACACCTGCGCCCTGCTGTGCGCGCACGAAGTCGGCGCCGAGACGGCCGGCGAGCCGCGGGTCCGAGCTGTAGGAGCGCTCCCACTGGTCGTCGAAGTTGCCGGGCGTGCGGAACACATCGAGCACCGGCGCCAGGTTGAGGTTCATGCCGACGTCGCGCAACGCGGCGGCCGCCCCGGCGCCCGCGGCCGTCGCAGCGGCGTCAGGGTCAGCCGCGAGGCCGATCTTCTTCTCCGAGAGAACCGGCTCCTGTCCCTTGAGGCGGCGGATGTAGCCGCCCTCCTGATCGGTCGTGAAGATCAGCGGCTCGCGTACGGGGGAGTCGGCCTGGGCCGCCCGCAGGTCGGCGACGACACCGGCGATCTGCGTGAGGCTCGTGATGTTCTCGCCGAAGAAGATGACGCCGCCGACGATGCCCGCGGCGATCGCATCGAACAGAGCCTGCGGGGGAGTCGCGCCCGGGTACGAGAAGATGACGCGCTGGCCGACCTGCTGTCGGGTCGAGAGCTTGGCCCACCACGGAGACGCGGCAGACGCACGCGTCGCCCCGACGCCAGCGACCCCTGCCCCGGCGAAGGCGAGACCGGCTGCGGCGCCGACCCCTGCGGCCAGGAGCGTGCGGCGAGACATCCCTCGCTGTTCGTGGCGATCGAACCCGAATGCGGAACCCATGATGACCCCTTCACAGCCGCACGCCTTCGCGCGGCCCCCTAGGGTCAACCTGGCCCGGCCCTCGCAGTGGTGTCAAGAGCCGCCGGCCGGGCCGCTACGCGGTCAGCTCGGCGACGAGCGCCTCGACGCGCCGCTTGATCTCGTCGCGAATCGGGCGCACCTGGTCGATCGGCAGGCCGGCCGGGTCGTCGAGCTCCCAGTCCTCATAGCGCTTGCCGGGGAAGATCGGGCAGGTGTCGCCGCAGCCCATCGTGATCACGACGTCGGACTCGCGCACGGCATCCGTCGTCAGGATCTTGGGCTCGTTCGCCGCAATGTCGACTCCGACCTCGGCCATGGCCGCGACGGCGACGGGGTTGAGACGATCGGCCGGCTCGCTGCCCGCCGAGAACACGTTCACGCGATCGCCGGCGATCGCGTTGAGGAAGCCCGCGGCCATCTGCGATCGGCCGGCGTTGTGCACGCACACGAACAGGACATTGGGGTGCGCGGATGCCTGAGCTTCGGTCACCCGTCAAGCGTAACGGCGCACGATCGCGCGCAGCTCGGCGATGCGCTCCGCGTTCCCGGCGCCGTGGCCGAAGGTCGCGATCATCGACAGCAGCTCGCGCAGGTTGAGGATGCGGGCCTGCTCGCGCCACTCGGCATCGAGCGGCCGCAGCTCCTGATACGCGCTGAAGAAGCTCTCGGGCACGCTCGCACCGGAGAGCAGCATCATCGACACATCGGTCTCCGCCCAGGCGTAGCTCACGGCGGGGTCGATGAACACCGGCTCGGTGTGGTGCCCGTCGGCCGTGGGTCCCGCGATCAGATTGTTGCGCCAGAGGTCGCCGTGGGTGAGCACCGCGCCCGTATCGGGGACGAGCTCGGGCAGGCGGGTGCAGAGGCGCTCGAGGCCGGCGCGGTCGGCAGCGTCGAGCGCCGCCTCCGCCCCCGGCTTGTCGAGGAAGCTCAGGATGCGCTTCTCGGCGAAGAAGCGGTGGCCGTCGGCATCCCACGCATTCTGCTGCCGGTACTGGCCCAGCCACCCGTCGCGGGCCCAGCCGAAGCGCTCACTGCGCACGGCGTGCAGGCGGGCGACCGCGCGCCCGGCATCCGCCCAGAAATCCCCGTCATCCGGCGGCAGCGAGCCATCGCCGATCGCCTCGAGGATGAGCGTGCGTGGCGAGAAGGCGATCACGCGCGGTGTCGGCAGGCCTCCCAGCTCGCTGAGCGCCCTGAGGCCCTCCGCCTCGATCTCGCTGAGGTCCGGCTGGTCCTCACGCGCGACCTTGACGACCACCTCCCGCCCGTCGGCGAGCTCGCAGCGCCAGACCGGATTCGCGGTGCCGCCGGTCAAGGGCCGGGAGTGCCGCACCTCGAGGCCCTCGGGCAGCAGGTCGGGCGAGAGCGTGTCGACGTCGGTCACGCCGTCGACGCTAGCGGAACCCGTGGGCTGAACGCGGAGTGAACGATGGGTGACCTGTCGGTGCCCGCCTGCGATAGCGTTCCATGGTGCGAGTGAAAGTCTTCGCGTGGATCTGACGCTCATCGTCGTCCTCGTGATCGCGTTGGCCCTGTTCTTCGATTTCACGAACGGATTCCACGACACGGCGAACGCGATGGCGACGCCGATTGCGACCGGAGCGTTGAAACCGCGTACGGCGGTTGCTCTGGCCGCGGTGCTGAACCTGGTCGGCGCGTTCCTCTCGACCGAGGTGGCGCAGACCATCTCGGGCGGCCTCATCAGGGGCGAGGGCGGCGCGGTGGCGATCACGCCCCCGCTGGTGCTCGCGGGCCTCGTCGGGGCCATCACCTGGAACCTGGTGACGTGGCTGTGGGGCATCCCTTCGTCGTCCAGCCACGCGCTGTTCGGCGGCCTCATCGGCGCGACGATCGTCGGCACGTGGGATGTCGGCTCGATCGACTACAGCGTGCTGCTCGGCAAGATCGTGCTGCCCGCCCTGCTCTCACCGGTGGTCGCCGGGCTCGTCGCCTACTGCTCGACGCGGCTGGCCTATCGCATCACGCACCGCAACGACGGATTGCCCGACGGGCGCAGCGGCTTCCGCTACGCGCAGATCTTCTCCTCGTCGCTTGTCGCGCTGTCGCACGGAACGAACGACGCCCAGAAGACGATGGGCGTGATCACACTGCTGCTCATCTCGGCCGATCTGCAGTCGGCGGGGCACCCGGGCCCGCAGTGGTGGGTCATCCTGCTGTGCGCGCTCGCGATCGCGACGGGGACCTACACGGGCGGCTGGCGGATCATCCGCACGCTCGGCACCGGGCTCACCGACGTCAAGCCGGCGCAGGGCTTCGCCGCCGAGACCAGCACGGCGGCCACGATCCTGGCCTCGTCGCACCTCGGGTTCGCGCTCTCGACCACGCAGGTCGCCTCGGGCTCGGTCATCGGCTCGGGCCTCGGCCGCAGCGACACCAGCGTGCGCTGGGGCACGGCGGGCCGCATCGCGCTGGGGTGGCTGTTCACGCTGCCGGTGGCGGCGGTCGTCGGCGGCGCGACCGCGGTGATCGCGCGGCTCGGGACGGCGGGACTCGTCATCGACCTGGTCATCGCGGTCATCGTGATCGTGGTCGTGTTCCGCATCAACGCCCGCCGCCGCGTCATGGCCGACCACGTCGCCCACGCCGAAGCGGAGGTGGCCGAGACGGCCGCACTCGCCATCGCCATCGCGCGCCTCGAGCCGGAGCTCGAGGCGGCCATCGAAGAGTCCATCGAGCGCGATCGGGCCGCCCAGGACGGCGCGAACCGTGATTCCGAAGCTCAGGAGCAGCGGCCCGCCGCTGGGGAGGAGCAGCGATGATCGACTGGCTCGCCTTCGTCGAGGTGCTGATCGCGTCGCTCGTCGGTGCGGCGGTCGTCGTCAGCCTCTACGCCCTCGGCCTCAGAATGCTGGCGGTCGCGGGCCGCACGCCGTACGTGCCGCCCGTCGCCTTCGAAGAGGCGATCACGGTGCTCTCGCCGAAGCAGGTGAAGAAAGAGGCCAAGCAGGTCAAGAAGGCCAGGAAGAGGAATCCGTATTCACCGGCCGTGAAGCGCCTCGCGCTGATCGCGGCCTACGCGTTGTTCTCGCTGGCCGGCATCGTCGTGCTCTACGGCATCTACCTGATCGTGCCGTATTTTCACTAGGTGACCGTCGCCTACTGCCTGCTCGACGCGACGGGTCGCGTGCTCGCTGCCGATGGTGAGCACGACGTGTTCTACGCGGCCTCGACGATCAAGCTCGCCGTGATGGCCGCGGCGGCGCACGCCGTCGACGCCGGCGAGCTCAGCTGGTCGACGCCGCTGCCGCAGCCGGTGCGCTCGCTCGTCATGGACATGATCGCGCGGTCGTCGAACGAGGCGACGAACGTCGTGGCCGCGCGGCTCGGGCTCGCCGCGATTTCGCGGGTGCTGGCGGATGCCGGAGCAGACGGATGCCGCATGGAGCGGCTCATCGGCGACGAGGCGGCGACCGCGGCCGGCCTCACGAACGAGGTCACTCCGCTCGGCCTCGCGCGCCTGCTGCACGCGATCGTCACCGGCCGGCTGACCTCGCCTGAGAGCCGAGAGGTGATGCTCGAAGCCCTGCGGGCGCAGGAGTTCGCGGTGATCGGCGACGAGGTGCGCCCGGGCGTCGGCTGGGGCTCGAAGTCGGGCTGGGTCGACGGCATCGATCACGACGTCGCGTTCGTCGGGTCTCCCGACGGCGACTTCGTCGTGCTCGCGGTGTGCACCTCAGGCTTCGCCGGAAGAGAGGGTCTCGGCGAGATCCGGCGGGTTGCGGCATCCGTGCTGCCCCGCCGGCTCGCTCGCGACCCGGCCCGCTAAGCGCTCACCAGGCGTAGTCCTCCGGTGCCGTCTTGTAGCCGGGGAAGATCTCGTCGAGGCGGGCGAGCACCGCGTCGTCGAGCGCCACGTCGACGGCGCCGATCGCGCTCGTGAGCTGCGCCATCGTGCGCGGGCCGACGATCGGGCCGGTCACGGCGGGCTGATGCAGCAGCCACGCGAGGCCGAGCTGCGCCGGCTCGATGCCGAGTTCACGCGCGAGGTCCTCGTAGGCGACGAGCTGGTCGCGCCGGCTCTCGACGGCCTCGGCGGAGCGGCCGGTGTTGCGCCGCGCGGCATCCGCCTGCTTCGCGATGATGCCGCCGAGGACGCCGCCCTGCAGCGGCGACCACGGGATGATGCCGAGCCCGTAGTGCTGCGCCGCCGGGATCACCTCGCGCTCGAGGTCGCGCTGCAGCAGGTTGTAGAGCGACTGTTCGCTGACGAGCCCGGTGAAGTGCCGGGCTTTCGCGGCCTCTTGCGCCTGCGCAATGTGCCAGCCGGCGAAATTGCTCGAGCCCGCGTAGATGACCTTGCCCTGCGCCACGGCGGTCTCGATGGCCTGCCAGATCTCGTCCCACGGGGTGTCGCGGTCGATGTGGTGGAACTGGATCAGGTCGATGTGGTCGGTCTGCAGCCGCGTGAGGCTCGCATCGATGGCGCCGCGGATGTTGAAGGCCGACAGCTTCCCGCCGTTCGGGTACCCGTCCCACATGTCGCCGTAGAGCTTCGTGGCGAGCACGGTGCGCTCGCGGCGGCCGCCGCCCTGCGCGAACCACCTGCCCACGATCTCTTCGGTGTGCCCGCGGTGGTCCGGGCCGCCGTAGACGTTGGCCGTGTCGAAGAAGTTGATGCCGTGCTCGCGGGCTGTGTCCATGATGGCGTGCGAGTCGGCCTCGCTGGTCTGGGGGCCGAAGTTCATCGTGCCGAGCACGATGCGCGAGACGGAGAGTCCTGAGCGTCCGAGGTTCGTATATTCCACGTCCCCAGCCTGCTACGAGGCATCCGTTTTCGATCATGGGAATTGCGTATGCATTGATCGGATGCCGCAATGGCGGCGCATCGGGCGCGAGTGCCGCGCGCCGCTGTCGGGTACCGCCCCGCCAGGATCGATGGGAGGACGAGGATGCCCGATCGCATCGCCGACATCTGGGGTGGTCGCACCCCGTTCGCGCGCGGGACGGCCTGGCCCGTGCGCGTGGACCAGAAGCTCGCGGAGGGCGTCAGCGAGTCCGAGGTCGAACGGTGGGTGGTATCCGCCTGCACCCTGTGCAGCAACGGCTGTGCGCTCGACATCGCGGTGAAAGACGGGCGCATGGTGGGCGTGCGCGGGCGCGCGCGGGATGCCGTGAACCACGGCCGCCTCGGGCCGAAGGGCCTCTTCGGCAGCTGGCAGGGCATGCAGGGTGGCGACCGGCTGACCACGCCGCTGATCCGCGGCGCCGACGGCGAGCTCGTCGAGACCGACTGGGACACCGCGATGGGGCGCATCGTCGAGAAGAGTCGTGCGCTGCTGGAAGAGAAGGGGCCGCTGAGCCACGGCTTCTACACGAGCGGCCAGCTGTTCCTCGAGGAGTATTACGCGCTCGCGATCATCGGGAAGGCGGGCATCGGCACGCCGCACATGGACGGCAACACCCGCCTGTGCACGGCGACGGCGGCCGCCGCCTTGAAGGAGAGTTTCGGCTCAGACGGTCAGCCCGGCTGCTATGAGGACATCGACGAATGCGACGCCATCGCGCTCTATGGGCACAACGTGGCCGAGACGCAGACGGTGCTGTGGGCGCGCATCCTCGACCGGCTGGCGGGCCCGGACCGACCGCAGCTGATCTGTGTCGACCCGCGCGAGACCGAGGTCGCGCGGCTGGCCGACGTGCACCTCGCGATCCACCCCGGCACGAATCTCGCGCTCATGAACGGGCTGGTGCGCGAGCTGTTCGAGCACGACTGGATCGACCACGCCTACGTCGACGCCCACACCGTCGGTGTCGACGAACTGCGCGCGGCCGTCGCGCCGTGGGATCCGGAATCCGTCGCCCAGGTCTGCGGCGTCGCGGCCGATGACGTGCGCCGCGCGGCCGAGATCATCGGCACGAGCGAGCGACTGCTGTCGACGGTGCTGCAGGGCTTCTATCAGGCATCCCACGCCACCGCGTCGTCATGCCAGGTGAACAACCTGCACCTGCTGCGCGGGCTGCTCGGCAAGCCCGGCTGCGGCATCCTGCAGATGAACGGCCAGCCCACCGCGCAGAACGCGCGCGAGACGGGCGCTGACGGCGATCTGCCCGGTTTCCGGAACTGGGAGAACGAGCAGCATGTGGCCGAGCTCGCGCGGCTGTGGGGCGTCGAGCCGGCGAAGATCCCGCACTGGGCGCCGCCGACGCATGCGATGCAGATCTTCCGCTACGCGGAGCAGGGGAGTATCGGATTCCTGTGGGTCTCGGCCACGAACCCGGCGGTATCGATGCCGGAGTCGCCGCGCATCCGCGCGATCCTGGGCAGACCTGAGCTGTTCCTCGTCGTGCAGGACCTCTATCTGACCGAGACGGCGATGCTCGCCGACGTCGTGCTGCCGGCCGCGGGCTGGGGCGAGAAGCAGGGCGCGTTCACGAACGCCGACCGCACGGTGCACCTGTCCGACAAAGCCGTCGAGCCGCCCGGGCAGGCGCGCAGCGACCTCGAGATCTTCCTCGACTACGCACGGCGCATGGACTTCCGCCGCGACGACGGTGCGCCGCTGCTCGACTGGTCCTCGCCGGAGGACGGCTTCCGCGCCTGGCAGGAGTGCTCGCGCGGCAAGCTGTGCGACTACTCGGGGCTGAGCTACGAGAAGCTGAGGGCGGGCGGCGTGCGCTGGCCGTGCAACGACGAGCACCCCGACGGCACGGCGCGGCTCTACACCGATGCCGTTTTCCGCACCGGTATGGACGTCGCCGAGACCTACGGCCACGACCTGCTCACCGGGGCGAGCGTGCCGCCCGACACATACTCGGCGATGCGCGTCGACGGCCGCGCGATTCTGAAGCCCGCCGGGTACACGTCGCCGCACGAGGTGCCCGGTGAGGACTACCCGCTGCGCTTCACGACGGGGCGCACGGCCTACCAGTTCCACACCCGCACGCGTACGGCACGCGCGCGGCAGCTGGATCGCGCCGCGCCGCGCGCATGGGTCGAATTGGCGGTGCCGGATGCTTCGGCCCTCGGCATCCGCGAAGGAGACCTCGTCCGCGTCACCTCGCCACGTGGCGAGCTGGTCGTGCCTGCGCGGGTCGGCGAGGTGCGGCCGGGCACGGTCTTCGCGCCGTTCCATTACGGCTACTGGCAGGGCGGAAAGGCGGGGCCGGGGGAGCAGCCCACGGCCGCGAACGAACTGACCATCACCGAATGGGACCCGGTCTCGAAGCAGCCGATCTTCAAGGTCGCGGCGGTGCGGGTCGAGAAGGTGGCGGGGGGCAGCGCCCCGGCGCCGGCGCCGACCACGACCGCCTCTCGGCCGGCCGAACCCGACGGCGTTCCGGTCACCGTGGGCGGTGCCGAGGCCGAAGCCGAGGAGCGGCTGCAGACCGCAGGGATGGCGCGCTCATGAAACTGCCCGTGTATCTCGAGCTGCTCGAGACGAGTGAGACCGCGCTCGCCGCGAGCTTCCGCGTCGTGGGGCGGGGGCACGCCGACGACGCCGATATCTTCCATACCTGCAGCACGCTGGCGCAGCAGTGCGACCAGCACGCCGAGGCGCTCGCACCCGTGGTCGAGCGCTACGGGCGGGCGGAGGCTGCCGAGGCGGATCGGCGGTTCGAGGCGATGGCACAGGCGCGCAGCGGCCCGCTCGGGCTGCTGCGCGACCTGCACGACGTCTTCGTGCTGGCATCCCTTGTGGAGATGACCTGGACCCTGGTGCAGCAGGCGGCCAAGGCACTGCGCGACGAGGAGCTGCTCTCGGTCGTCTCGAGCGCACTCGCGCAGACCGAGGTGCAGCTCGCGTGGCTGCGCACGCGCCTCAAGGTCGCGGCGCCGCAGACGCTGGTGGCGGCATCATGACTGCGCCCCGGGAGAGCGCGCTTTGGGGCCGTGAGCGGGTCGGTTCCCGCGACGCGATCCTCAGCGCGGTGCTGTGCGCGGTCGTGCTGGCGATCGCCGGGGGTGTGGGCCTCCTGCTCAAACAGCCGTGGCTGTTTCCGAGCCTCGGACCGACCGTCATGCTCTTCTTCGGCGCCCCCACGCATCTGTCCTCTCGCCCGCTCAACGCGGTGATCGGTCATGCGGTGGCGCTGCTCGTCGGGTATCTGTGCGTGGTGGTCTTCGGACTGACTTCGGCACAGCCGGCACCGATCCAGGGGCTGACTTCCGCGTATGTGCTCTCGGGCGCCGTCGCGGTCGGTGTCACGATGCTGGTGCTGCAGCTCGTGCAGCTTCCGCACCCGCCGGCAGGTGCCACCGCGCTGATCGTCAGCCTCGGCATCCTCGACAAGCCGCCCGCACTGCTCGAGATGGCGGCGTCCGTCGTCCTGATCACGATTCTCGGCTGGGGCTGCAACCTGCTTCTGCGCCGCGGCGTGCGCTGACGACCTTGTGCGGCCCGTCGGGCAGAGCTGGACTCTACGGCGCGGCGGGAGCGCCGGCGGCGCGCAGGTAGGCCTCTGCCTCGTTCTCGGCCATCACCGTCATGCCGCGGATGCCGTGCGCGGAGCGCGACATCGCGTCGATCCAGGTCTTGTTGAGCTGCGGCGGCTTGGAGCCGTGGAAGACGAAGATCAGCGGGACCTCCGGCGAGATCCACAGGCTCATGCGGCCCGAGCCCTTGTCCGCAGGCACGACCCAGTTGAGCAGGAACGATTCACGCACCCGCAGCTTCGCGGTGATCGCGATCTTGAGGTGCGCCAGGGTGCGCTCGTCGAATTCAAAGCCTTCGCTTGCGCCGTAGATGAGTCGTGCCACGTGTTCACCATCACTTGAGGAGGCGCCGCGACATAATCGGCGCGTGGGGGTTGTCCTGTTGACGCATCTGCTGTACGGGATGCGTAACCGCTTCTGGTCAGCGGCGCAGGGTATCGCCCGGGTTCTCGCCGAATCGCGTGCGGTACTGCGCCGCGAATCGGCCGAGGTTCGCGAACGCCCATCGGCGCGCGATGTCGGCGACGCGCACGTCGTCGCCCGCCGCAGCGAGCTCGCGGCGCGCGGCGTCGAGGCGCACGTCGCGGAGGTGGCCCATCGGGGTCGTGTCGAGCTCGCGCTGGAAGCCGAGCTGCAGCGCTCGCACCGAGATGCGCGCGGCTTCGGCGATCTGCGCGACGGTGAGGGCCTGGTCGGCGTTGTTCTCGATGAACGCCTTCGCGCGGCGCACTGCTGCGGACGACGCGAAGTCGAAGTTGCGCGCGGTCTCTGACACCTCGATCGGGAAGGCGGCAAGGGCGGCCGTCACCACGGTCTCGAGCGTCGACGCCCGGATCGCGTCGTTCTCGAACACGTCCGGAACCTGGATCACGCTGTTCCACACGTAGTTCACGGTGCGCAGCCAGTGCGAGCGCAGCACAGGGGACTTCGGCTCATGCCTGCCGAAGCGCAGATGCGCGTGGTCTACTCCGAGGCGCTGGGCCGCGGAACGGGCGAGCACGTCGGTGTCGATGTTCACGGTCAGCACGTCGAGCTGCTCCGAGAGGGAGCTGCCGGGGCCCGGCGTGAAGAGGAACGGCTGCGAGGTATCGACGTGGTCGCCGTTCGACTCGACGTTGTAGCGGCCGGCGACGTGCACGCCGAAGGCCGCGACGCGGTCGAAGTCGACCGCGATGTCCATCGTCGAGTCGATCTTGAACCGTGCGAAGGTGACGCCGTCTTCACCGCGTGCGAGGTGCTCGTACCGGAACGGGACGCCGGTGGACTCGCGCAACTCGGCGCGAGGGTAGATGCGTCGAGCCATCGCCTCGGCATGGCCGATATCGCTCGTCTGAAACGACTCGTCAATGATCATGCAGGTATTTCCGTGCTCAGGTCTGCGGTTCTGCGCCGCTGCCCTGACCACCACCCCCGCCGAGGTGCTCGTCTTCCTCGTAGTACAGATCGCAGTTGCCGCAGTACAGCGCGTGGCCGCGTTCCACGAGGGTGGTTCCACAGATGGGGCAGACGTCTGGGGTGCTGGCGTCTGGCTGGGTCATGGCGGTGACCCCCTGTTCTTTACTTCTCGATTCGCCGGGTGCCTTCGACCGTATGCAGAAAGCACGGCGGCGCGGCACCCCATTGACCTACCCCGGCCGAAGGCTCTAAGGGGTCAAGGTGCCGTGACGCACGAAGTGACCGGCGGGGAAGCCCCGCCGGTCACTTCGGTGCAGTGCGCTCAGGCCTGAGCGGGGCGGATGTTCGCAGCCTGCGGGCCCTTCTGACCGCGCTCGGTGTCGAACTCGACCTTCTGCCCCTCTTCGAGGTTGCGGAAGCCGCCGCCCGCGATGGCGGAGAAGTGGGCGAAGACGTCGGCCGAGCCGTCGTCGGGGGAGATGAAGCCGTAGCCCTTCTCCGAGTTGAACCATTTGACGGTGCCGGTGGCCATTTCGTCATCTTTCTTTCGTGTTCCCGGACCGCTGTTGCGATCCGGCGTTCCGCGGCGACGGCGCCGTCGCGGACGTAGCGGGACGTGCTGCGCTGCGTCGTGCGGCACGTCGAAAACTTCGTTGCTGAGAGCCTGGCATGCGAGCTCCAAGCTGGGGAAGACCCCGCGCACGGTCGAGCGTGCGTCGTGCAGCGCGTAACCGTCGCCGGAGAGCGCGACGAAGCCGGCGAACTCGCCGAGGATCGTCGCGACGTGGACGTCGTCGCTGGCCTGGCGCCAGACGGGCGCGGCCGAAGCGAGAACGTGCGGTGAAGCGGAAGGTGAAGCAGAGAGGTAAATCAGAAGTCGTTTCGTGAGCCGCGGCCCGGCCGACGCTGGTCGGGTGCCGCGGGAAGATCAGGGCGCTATGCGCGCCGGTACTGTGCGATGACGGGGCAGGCGAAAGGATCTCGCGCCTGCAGCCCGACCCTGTTGAGATAGGCGATGACGATGGCGTATGACTGCGCCAGTGTCGTCTCAGTGTACGGGATGCCGCTGGCTTCGCAGTGCGCGCGCACGATAATGCGCGCTTTGGCGAGTCGCGGGCGCGGCATGTTGGGGAAGAGGTGGTGCTCGACCTGGTAGTTGAGACCGCCGAACAGGGCCGTCGCCCACCAGCCGCCCGCGACATTGCGCGAGGTGCGCACCTGCTTCGAGAAGAAGTCGAGTTTGACGGATGCCGGGATGATGGGCATTCCCTTGTGGTTCGGTGCGAACGAGGCGCCCATGTAGATGCCGAAGACGGCGAGCTGCACCCCGAGGAACGCCCCGGCGATGCCGGGCGGCAGGAACCAGAACAGCAGGCCGAGGTAGAGCCCGAAGCGCGCGGCGATCAGGGCGATCTCGGTGACGCGGTGCTTCACCGGCTCGGGGCGGCCGAGCAGCTTGAACGAGGTCCAGTGCAGGTTCAGCCCCTCGAGCGTGAGCAGCGGGAAGAACAGGTAGCCCTGGCGGCGGGTGATCCAGGCCAGCAGGCCCGTCTGGCGCGAAGCATCCTCTTCGGTGAAGGAAATCGTGTCGAACGCGATGTCCGGGTCCTTGCCGAGCTGATTCGGGTTCGCGTGGTGGCGCGTGTGCTTGTTGACCCACCACGCGTAGCTCATGCCGATCACGAAAGTGCCGAGCACGCGCCCGAGGTGGTCGTTGGCGGGGCCCGAGGCGAGGATCTGCTTGTGCGCCGCCTCATGGGCGAGGAACGCGAACTGCGTGAGGATCAGACCCAGCACCCCGGCCAGGATCAGCTGGAACCAGCTGGGCCCGAGCAGCACCATTCCCACCACATCGCCGGCGGTCGCGGCCAGCAGCCCGACCGCGAGCAGCGCGTAGAACCAGCGCGCGCGGCGCAGCAGCCCTTCCGCCTTCACCGCCCGGGAAACCGCCGTGTATGAGGCGGTCGCGTCGAAGTCGCGATCGCGCGCGGTGGTGGTGCGGATGGCGCCGAGGCGACCCTCGAGAAGTTCGGCGGTGGTGAAAGGTGCGGCCATCTGGCCCCCGTTCGATCGCGGCCCAAAGAAGCCCTGTACACAAAAGGCAAGCCGCCGATCGTTGCGTGCCACGCTACAGAGAAACTGCCGGGCGAACCCGGCAGTCCCCTGTCAATCGCGCGTATCAGCTCGAGAGCGTCATCTCGGCTTCCGCTGCCGTTTCGGCCGGCGTCACCATCTCGAGCGGAGAGGCCATCGGGCGCCAGACCAGCACCGGGCAGGCCGCGCGCTGTGCGACCCGCGTGCTCACCGAGCCGAGGAACAGCGCGCGCGCCATGCCCGCGCCGGTAGAGCCGGTCACGACCATCTCGGCGTGGCGGCTCGCCTCGATGAGGATGTCGGCGGCGTCACCGTAGACGGACTGCGTGACGACCTCGACCCCCTCGGGGATCTCGACCTTGGAGAGAGCCGTCGCGAGGATCTCGAGCGAGTCGGCCTCCGGGTTCCAGTTGATCGGCGGCCCGGGCACGAAGCCCTGCCCGACCGGCCAGTTCCACGCGGTGATCACGCGCACCTTGCAGCCGAGCGCCTGTGCCAGGCGCAGACCCTCTCGCAGCGCGCCGATCGCCGCCGCCGAGCCGTCGATGCCGACGACCAGTTCGCGGTTCACGGTGGTGTGCTCGTTCATCAGATCCCTCTCTGTTCTGCTGGCCGGATTGCCATACATCTGGTATCTGAGATGAGTCTAGCGCATCCAACCTGAGCGAACCATACTGATTTCCATGGACCTCGATCGAACGATCCAGACCAGCGAACCGTGGGCAGCGCCCGCCTCCGCCGTTCTCGAGAGTCTCGGGGGAACCGAACACGGACTGACCGCAGCCGAGGCATCCGCCCGGCTCGACAGCCACGGGCGCAACATGCTCGCCCCGCCCAAGCCGGCCCCGTGGTGGAAGCGCGTGCTGCTGCAGTTCAAAGACGTCCTCATCTATGTGCTGCTCGCCTCTGCGCTGCTGAAGGCGATCATCGGCGACTGGGTCGACTTCGCCGTGATCCTCGCCGTCGCCGTCATCAACGCGGTCATCGGGCTCGTCCAGGAGGGGCGCGCGGAGCAGGCGCTCAACGCGATCCGCGGCATGATGTCGACGCAGGCGCACGTCATGCGGGCGGGCGTGTGGATCGAGGTGGATGCCGCGGAGCTGGTCCCCGGCGACGTGGTGCGCCTGCGCGCCGGCGACCGGGTGCCCGCCGACCTGCGCCTGCTCGACGCGGCGAACCTGCAGGTCGACGAATCCGCGCTCACGGGAGAGGCCGAGCCGTCGACCAAGTTCACCGAGCCCGTCGCGCCGACGGCCGAACTGGGCGACCGCAGCTCGATGATGTTCTCCGGCACGCTGGTGGCGGCGGGCACCGGTCGCGGCGTCGTCGTGGCGACCGGGGTGAACACCGAGATCGGGCACATCCAGACCCTGGTCACCGAAGTCGAGTCGGTCGAGACCCCGCTCGCGATCGCGCTCGCGCGCTTCGGCCGCCTGATCGCGTGGACGATCGTCGCGATGACGCTCGTGATGACGGCGATCGGATTCTTCGTCCACGGCTTCGGGCTGCAAGAGATCGTGTCGGCGGCCATCGGCTTCGCTGTCGCCGCGATCCCTGAGGGCCTGCCCGCGCTCGTCACCATCACGCTCGCGCTCGGCGTGCAACAGATGGCCAGGCGGCACGCGATCACCCGCCGCCTACCAGCCGTCGAGGCGCTCGGCTCGGTGACCGTCATCTGCTCTGACAAGACCGGCACGCTCACCAAGAACGAGATGACCGCGCGGGCGGTGCGCACCGCGGCGCACGAGTACGAGGTCGAGGGCACGGGGTATGCGCCCGAGGGCGTCATCACCCGCGACGGCGCCCCCGCGCCGGCATCCGCCAACCCTGATCTTCAAGCACTCGCCGAGGCGGTCGCGGTCTGCAACGACGCGCGAGTCGTGGGCGCTGCCGGCGATTGGCGCATCGTCGGCGCGCCGACCGAGGGCGCTCTCGCCGTGCTCGGCCACAAGGCCGGCGTCGACGGCGGCACCTGGCAGCGCGAGGCCGAAGTGCCCTTCGACTCCGAGACCAAGTACATGGCCGTTCTCGCGCGGGGCGACGGCGGTGAGGCATACGTCTTTCTGAAAGGAGCGCCCGACCGCGTGCTGACGCGCGCGACGACGCAGACCCAGCCCGACGGGTCCGCTGCGCCCATCGACGTCGCGCACTGGCAGCGGCAGATCAGCGAGCTCGGGCAGCGCGGCCTGCGGGTGCTGGCGGCCGCGCGGCGGCGGGCGGATGCCGGGGCGGCGACGCTCTCGCATGCCGACCTCGAGACGGGCTTCGAGTTCATCGGGGTCGTGGGCATCGTCGACCCGCCGCGCCCAGAGGCGATCGTCGCCATCGCCACCAGCCACCGCGCCGGCGTCGCCGTGAAGATGATCACCGGCGACCACCCCGACACGGCGCTGTCGATCGCGCGCGAGATGGGCATCACGTCCGGCGGCGACGCAGGGGCCGGGGATGCCGGCGCCGACGCCGCCGAGCCTCGGGTGCTCACCGGCGCCGAGCTCGAGGCGATGAGCGACGAGCAGCTACGGGCGGTCGCCGGCACCGTCGATGTGTATGCGCGCACGAGTCCCGAGCACAAGATCCGCATCGTCTCGGCGCTGCAGCACGAGGGCGAGGTCGTCGCGATGACGGGCGACGGCGTGAACGACGCGCCCGCCCTGACGCAGGCCGACGTCGGCGTCGCGATGGGGCTGAAGGGCACCGAGGCGACCAAAGAGGCCGCGGACCTCGTGCTCACCGACGACAATTTCGCGACCATCGAGCGGGCGGTCGAAGAGGGCCGGCGGATCTACTCGAACATCCGCAAGTCGATCCTGTTCCTGCTGCCGACGAACGGCGGGCAATCGCTGGTCATCCTGATCGCCGTGCTCATCGGCGCGACGCAGCTGCCGCTCGAGCCGGTGCAGGTGCTGTGGATCAACATGGCGACGTCCGTGACGCTGTCGCTCGCGCTCGCCGGAGCGGGCGCGGAGCCGGGGCTCATGGACCAGCCGCCTCGGGGCAAGGACGCCCCGCTGCTCGATGCCCGCATGGGAGTCCGCATCGGCGTGGTCTCGCTGCTCGTCGCAGCAGCCACTATGTTCTCGTTCTATTTCGAGGACGGCCACGGCGAGAACCTCGCACAGTCGCAGACCACCGCGGTCACGACGCTCGCGCTGTGCCAGCTCGCCTATCTGTTCAGCTGCCGCTTTCTCGACCGCTCGAGCCTGTCGCTCGAGGTGTTCCGCGGGAACCGCGTCATCTACATCTCCGCGGCCGTGCTGATCGTGCTGCAACTCGCCTTTGTGTATCTGCCGTTCATGCACGACTGGTTCGGGTCGGACGTCATCGATTGGCATCAGTGGGGCCTGTCGGCGCTGCTCGCAATCGTCGTCTTCGTGCTGGCTGAGGTGAACAAGGCGCTGACGAGGCGCATCGGGGAGAGCGGGGGAGCGCGATGAGCGATCGGATTCCTGAGCGGGAGGCACCGGGGATGGGCCCGGGTTCCGGCGGCGGCCGGGGCGACGGGGTGCGGGTACGGAAGGGGCCAGGGGAGGGTTCCGGCGGCGCTGGCGACGGTGCCGGCATCGGCCGCCGGCTGCGCTGGGCGCTGATCGGCACCGTCGTGGCGGCGCTCGTGCTGGGGGCCGCCGGGGGCGCCGCGACCGCGCTCGCGCTGCACGGGAGCCCGTCGGCGGCCCGGTCGACCGGCACCTCGGGCGCGGTCGGTGCCTGCGACTCGGTGCACATCGCGCGCACGGTGCTGCCGTCGGTCGTGACCGTGTCGGTGCAGCAGCCGGGCGGCGGCTCGGGCGGCGTCGGCAGCGGCGAGGTGTTCCGCAAAGACGGCTACATCGTGACCAACAACCACGTGATCTCGCCCGCGGTTGGCGGTGGCTCGATCAGCGTGACCTTCTCAGACGGCACCACAGAGCCCGCAGAGCTGACCGGGCGCGACCCGCGCTCCGACCTCGCCGTGCTCAAGGTGCAGCAGCGCGCGGGGCTGGTCGTCCTGCCGTTCGCCGACTCGGATGACGTCGTGGTCGGCCAGCCGGTGGTGGCGCTCGGCGCCCCGCTCGGCCTGTCGAGCACCGTCACGGCCGGGATCGTGAGCGCGCTCGACCGCAACGTGCCCGTGCCGAGCGACGGCGGCCAGACGACCGTTCTGGTCGGCGCGATCCAGACCGATGCGGCGATCAACCCCGGCAACTCGGGCGGCGCGCTGGTGGACTGCAACGGCAAGCTCGTCGGCGTGAACACCGCGATCGCCACCGTGCCGAACGAGGCCGGCCAGGCGGGCGGCGGCAGCGTCGGCATCGGCTTCGCCGTGCCGGCGAACCTCGCAGGCCACGTCGCGAAGCAGATCATCGCCGGTGAGCCGATCGGCTACGCCTACCTCGGACTGCAGGCGGCGCCGGTCGTCTCGCAGAGCGGGCAGACGGTGGGACTGTTCGTGCAGTCGGTGACCGCCGGCGGCCCGGCCGAGCAGGCGGGCCTGCAGGTGGGCGACATCATCACGCGGATCCATGGGCACCAGGCATCCGATCTCTCAGTCCTGAGCGCGCTCGTCACCGCGATGAACCCGGGCGACCGGGTGCAGGTGGAGTACGTCCGCGACGGTGATCGCCACACCACGACTCTGACGCTGGGAGAGCAGTGAGCAATCCGGAACCGATGCGCATCACGCTGATCGGCGGGCCGACCGCCCTGATCGAGTACGGCGGTCTCAGGCTGCTGACCGACCCGACCTTCGACCCACCGGGGGAGCACCCGAGCGGGCCGCGCACCCTGACCAAGCTGACGGGCCCTGCGGTGACTTTGGCTGGGCTCGGGCCGATCGACGCCGTGCTGCTGTCGCACGACCACCACCCCGACAACCTGGACTCTGCCGGGCGCGCGCTGCTTGCGCAGGTGCCGAAGGTGATCACGACGGATGCCGGGGTGGAGCGCCTCGACATCGCGAGTGCGGTCGCGCTCGAGCCGTGGCAGCACCTCGAGCTTTCGCCGCCAGGCGGTGGGGTCGTCACCGTCTATGGAACGCCGGCGGTGCACGGGCCGGTCGGGTACGACGCGGGGCCCGTGATCGGCTTCGTACTGGCGGGTGACGACTTGCCGACGGTCTACGTCAGCGGCGACAACGCGTCGCTGCGGGTCGTCGACGAGGTGGCGGAGAATCTCGGGCCGATCGACGGGGCCCTGCTGTTCGTCGGTGCGGCGCGCACGCCGCGCATCGACGCGTACCTGACGCTGAGCGGGCGGAAGGCGGCACGGGCGGCGGAGCTGCTCGACCCGGCCTGGGTGGTGCCGGTGCACGCCGAGGGGTGGGCCCACTTCACCCAGGGCGTGGCTGAAGTGGTCGAGGCGTTCGATGATGCGGATCTCGGCCACCTGCTGCGGGTGCTCGAGCCGGGGGAAATGGGCGAGTTCGAACTGTAGCTGTAGGCGCGGGCGGATGGCTGGGCTGTGGGGCTGGGTGTGGAGAAGTCGCTGGGCTTCCCGCACTTGTGAATAAGTGTTCTATTATTTCGTGGCCAATGTCGGATGCTTGGCGTAGTCTTGTTCTATGTCGAAGGTCGGGTCTGCCGTGTGCGGGGCGCTTGCGCGCCTGGCGGGTGTGCTGCCTGTTGACCCTTCGGCTTTGACGGATGGGCAGCTGGTGCGGCTTGCGGAGGATCTTGCCGCGGTGCACCGACACCTGGATGCGGTGGAGCTGGCGGTCGCCGGGGAGGTGCAGCACCGCTCGGACCCCGAGTCGCCGGATTCTCTGGCGCGCCGGTTGGGGTTCAAGACCGCCGCCGGGGCGATCCAGGGTCTGACGAAGAGCTCGGGCAAGGAAGCTCAGAGGCTTGTCGCGCAGGCGACGGAGTTGAAGAAGCTGCCCACTGTCGAGGCCGCCGTGTTGGACGGGCGGATCGGCCGGGAGGCCGCCGCGGCGATCAGCTCGGAGCTCACGAAGACTGCAGGCAAGGACCTCGGGAAGGCCGACGCCGCCGAACTGTCGCTGGTCGAGGCGGAACTCGTCGAGCTCGCAGTGACCGCGGGCGCGGACGAGGTGAAAGCTCGGGCGGCGGAGAAGGCCGCACTGCTCGATATCACGGCCGTGGAGGATCAGGCGCAGAAGGCGATGGCGCAGCGGTACTTCTCCATCGGCCCGACCGTCGACGGCGCCGCGAAGGTGTCCGGGCTGCTTCCGGCCGGGCATGCGGCCGTCGCGCGGGGGCTGTTCGACGCGTTCATCAACCCGAAGGGAAGGAAGACGGTCACCTTCGCCCCCGCCGACGAGGTCACGCCTGAGGACTCGCGCACGGCCGGGCAGAAGCGGGCGGACCTGTTCCGGGATATCTGCGCCTCCCAGGCCCGCTCGGCCGAGGCGCCGGAGATGGGTGGGGACCACCCCACCGTGTGGATCTCCACCACCGCCAAAGAGCTTCACTCGGGTGAGGGGCTGGCGTTCTACGCCGGCACCCCCGAACCCGTCCCCGTCTCAGAGGCCGAGCAGGCCGCCTGCGCGGGCGGCATCCAGACGGTGATCTTCGGCGACGACGGCGAAGTCCTGCGGCTCGGGCGCAGCGTGCGCGGGTTCACCCGCCGCCAGAGACGCGCGATCGCACTGCGGGACGGCGGCACCTGTCTGATCCCGGGGTGCACGGTCCCGGCGCAGTGGTGCGAGGTCCACCACGTCATCAGCTACAAGAACGGCGGCAACACCGACCTCGACAACGGCGTCCTGCTGTGCTGGTTCCACCACCACGAAATCGACCACGGGCCCTGGCAGATCCGGATCATCACCGGCACCCCCGAAGTCCGCTACGCCCACGGCGGGCGGGTCATCGACTGGGCGCCCGCAGGCGATGGCGCAGCCGCCAGACTCAAACAGCAGGCGGGAGCACCACCCGGCGCGCAAGAACCACCCGGCCCGTAGGCCACTTATGAGCGGTCTTATAGCGCGCGGCCTAGGCGAGAGCGCGAGGCGAATTGCCAGGCATCCGCGCCGACCCACCTGGGTATCGAATTCGCATGCCCCAGCCGTCCGCGTGGCGTTACGCGCTGCGACGCGCGATCCATGTGCTGCTCGTCGAGCGCATCGTCGACATGGCGGGCAGCCTCGCGTTCTTCAGCGTGCTGTCCGTGTTTCCCGCACTGCTCGCCGTATTCGGCATCTTCGGACTGATCGGGCAAGGGCGGCACACCGCCGAGGCACTGCTGACGGTGGCGCAGCAGGTCGGTCCGAGCGATCTCATTGAGCCATTGCGCCCGACCATCGAGCACCTCGCGAGCGTCGGCGGCACCGGTGCGGGCATCGGCACGGCAGTTGCCATCATCGTGGCCATCTGGACCGCCTCGCGCTATGTCTACGCGTTCTCCGGTGCGCTGAACCGCATCTACGGGGTGCAAGAAGGTCGCCGCTACTGGAAGTACCGCCTGGTGCAGCTCGCCATCACGGTCGCGATCATCGTGCTGGTGGCGATCGTGCTGTTCGTTCTGCTGTTCTCCGGCTCTGTGTTCGGCCCCCACGGCATCGCGAGCGTCGGCGACGCCGCATTCGCCGTCTGGACCGTCGTGCGCTGGGTGATCGCCGCCGCCGCGATGGTGGTGGTCATCGTGCTGCTCTACTGGGGAACGCCGAACGTCCATCACGGGCGCATCAAGTGGCTGACGGCGGGTGGCATCACGGCACTCGTGCTGATGGCTGCGGCATCCGCTCTCTTCGTCCTCTACGTCACCCACTTCTCGACGTTCCATCGCGAATACGGCGCGCTCGCCGGACTCGTCGTGTTCCTCGTGTGGCTCTGGCTGATGAACGTGATGCTGGTGTTCGGCGCCGCGTTCGACGTCGAGCTCGAGCGCGTGCGCGAGCTGCGAGCCGGGCAGGATGCCACGCGTCACCTGCAGCTGCCGCTGCGTGACGACCGGCGCATCGCCACGCTGCGCCGCCGCGAGAACGAGCTGGCGGCGAAGGCGGTGCGCTTCCTACCGACCGGCTACGACTCCGGGGCCGTCAGCGGGCACACCGTCGATGGACCGCGACACGAGCAGCGTCGCCGTGATGACACGGGTGCGGCCGCCGACCTGGTCGACGACGGTCGTCACCTTTAGCGCGCGGGCGTCCGGCGCGGCATCGACGGGCAGCAGGAAGCGCACCCGGTCGCGGCCGTCGACCGCGCCGAGCAGCTCGAACGGCGCGATGCGATCGCGGCGCGTGAGCGCCGTGCGCCGACTGTGCGGCGCGATGAAGAGCAGGGAGATCGGGGATGCCGCGCGCGCCCGCGCCGACACCATGACGGGACTGTCGTTCTGGTTGTCCACGTCGACCTCTGCGTAGAGACCGACCCCGTCGGCCCAGCGCAGCTGCATCAGCCGCACGCGCACGAGTGCGTCCCCGAACATGTCGCCGTCGTTGACGCCCACGCGGAAGAGCGCGGCGACCGTGCCGAGGGAAAGAACGGTGCAGACGAAGAAGCCAAAGAGGTTGCTCATGGGTGCCTTGCGAAGTATTGGACTGATTGGATCGAATGAAGAAAGCCAATCGTCCGATTGGCTGGCATTCAAGAGGCCGCATCCGATAAATTGGCTCCCATGGCACACGGTCGATTGGGCGCACGGGCGCTGCGAGATCTACTGGGCGACTGGCGCAGCGACGCGCCGGCGTATGAGGCGCTTTCGGATCGGGTGCGGCTGCTGCTGCTCGACGGTCGCGTCTCGTCAGGCATCCGTCTGCCCGCAGAGCGCGAGCTTGCCGACGCACTCGCCCTCAGCCGCACGACGGTCGCGGCCGCTTACCGCCGGCTGCGAGAGACGGGCTACGCCTCGAGCGTGCAGGGCTCGGGCACGACGACGCGACTGCCGAACGCACGCCCGGCCGCCGGAGTTCCCGGTGGCACGCTGATCGGCTTCACGCACGCGTCATTGCCTGCGACGCGGATGCTTCCCAGCGCGCTCGACGACGAGCTGCTGGCCGACTACCGCTCGCATTTCGGCACGCTCGGCTACGACGGCATCGGGCAGCTCGAGCTGCGCGAGGCCATCGCCGACTGGTACGGCCGCCGCGGCCTGCCCACCGACCCCGAGCAGATCGTGGTGACGACCGGCTCGCAGAGCGCGATCTTCCTCGCGGCGAAGGCGCTCGTGAACCGCGGCGATCGGGCGTGGGCCGAGAGCCCGTCCTACCCGAACGCCTACGACGCGCTCCGCGACGCCGGCGCGCGACTCATCACGACGCCCGTCACCGTCGAGGACGGCTGGGATCTGCCCGCGCTCGAAGCGGCCTTTCAGCGCTCGGCGCCGGCGGTCGCCTACACGATGCCTGACTTCCAGAATCCGACCGGCCGGTCGATGTCGATGCGCGATCGCGAACGGATCCTCGAGGCGGCGGCGGCCGCGGGCACCGTCGTGATCGCCGACGAGGCGACCGCAGAGCTCGACATCGACCGCGGCGTGGTGCTGCCGCCGCTCGGCGCACTCGCCGAAGCGCACGGGGCAGAGGTCGTGCACATCGGCTCAGCGAGCAAGCAGATCTGGGGCGGACTGCGCATCGGGTGGCTGCGCGCCACCCCGCAGCTCGCCAGGCGCATCGCGGCCCAGCGCGGCTCGACGGACCTCGCCGTGCCCGTGTTCGAACAGCTCGTCGTGGCGCGCCTGCTGCCGCATTCCGCCGAGATCGCCGAGGAGCGCCGCGAGCAGCTGCGCGTCGGCCGCGAGACGGCCCGCACGATGATCTCCGAGCTCTTGCCCGACTGGACGTTCCCGCCGCGGCTCGACGGCGGCCTGGCCGCGTGGGTCAACCTCGGCGCACCGGTCAGCTCGCAGCTCGCCCTCGCTGCGCACGCCCGCGGTCTGCTCGTGGCCGCAGGCCCACGATTCGGGATCGACGGGGCGTTCGAGCGCAATCTGCGCATCCCGATCGCCGCCGACCCCCAGGCGCTGCGCCAGGGGATCGAGGTGATCGCCGAGCTGTGGCCGTCGGTGCACCGGCTCGCGCGCGCCGAGTTCGAGAGTTACGCCGGCACGGTGGCGTAGGGCGCTGCTTCGGCCGGCTCAGTGCCCCTTGCCGTGGCCACCGCCGCCCTTCGACGGCGGGGCGGGCGCCTTCGGCGGCGCGGGCTTGGCCGGCGCGGGCTTGGTCGGCCCCGTTCCTTTGTGCGTGTAGTGCGGCTGGGTCACAGCCCCGAGCAGCTTCGGGTCAGGCCCGGGCAGCGCGGCACCGCCGAAGGCGCGGTCGAGCACCGGCAGCAGCTGGTGCGCGATCGAGAACTTCGAGGTGTAGCCAGTCGTGCCCTGCAGCAGCGGGAAGTGCTCGAGCCCGACGTGACCCGATGCGTTGCCGACCCAGATCGCCGTCGTGTAGTTGGTCGACGACGTGATCATCCAGTTCTGCTCGTCACCGTCGGTCGTACCGGTCTTCGCGAACAGCGGCACCCCGTCGTTCGGGTTCGCGGTCGCCGCCGTCCCTGCACCCTTGAGCACGCCTTGCAGTGCGTACTCCACGGTGTTCGCGATATTCGAGGGCATGCTGCCGTGGCACTTCGCGCCGGTGAAGGGCACCTTCTTCCCCGTCGAGTCGGTGATCGAGGTCACGGCGATCGGCGTGCAGACGGTGCCGCCGTTGGAGAACCCCGCGTAGGCCTCGGCCATCGTGAGCGGCGAGATCAGATTCGTGCCGAGGATCTCCGACGGGAACTCCTCGAAGGGCCCGTTGTTGGCGAGGTGCACGCCCATCGCCTTCGCGTTCGCGGCGACGCCGCACAGGTCGATCTGGCGCCCCATGTTCGCGTAGGCGGTGTTGATCGACTGCGCCGTCGCCGCCATCACCGACATCGACCCCGGCACGGCCTCGTTGTCGTTGTTCTGCACGTTCCACACCTGGCTGCCTGCACCGATGTTGTAACAGCTGTTGTGGAAGTCCGAGAAGGGGAAGTGCCGACCAGCAGTCGACACGTACTGGTTCAGGGTGTGGCCCTCTTTGAGCCATTCGGCGAGGGTGAACGGCTTGAAGGTCGACCCGGTCTGGAATCCCATCGACCCGCCGTAGGCCTGGTCCGTGTTGTAGTTCACGCTCGTCACGCCCGGCGCGTCGCTGTTCCCGAAATCGGTGTTCTGCACCATCGTCACGATCTGGCCGCTGCCCGGGCGCACGGTCACATTCGTGCCGCCGAGCGAGACGCCGCCCGCAGACTTCGGCACGTAGCTGCTCAGCGCCTTCTGCGCCGCCGCCTGCAGGTCGAGGCGCAGCGGCGTGTGGATCTGCAGCCCGGCCGTGTCGAGCTTCTCGATCCGCTCGGCCGACGTCTTGCCCAGAGCGGGGTCGGCGAGCAGCGTGTCGCGCACGTACTGGCAGTAGTACGCCGCGTCGTACTTGGCCGCCGCGGCGCAGCCGGATGCCTGCTGAGTGATCTTCGGAGTGATCGGCGTCTTCTTCGCCGCCTCGTACTGCTCCTCTGAAATCGAGTTGTGCGAGCGCATCTTGTCGAGCACGTAATCTCGCCGCTCGAGCGTCAGCTTGTAGCCGTTCTTCGCGCCGTTCTTCGGGTTGCTCGGCTCGTCGATGCGCAGGTTCGACGGGTTGTTGAGGATCGCGACGAGGGTGGCCGCCTGCGGGACGGTGAGGTGTGCGGCATCCGTGCCGAAGTAGTAGCGCGCGCCCGCCTGCACGCCGTAGGTCGTCCCACCCAGGCCGACGATGTTGAGATAGCCGGTCAGGATCTGGGCTTTCGAATACTGCCGGTCGACGGCCGACGCATAGCGCATCTCCTGCAGCTTGCGCTCGGGCGTGACTTCGATCGCCTTGTTGTAGCAGGTGTCGATGGCCTTCTTGGAGCTCAGCCGCTCGCACTGCTGCACCAGCACGTTCTTCACGTACTGCTGGGTGATGCTCGAGCCGCCCTGCACGTTGTCGCCGTGACCGAGCGCCGTCGCGAGCGTCGCGCGAATGGTGCCGATCACGTCGACGCCGCCCTCTTGGTAGAACCGAGGGTCCTCCGTGTCGATCGCAGCGTCTTTCACGGTCTGCGCGATCTCGTCAGGGTCGACGTTGACGCGGTCCTGCGAATAGAACGTCGCGACGGCGACCTCGTGCCCCTTGCCGTCTTGCGCATAGAGGGTGCTGATCTGCTGCGGCGTCTCGATCTTCAGATAGTCGGGCATCGAGAAATAGGTGCCGAGGGTGCCGTGCACGCCGTCGGCGCTGAGCACGGCGAACGGCGCCAAGGATGCAGCCGCCAAGACGCCCGCCACGGCCGCCGCGATGACGAAACCGACAAGGGCGCCGAGCTTACCGAGAATGCTCATCGCTTCGACCATATAAAGACGCGACGCGCCGATGTACCCCTTTCAGGGGACTCGAGGGGAAGCCATAATGCGGGCGCTAAGGTGCCCGCCCGCAAAGATCGGGCGCATGCTCGCGGCGCTTGCCGGGCAGGATGAAGGTATGACGTCGCCGTCCCAACCCGAACTCCCCGAAACAGCCAAAGCCGTTCTGATCACCCGCGCAGGCGGCCCAGAGGTGCTTGAGTTGCGCGACGTCCCGGTCGCAGCACCCGGCCCCGGCGAGGTGCTGGTGCGCGTGCGGGCGGCCGGCGTGAACCCGGTCGACGCGAAGATCCGCAAAGGGTCGCGCGGTGACATCACAGAGCCCAAGAGAATCGGGGCGGATGCCTCGGGCGTGGTCGTGGCCGCAGGCGAGGGTGTCACCTTCCGCCCCGGCGACGAAGTGATCGGCTGGGGGCAGCCGGGCACCTACGCCGAATACGTCACGGGGCCCGCCGCGAAGTGGACGCCCAAGCCCGCCGAGGTGAGCTTCCCCGAGGGGGCTGCGCTCGGCGTGCCCGGCGGCACGGCCTATCAGTGCCTCAAATCTGTCGGCCTCGTGCCCGGCGAGACGCTGCTCGTGCACGCAGGTGCCGGAGCCGTCGGCCAGGCTGCGGTGCAGTTCGCGAAGCTGTGGGGCGCGAACGTGGTCGCCACGGCGAGCGAGTCGAATCACGAGCGTCTGCGCACGCTCGGTGCCGTTCCCGTCACCTACGGCGACGGTCTGCTCGACCGGGTGCGCGAGGCCGCGCCTCAGGGCATCGACCGCGTGCTCGAAGCGGCTGGAACCGATGAGGCGCTCGAGGTGTCACTCGCCCTCGTCGACGACCCCACCCGCATCGTCGAGATCGTCGTTCCCGGCTGGGCGGCCGAGCATGGGGTCACCGTGTTCAGCGGGGGTCTGCCCGGCTCCATGACGCCAGAGGCGAACGCGCTCCGCGACGAGGCGATCCCCTACACGGCGAAGCTGATCGCCGAGGGGCGCTTCTCGGTGGAGCTCGGCGAGGCGTTCGCGCTCGCCGACGCCGCCAGGGCCCACGAGCTGGTCGAGACCGGTCACCCGCGGGGCAAGATCGTGCTCACCCCCTGATTCCTCTGAACCGAACCGCGCCCGCCCTCGTGGCACCTCGGGAGGAGGATGCAGCCATGACCGATGCCCGCATCGTCGCGATCGGCACCGCCGTCCCGCCGGCCGTCGTGCCGCAGACCGCCGCGCGCGACATCCTGCTCGCCCAGCCGGGCCTCGGCCGCGTCGCGCAGCGCTTGATCGGTGCCGCGATGGACGGCTCGGCGATCGACGCGCGCCGCACCGTCATCGACGAGTTCGCCGGGCTCACGGATGCCTCGCGCAGGTGCGCCTCGTCAGAGGGCGGCGCGGGCCAGGCATCCCCGGTCTTCTTCGACGCTGCGACGCAGCGGCTGCTGCACCCGACCACGGGCGAGCGCAACGCGGAGTACGTGCGCCGGTGCGTGCCGCTCGCGCTCGAGGCGGCGCGCGCCGCCCTGGCGCGGGGGCCGATCGCAGCGGCCGACGTGACGCATGTGGTGACGGTGTCGTGCACCGGATTCTTCGCCCCGGGGCCCGACGTCGCGCTGGTGCGCGGGCTCGGCCTGCGACCTGACGTGCGACGGCTGAACATCGGGTTCATGGGCTGCCACGGCGCGTTCCCCGGCCTGCGCGCGGCTGTGGACGCGTGCCGAGCCGAGCCGACCGCGGTCGTGCTCGTGGTGTGCGTCGAGCTGTGCACGCTGCACCTGCGTTCGTCGGAGGACCCGGACCAGATCGTGTCGGGCACCGTGTTCGGCGACGGTGCGGCGGCGGCGATCGTGGCGTCGCACCCGCGCACGGGACTGCGCATCGACGCGCTGCATTCCGAGCTCTCGAGGCGCGAGACCGAGGGCGATCTCGCCTGGTCGATCGGCGATCAGGGGTTCGACCTGGTGCTGAGCTCGTACGTGCCCAAGCTGCTCGAGCATGAGATCGGTGCCGCGCTCGCGCCCCTCGAGCCGGGGCGCAGCTGGTCGCTCATCGAGAACTGGGCGATCCACCCGGGCGGCCGAGCCATTCTCGACCGCACGCAGGAGGCGCTCGGCCTGTCGGACGCGCAGCTCGCACCGTCGCGAGCGGTGCTGCGCGAGTACGGGAACATGTCGTCGCCGACCGTGCTGTTCGTGCTCGATCGGGTGATGCGCCGCGCGCGGCCGGGGGAGCGCGTGGTGGCGACGGCGTTCGGCCCCGGGGTGACGGTCGAGTCGGCGCTGATGACGGTCGAGGGCGGTGGCCGGTGACCCTCGCGGCTCGCGAGCCCGCGCTCGCCGAGATCATGGACGGGCCGTGCGACGAGGCCCGGCTGTTCGCGACATATCGCCATTTCGCGCTCGCGAACCGCGTCGTGAGCGGGTGGCGCCGGGTCTACACCTCGCGCGTGCGGCCGCTGCTGGCGAACGGGCACGCCCGGCTTCTGGACATCGGCTTCGGGGGCGGCGACATTCCGCGCGCTCTCGCGGGGTGGGCGCGCGCCGACGGGCTCGCGCTGGACGTGACCGCCATCGACCCGGACGAGCGCGCGCTGCGGTACGTGCAAGGGCGCATGCCCGATGCCGCGCGCGACGGCGTGCGCTTCCGCGCCGCGACCTCGCGCGAGCTGCTCGAGGCGGGCGAGCGCTTCGACATCGTGGTCTCGAACCATCTGCTGCACCACCTCGGCGACGCAGAGCGCGACGAGCTGCTCGCCGACAGCACCGGGTTCGGGGCGCGGCTCATCGTGCACGACGACATCGAGCGCAGCCGGCTCGCCTATGCCGCGTGGGCGGCGGGCGCACTGCCGTTCGCGCTGGATTCCTTCGCACTGGTCGACGGGCTGCGGTCGATCCGGCGCAGCTACACCGCGGCCGAACTGGCCGCGCTCGCGCCCGGCTGGCGGGTGGAGCGCATGTTCCCGTGGCGGCTGCTGCTGGTGAAGAGTGAGACGCCATGATCGTCGGGGTCGCGCTGGCGGTGGCATCGGTCAGCTATCTCGCCAGCATCGCGCTGGGCCTGCTCGTCGCGAGCCGGCGCGTGGACTCGAGCGGATTCCACTGGCTGCACCATGCGCTCTACACGTGCACCTTCGTGCTCGCCGCGGCGGCCGTCGCCGCCGGCCTGTGGTGGCATCCGCTCGCCGGCTGGCTGCTGCTGCCGGCGCTCGTGCCGTTCGCGCTGATCCCGTTCGTGGGAACACATGCGGGCGGGCGGCTGACGCTCAGGCATCCGATCACCGGGCTCGTGCCCGCCCCGTTCTTCATCGCTGCAGCGTTCGCGCTGCTCAGTCAGCTGCCCAGTTAAAGGAGTGCATGTGGAGTTCCTCGAGGTCGTGCGGCGCCGGAAGACGACGAACGGGCCATTCCTGCCGGACCGGGTCTCTGAAGAGCACCAGCGGCTGCTGATCGAGGCCGCCTCTCGGGCGCCGAGCCAGCTGAACAGCCAGCCGTGGCGCTTCGTGCTCGTCGAAGATCGCGCGACGATCGAGCAGATCGCCGAGATCAGCGGAGAGAGCATGACGACGGCGATGTCGAACGGCACCTTCTTCGAGCGGTACAAGCCGTACTTCCGCTTCTCGCAGGCCGAGATGGACGAGAAGCGCAGCGGCATGCTGTTCGACAAGCTGCCCGCGGCACTGAAGCCCTTCACGTCGCAGGCGTTCACCGCGCGCGGCCAGAAGCTGATGAACCTGCTGCGCGTGCCGCAGACGCTGGGGGAGGAGAACCGGAAGCTCGTCGCCGGCTCGCCGCTGCTGATCGGCGTCATGCTCGATCGCAGCGAGAACCGGCCGGGCGAGCTGTCGTCGTTCTACTCGATCTTCAGCATGGGCGCCGCGATGGAGAACATCTGGCTGACGACGGTCGAGCTCGGCATGGGCATCCAGTTCGTCTCGTTCCCGATGGAGGTGCCCGGGCAGTGGGAGCGCATCGTGTCGCTGCTGCGGGTGCCCGACGAGCTCGAGCTCATGGCCGTCTACCGGCTCGGCTACGTGCCGGAGTCATCGCGCCGCCCCGCGATCGACTGGACGTCGCACGAGCGCAAGCTGCCGTCGCAGTTCGTCTTCCGCGAGTCGTGCGAGACGCCGCAGCTGGGGTGGGATGTGACCGGGGATTCCGCGCGGGATGCCGCGGCCGGGCCGGCCTCGTAGGGAAGTCGGCCCGGCCGAGGCTGTCACCCGCCTGTGCTCACCCTCCGGCGCCGGTGCGGCCCGTGCCGCCGCCGAAGCTGCCTGCTCCGCCGAAGCCGCCTGCGCCGCCACCGAACCGCTGGCCACCGCCGGTGCTCGTCAGACCGCCGAGCCCGCTGCGGGTCGAGTTGGACTGGGTGCTGTCGCTCGAGACCGTCGACGACAGGTCCGCCAGGACCACCCGGTCGCCTGCCGACAGACCGCTCGTGATCTGCGTGCGATCGGCGCCGATCGCACCGACCTTCACCTGCCGCGAGGTCGCCTTGCCGTCGGCGAGCACGTCGACCGAGTAGGTGTTCCCCGAGCCGAGGTGCACCGCCGAGCTCGGCACGGTCAGCACGCCGCTCGCCTTATCGACGCTGACCGTGAGCCGAGCGGATGCCCCGTTCAGCAGTCCGTCGCCCGAGCCGGTCAGGGCGAGCTTCACGTCGTACGACGGCGTCGTGGAATCCGATGCGGTGTTGAGGAATCCGATCGCCGAGACGGTGCCGGTGAGCGCGCCGGCCACACCTGAGACGTTCACGCTCGCGCTCTGCCCGACCTTCAGCGGGCCGATGCCCGTCGCGGTCACGGCCGTGTCGACGATCCAGCCGTCGTCGCCCACGACACTGATCACCTGGCTGCTCGACTGCGCCGTCACCGACGAGCCGGCTGAGATGCCCACCGCGGCGACGGTGCCCGAGATCGGGCTGGTCAGCGTGGCGAGGCTCACGTTCTGCTGAGCGACCGCGAGATTGGCCTGCGCCGAGGCGACGGATGCCTGATCGGCGACGATCTGCTCAGCGGTCGCCGGCTCCGAGCTGCTGCCCGAGCCGCGCGAGCCGGAGCCCGAGGCCGCGCCCGAGCCGGAGCCGGAGCTCGCACCGGTGCCCGCCCCGGACCCGGCGCGGCTCGACCCGCTGCCGCTCTGTCCGGCGGCGCCCGACGAGCCCGCGCCTGACGAGCCTGCGCCCGCCGATCCACCGCGGCTTGAACCGCTGCCGCCCGTGGGCGCGCTGCCGCTGCCGGAGCCCGAGCCGGAGCCGGCACCTGCACCAGAACCGGACTCCGAGCCCGCGCCCGGTGTGCTCGTGGACTGCTTCACCGCGTTCTCGAGGGCGGTGACGGCGTTGTTGAGCGTCGTCACGTCATCCTGAACCTTGGCCTGCGCCTCGGCGACCGCCTGCTCGTCGGTGAGCACCGTCTTCACGGCCTGCTGGCAGTTCGAGAGCTGACCCTGGGCGCTCTTGATCTCATTCGATGCCTCGTCCGCATCGGTGCTCGAGACGGTCGCCTGCAGGAACTGGTAGCAGGCCGACGCAGTGGCGCCGGCCGCTGGAGCCGTCGCGCTGATGCTCGCGAGGTCGCCGTTCAGGGTGTCCTGCGCGGTCGTGACCGCCTTGCTGTCGGTGAGCAGCGCGTTCTGGGCCGAGGTCACCGCCGCTTCGGCCTGCGACACCGACGTCGCCGCCGGTGTGGCGGAGGCGACGGCGGCCACGAACGCTCCCATCGCGAGCGCCCCGCTCGAGGCATCCGTCGCCGTAGCCGCGCTCGCCGTCGTGCTCGTGCTCGCGCTCGCCGTCTGCGACGTGAGGTCGGTCGACAGCTGCTGCTGCGCAGAGGTCACCGCTTGCTGTGCCTGGGTCACGGCATCGTCGAGCACCGAGGTGTCGAGCGTCGCGAGGGTCTGGCCGGCGGTGACCTTGTCGCCGACCTTCACACCGACAGAGGCCACGGTTCCGGAGACCTGGAATGCCCGGTCGGCGCGCGTCGCCGACTCGAGGGTTCCCGCGAGCGATGCGGTCTGTGTGACGTCCGCCTTGGTCGCCTTCGCGAGTCGATAGCTCGGCTGGTGGGGAGCGAGAGATGCCCACGCCACGCCCGCGCCGCCGACCACGACGACGGCCCCGATGGCGATTCCGAGGATCACCCGGCCCCGGCGCCGGCTCCTGCGACGAGCCTCAGCCATTGGTGGTTCCGCTCTGCGATCCGCTGCCGCTTCCGTTGCCGCCGCGCTGTCCGCCGCCGAAGCCGCGCCCGCCGAAGCCGGTGGTGCAGCTGCCGTTCACGGGCGCGGAGACCGTCAGCGAGGTGGCGGCGACGGTGCCGGAGTCGTCCGCCTTGCCACGTGCCAGCACGCACTGGCCGACGACGAGATCGGATGCCGCACCCTTCTGCGTCTCGGAGTACTTGGTCGACCCGTCGACGGTCACCTTCTTCGACGTCGTCTTCTGGGTCTGGAAGTCCAGTGCGTCGACCGTGATGGTCGAGCCGCTGACGGCCGTCACCTTGCCGCTCGTCGGCATCGCGAAGCCGCCGCCGCCGAAGCCGCCGGTCGGCGCGCCGGAGGGGCGGTTGCTCGGTCGGTTGGTCGGCCGGTCGGTCGGCCGGGTGCCCCCCTGGCCGGTGCGGCCGGCGCCACCCTGGCCGCCGAACCCGGCCGTGCAGCTGCCATTGGTCGGCTGCGAGATCGAGACGCTGGTGACCGCAGCGCTCGCCGAGGTCGACGACGAAGAGGACGACGAGCCCGACGAGCCCGAGCCGGCCCCGCTCGCCGGCAGCGTCGACGCGGTGATGCACTCGCCGACCTTGACCGCCGCGAGGCTCACGCTCACGGTCTTCGTGATCGCCGTCGACGACGAATACGTCACTGCGGTCTGCGACGACGAATCCTGCACCTGCAGCGTCGTGCCCTCGATGTCGGCGATCTGACCGGAGGTGCCGCCGCCACCGAATCCGCCCTGGCCGCCCTGACCTGGCTGGCCCGAGCCGCCCTGGCCGCTCTGCGACTGGCCGCTGCCCGACGACGTCGACGACGCCTTGGCAGAGTGCGACGCGCAGCCGGTCAGCACCAGCGCGGCGCCGACCACGAGGGCCGCCGAGGCAGTGACGATGTGGAGCTTGCTGTTCATGTTCTGATTCCTCATAAGTCCGTGCGGAAGCCGCGCCTACTCCGTGCGCAGCGCGTCGATGGGGGCGAGCCGTGCGGCTCGCGTCGCGGGGTAGACGCCGAAGACGAGCCCGATGCCGATCGCGACCACGAGTGACAGCCCGATCGCGAGACCGGAGACCTCGATCGACGAGCCGATCACGCCGGGCAGGGTGAGCGCCGCCACGATGCCGAGCGCCGCACCGATGATGCCGCCGGTGAGCCCCAGCGTTCCGGCCTCGACCAGGAACTGATTCCGAATCGCCCCTGGGGGCGCGCCGAGCGCCTTGCGCAGGCCGATCTCGCGGGTTCGCTCGGTGACCGAGACGAGCATGATGTTCATCACCCCGATGCCGCCGACCAGCAGCGACAGCGCGGCGATGCCCGTGAGCAGGATCGTCAGCGTGCGCGCCACCGAGGTCGCGGTCGACACCAGCGAGTCCTGACTCGAGACCGTGAAGTCGGCCGTGCCGCCCGTGGCGATGTTGTGGCGGTTCAGCAGCACGGACTTCGCCTCTTGATAGGCCGCAGGCAGGGCATCCGCCGACTTCGCCTTCAGATAGACGGTCGAGACGGAATTCGCCTGCGATCCGCCGACCAGGTTCCCGGCCATCGTCGACAGCGGCACGATCGCCGTGTCGTCGAGGTTGCTGGTCGAGTTCGAGCCTGAGGAAGCCAGCACGCCGACCACCTGGAAGTCCTGCGAGTCGATCGTCACCGTCTGCCCGACCACATTGGTGAAGCCGAACAGCTCGGTCGCAGTCTCAGAGCCGAGCACCACGACGGATGCCTGATCCGAATCCTGCTTCGCCGTGATGAAGGTGCCGCTCTGCAGCGACCGCCCGCGCACGCTGAGATAGGAGGGCGTCGCGCCCACGACGGTCGTCGTCCAGTTCGTCGACCCGGCGGTGAGCTCCTGCGACGAAGACTTCTCGGCGTCGACGCCCGCGATGTCGGGCGCGTTCACCTTCGAGCCGAGCGCCTCGGCATCCGCCTGCGTCAGGGTCGACCCCGTGCCGAAGCCGCCGCGCACCCCGCTCGACGAGGTCGACGAGCCGGGGGAGACGATCAGCAGGTTCGAGCCGAGGGCCGAGATCTGGCTCGAGACGTCTTTCTGCGTGCCGAGGCCGAGCCCGACGGTGAGGATCACCGCGGCGATGCCGATCAGGATGCCGAGCACCGTGAGGGCCGAGCGCATCTTGTGGCTGGCGATCGCGAACCACGAGGTGCGCAGCGTCTCGATCCAGTTCATGCGCGCACCTCTTCCGACTGGATGAGCCCGTCGCGCACGTGCACGATCCGGCGCGCTCGCGCCGCCACCTCGTGCTCGTGGGTGATCAGCACGATGGTGCGACCACTCGTGTGCAGCTCGTCGAAGAGACCGAGCACCTCTTCCGTCGAGTGGGAGTCGAGGTTTCCCGTCGGCTCGTCGGCCAGGATCATCGTCGGCTCGGTGACGAGCGCGCGCGCCACGGCGACGCGCTGCTGCTGGCCGCCCGAGAGCTGCCCCGGCTTGTTGTCGAGCCGGTCGCCGAGGCCGACGCGCTCGAGCGCGGCCACGGCCCGCTCGCGCCGCTCGTCGCGGGGGACCCCGGCGTACATCATCGGCAGTTCGACGTTCCGCCACGCCGAGAGGCTCGCCAGCAGGTGGAACTGCTGGAACACGAACCCGATGCGGCGGTTGCGCACCGCGGCCAGATCTGCTTCGTCGAGCTCTTCGACGTTCTCGCCGGCGAGCAGGTACGACCCGCTGGTGAGGGTGTCGAGGCAGCCCAGGATGTTCATGATCGTCGACTTGCCGCTGCCGGACGGGCCGACGACGGCCACGTACTCGCCGTCGTCGATGTCGAGGTCGACGCCGCGCAGCGCCTCGAACTCGATCGACCCGGTCTTGTAGGTCTTTCGCGCCTCGGCGAGGCGGATGACGGGCTCGCCGTTTCCGGGCGCGCGAAAGACGGGCAGAACGGATGCCTGAGCCATCAGTTCCCCGCCCCCGAGCCGCGCTGGAAGCTGCCGGTCGTTCCGGAGTTGCCGCCGGTGGTGCCGCCGAAGCCGCCACGGCCGCCGAACCCGGTGCCCCCGCCGAAGCCCGACCCGCCGCCGGGGAATCCGCCGCCGCCGAACCCGCCGGTGCCGCCCGTGCCGCTGTTGCGGCCCGTACCCGTGCCGCCAGTGCTGCCGGTACCGGGCGTGCGCCGGGCGATCTTCAGCACGATCTGGTCGCCTGACTTCAGCCCGTCGGTGATCTGGATGTACTGGCCCTCTTCGATGCCGGTCGTCACCTTCTGCTGCACCTGCTTGCCGTCCACGAGCTTGGTCACGGTCGATGCGCCGTTCGACTGCGTCACGGCGAGGCTCGGCACGGCGACGGCATCCGTCACCTTCTTGTAGATCACGGCGGCGGTCACCGACACGCCGTCGTACAGGTTCTGCGGGGTGCCCGTCACCTTCACGCTGACCGGGTAGGTCGCAGCGCCAGAGGTGGTCGACGGCAGCAGCCCGATCGAGCTCACGGTGCCGAAGAACGAGGGGTTCTCGGTGGTCGACAGCGTCACCTGGTCGCCGACCTTGAGGTTCTTCACCTGCGCTGCGGCGACGCTGATCTGCGTCGTCCACGAGTCGGTGCCGGTGATCTCGAACGCGCCGCTCGAGCTCGTCGAGCTGCTCGACGATCCGCTCGAACCGGAGGACGACGAGGCAGAGGGCGTCGACCCGGAGCCGGTGCGCGAGCTGCCGGAAGCGCCAGAGCCGCTTGAGCTGCCGCCTGAACCGCTCGACGAGCCCGACGAGCTCGACCCGGTGACGGCATCCCCCACGGCGACGTTCACCGCGGTCACGAGACCCGCGACGGGCGCGGTGAGCGTCGTGCCCTTGAGCGCGTTCTGAGCAGAGGTGACGGATGCCTGCGCGACCGTCACCGCCGCCTGGTCGGCGCTGATCTGGGCGGTCGCCGAGCTCGACCCGTCGCTGCTCGCCTCGTCAGAGGCCAGCTTCGCCTGGTCGCTCGCGAGCGTCGCCTTCGCTTCGGCGAGATCTGCGTTCGCCTGCGCCGTCGTGATGGTGCCGAGCACGTCGCCGGCCTTCACGGTCTGCCCCTCTTTCACCTTGACTGCGGTGACAGTGCCGGAGGCGGCGAACGACACCTGCTGATCGACGGTGGGCGTGAGGGTCCCGGTTCCAGAAACCGACTGCTGCAGAGTGCGCGTCGACACGGTCAGGGTCGTCGAGGTCGCGGTCGCCGCGTTGGCGTCGGTCTTGTGCGCGAATCCGAACCACCAGACGGAGGCCCCCGCGACGACGACAACGACGACGGCCGTAATGATCCACGTTCGTGGACGCGTGAGGAGGGCCATCATGTCGCTCACCCTGCTCGAGTCGGCTAGGGCGACGTCATCTCCTGCCTATGCGCAGGATAAGAAGCCGATGCACGCCGCGTCGGTCGCCGCACCTTACGCCGCATAGGCTTCACAGCATGCTGATCATCCGCGTGGCCGAGCTGATCGCGATCGCCGCGCTTGCCGCCGCGGTCTGGGCGGTCGTCCGCGCGACGCGCGAGACCCTGCGTGGCCGGCGCCGCCGCCGCTGACCCCCGGCTCAGGCCGTGGGTTGACGCTCGACGATCTCGCGCAGCGCCGCGATGAACTGCTCGCGGTAGCGCCCCCGGGGGAACGGCACCGGCGCATCGTGCAGCACCCGAAGCCCGGCCTGCTCGAGCCCCGGGCCGAGTGCGCGGTACCCCGAGTTGAACGCGATCACGACACCCTCCGGCTCGAGGGCAGCGGCCCGCTCGATCGTGGCGCGCGCGAACCGCGCCGTCAGATGTGGGCGCTCGCCCCGGCTGTACCCGTCGACAGGGAATGGGATCGTCTCGATCACATAGACGCCTTGGTCTCGCAGCTTCTCGAGGTAGGGACTCTTGTCGGCGCCGGCGGGCGGGAACTCGCCGTCGAAGTACACGTCGACGACGGCACGGAACAGCGGATCCCAGCTGACGACTGTCGGCGAATAGAAGAACTCATGCTTCGAGTCGGCAGCCAGCTCAGGCGCAGCCTCGTCGATGATCAGAAGCCGCACCCGCTCGGGGCGCCACTGCTCGCGCAGCCGCTCGTACCAGGGTTCCTCACTCATGCAAGAACCGTATCGAGCGCCGCCGACATTGGGGCGCGTTCCCTCGAAGATGTGTACAACAGGCTGAACGGATGCCTGTGCAGGCCAAGACGCGCGCACTCCCAAGCGCGAAGCGCCTGGGCATGAAAGAACCCCGCTGGTCCGACCACCAGCGGGGCACTGCAATAAGCCTCCCACTTCGGGGGCCAGGTGAGCGCCAGATGGTGGGGTCTTTACCGAACTGTAAGGGAACGCCGGGTGACCGCATGGGGCCACAGGAGCCGGCGGCCGCTACACGATGGTCCAGTCCGAATCCGCGGAGTCCGCGAGGGCGGCCGACGGCTCAGTGTGCGCCAGTCGCACGGCCACGAGCTCCTCGTCCAGAGCGAACCGCCTGGCCCGCTCATCGGCGCGAGCGGCCTCGCCGGCGCACCGATCCGCCTCGGCCTCCAGCCGCCGGGCATCCGCCTCGCGCATCTTCGCGATCTGCGCCGAGCGTGCGGACGCCGCCTGCGCACGCATCCTGCCCGCCTCGTCGCGCTTGTCACGCTCGGTGGCGCGGAAATCCGCCGCCTTGCGCTCTTCGGCGAGGCGGTTCTTCCGCTTCAGCATCAGTTCGACTTCGGTGGTCGGGGCAGCCATCAGGCCGACGGTACCGAGGGATGCCGCGAACCGCGTGACCCTCGCGGGTGCGTCCTGAAAATGCGCTATTGCCGCCGTGCATCGCGAGCGGGATCATGACCGCGACAGCACGTCATCAGGTCACGCAAATCACGAATTTCAGGAGGCCACCGATGTCCGTCAGCTTCACTCCCTACCTTCAGTTCCGCGGTCAGGCCAAAGAGGCCATGACCTTCTATCAGTCCGTCTTCGGCGGCGAGCTCAGCGTCATGACGTTCGGTGACAGCGGCATGACCGAGGGCGTCGACCCCAGTCAGGTCATGCACTCGCAGCTCGACGGGCCCGTCAACCTGATGGGCTCCGACGTGCCAGAGAGCATGCCGCTCAGCTCGGGCTCGAGCATCTCGCTGTGCTTCTCGGGCGACGCCGAGGGACTCGACACCGGCCGCAGCTACTACGAGAAGCTCGGCGAGGGCGGCAGCAACGTCATGCCGCTCGACCTGGCGCCGTGGGGCGACTACTACGGCTCGGTCACCGACAAGTACGGGTTCAGCTGGATGTTCGACTTCAGCTCGCCCGAGGTGCCGAGCGACGCGAGCTCGCTCGGCTCGCACGAGCAGTCGGTCTAGGCCGGCAGCACCGCACGCACGGCCGTCGCGTCGAGCTCGTCGTCGGGGACGAGCTCGACGCGCCAGCCGCGCGCCTCGAAGATCTCGCGGTCGAGGGGCGCCTGCCGCCTGCTCGTCTCGACCAGCACGGTGCCGCCCGGGGCCAGCCAGCGGGCCGCTTCTGCCGCGATCCGCCGATGCAGGGCGAGGCCGTCATCGCCGCCGTCGAGGGCGAGCGGGTGCTCGAACTCCCGCGCTTCGCGTGGCATGTTCACCAGCTCCGCACTCGGCACGTACGGCGCATTCGCCGCGATCACGTCGAAGCGCGCGGTCGCCGGCAGCGACGCGAACAGGTCGCCCTCGACGACGCTGCCGTCGAGCGGCTCGAGATTCGCGCGCGCGACGGCGACCGCGGCCGGGTCGAGATCAGAGGCGATGACGGATGCCTCGGGCCGCCGTGCCTTGACGGCGGTCGCGACCGGCGCGACCCCGCAGCAGAGCTCGAGCAGAGAGGGCCTGGAGATCGCGTCCAGCGCAAGGCGCAGCAGCAGCTCGGTGCGGCGCCTCGGCACGAACACTCCCGGCGCGACCGCGAGCCGCAGGCCGGCGAATTCCGCCCAGCCGAGCACGTACTCGAGGGGCTCGCCCGCGACCCGTCTCGCGACGAGGGACTCGAGCTGCGAGGCATCCCTCGCTTCATCGAGAAGAAGGCGCGCCTCGTCCTCCGCGAACACGCAGCCGGCCGCGCGCAGCCGCGCGACCAGCGCGCGCGAAGTCGGTGACGAGGTCTCAGCCAGCGAGCAGCCCCGACTTCTCGGGGTGCTCGTCGAACCACTTGGCGGCGTACCAGCACATCGGCACGATCTTGAGCTGTGGTGAGTTCTTCTCGATGTCGTCGACGGCGAACGTCACGACCTGGCCGGCGTAGCCGTGGCCGCGCTGCATCGGGTCGGTGAAGGTGTGGGTGATCGCGAGGCGGTCGGCGTTGACGGTGTAGTCCGCGGCGCTCACGAGCTTCCCGTCGACCTTCATCACGTAGCGGTGCGCTTCGGTGTCATGAATGAACTCGGTGCTCACCCGTCGAGCCTAAGCCCGGTGCCGCGCACACGGTTTGGCGCAATTCGCACGATTCGGCACGCGCTCGAGGCTGATCAGCGTGCCGAATCGTGCGTTCTGCGCCGCTAACCTGAGCGCGTGCACACTCCGGCCCGACGTCGCCTCGCGCTCGTCGCGATCGCCGTCGCGGCGGTCTTTCTCGGCATCGAGGCCGTCGAGGCGGTGCTGGCAGACCAGACGCTGCCCGCCGCGCTGCGGTTCGCCGCGCTGCACTCGGTGGGGGCGGTGGTGTTCGGCGCCCTGTCGATCCTGTCCGTCATCGCGGCGGTGGTGCTCTCGCCCCGCTGGCTGATGGTGCTGATCGCCGCGGTCGTCGCGGCGGCTGCGGTCGCGCTGCTGCTGGTGTGAGCCGTCAGCTCCGCTTGCGCAGCAGCAGGTGCGCGACCAGCGCGGTCCAGCCGGTCTGGTGCGAGGCGCCGAGGCCCTGGCCCGTGTCGCCGTGGAAGTACTCGTAGAAGAACAGCTGGTCGCGCCACTTCGGGTCAGTCGACAGCAGCGGGTAACGCGCGTCAGACGGTCGCGGTGCGCCCCCAGGCCCCGGCGTGAACAGAGACACGAGCCGGTCGGCGAGGTCGTCGGCGATCTCACCGAGCCCGAGGCGCGTGCCCGACCCGGCCGGGTACTCGACGGTGTGCGACTCGCCGAGGTTCTCTTCGTAGTCACGAAGCGCGTCGATGATCAGCACGTTCAGCGGGAACCACACCGGCCCGCGCCAGTTCGAATTGCCGCCGAACAGGTGGCTCGTCGACTCGCCGGGCTCGTAGTCCACCACCTGCTCCACGCCGCCGACCGAGATCGCGAACGGGTGGTCTCGGTGCCAGGCCGAGATCGAGCGGATGCCGTGCGGCGACAGCATCCCCTGCTCATCGAAAACCTGCGCGAGCACGCGCGTGAGCCGCTCGGGGCTCACCAGCGCGAGCAGCGTCGCGCCGCCGCCGCGCGGGTGCAGGTGCAGGTTGTCGGCGGCCTCGGGCTGGTGCCGGAGAAAACTGCGAACGGATGCCTGGAACTCCGGCAACCCGTCGGCGAGACCCCGCATCGCGAGCGACGCGGTGACGGGTACGAGCCCGACCAGCGAGCGCACTTTGAGCGGGTGCTTCGAGCCGTCGGGCAGAGTCAGCACGTCGTAATAGAACGAGTCCTCGTCGCTCCACAGCCCCTCGTCGTTCGCGGCGTCGGCGATGCGGGCGAAGTGTTCGAAGAACTTGACGGCGACGTCTTCATAGGCGGGGTCGTGCTGGGCGAGGGTGAGTGCCATCTCGAGCAGGTCGAGGGCGTAGACGGCCATCCACGCGGTCGAATCGGCCTGCTCGATGCGGCCCTCGCCGACCGGCAGCGTCGAGCGGTTCACCGGCGCGATGTTGTCGAGGCCCATGAAGCCGCCCTCGAACAGGTCGTTCTGCCCGGCATCCTTGGTGTTGGTCCACCAGGTGAAGTTCATGAGCAGCTTGTGGAACACGCGCGCCAGGAATCGGAAGTCGGTGCCGCCGTCGAGGGCGAAGACCTCGAGCGCGGCACGCGCCTGCGTCGGCGGGTTCACGTCGCCGAAGTCCCACTCGTAGGCGGGCAGCTGGCCGCTCGCGTGGGTGTACCACTCGCGCAGCAGCAGGATCAGCTGGCTCTTCGCGAACTCCGGGTCGAGGTGCGCGTAGGTGATGCAGTGGAAGGCGAGGTCCCAGGCGGCGAACCACGGGTACTCCCAGGCGTCTGGCATCAGGATGACGTCTTTCGCCGCGAGGTGCTGCCAGGCGCCGTTGCGAATGGCGCCTCGTCCCGGCGGGGGCGGCGGATACGCCGGGTCGCCCTCGAGCCAGCGCCGCACGTCGTAGTGGAAGAACTGCTTCGACCAGGTGAGCCCCGCGAGCGCCTGGCGCAGCACGCGCTTTCGGTCGTCGTCGAGCCCCGCCGGCGCGAGCTCGTCGTGGAACCGGTCGGCTTCGGCTTCGCGAGCGCGCATCACCTCGTCGAAGTCGGCGAACGTCGCGCTTCCTTCAGTGAGACGCAGCCGGATGACCTTGGACTCGCCAGGGCCGAGCGTCACCGTATAGCGAACGGATGCCTTGGTGCCGGTGCCTTCGGGGTTGACCGTCTCGGCCCCGTGCACCACGTGGTCGTTGATGCCGTCCTTCGGGAAGGGGGATCGGTTCTCAGCGCCGTCGCCGAAGAGCTTCGTGGCGTTGGTCTCGTTGTCGCAGAAGAGCACAGCCGAGGCACCTGTGTTGAGCTCCGTCGAAGCATCCGCCTGCTCATAGAAAAGGGAGAGCGGGCCGGCGACCAGCGCGCCCTCACCGTGCGTGATGACGGGCTTCTCGCCCTCTGGGACGTCCCAGCTCCAGGTGTTGCGGAACCAGAAGGTGGGCAGCACGTCGAGGGTCGCGGGCTCGGGACCCGCGTTCTCGATGGTCAGGCGCAGCAGCAGGTCGTGCGGGCCGGCCTTCGCGTAGTCCGCGGTGACGACCCAGTAGCGGCCGTCGTCGAAGACGCCGGTGTCGACGAGCTCGTACTCCGGGTCCGCAGGGCCTCGGCGGGCGTTCTCGGCGCGCAACTCGTCGTAGGGGAATGCGCGCTGCGGGTAGTGGTAGCGCCAGCGCTGCCAGCTGTGGCTCGGGGTGCCGTCGAGGTACCACCAGTAGTCCTTGGCGTCCTCGCCGTGGTTGCCCTCCGGCCCAGCGAGGCCGAACATGCGCTCTTTGAGGTGCGTGTCGTGCCCGTTCCAGAGGGACAGCGCGAGCACCCACGTCTGGTCGAGATCGCAGAAGCCGGCCATGCCGTCTTCGTTCCAGCGGTAGGCACGGCTGCGGGCGTGCTCATAGGGGAAGAACCGCCAGGCGTCGCCGTCGGCGCTGTAGTCCTCACGCACGGTTCCCCAGGCCCGCTCGGCGACATACGGGCCCCAATCGCGCCATGCCTCTTGCCCCGAATCGGCCGCTTCGACACGCTGGTGTTCAGGGGAGCGCTCGTCAGCCGCCATAGCTGCCGATGATAGGCGCAGGAAGAAGGCGGCAGATGGACATCAGGGAGTCGCGAGTCGAGGCGCTGCACGTCTATGCCATCTCGTCGGGGCCGGCGCCGATTCCGCGCGATGAGGTGCCCCCGGTCGTCTATCGGCTGTTCGAGCAGCTGCGCGAGCGGCTGGCCGACATCGAGATCGAGGTGTCCGGGCGCGCGATCGCCTGGTACGAGCGGGTCACCGGCGAGTTCGGTGAGAGCAGCCAGCGCGCCTGGGTCGGATACGTCGCCTCCGTCGGGGAGGCCGGCGGCGAGATCTCACCCGTGGTGCTCGACGGCGCCGAGCACGTCGCGATCGGCATCCACTACGGGCCGATGTCGACGATCCGCCAGTCCTGGAACGAGCTCTTCGACTGGGTGCACGCGCACGGCGGCCACTCGGCCGGCTACGCGCGCGAGGTGCACCTGACGGCGTGGCCCGAGCCTGAGGAGAAGTGGGTGACGCGCCTCGAGCTGCCGTTTGATACCGACCAGGCGCCCTGACACAGGCAGGAGCCCCTCGCGCCGGTCACTTCGCTTCGCCGATCAGCCGAGCACGGCCCAGCCGTGCGGTGGGACGGTGGCGCGCTCGGCGTCGTAAATGGCCGCCCCGTCGAGCAGTCTCGTGCGGCCGCCGGTGGGCAGTTCGGCCGTGGCGTCGCTGAGATTCAGCAGCACGCTGAGCCCCTGCGCGGAGTCGGCCGCACTGACCGACTCATAGGCGAGCGCCGTCGTCGCGACGCTGAGTGGTTCGGTGCGCGCGTCGTGCAGCCAGGGATTCCGCCGCCGCAGACCGATGAGCCGCTGATGCAGCCGATACGGCTCGGTACCTGCCGGGTCGAGCTCGGCGGGGTGGTCGGGATAGGCCGGCCGCACCGCGTCATCGCCGCCCTCGCGGTTCTCCTTGACGCCGAGCAGACCGCGTTCGTCGCCGTAGTACACCGCCGGCGTACCCGCCACCGTGAACAGCACGACGATCGCGTGCGCGAGATGTCGCGGGTCCCCGATGCGGGTCGCAACGCGGCTCACGTCGTGGTTGCCGAGGAACGTGAAAGGCACGAAGTCGGCGAGGAACTGCTGGTGACGTTTGAGGCTCCACGCGAGTTCGAAGAAGTTGCGATCGTGGATGCTGCTGCCGATCGCCTTCCACAGCTCGTACTGCGTCACGGAGTCGATGCCGCCGCCCTGCACGAGACCCGCGTAGTCGCCGGCGATCTGCTCGCCCCAGATGTACGTCTCGGGGTGGCTCGCCCGTACCCGGGGGAGCACCCGCGCCCAGAACTCGCGCGGCACCGAGTACGCGGCGTCCAGCCGCCAGGCCGAGGCGCCCCGGTCGAGCCAGTGGGTCATGACCCCGGCCACATAATCGGCGACCGCCGGCGAATCGTGGTTGAGGGTGACGAGTCGTCGGTGTCCCTCCCAGACGTGGAAGTCGCCGCCCGCAGGCCGGAACCACTCGTTCGCGACGGCGGTGTCTTCGAGCGCTTGCAGAAAGAGGGGGTGCGAGCGGCCGACGTGATTGAAGACGCCGTCGAGCGCGACGCGCAGGCCGCGTTCATGCGCGGCGGTGACAAGAGCGTCGAAATCGGATTCCTGACCGAGTCGAGGATCGATGCGGAAGTGGTCGACCGTGTCGTAGCCGTGGGTCTCCGACGCGAACACCGGGCCGAGGGCCACGCCCGACGCTCCGAGCTCACGGGCGTAGTCGAGGTAACGCTCGATACGGCGCAAGCCACCGCCGAAGCCGAGTGGATAGACGTGCCACCAGATAGCGCTGCGCACCCAGGCCGGTGCTGCGACCTCGGCCATCAGCGCGACTCCGCGAGCCGGGTCATGAGATCGGCGGCGACGCGCAGCACCGCGAGCTCCGCCGGCGTCAGGTCCGCAAGTGCGCCGGCAAGCCAGGCATCGCGCCGGGCGGCGTCCGAGCCGACTGCAGTGGTGCCGGCATCGGTCACCTCGAGCAGCGACTGGCGCGCGTCATCGGGGTCGGGCCGACGGGCGATCAGACCGGCGGCCTCGAGCTCGGCGAACACTCGGCTGAGGGCCTGGGGGCTCACGCGCTCCGCGGCTGCGATGCGGCTGGGCGTGCTCGGCCCATCACGCACGAGGCGGCTCAGCACCAGCAGCTTGTTACCGGAGAGGCCGCTCTCTTCACCTCGCTCAATGCGCAGCCGATGCCCGAGATGCACCGTGCCGAAGCGCAGCCGACCGGCGAGATCGCGCAGTTCGGGCGAGAACGAAGAGGTCACGGTACTACGATACCGCGTAACAAACAGGCACAAGACACCCGGAACAAGACCGATGGTATTCAACGGATGCTTAGTAAATTAGGACGGCTGTCGCTCGTGCGGCTTCGCGGCGGCGCGCGCTTCGCTGTGGCATCCGTCATCGCTGCGCTGCTGTCGTTCTGGACGATCGCGTACTTCGCGCGCCACCAGCCGCTCGTCGTGCAGTTGTGCATCTCGGGCGTGATCATCGCGCTGTCGATCGTGCGGTCGGACGAGCGGCAGGCGGGTGCTGCCGGCGGTGCGCCCCTTCCCACCTGGGTGAGTTGGGTGGCGCGCTTCGTGCTGATTCCGCTCGTGGCTCTGCTCGGCTCGGCGATCGGGCGGGTCGTGCATGCCCACGCCGCTCTCGGCTTCGCGCTCATCGCGGTGCCTCTCGTCGCCGCGATCTGGGTGCGCCGCTTCGGGCCGGTGTGGGCGCGGCTCGGCTCGCTGTGGTCGTTCCCCTTCGTCGCCTCACTCGTGACGCCGGCCGCCGCGCTCGCCGCGGGAGCCGGCGTCTGGTGGGGCGCCCTGGCTGCCGTGATCGCGGTCGCGTGGGGCTCAGTGCTCGGGTGGCTGGCCGGTTCCGCCGCTGCCGCCGGTCGGCTGGGCGAAGCCGAATGGAGGCCGAGGGATGCCTCGCAGGGTTCCCCTGCTGCGGCGACCCCACCGACTGCGACGGGCGAACGGAAGCTCGCGGCATCCTCACGCATGGCCGTGCACCTCGCCCTCTCGTTCGCCGCCGCGATCCTGCTCGGCTGGTGGCTGCTTCCCGATCATCTGGGCTGGTTTGTGCTGACCGCCTTCGTGGTCAACAGCGGCAACCGCGGCCGCGGCGACGTGGTCTACAAGGGAATCCAGCGGCTGGTCGGGGCGGCCGCGGGCACGGTCGTCGCGACGCTGCTCGGCACGGCGTTCGCCCCGGGCGACTCGAGCGCCCTGGTCGCGCTCTTCGTGATCCTCGGGCTGGGCGCCGTGCTGCGCACGATCAGCTACGCCTGGTGGGCGGCGGCGATGACCGGCGGTCTCGCGCTGCTCTATGACTTCCTCGGCCAGGGCGGCACGGACGTGCTGGGTCAGCGCCTGCTCGCCATCCTGCTCGGTGGTCTCATCGCCATCGCCGCGAGCTGCTTCGTCGCACCGGTGCGCTCGATCGACGTCGTGCGCCGCCGCACCGCGGATCTGCTCGGCCTCGGGCGCGAGGCGCTGACCGGCGACCGGGGCGCGCCCGAATACGCCAGGCTCGCCCCGCAGTTGCACGAGGCGACCGCGCGCATCGAGCAACTCGCGCCGCCGTTCCACGCGCTGCGCATGGTCACGCTGGGGCGGGTCGGGCCTGCGCGCCGCACCGCCGATCTCATCGACCGTGCCGGAGCCCTCGGCGCCGGTCTCGAGAGCTTTGTGACCAGGCACTCGCGCGAGCGGGGCGCACAGCTCGGCGCCGAGCTGCGCGCGGTGCGCGAAGTTTTGGTTGCATTGAGACGTGACTGAGCACATCGTCATGGTCGGAGCGCTGAATGCCGACCTCGGCATCCGCGTCGACCGACTGCCCGCGCCCGGCGAGACCGTGGCGGGGCGGGACGTGCACGTACTGCCCGGGGGCAAGGCATCGAACCAGGCGGTCGCCGCCGCCCGCCTGGGCGGCAGCGTGCGGCTGGTCGGCGCGGTGGGTGACGACGAGAACGGGCGGATGCTTCGCGAGCACTCCGCGGCCGCAGGGGTCGACGTCTCGTTCGTCGCCGTGCTTCCGGAAGTGCCCACCGGTCAGGCGATCATCCCCGTCGATGACGACGGTGAGAACGCCATCATCCTCGTGCCGGGGGCGAACGGCGCGATCACGCCTGCCGGCATTCCCGCAGAGGCATATGTCGACGCGGCGGTCGTCTGCCTGTCGCTCGAGGTCCCCATGGCCGTGGTGCAGCGCGCGGCGGCACGAGCGCTGATGGCGGGTGCACGCGTGGTGCTCAACCCCTCGCCCTTCCAGCCGCTGCCGCCGTCGCTGCTCGACGCCACCGATGTCCTGATCGTGAACGAGCTCGAGGCCGGCCAGCTGCTCGGCGTTCCCGTCGACCTCGACAGCGGGGGCGTAGAGGCACTTTGCTCAGCGCTCGCCCCGCACGGCATCACCCGGCTCGTCGTGACCCGCGGGGCGGCGGGCGCGGTCGTCATCGACGGCGATGAGGTCACGCAGCTCGCGGCGACTCGCGTCGACGCGGTCGACACCACAGGCGCCGGGGATGCCTTCACCGGCGCCGTCGCCGTGGGGCTGGCCGAGGGCCGATCTCTGGCCGAGGCCGCCGCCGAGGCATCCGTCGTCGCCGCGTTCAGCGCCACGCGCCGCGGTGCCCAGCCGTCCTACCCGACGGCCGCCGAGCTCGCGGAGTTCCGCGCGGAGCGCGCCTGATGGCAGCGGGCGCCGTGACGAGGACCCCGGTGAACGCCCCGACGAGCGTGCGGGTCGATGTGTGGGCGTGGTCGGTGCGGCTCTACAAGACACGATCGGCGGCGACCGAGGCGGCGAAGGCGGGGCACATCCGCGTCAACGGCGATCGGGCCAAACCGGCCCAGCCGGTCAAGATCGGCGACGAGGTGCGTGCCTTCACCGATCGCGAGCACATCGTCATCGTCACGCAGCTGCTCGTGAAGCGCGTGGGCGCCGCCGTCGCCGCGGCGGCGTTCGAAGACCGCACGCCCGCGCTGCCGCCGAAGGAGGAGCGCGCCGCTCCGGTCGTCCGCGAGCGCGGCTCCGGCCGCCCGACGAAGCGCGACCGCCGCGCCCTCGAGCGCCTGCGCGGGCACTAGTTCCCGTTCGGCGCACTGATGTGCCCAGTTGGCGCAGTTGCGTCCGCCACAGCGGGCGCGCGTGCGCCGCATGGCGACAGTCGCGCTAGTCGACGGGCCCGAGCAGCGCGTTCGCCACGGTGTTGTGCGCCGACTCGTCGTCGGAGGGGTGGAAGATGCCGGCGAGCACGTCGCGGTACAGCCGCCCGAGCTCAGACGAGCTGAAATACGACGAGCCGCCCGAGACGCGGATCGCCTTGTCGACCACTTCGCGCGCCGTCTCCGTCGCTCGGATCTTCACGCCGACGAGCTTCGGGAACCACTGCCCGCCGTGGTTCACGAGGTTGTCGACATCGCTCGCGACGGCCTGGATCTGCGGCGCGAGCCCCTCTTGCGCGATCGCCGCCGAGGCGAGGCGGAAGCGGATGTCGGGGTCCTGCGCGTACGGCTTCCCCGTCTTGAGCGAAGTGCGCTTCTTCACCGTCTCGACCGCGAGCTCGAGGGCCCGCGCCCCGATGCCGGTGTAGACCGAGGCGAGCAGCACCTCGAAGTTCGCGAAGATGCCGAACACCAGGCTGTCGGGGTTCGGCCCCGGCGCGAGCCGCCGCACGATGCGATCGGCTGGGGCGACGGCGCCCTTCAGCACCGTGGTGCGCGACTGAGAGGCGCGCATTCCCACGGTGTCCCAGTCGTCTTTGATCTCGACGGTTCCCTCGTCGACGGCGCTGCGGTCGATGAATCCGTAAACCACACGCGGCCCGTCTTCGCTCACCGAGTCGAGCCCGGTCACCCCGAGCCGCGTCCACGCGGGCGAGAGCGAGGTGAAGATCTTGGTTCCCGTGAAGCGGTAGCCGCCGTCTTCCTGCGGCGCGGCCTCGGTCGTCGAGCCGAACAGCACGAGGTCGTTTCCGGCCTCGCTGATGCCGAAGCCGAAGATCTCGTCGGCGCCGGCCTCGCGCAGCACGAAGTCGAGCGAGTCGTCGCCGCGGTCGCGCAGCACCTTCGCCACGCCCGTCCACACGAGGTGCATGTTCACGGCCAGCGCCGTGGCCGGCGCGGCGCCCGCGAGCCGCTGCTGCTCTCTGGCCACCTCGGCGAGAGTCATGCCGAGGCCGCCGTAGCCCGCGGGCACGAAGGCCTTCAGATAGCCGGCGGCCTTCAGCTCAGCCAGATCTTCCGTGAAGAATCCGTTCTCACGGTCGTAATCGGCCGCGCGCGAGCGGATGCGCGCCAGCAGCTCATCGGAAAGAACGGACACACCCGGGATCGACTCAGCCACAGCGCGAGCCTATTCCGAGCCCCCGACATCGCGGGTGACCCACTTAGAGTGGAACGCATGCAGCAACGGACGCTCGGCAGGACGGGACGGGAAGTCTCGGTCATCGGACTCGGAACGTGGCAGCTCGGGGGCGACTGGGGGAGCGTGAGCGAAGTCGACGCGCTGGCGGTGCTCGAGGCATCCGCCGAGGCGGGCGTCACGTTCTTCGACACGGCCGACGTCTACGGCGACGGGCGCAGCGAGTCTCTCGTCGGGCGATTCAAGGCGGCGCATCCGGATGCCGGGATCACGGTGGCGACGAAGATGGGCCGTCGCGTCGACCAGGTCCCCGAGAACTACAACCTGCAGAACTTCCGCGCGTGGCTCGACCGCTCGCGCACCAATCTGCGCGTCGACACCATCGACCTGGTGCAGCTGCACTGCCCGCCGACGCCGGTGTACTCGAACGACGAGGTGTTCGACGCCCTCGACCAGCTCGTCGACGAGGGCGCGATCGCGAACTACGGCGTCAGCGTCGAGACGGCGGCAGAGGCGCTGACGGCCATCGCGCGGCCCAACGTGGCGACGGTGCAGATCATCCTCAACGCCTTCCGCCTCAAGCCGCTCGACGAGGTGCTGCCCGCCGCCCGTGAGGCTGGGGTCGGCATCATCGCGCGCGTCCCGCTCGCCTCTGGCCTGCTCACGGGGCGCTACACGAAGGACACGACCTTCCCCGAGAACGACCACCGCAACTACAACCGCCACGGCGAGGCGTTCGACGTCGGCGAGACGTTCTCAGGCGTCGACTTCGAGACCGGCATCGCCGCCGCTCAGGAGTTCGCCGACGCCGTCGCCCAGCTGCGCGAGGAGTGGAAGATCGAGAACCACGCCCTGCTGACGCCAGCCAAGGCCGCACTCGCCTGGGTCACGCAGCAGCAGGCGGTGTCGACCGTGATCCCCGGCGCGCGCAACGCCGATCAGGCGCTCGGCAACGCCGCCGCGTCGTCCGTGCCCGAGCTCGGGCCGGAGTTCAACGCCCGCGTGCGCGACATCTACGACCGCTACCTGCGGGCGCAGATCCACGACAAGTGGTGAGGTCGCCCGCCGCCTACGCCGCGACCGGGCACACGAGCCGCGTCGGCTCGCGCTGATCGTCGGCGCGCAGCACGGTGTGCGCCGACATCGGGTTCCCGCAGATCGGGCATTTGGCCGCCGCACTGCGCACCTCGGGGGCCTCCGGATGCCCCGCGCCGATATCGGCCGGCCCCGTGAAGGTGCGCACGATGCGGTTCGCCTTCTGATAGAAGCCCCAGAACCCCTTGCGCTCGGCCACGCCGTGTCTCGCTTTCGTTAGTGCACTAATCGTTTGTACACTGATCATATGCCGGATGCCTCGACGAGTGCCAACCCCGACGCCGATCTGCTCGCCCTCGAAAATCAGGTGTGCTTCGCCCTGGCGGTCGCCTCGCGCAGCGTCATCGGCATGTACCGGCCCCTGCTCGAGCCGATGGGGCTCACGCATCCGCAATACCTTGTGATGCTCGCGCTGTGGGAACGCGGGCCGCATTCGGTGCGCGCGCTCGGCGACGCCCTGCGCCTCGAGCCGGCGACGCTGTCGCCGCTGCTGAAGCGCCTTGAGGCGCTCGGCTACGTCCGGCGCGGGCGCTCGCCTGAGGACGAGCGCGCGTTGCGCGTCGAGCTGACGGATGCCGGGCGAGAGCTGCGTGCGGAAGCGCTGAAGGTGCCCCCGGCCGTGATGCGTCTGCTCGGTATGGACGTCGCGGAGCTCGCCGCCCTGCGAGACACCCTGCACACACTGATCGCGGCGGTCGAGGCGGCCCCCGCCCGCGCGTAGTCGTGCCGCCCGGCCCACCTCGCGTCCCGCCCGCCAAGTGTGCCCGATTGGCGCAATGGTGGCCGCTCTGGCGGCCACAATCGCGCCGTCTGGCCGCGGACCCACGCCGTTTGGGCGCACTCGGGCGAACCACCGGTTGCGCGGCACTTGCCCAGCACGGGTTGCGATGGCCCTGAGTTTTGAAGCATCGCGGGATGCCTGCCCGATGAGCCTCTAGAACGGAGTGCATGCATGCGCCTCAGCCGGATTTGACGAGACTGATTCGAGCAAGCCGCGATCCGGCCGCCCTCGTCTCGCATCAAGAGTTCTCCCGTCGGGTGCGTTCGGGTGACTACGAGCGACTCCGCCGCGGGGTCGCGCGCGAGGCGCCCGTTCCGCTCAGCTCCGTCGATCGATTCGATCGCGTGGCGCATGCGCGGTTGCGCTACCTCGATGTCGTCGCGGCCGTGGGAGAGACTCGCCGCGGCCAGGTCGTATTCGCCGGACAGGCCGCGCTGGCGATCTGGGATCTGGCGACCATCGGGTCTCGACCCACGTCTGTCGAGATCCTGGAGCCGCCGGGCTCGGCTCGACGAAGCAAGCGCGGCGTCATCGTTCACCGCATGCCTTTCATGGACGACGAGATTCTGCCGTGGGGGGATCACTTCGTGACATCGCCCGCGCGTACGATCGCCGATCTGGCTCGTTCCGGCGACTTCACGGCGACCGTGGTGGCGCTCGACCATGCTCTTTCGCGTCGGGCGACGAGCGAGCAACGTGTCAGCAAAGATGAGGTTTACGAGTTGCTTGACCGGTATGCGAGCACTCGCGGACTGGCCCGTGCCCGGGCTGCGGTCGAGTTCGCCGACGGGCGTTCGGGCAGCGGGGGCGAGTCGTTGAGCCGCGTGGACATCTACCAGCTCGGTTTCGAGCTGCCCGAACTTCAGGTCAGGCACTCGCATCCGGGTGGGTACTACGACGCAGACTTCGAGTGGCCGGCCACTGCGCAGCGACCACCGACCATTGGCGAGTTCGACGGCCTCATGAAGTACCTGGACGCACGGCTACGCAACGGCGCCGACGCGGCACAGGTGGTTGTGGCTGAGAAAGTCCGTGAGGACTTCCTTCGCGCTGAAGGCAATGGATTCCTGCGTTGGGGCTGGGAAGAGGCGCGGAAGCCGGTCCTGCTCCTGCGTCCCAGACTGCTTCGGGCTGGCATCCGTATCGTTCGACGCCCGATGATCTGAACGTGATGGGCCCATTCGGCCACGACGAGTGCCCGCTTGGCGCAATAGTGCCCGCTGTAGCGGCCACTATTGCGCCAGACGGGCACAGTTCCGGATGGCGCCCGGCACGGGGCGCCGGGCGGGAGCGTAGCGCGCGGGGGCCGGGCGGGCCGTCAGCTCGGCTGGACCGTGATCGGCTCGGTGTCGGGAATGGGGGAGGAGTCCCGGCCGCGCAGATCGGGAAGGTAGCGCACCCCGACCGCGGCCACCACGGTGCCCAGCAGCGCGAAGCCCGCCGAGATGAAGAACGCCGCCTGCGCTCCGTGCGCGTCGATGACGACACCCGCGACCGCCGAGCCGAAGCCGGCGCCGATGAGCTGGCCCGTGCCGATCCACCCGAAGGCCTCTGCCGTGTCGCTGAACTTCACCGACGACGAGGTCATGGCGAACATCGCGGCCAGTGCGGGCGCGATGCCGGCACCTGACACGAGCAGCGCCGGCACCATCCACCACACGTTCAGCCAGATGCTCGCGAGCGCGACGCCGGCGAACATCAGGAGCATGCGCCGCGCGAGCGACCACGGTGACAGCGGCAGGTGCCCGAACGCGAAGCCGCCGACGAGCGAGCCCATCGACCAGATGGCGAGCACCACGCCCGACTCGTAGCCGTGGGCTGAGGCATCCGTACCGGTCCCCTGGAAATTCGCGACGACGGCCGCCTCGACGGCCGAGCACGCGCCGATCAGCAGCAGTCCCACGATCGTCGACAGCAGCACGGTGGGGCGCGTCAGCACCACGCCGAAGCGGCGCTTCGAGCGCGGGATGCGCACGCGGCCGAGCTCGGGCGACAGGATGAACCACAGGCCGCCGAAAACCATGAACGCCGCGCACAGCAGCAGCCCCAGCACAGTCGAGACCTGCGTCGACACGAAGGTGACGACGACCGGGCCCGCGACCCAGATGATCTCTTGCGCCGACGCATCGAGTGAGAACAGGGGCGTCAGCAGCTGGCTCGTCACGAGCTTCGGGTAGATCGTGCGCACGGCCGGCTGGATCGGCGGCGTGGCGAGCCCTGCGACGAACGTCACGAGGACGGTGAGCGGGATCGAGAGGGTGAAGAACGCGATGATCAGGATGCCTGCCGCGCACACCGCGGTCGTCGCGGCGAGCACCGGGCGGATGCCCAGCCGGCCCATCAGCCGACTGGTCAGCGGCCCGGCAACGGCCTGCCCCGCGGCCCCGCCCGCGAGCACCAGCCCGGCGGCCGCGTAGCTGTGATGCACCTGCTCTATGTGCAGGAGCATGCCGAGCGAGAGCATGCCGGAGGGGAAGCGGGCGGTGAGCTGCGCGGCGATGATCCGGGCGACGCCCGGCGTCTTCAGGACACTCGAATACGCGCTCACGGTCTCGCCAGTCTAGCCAGCGGATTCGGCCGCTTTCGGCCTCGCACGCCAATGTCGGGGGTGGCGTCTAGCCTGTGGAGAACGGGCGGAAGTTATGCACAGTTGTGGACGACACGCCCACTAGATGTGGGGGCGAAGGAGATGGGCGGCCCCGCTATATAGTGATCAAGCTGTTTCGGGGAAGTGCAGCGAATCCAAGGGGATAGAAGGAGAAATTGCCGTGGCAATCACCGTTGTCAAGCGTGATGGAACGCGCGAGCCGTACGACGCGAACAAGATCAACCTCGCCATCGAGAAGGCCGCTGAGGGCCTCGACGAGAACATCACGTGGGTGACTCAGATCGCGAGCGAGCTCGAGCTCACTCTCTTCGACGGAATCACCACGCAGCAGCTCGATGAGGCGGTCATCCAGGTCGCGCTGCAGAACGTCAAGGACGACCCTGCCTTCGACACCGTCGCCGCCCGCCTGTTGCTCAAGACCATCTACAAGCGCGTCCTCGGCGACTACGCGACGGACGCCGAGCTGAAGCAGAAGCACCAGGACCAGTTCCGCGCATACGTCGAGCGCGGTGTCGCCGAGCAGCTGCTCGACCCCCGCTTCCCCCAGCTCTTCGACCTGGACCGCCTCGCCCAGGCGATCGAGCCGGTGAACGACCAGCTGCTGCGCTACATCGGCCTGGTCACGCTCAACAACCGCTACAGCATCAAGGCGCGCAACGGTGAGCCGCTCGAGACCCCGCAGTACTTCTGGATGCGCATCGCGATGGGCCTCTCTCTCAACGAGACAGACCCGACCGCCATCGCGCTGGAGTTCTACGAGACGATGTCGCGCCTCGACTACCTCGCCGCGGGCTCGACGCTGGTGAACGCCGGCACCAAGTTCCCGCAGCTCTCCAACTGCTTCGTGATGGAGATGCACGACGACATCGAGCACATCGCGAAGTCGGTGCGCGACGTGATGTGGATCACGAAGGGCACCGGCGGCATCGGCCTCTCGGTGACGAAGCTGCGCTCGCAGGGCTCGCCGATCCGCTCGAACAACACCGTCTCGACCGGCCCGATCCCCTTCATGCACACGATCGACTCGGTGCTGCGCGCGGTCAGCCGCGGCGGCAAGAAGTTCGGCGCCCTCGCCTTCTACATGGAGAACTGGCACCTCGACTTCCCCGACTTCCTCGACCTGCGCCAGAACTCGGGTGACCCGTACCGCCGCACCCGCACCGCCAACACCGCCGTCTGGATCTCCGACGAGTTCATGAAGCGCGTGCAGAACGACGAGCCCTGGTACCTGTTCGACCCGCTCGAGGTGAGCGACCTCAACGAGCTCTACGGCAAGGCGTTCTCCGAGCGCTACGCGTTCTACGCGGCAGAGGCCGAGGCCGGCCACATGCGCATGTTCAAGAAGCTGCCGGCGCGCCAGCAGTTCAAGGACATCCTGATGAGCCTGCAGACCACGGCACACCCGTGGCTGACCTGGAAGGACACGATCAACAACCGTGCCCTCAACAACAACACCGGCACGATCCACCTCTCGAACCTGTGCACCGAGATCTGCCTTCCGCAGGACATCGACAACATCGCGGTCTGCAACCTCGCGTCGATCAACCTGCCGCGCCACCTGCGTGCAGACGGCACCTTCGACTGGGATTCGATCAAGCGCTCGGTGCGTCTCGCGGTTCGCCAGCTCGACAACCTGATCGACATCACCATGTCGTCGGTGCCCGAGGCTGACAACGCGAACCTCAACAACCGCGCCATCGGCCTCGGCATGATGGGCTACACCGACGTCGTCGAGAAGCTCGGCCTGCCCTACGACTCGGAAGAGGCGTACGAGCTCATCGACGAGGTGGCCGAGCGCATCTCCTACTACGCGATCGAGGAGTCCGTCGACCTCGCCGCCGAGCGCGGGGCGTATCCGAACTTCGCCGGGTCGCGGTGGAGCCAGGGCCTCGTGCCGTTCGACACCCTCGACATCACCGAGAAGGACCGCGGTGTGCCGATCGAGGTCAGCCGCCGCACCACGCTCGACTGGGACTCGCTGCGCCAGCGGGTCAAGGGCGGCGTGCGCAACGCGACCCTGATGGCGGTCGCGCCGACCGCGTCGATCGGTCTCGTCGCAGGCACCACCCCCGGTTTCGACCCGCAGTTCTCGCAGATCTTCAGCCGCGCCACCTCGAACGGCAAGTTCCTCGAGGTGAACCGCAACCTGGTCGCCGCTCTGCAGGAGCGCGGGCTGTGGGAGCAGGTGCGCGAGCAGGTGCTGCGCAGCCAGGGCGACATCCAGGGCATCGCCGCGATCCCCGATGAGATCAAGCGCGTCTACAAGACGAGCTTCCAGCTCTCGCCGATCGCGTTCCTCGAGGTCGCGGCGCGCGCCCAGAAGTGGATCGACCAGGCGATCAGCCGCAACATGTACCTCGAGACGCGCGACCTCACCGACATGGTCGACATCTACACCGAGGCGTGGAAGCGCGGCGTGAAGACGACCTACTACCTGCACATGAAGCCGCGTCACCAGGCCGAGCAGTCGACCGTTCGCGTCAACAAGAGCGAAGAGATCGGCGGGGCACGCAAAGGCTTCGGCGCAGCGAGCGCCGGCCAGGCATCCCCGGCATCGCCCGCCGCTGAGCCCGCGGCAGCAGGCGCGCCCGCGCGTCGCGGCTTCGGCTTCGGCGGCCTGACCTCCTCCTCCAACTCCGACTCGGAAGGCAAGTAAGCACCAATGGGAATCCTGGGCACAGGCGTCAAGGACGGACTGCTCCTCAAGCCGATCACCTACAAGTGGGCGATGGACCTCTACGACCAGGCGGTCGCGAACACGTGGTTCCCGAACGAGATCCAGCTCGGTGAGGACCTCGCCGACTTCAAGCGGATGACGGACGAAGAGCGCCACGCCGTCACCTTCCTGATCTCGTACTTCAACCCGAACGAGCTGCTCGTCAACAAGGCCCTGGCCTTCGGCGTCTACCCGTACGTGAACGCGCCTGAGGCGCACCTCTATCTCGCGAAGCAGATGTGGGAAGAGGCCAACCACTGCATGTCGTTCGAGTACGTGCTCGAGACGTTCCCCATCGACCGCGACGAGGCGTACAACGCGCACGTCGACATCCCGTCGATGGCCCGCAAAGAGGAGTTCGAGGTCAAATTCATCCGTCGCATGACGGAGGAGACCCTCGACATCACGACGACGCAGGGGAAGCAGGACTTCATCCGCAACCTCGTCGCCTACAACATCATCCTCGAGGGCATCTGGTTCTACTCGGGCTTCATGGTGGCGCTCTCGTTCCGCCAGCGGAACCTGCTGCGCAACTTCGGCTCGCTCGTCGACTGGATCGTGCGCGACGAGTCGCTGCACCTGAAGTTCGGCATGAACCTGATCCTCACGGTGCTCGACGAGAACCCCGACCTGCAGACGCCCGAGTTCGCGAACGAGATCAAGCAGATGATCCTCGACGCGGTCGAGATGGAAGAGCAGTACAACCGCGACCTGCTGCCCGGCGGCATCCTCGGCCTCAACGCGAACTACATCAACCAGTACGTGCGCTACCTGGCCGACCGCCGCCTCGAAGAGCTCGGCTTCGAGCCCGAGTACAAGGTGAGCAACCCCGCCAAGTGGATGGCCACTGCGAACGACACGCTCGAGCTGGTCAACTTCTTCGAGTCGACCAACACCTCGTACGAGTCGAACGCGAAGGCGTCGAGCTAAGCGCCGAGCGCGCCAGGCGCGCATCGAGTCGCGCGCAACGCGCAACGAGCAATGCGCAAGGGGAAAGCCCCGAGGCTGTGAGGCCTCGGGGCTTCCCGCTGTCGATGCGACTCAGTATGTGGTGCCGCTGTTGACGAGAGCGGCCGCCGCTGCGAACGAGATGATCGCGACGACGACGCTGAGCACGAGGAAGACGATGCCCAGGATCAGTCCCCACAGTGCGAGGCCGTGACCGCGCTCGCCGGTCTTCTTGATCTGGTTGAGCGCAATGGCCGAGACGATGATCCCGGCGATCGAGACGATGAAGGAAAGGATGAAGCCCACGATCGCGAGCGTGTTGTAGCGCGGCTGGGCCGGAGCGTAGCCGCCATACTGCCCGGCGGGCGCCGCGGGTGCGGCAGGTGCGGGCGGCGCGGTCGGTGCGGCGCTCGGGTCTTGCGACTGGAAGTCGGACATGGTCGTTCCTTTCGAAGCGGACACGGGTGGTTCCCCGAGGCTGAGATTAGCCTGTGAATCGCGGCCGGCGGCGCATTGTTTCGTGACGTTTTTGCGAAGCATCCGTTCGTCGTAGCGTCGAGTGCGTGACCCACAGCGAACGCCCGATCCTGACCGACCCAGCCGAGCTCGAAACCGCACTGCGCGACGGGCGCTACCCAGACGGAGGCCCCGTGCGCGTGCTCGATGTGCGCTGGGGCGGCGTCGCGCGGCCGGCTGACAAGCCGGACGGTCGCGAGGCCTTCGAGCTCGGGCACATCCCCGGCGCGGTCTACGTCGACCTCGAGACAGAGCTCGCACTGCCGCCCGAGCGGCGCACCCCGCAGGATGGCAGGCACCCGCTGCCCGAGCTCGACGAGCTGCAGCAGGCCGCGCGCAGCTGGGGCATCGACCCGGGCGACACCGTCGTCGTCTACGACGACCTCAAGAACCTGTCGAGCGCGCGGGCGTGGTGGCTGCTGCGCTACGCGGGCGTTGCCGACGTGCGGCTGCTCGACGGCAGCCTGCGCGCGTGGACGGCCGCCGGGCACCCGCTCGAGACGGGCACCGGAGACGCGCCGATTCCCGGAACGGTGACGCTCGAATACGGCGCGCTGCCGGTGATCCCGCTCGATGAGGTCGCCGCGTTCGCGGCATCCGGTGTTCTGCTCGATGCCCGCGCAGGTGACCGCTTCCGCGGCGAGGTCGAACCGATCGACCCGCGTGCCGGCCACATCCCGGGCGCGGTGAGCGCTCCGACGACCGCGAACGTCGATGCGAACGGCCGGTTCCTGACGCCGGGCGAGCTGCGTGCGCGATTCGAAGAACTGGGGGTGACGGATGCCTCACCCGTCGGTGCCTACTGCGGAAGCGGCGTCACGGCGGCGCACGAGGCGGTGGCGCTGACGCTGGCCGGCTTCGCGCCCGCGGTGTACCCCGGGTCTTTCAGCCAGTGGTCGAACCACCCGGAACTTCCGGTCAAGACCGGCGAATAGCACCAGGCTACCCCCTTGCCGCGCACGAGCCGCAGAGTGATGATCTAGGGATCATCGACACGAGCGAGGTCGCAATGAGTTCACGCATTTCGACACCGGATTACCTTCCGCGGCTCGGCGCGGGGCGGCACCGTACGCCGCGCCGTGGAGCCTGCTTCATGGAATTCGCCTCGTACCTGGCGGGGGAGCGCTGGAGCGACCACCCCGGGTGCACCGATCCTGTGCTGGCGGCGCTGGCGCGGGCCGTCAACGATCTGATCAGCGACGTTCGCCGGCAGGAGCTTCTGCAGGACGTGCCGCGCGTCATCGGCCTCACCGGCTCGACCGTAGGCATGCTGCGGGTCGCCGCGAGCGCCGCGGCGTCGGCACTTCCGGTTTCGAGCATGCACCGGCAGCACGCGCTGGCGGTCGGCCTGCGCGCAGCCCTCGGGGCGCTCGATCAGCTCGGCGTCGAGGCGCCCGAACTGCGGGCGCGCGCTGAGGCGGCGTTCGCGGCGGCGCCGGGTGCGGTGGACTGGGTCGCCCGGCACGCCGAGTTCAACGCGAGCATCCCGATCGGGCGTCAGGAGCGCGCCGGGCTTGAGATCGTGCGCGTCGCCGCGTGCGGTATCGCCGAAGCGTGCGTGTGGGACGCCGACGACCGGCTGATCGACATGCTGCGCACGGCGATCGCCGAGCTAGAGAAGACCAAGAAGCCGACGAAGCGCACGGCGGTGCAGGTCGCGCTTCCTCGCGAAGAAGCGCGGCCTGAGGCATCCGTCATCGCATAGACGACGTTGCGCCACCAGGTTCCGCTTTGCGCTACTCGGATCCGAGTGGCGCAAAGCGGAAGCCGGTGGCGCACGCAGCGCGGTGAATCAGCCCGTGTTCTGCAGGCCCGCGGCCACGCCGTTGACTGCGAGCAGCATGAGCCGGTGCGGCCGGTCCTCGGCGTCAGCCGAGCCGGTCGCGCGGATCTCGCGCAGCGCACGCAGCTGCAGCAGCGACAGCGCGTCGACGTAGGGCGAACGCAGCTGCACGGCGCGCTGCAGCACGGCGCGGCCCTCGAGCAGCTCGGTGTGGCCTGACGTCAGCAGCACCTGCTCGCGCGTCAGCGCCATCTCGTCGAGCACGAGCTGGGCCAGATCCTCACGGCTGTCGAGCGCGAGGTAGCGGCGGGCGAGGCGCTCGTCGGTCTTTGCGAGCGACATCTGCACGTTGTCGATCATGGTGCCGAACAGCGGCCACTCGTTGTACGCCTTGTGCAGCAGCTCTGCGTCGCCGATCGAGGCGAGCGCCGTGCCGAGGCCGAACCAGCCGGTGAGGTTGACGCGGGCCTGTGACCACGCGAACACCCACGGAATGGCGCGCAGGTCCTCGAGCGACTCGAGCGAGAGGCCACGGCGGGCGGGGCGCGAGCCGAGCGAGAGCAGGCCGACCTCTTCCTGCGGCGTCACACGCCCGAACCACTGGGCGAAGCCGTCGGCCTTGACCAGCTCGAAGAACCGCGCGCGGCTCGCCTCGTCGAGGCGTGTCGCGAGAGCCGAGTAGGTGACGGATGCCTGCTCGTTGCGCGCCTGGTTGGAGGGCGCCTCGGCCAGCAGCGTGGCGCTGGCCATCTGCTCGAGGTGGCGGGCGGCGATGGTCTGGTCGCCGTACTGGGCGAAGATGACCTCGCCCTGCTCGGTGAGCTTGAAACGGCCCTCGACCGAGTGCGGCGGCTGCGCCAGCACGGCCTCGTTGGCCGGGCCGCCGCCGCGGCCGAGAGCGCCGCCGCGGCCGTGGAAGAGGGTCAGCTCGATGTCGTTGCGCTTGGCCCACGCGGCGATGCGGCTCTGTGCGTCGTAGAGCGCGAGGGTGGCGGAGACCGGCCCGACGTCCTTCGACGAGTCGGAGTAGCCGAGCATCACCTCGAGGCGGCGGCCGGTCGCGGCCAGGCGTGCCTTGACAGGCTCGAGCTCGATCAGCCCGTCGAGGATGTCGGTCGAGTTGTTGAGGTCGGCGAACGTCTCGAAGAGCGGAATGACGTCGAGCACCGGGGCGGCTTCGGCCGAGCCGAGTGCACGCTTCGCAAGCTCGTAGACGTTCGCCAGGTCTTCGGCGGACTGAGTGAACGACACGATGTAGCGGCGCGCGGCGTCGACGCCGAAGCGCTTCTGCAGTGCGGAGATCGTGTGGAAGACCTCGAGCACCTCGTCGGCGAGCTCCGAGCGCGGGCTTCCGGAACGCAGCTCTTCGAGCACCTGGCGGTGCACCTTCGAGTGCTGCCGTACTTCGAGGTCGGCGAGGTGGAACCCGAAGGTCTCGACCTGCCAGATGAGGTGCTGCAGCTCGCCGGAGGCGGCGCGATCTGCACCGCCCTCGCGCAGTGATGACTGGATGATCCGCAGCTCGCCGAGCAGCTCTTCGGGGCTCTCGTAGGCCAGGTCGGCGTCGCGGGTGCGGGTCGCGATGATGCGGCGCGTCACGAAGAGCAGCGCGCGGCGGTGCGGCTCGGTGTGCGAGCGCTGCTCGAGCTCGTCGGCGGCGAAGCCGGCGAGGGCGCGCTGGCGGGCCCACAGGTCGGTGAGGGCGGCCGACGGCGGCGTGTCCTCAGCGGAGATGGTCAGGGTGCGCCCGATGCGGGTCGCGGCGTGCTCGTAGCCGAGCAGCACGTGCTCGCTCGCGATCTGCGCGGCCTGGCGGGTGACCTTGGCGGTGACGAACGGGTTGCCGTCACGGTCGGCGCCGATCCACGAGCCGTAGCGCACGAACGCCTTGGCAACGGCGGGCGCCTTGCCGGCCTCATCGCCGAGCAGCCAGTCGTCGAGCGCGCGGTAGACGCGCGGCACGACCTGGAACAGCGAGGTGTCGAACACATTCATCGCCGTGCGCACCTCGTCGACCGGGGTCGGCTTCTGGGCGCGCAGCGGGCTCGTGCGCCAGAGCGTGTCGATCTCTTCGAGCAGGCGGCGCTCATTCTCGAGGCCGGCCGCATAGCCGAGGCGCGGGTCGTCGCGCTCGGCCAGCAGCTCGGCGATGCGGCGGATCGCGCCCGAGATCGCGGGGCGACGCGCCTCGGTCGGGTGGGCGGTGAGCACCGGGTGGAAGCGCAGGGCGGCGACGCGACGCGCGGTCTCTTCTGCGCCGACCTCGCTGGTCAGCTGAGTGATCGCGCCGGCGAAGGTATCGGTGCGCGTCTCGGCGCGGCCCGGCACGTCGCGCTCGCGCAGGCGACGGATGCGGTGCTGCTCCTCGGCGAGGTTCACGAGGTGGAAGTAGGCGGTGAAGGCGCGGGCGACCTGCTCGGCGCGCTCAGGGGTGAAGCTCTCGACGAGGGCTTCCGCTTCCTCGAAGCGCTGCTGGTCGTCGTCCTCGTACGCGGCAATGGTCAGCGCGCGAAGGTGCTCGACGTCGTCGAGCAGGCTCGGGTCGACCGCAGAGAGCACACGCCCGAGCAGACCGCCCAGGGTGCGCACGCTGGCGCGGAGGGATTCGTCGACCTCGGCACGGACGGAGTCGCGGCGGCGAGAGGGCGACGGTGCGATGGTTGGCTGAAGGTCGCTCACGTGCGTCAGGTTACGTGACGCGCAGGCGCTCAGGCGAATTGGCCGGTTACACGGGCGTTACGGTATGCGCCTCACTCAGCCAGCACCTTGACGATCCGCTGCAGTGACACGCTCTCTGCCGTGCCCAGCGGCTGGGCGAACAGGCTGATGCGCAGCTCCTCAAGCATCCAGCGAGCATGACGGATGCCTGGGCGCGCACCCGGCTGCAAGGGAAGCGTGCCCCCGGCATCCGTGTACCTCGCTGTCGCGTTCTGCACCTCGGTGAGCCACACGCGGTCGCGCCCCGGGTTGTCGGGCAGCTTCTCGACGCGCCAGGTGATGCCGTTCAGGTAGCGCGGCAAGTGGCGAAGCTGCGCCCGGCCCGTCGCCGAGATGAAGCCGGGGTAGACGAGGTTCGCGAGCTGCTGCTTGGCGTCGGCGAGCGGCGCGAGCAGGGCCATGCTGCTCGTCTGCGACAGCGCCTTCTCTGCCTTGCGGGCCGCCGTGAGCGTCGCGGCGACCTGCTTCACGGTGTCGAACATGGCGTCGAGGACGACGGCGGATGCCTGATCGCGCACGCGCTCGTAGTCGGTGCGCGTGAAGACCATGCCCCGGGTCTCATCCGTCTCGAGCACCTCGTCGACCACTGCCGCGAGGCAGTCGGCGAACAGCGCGGGGGTGCTCGCGTAGGGCCCGGTCGCGAGCGCCAGCTTCTCGGGGGCGGTCAGGTGCTCCTGCACATATGAGGCGGGCGAGGGGATCTCGTTCAGCAGCAGGCGTCGTACTCCGCGCGGGTGCTGCCTGGCCTGCTCGGCCGGGGTCGCGAGGATCCGCAGCGCGACCGTGCCGCGCTCGTCGACGAGGGCCGGGTAGCCACGCACGGTGTTCTGCAGACCGCCGACCTTGGTGTCGACCTGGCGCGGCAGCTCGCGCATGTCCCACTCGGGCACGCTCGCGCGCTCCAGCGCGTCGGGGATGCGCGCGCCCGCGACGGCGGCCACCGAGTCGCGGGCCTTGGTCGCGAAGCGCTGCTGCAGTGCCTTCAGGTCCTTCGAGCGGCCGAGGCGCTTGCCACGCTGGTCGATCACGGCGAAGGTCGGGCGCAGGTGCGAGGGGATGCGCCCCAAGTCGAAGTCGTTCGCGTCGACCGGGGCGTAGGTGAGCTTCTTGATCGCGGCCGCCACCACCTCCGCGAAGGAGCGGCCGTCGGGCTCGCTCGGCAGCTCGGCGACGATCTTCGCCGCCCAGTCGGCCGCGGGAACGACGGAGCGCCGCAGCACCTTCGGCAGCGAGCGGATCATCGCGGTCACGAGCTCGGCGCGCAGCCCGGGCACCTGCCAGTCGAAGCCGGCAGGGGTGAGCCGAGCGAGCAGCGGAAGCGGAACCGTGACCGTGACGCCGTCGTCCTCGGCGCCCGGCTCGAATCGGTACGACAGCGCGAACCGCTGGTCGCCCTGTCGCCAGATGCTCGGGAAGGCGGCCTGGTCGACGAGCTCTTCCGGCGAGTCGTCGCCGAGAAGCATCCGCTCGGTCATCGTCAGGAAATCGGGGTTCTTGGCACGCTCGTCGCGCCACCAGCGCTCGAAGCTGCGGGTGTCGACGACGTCGCGCGGCACGCGCTCGTCGTAGAACGCGAAGACCGCCTCATCGCCGTCCAGGATGTCGCGGCGGCGCGCCTTCTCTTCGAGCTGCGCGATGCGCTTCACCAGCGCGCGGTTGGCGCGGTCGAAGGCGAACAGCTGGCCCTTGCGCTCGCCCGGCCACTCGCCGTCGACGAGCCCGTGGCGCAGGAACAGCGTGCGCGCATAGGCCTGATCGATGCGGGCGAACTGCACGCGGCGGCGCTCGATGATCGGAACGCCGAAGAGCGTGACGCGCTCGTAGGCGACGGCCGCGCCCTGGTTCTTCTCCCAGTGGGGCTCTGAATAGGTGCGCTTGAGCAGGGCGTCGCCCGCGATCGGCTCGGCCCACGCGGGGTCGATCGCGGCGTTGACCCGCGCGAACAGGCGGCTGGTCTCGACGAGCTCGGCGCTCATCAGGGCGGTCGGCTGCTTCTTCGCGAGGGCAGAGCCGGGGAAGATCACGAAGCGCGTGCCCCGTGCACCGGCGTAGTCCTTCTTCTGCAGGTCGCGCAGGCCGAGGTGGCTGAGCAGGCCTGCGAGCAGTGACTTGTGGATGCCGTCGGGGTTCACGGCCGGCTCGCCGACAGTCAGGTGCAGTTCCTTCGCCATGCGGCGCAGCTGGCGATAGACGTCCTGCCACTCGCGCACGCGCAGATAGTTGAGAAACTCGGCCTTGCAGAGTCGCCGGAACGCGCTGGAGCTCAGTTCGCGCTGCTTCTCTTCGAGGTGGTTCCAGAGGTTGAGCAGGGTGAGGAAGTCGCTGGTCGGGTCGACGAAGCGCGCGTGCAACTGATCGGCGGTGCCGCGGCGCTCAACGGGGCGCTCGCGGGGGTCCTGGATCGTGAGGCCGGCGACGATCGCCATGACCTCACGGGTCGTGCCGTGGCGCCGGCTCTCGAGCACCATGCGAGCGAAGCGCGGGTCGATGGGGAGACGCGAGAGTTCGCGGCCGGTGCGGGTGAGCCGCAGCTCGGCGCCTCGGCCCTGTAAGGCGCTTCGCTCTTTGTTCGCGTCCTTCGGCCGCGAGTGCGCTGCCGCGCTGATCGCCCCGAGCTCCGTCAGCAGATCGAGCCCGTCCTTCACGCCGCGCGGATCGGGCATGGTGAGGAACGGGAAGCTCTCGATGGCGCCGAGGCCGAGCGAGATCATCTGCAGGATGACGGCGGCAAGGTTCGTGCGCAGGATCTCGGGCTCGGTGAACGCGGGGCGTTTGCTGAAGTCGTCTTCCGAGTACAGGCGGATCGCGATGCCGTCGCTCGTGCGCCCCGCGCGGCCGCTGCGCTGCGTGGCGGAGGCCTGGCTGATCGCCTCGATCGGCAGGCGCTGCACCTTGGCGCGCGTCGAGTAGCGCGAGATGCGCGCCGTGCCGGTGTCGATCACGTACTTGATCCCCGGCACCGTCAGGCTGGTCTCGGCCACGTTGGTGGCCAGCACGATGCGGCGACGGATTCCTGGCCGGGCGCTCGTCTCGAAGACCTTGTGTTGCTCGGCGGCGCTCAGGCGGCCGTAGAGGGGGAGCACTTCCGTGCTGTCGGCCTTGCCCTGCCGGGTGAGGTGGCCGCGGATCGCGTCTGCGGCATCCTTGATCTCGTTCTCACCGGAGAAGAAGACGAGCACGTCGCCGGGTTTCTCGCGGGCGAGCTCGTCGAGGGCGTCGAGGATGCCCTGGTTCATGTCGCGGTCGACGGCGGGGGAGCCGCTGGCCGCTGGCCGACTCTGCGAAGCCGAATGGAGACCCGGCTCGGCATCCACATCGTCGTCTTCAACGTCCTCAGCCACGAGCGGCCGGTACCTGATCTCGACGGGATAGGTGCGCCCCGAGACCTCGATGATCGGCGCCGGTGTGCCGTCCGGTTTCGCGAAGTGTTTCGCGAACGACTCCGGGTCGATCGTCGCCGAGGTGATGATGACCTTGAGGTCGGGGCGGCGGGGCAGGAGTCGGGCCAGGTAGCCCAGCAGGAAGTCGATGTTGAGGCTGCGTTCGTGGGCCTCGTCGATGATGATCGTGTCGTAGGCCGTGAGGTCGCGATCGCGGTGCATCTCGTTGAGCAGGATGCCGTCGGTCATCAGCTTGATGCGGGTGCTGCTGCTGACCTGGTCGGTGAAGCGCACCTTGTAGCCGACGGTCTGCCCGACGGTCTCGCCGAGCTCGTCGGCGATGCGCTCGGCGATGGTGCGTGCGGCGAGGCGTCGCGGCTGGGTGTGGCCGATGCGCTCACGGCCGATGCTGAGGGCGATCTTCGGCAGCTGCGTCGTCTTCCCGGAGCCGGTCTCGCCCGCCACGATGACGACCTGGTGGTCGCGGATCGCCGCCGCGATCTCATCGCGCTTCGCGCTGACCGGCAGTTCGGCAGGGAAGCGGATTTCGAGAGGGGGAGCGGTGTCGGACATGCCTCGTAGAGTCTCGCATGAGTGCGCACAAGGGCGGGCGGATGTCTTGGCCGGGCGGGCTTGTGGAGAAGTCGGCGCGCTGGGGTCGCATGTGAATAAGTATTCGTAACTACGTCTTCCAATTCGAAGTTGTGTTCGGTAGACTCGGGGCATGTCGAAGGTCGGGTCTGCCGCATGCGGGGCGCTTGCGCGCCTGGCGGGTGTGCTGCCGGTGGACCCTGCGGTTTTGACGGATGGGCAGTTGGTGCGGTTCGTGGAGCAGGTCGAGGAGGCGGGCCGGCAGATCGACGCCTTGCGGCTGGCGGCGGCCGCTGCCGTGCAGGAGCGCTCCGAGGACGGGGCGCCAGATTCTCTGGCCAGGCGGTTGGGATTCAAGACCGCCGCCGGGGCGATTCAGGGTTTGACCAAGAGTTCGGGCAAGGAAGCTCAGAAGCTCGTCGCGCAGGCGACCGAGTTGAAGAAGCTGCCGGCGGTCGAGGCCGCGGTGCTGGACGGGCGGATCGGGCGGGAGGCGGCGGCGGCGATCAGCTCGGAGCTCACGAAGGCCGCCGGGAAGGATCTCGGCCGTGCGGATGCCGTTCAGGTGGCCCAGGTCGAGGCGGAACTCGTCGAACTGGCAGTGACCGCGGGCGCGGATGAGGTGAAGGCCAAGGCGGCGGAGAAAGCCGCCCTGCTGGATGTTCGGGTCGTCGAGGACACGGCGGCGAAGGCGATGGCGGAGCGGTTCTTCGCGGTCGGCCCCACCATCGACGGCGCCGCGAAGGTGTCCGGCCTGCTGCCAGCCGGGCACGCCGCCGTCATCCGCGGGGTCTTCGACGCGTTCATCAACCCGAAAGGGAAGAAGACCGTCACCTTCACTCCCGCCGACGAGCAGCTGCCTTCTGATGGGCGCACGGCCGGGCAGAAGCGGGCGGACCTGTTCCGGGATATCTGCGCCGCCCAGGCGCGCTCGGCCGAGGTGCCGGAGATGGGTGGGGACCACCCCACCGTGTGGATCTCCACCACCGTCAAAGAGCTGCAGTCGGGTGAGGGGTTGGCGTTCTACGCCGGCACCCCCGAACCCGTGCCTGTGGCTGAGGCCGAGCAGGCCGCCTGCGCGGGCGGGATCCAGACGGTGATCTTCGGCGACGACGGGCAGGTGCTGCGCCTGGGCCGCAGCGTGCGCGGGTTCACCCGCCGCCAAAGGCGCGCGATCGCCCTGCGGGACGGGGGCACCTGCCTGATCCCGGGGTGCACGGTGCCCGCGCAGTGGTGCGAGGTGCACCACGTGATCAGCTTCAAGGACGGCGGCAACACCGACCTCGACAACGGCGTCCTGCTGTGCTGGTTCCACCACCACGAAATCGACACCGGACCCTGGCACATCCGCATGATCAACGGCACCCCCGAAGTCCGCTACACGCACGGCGGGCGGGTCATCGACTGGACAACCGCCGGAGATGGCACAGCCGCACGACTCAAACAGCACGCCGGAGCACCACCCGGAGTGCCACCCGGAGCACCACCAGGGACACCGCCCGGAGCACCAGAACCACGCGGCGAATAGCCCGGAGCGGAGCCGCTGGAAAGTGTCGTCCGGGCCATCGAGACGGCGCGCGGCAGGCGAGTACCGCTGTGAAGCTGAGGCGCCCGGACTAGTGCGCCCGCCGCGACCGGCGGAACATGGGGGCATGTCGGTGCCTGAGTACAGCTACGTGACCTACATCCGTGCGACCGCCGAGCAGGTGTGGCGTGCTCTCACCGATGCCGACGTCACGGCCAGGTTCTGGGGCCATGCGCAGGTGTCTGACTGGAACGTCGGCAGCCGAGTCGAGCATGTGCGTGTCGACGGCTCGGGAGTCGTCGATGCCGCAGGCGTCGTGCTCGCCGTCGAAGCGCCTACCCGGCTCTCGTTCACCTTCGGCGAGCCGAGGGAGGTCGATGACCCGACCATCCAGCAGAGCGTGGTCACGTTCGACATCGACGAGTTCCGCGACATCGTCCGCGCCTCGGTCACCCACAGTGGCTTCGCCACCACGGCGGATCGCGACGCCATCAGCGAGGGCTGGCCGACGGTGTTCGCCAACCTCAAGACGCTGCTCGAGACCGGCGAGGTGCTGCCGACACCGCCGTGGGAGTTCCACGCCGTGAGACGTGCCGCCCAGATGGCGCGGCACGATCCGAATTGACGCCCTACGACTGCTCGGTCGCGACCGGGTGCTTTCTCGCCCAGTCCTGCATCACATCGAGCACGGCGTCCGAGTTCTGGCGAGGCCAGCGCACGTGATCCCAGGGGCGGCCGGCATTGGCATCCGTACCCAGATGAACGTGCTCGGGCGTGGCGGGGCCGACCCGCGAACCCAGCATGTCCACCGCACGCGGCGAGACCAGCGTGTCGCCCGCGAACGACAGCTGGAGCACCGGAACGTCGATGTGACGCAGCGCCTCTTCATAGTCCGTGTCGGTGTTCGCGAAGATGAAGCGGCCGGTGCGTGCCTCGCGATGCCAGTCGCGCATCATCGTCTTCGGCTGCCGGTCGCCGAACCCCAGCTTGTCGCCGGGAAAATAGCCCCAGACCTGCGTGATCGTGCGCGCCCACGGGGTCACGAGCCGGCGCTGCGTGCGGGCGACGAAGCCGTCGCGCGTGCTGTGGTGGCCTGCACCGCTCGCGGCCGTCATGATGCGCTCGGGGCGCAGGATGCCGGCCCCCGTCGCCGTCAGCGCGAGCAGCCCGCCCAGGCTGTGCCCGACGACCGTGAGGTGCTCGACCTCGCCGAGGGGCGACTGCCGGAACGCCGCGGGAATGTCCTGCTCGATGAGCGTCGCGTAGCCCCAGTCGTGCTTGCGCATGTCCGTCGTCGAGGTGCGCGGGCGGCCGCGCATCTCCAGGCCGAAGATATGGATGCCTCGGGCGGCAGCCTTTTCGAAGAGCGGCGTGTAGTACCCGATCGGAACGCCGAGCGCCGGCAGGAAGAGGACCGCGGCCGAGGAATCCTCTCGCCCCTGCGCCGCGTACTCGTCGACGACGGTCCGCGTGCCATCGGGCGCGGTGATCGGGTGCTCCGTTGCCATTCGCCCACGCTAACCGCGGGCCGCGGCGCTCTCGTTGCGCCTTGTGAACTGCCCACAATCGACGGCCCGAAGCGAGCCAATACAGTTGTCCGCATGCCCCTCGACTTCGAAACGCGCCAGATTCACGCGGGTGCGGTCATCGACGCCCACGCTCAGGCACGTGTCACGCCGATCTATCAGACGGCCGGCTACGTCTTCGATGATTTCGACGACGGCGAGGCGCGGTTCGCCGGTCGCGGCGGCCGTGCGTATTCGCGCAACGAGAACCCGACCAACTATGTCGCAGGTCAGCGCCTCGCCGACCTCGAGGGCGGCGTCGACGGCATCGTGGTCGCGAGCGGGCAGGCCGCGATCCTGGTCGCGGTGTCTGCGCTTGCCGGTGCGGGCGACCACGTGCTGATCACCAGGTCGCTCTACGAGGGCACCAACGAGATGTTCCGGGGCGTGCTGAAGCGCCAGGGCATCGAGGCCGAGTACGTTCCTGACGAGGCGAGCGATGAGGAGTGGGCTACCCGCTTCCGCCCCAACACGAAGGCGCTGTACACCGAGAGCCTCACCAACCCGCTCGGCCAGGTCACCGACCTCGCGCGGCTCGCCGCGATCGCACACGCGCACGGCGTTCCGCTCGTCGTCGACAACACCGTACCGACGCCGTACCTCGAGCGGCCGATCGAGTTCGGCGCCGACGTCGTGATCCATTCGACCTCGAAGTGGCTCGCCGGCCACGGCGCGGTCATCGGCGGTGCGGTGGTGGACGGCGGCCGCTTCGACTGGGCCGCGAGCGGGCGTTTCCCGCAGCTCACCGAGTCGCCTCGCCGCGGCGTCGGCTCGTTCGTCGAGCGCTTCGGTGCCGGAGCGCTCGGCGCCTATCTGCGCACCGTCGTCGTGCTGGAATACGGCCCGACCGTGCCGCCGACGAGCACCTTCCTGCTGCTGCACGGCATCGAGACGCTGTCGCTGCGCATGGACCGTCACGTCTCCAACGCGCAGGCCGTGGCCGAGTTCCTCGAGGGGCGGCCCGAGGTGGCATCCGTTCTCTACCCCGGGCTCGCCTCGAGCCCGTACCACGCGCTCGCACAGCGCTATCTGCCGCTCGGGCCGGGGTCGGTGGTCTCTGTCGACCTCGGCACGCGCGACGCCGCTCGCCGGTTCATCGACGCGCTCGAGCTGATCACGCCGATGACGCACATCGGCGACGTGCGCACGCTGGCGATCCACCTGGGGTCGACGATCCACCTGAAGCTCAACGAGCAGCAGCAGGCGGATGCCGGCATCACGCCCGGCCTCATCAGGCTGTCGGTCGGCATCGAGAGCCCGCGAGACATCCTCGCCGACCTCGAGCGCGGCCTGCAGGCGGCAGGCCCGCTCGCCTAGCGGGTGCGGTTGCGCCACTAGGTTCCGCCGTGCGCCACTCGGATCCGAGTAGCGCACCGCGGAAGGTGGTGGCGCACGTGGCCCAGGCCAGCGTCAGCGTGCGCTGGCGGCCGCCGCGTTCGCGGTGACCGCGGCCAGCGTGCGGGCGATGCGCTGCACCGCCTCGACGACGGTCGACGCCTCGCACGCCAGGTTCGCCCGGGCGAAACCGCGGCCGATGCTTCCGAAGCTCGGCCCCGAGTTGAAGGCGACGCGACCCACCTCGCGCAGCACGGCGGCCGGGTCATCCCCGAGTTCGGTGTCGCGGAAATCGAGCCAGACGAGATAGCCGGCATTCGGGCGCACGAGCTTAACCGACGGCGCATGCTTGGCCAGCTCGGCTTCGAGCAGCGCGACGTTCGCGACGATGCGGTCGCGCGCGGCATCCCGCCAGTACGTGTTCGCGAACGCCGTGACGTTCGCATTCAGCCCGAGCAGGCTGGTGCGGGCGGCGAGCTCCTCAGGAAGTCCCTCGAGAAGAGCGGCCGTCGCGGCATCGTTCGCGACCGCGACCGCGCACTTGACCGCGGCGAGGTTCCACCCCTTGCTCGCACTCGTCACCGTGACGCTGCGCGCGCCCGTCTCTGCAGCCACGACGGCGAACGGAACGAACTCGGTGCCGGGGTGGGTGAGCGGCGCGTGCACCTCGTCGCTGACGATCAGCACGTCGTGCTCGGCGGCGATGCGCGCGAGCTCGGCGAGCGATTCGCGCGTGTGCACGCGGCCGGTCGGGTTCTGCGGGTGGCACAGGATCATCGCCTGCGCGCCCGAGCGGAAGGCGGCGTCGATGCCGGCCAGGTCGAGGGACCAGTCGGATGCCTCGACCAGCGGCACCTCGACGGCTTCGGAGTTCGTCTCGCCGACCATCTCGTAGAAGGGGTTGTACACCGGCGGCGTGATGACGACGCGACCGCCGACCGGCGGCAGCTCGAGCCGCAGCGTCTCGACGATTCCCACGGTCACGTCGGTGGCCAGGTGCACGCGCGCGGGGTCGACCTGCCACCCCCATGAGGCCAGTGCGAAGTCGGCGAAGGCAGGAGCCAGAGGGCCGGGGTTGTCGAGATATCCGGTATTGCCCTTGGCCAAGACATCCGTCAGCTCAGCGGTGATCTCGGGCGCGATGCCCCAGTCCATCTCGGCGACGAAGAGGGGGAGGACGCCTTCCGGATACCGCCGCCACTTGATGCTCGAACGCGTGCGGCGCAGTTCCGGAAGCGGCAGGGCTGGCTCGAACGTCATGGACCCAGGATGCCGCGCCGCCCGCGCCCGCAGGAAATCCCTATGACTTCTTGAGTCGCTTCCGCTCGGCGGCGAGGTCGAAGCTCGGCAGCGGCCACTTGAGATCGAAGCCCTCGAGCACGCCGTCGAGCAGGCGCTGCACCGCGATGCGGGCGAACCACTTCTTGTCGGCGGGGACGACGTACCACGGTGCGGCGTCGGTCGAGGTGCGCTCGATGGCGATCTGGTAGGCCTCCTGGTACTCCTTCCAGAAGCCGCGCTCGGTGACATCGCCCGGGTTGTACTTCCAGTACTTGTCCGGCCGGTCGAGGCGCTCTTGCAGTCGCTTCTTCTGCTCCTCGGGCGAGATGTGCAGCATCACCTTGAGCACCGAGATGCCGCGGTCAGCGAGACCGGCCTCGAAGTCGTTGATGGCGCCGTAGCGCCGCTCGATCTCCTCGGGCCGCGCCATCTGGTGCACGCGCTGGATCAGGACGTCTTCGTAGTGCGAGCGGTTGAAGACGCCGAGCATGCCGGGCGCCGGCACCTGTCGAGCGACGCGCCAGAGGAAGTCGTGACGCCGCTCCCAGGCGGTCGGCGCCTTGAACGACTTGAGGTGCACGCCCTCGGGGTGCGTCGCGCCGATGACGTGGCGCACGATGCCGTCCTTCCCTGCCGTGTCCATGCCCTGCAGGATGAGCAGCACGCGCCGCTCGTCGCCCTCGACGCCGCGGGCGTAGAGCCGCTGCTGCAGCTCGGCGAGGTCGGCGGCGTCGGCCGCGAGCACCTCTTCTCCGGTCTTCTTGTCGCCCTTGAAGCCGGGCGTTGAAGCCGGGTCGACGTCGGCGAGCGTGAATCCAGGGCCGGCCTTGAGCGACTTCGCGGGGTCGGTCTTCCATGCCTTGTGCATGGGGTGACTCTATTGCGGTGGAGCAGGGGGCGCGCTAGGGGGCACGCGGAGGCGTGCGTCGTCGCGGACCGCGCGGTGCAGGGTCACGCCGCGTCGTGCAGGCGGCCGAGCAGCCCCCACACCGCGCGGGTCAGCGCCGGGTGGTCGAGCGCGATGCCGCGCAGCACGCCGTATTCGAAGCGCTCGGCCGCGTCGTGCGCGGCCGTCGGGTGATAGGCGCGGGCCCGGTCGTCTTCGAGGCCGGATGCTGCGATCCGCTCGAGCCGCATCGTGAGCACGACCTGCTCGTCGACGCTCGGCAGGTCGGGCAGGAACTCCCACGGGTCGTCGCCAAGGCGGCACTTCATCTCGATGATCGCGGAGAGCTCGTCGCGCGCCTCACGGCGCCGCGTCTCGAGGTCTTCGCTGCTCATGCGCGCCACGATACGCCGCCGTCGTCGCCGGATCTTCCTGGTGTTCCGGAGTGCCGCGTGGTAGAACCCGTCCCGCTACGGCCCGACATAGCGGCCTCGCGGCCGCAGGCGCAGCGGCCTCTCCTCGTATTCGGCGAGCGCGTGGGCGATCCAGCCGACGGTGCGGCCGACGGCGAAGATCGCGACGCCGGCGTCAGGGCGCATGCCGGCCGCGAGTGCCAGTGCGGCGAGCGCGAGATCGACGTTGGGGTGCAGCTGCGCGGCACGGGTGTGCACCTCTGCCACGACCGCGTCGACGGCGGCGAGCACCGCCGGGCCGCCGTCGAGTTCCCCGATCAGGGGGAGAAGGGCCGCGGCGCGGGCATCCGTGCCGGAGTACAGGGGCTGGCCGAGACCCGGCACGCCCCCGCCATCGCGGATCGCCGCGGCGAGCGCGGCGGCGGGCGCGGCGCCCGCGACCACCTGCGCCAGCATGGCGGCGGCGGCGCGGCTCGCGTTGCCGTGCAGGGGCGAGTCGAACGCGCCGAGCGCGGCCGTCACGGTCGCGTAGCCCGACGCCCGCGCCGAGGCCGCCACACGAGCCGCCAGGGTCGATACCGCGAGATCGTGGTCGATGAGCAGGACGAGGGCGGCATTGAGGGCACGGATGCCTGCCGCCGACGGCTCGTCGTCGGTGAGCGCCGGCCACAGCAGCTCGGCGGTCGATGCGGTCGCCAGAGCGTCTGGGCGCGCGGGCGACAGCGCCCGGGGGATTCCTGCGAGCAGCCGCGCGCCCACGCGGCGCAGCCCCTCACCCGAGGCGTCGTAGCGCAGCGGGTCGGCCGCCGCGAGGCTGAGCACCGCGACGTGGATGCGGTCGAGCACAGCGGCATCCGCGGGCAGCGTCGCGATCGCCGCGCGAGCCGCGGCCAGCTCGTCGGAGGTGAGCAGTTGGGCGCCGGTCTGAGCCGCATCGCCCAGCGGCCGGCTGCTCGTGGCGCTCGCGGCGCGCGCGGCGCTCGCCTCGGCGGCATCCCCGGCGCTCTGCCAGAGCCATGCGGCGACCTCGCCGAGGGGTCGGTCGAGGAGTTCGGTGACCGGGCGGCCGCGATAGAACAGCTCGTCGTCGGCGATCTCGGCGACGTCGGTGTCGAGAACCATCAGTGGGCTGCCGGCCGGCCGGGCTGCGTGGCCGGCAGCAGGCGCTTCCGTGCGCGGTTCGCTCCTGCGCGTGCGCGCTCGGGCGAACCCTTCGATCTCGAGCGGGTCAAAGCTCGAGCCCGACGCGGTGCGTTCGCGCGCGAGCAGCCCGCGCGAGACATACGCATAGAGCGTCGCCTGCTTGACCCCGAGTCGCGCGGCGGCCTGGGCGGCGGTGAGGCGGGGGAGCGGCTGGGGGTCGGTCATGTTGATCCGATCAAGATTGACTAGTAGTGAATCACGTTCGCACACTGATGGCATGGACGACAAGCTCAGGGCCGGCAGCCTCATCGACGTGCCGCGCGGACTCGCGGGGGTCGCCGTGGCCGAGACCGCGATCAGTCGCGTTGACGGCGACGCGGGGTTCTATCAATACGGGCCGTATTCGGCCGTCGAACTTGCGCGGTCGGCGAGCTTCGAAGAGGTCTGGCACCTGCTCCTGACCGGGCGGCTGCCCTCCGCCGAAGAGCTCGAGGCCTTCCGCGCGCGCGTGCGGGCCGCGCAGGAATCGCCCGAGCTCGGCCGAGTGGTCGCCTCTCTGGTGCGCGGCTCGGGCGAAGCATCCGTATCGCCGCTCGCCGGGCTCAAGGCGGCGTGGCCGCTGCTCTCGTCTGCGCGCGGTCTGCGGCCGGTGTTCGACGGCGCTGAGGGCGAGCGGCTCGCCGACGCGATCGAGCTCGCGGCCGCCGCACCGGTCGTGCTCGCCGCGCTGCATCGAGGTGACGCGACGCCGCTGCCGCCGCTGCCCGGGCGCGGGGTGGTGGCGAACTACCTGCATCAGGTGACGGGCGAGGTGCCGGATGCCGCGCACGAGCGCGCGCTGAGCGCCTACCTCATCGCGGCCATGGACCACGGCTTCAACGCGTCGACGTTCACTGCTCGCGTGATCGCGTCGACGGGGGCGGATGTCGCCTCATGCCTGGCCGGCGCGCTGGGGGCGCTCTCGGGCCCGTTGCACGGGGGCGCTCCCGCCCGCGCGCTCGACAGCCTCGACGAGGTCGGCACGCCCGATCGCATCGAGCCGTGGCTGCGCGATCAGCTGGCCGCTGGCCGCCGGATCATGGGCTTCGGCCACGCGGTGTATCGCACGGTCGACCCGCGATCGGTGCTGCTGCGAAGTGTCGCCGAGAGCTTCGGCGGCCCGCACGTCGAGTTCGCGATGGCGTTCGAGGCCGCCGCCGAGCGGGTGCTCGCCGAGCACAAGCCCGGCCGCCCGCTGCACGCGAACGTCGAGTTCTACGCCGCGATCGTGATGGAGCTGTGCGGGGTGCCGCGCGAGATGCTGACGCCGACCTTCGCCGTCGCGCGCACGGTCGGCTGGACGGCCCACGTGCTCGAGCAGGCGCGCGACGCGAAGATCATCCGTCCGTCGGCGAGATATGTGGGGCCGAAGCTGGCGGCCTGAGGTGCCGATCTTGGACAGCACAGGGGCGGGTTGCGTCCGCCTTCCCACATTTCGACGGTGCAACCGGATACCTCGTCGGCGGTGCCCGGGACGATGGGCCGCATGGACACGATCGACAAAGACGAACCCCTCATCACCGATACCGCCATCAACGACCGCGTGGCGCGGCTCATCGGGCGTGCCTGTCGCGCGCAGCTCTGGCTGCTGTTCCTCGACGAGCGCTCGGTGATGCTGCCGACGCTCATGCCGAATGACGAGCTACCCTCGCCGCTCGACGCCGAGCTCGCCGAGGGCATCGCGTCGATGCTGCGGCAGGCGATCGCCGGCACTCCGATCGAGTCGGTGATCCTCGTGTGGGAGCGCCCGGGCGGCCCGATCGCGACGACCGAGGACAAGCAGTCGGCCGCGGCGCTCGCCTGGGCGTGTGCTGACGAGGGCGTGCCTGTGCGTGCTCAGCTCATCAGCCACGACTTCGGCGTGCGCACCCTCGGCGCCGAGGAGTTCACGGACGTGCTCGACGTTCCTGTCCTCTAGCGTTGGAGGGGTGACCGACAGTGCAATCGACGGGTACATCACCGACCTCGCCGCCTTCATCGAGGCGTCGCCCAGTTCGTATCACGCGGCGGCCGAGGTCGCGCGCCGAGTCGAGAACGCGGGCTTCGCCCGGCTCGCCGAAACCGATGCCTGGCCGGCCGGTCCCGGCCGCTACGTCGTCGTTCGCGACGGGGCGGTCATCGCCTGGGTCGTGCCGGAGGGCGCCGGCGCGACGACGCCGTTCCACATCCTCGGGGCGCACACCGACTCGCCGGCGTTCAAGCTCAAGCCGAAGCCGACCGTCGAGAGCTCCGGCTGGCTGCAGGCCGGCGTCGAGGTCTACGGCGGGCCGCTGCTGAACTCGTGGCTCGACCGCGAACTCGAGCTCGCCGGCCGTCTCGTCACCCGCGACGGGCGCGAGCACCTCGTGCGCACGGGGCCGCTGCTGCGCATTCCGCAGCTTGCGGTGCACCTCGACCGCGGCGTCAACGCCGACGGGCTCGTGCTCGACAAGCAGCGGCACACGCAGCCGGTGTTCGGGCTCGCCTCCGATGCACCGCTCGGGGGCGCGGACGTCATCGGTCTGCTTGCGGATGTGGCCGGCGTGCAGGCATCCGACGTGCTCGGCTACGACGTGCTGACGGCAGACACCCAGCCGCCCGCGCGCTTCGGGCTCGAGAACTCGCTGTTCGCCAGCCGGCGTCTCGACAACCTGAGCTCGGTGCACGCCGGGGTCACCGCGCTGATCGCGGCCGTCGACGCGGCAGCCGAGGCCGGGCAGATCCCGGTGCTCGCGGCGTTCGATCACGAAGAGCTCGGGTCGGAGTCGCGCTCAGGCGCCTCTGGGCCGTTCCTGTCCGACGTGCTGACGCGGATCTCCGAGGGCCTGGGTGCGAGCGACAGCGATCGGCTGCGGGCATACGCGGGAAGCTGGGTGATCTCGGCGGATGCCGGGCACTCGGTGCACCCGAACTACGCAGACCGGCATGACCCGGCGAACCGTCCGCTCGCCGGCGGCGGCCCGCTGCTCAAGATCAACGCGAACCAGCGCTACACGACCGACGCCGCGGGGGCTGCGCTCTGGGCGCGGCTGTGCGAGACGGCCGGCGTCGAGTACCAGGAGTTCGTGTCGCACAACTCGATGCCGTGCGGCTCGACGATCGGGCCGCTGACGGCCACACGCCTCGGCATCGCGACGGTCGACGTCGGGGTGCCGCTGCTGTCGATGCACTCGGCGCGCGAGCTGTGCCACGTGGGCGACCCGGTCGCCCTCGGCGGCGCGCTCGCCGCGTTCTTCGCGCTGGGGTAGAGCGGCGTGCCGCGTGGTTCGGCACCAGACGCACGATTCGTCACCCGCATCGGGCGGCGCGATGTGACACATCGTGCGTCATGTCGCCCGGCGTCGGGCGGACGATCGTTTCGAGACGCGCGCTACGCAAGCTCCGCGCGCTCCTCAACGATCGGAGCGCGCGGCCTTCTCGGCGCGGGCCTGATTGACCCGCGCGTTCTCGGCGCGCACCGCCGCCTGGGTCGCGCGCTCGCGCACGAGCCACTCGGGCGGGCTCCCCAGCAGCGCCGAGATCTCGCCCGTGGTCAGAGCCTCGGTGACGCCGGCGCGGGCGAGCCCGGAGGCAGAGACACCGAGCTTCCGGGCGACGACATCGCGCGGGTGCGGCCCGTTCAGGCGCAGCTCGACGAGCCACTCGGGCGGGTTCGACTGCAGCTCCTGGAACTCGGCGCGCGTCAGCGCGTTCTGCTGGAACGACTCGGGCGCGGCCGGCAGGTAGATGCCGAGCTTCTTCGCGGCCGTGGCCGGCTTCATCGCATCGGGGCCGGCGGGGCGGGGCGCGTTGTCGCTCATATGCCCAGGCTAGCGGGCGGGCACCCGGCTAGCCTGGGCCTGTGCCCGACAGCCTGCGCATCGCCTACGCCCGCGGCGTCACGCCCGGCAAGTGGGCGCGCATCTGGGGCGAGAGATTCCCGAGGCATCCTCTTGAACTCATCCAGCTCACTGCCGTGACGGATGCCTCGGCCGAACTCGCGTCGGTGCGTGATGGCGCGGCCGATGCCGCCTTCATCCGGCTCGCGCCGGGGGAGACACAGCCCGACGACTTCCACCTGATCGCCCTCTATGACGAGCGCCCCTTCGTGGTCGCCCCCAAGGGCCACGTCATCGAGGCGGCGGAGGAAGTGGTGCTCGCCGACCTCGAAGGCGAGGTCAGGCATCCGTTCGACGACACCATCGACACGAGCATCGAGGTAGTCGCCGCGAATGTGGGCGTGGCGGTCGTGCCGCAGTCGATCGCGCGGCTGTACGCCCGCAAAGACGTGGTCGCCCGGCCGGTCGTCGACGCCGACGGCTGGCGCGTCGGACTCGCCTGGGCGAAGGGCGCCCCGCCCGAGCTTCAGCCGCGACTCGACGACTTCATCGGCGTCGTGCGCGGCCGCACCGCGAACTCGTCGCGCGGCGCAGCGGCGCCGGGTGCGCAGGCTCGGGGCGATGCCGACTCGAAGTCGGGCAAGAGGGGGAAGTCTGCTACTCCGGCTTCGTCAGGTGGCGACCGCCGCCGGAAGCCACCAGCGCCGGGGCGCTCGTCTCGAGCGGGGCGGTCGGGTCGGCGACCCACTCGTTGAGCGACCCGTCGTAGACCCGCACCTCGTCATGGCCGAGGAGCGTGAGCGCGAGGGCCGCGCCGCTCGAGGCGATGCCGGCCTGGCAGTACGCGATGACCGGCCGTGGGGAGGTCGCCGCCTCACCCAGCACGTCCCGCAGACGCTCGGGAGGCAGGTAGGTGTTGGTCGCTGGGTCGATGAGCCGGGTCGCGGGGGCGCTCACCGACCCCGGGATGTGGCCGGCGCGCGGCTTGCCCGCGGATTCACCCTCGAACTCGCTCGTCGAGAGCGCGCAGAGCAGAACGTCGTCTGACTGGCCGGCGAGAACGGCTTCGACATCGTCCTTCTCGGCCCAGGCGTCGCTGTGCTCGTAGGCGGAGAACTCGCCGGCGCGCCGGGGGCGAACGTCGCCGGTCGCGATCGGGCGTCCCTCTGCTTTCCACTTCACGAGGCCGCCGTCGAGGACGCGGGCTTCCAGTCCGAAGGAGTGGAACAGCCACCACAGTCGGGCCGCCCAGTAGCCGGTGCCGGTGTCGTACACGACGACGGCGGTGTCGTTGTCGACGCCGTGAGCCTGCGCCGCCCGCTCGAAGTACTTCGCGCTCGGTCTGCTGAAGGCGTATTCGCCTTCCGGATCGCTGAAGTCCTCGAAGAGGTCGGCGAAGACCGCGCCCGGAATATGTCCATTGACCAGGTACTGCTCTTCGCCGCTGACATAGGCGTCGGCGCCGTTGAACCCCTTCACCTGCAGCACGGTCGCGTCGAGCACGACAAGGCCGTCTGCGCCGAGATGATCCGCCAGCCAGGCCGTGGAGACCAATGGACCGTTGCGCAGACCGTCGAAGAGGGGGTGGGACACAAGCGCAATGCTAGGCGGATGTTCAACCGGTGTTAAGGGGGTTGCCCGGCCCCTCGCGCCCGGCATCCGAAATCAAGCAACTCCTGTTGACAATGCCCCAGTAAGCAATCTAAGTTGCTAACCGTGGACACCGTGATTCCAGATCCGCTCGGCGGCCCCGCCGACGAGCTGGCCGCCGTCGTCGCCCTGCGCGAGCTCGCCGACCGCCTCGAAGACGCCGCCGTCGAACGTGCCCTGCGCGCCGGCTGGTCGTGGTCGCAGGTCGCCGAGGCGCTCGGCGTCACGCGCCAGGCGGTGCACAAGAAGCACCTGCGCCGGCTCGCCGGCACCGACATCGATTTGAGGAGGCGCAATGCCCGCGTCGTCAGATAGGAAGAGCACAGCTTCCCACCAGGGCGGCTCGCTGCCCGAGCAGCGGCTGCGCGCCGACGTGCGCGGCCTCGTGCAGCTCGCGATCGTCGAGGCGAGCAATCGAGGTGCAGGCGCCGTCGAGGCCGAGCACCTGCTGCTCGCGCTGCTCTTCGACCGCCGCAACAGGGCGGCGACCGCGCTCGCCGCCGCCGGCCTCGACTACGACGCCTTCGCCGCGGCGCTTCTCACCGAGCGCGAGAACAGCCTGCGCGCCGCCGGCGTCGAGCCGATCGCGGCCGAGCGGCTCGCGAGCGCCGGTCAGCGCAGCCGCACCACCTTCAGCGCCTCGGCCAAGCAGGCACTGGCCGCGGGCCATCGCGTGTCGACCAGCAGGCGCAGTCACACGATGCGGCATACGGATGTCGCGGCCGGCGTCCTCTCGTCGCAGGTCGGCACCGTTCCGCGCGCGCTGGCCTACGCCGGCTTCGACCGCTCGGAACTGCTGAAAGCGGTTGTAAGCGCCACGCAAGAGGGCTGAAAGCGCGGCATCCCATCATCGAAATCACCAGGCACGCAACCCACGCGCCCAACGCTCTCTAGAAAGAAGAGACAGACTCATGACTTCCACCGAACTCGCCGTCGAGGCCGAGGGCCTCGTCAAGGTGTTCGGGTCGAACCGGGCGGTCGACGGCGTCGACCTGCAGGTGAAGGCGGGCACCGTCTACGGTGTGCTCGGCCCGAACGGCGCCGGCAAGACCACGACCATCTCCATGCTCGCGACGCTGCTGAAGCCGGACGGCGGCAGCGCGCGCGTCTTCGGCCACGACGTGATGCGCGAGGCGAACATCGTCCGCCAGCTCATCGGCGTGACCGGCCAGTACGCCTCGGTCGACGAGAAGCTCTCCGCGAACGAGAACCTCTACATCTTCGGCCGCCTGCTCGGGCTGTCGAGCAAGCAGGCCAAAGCCAAGGGCGCAGAGCTTCTCGCGGCCTTCGGGCTCACCGAGGCGGCGAAGCGCCCGCTCGCCAACTTCTCGGGCGGCATGCGCCGACGCCTCGACCTGGCCGCGAGCCTCATCGCCCAGCCGCCGCTCATCTTCCTCGACGAGCCGACCACGGGTCTCGACCCCCGCACCCGCGGGCAGATGTGGGACACGATCCGCAGCCTGGTCGCCACCGGCTCGACGGTGCTGCTCACCACGCAGTATCTCGATGAGGCAGACCAGCTCGCCGACCGCATCGCCGTCATCGACACCGGCAAGGTGGTGGCCGAGGGCACGGCAGATGAGCTCAAGGCATCCGTCGGCACGTCGTCTCTGATCATGCGCCTCGCGGACCGCAACGAGACGGGCGAGGCGCTACGCCTCATCGCCGAGGTCTTCGGCGTGCAGGGCACGCCGAGCCCCGAGGCAGCGCGCATCACCGCGCCGATGTCGAACCCCGACGCGGTCACCGACCTGCTGATCCGGTTCCGCGAGGCCGGCATCCGCCTCGACGAGTTCTCGGTGCAGAAGCCGACGCTCGACGAGGTGTTCCTGACCATCACCGGCCACGGTGTCGCCGCCGACGGCGACACCCCGGATTATGAAGACACCGCGCAGGAGGTGCGCGCATGACCACCATCTCGACGACGCAGATCGTCCCCGCCTCGCAGCGCAACCTGAAGAACCACACGAGCCTGCGCCAGACCGTCGCCAACTCGATCACCATGGCCTACCGCGGCCTGGTCAAGTTCCGCCGCACGCCGGAGCAGTTCTTCGACGTGACGCTGCAGCCGATCCTGTTCACCGTCATGTTCACGTTCCTGTTCGGCGGCGCGATCACCGGCACGCACGGCGACATCTCCGGATACCTGCCCACGATCATCCCCGGGGTGCTCGCCCAGACCGTGATCACGGCCTCGGTCACCACCGGCGTGCAGTTGCGGGAAGACATGGACAAGGGCGTGTTCGACCGCTTCCGCTCACTGCCGATCGCCCGCATCGCGCCGCTCGCAGGCGCGCTCACGGCCGACACGCTGCGCTACGCGATCGCGACGACCATCACCTTCCTCACCGGAATCGTGATCGGCTGGCGGCCTGAGGGCGGCTTCCTCGGGCTCGTGCTCGCCGGCCTGCTGATCGTGGCCGTCGCCTGGGCGATCAGCTGGATCTTCGCCTTCTTCGGCGTGATCGCGCGCACCGCCAGCTCAGTGCAGGGCATCTCGTTCATGGTGCTGTTCCCGCTGACGTTCCTCTCGAACGCCTACGTGCCCACCGGCACCCTGCCGGCCTGGCTGCGTGCATTCGCCGACGTGAACCCGGTCTCGCACGTCATCACCGCCATGCGCAACATCGTCGCCGCCCAGCCCGTCGGCGCCGATGTGTGGTGGACGCTGCTCGGCGCCGCCGTGCTCGTGATCGTGTTCGCGCCGCTCACGGTGCGGGCGTACATGCGGAAGGCGTAACCGCGGCGAACGCACGGTAGGGCGCACGTTCTCTCAGGAAACGTGCGCCCTACCGTCGATTCACCGCTCAGAACCGCGTGACGCGCAGCAGCTCGTCGAGGGCGCTGGTCGCGGCGGCGAGGTTGGCGTGCGCGGCGACGCGAGCACGCGCGGCGGCGACGGCGGATGCCCCGACCACACGCTCTGCGAGGGCGAACGCCCGCGCCCGCACCAGAGTCGGCTGATCCTGCCGAGAGTGCAGGCGCTCGCCGAAGGCGAGCAGCTCGGCGGCGGCGTCTCGTGAAGCATCCGTCGCTCCCGGCCAGCCCAGCAGCCAGATGGCCACGCCGATCGCCGCCGTGGCGAGCACGGGGCGGTCGACCATCGCCGGGCCGCCGCGCCCGCGGCCGCGGGCCGCGACCCGCGCGTACACCCGCAGCCTGCGCGCGATCGCGAGCGCTTCGTCGTCCAGGCGGTCGTAGTAGACGGATGCCGCGAGCGCGCCGGCCTGGCTGATGAGGTACCACGCGCCCAGCGCGAGCGGGCCGGGCTTCGGGCCGTAGAGATTCACGGCGGTGCGCGAGAGCTCGACGGCCCGGTCGACGTCGCCGTCGATGGCGGCGAGCTCGGCGAGACAGGCCCAGCCGATCGCCCGGGCGTCGGGGCCGTCGAAGCCCTCGCGCGGCCCCTCGTCGTCGCTCACGAAGCGCTCGAACGCCTCGGCGACGCCGTCGCGGCGGCCGAGCTTGAGCTTGTTGATCGAGGTGATCCAGTCGTTCTGGCCGATCTCCTCGATGGCTCCGATCCTGGTGAGCTTCTCGCGCGAGAGCTCAGCCCACGTGAGCGTGTCCGCCGGCCGGTCGTCCTGGCTGGCGAGGTTCGCGAGACCCTGCGCGGCCTGGCCGGCGATCCAGTCGAGACCGAGGCGCTCGGCGCCCTCCCACGCGGCCGTCACGTACTCGATCGACCGCTCGAGCTCGCCGGTGTTCTCGGTGAGCAGCCCGCTGAACAGATTCCCGATGACCCTGATCACCTCGTCGTCGGATTCGCGCAGCGACTCGAGCTGCCACAGCCCCCACTTCGACTGGTGCTTCAGGGCTGCCGCCAGAACCTGGGTGATGGCGCCGAGCCAGGGTGAGACCGCGCCGGAGCGCACCAGCCGCCGCAGCTTGACGCCCGCGCGCAGCCCGGCCCGCAGCAGCTCGGTCGGCGGCACGGCCGAGTACTCCTCCAGCTCGGGCGGCAGCTGCGGCCGCTGCTCGTGGCCGCGCTGGCCTGGGCTGGGCGCCTGTGACCCCGCGATGCCCATGACGGCCGTGAATGTCAGGGCGATGGCGGCCGCGTCGGGCGCGTCGGCCGGCAGTTCGGGTCCCGCGACGGCGCGCGCGACGGTCGGGGCGAACGACAGCACCTCGCGGAATTGATTGCGGACCATCCAGTGGAACACCAGCGCCGCGAAGACCGGAATGACGACCTCGGGCTCATCGTCGTGCGCGCGCAGCACCGCGACGAGGTTGTCGCGCTCCGCCTCGATCGCGAGCAGGGTGTCGCTCTGCCGTGACGTTGCGAGCGCCGCGAGCGCCTCGGTGCTGAAGCGCCGCGCCCAGCGCGCCTGCGCCGTCGCCACGATCTCGTCCTCGCCGGCGTCGACGAGCGCCATGTCGCCGAACTCGCGCACCGTCTCGAGCATGCGGTAGCGCAGGCCGGCGGGTGTCTCGGTGACCGAGACGAGCGACTGCAAGACGAGGGCGTCGAGGTCGTCGGATGCCGCGAGCCGCGCCTCTTCCTCGCGGGCAGGGTCTGCGTCGACGATGGCCACGGCCGTCGCGGCGTGCACCGAGAAGCCGTCGGGGAAGCGGGACAGGCGGCGAAGCATCCGTCGCTCGCTCTCACTGAGCAGGTTCCAGCTCCAGTCGATCACCGCGAGCAGCGTGCGGTGCCGTTCGGGGGCGGTGCGGTCGCCGCCGCGCAGCAGCGCGAAGCGGTTCGAGAGCCGGCGCTCGATCTCGTCGACCGACATCGAGCGGATGCGCGCGGCGGCCAGCTCGATCGCCAGCGGCAGTCCGTCGAGGTGCTCGCACAGCCGCGCGACGGCGTCGATCGGCAGCGCGGCGCCCGGGCGGGCGGCACGGGCGCGCTCGAGGAAGAGCTGCACGGCGGGGCCGTGGGCGTCGGCAGGCAGCGACCCGAGCGGGTAGACGCTCTCGGCGCCGAGCTGCAGCGGCGAGCGGCTCGTCGCGAGCACCCGCACGGTCGGGATCTCGGAGAGCACCTGATCGACCAGGTAGGCCGCCCCCTCGATCACGTGCTCGCAGTTGTCGAGCACGAGCAGCGTCTCGCGCTCGGCGAGCGCGGTGCGGATGCGCGTGCGCACCTCGAGCAGCACGATCGGGTCGCGCAGGCTGAGGCGCCCGGCGCCGACTTCGCTGATGCCGAGCGTGGCGGCGATCGCGAGCGGCACGTCGTCGGACTCACGGATGCCGGCGAGCTCGACGACCACGACCCCGGGGGTCGTCCGCGCGGCTCGATTGGCCAGCTCTTGCGCGAGGCGGGTCTTGCCGAGTCCGCCGGGGCCGAGGATCGTCGTCAGCCGCGAGCTGGCCATCAGCTTCTCGAGCGCGGCGATGTCGGCGTCGCGGCCGATGAGCTCGTTCGGCGCCGCGCGCAGGCCGATGGCGAGGCGCTTCGGCCCCGCTTCAGCGCCTGCCCCGCCCTCCGCGTGCGCCACTACCTTCCGCTGTGCGCTACTCGGATCCGAGGCGCGCATGGCGGAAGCCAGTGGCGCAACCGAGGAGTCGTCGGCAGAGGGGGCGCCGTCCCCACGCAGCAGCTGCGCGTTCAGCGCGACCAGCTCCGGCCCGGGCCGTGCGCCCAGCTCGTCGTCGAGGCGCCGCCGGAAGTCCGCGAACGCGCGCAGCGCCTCGCCACGACGGCCGTCGGCGGCCAGAGCCGTCATGAGCGTCAGCTGCGCGCGCTCGTCGTAGGGGGTGGCGTCGGCGAGGGCGCGGGCGGCGGCGACCGCCTCGTGCGTCGCGCCGGAGCTCACGGCATCCGTCACCCGCTCTTCAAGGGCGCGCACGCGCACGCCCTCTGCGGTCTCACGCAACCGCGCGGCCAACTCGGTCTCGCCGAGGTCGGCGCCGGGTTCGCCGCGGCGCGCAGCGTCGGGTGACCACAGGTCGACCGCGTCGGCGGGCGCACCGAGCCGGTAACCGCCCGCCGACGATTCGATCAGCTCGTCGCCGGCGACGGCGCGCACGCGCGAGACCAGGGTCTGCAGGGCGGCGCGGGCGTTGCGGGGCGGGTCGTCCTGCCAGATGTCGTCGACGAGCGACGACACGGAGACCACGGCTCCGCGGGCGAGCACGAGCGAGACGATCAGCGCCTTGCCGTTCACCCCAGGCACGTCGACCCAGCCGTGGGGGCCGGCGACGCGCACGGGCCCGAGCACCTGCACGCGCGGCTCGGTCACGCCCGTCTCTGCCACTCGCCCAGTCTAGGGAGCGGGGGATGCCGCGACGGCGTCGACGACGAGGTCCCAGAACCAGTCGGCGTCCAGCCCGAGCGCCACCGAGGTCGGCACCTCGCGCGACACCCAGGGGCGCAGGTCGACGACGGTCATGCCGGTCGTGTGGCGCCCGGTCGTCTCGATGGCGATCGGCGCGCGCACGAGGTCGAAGTGGCTCGGGGCACCTCCGCTGAGCTCTTCGTCGATGACGATCGCCACGGCCACCGGGTCGTGCACCGGCGGTGCCTCGAACCCCTGCACGTCGGCGTAGCGGCGGCCGTACTCGGCGAGCAGGTCGCGCATGAACTCGGCTTTCGGGCCGCCGGCTGCGGCGATGCGCGCGGCGATGTGCGGCCTCGCGAGCGCCTGGTGCGTCACGTCGAGCCCGGCCATGACGACCGGCCAGCCCGCCTCGAACACCTCAGCGGCAGCCTCGGGGTCGAACGCGATGTTGAACTCGGCGACCGGGGTCAGATTCCCCGAGCGCGCCGAGCCGCCCATCAGCACCACCTCGCGTACGCGGTCGACGATGCGCGGCTCGCGCCGCACGGCGAGCGCGATGTTGGTGAGCGGGCCGGTGGGCACGAGCGTGATCTCGCCCGGCTCATGCGACATGACGAGGTCGATGATCAGGTCGACCGCGCCGCGCGCGTCGAGGGTGACGGATGCCTCGGGCAGCACCACCCCGTCGAGGCCGGAGTCGCCGTGGATGTCCGCCGCGAACTCGGCCGAGCGCACGAGCGGCCCCTCGGCACCCGCGGCGACCGGTGCCGTGATTCCGGCCAGCGTGGCCACGCCGAGCGCGTTGTGCGTGACCTTCGGCAGGCTCTGGTTGCCCGCGACGGTGGTGACGGCCAGCAGTTCGATCGCCGGGTGCGCCTGCGCGAGAAGCAGAGCGACCGCGTCGTCGTGGCCCGGGTCGCAGTCGAGGATGATCTTGCGCGGCATCCCTCAACTCTCGCGTATCTCGCCGTCGCCTCGCCAGCGCTGCCTGCGTGGCGACCGGGGATGCCGCAAATCGTGCCCCCCGAATGGGGTAGTCTCCTGGGCACCCCACCCCCCCCATCGAGGAGCGTGCCCCGTGAGCGACGCCTATCAGTTCAGAACCCTCGACCGCAGCGCTGACACCGACGTCATCGACCGCGCCGAGCCCCGCCCCACCGAGCTCTTCCGCCCGACGCCGCAGTGGATTCCCTCGGGCGCTTCGGGTGCGGAGGCGCGTGAGAAGGCCGAGCCTGCCACCCGTCGCGACACGGTCGCGCGCAGAGAGGCGATCGCACACCGCCAGGCGACCGAGTTCGGCCGCATCAGGTGGGGCTCGGCGTTCTTCGGCTGGGTAGCCGCGAGCGGTGTCGCGGTGCTGCTCGCCGCGGCGGTCGGGGCGGTGGCCGCCGCGATCGGGCTCGCATTCAACGGCGGTAGTGCTGGGGCTGCGTCGCGCGCCGCCTCGGGCGACGCCGCGGTCGTCGGCCTGGCCGGCGCGATCGGCCTCGGAGCCATCCTGTTCGTCGCCTATGTCAGCGGCGGGTACGTGGCCGGCCGCATGGCGCGCTTCGCCGGGGTGAAGCAGGGCTTCGCGGTGTGGCTCTGGGCGGTCGCCTTCGCGATCGTCGGCGCCGCCGTCGCGTATCTCGCAGGCGCCGTCGATCCTCTCGGCTTCGCACAGCAGCTTCCCGGCGTTTCCGACGACCGGAGCGCCGTAGCTCTCGGCGGCGTCATCGGCGCGCTGGCAGTCGCGGCACTCACCGCCCTTGGTGCGCTGCTCGGCGGTCGGCTCGGCATGCGCTACCACCGCAGAGTGGACGTGGCGGGCATCGACGACTAGGCCTGGGCCCATGTCTCTCATCGCTGTCGAACCGGAACTGATCAGCTGCGCCACGTGCGGTGTCGAATACGGCGCCGACCGCGAAGCGCTTCCCGAGGTATGCCCCATCTGCGCCGACGAGCGGCAGTACGTGCCGCAGAGCGGTCAGGCGTGGGTCACGCAGGGCGAACTCGCGGAGCGGGCAGGGCAGGGCGGCGGCGTCAGCGTCGACGTCGTGGAGCTGGGGCCCGACCAGTGGGGAGTGACCGCGCATGGCGTCGGCATCGCCCAGACGATGCAGGTGGTGCGAACCACCGCCGGAGTGCTGCTGTGGGACCCGACCGGACTGGCTGACCAGGGCACGGTCGAGTTCGTGCGCTCGCTCGGCCCGGTGCTGGCGATCGTCGCGAGCCACCCGCACATGTACGGCGCGCAGCTCGCCTGGTCGCGGGCGCTCGGTGACGCGCCGGTGCTCGTCAGCGAGGCCGACCGCGAGTGGCTGCAGCGCGACGGCGCGGCGGTCGAGCTCTGGTCGGGAAGCCGCGGACTCGCCGAAGGTCTCACCCTGCACACCCTCGGCGGCCACTTCCCGGGCAGCGCCGTCGCGCACTGGGCGCGCGGCGCCGGGGGAGCGGGCGTGCTGCTGGCCGGAGACACGATCATGGTCAACAGCGACCACCGCACGGTGAGCTTCCTGCGCAGCTACCCGAACCGGCTGCCGCTGTCCGGTGCGGTCGTCGCGCGCATCGCGGCGAGTGTCGAGCGGATGCCTTTCCAGCAGATCTGGTCCAACTTCAGCAACGCCATCACGGCCGATGCCGATCGCCGCGTGCAGGAGTCGGCCGAGCGCCACATCGGCTGGGTGCGCGGCGACTTCGACGATCTCACTTGACACACGCCGCTTGACCAGGCATCCGCCCCGTTTGTAGTTTCGTACAACAAATACGACAAAGGGGCGGAATGGACGCGGACGGCTGGACGCCGGACTACCTCCCGGCGGGACGCCGGGCTCGGCACATCACTCCGCTGCCCGGCGGCTTCGCAAACCCGGTGTGGCTGTGTGAGCTCGATGACGGACAGCGGGTCGTGGTGAAGGCATCCACCGATGCGGCCCCGGGGATGTTCGCGAGCGAGGCTGCCGGGCTCGAGGTGCTCGCCGAGTGCGGCGGTCTGGCCACCCCGCGGGTGCTCGCGCTCGGCCCGAACTCGATCGTGCTCGAGGCGCTCGACCCGCGGCTGCCCGACACCGAGGCGTTCTGGGAAGAGGCGGGCCGCGCCGCCGCTCGCCTGCACAGCACGACGGCGCACGACCGCTTCGGCTGGGAATCGGACGGGTGGCTCGGGCTCCTCCCGCAGCGCAACGAATGGGACGACGACGGCCATCGCTTCTTCGCCGAGAAGCGCGTGCTGCGCTATCTCGGTGAGCCGTTGGTCGAGGCCGCGCTCGACGCCGCCGACCGTGCAGGCATCGAGCGCATCTGCGCCCGCCTGCCCGAGCTCGTCCCCGACACGGGCGCCTGCCTGACCCACGGCGACATGTGGCGCAACAACGTGATCGCCGACGGCACGGGGCGCCCGGCGTTCCTCGACCCGGCGGTGAGCTATGTGTGGGCCGAGGTCGACGTCGCGCACATGCTCTGCTCGGGCGGGGTGCCAGAGGCCTTCTTCGCGGCCTATGCGGAGGTGCGGCCCCTTCACCCCGAGTGGCGGAAGCACGCAGGCATCCTCAATCTGCGCCAGCTTCTCGCCATGCTCGCGGCAGCCGTGCCGATCCCGACGATCGTGTCGTCGATCCGCGAGCTCATCGGGGCGTACGCGTGACGACGGGTTCCCGGGCCACGGTGCTCGAGCGCCGTGTCGGAAGCGAGAGCGGGTAACGCTCGTCAAGGCGCGGATCGATGACGATGCGGAAGAACGCGCGGAAGAGGTAGCGCCCCGCCGCCCAGTAAGCGGGAATGATCAGCCACACGAGCCAGCCCATGGTGCCGTGGGTGACGTAGGCGAGTGCGAGCGTGCCGAAGACGACGAGGATGCCGATGCCCGTGAAGAGCCTGCTTGCTGCCTCGGTGGTGGCGTCGCGGCGCTCCTGCTGCGCGCGCCGGCGCGCCTCGAGACCGTCGACGGTGGCGCCGAAGTCGTCGGTGCCGACCCGGGCGAAGAGGTCGCCGACCGGAACGTCGAGGGCGTTCGCGATCAGGGTGAGGGTCTCGGCGCTGGCATCCGTGCCGGATTCAAGTCGCTGAATCGTGCGCACCGCCACGCCGCTCGCCGATGACAGCTGCTCCTGCGTCCAGCCGCGCGCCCTGCGCAGTTCGGCGATGCGAGATGCGTTCATGCCGCTCACGCTACGAAGTTCGGGCCGCCAGCACCACGACACGGGCCCGCCAGTTTCCCGCCAGCCGAGTTCAGGGCAGTTGCGCCGCCCGCGCTCTGGCGAGCTCCGCGGCGCAGAACTCGCGCACCCGGTCGACCAGGTCGCCGAGCCTCGCCGGGTCGAGGGTCTCGGTGGCAAGCATCCGATCGACCTCACCCAGGTTCGCGCGCGCGAACAGCTGCTTCTCATTCGTGACCCAGACGCCGCGTGCGGCGACGATCGCGTGAGCCGCGCACGTCGCGGCGCGCGCGACCAACCCGAGGCACTGCGTGACGCGACCGGATGCTGCGTGATAGCGCGCGGCGTAGTCGAACTCGGCCTGCGCCTGCTCCCACCAGATGTCGGGCGCGTGCTCGCGCAGGGCGGCGGGGTAGGTGATGTCGGGCAGTTCGCCGACGAGCACGCGCTTGGACGCGAGCTCGGCCAGCACGAGGTAGGACGGCAGTCCGGCGACGTGGAACCAGAGCGGCTCAGTCGTGAACCGGCCCTCGGCGGTCTCGGCGATCACGCGGTCGACGACGTCGAGGTCGCGGTAGTGCACGTCGCTCGCGCGGCCCTCGATCGTCAGCCAGGCGCCGCCGTTGAACACGGTGTTCGGCACAGAGCTCCAGCTGCCGAGCTCGCCGACGGTGCCCGGCCAGCCGAGGTCGCGCAACGACTGCGGGTTGAAGTGGCCGCGGTAGTAGACCGAGAAGTCCCAGTCGCTGTCGGGCCGGTTCGTGCCCTCGGCGCGCGAGCCCCCGAGCGTCACGGCCTCGACGCCGGGCAGCGACCCGAGGCGTTCGCCGACGTGAGTGAGGAAGGCATCGTCGTCCATGAGCCACAAGCTATCGGTGCGGTGCTCGGTATACTCAAAGTATGACCACGACGATCAAGGTGAGCGATGAGCTGCGTGACCGTCTGAAGGCGCAGGCGGCTCTCGACGGCGTGACGCTCGGCGCCCATCTGGCCCGCCTTGCCGACGCAGAGGACCGTCGGCTGCGGTTGCGCGAGCTGAAGATCGCGGTCTCGCGCACGAGCCTGGCCGACATCCAGTCCCATGCGGCTGAATCCGCCGAGTGGGAGCGCGCTGAACTCGCCGACGCCGACGCCGATTCGTGAGTGGGCCGGATCTCGCCCCCGGAGTCGTGGCGTGGGCCGCTCTCGAGCCGGTGCGCGGCCGAGAGCAGGGCGGCCATCGCCCGGTGCTGATCGTCGCCTCGAGTGGCTACCTCGACGCGGTCACGTCGCTCGTCATCGCGCTTCTGATCACCACAGTCGACCGGGGCTGGCCCAACCACGTGCGCGTTGACGGGCTGAGTGGGCTCGAGCGGCCGTCATGGGTTATGACGGAGCAGCCGCGCACGCTCTCGCGCGACCGGCTGACCGGCGTCGCGGGCCACGTCTCCGACGAGTGCCTCGCCTCGGTCAAGATGTGGCTCGGGGACTTCCTCGATCTGTAGCGCGCGACGACAGTCGATCGTCTGGCTCGTTCGCAGCGCCCATAGATCGCGACTGGGAGACTGCGGTCATGGAGTTGGAGAAGCTGCGCGCCGAGGTCGAATCGGTGTCCGAGTTCTATGCCGAGCGACACGACATCGCCCGCACGGACGACTGGTTCATGTTGAAGCTCAATGAAGAAGTCGGCGAGCTGACCCAGGCTTACCTTGCTCGCGCCGGCCAGGCGCGCGATAAAGGGCGCACCGCGAACCAACTCGATGAGGACTTTCGGGCCGAGCTGGCCGATGTGTTCGCCCAGGTCCTGCTGCTTGCGGAACGCTTCGATGTCGATCTGTCGGCCGAAGTGGAGCGGAAATGGCTCGTCTGGAAGCCGGGGCGCCGACGGAGCGCCGACTGAGGCTGATGTCGCGGGGCGTGGCTTGCGATCCGCTGTAACGAATGGGGCGGGATCGGACACTCTTAGCTGTGATGGATGATCCGGCCGAACTCCAGCTGTGGAACCGAGCGCTTCGCGATGACGGTGAGGCGTTCGGTCGACTGTTCGACCTGCACCGCGCGCGCGTTTATCGGCGCGCCCTCGGGCTCACGGAGGATCGGCACAATGCCGAAGATGTGACGGCCACGGCGTTCTTCGAACTGTGGCGCAAGCGCCGTTCGGTGACGCCCGTGAATGGCTCCGTGCTGCCGTGGCTGCTCGTGACGGTCGTGAACGTGTCACGCAACCTGCGGCGATCAACCTCGCGCTACGAGAAGTTCCTGCGCACCGCGCCACGCCAACCGGCGGGCGGCGAGCCGGATGCCGAGACCGTGGAGACCCGCCAGCGTCTCGCCATGGCGCTCAAGGCGTTGGCACCGATCGACGGCGCACTGCTTGTCCTGGTTGTCCTCGAGGATGTGCCGATCGCCGAGGCGGCCGAGGCAGTCGGGATCAAACCGGTCACCGCACGCGTCCGGCTGCACAGGGCTCGAGCACGGTTGCGCGAGAACCTGCATGACCTCGACCCACGACCCCGCCCTGCGGAAGGAATGAGCTGTTGAGCAGCACTGGAATGGACACCGACTTCGCCGCCGCGGTTCGTGCCGAACTCGTTGCCATCGGCACGAAGGAGAGCCGCCTGCAGCGGCACCAGCGGCGCAGCAGACTCGCACTGGCAGGCATCCTCGCCCTCGGCATCGCCGCCGCCACGACCGGAGCCGCCTTGGTGGCGACGCACTTCCCGGGGTCGACCGTCGTCACCCCGGTCGGCGCGCTTCACTCGGCCACGCACACGGGCACGGGCCTGCTCGACCTCGGACCCGCACCGAAGGGCGCCAAACGTGTGATCGTCACCATTCGATGCCTGAGCCCGCAGGGCTCGGTCTCGGTCACCACTGTGCAATCGAGCCCGATCGATTCGGGCGGTGCCGGAACGCTCTACTGCTCGACGGACTCGATGAACGCGGCGTTGAATGCCCTTGCCCCAGGGTCCGGCACCGCGACGCCGGCGCCCGGCACGACCGGGAGTTCGATCACCAATCACCCATTGCGGGCAGACGACGCGGCTCTGCCCCCCGAAGGCAGTACCGCGATCACCATCACAGCCGGCCCGGACACGAGGTGGGCGGCCACCGCGCAGTACGCGGATTCGTCGGTCACACCATGGGGCAAGAACGAACGCGGGCAGACCTACGGCGTATGCAATGTCAAGGGATGCCCGACGTTGATCAGGGCACAGGCCATGAACGGGAAGATCGGATTCGTCTACAACGCTCAGGAAACCGCCGAACTCGGCAAGCGGCACATCCCGGTGTACGAGTCCGACGGGACAACTGTCATCGGCGCGTACATCAACGGCTTGTCCCAGGACGAAGGCTCGAAGTAGCGAACGACGGATGAACGCCCTGGTATGAAGCGGCGGCGTGAGGCCATAGCGTCAAGTCACCCGGAATCCTTGTGGAGAGTTGTGACCGCACCCAGCCCCGTGATGCGCCGCCGCGCCGCTCTGATCGTCCGCCGGCAGGCAAGCAGTGGGGAGTCGGCGGCTGAGCGCCGCTATGCGCGACGCGAGGCCCACTCCGACCGAAGCAGGCCCATGACGATGTTGTCCTCGTAGTGCCCGCGCACCCACGCGTGCTCGCGCTGACGCCCCTCGACCACGAAGCCCACCTTCTCGTAGGCGCGCAGAGCGCCCGCGTTCGACGCGATGAGCTCGAGGTGCAGCCGGCGCAGGTTGCAGCGCAGAAAGCCGAACTCCACGATCTGCGCGAGAGCCGCCGTGCCGATGCCTTTGCCGCGGGCCTCGGCGATCAATGCGATTCCGACCTCGGCCTGGCGTGCGAGGTCGTCGAAGTCGAACAGTCCGACGGTGCCGACCGCGGCGCCGTCGGCGTCGATCACGAAGTTCACCGCGCGGTCGGCGCTGTCGCCGTCGCGCGCGGCAAGTCGCGCCTCGTAGGCGCTGCGCGTGAGCGGCGCGGGCATCGCCGGGCTGCGCTCCTCCCAGGTCTCGAGATCGGCGGCCAGGTGGTACAGCACCTCGGCGTCATCGTCGGTTCGTGCGCGAAGCGTGACGGTGGGGGAGTCGGACACGCTCAGCACACTAGCTAGATCCAGCTGCGCAACCACATGTGGGCGCGCCAGAACTCATACGAGGTCTGCACCCCTGACCACAGCGGCCAGAAGAACGCCGTCGCCGCGAGCACGACGAAGAGATATGCAGAGACGGCCGCGATTCCGCGGGTGCGGCGGTACGTGGCATCCGTCGCCCGCCCCAGCGTCTTCGCAATGAAATAGACGATCGCGAGCACGAGATACGGCTCGAACGCGATCGAGTAGAACGTGAAGATCGTGCGCCCGTGATACAGGATCACCCACGGCAGCCAGCCCGCACCCACCGCCGTCAGCAGCAGCCCGGCCCGCCAGTCGCGGTTCCTGATCAGCACGTAGACGAGCCCGAGCAGCGCCAGCGTTCCCGCCCACCAGATGAACGGGTTGCCGAGATCCGTGATCGCCCGCGCGCACCCGAACTGCGCCGCGGTGCAGCCGTTCTGCCCCGTAGGCACCGACTGGTAGAACATGCTCGTCGGCCGCAGCATCAGCGTCCAGAACAGCGAGTTCGACTGATACGGATGCGTCGCGTGCAGGTTGATCGAATAGCCGTAGAGCTCTGTGTTGTAGTGCCAGAGGTTCTGCGCCCAATACGGCACCCACGACAGCAGCCCATGCCAGGCGTTCTGGCCTGGGTTCGCCTCGACCCAGTGGCGGTCCCACCCGCCGCTCGTGAACAGCCACCCTGACCACGCGGCGACGTACGCCGCGAGCGCGATCGGCACCATCGTGACGAAGCTCACGAACGCCTGCGCGATGCCCTCGGTAGGCGCGAGGAACCCGGCCTTCCGATAGGCGACGAAGTCCGCGAGCACCGCGTAGACGCCGAACACCGCGAGGAAGTAGAACCCCGACCACTTCACGCCGGCGCAGAGCCCGAAGGCGAGCCCGGCGGCCAGCAGCCAGGGGCGCCACAGCACGGGTCCCTTGAGGCGGGGGATCCGTAGGTCGCGATACGAGCGATCCATCAGCACCGCGCCCACGCCGAGCAGGGCGAAGAACATGACGAAGTTGTCGAGCAGCGCGACGCGGCTCATCACGATCGCGCTGCCGTCGACCGCCAGCAGCAGGCCGGCGATGCAGCCGAGCAGGGTCGAGCCGCCGAATAGGCGCTTGGCGATCACGATGATGAGAACGACGGCCATGATGCCGACCACGGCGGTCGACAGCCTCCAGCCGACCGAGCTCTGGATGCCGGTGAGGTGCTCGCCGAGCGAGATGATCCACTTGCCGAGCGGCGGGTGGGCAACGAACTCGGGCTTCGATGACCAGCCGCTCGCATTGCCCGCGTTGAAGTCCCTGTCGGCGTTCGCGACCCAGGCGCCCTCGTAGCCGAGGTGCGAGAGCGTCCACGCGTCCTTGACGTAGTAGGTCTCGTCGAAGACGAGAGAGTTCGGGAAGCCGAGGTGCCACAGGCGCAGCACGGCGGCGAGCAGCGTGACCGCGATGGGGCCGCCCCAGTCCCACAGCCGGCGATTCAGCGGCGTGGCCAGCCGCGCCGCCCACCACGCATCGAGCCGGGTGCCGGTGGGCTCGGGCTCCGGCTCGTCGGGCAGCCCGCCGTGACCCGGCTCGACGATCTCGTCGAAGGCGGGGTCGACGGGCTTCGGCTGGTTCACCCGCGTCATGGTACCTGGGCCTTCGATGCCGAAACTCGGCGGGTCATAGGCTCGTCCTCATGCTCATCCTCGCCGCGACGCCCATCGGAAACCTCGGCGACGCGACCAGGCGCCTCGTCGACACGCTGAGCACCGTCGAGCTCGTCGCCGCAGAGGACACCCGGGTCGCACAGCGCCTGCTGCAGGGCCTCGGCATCGAGCACCGCCCGCGGCTCATCGCGCTGCACGACCACAATGAGCGCGACCGGTCCGCAGAACTGGCGCAGCTCGCGCGCGAGAGCGACATTCTCTTGGTGTCGGATGCCGGCATGCCGACCGTCAGCGACCCGGGGTACCACCTGGTGCAGGCCGCGATCGCGGCGGGCGTCACCGTGACGGCACTGCCCGGTCCGTCGGCGGTACTCACCGCGCTCGCGCTCTCCGGCCTGCCGACCGACCGCTTCGCCTTCGAGGGCTTCCTGCCGAGGAAGGAGGGCGAGCGCGGCAAGCTGCTCGCCTCGCTCGCCGCCGAGCGCCGCACGCTCGTGTTCTTCGAGTCCCCGAACCGGCTTGCGGCATCCCTCGCCGACATCGCGCGCTACTTCGGCGACGATCGCCGTGTGGCGGTCGCGCGTGAGCTGACCAAGCTGCACGAAGAGGTGCGCCGGGGCACCGCCGCCGAGCTGGTGGCGTGGGCCGAGGGCGGCGTGCGTGGCGAGATCGTCATCGTGACCGAGGGCGCGGCCGAGAAGGTCGTCTCGCTCGAGACGGCGGTCGCGGCGGTTCTCGAGCTGGTCGCGTCTGGCACGAGATTGAAGGATGCCGCGACCGAGGTCGCCGCCGACACGGGCCTCTCGCGCCGAGACCTCTACGAGGCGGCGCTGCGTGCGCGTTAGTTGCCCGTTCCGCCGTTCGGCGTGACGCGCGGCGACGGGATCGGGAAGCCGTGACCGCCCTGGCCGCCGCCGAAGCCGTTGCCGCTGCCGAAGCCGTTGCCGCCACGGCCGCCGACGGGCTGCGCGCTGCCGAAGCCGTGGGTGAAGAGGAAGACGATCCAGAGGATCGCGAGCACGACCCAGATCGCGGTGAAGATGTAGCCGAGAATCAGGCCGGCCTTGGCGTACTCGCGGCCGCGCTCGGGCAGCCCCTTGCGGTACTCGGCGAGCGTGATGTGGCCGCACACGATGCCCACCACCGGAATGATGAAGGCGCCGATGAACGCGATGAGCGCCATGACGTTGAACGGCGGCAGCTGCGTGCGGTCGACGACCGGCTGGTACTCGGGCGCGGGCTCCCAGATGGATCCTGGCGCCGGTCGAGTCGGCTGCGGCTGCGGCTGCGGCTGCGGCTGTTGCTGCGCGTGCTCGCCGGGCTCAGCCGGCTGCTGCGGCGTGGTCACGGGCTCGTTCTGGTTCTCGGGTTCGTTCGTCGTGCTCACGCGGTCGACGATAAGTCGGGGTCCGTCAGCGCCAGGCGCATGACGGCGGTGAATCCGATAAGGATCGGCGCGCCCATAGGATTGAAACCATGCCCGACGGCCGCCCGTTCTACCTGACCACGCCCATCTTCTACGTGAATGACGTGCCGCACATCGGCCATGCCTACACCGAGGTCGCGGCCGACGTTCTGACTCGCTGGCACCGCCAGGCGGGCGACGACACCTGGCTGCTGACGGGCACCGACGAGCACGGGCAGAAGATCCTGCGGACCGCGACGGCGAACGGCGCGAGCCCTAAGGAATGGACCGACCGCCTCGTCGAGTCGGCGTGGAAGCCGCTGCTCGAGACGATCGACATCGCGAACGACGACTTCATCCGCACCACCGACGACCGTCATGAGCGCCGCGTGAAGCTCTTCATCGAGAAGCTGCGCGAGGCGGGGCACATCTACGAGGCCGAGTACGAGGGCCTGTACTGCGTCGGCTGCGAGGAGTTCAAGCCGGAATCCGAGATCGTCGACGGAACGGGCGAGTACGCCGGCCAGAAGGTCTGCGCGATCCACGGCCGCCCGCTCGAGCTGCTGCAAGAGAAGAACTACTTCTTCCGCATGAGCGCGTTCCAGCAGCAGCTGCTCGACCTCTACAAGTCACAGCCCGACTTCGTGCAGCCCGAGAGTGCCCGCAACGAGGTCGTCGCCTTCGTCTCGCAGGGCCTCAACGACCTGTCGATCTCGCGGTCGACCTTCGACTGGGGCATCCCGATCCCGTGGGACGAGAAGCACGTTCTCTACGTGTGGGTCGACGCGCTGCTCAACTACGCGACCGCGGTCGGCTACGGCGAAGACGACGAGCAGTTCGCGCGCCGCTGGCCGGCACGCCACATCGTCGGCAAGGACATCCTGCGCTTCCACGCGGTGATCTGGCCCGCCATGCTGCTCGCGGCCGGGCTGCCCGTCCCCGCGGGCGTGTTCGGCCACGGCTGGCTGCTCGTGGGCGGCGAGAAGATGTCGAAGTCGAAGCTGACCGGTATCGCGCCGAACGAGATCACGGACACGTTCGGGTCGGATGCCTTCCGCTACTACTTCATGCGCGCGATCTCCTTCGGGCAGGACGGCTCGTTCTCGTGGGAAGACCTGTCGGCGCGCTACCAGGCCGAGCTCGCGAACGGATTCGGCAACCTCGCCTCGCGCGTGATCGCGATGGTGAAGCGCTACTTCGACGGCGTGGTGCCGCAGGCGGTCGTCGACGAGGCGGCCGATCTGGCGGTGCAGACGACGGTCGCAGCGGCCGCGCTCGAGGCGGATGCCGCGATCGAGCGCTTCGCGATCCACGACGCACTCGCCGCGATCTGGAAGATCGTCGACGCACTGAACGGCTACATCACCGAGCAGGAGCCGTGGAGCCTCGCCAAGGACGAGGCGAACCGCGACCGCCTCGCGACGGTGCTGTACACGGCGTCCGAGGGCCTGCGCGCGCTCGCCGTGCTGCTGTCGCCGGTGCTGACGAAGGCGGCACCCAAGCTGTGGGCGGCGCTCGGCGTCGAGGATTCCCTCGGCGCGCTCGCGGACCAGCCGCTGCGCTCGGCAGGGGAGTGGGGCCAGCTGAAGGCGGGCACCGTCGTCGGCGACCTCGAGCCGCTCTTCCCCCGCATCGAGGCTGTCTAGCTGTCGCATCGAGACGTGCCGAAATGCGTGTTGCGCCGGGTCGAGAGCCCCTTTCGGAACGTCTCGGTGCGTGGCGTTCGGTGCAGGCAGAGGCACGCCGCGAACAGCGCGCACCTGCCCGAATGGATGTCTGACGGAGAGTGTCCCGGGAAGAACGCCAGACGCCTCCCGATACGCTGATTCCGATGGCCTCCGACCGCTCTTACCCGCCGCTTCCCGACGCGCTCGCCGTGCCGGTGTACGACGACCACACCCACCTCGACCCGGCGATCCACCGCGATGAGCCGGGCCTCGAGCCGATCGGGTGGCGCGAGCAGCTCGATCGGGCCGAAGCCGTGGGTGTGCGCGGGGTCGTGCAGGTGGGCGTCGATGTCGAGACGTCGATCTGGAGCGCGGAGCACGCCATGAAGGACCGGCGGATGCTTGCCGCCGTGGCGCTTCACCCGAACGAGGCGCCTGAGCTCGCGGCATCCGGCACCCTCGAATCGGCCATCGAGACGATCGCCGAGCTCGCGACCCGGCCACGCGTGCGCGCGATCGGCGAAACCGGCCTCGATTTCTTCCGCACTGACGAGTCGGGTCGCGCCGCGCAGTTCCAGAGCTTCGAGGCGCACATCGACATCGCGAAGCGCAACGGACTGGCGCTGCAGATCCACGACCGCGATGCGCACAACGAGGTCGTCGAGACGCTGCTGCGCGTCGGGGCTCCCGAGCGCACGGTCTTCCACTGCTTCTCGGGCGACGCGGCGCTCGCGCGCCTCGCCGCTGAGCACGGCTGGTACCTCTCGTTCGCGGGCACGGTCACGTTCAAGAACGCGCCCGCGCTGCGCGAGGCGCTCGCCGTCGTGCCGCGCCACCTGATCACGGTCGAGACGGATGCCCCGTACCTGACGCCGATGCCACACCGCGGCCGCCCCAATGCGCCCTACCTGGTGCCTCACACGGTGCGCTTCATGGCTGAGACGCTCGACGTGCCGCTCGACGAGCTCGCGGCGCAGATGGCCGCGAACACCGAGGCCGTCTACGGCTCGTGGGACTCCGAGCTCGAGGGGCTGCAGTGAGCGCCGGCCTGCTCGGCCCGGCCGAGGTGCGCGACCTCGCCGAGCTGCTCGACGTCACGCCGACGAAGAAGCTCGGCCAGAACTTCGTGCACGACGCGAACACGGTGCGGCGCATCGTGCGAGTCGGCGAGGTGCGGCCCGGCGACACCGTCGTCGAGGTCGGCCCGGGCCTCGGCTCACTGACGCTGGGGCTGCTTGAGGCCGGCGCGCGGGTTGTCGCCATCGAGATCGACGGCCGGCTGGCGGCGCAGCTGCCCGTGACGGTCGAGGCGCAGCTCGGGGCGGAGGCCGCTGCGCGGCTCACGGTCCTTCACCAGGACGCACTGACCGTCGAGGCACTGCCCGGCGAACCGACCCGGCTCGTCGCGAACCTGCCGTACAACGTCTCGGTGCCGGTGCTGCTGCACCTGCTCGAGCGAGTGCCGTCGCTGCGCTCGGGCGTCGTGATGGTGCAGGCCGAGGTCGGCGAGCGCATCGCGGCCGCCCCCGGCTCGAAGGTCTACGGCGCGCCGAGTGTGAAGGCCACCTGGTACGGGCACTTCCGCACCGCGGGCAGCGTCAGCCGCCAGGTGTTCTGGCCGGTGCCGAACGTCGACTCGATCCTGGTCGGGTTCGAGAAGGGCGAGGCGCCGGGCGATGAGGCGCTGCGCCGCAGCACCTTCGCCGTCGTCGATGCCGCGTTCCAGCAGCGGCGGAAGATGCTGCGGCAGTCGCTCTCCGGCTTGTTCGGCGGTTCAGCCGAGGCATCCGCGGCCCTGGAATCTGCGGGTGCGGCGCCGACCGCGCGCGGCGAGGAGCTCGACGTCGCCGCCTTCGTCGCGGTCGCCAGACAGCTGGGCATCCGACAGCCGGCCACCCGGCAGTCGGGGGAGCGCGCATGACCGAGGCGACGGAGACCGGCCGCGACAGCCGCGTTCACGTGCGGGCGCCCGGGAAGATCAACGTCTACCTCGGCGTCGGCGAGGTGATGGCCGACGGCTACCACGAGGTCGCGACGGCCTATCAGGCGGTCAGCCTCTATGAAGAGGTCTACGCGAGCGAGTCCTCCGACTTCAGCGTCTCGTTCCGCGGCCCGATTGACTGCTCGGGCCTGCCGACCGGCGAGACCAACCTCGCCGTGCGCGCGGCCCGGCTGCTCGCGACCCACACGGGCTATGCGGGCGGCGTGCGACTCGAGATCGAGAAGCACGTTCCGATCGCGGGCGGCATGGGCGGTGGGTCGGCGGATGCCGCGGCCGCACTCGTGGCCTGCGACGCGCTCTGGGGCACCGGTGTCGCACGCGACGAGCTGCACGAGCTCGCCGCGCTGCTCGGGGCCGACGTTCCGTTCGCCCTCGCCGGCGGCACCGCGATCGGCACGGGCCGGGGCGAAGAGCTCTCACCCGCGCTCGCGCGCGGCACCTTCCACTGGGTGCTCGCGCTTCCCGACGCGCAGCTCTCGACGCCCGCCGTCTACGGCGAGCTCGACCGGCATCGCGAGCGACACCGCGCCGAGCTCGCCACGAAGGCCGCCCCCGTCGTCGAACCGGCGGTGCTGCAGGCGCTGCGCGCGGGGGACCCGCGGCAGCTCGCTGAGGTGCTGGCCAACGATCTGCAGGCGGCGGCGATCCACCTCGCCCCCGAGCTCGCCGGGGTGCTCGAGACAGGGGAGCGCGCGGGCGCGCTCGCCGGCATCGTCTCGGGCTCGGGCCCGACCGTCGCGTTCCTCGCTGAAGACGGCGACCAGGCGCTCGAACTGCAGGTCGAGCTCTCGGCGGCGGGGCTCATGGCCGTCCGTGTGACGGGGCCGGTGCACGGCGCTCGCGTCGTTGGCTGACGGTGCCCGGCCGCCGGGTCGCTGAACCGGTTCAGGCCTGCGCCGGCGGGGGACCGTTCGGATCTCGAAAGTCCACGGGGTTGGGAGATTGGGGGAGGGTGGGGTTCTCTCTCGAGACGACCCCCCGCCTGGCTAGCCCCAGAGTATCGAGCACCTCGGCCGCGTGAGCTCGGTGCTCGTCAAACCGTCAAGACCTGACTGGCCCTTCACCTGCGTGAACGATCGAGCGCAGCTCGCGGCGTGACCGCAGTGCCAATTTGGCGAGGATGTTGCGCACGTGGAAGTTCACGGTCGTCACCGAGACGAACAGCCGCTCGGCCACTTCGCGGTTCGTGAGGCCGCTGGCAACCGCCACGGCGACCTCGCGCTCGCGCGTCGTCAGCTCGGCCAGCGCCGCGCTGTCCGCGTCAGCTGCCGTGACGGGGATCATCGGCGCCGACGGCTGCGCGCCCCCGGTCGACAGCTCTTCGATGCGCTCGAGAACCCGCATGAGGTACGTGCCGGCCTTGAGGCCGCGGAACGTCGCCGCCGCGAGCTCGAGCTGTTCAAGGGCGCTCGCGGTCTGGCCGTCGGCGTGCAGTGCCTCGGCGTAGTCGAGGCGGTCGCGCGCGAGGGTGAACGGCAGGCCCGCGGCGGTCTGGCTGTGCACGACGCCCGCGTACAGCGCGCCCGCCGTTTCGAGATCGCCGGATGCCAGCGCGATGCGCGCCCGCAGGCGGCTGACGGCCAGCGGCGAGCGGTTCCACGGTGTCGTCCCCGAGAGTGCCTCGTTCGCGATCGCCATGGCCTCGGCGGTGCGCCGCAGCCGCAGCAGAGCGTCGACGTGCAGCGGCAGCCAGCTCCACGGCGAGCCGCGACGGCTCGCGATGCGGGCGGTTTCGGTGGCCCGCAGCTGTGCGAGGTGGTCGCCGATCGCGGCGGCGAGCTCGGCCCGCATCAGGTCGGGCAGGTCGGGGTCGTAAGGAATGGCTCCACCGGCCGACGGCGGCAGCATGCTGAGCAGCTGGTCGATGCGGTGCACCTCTTCGGTGTCGCCGCGGGCGGCCGCCACCATGCCCGAGGCGGCATATGCCGTCGGCAGCGCGTCACGGTACGGGTCGTCGAACGCGCTGTCGAGCGCGATCCGCCCCGCGAGCACCGCCTTCTCCCACTCGCCGGTGAGGAACAGCACGTGCGCCTGCATGGTCAGTGCGGTGTGCCGCATCCAGGAATCCAGGAAGCCGCCGGCCACTCGGGTGACGCGGTGCAATCTGCTGGCGGCATCCGTCACCCGACCCGCGTAGACGAGCGTGCGCGCCTGGTAGACGAGGGCATCGACGGCGGCGGGCGAGTCGGGCGTTCCGCGCAGCAGCTGGTCGATGCGGTTCATGCGGTCGGCGAGCCGCTCCGAGTCGCGCAGCCGCGCGGCGGCGACGAGCTCCCAGGCGGTGAGCCAGAGCTCGTACTCCGTCGGCCGCACGAGCCAGCGCAGTTCGGGGGCGACGTCGCGCGGGTTGGTGGGAGCATTCGCGACCACGCGGCGCGCCTCGGCGACGTTGCGCGCCATCGCCTCGTGACGCTCGTTGATCGCGTCGTAGAGCGGAACCATGACGGCCGCGTGCGCGGCGAGGGCGCGCGCCGTCGGCGAGCGGTCGGCATGGTGCACGACACTCTGGGCACGCTCGGTGCCTGCGTCGCGGCTGCCCGTGAGGACCTCGAGGTCGGCGAGAATCGCGTCGCGCAGCTGGGATGCCGGCAGCGCGGCGAGCTCGCCCGTGAGCTGGAAGATGCGCTGGTGCTCGTGCAGGCGCAGTGCGAGCGTGCCCGTGACGAGCACGGCTCGCTCGTACTCGGCGCCGGGCGCCGCCAGCTGCACGGCCCACAGCGCGAGCGACATCGCGTTCTCCGCATCGCCCACGGCGGCACGCGTGTTCGCGGCCTCCAGCAGGTCGGCGACCAGCGTGACGTCTTCGACGTCCATCGCGCCGATGCGGTGGCGCAGCACGGCGATGCCCGTCAGCACGTCGGCCGCGGCCGAGTGGATCTGTCGCCGCCGCTCGATGGCGATCCCCGCGGCGATGCGGTCGCCCGCGACGCGGGTCGGGGGAGCGACGGTCGGAATCGCTGCATCGTCGACGAAACGGACCAGGCCGGCGCGTTCGGCCGCGTCCAGATCGAAGGCGCCGAACGTCTCGGTGATGCCGAGCCAGGTGGCGACGCGGTTGACCGTGGCGATGGCGGTCGGCTCGCGCAGCACCGCCACCACCTCGGCGGCGGCGCGCGCGCCGAGGGACGCCGCCTCGAGCGCCTGCTGCTGGCGGGGAAGAAGTGGGACGAGCCGCCCCCTGTCCAGGTCGATCGCCGCCGGGTGCAGAGCGCTCGCGATGTCGTCGCGGTAGGCCTCGAGCAGTGCGGCGATCAGGGTGGGGTTGCCGTCGGTGTCGGAGACGAAGCGCCGCGCGACGCGACCCGCGAGCGGGCGGCCGAGTACCTCGACCGCGATCTCCTGCACGTCGGTCGCCGACAGTGGCGGCACGCGCAGGGTCGCCTTGTGCTCGGGCCGCACCTGCCCTGAGCCGTCGAGCGGCTGGCCGCCCGGGAGGGTCTGCGCCTCGGTCGACATCAGCAGGAGCTGCGGCTGGTCGCCGTGACGACGCATGCCGTGACGCAGCGCATCGACCGACTTGTCGTCGGCGAAGTGCACGTTCTCGACCATGACGCACACGGGGCCTTCGATCGCGGCCAGCGCCCGTGCGACGCTGCGCCCCACGACGGCGACGTCGTCCGCGGTCCCCGGCGCAGATCGCGGTGTGTCGACCCGCACCTCGAAGCGCGCGAGCGACGCGTTCAGCACGTCGAGGAGCGCCCAGTCAGACATCCGATCGCGTGCATCGGCGACGCCCGCGACGAGCGTCCAGTTCTCGAGATACGGAATCGCCTCGCGCAGCAGCGCGGCCGACTGGTAGCCCTCCGGTCCGTGCACGACGAGCAAGCCGGGCCGTGCGTGCGGCTCGAGGCTCAGCGCCGAGACGTGGGCGACCGCGGCCCGCAGCCGCTCGCGCGTTTCGGCAGTCGCCACCGCGCGCGGCATCGGGTATGCGCTCATGCCGTCCCCCCGGGCTGAAAACAGCGACCAGGCACTGAGATCGGGTTCAGAGCAGGTCGAGTGACAGGTTGCCACAATATGGCGCACCGGTACCCGGCTGCGCTCCCCCCAATTCAGAGGTAGGACGCGCTCGCCTAAGCTGGAAGGAATGGCCCATCTGCTCGGCGCCGAGTCGCTGCACCTCGAGTTTCCGACCCGCGTCGTCTTCGATTCCGTGACCCTCGGCTTGCAAGAGGGTGACCGCGTCGGCATCGTCGGCCGGAACGGCGACGGCAAGTCGACGCTGCTGCGGCTGCTCGCCGGCCGCATGGATCCGGACTCGGGCCGCGTCACGCGACGCCGCGATCTGCGCCTCGGTGTGCTCGACCAGGCGGACACGCTCGACCCGGAGCGCACGGTCGCCGAGACCATCGTCGGTGACGCGGCACACCACGAGTGGGCCGGTGACGCGCGCACGCGCGACGTGATCGCGGGGCTGGTCGGCGATATCGCGTGGGATGCCGCGATCTCGACGCTCTCGGGTGGGCAGCGCCGCCGCGTGGCGCTCGCCGCCCTGCTCGTCGGCGACTGGGACGTCATCTTCCTCGACGAGCCCACCAACCACCTCGATGTCGAGGGCATCGCCTGGCTCGCCGGCCACCTCAAGACGCGCTGGGCGGCCGGCGCAGGGGCTCTCGTCGTCGTGACGCACGACCGCTGGTTCCTCGACGAGGTGTGCACGATGACGTGGGAGGTGCACGACCGCATCGTCGAGCCCTTCGAGGGCGGCTACGCGGCCTACATCCTGCAGCGGGTCGAGCGCGACCGCATGGCTGCGGCCACCGAGGCGCGGCGCCAGAACCTCGCCCGCAAGGAGCTCGCCTGGCTGCGTCGCGGAGCACCGGCTCGCACGTCGAAGCCGAAGTTCCGCATCGACGCGGCGAACGCGCTCATCGCCGACGTGCCCGAGGTGCGCGACCCCGTCTCGCTGCAGCGGCTCGCGGTGTCGCGTCTCGGGAAGGACGTCGTCGACCTGCTCGACGTGTCGGTCGAATTCGACCGGCCCGTCCTGCGCGACATCACCTGGCGCATCGCCCCGGGCGAGCGCACCGGGATCCTCGGTGTCAACGGCGCGGGTAAGTCGACGCTGCTCGGGCTCGTCGCCGGCACCGTCGCCCCGACGTCGGGCCGCGTCAAGCGCGGCAAGACGGTCAAGGTGGCGACGCTCACGCAGCGCCTCGACGAGCTCGACGAGGTGCTCGACCAGCCGGTGCGTACGGTGATCGCGGGCCTGCGCACCAGCTACACCATCGGCTCGGGGTCGAAGGCGCAGGAGCTGACTCCCGGTCAGCTGCTCGAGCGCCTCGGCTTCTCGAGCGCGCAGCTGTCGACGCCTGTCAAAGATCTCTCGGGTGGCCAGAAGCGCCGCCTGCAGCTGCTGCTGATCCTGCTCGACGAGCCGAACGTGCTGATCCTCGACGAGCCGACGAACGATCTCGACACCGACATGCTCGCCGCGATCGAGGACCTGCTCGACTCGTGGCCGGGCACCCTGATCGTCGTCTCGCACGACCGCTATCTGCTCGAGCGGGTGACCGACCAGCAGTTCGCGATCCTGAACGGTCACCTGCGCCAGCTGCCCCGTGGCGTGGACGAGTACCTCGAACTGCGCAGGGCACAGCAGGCGACGGATGCCTCGGCCGCGGCGCGGGGCAGCACGCCGGTCGCCGCTTCCGTGGGTCGACTCGAGCGCGGCGAGAATGGAGACCGCGCCCCGCAGGCGGCTCCCGGCCTCACCGGCGCCGAGCGCCGCAACGCCGAGAAAGAGGTCGCCTCGATCGACCGTCGCATCGGGCGACTGCAGGGCGAGATCGCCGCGGCGCACGATCGGCTCGCGGCGCACGACCAGTCCGACTACGTGGGTCTCGGCGCCCTGACCGACGAGCTGCGCGCGCTCGAGACCGAGCTCGCCGACCTCGAGACCCGCTGGCTCGAGCTCTCAGAGCAGCTCGAGGGCTAGGCGCCCACGAGGTACTCGTAGCGATCGACCTCGGCGAAGCCGAGCCGCGAGTACAGGGCGAGAGCGCCGTCGTTGCGGGCGACGACCTGCAGCCAGGCATCCGTCACGCCTCGCTCGGCGCCGGCCGCGAGCAGCGCGCGCGTGACCCGCTCGCCGTAGCCGCGGCGCCGGAACTCGGGCAGCGTCGCGACGCAGTACAGGCCGCCCCAGGTGTCGACCAGCGCGAGTCGCGCGACTGACGCGACGGCCCCGTCGACGCGCAGCGACGCGTAGAGGGCGGGAACGCCGGTGACGATCTGCCGCGCGATCTCGAGCTCGGCGGCACCACCGCGCCCGTCGACCGCCCACCATGCGCCGAGCCAGTCGTCGTCGGGCGCTCTCGTGATCGCGATGTCGATGTCGCGTGGCTGATCGGCGAGCGATGCGAGGGATGCCGCGAGCACCAGCGTCTCGTCGACGAGGCGGTACCCGCGCCCGACCAGCGCGGCCCTCACGGCGGCCTCGGCCCCGGCGAGCTGGAAGATCGGCGGCAGAGCACGCTCGCGATAGGCACGCTCGACGGCCGCGAGGGCGTCGGGTGAGGCATCCGCTGCGCACCCCGCCGACCATGCGGAGTTCGCGCGCTTCGTCACACCGCCGGCCGTGCGCACCTGCCAACCCGCGACGCCCGCGCGCTCGAGCGTGGGCCACCCCGTGTCGGCGAGCGCGGCGAAGTCGATGGCGGAGAGTTCGGTGACCGGGTTCACGACTCCACTCTTCCAGGCCGCAGCGAGCCCACGGTGAGCCAGGTGACGACCACGGCGAGGCCGGCGAGCACCGCGAAGCCGACGGCGAGCGTCGGGACGGCGTGCGCGCCCGACGAGGTGGCGAGCGAGTAACTGCCGCCGGTGAGCAGTGACCCGACGGTGACCGACCCGGTCTCGGCGAACGCTACGGCGCTGGCGATGACGGCGACGCGCGTCGGCTCCAAGGCGTTGAAGTTCGCGGCCGACTGCACGGTGTAGGCCATGCCCATGCCGATACCGACCAGTGCGCCCGCGCCGAGGGCGAGCGGCACCCCGACGCGCGCCGACCCCGACAGCACCGCGGCCGCCATCGCGACCATTCCAAGCCCGACCAGCACGACGCCGATCGGCGCCCGCCCGAACACCCGCGAGCTCTCGCGCACCGGAACCAGCCCGAGCAGCGACCAGCAGACGCCCGCGACCCCGACGACCAGGCCGCCCGCGAGCACCGAGCCGCCGAGCCCGGTCACGACCGACAGCGGCATGACCGACTCCGCGGCGAAGTAGATGACGCACGACCCGAAGAAGGCCGCGATCGTCACGACCCGGCGCCGAGAGCCGCCCGACGCGTGCACGATCAGCACGAACGAGAGCGCGATCGCGCCGCCCAGGCCGATGGCGTAGCCCGCCCACGCGAGTGCGCCGTGCCCCGACGATGCCCACGAGGCGAGCGCGAAGGCGACGACCGCGCCGAAGCCGATCAGCGGACTGAGCCGTGCGCCCCCCTCCTGCCGCGGGATGATCGCGACCGAGCGCCACATCAGCAGCCGGCCGCCGATCACGAGCGCGGCCGGCCAGACCATCGCCCAGCGCCACCCCGCCGCAGACGCGATGCCGGCGTTCACCAGCGGCCCGACGAGCGACGGCACGAGCCACATGAAGGCGAACAGCCCGAACACGCGCGGCCGCAGCGCGTCTTCGTACAGCGAGCCGAGAGCGGCGTACCCCAGTCCGGCGATGATGCCGGTGCTGAGACCCCTGATGACGTTCGCGACGAGCACCCACACCATCGCGGGTGCCAGCGCGGACAGCGCCGCTCCGATCACGAACAGCACCGTGGCGACGCCGATGGCGTTCGAGAAGCCGAGGCGCACCGTGAGGCCCGGGCCGAGCGCGAGAACGAAGAGCGATGAGAGCGTGGCGGCCGCGAGCGTTGCGCCATAGAGTGCGGAGCCGCCCAGATCGGATGCCGCGAGCGGCAGCACCGTCGAATAGGCGATGCCCTGCACCGCGCCGCCGAACTCGCTGATCAGCAGGGCGATGAGCAGCCGCCCACGCGGCCCGGCGAACACGGTGCGCAGCGTCGCGGTGGGCGGCTGTGCGGCCGAGGTATCACTCACTCAGTCGAGGCTACTGGCAGCCGGGTCAGGCGCTGCGGCGCGCGTCGGTGCCGGGCTCGACCGTCGGGACCTCGCGCGTCTGGTCGAAGAGGTGTGAGAGCTCGTCGATGTCGTCGCGGTCGAGCACAGGGGCGTCGTCCGCGTGCTCGAAGGATGCCCGGCTGCCGTCGCCCTCCCCGAAGTCGCCGCCGTCATCGCGGCGAGGTCGACCTCGCCGGCGGCGACCTCGACCGGCTTCGACCACCTGAGGCGGTACCGCCGGAGCAGCCCGCGATGCAGTTCCGCCCCTGGCAGCAGCTCGGCGGCGGCATCCATCACGTCTGCGTACGAATAGGTGGGTGCGACGGATTGCTCCGAGACGAACTCGGGGCGATACATGCCGCGCCAGGTATAGAAAGTCTGGAGTGCCCAGGCGTACGGCACCGAGATCAGCTCGAGCGCGCGGTCGATCAGCGTGGTCGGCTCGGCCTCGCCGACGACGATCAGGGTGCCGCCTGGCTTCAGCAGCTCGACCACGCGTTCGAGGGTGGGAAGGAGCGGCAGCTCGTGCAGCACCGACACCATCGTGATGACGTCGTAACTGTCGGGCGTGAGGCCCCACTCGGTGCCGAACTCTGACACCGCGACATCCGTATTAGCGACCATGCGCAGCCGTTTGTGCGCCTCCGCGATCGCGGCGGCATCGCGGTCGATGCCGACCACCGAACGGGAGACCGCCGCGAGGCGCAGTGCGAGCAGCCCGTCACCACAGCCGACGTCGAGCACATCGCCGGCGTGTTCGGCGGCGATGCGTTGGATCCAGGGATGGTAGGCGGCGTCGCGGTTCCATTCGCCACCGACGTCAGCGGGCATGACCCCCATAGTGGTCACCCCGGCATGCAGAAACCAGGGGACACGCCGCAGACTCTGCGCGCGCCCTGCGTGATACTCTCAGCGGCATGAACCGTTTCTGGTACGTCTATGAGACCCCGGCTGAGGTGCCGGCGCTCTGACGAGACCAGAACCCCACCTTCAGCCAGGCAGAGACTTCGTTCTCTGCCATTCGTCTTTCTAGGCGTCGGGCTGAGGGCCTTCCGCCCGGAAGGAGAAGAGGAACGAGTATGTCGAACGACCTCGGTGCAGCCACCTTCGAGCCGCTGCCCACCCCCAACGAGCTCAAGGCAGAGCTGCCGATCAGTGCGGAGGCCTCCGCGCGCATCGCTCGGCACCGCGCCGAGATCGACGCGATCATGCAGGAGCAGGACGACCGCCTGCTCGTGGTCGTCGGCCCGTGCAGCGTGCACGACCCGGCGGCAGCGCTCGACTACGCGCGCAGACTGGCCCCGATCGCCGAGAAGCTCAAGGACGACATCCTCGTCGTCATGCGCGTGTACTTCGAGAAGCCGCGCTCGACCGGCGGGTGGAAGGGCCTCATCAACGACCCGCATCTGAACGGTACTCACGACATCGCGACGGGCTTGCGCATCGCGCGCAAGCTGCTGCTCGACATCGTCGAGCTGGGGATGCCTGTCGGCACCGAGTTCTTGGAGCCGGTCAGCCCCTCGTACATCTCCGACCTCGTCAGCTGGGGTGCGATCGGCGCGCGCACGACCGAGAGCCAGATCCATCGCCAGATGGCCTCTGGTCTCGGCATGCCGATCGGATTCAAGAATGCGACCGATGGCGACGTTCAGGTCGCGATCGACGGCGTGACTGTCGCTGCTCAGCAGCACACGACCTTCGGTATCGACGACGAGGGCCGCGCCGCCATCGTCACGACCCGTGGCAACAACGCGGGCCACATCATCCTGCGCGGTGGCCGGTTCGGGCCGAACTACGGAACGCACAACGTCATCTACTCGGCAAGGCTGCTCGCGCGTGCGGGTCTCAGTCCGCGCATCATCGTGGATGCGAGCCACGCGAACAGCGGCAAGAGCCACATCCGGCAGCTGGAAGTGGCGCACGAGCTCGCGGCGCAGATCGCGGATGGCGAGCCGATCGCGGGTGTCATGATCGAGAGCTTCATCGAGCCGGGTGCGCAGAAGCTGACCGATGCGGGTCTCGAGGGTCTCGAATACGGCAAGTCCATTACGGATGCCTGCATCGGGTGGGATGACACCGCGACGCTCCTCGGCGACCTGGCCGAGGCTGCGCGTCGTGCCGCTCGCCTCGAGCCGGTCGACGTGTAGCGGTCAGCCGCCGTCGCCACGGGCATCGCAGCTGACGTCACACCTGACCTCGGGCGGCGCCACCGGCCCGATTGTCCAGCTGTCGTCTCGGGGTGGGGCTAAGCGCCCGGTGCTGCCCCGGGTGGCGCCCCGGGTGATGCCGCGGCCCCGGGTGGCGCTCCCGCCTGGGCTCTGAGTCGTGCGGCGGTTCCGTTTCCGGCTGATGCCCAGTCGATGACCCGCCCGCCGTGGGCGTAACGCACCTCGGGGGTGCCGGTGATGATCCGGATGTGCCAGGGTCCGTGGTCGATTTCGTGGTGGTGGAACCAGCACAGGAGCACCCCGTTGTCGAGGTCGGTGTTGCCGCCGTCTTTGTAGCTGACGACGTGGTGGACCTCGCACCACTGCGCCGGGACCGTGCACCCCGGGATCAGGCACGTGCCCCCGTCCCGCAGGGCGATCGCGCGCCTTTGGCGGCGGGTGAACCCGCGCACGCTGCGCCCGAGCCGCAGGACTTCGCCGTCGTCGTCGAAGATCACCGTCTGGATCCCGCCCGCGCAGGCAGCCAGCTCGGCCTCAGCCACAGGCACGGGTTCGGGGGTGCCGGCGTAGAACGCCAACCCCTCACCCGAATGAAGCTCCTTCACCGTGGTGGAGATCCACACGGTGGGGTGGTCCCCGCCCATGTCCGGCGCCTCGGCCGAGCGGGCCTGGGCGGCGCAGATGTCCCGGAACAGGTCCGCCCGCTTCTGCCCGGCCGTGCGCGAGTCCTCTGGTGTGACCTCGTCGGCGGGGGTGAAGGTGACGGTCTTCTTCCCTTTCGGGTTGACGAACGCGTCGAAGACCCCGCGGATGACGGCGGCGTGCCCGGCTGGCAGCAGGCCGGACACCTTCGCCACCCCATCCACCGTGGGGCTGATCCAGAAGAACCGCTCCGCCATCGCCTTCGCCGCCTGGTCTTCGACGACCCGAACGTCCAACAGCGCGGCCTTCTCCGCCGCCTTGGCCTTCACCTCGTCGGCACCGGCCGTGGTGGCCAGCTCGACGAGCTCGGCCTCGACCTGGGCCACCTGAACGGCGTCGGCACGGCCGAGATCCTTCCCGGCGGCCTTCTGCAGCTCCGAGCTGATCGCCGCCGCCGCCTCCCGGCCGATCCGCCCGTCTAGAACCGCCTGCTCGACCGTGGGCAGCTTCTTGAGCTCGGTCGCCTGGGCGACCAGCTTCTGAGCCTCTTTGCCCGAGCTCTTCGTCAGACCCTGGATCGCCCCGGCGGCGGTCTTGAACCCCAACCGCCGCGCCAGAGAATCCGGCGACTCGGGGTCCGAGCGGTGCTGCACCTCCCCGGCCACAGCCAGCTCCACCGCATCAAGGTGACGGTGCACCGCGGCAAGATCCTCCGCCAGCCGCACCAGCTGCCCATCCGTCAAAGCCGAAGGGTCCACAGGCAGCACACCCGCCAGGCGCGCAAGCGCCCCGCACGCGGCAGACCCGACCTTCGACATAGAACAAGACTACGCCAAGCATCCGAAAATGGCTAGGAAACAATAGAATACTTATTCACAAGTGCAGGAAGCCCAGCGACTTCTCCACACCCAGCCGCACAGCCCCGGCATCCGTGCCCAGCTCACGGCCCGTCGAAATCGACCGTCAGCTTCCGCAACAGCGTGCCGAGCCGCGTCTGATCGTTCGCGCTGAGCCCCTTGAGGATGCCGGCCTCGGCGTCGACGAGACGCGTGATCGCGGCATCCACGTGGGTCAATCCCGATCGCGTCATCCGCACGAGAACGCCTCGGCCGTCGGCCGGGTCGCTCGAACGCTGCACGAAGCCGCGCTCGACGAGCCGGTCGATGCGGTTCGTCATCGTGCCGGACGAGACCAGGGTCTGCTGCAGCAGCGCCTTGGGGGAGAGCTGATAGGGGGCGCCTGCGCGGCGCAAGGCGGCGAGCACGTCGAACTCCCACGACTGCAGGCCGGAGCGGCTGAACGCCGCGCGCCGAGCCGTCTCGAGGTGGCGCGACAGCCGGTCGACGCGCGAGAGCACCTGCAGAGGTGTGAAGTCGAGATCGGGGCGCTCGCGCAGCCAGGCGTCGACGATGCGGTCGACTTCATCCTGGGGTGCGGGCATGCGGTCAGCCTACCCAGCCCGGGAATGCCAGACTGGTAACCGATCCGCGATGGTGTAACGGCAGCACGACGGCCTTTGGAGCCGTTAAGTCCTGGTTCGAATCCAGGTCGCGGAGCCACTCAGCGCTCACGCCGCCGACCGCGCCGCCCGCCGCCCCGGCGCCGCCGCTCGCGCGGCCCCCGCCGCCTACGCCGCGACGGCTGCCGCCCCGGCATCCCCGGCTGCCGCAGCCGGCTCGCGCTCGGCATCCAGCGGCTTGCGCTCGGCATCCAGCGGCTCGCGGTCGGCATCCAGCGGCTCGCGCCGCACGGCGACGACCGTGATGTCGTCATCGTGCGGAATCTGCGCGGCGAGCGCTGAGAACTTCGCCACGATCGCGTTCGGGTCCGAGTCCTCACGGCTGATCGCGTTCATTCCCTCGATCGCCTCGTCGACGCCGCTCCACAGGTCGAGCACGCCGTCGCTGACCGACACGAGTACGTCGCCGGGGTCGAGCCGGGTTGTCTTGGTGTGCCAGCGCTCGACCACCTGCAATCCGAGCGGAAGGTTCTGCGACGCGAGTCGGTCGACGGTGCCGTCCGCACGGAAGATGGCGCTCAGCCCGTGCCCCGCGTCGGCCCAGTGCAGCACCCCGTCGGTCGACAGCCGCGCATGGAAAAGCGTCGTGAACGTGATGTCGGAGACATCGCTGGCCACCTCGAGCCCGTCCGACGCGCGCTGCAGCGCCTCGGCAGGGTCGTCAACGGAATACGCGCTGCGCACCGACGCCCGCACGGCCGCGGCGATCAGGCCGGCACCGACGCCCTTGCCCATCACGTCGCCCAGCGTGATCGCGACGCCGCTTCCCGTGTCGTACCAGTCGAAGAAGTCGCCGCCGACGCTCGTGGCCGGCTGGCAGGTGCCGGCGACCGAGATGTCGTCGCCGATGGTCAGGTTCGCATCGGGCAGCAGCGAACGCTGCACGGCGGCCGCTCGCCCGATCTCTTCGAGCACCTGTCCCTCGTTCTGCTGCGCCAAGCGCACCCTGAGTCGCGAGCGAGCGGTGAGCGCGTTGACGGCCCCGCTCACGGTGCTGAACACGATCAGATACACGACAACCCGGGTGAGATCGGCGCTCGACAGGCCGCTGCCCGGGTCGAGCGCAAGCGGGGCGAGAATCACGAACATGCTGCCGACGACGCCGAAAACGACGTAGCGGCGCCCTTCTGAACCTGACACCCAGAACACCGGCAGCACGACGAGCGCGGTGAACACCGAGGCGGAGTCGCCGGTCGTCGTCCGCAGCAGAGCGATCGCGATGAAGTCGATGCCCGGCACGATGGTGAACAGCGCCGTCCCGAGGCGCGAGTGCACGGGGACGAACGCGAGTCCCGTCGCCACGGCCGCGATGGCCATGCCCACGACGAACGTCGGCATGCTCGTCACCGGGATCTCGGGGATCACCAGCCCGAATACCGCCGCGAGGGCGAAGATCACCGCGATCGGAGTCTGCCGCACGAGCGTGTTGCCGAGGAACGATGCGCGGTTCATATTGCATCGACAATACGGGCGCAGAGAGCGGGATGTCTGCCCCTTGCAGCACCGACGGGGGTGGCGCCCCCGCCGACCTCAGCGAAGGTTGAGCCGGTCTTGAGGATGCGTTGCGGACTCGGCGCGGATTGATGCCCGAAGCTGATGTCAGGCGAAGAAGAACCCCACCGCCTGATCGCTCAACGGGACCCGACCCCAGGAGAGACATGTGTTACCCGGTTAAGTGCGCCGAGTGCGCCAAGACGACGTGGGCCGGTGACGGCCAGCACATCGAGATGGTCCGTTCCAACGTCGAGGCTGGCCAGTGGTGCCCCGGCCACGCAAAGACCGAGAAGCCGCAGACCCGCCTGTTCGCACGCTTCTTCTCATCGTCGAAGCAGGCAGAGGCCCGCGCGGGCGAGCGCGTCGCGTAAGCGGGGGAGGGCCGCCCGGTGACGCTCAGGCGGCGGCGCGTGCCTTGCGGATCGTCCACAGGTTCGACGACCCCACGCGCTGATAGCCGAGCTCGTCCACTACGAGCTGCACGAGGGCGAGGCCCCGGCCGCTCTCGCTGAGCTCGTCCGGCATCTCGCACGCGGCCAGGTCGATGTCGCCGGCGCGGCCCGTGTCGCTGAGCAGAGCGCTGACGGATGCCTCGTCGACGATCATGCGCAGGCGGCAGGCGACGCCGGCCCCGGTGTCGGCGTGTTGCATGACGTTCGCGGCGAGTTCGACGAGCGCAAGTTCGAAGGCCAGACGCTCGTCGGCGGTGAGCGACGCGTCCCTGCTCCAGACGCCGTCGAGGAACTCGTGGACGATGTTCACGTCGGCCGGCGGCGCGGCGAAGTCGATGTGGTGCTCGGTCGTCATGCGCTCACGCCTCCAGCGCGGCGTGCGCCGAGGGGTACGGGCGCAGCAGCTGGATGAGGTTCGACACCTCGAGCACGGCGAGGATGTGCTTCGTCGGGCGCGAGATGCGCAGGTCTCCGTTCGCCCGGCGCGCGGCATTGAGGCATCCGATCAGCGAACCCAAGGCCGACGAGTCGATGAACTCGACCGCGTCGAGATCGACGGCGATGCGCACGCGGCCGGCCGAGATGATGCCCGTGATGAGCTCGCGCACGGCCGGCGCCGTCACCATGTTCACGCGACCCGCGAGCGTGATGACCGCCGCATCGTCGCCCACTTCTTCGACCGTGTGATCCACCCGCTGCTGCTCCTTCTGGCGCGCATCAGGCGCCCAACTGCCTATCGGCAGGCGTGGCGGAAGCGTCAGTGCCCGCGCAGAATCGCTCTATTCTCGCTGTGAGATGAAACTCAGCGTGGGCCTCCTCAACAACGCGGTCGTCAGGCAGCTGCCGATCGCCGTGATCTTCCTGATCGCCGCGTTCGTGGGCCTCGGGTTGCACGGGGTTCCGGTCACGAGCATGCCGCTGTTCGGGTGGAGCATGGTGCTGATGGCGGCCGCCACGGCACTCGCGGTGGTCGCGGCGCTGCGGCAGTCGATCAGGCCGCTGTTCGCGATCGTGCCGGCTATCGACTTCGTCGCGATCGCCTTCCTGCGCTCGGCGACGGGGCAGGGTGCGTCGGCGTTCACCGCGCTCATGGTGCTCGCGGTTCTCTGGCTGGGCAGCCTTTCCGGTCGGCGGCACATCTACTACGCCGTCATCGGCATCGTCATCATCCTTCTCGCGCCGCTGGTGCTCGTGCCCGGCACCACGCTGGACGCCCCCGCGCTCGTCCGGCTCGCGGTCACGATGATCGTCTACAGCGCGGCCGCCGTGGTGGTCAACGTCCTCGCCGAAGACGCCCGCCTCAGCGTGCAGCTCGCGCGCCGCGAGGAAGACGTCGTCCAGAGCGAGCTCGATCGTGCCGCCGACGTGCAGCGCTCGCTGCTGCCGACGAACACTGCCGTCGCCGATGGGGTCGACGTGGCCGGCGCGTGCCTGCCCGCGAAATCGGTCGGCGGTGATTTCTTCGACTGGTACGCCACCGACGACGGCATGGCGCTCACCCTGGGCGACGTCATGGGCAAGGGCGTCGGTGCCGGACTCATCGCCGCGGCCGTGCGGGCCGCGGTGCGCAGCGCGCACTCCGTCGACGACCCGTCCGAGGCGCTGCTGCGCGCGGCCGACGGCCTCGAGGTCGCCCGCGCCGCGAGCGATGTCACGTTCACGACGCTGTTCCACGCGCGGCTGTCGAACGACGGCGTGCTGCGCTGGGCCGACGCGGGGCACGGGCTGACGGCGATTCTGCGCGTCGACGGCACGGTCGAACGACTCGTCTCGCAGGACCTTCCGCTCGGCATCCAGGTCACCGACACGTGGAAGACGCGCACGACCCGGCTCGAGCCCTCAGAAGTGCTGGTGACGGTGAGCGACGGGGTGCTCGATCTGTTCGACGACACCGAGTCGACCATCGAGCGCGTGAGCGAGATCGCCCGCGGGAACACCGAGCCGGCGGCGATCGTCGCGGCGCTCACGGCGCTCGCGGAGCAGGTTCCGCACGACGATGACGTCACCATCGTCGCGGTGCGCCGCGAGCCGGTGCGCGAGCCGATTCCCGCCTGACCACCCACCGCGACGAGCGGATGCCCCGGCATCCGTCAACCCGGTTTAGGCCGTGCGCGCCGCAACCTAGCCTCGTTGCGTGGCTCTTCCCAAGAGAAATCCCGCGACGGAGTCCGAGCCCGACGAGCTGCCGAACAACCTGCGGTGGCGCGCGTTCTGGGTGTGCATCGCGGCCGGCGCGCTGACGATCCTCGACCTGTCCGGCGTGAACGTGGCGCTGCCCTCGATTCAGAAAGGCTTGAGCGCGTCATCCGCTCAGCTTCAGCTGGTCGTCGCCGGGTACGCGCTCGCGTTCGGGCTCGCGCTCGTGCCCGCGGGCCGCCTCGGTGACATGCGCTCGCGGCGCACCATGTTCCTGATCGGCCTGTCGGCCTTCGCGCTCGCCAGCGCGGCCTGCGCGCTCGTGCAGAGCGACGTGTGGCTGACCGTCACGCGGCTGCTGCAGGGAGCGGCGGCGGGGATGCTGATGCCGCAGGTGCTCGGACTGATCCAGCAGCTCTTCGGACCGCAGGATCGCCCGAAGGCCTTCGGTCTCTTCGGTGCGATGGTCGGCGTCGCGACGGCCCTCGGCCCGACGCTGTGCGGGTTGCTGATCGCCGCGGGCGGCGAGAGCGACGGCTGGCGCCTGCTCTTCTGGTTCAACGTGCCGTGCGGCGCGGCGGCGCTGATCTTCGCATGGCGCCTGCTGCCGGCGCGTCAGGGCGGCTCACCGGACACCGAGCTCGATTTCGTCGGCATCGGGCTGCTGGGCGCGGCCGTGTTCTGCCTGATGCTGCCGTTCCTGCTCACCTCGGGCGGTGAGGGCGACGATCCGCTGCGTTGGCTGTGGCTCATCGGCGGCGCTGTGTTCGCGACGGCGTTCCTGTGGTGGGAGCGCCGGTATGCCGCACGTGGCAAGTCACCCGTCGTGCACCTCGACCTGTTCCGCATGGCGTCGTACCGCAACGGGGCCGCGATCGCCGCGGTGTACTTCGCGGGAATGCCCGCGACCTTCCTCGTCACGACGCTGTACCTGCAGGAAGGGCTCGGGGCGGCACCGCTGCTCGCCGCGCTTGCGACGGTGCCCTTCGCCCTGAGCTCTGCAGTCGCGGCGTGGTACGGCGGCAAGCTCGTCGAGCGTTTCGGGCGCTCGCTCGTCGTCGTGGGCCTCGGGATCGTCGCGCTCGCGATCGCCGGGCTCGCGGCCGCGGCGACGCTGACGCCGCCGCACCTCAGCGAAGGGCCGATGGCCGGAGCGATGCTCGTGGGTGGCATCGGGGGAGGGCTCGTGATCTCGCCCAACCAGACGCTCACGCTCGCCGACGTGCCTCGGGAGGAGGGCTCGGTGGCGGGCTCGATCCAGCAGCTCGGACAGCGCCTCGGCACGGCCGTCGGCCTCGCGGCGATCAGCGCCGTGTTCTTCCGCGATGTGCGCTCCGGGCAGCACGCGCCGATCGCGGAGTACCACGAGGGCGTGCTTGCCGGCTTCGCGATCGCCTTCGGCCTGGTGCTGCTGACCCTCGTCATCGGCTTCGTCGACCTGCGTCAGCGGGTGAAGTCCTAGCTCACGTAACTCGCCAGCGCCACGGCGACCCGGCTGGAAGAATCGAGCCATGACCGATCCCCAGCGCATGAACGTCGAGTCGTTCAACCTCGACCACCGCACCGTCAAGGCGCCCTACGTCCGCCTCGCCGACCGCAAGGTGCTGCCCAAGGGCGACGTCATCGTGAAGTACGACGTCCGCTTCGCCCAGCCGAACGTCGGCCATCTCGACATGAAGACCGTGCACTCGGTCGAGCACCTGTTCGCCGAGAAGAGCCGCAACCACAGCGACGCCGTCGTCGACTTCTCGCCGATGGGCTGCCAGACCGGCTTCTACCTGATCCTCTCGGGCGAGCCCGCCTACGACGACGTGCTCGCGCTCATCGAGCAGACCCTCACCGACATCACGACGGCGACCGAGGTCCCCGCCGCGAACGAGGTGCAGTGCGGCTGGGGCGCGAACCACTCGCTCGAGGGCGCCCAGGCCGCCGCGCGCGAGTTCCTCTCCAAGCGCGCGGAGTGGAGCGAGGTCACCGCGTGACGGAAGCCCTCGCGCCGGCATCCGTCATCATCGTCGCTATGGAGGAAGAGGCCGCGCCCTTCCTCGACCGCGCCGATCGGGTCACAGAGGTCGCGACGAACGCGCACGCGGTGCGCCGTGATCTGCAGCTTGGCGACCGCACCGCGGTGCTGCTGCGCAGCGGCATCGGGTTCGCGAACGCGACCGCCGCGGCGGCCTACGCCTTCTACACGCTCGGCGCTGACGTGCCCGTCATCAGCGCGGGAACGGCGGGCGGGCTCGCGGCCGGCGTCGAGGTCGGCCATGTGATCGTCGGGTCGCGCTATGTGAATCTGAACGCGGATGCCACAGCCTTCGGCTACGTGCTTGGGCAGGTGCCCGGCATGCCGGCCGACTACGCGGCCGACGCGGTGCTCGCCGAGCGCGCGCTCGCCGCGGGCGGCGACCTGGCGGTGCAGCCGGGCGCCATCGGGTCGAGCGAGACCTTTGTCACGGCCACGCGCGCCCTCGGCCTGCGCGAGAGTTTTCCCGACATCGTCGCCGTCGACATGGAGACGGCGGCCCTCGCGCAGTTCGCGCACACCCACGGGCAGCGCTTCGTCTCGGTTCGCGCGATCAGCGACCTGTGCGCCCCTGACGGCACCGAGTTCCTGACGCACGTCGACGACGCGGCCGCGCGCTCCGCCGAGGTCGTGCTGGGGGTCGTCGCGGCCTGAAGTCGTCGCACAGCGATGGCCGCCGACATCGGCGTGGCCGGCGTGCGCAAGGGGCTGACGCGTATCGCATGCACGCGTACGGTGCACGACCATGAACACCATCGGATGGATCATCCTGATCGTCGTCATCGTGCTCGTCATCGCGGCGATCGTCATCATCGCCGCGACCGCGGGCCGACGCCGCAAGCGCGAGGTCGACCGTCGCCACGCCGAAGAGCTGCGAGAGGATGCCTCGCGCGCAGAGCTCGCGGCGCGCGAACGCGAAGCGAACTCGGCCCGTGCCGCCGCCGACGCGAAGCAGGCCGAAGTCGAGGCCGAGCGCCTGCGCCGCGAGGCAGACGAGCGCGAGCGTGCCGCAGCGGCCGCCCGTGACGAGCAGCAGGCGAAGCTCAGCCGCGCCGACGACGTCGACCCGGACGTGCGCACCGATCGCGACGGGAACCGGGTGGGCGACGCGCCCGCCGGTGAAGACCGCGGAGCGCACGCCGCACCGGTCATCGACGACGGGCGCGCGAACGACGGGGGCGTCGGCGACGGGAGCGTCGGCGACGGCCGGCTGGGTGACGGCCGCCCCGGCGACGGAGGCATCCGCTGACATCCGCCGGTAGCATCGAGGGGTGACCGACAGCCGCCTCGCCATCGTCGTCCTGGCAGCCGGGCAGGGTACGCGGATGAAGTCCGCGACCCCGAAGGTGCTCCACCAGCTCGCGGGGGTCACCCTGCTGGGCCATGTGCTGAACAGCGCGAAAGCGCTCGACGCAGAGCATCTGCTGGTCGTGGTCCGGCACGAACGCGACCGCGTCGCCGCCGAGGCGACCGGTGTGGCGGCATCCGCCCGCATCATCGACCAGGACGAGATTCCGGGCACCGGCCGCGCGGTTGAGCAGGCGGTAGCGGCGCTGCCGGAGGACTTCGACGGCGACGTTCTGATTCTCTCGGGCGACGTTCCGCTGCTCGACGCGGACACCCTGCGTCAACTCGTGGACGCGCACCGCGCCGCAGGCGACAGCGGAACGCTGCTGTCCACGATCGTCGACGACCCGACCGGTTACGGCCGCATCGTCCGCGACGCAGATGGCGCGCTCGCCCGCATCGTCGAGCACAAGGACGCGAGCCGGGTCGAGCGGGCGATCGACGAAATCAACGCGGGCGTCTATGTCTTCGGCGCCGCCGCGCTGCGCGACAAGCTGGCCGGCCTGAGCACCGCGAACGCGCAGGGCGAGAAGTATCTGACCGACGTGATCGCCGCGTTGCGCGCCGCGGGCATGGATGTCTCGGCGGTGCCGACCCCCGACAGCTGGAAGGTCGAGGGCATCAACGACCGCGCACAGCTCTCCGAGGCCGCCGCACGGCTGAACGCGCTGATTGTGCGCGGCTGGCAGCTCGCGGGCGTGACCGTCCAAGACCCCGCAACTACGTGGATCGACCTCGCGGTGAAGATCGAGCGTGACGCCACGATCCTGCCCGGCACTCACCTGAAGGGCGCAACCGCGATCGCCGAAGGCGCGACGGTCGGCCCCGACACGACCCTGGTCGACACCGAGGTGGGCGCGGGCGCCCACGTCAGGCGAACGGATGCCACGCTCGCCGTCATCGGAGCGGGAGCCGACGTCGGCCCGTTCTCGTTCCTACGGCCCGGCACCGTGATCGGGGCAGACGGCAAGGTCGGCGCCTTCGTCGAGGTCAAGAACTCGCAAATCGGCGACGGCGCGAAGGTGCCGCACCTGAGCTACATCGGCGACGCCGAGATCGGCGCAGGCACCAACATCGGCGCAGGCGGCATCACCGCCAACTACGACGGTGAGCACAAGCACCGCACCGTGATCGGTCCCGGTGTCAAGAGCGGCGCGCATACCGTCTTCGTCGCGCCGGTTAGAATCGGGGCCGGAGCCTATACAGGCGCCGGAACGACCATCCGTAGCGACGTTCCGGCGGGCGCACTCGCCTTGAACGTCTCTCCGCAGCGGAACCGAGAAGGTTGGGTTCACGCCAACCGCCCCGGTAGCGCGGCCGATCAGGCCGCGAGCGAAGCGCAGGCAGCAGCCGACGCGCAGAACGAAGAAGGGCTGGCCCGGTGACGGAATCTGTGACGCAATGGGGCATCAAGTCGGACGCGCGGCGTCGGCTGGTTCTGGTCTCGGGCCGGGCGCACCCCGAGCTCGCACAAGACGTCGCCGACGAGCTCGGCATCGAGCTGCTTCCCACAGACATCCGCACCTTCGCCGGCAGTGAGATCTACACGCGCTTCGAAGAGAGCGTGCGCGGCGCCGACATCTTCGTGATGCAGTCGCACACGCGGCCGATCAACGAGTGGCTCATGGAGCAGCTCATCATGGTCGACGCCGCCAAGCGGGCATCCGCCAAGCGCATCACCGTCGTCGCGCCCTACTACCCCTACGCCCGGCAGGACAAGAAGGGCCGCGGCCGCGAGCCGATCTCGGCCCGTCTCGTCGCCGACATGTTCAAGGTGGCCGGTGCCGACCGCATCATGTCGGTCGACCTGCACGCCGCGCAGATCCAGGGATTCTTCGACGGGCCCGTCGACCACCTGTTCGCGATGCCCGTGCTGCTCAAGCACTTCAAGGAGTCGCTCGACCCGGAGACCCTCACCGTCGTCTCGCCCGACATGGGGCGCGTGAAGGTGGCGGATGCCTGGAGCGACAAGCTCGGCGTGCCCCTCGCGATCATCCACAAGCGCCGCGACCCGAAGGTCCACAACGACGTCACCGTGCACGAGATCGTGGGCGATGTCCGCGGCCGCGTGTGTCTGCTCGTGGACGACCTCATCGACACCGGCCGCACGATCGTCAAGGCCGCAGAGGCGCTGAAGGAGAACGGCGCCATCGGCGTCGTCGTCGCCTCGACGCACGCCGTGTTCTCGGACCCGGCCGTCGACATCCTGCAGAGCGACTTCATCGACCAGGTCGTCGTCACCGACACGCTGCCGCTGCCGGTCGAGAAGCGCTGGGATCGCCTCACGGTCCTCTCGATCGCGCCGCTGCTCGCCCGCGCGATCCACGAGGTCTTCGACGACGGCTCGGTGACGAGCATGTTCGATGGGGCGGCATAGGCCCGTGGCCAACTCGACGGCGAAGCCGTCGAAGACAAGCACAGCGCCGCATAACCAGCTTCCGCTGGTCGACTCGCACGGCGGCTCGGTGGTCGACTCGCCGAGGGCGAATGGAGACCACCGCGTCTCGATCGCCCTTCCCTGCGGCTACTTCGACGCCGGCATCTGCCGCTCGTGCTCGCTGCTCGACGTCGCCTACGCAGACCAGCTGGCGGCGAAGCAGGCCCGCGCTCGCGAGCTGATCGACCCGTTCGCCGCTCCCCACAGGCAGAGCATCGACTGGCTCGCGCCTGCGGCGAGCGAGGTGGGCGGCTTCCGCACGAAGGCGAAGCTGGTGATCGGCGGTACGACGGATGCCCCCACCCTCGGCATCCTCGACACTGATCAGCACGGCGTCGATCTCGAAGGCTGCCCGATCGTGGCCCCGTCGATCCGCGGGGTGCTGCCGTCCCTCGCCGCTTTCATCACGACCGCACGGCTCGTTCCCTATGACATCCCTGCGCGCCGCGGAGAGCTGAAGTACCTGATCGTCACCGCGAACGCGCGCGGCGAGCTGATGCTGCGGTTCGTGCTGCGCTCGACGGAATCCATTGCGCGGATCCGCAAGCATCTGCCCACGCTGCGCGCCGAGCTGCCTCAGCTGCGCGTCGTCACCGTGAACCTGCTGCCTGAGCACAAGGCCGTGCTCGAGGGCGAGGAAGAGGTCGCCCTGACCGACGAGAACGCCCTCGAGCTGCCGTTCGACGACGTGACCCTGCGCCTGTTGCCGCGCAGCTTCGTGCAGACGAACAACGACATCGCCGCGCGTCTCTACGCGACGGGTGCCGCCTGGGCCGCCGAGTTCGAACCTGACACCGTGTGGGACCTCTACTGCGGTGTCGGCGGATTCGCCCTCCATCTCGCCCGCGCACTCGCCCCCCGCTGGTCGAGTAGCTCGCGCGAAGCCGAGCGTATCGAGACCCCTTCCCAGCGCGTGACCGGCGTCGAGCTCAGCGAAGACGCCGTCGCATCCGCGGCGATGGCCGCGGCATCCCTCGATCTCGATGCGATTTTCATTGCGGCGGATGCCACGCAGTGGGCGCGGCAACGGGAATCCGCGCCCGGTCTGGTCGTCGTGAACCCGCCCCGTCGCGGAATCGGCCCCGACCTCGCAGCCTGGCTCGAATCCAGCGGCGTGAACCACGTGCTCTACTCGAGCTGCAACGCGGAATCACTCGCGCGCGACCTCGCGGCGATGCCCACCCTCACACCGGTGCGTGCCCAGGTCTTCGACATGTTCCCGCACACCTCCCACTTCGAGACGCTGGTTCTGCTCGAGCGCGCCTGACAAGCTGGTGCGATGACCGTCCCTGCCGACTGGCTCGAGTTCCGTCGCTCCGACCGCGAGCTCGTCGGCTGGCTGCGGCCGGAGGGCGAGGGATGGGTGCCGGTGGATCTGCTCGGTCGCGATGCTGCAGCCGCGCCCCTCGATCTGGACCGCGCCGAGGCGGCGCTCGACGAGCTCGGCATCGGGTTCCTCGCCGATCGTTGGGAGATCGATCGCGATGGCGGCTGGGCGGCAGTGCGGATCTCCGAGGTGTCCGCCGACGGAATCGTGGTGGAGGACGACGAGTACGGATCGGCGAGTGCGGTCATGCCAGGTCGCCGTCGTGCCGTCTGGCACCTGCCATGGCCCGCACCGCCAACGCTCCGCCGTCGGTGACGCAGTCCCACTTCGAGGTACTGGCTCTGCGCCGGGTCAGCCAGTAACGTGAATCAGCTCACGAGGAAGGGCCGCTATGACGGATGCGACGGTGGCTCTCCACTACGAGTTCACCGCAGATGAGAACACCGCACGCGGCGCAGCGACCAGCTTGTTGAGAGTTCAGATCTTTCGACCGTTCGTGATCGTGGTGCTCGCCATTCTCGAACTCGCGGCGCTGTTCCCTCTTATCGGGTCGATCCTCGCTGAAGACGGTTTTGGTATCGCGGTCGGCGCATTCATGTTCTGCATACCGATTTTCGTCGTGTTATTGACCCGCGTGCTGCTGCTGCGCGCGACGAAGAAGCTATTCCCGAGCGGTGCCCGTTACGCGATGGGGTTCACGCCCGGAACCGCACGCATTGTGACGCCCCTCGGCGACTCGACGGTGCTCTTCGCCGCGTTCCGCACGCTTCGGCGTGTCGGCGACTTCGTCGTGGCACGTCAGGTCACTGGCGCATTCGTCATCCTTCCCGGACAGCTCATCCCCAACGACTGGTTCGAATACATCTCGTCGCGTCTGCAGGGCGGCCCCTGGCGGAGCGCTTTCACCCGCTAACGTCGAAGGCATGCCCGCCGCCGCCCGACGCATTGTGCGCCTCGCGCTCGTCATCCTGATCGTCGGGGTGCTCGTCGGTGTCATGGCGGGGCTCGTCACGCTGTTCTTTCGCGGCGTCGAGACGCTCGCGTTCGGCTTCTTCGAAGACCCGAGTCGCCCGGGGGCGGTCGGCGCGCCGGTCTGGCGCCGGTTCGTCTCGGTCATCGTCGCCTGCTGCATCGCCGCAGTCGTGTGGTGGCTGCTGCGCACGCGGGCACGCGCGGTTCCGAGTGTGCAGAAGGCGGTCACGGGGTCGCAGATGCCGTGGTGGCAGACGATCGTGCACGCCGCGCTGCAGGTCTTCATCGTCGGCGCCGGCGCGCCGGTCGGCCGCGAGGTCGCCCCGCGCGAGCTCGGTGCCCTGATCGGCCAGAGTTTCAGCCGCCTCTTCGGCCTCGACCCGCGCGAGCGCACCCTCATCGTCGCCGCGGCGGCCGGGGCCGGCCTCGCCGGGGTCTACGACGTGCCGTTGGCCGGAGCGCTGTTCACCGTCGAGATCCTGCTGGCCGAGCTGTCGCTCGAGGCGATCGGCCTCGCGCTCGGCGCTTCTGCGCTCGCCGCCGCCGTCGCGAGCATCGTCGAAGGCGGCCACGCCTTCTACGCGGTGCACGGCGCGGAAAGCTCCTGGTCGCTCGCCGCCTTCGCCCTGATCTTCGGCCCGCTGTTCGGCTTCCTCGGATACTGGTTCGCGCACTGGACGGCGTGGGCCGAGCGCCGCAAGCCGGCCGGTCTTCCCATCCTGTGGCTGCTGCCTGCGGCATCCGTCGTCGTCGCCATCGTCAGCATCTGGGTGCCGCAGATCATGGGCAACGGGCGCGCGCTCGGCCAGTTCGCGTTCAACACGACGGACTGGACGGCTCTCGGTGTGCTGGTGATCGGATTCGCCGCCAAGTCGGTCCTGACGCTGCTGACCATCCGCTCGGGCGCGGCAGGCGGCGTGCTGCAGCCGGCGATCGCGCTGGGCGCGGCTGCAGGTGCTGCGATCGGCATCGGCTGGGCGCTCCTCTGGCCCGGGTCGTCGGTCGCGGCGTTCGCGATCATCGGGGGAGCGGCGCTGCTCGCCTCGAGTCAGAAGGCGCCCCTCATGGCGCTCGCGATCGTGTTCGAGCTGACCGATGCCTCACCCGAGTTCCTCGCCCCTCTGGGCATCGCGGTCGCAGGCTCGGTACTGATGCGCCGCCTGCTTGAGCACCGCGAGGACCGGAACCAGAAGGTCCTCGACCTCTAACCGCGAGTACGCAGTACTCGCGCGGAACCCGAAGGTTTAGGCGCGAGTACTGCGTACTCGATGCGTTAGCCGCAGGTCAGTGCCAGCTCGGCTCGGTCTCGATCTCGCTGCGGTCGCCCGACCACAGGGTGTGGAAGATGCCGTCCTTGTCGACGCGCTTGTAGGTGTGCGCGCCGAAGAAGTCGCGCTGGCCTTGCACGAGGGCGGCCGGCAGGCGCTCGGCGCGCAGGCCGTCGTAGTACGCGAGCGAGGACGAGAACGCAGGGCTGGGGATGCCTGCCTCGGCGGCCGACACGACGACGCGGCGCCAGGCCCCCTGCGCGTTCGTGACCGCGTCGCGGAAGTACGGCGCGAGCACGAGCGCGACGAGGTTGTCGTCTTCGGCGTATGCCTCGGTGATGCGGCCGAGGAAGCGCGCGCGGATGATGCAGCCCGCGCGCCAGATCTTCGCGATCTCGCCCTTCTTGATGTCCCACCCGAACTGCTCGGCGCCGGCGATGATCTCGTCGAAGCCCTGCGAGTAGGCGATGATCTTCGAGGCGTAGAGCGCCTGGCGCACGTCTTCGATGAAGGCGTCGGGGTCGCTCGGCTTCCAGTCCTCGCTGTCGGGGCCGGGCAGCACGCCGGCGGCCGCCGCGCGCTGCGCCGCCTTCGACGACAGCGAGCGGGCGAACACGGCCTCGGCGATGCCGGAGACGGGGACGCCCAGGTCGAGCGCGTTCTGCACGGTCCACGCGCCGGTTCCCTTGGCGCCCGCCGCGTCGAGGATGACGTCGACCAGCGGCTTGCCGGTCTCTGCGTCGGTCTGGCGCAGCACCTCTGCGGTGATCTCGATCAGGTACGACTCGAGGTCGCCCTTGTTCCACTCGTCGAAGATGTCGGCGATCTCGGCGGGGGTCTTGCCCGTGCCGCGGCGGATCAGGTCGTAGGCCTCGGCGATGAGCTGCATGTCGGCGTACTCGATGCCGTTGTGGACCATCTTGACGAAGTGGCCGGCGCCGTCGGTGCCGACGTGGGTCACGCACGGCTCGCCGTCTTCGGCGCGCGCTGCGATCGACGCGAGGATCGGGCCGAGCGTCTCGTAGGACTCGACCGAGCCGCCGGGCATGATCGACGGGCCGTTGAGCGCGCCCTCTTCGCCGCCCGAGATGCCGGTGCCGACGAAGTGGATGCCGGTCTCGCGGATGGCCTGCTCGCGGCGGATCGTGTCGTGGAAGTTCGCGTTGCCGCCGTCGACGATGATGTCGCCGGGCTCGAACACCTTCGTCAGCTCTTCGATGACGGCATCCGTGCCCTTGCCGGCCTGCACCATGATGATCGCGGTGCGCGGCTTCGAGAGCGACGCCGCGAACTCCTCGTAGTCGTGGGCGGCGACGAAGCCGGCCTCGGGGTGCTCGGTGATCAGCGTCTCGGTGCGCTCCCACGAACGGTTGAACACCGCGACGGTGTTCCCCTCACGAGAGGCCAGGTTGCGCGCGAGGTTCGATCCCATCACCGCAAGGCCGACGACACCGATATTTGCCACGGACTGCTCTGTCATGGCGCTAACACTAGCCAAGATAGACGTATGGAAAACGCGGCGCCCGTAACACTTCAACCCGTAGTCCTCATGGGCGTGAGCGGCTCCGGCAAGAGCACCGTGGGCGACCGCCTCGCTGCGGCATCCGGTCGCATCTTCATCGACGGCGACGACCTTCACCCCGCAGCCAACAAAGAGAAGATGGCCGCGGGAATCCCGCTCACCGACGACGACCGCTGGCCCTGGCTGCGCCGCGTGGGCGAGCGGCTGGCCGTCGGCGACGGCGTCATCATCGCGTGCTCGTCGCTCAAGCGGGCCTATCGCGACCTGCTGCGCGAGTACGCGCCAGACGCCTATTTCGCGCTGCTGAACGGCACGCATGAGCTGCTCGCCGCGCGGCTTGCGGGGCGCCACCACGAGTACATGCCGACGACGCTGCTCGACTCGCAGCTCGCGACCCTCGAGCCGCTGGGCGCCGACGAGCGCGGCGGCGTCTTCGACATCGCGAACCCGGTCGACGAGCTGGTCGCCGAGATCCGCGCTGCGCTCGCCGCGGGCCAGCCCGTCGACATCAGCGCGCCTGCGCCCGGCGACATCATCTGCGAGTGACCCGGGTTCGGCGGGTGACGGATGCGTCACGCGTCCGCTCACCCGCCTCTCGGTAGTCTCAAGGGATGCCAGGCACCGACCGTCGCACGCGGATGACGCCAGAGGAGCGGCGCAAACAGCTGATCGCCCTCGGAGTGAACGCGCTCGCAGATCGCCCGCTGGAAGACGTGACGATCGAGTTCCTCGCGGCGGAGGCCGGTGTCTCGCGCGGCCTGGTCTTCTACTACTTCAGCTCGAAGACGGGCCTGCACCACGAACTCGTGCGCGCGGCCCGCGACAGCTTGATGCGCGCCACTGAGCCGCACCCCGAGTTCGCTCCGTCCGAGCGCCTGCACGACACGCTTGAGCGCTTCGTCACCTTCGCCCGCGATCACCGGCAGACCTTCTACTCGCTCGTGCGGGGTGCGGCCTCGGGCGACGAGACTGTGCGCGAGATCGTCGACGAGGTGCGCTCGGCGCAGGCCGAGCGGCTGTCGATCATGTTCGGCGAGCTCGGCGTCGAGACGAACGAGCGCCTGCACATCGCGCTGCGCGCCTGGGTGTCGCTCGCCGAGCAGGCGCTCATCGACGGCGCCGTCAACGAAGGGCTCGGCCGCGACGAGCTCGTGGGCTTCCTCGAGAAGAGCTGCCTCGCCGTCGTCGAGCTCGTCTCGCCGCGGTCGCGCGTCTGACCGCGTCGCGTTGCTGCGCCGGCTGACCGCGTCGCGTTGCTGCGCCGGCTGACCGCGTCGCGTTGCTGAGTCGATACGCAGATTTGGGTCGATAGAACGGATGCTTTCGCGACATCGGTCTGCTTATCGACCCATTCCCGCGTTGCGGCACGAGCACACCGACGGCATTCGGCGACACGCGCTGAGGTTCTTATTTGACCGTTTGTCAATAGGCTTGTAACCTCATTGGGGCAGGACAGAGTGGTCTTGTCACCAGTTCCATTTAGGGGGAGCAATGAACTTCAAGAGCATCGTGAAGTCGCGCGGGGGGCGCATCGCGATGGTCGCCGTTCCGGTGGGCATCGCAGCGGCGGTCGTCATGGGCGGTGTCGCGCAGGGTGCCGTGCCGGTCTCGTTCTCGATCTCCGGCCAGTCCTTCACGATGGGCGGCAGTGAGCTCGACGGCAGCTCGTTCTCGCAGTACGGCGGCGTCGCCAAGCTGCAGGACGGCAAAGAGGTGCCGGTCGCGATCGCCAACATCGGCACCGCGACGATCGCGAACCTGTGCCAGTCGGTCGTCACTGACACGCCCGCGGGCAAGGTCGGCCTCGTCATCACGGCGGGCGACAAGGAAGGCGCGCCGGTGAAGGCGCAGAACCTGCAGATCGGCATGACCGACCTCAAGGGTGATGCGGTCTTCAGCAACATCCGCATCGGCACCGACGCGGCCTCGGTCGTGACGAACGCCAAGGGCTCCGCAGGCGACTTCGCCCAGGACTCCGAGGGCATCACGCTGAAGAACTTCTCGCAGGTCGCCTACAGCACCACGGCGGGCACGCTGGCGCTGTCCGACATGCACCTCAAGGTCGTCACCGACGGCAGCGGCTGCTCTGCCAAGTAAGCGGAGCGCATCGTGACGACGCGACGCGCCGCCTTCCGTGAATGGCGCCGTGAACGCCCCTTCGTGGGCGCGGTGCTGATAGCCATCGGCGGCATCGAGGAGTTCTTCTCCGGGCAGCTGGACATCGGAAAGATCCACGTCCAGCTCGGGCTCGAGGGGCTGCAGGCCGCCGTGATCCCGGCGGTCCTGGTGCTGCTGGCCGTGCTGATCGCCCTGATGCCGGTGCACCGCATCTTCTACGGCATCATCGCGTTGCTGCTGTCGCTGTACTCGCTGATCGGCGTGAACCTCGGCGGCTTCATCATCGGCATGCTGCTCTCGTCGATCGGCGGCGTCCTCGTCGTCGCCTGGATGCCCAAGAAGCGCGCAGAGCACGCGGCTGTGGCCGAGCCGGATGCCTCGAGCGAGCCGCCTGAGGGACTCGCCGAGCTGCTGTCGTCCGAGACGGATGACACGGGTCAGGCATCCGATCAGCCCGCGCCCGGCCGTGCGGCCAAGTCGCGCGTCCAGCACGGCAACGGGCACGCAGAGCCCGTGATTCCGCCGGGCCTGCGCCGCGGCGGCGCCGCAGCAGCGGCGATCGTGCTGGCGCTGGTCGCAGCGGGCGTCGCGCCGCAGAGTGCGCGCGCCGCAGAGCCGGCCGCCGTCCAGTCGGGCTGCGTCCTGTTCGTCATCTGCTCGCCGTCGTCGAGTCCGTCGCCGACGCCAACGACCCCCGCCTCGAGTCCCACCCCATCCACGGGCTCGGGCGGGTCCCCTGTTGAGACCGACCCCGGTGGCACGATCATCCAGGTCCCCGGGCAAGACGGCGGGTCGGTGCCGGCCCCCGGTCAGACGCCGACCACCACGGCGCCCGCCACCAGTGACCCGACGACGCAGACCCCGCTCGTGTCGCTCGGCGCCGACAACGACCACGGCATCTTCACGACGCCCTCGGCCAACACGTGGGGTGACTCGCTGAAGATCTCCGGCCCGAGCAACGTCGGCATCGTGACGGTGCCGCTCGCCAACGGCAGCCGTGCGACCGCGATCCGCATCGAGTGCGACGAGCTCACCATCGGGAACTTCCACCTCGACTCGTCGAACCGTCAGGAACTGGTCAACCTCGACACGGCCGGCATGACGCTCAAGGGCCACGCGGTGCTGTACATCGACCGCATCGGCACGAAGTACGGCAACGGTGAGGGGCTGGACAAGAGCCTCGCCGCCAACCCCCTGACCCTCGAGGCGCTCATGACGCTGCTCGGCCAGGGGCACACGGTGCTCGGGCTCATCGGGGCGCAGGCCGACAGCCTGAGCTACGACAACTTCCACGAGACCGCCGCACTGCAGAGCTCGGGGGTGCCGTCGGGCAACTGAGCCGACCGGCCGCGCCGCTCGCAGGGCTTCTCAGAGCTTGAAGACGCGCCGGGGCTGCTCGTCGACCAGACGACGAGCGACTCCGAGCGCGTCGTCCTCTGTGAGCTGGTGCGTCACGACGAGGTTCGCGAGGAATGCGGCATCCGCCCGCCTCGACATGTCGTGCCTGGCCGGGATCGAGCAGAACGCGCGGGTGTCGTCGATGAAGCCGCTCGTCTTCGCGAAGCCGGCGGAGTCGGTGACGGCCGCGCGATAGCGCGCGATGGCGGCGGGGGAGTCGAGGAACCACCACGGCGCCCCCGCGAACACGCTGGGGTAGAAGCCCGCGAGCGGCGCGATTTCGCGGCTGAACAGCGTCTCATCGACCGTGAAGAGCACGAGGTGGAAGCCGGGCGCCGTGCCGAAGTCCCTGAGCAGCGGCGCGAGTGGCTGCGTGTAGCCGCCGACGGCGGGAAGGTCGTGCCCGGTGTCGGGCCCGAAGCGCTCGAGGGTCGGCCGGTGCGTGTTGCGGTGGACGCCCGCGTGCAGCTGCATCACGAGGCCGTCGTCGACGGACATCTCGGCGAAGCGATAGAGCAGGTTGGCGCGATAGGCGGATGCCTCGGCTTCGCTCACCTCGCCGGCGAGCCCGGCGAGGTGGATGCGCTCGGACGCGGTGTCGCTGAGCGGCGTCGCGTCGGCCGCGAGCACGCCCGTGTCGGTGGCGGTGCCGCCCGCCGCCTGGAAGAACGCGCGCCGGCTGCGCAGGGCATCGAGCAGGCCGGCGTAGGTGCCCGTGTCGATGCCGGATGCCTCGGCCAGCGCCGCGAGCGCGGGGGCCCACGCCGGCGTGCCGGGCGTCAGGTAGCGGTCGGCGCGGAAGGTCGGCACGACCCGGCCGCGGAACGTCGGGTCCTCGCGCAGCGCGAGGTGCGCCGCGAGGTCGTCGGCCGGGTCATCGGTCGTCGCGAGCACCTCGATGCCGAAGCGGTCGAACAGGGCGCGCGGCCGGAACCCGGGCTCTGACAGTCGCGCCTCGAGCTCGTCGTAGAGGCGGTCGGCTGACGCCTCGCTCGGCTGCTCGTCGATGCCGAACACCTCGGCGAGCTCGCTCTCGAGCCAGAACCGCACGGGGGTGCCGAGGAACGCGTCCCAGTGGCGGCAGAAAGTGCGCCAGATCTTCCGCCCATCGCGCTCCCGCGCGTCCTTCCCCAGCTCCAGCTCTTCGTACGTCACCCCCAGCGCGTGCAGCAGCCGGGTCACGTAGTGGTCGGGGGTGATGAACAGCGCAGCCGGGTCGGGGAAGCGCTCGTCGTCGAGCAGCACCCGCGCGTCGACGTGCCCGTGCGGCGACAGGATCGGCGCGCCCGCCACCTCGCCGTAGAGCCTGCGCGCGACGTCACGCGTGCCGGGGTCGGCCGGAAGCAGACGGTCGGGGTGCGGGGACAGCGCAGTCATACCCGCGAGTCAAGCAGGGGCATCCGCTCGCCTCAATCTGCAACGCGCCTCGCCCGCTCTCGGCATTCTTCAAGTCTTGTACGCAATCATGCATCTATGACCGTATACAAGATCACTTCCGCCCGCCGCGTCGGCCCGAGCCCGTGGCTCGTGCCCGCGATCTTCCTCGACCTCGCCCTGGTCACCGGCTTCACGATGGTCGGCCGCATGATCCACGGCTATGACCTCGGCTTCCTCGGCGTCGCGCACACGGCGTGGCCCTTCCTCGTCGGCACGTTGCTCGGCTGGGCCGTCAGCCTCGCCTGGCGACGCCCGCTCGCGATCCGCTCGTCCGCGATCCCGATCTGGCTCGTCACCGTCGGGGTCGGCATGCTGCTGCGCTTCGTCAGCGGCCAGGGCATCGCGCTGCCGTTCGTGATCGTCGCCCTGATCTTCACCGGCGTCGTGCTGCGCGGCTGGCGGGCGATCGCGAAGCCGTTCGCTCGCCGCTCGGCGATCCTGCAGAGCTAGCGTCCCCTCGCGCGATTCGTCACCCGTTTCCTTTCGGTTCCGGGTGACGAATCGTGCGTTCTGTGCCGGAATGCTGACATTCGCAAACGTGATGGGCCGCCCCTAGAGACCGGCACCCGCCGTGCCATAGCGTGAAAGCGTGAGCGACGCTGCGGTCTGGAAACTGTCCGGCTTCGGCGACGAGATCTCGCCCGACCCTGCGATCCAGCTCGCGGTGCTCGAAGCGCTCGGCGCACGGCACGTCGAGGTGCGCAGTGCGTGGGGCGTCAACGTCGCCGACTTCGATGATGAGCGAACGGATGCCTTAGCCGAACGCATCTCGCAGGCCGGCTTCGGCGTCTCGGCCATCGCCTCGCCCATCGGCAAGGTCGACGTGTCGCTGCCCGTCGAGCACGAGGTCGAGCGGCTGCGTGCGGTCATCAGGGTCGCGCACCGGCTCGAGTCCCGCTTCGTGCGGATCTTCTCGTTCTACCGGGCTGAGGAGCGCACGGCCGAGGACATCCGCGACGACGTGCTGGTCAGGATGCGCGCGCTCGCCGACCTCGCCGAGGTTGAAGACATCGTGCTGCTGCACGAGAACGAGAAAGGCATCTACGGCGACGTACCCGCGCGGGTGCTCGACATCGTCGAATCCGTCGGCAGTGGAAACCTGCGACTCGCGTGGGACAACGCGAACTACGTGCAGTGCGGCGTGAAGCCGTTCTCGGAAGGGTGGAGGAGCCTCGCGCCCTACGTCGACTACCTGCAGGTGAAGGACGCGCTCTTTGAAACCGGTGAGGTCGTGCCCGCGGGCGAGGGCGACGGCGAGCTGCTCGAGACCGTGACCGCACTGCGCGACGCGGGCTATGCGGGGTTCGCGAGCCTCGAGCCGCACCTCGCTGAGGGCTTCTCGCTCGGCGGCTTCAGCGGGCCGGCGGCGTTCGGCCGAGCTGCGCGCGCCTTCGACCGGCTCATCGCGCAGATCGGCGTGACCACCGCATGAACGGCGGTGCAGACCAGACACTGAGCGCCGCACTGGTCGGCAACGGCGTGATCGCCGGCAACCACGTGCGTGCGATGGCCGCGAACGGGGTGCTGCGGGTTGCGGCGCTCGTCGACCCCGACCCCGCCGCCCGCGCGAGAATCGCCGAGCTGATCGCCGCGGAGACGTCGTGGCCGCCGCCCGCGCAGTTCGAGACGCTTACCGAGGCGCTGAGGGCTGGTGCGCCTGACGTCGTCGTCATCGCGACGCCCAGCGGTACCCACGTCGAGCTCGCGCTCGAGGCGGTCGCCGCGGGCGCCCACGTCGTGATCGAGAAGCCGCTCGACACCAGGGTCGGGAAGGCGCTCCCGCTGCGCGACGCCGCCCGCGAGGCGTCCGGTCGCGGTCAGATCGTGAGCGTCATCAGCCAGCACCGCTTCGACCCGGCATCCGTCGTCGTCGCCGAGGCCGCGCACAGCGGGCGCCTCGGCCGCCTGACCAGCGCCGTCGCGACGGTTCCGTGGTGGCGCAGCCAGCAGTACTACGACTCGGGCGAGTGGCGCGGCACGTGGCAGCTCGACGGCGGCGGCTCGACCATGAACCAGGGCGTGCACACGGTCGACCTGCTTGTGTGGCTGCTCGGCCGCCCCCGGTCGGTGTTCGCCTACGCCGCTGTGCTCGCGCACGACGGCCTCGCCGTCGAAGACACGGCGGCGGCCGCCGTGCGGTTCGAGAGCGGGGCCATCGCGGTGCTGCACACGACGACCGCGGCGTACCCGGGGCTCGGCGTGCGGCTCAACGTGCACGGCTCTCTCGGCTCAGCGCTCATCGAGGGCGATCGGCTCGAGTACTTCTACGCGGCGCCCGCGGCCGACGCAGACGCGGCTCGGGACAGCAACGCAGACCCGACCAGGGGCGGCCCGCGCAATCTGGCCCCCGACCTCGTCGCCGCCGATCAGCTCGCGGGTGGGGAACCCGCCCCCGATGCGTTCACGCAGGGTCATCGCCGGCAGTACGACGACATCGTCGCGGCCATCAGAGAGCGCCGCCCGCCCACGGTGGGCGTCGAGGACGCGCTACTCTCGCTGGCAGTAGTGCGTGCGCTCTACGTCTCGGCCGCCCTCGGAGCAGAGGTCGGCGTCGACGAGATCCTCTCGGGCGCCCACGACGACGTCACCTTCGACCCGAACTCTCAAGAGGAACCGTCCTGATGCGCTTCTCCGTCACCACCGTCTCGACCCCTGAATGGACGCCTGAAGAGGCCGCCGCCGCCATCGCCGCCCAAGGGTGGGACGGCATCGAGTGGCGCGTCACCGACCAGGAGCCGGCCGACGAGCCCGGCTACTGGGCCGGCAACCGCGCGACCTGGCCGCTGACCGGGCTCGAGGAGTCGGTGCCCGAGATCCTGCGCATCACCAACGAGGCGGGGCTCGACTTCTCTGCGATCGGCGCCTACGTGCAGGCATCCGATCACGACAACATCGAGCGACTGCTGGCCGCGACCGCCGCGCTCGGCGCCGGCAGCGTGCGCATCGGCGTTCCCCACGTTCCCGTCGCCGACTACCGCGCGGTCTTCGCCGCCACGCGTGCCGACCTCGAGTGGGTCGTCGAGCGTGCCGCCGTGCATGGTGTGAAGGTGCTGGTCGAGCTGCACCACGGCACGATCATCTCGAGCGCCTCGGCCGCCTACCGCCTCGTCGAGGGGCTGGACCCGGAGCGCATCGGCGTCATCCACGACATCGGCAACCAGGTGATCGAGGGCTTCGAAGACATCGGCACGGCTTTCCAGATCCTCGGCGAGTACCTGGCGCACATCCACGTGAAGAACGCCGTGTGGTGGCCGAACGGCCAGCAGGGGCCCGACGCCCAGGTGATGTGGGAGCACAACTGGTCGACCCTGCGCGACGGGCAGATCGACATCGACTGGCTGTTCCGCGCGCTCGTGTCGATCGGCTACGACGGCTGGGTCGCGCTCGAGGACTTCACCGACCTGAGCACCCCGCGCGACGAGCGGCTGCTCGACAGCCTGCAGTTCCTGCACGGCTCGTACCAGCGGGCGCTGATGTGGGCCGAGTGGGTCGCCGCAGAGGCTGCGGAGGCCGACGCCGTCGAAGAGGTGCAGACCGAGGGGCCCGACGTCGAGGCATGACGCGACTCGCCCACCTCGGCCTCGGCGCGTTCTTCCGCGCCCATCAGGCGTGGTACACCGAGCGGGCGAACGCGCTCGCGCCGGGTGACCCCGCGCCGGCTGAGCAGTGGCGCTACACCGCGTTCACCGGGCGCTCGCCCGAGTTGGCCGCGGCGCTGACCGCGGCCGGCAACCGCTACACGCTGGTCGAGCGCGGCGCGGAGGGCGACGAGTCGACGCAGGTCACGTCGATCGCGGCGTCCTTTGCCGGCGACGATACGGATGCCTGGACGGCGGCCTTCTGCGACCCAGAACTCGCCGTCGTGACCGTCACCGTGACCGAGGCGGGGTACGACGCCGCGACCTCGCCGGCGCCCGGCCGGCTGCTCTCCGGCCTCGCCGCACGGCGCGCCGCGGGTGGCGGCCCGCTCGCCCTCGTCAGCTGCGACAACCTCGCGGGCAACGGCGAGGTGCTCCACGGGGCGGTGGTGCGGCTGGCCGAGGCATCCGATCTCGATCTCGCGCGCTGGATCGAGCGCAAAGTGACGTTCCCGTCGACCATGGTCGACCGGATCACTCCGCACTCGAGCGACCCGCTGACGGTGATCACCGAGCCGTTCTCGGAGTGGGTGATCGCGGGCGACTTCCCTGCCGGGCGCCCCGCGTGGGATGCCGTCGGCGCGCGCTTCGTCGACGACGTCGCGCCGTTCGAGCGCCGCAAGCTGTGGCTGCTGAATGCCGCGCACTCGACGATGACCTACCTCGGCCTGCTGCGCGGGTTCGAGACCATCGATCAGGCGTGGGGCGACGACGAGATCCGCGCGACGGTCGAGCAGCTCTGGAACGAGGTGCGGCCCGTCCTGGGATTCGAGGATGCTGAGACGGATGCCGCGCTCGCGGCTCTTCGCCCCCGCTTCGCGAACCCCCGCATCGCTCACCGGCTCGAGCAGATCGCACGGCAGGGCCGCGAGAAGCTCGCGCAGCGGCAACGGGCCATCATGGCGGCGCGGCTCGAGGCCGGGCTGCCGGCGGGTGACGCGTGCCGGGCGACCATCGAGGCATTCGACGAGATCGTGAAGAAGGGAATCGCGCGTGTTGATTGAGAAGGGCGACTTTCCGTGGTGATTGAAAAGGTCGAAGTCCTGGTCTCGAGCCCGGGGCGCAACTTCGTCACGCTGCGCATCACGACCGACGACGGCGTGACGGGCCTCGGCGACGCGACGCTGAACGGCCGCGAGCTGGCCGTCGCCGCCTACCTGCGCGAGCACGTCGCGCCGCTGCTCATCGGCCGTGACGCGCACCGCATCGAGGACACGTGGCAGTACCTCTACCGCGGCGCGTACTGGCGCCGTGGCCCCGTCACGATGGCCTCGATCGCCGCCGTCGACACCGCCCTGTGGGACATCAAGGCAAAGGTCGCCGGGCTGCCGCTCTATCAGCTTCTAGGCGGTCGCTCGCGCAACGGGCTGCTGGTCTACGGCCACGCCTCGGGGGCAGAGCTGCCCGAGCTGTTCGACTCGATCCGCGAGCACCAGGAAGAGGGGTATCGTGCGATCCGCATCCAGACCGGCATCCCCGGCCTGCCGTCTGTCTACGGTGTCGCGTCGTCCGCCAACGCGCGGGCTGGCGCGGAGGCCGGCACCGACGAGCGCTACGACTACGAGCCGGCGCGCCGCAGCGCCGTTCCCGTCGAAGAGACCTGGGACACGCGGGCGTATCTGCGACACATCCCCGGAGTGTTCGAGGCGGTGCGGAACGAATTCGGGCCGGAGCTGCCGCTGCTGCACGACGGCCACCACCGGCTCACTCCCATCCAGGCGGCGAAGCTCGGGAAATCCCTCGAGCCCTACGACCTGTTCTGGCTCGAAGACGTGACGCCCGCCGAGAACCAGGACGCGCTGCGCCTCGTGCGCCAGCACACCACCACGCCGCTCGCCATCGGCGAGGTGTTCAACACGATCTGGGACTACAAGACGCTGATCGAAGAGCAGCTCATCGACTACGTGCGCAGCCCCGTCACTCACGCGGGCGGCATTACCGGGCTGCGTCGCATTTTCGACTACGCGAGCGTCTATCAGATCAAGTCGGGCGTGCACGGGCCGACGGATGTCTCGCCCGTCGGCCTCGCCGCCGCTATCCACCTGGGGCTCGCCATTCCGAACTTCGGAATCCAGGAGTACATGCGGCACGCACCCACGACGCACGACGTGTTCCACGCGACGTACACCTTCGCGAACGGGCTGCTGGATGCCTCGGACGAGCCGGGTCTCGGTGTCACCTACGACGACGAGGCGGCCGCGGCGCACCCCTACGAGGCGGCCTATCTGCCGGTCAACCGCCTGCTCGACGGCTCGATGCACGACTGGTAGCGTGAGCGAACCTGTTCGCGACCGATGACGGAAGGAGTGATGAGCATGACTGAGATCTTCAGCGCCTGCATGTCCACGTCCTTCCCGGGGGCCGCGCTCTAAGCAATCGCCGCGGCCTCCTGCTCATTGGAGACCGCAGTGTCCGTTTTCGGCGACGACTTCGTCGTTCCCACCTTCGCCTTCGCCGACGTCGAGCCGGGCGAAGGCCAGCGCTGGTCCACCTGGCCGGCCACCCAGCCTCTCGAACGCGGCCCGGAGCCGCGGCCCGACTGGGTCGTCACCTCTGCCGCAGCCCTCGACACCGAGCTCGGCCTGGTGAAGACCGGCAAAGAGGCCGACCTGTTCCTGATCGAGAGGGCGATACCGGATGCCTCGCCGGGAGCTCCGGGTCAGGCATCCGTTCTCGCCGCCAAGCGCTACCGCTCAGCCGAGCAGAGCGACTTCCACCGCTCGAGCGCCTACACCGCGGGGCGGCGCGAGCGGCGCAGTCGCGACCAGAGGGCGATCGAGCGCAAATCTTCATACGGCCGCACGGTTGCAGCCGGCCAGTGGGCGAGTGCCGAGTTCGCCGCACTCTGCGAGTTCTGGCGGCGCGGGCTCCCCGTGCCGTACCCGGTGCAGATCTCGTACACCGAGATCCTCATGGAGTTCATCGGCGATGACGGTGTCGCGGCGCCCCGGCTGGCGAATGCGCCGCTCTCGCCGGCCGAACTGAGCGAGGCTTTCGATCAGGCGATCGAGATCTTGCACGGATTCGCGGCCGCGCAGAGCGCGCACGGCGACCTCTCGCCGTACAACCTTCTCTGGCACCGCGGTCGGGTGATCGTGATCGACCTGCCGCAGATCGTCGACGTCATCACGAACCCCAATGGATTCGAGCTGCTCGAGCGTGATGTACGCAACGTCTGCACCTGGTTCGAGCGGCGCGGAGTGCCGAACGACCCTGATGCGCTCTTCGCAGAGGTGTGTGCCGACGTCCTCGCCTGAGACGCGTCGCCTGACACGCGCTGCCTCGCGAGGAGTCTTCCGTCCTCGCCTGACGCGTCGCCCGAAAAGCGCTGCCTCGCGAGGCGTCTTCCGTCCTCGCCTGACGCGTCGCCCGAAAAGCGCTGCCTCGCGAGGCGTCTTCCGTCCTCGCCCGAGACGCACTGCATCGCGAAGAGTCTCCGTAGGCAAGAGATCCGGGCGCCCGTGGAGCGTCTGCCCGGATCTCTTGCCGACGGAGAGTGTTTCGACGGCCCGTCGTCGGCCGCAGCGCCGGCTGCCGCACCGGAGGCTGGGGCTCAGCGGCTCAGCGGCTCAGCGGCTCAGCGGCTCAGTGGCTCAGGGGCTCAGTGGCTCAGGGGCTCAGGGGCGCGGGCCGCCGGGGCCGAACTGGGGGCGGTTGGCGCGCAGCACCTCGAGGCGCGCGCGGTACTCCTGCTCGTCGATGTCGCCGTTGGCGTAGCGCTGGGCGAGTGTCTGCTCGGCCGAGCTCGAGCTCTGCTCGTGCCAGTAACCCCACATGGCACGGCGCCGGCGGCTGAACACGATGGCCAGCGCGACGATGACCGCGATCCAGAACAGCGGAATGACGAAGAAGAACGGGAAGAACGGACCGGGGCCGGCCCAGTGAGCGGCGGCCGCGGCGGTGGCGAGTGCGGTGTTCATGAGCGATTCCTTTCGAGCGTTTGCGCTGACGGCTCTGCCCGCCAACACCACCAGCGTCTCGAGCGGCGCGCCCGACCGAATCTGCCCGGGGGAGTGATCGCGCGTACTCCGGAAGGAGCAGTGCCCTACGGCACGAGCCCGGTCTCATAGGCGATCACCACGAGCTGCACCCGATCCCGCGCGGCGAGCTTCGTCATGATGCGCGACACGTGGGTCTTCGCGGTCAGGGGGCTGAGGAACAGCTCGGCCCCGATCTCCTGGTTCGTCAGCCCGCGGCCGACGAGCCGCAGCACCTCGCGCTCGCGGTCGGTGAGCACGGCGAGGTGCGAGTCGTCGACCGGCGCTCGCCCGGCCACCACCTGGTCGAGCAGCCGCTTCGTCACGCCGGGGGACAGCAGGGCCTCGCCGGCCACCGCGACGCGCACCGCGCGCAGCAGATCGACGGGCTCGGTGTCTTTGACGAGGAATCCGCTCGCCCCCGCTTTCAACGCGCGCGCGACGTACTCGTCGAGTTCAAAGGTGGTGACGATCACGACGTGAACGGATGCCAGCCCCGGATCGGCCGCGATCTGCTCGGTCGCCCACAGGCCGTCGCCGTCGGGCATGCGGATGTCCATCAACACCACATCGGGCCGCTTCGCCCGCACGACGTCGAGCGCCTCGCGCCCCGTGCCGGCCTCGCCGACGACCTCGAGGTCGGGCTCCGAGTCGATCAGGCTGCGGAAACCGGCTCGGATCAGGCCCTGGTCATCGGCGACGACGACGCGGATCATCGAGCACCGCCGAGAGGAAGGCGCGCCTCGACCCGGAACCCGCCGCCGGGCGCAGGACTCGCCGTCAACGTCCCGCCGAGCAACTCGGCGCGCTCGCGCATGCCCAGCAGTCCGCGGCCGTCGGGCGAGGCCCCAGCCGCGGCGCCGACGCCGTCGTCGGAGATCCGCACCGAGAGCCACTCGTCGTCGCCGGTCACCTCGACCTCAACCCGATGCGCGGCGGCGTGCTTGGTGACGTTTGTCAGGGCCTCCTGCACGATGCGGTACACCGCCTGCTGCGTCGCGGCGGACACGTCCTCGGCGTTCAGCCCAGCCGCCACCGCCAGGGTGCCGTCGAGGCCGTGCGCCTTCAGCTCATCGACCAGCGCGCCGAGACCCGCGAGCCCCTGCTCCGGGGCGAGAGGCGCGTCGCCGCGAAGCATCCCCAGCACCTGCCGCACCTCGTCGAGCGCGTGCTTGCTCGTGTCCTTCACGTTCGCGAGTGCAGTCGCCGCTTTCTCGGGCTGCGTCTCAAACAGATGAAGGCCGACGGATGCCTGCACGTTGATCTGGCTGAGCGAATGCGCCAGCACGTCATGCAGCTCGCGGGCGATGCGGACGCGCTCGGCCTGCGCCTCCTCTGCGCGCCGCGCCTCGGCGTCGCGCAGCTGCTGCTCGCGCCAGAGACGCCGGTTGCGCGCGGACTGCGGGATCACCAGCACCGCGATCGACACGATCGTCCAGGGCACGAGCAGGAACAGGCTCGCCGGATTGCGGTTCACCAGGTAGAGCCCGATCGGGGTGAGCCAGAGCACGCCGGTCACGATCCACGCCCACAGCCGCGCGTCGTGGAGGACCGCGATCACGACGGCGAAGATCACGGAGATGTAGAAGGCGATCGCGGATGCCGCGAGCAGCATCAGACCTTCGCCGACCACTGCAGAGGCGGCGATGGCGATGAGGATCGGGCCGGGGCGGCGCCTGATCCAGATCAACAGCACGGGCCCGACGAATGCCAGCAGCACGAGGAGGACCGCGACGGCGGGGTTGATCGGGTGGAGCTCGGCGTCGACCAGCGGGTTCGCCGCCGGCCCGAACCGCGGCCCGTGCTGCGCGCGCCATTGAAACGACCGCGCGCCGAGAATGCCGGCGGTCGTCCCGACCTGGATGAGGGCGGAGAGCACGACCGGCGCCCACACGCGCAGCGCTGAGCGTTCGGAGTCCGGCATGGGGTCAGCGTAGGGGCGGCAGCCGACACCGGGCATCCTCCCTGGGGAGTAACGGGCAGCACGGCCAGGAAGCAGCCCGGCGGCGCTGGTAGACTTTCAGCAACTTCGGCGAGGGATGCCTCACCATCGCGCAAGCGACAGGGCAGGCATCCGTAATCGACGCGGTGGAACCGGCTTCACGTCATTCCTCACGCGCGCAACGCGTTCGAGTTGAAATCACACACCAGACGTGGGCGGGAAGCCCACCGACAGCAAAGGCATTCACATGGCTGACAAGCTCACTGCCGAGGTCCGCGAGTCCTTCGGCAAGGGTGCTGCGCGCAAGATCCGCGCAGCCGACAAGATCCCCGCCGTCATCTACGGTCACGGCACCGAGCCGCGCCACATCACGCTGCCCGGCCACGAGACCATGCTTCTCGTCCGCAAGGCGAACGCGGTCATCGAGCTCGACATCGCCGGCGCGTCCGAGCTCGCGCTCGTGAAGGACGTCCAGAAGGACCCGGTGCGTCAGATCATCGAGCACATCGACCTCATCGTCGTCAAGCGCGGCGAGAAGGTCACCGTCGACGTTCCGGTGCACCTCGAGGGCGAGCCCTTCGGCTCGGCCATTGCCGAGCAGGACGCCTCGACGGTGTCGCTCGAGGTCGAGGCGACCAACATCCCCGAGCGCGTCGTCGTCGACGTCGAGGGCAAGGAGGCCGGCACGCACATCACCGCAGGCGACCTCGAGCTGCCCGCCGGTGCGACCCTGGTGACCGACCCCGAGACGCTGGTCGTCGGCATCGTGAACCCGCCGGCACCCGAGGCGGAGGAGACCGAGGCTGCTGAGGAAGCCGCCGAGGCCGAGACCGCTGCCGGTGAGTCCGCCGGCGAGTCCGCCGAGTAGGCACCGCTTCACCGAAGGCGGGCGCTCCCATTGGGGCGCCCGCCTTTCGCGTACCGTTAGGAGCTATGGCTCAACCCACCGACACCTGGCTCGTCGTCGGCCTCGGCAACCCCGGGCCCGCGTATGCGAATACCAGGCACAACGTGGGGCAGATGGTCGTCGACGAGCTGGCAGCACGGGCATCCGCCACCTTCAAATCGCACAAGACCAACTCGCACGTGGCCGAGGGACGGCTGCGCGTCGGCGGCCCGAAGCTGATCCTCGCGAAATCGAACGGCTACATGAACACCTCGGGCGGCCCGGTATCGCAGCTGCTCAAGTTCTATTCGCTCGAGCCGTCGCAGCTCATCGTCGTGCAGGACGAGCTCGACATCCCGTTCGACACCCTGAAGCTCAAGTTCGGCGGCGGCCACGGCGGTCACAACGGCGTGCGCGACATCATCAAGGCGACGGGGACCGGTGATTTCACGCGCGTGCGCGTGGGTGTCGGGCGTCCGCCCGGGTCATCGGATGCCGCAGATCACGTCCTCAAAGCGTTCAGTTCCGCCGAGCGGAAGAATCTGCCGATCTTGATCGCCGATGCCGCCGACGCGATCGAGCTGATCACCACCGACGGCCTCACCGCCGCCCAGCTCAAGTTCCACACGAAGTCGGCGTAGCGCGCCCTCTCGACTGCGCCAGACGGTCACCACCGCACCCGCCGGCGGCTCACGCGGCGCAGCGGTGACCGTCCAGGGCAGTTGGACGCGCCTTCCGTAGACTTGAACGCGTGGTACTCGAGGGATTGATCGAGGCGCTTTCGCGCGCCCAGAGCTTCGACGACGCCCTCGCGTACGCGAGTCGCGCCGCCGATTTCCAGGCCACTGACGGCCTTCGGGTGCCGCTGCTCGCGGCTCTGTTCGCAAAGCGCCCGAAGGAGCAGCAGGCGCTGCTGGTGGTCACCGCGACGGGCCGCGACTCCGAGGCTCTGCGCCAGGCGCTGCCGAGCTTCGCGCCAGAGGCAGAGATCATCGAGTTCCCCGCGTGGGAGACCTTGCCGCACGAGCGCCTGAGCCCCAGCGCCGAGATCGTGGGGCGCCGACTCACGACGCTGCGGCGGCTGAAGCAGTGGCAGTCCGAGGCGCCGGAGACCAGGCATCCGCTCATCGTCGTCGCCAGCGTGCGCGCCGCTCTGCAGCCGATCGCCGACAACCTCACCGACATCGACCCCGTCGAGCTCGAGGTCGGTCATCGGGGTTACGACCTCGATCGCATCACGCAGACGCTCGTCGATCTCGCCTACGCGCGCGTCGACATGGTCACGCGCCGCGGCGAGTTCGCGGTGCGCGGCGGCATCCTCGACGTGTTCAGCCCGATTGCCGAGCACCCGTACCGCATCGACTTCTTCGGCGACGAGGTCGACCAGATCCGGTGGTTCTCGGTCGCCGACCAGCGCTCGCTCGCCGAGCCCGTGCACAAGGCGACGCTGCCGCCGAGCCGCGAGCTGCTGCTCTCCGAGAGTGTGCGTCAGCGCGCCCGCGAGATGCAGCACGAGTTCCCGAGCCTGTCGAGCCTGCTCGAGCGGGTCGGCCAGGGCATCCCGGTCGAGGGCATGGAGTCGCTCGCACCGGCCCTCGTCGACAAGCTCGTCCCCGTCACGGCCTATCTGCCCGAGGGCGCCGCCGTCGCCGTCGTCGCGCCCGAGCGGGTCGCGAGCCGCGCGGTCAGCCTCGCCGAGACCAACCGCGAGTTCCTCGCCGCGGCGTGGAGCGCCGCCACGGTCGGCGCCGCCGCGCCCATCGACCTCGAGGCGGGCGACTTCTTGACGCTCGAGGCGCTGAAGGCGAGCGTCCCCGACAGCCCGTGGTGGACCTTCTCGACCTTCGACGCCGGCGAGGCGGGCGACGCCGTACGCGTCGCGGGCAACGCGGTGCCGAGCTTCCAGGGCAATGTCATGGGCGCGCTCGAGCACGTCGGCGAGCTGCTGCAGGGCGGCTGGAAGGTCGTCATCGCCGCCGCCGGCCAGGGCCTGGTCGGCCGCGCGTCCGACGTGCTCGGCGAGGCAGGGCTTGCCGCACGCGTGGTCGACGATTACCCGGCGGATGCCGAGGCGGGCGTCGCCTACCTGGTGAAGGCCGCCGTCGAGCACGGCTTCGAGCTGCCCGAGGAGAAGCTCGCCCTGATCGGCGAGACGGAGTTCTACGGGCGCACGATCGGCTACGACTCCCGCCAGGTGAAGAAGCTGGGCAGTCGGCGCAAGAACGTCGTCGACCCGCTGCAGCTGAAGGCAGGCGACATCGTCGTGCACCAGACGCACGGCATCGGCCGGTTCGTCGAGCTCGTGCAGCGCGAGGTCTCGAGCGGCGGCCGCAACGCGGTGAAGACGAAGCGCGAGTACCTCGTGCTCGAGTACGCGCCGTCGAAGCGCGGCGGCCCGCGCGACAAGCTCTACGTGCCGACCGACCAGCTCGACCTGCTCACCCGCTACGTCGGCGGCGAGGAGCCCGCGCTGTCGAAGATGGGCGGCAGCGACTGGGCCGCCGCGAAGTCGAAGGCGCGCCGTGCGGTGCGTGACATCGCGGTCGAGCTCGTGAAGCTGTATTCGGCGCGCATGGCCGCGAAGGGCTTCGCGTTCCCGCCGGACACGCCCTGGCAGCAGGAGCTCGAGGACGCGTTCCCCTTCGCCGAGACCCCCGACCAGCTGCAGACCATCGACGAGGTCAAGGCCGACATGGAGCGGCCGATCCCCATGGACCGCCTGATCTCGGGCGACGTCGGCTTCGGTAAGACCGAGATCGCCGTTCGCGCTGCGTTCAAGGCGGTGCAGGGCGGCAAGCAGGTCGTGGTGCTCGTGCCGACCACGCTGCTGGTGAAGCAGCACTTCGAGACGTTCAGCGAGCGCTTCGCCGGCTTCCCGGTGCACCTGCGCCAGCTCAGCCGCTTCCAGACCGACAAAGAGGCGAAGGAGGTGCTCGACGGGCTCGCCGACGGCACGGTCGACGTCGTCATCGGCACCCACCGCCTGCTGGCGAAGGGCGTGACCTTCAAGGATGTCGGGCTGGTCATCGTCGATGAGGAGCAGCGCTTCGGCGTCGAGCACAAAGACGCGCTGAAGAAGATCAAGACCAACGTCGACGTGCTGGCGATGAGCGCGACCCCGATCCCGCGCACCCTCGAGATGGCCGTCACGGGGATTCGCGAGATGTCGACCCTGGCGACGCCCCCCGAAGACAGGCATCCGATTCTCACCTTCGTCGGCCCCTACAACGACAAGCAGGTGGCGGCGGCGATCAGGCGAGAGATCCTGCGCGAGGGCCAGGTGTTCTTCGTGCACAACCGAGTCTCGTCGATCAACCGGGTCGCGTCGCAGATCGCGGAGCTCGTGCCCGAGGCGCGCGTCGCCGTCGCGCACGGCCAGCTGAGCGAGCACACGCTCGAGCAGATCGTGGTGGATTTCTGGGAGCGCAAGTTCGACGTGCTCGTCTCGACGACCATCATCGAGACCGGGCTCGATATCTCGAACGCGAACACGATCATCATCGACCGCGCCGACAAGTACGGCCTGTCGCAGCTGCACCAGCTGCGCGGGCGCGTCGGCCGCGGGCGCGAGCGCGCCTACGCGTACTTCCTGTGGGACGAGAACAAGCCGCTCTCCGAGACGGCGCACGACCGGCTCTCGACGCTCGCGGCCAACAACGAGCTCGGCTCGGGCATGCAGATCGCGCTGAAGGACCTCGAGATCCGCGGCGCGGGCAACCTGCTCGGCGGCGAGCAGTCCGGCCACATCGCAGGCGTCGGCTTCGACCTGTACCTGCGCATGATCGGCGAGGCCGTCGGCCAGTTCCGCGGCGACGTCGCGGAGGGCCAGACCGAGCTGCGGCTCGAGCTGCCCGTCGACGCGCACATTCCCGAGGACTATGTGGATTCAGAGCGCCTGCGGCTCGAGGCGTATCAGAAGCTGTCGGCGGCGTCCGGCCCGAACGCGCGCGACAACGCGATCGATCTCGTCGTGGAGGAGCTCACCGACCGCTACGGCGAGCTGCCCGAGCCCGTGCAGAACCTCGTCGCGGTCGCGCGTCTGCGCAGGCACGCGCAGCTCGCAGGGCTCGGCGAGGTCGTGACCATGGGGTCGAACCTGCGCCTCGCGCCGGCGGATCTCGCCGACTCGATCCAGGTGCGGCTGCAGCGCATGTACCCGGGGGCCAAGCACTTCCAGCAGCAGCGCGCGATCTCGGTGCCGATCAAGACGGTCGACGGGCAGCACCTGCCCGACACCGAGCTCATCGCCTGGGTCGGCGACCTGCTGAAGGCGATCTTCCCGCTGCCCGAGAAGGTGGCGGAAGAGGCGGCGTCGGCCTAGCCGACGTACTCGCGCGGAAGGCGCGCGTCGAGCCGGGTGTGCAGCTCCTCGCCGATCGTGCCGATCGCCTCGGCCCAGGTGGTCGAGGTGATCGAGTGCTCGGCGCCGTCGCCGAACACGACGGCCTCGTCGCCGACGGCGAGCTCGGCGTCGGCAGCGGCGATCACGAGGTACTCGGCGTCGATGCGGATGACGGGGCGAGCCGCCCCGCGCACCGCCACGGTCACCCGCCCCGCGGCGCTCGACGGCAGCCCGTGCCAGGCGCCGACCGCGACGAAGGCCTGGCCGCCCTCGACCGCGGCGACCGGCGCGCGCAGCGAGGCGATGGGGGTGATGCCGAGCTCGTCGGCATACGGGCCGCCGGCCGGCGCGATGCCATAGCTGAACGCCCCGATGCGCACCAGGTCGTAGTCGAATTCTGGCCGCAGCGTGCCCGCCGCGCTCGCCGCCAGATGCCGCAGCCTCGGCCGCAGCCCCGCCTCGCGCGCTTGGTCGACGGCCTCGTCGAAGCGGGCTCGCGCGAGGTCGTCCTCGGCGTCCGAGGCTTCGGAGATGTGGCTCCAGACGCCCTCGACCGCGACCCGGCCCTCGGCCTCGAGCACCGCGGCGCGCGACACGAACTCCGGCCACGCCTCGCGTCGCACGCCGTTGCGGTTGAGCCCCGTGTCGATCTTGAGGTGCACGCGCGGCACCAGTCCCAGGGCAGCGCCCGTCGCAGCGACCGCCTCGAGCACGACCGCGCTGCCGACGCCCAGATCGACGTCGGCGCGGATGCCTGCCGCGAGGTCCTCATCGGGCGACAGCAGCCACGCGAAGAGCCGCGGCGCGCCGCCGGCGAACGCCCGCACCGCCAGCGCGGTGCCGAGGTCGAGGCATCCGACCCATTCGACGCCCTGCGCGAGCGCCCGCGAGACGATGGGTTCGAGACCGTGCCCGTACGCGTCGTTCTTGACCACGAGCATGAACTGCGCGGGCGCGACGCGCGCACGCAGGGCGGCCACGTTGCGGTCGAACGCGGCGAGATCGATGACGAGCCGGGCGGTCACGAGCGGTACTCCTTGTCGAAGCGCGAGGCGACGCCGACGGCGAGTTCGGCGGCGTCGAGCTTGGTCGCCTCGGCCCACTCCGCCAGCGTCGGCTCCCCGTCGGCGGTGCCGAGATAGACCACCTCGTCGCCGATCGCGACGGGGTCGTCGCCGATGTCGACGACGCACACATCCATCGCGACCCGCCCGACGATCGGGTGTCGCCGCCCGTCGATCATCACGTCGGCTCGGCTGCCGAGGGCGCGCACGACGCCCTGCGCGTAGCCGCCCGTCACCAGCGCGAGCCTGCTGTCGGTCGGCGCGCGGTGCAGATAGCCGTACGAGACGCCTTCCCGAGCCCGCACCGGCTTGACGTTCACGACGCGCCCGGCGGCGCGCAGCACGGGCTCGCCCGCGGTGCCGGGCAGGCCGTAGAGCTCACGACTGACGAGCGCCCACTGCGCGGGCACGGCGGCGGCGGGCGACGCCGGCACGATCGTCGCGTCGGGGAACGCCGCGCGTGCGGCATCCGTCTCAGCGGGCGAGACGAGCAGGCCCTCGACGCCCGCGTCGAGCGCCGCGCGCGCGACCTGCGTGAGCCCGTGACCGAGCGCATCGTGGCGCACGTCGGCGAGCAGGGGAGTGAGGGCGGATGCCACGGCCGCGCGCGCATTGCGCGTGATCGCGCCGAGATCGATGACGGCGCTGACCTCGACGCCGGGGCGGCCGATCGGCATTGTTGGGTCCTTTCGTCTGGGCCCGTTCTGGGGCCAGCCTAACCAGCGGTGGTGGCATCGGCGGCTTCCCTATAATCGGGTGACCCCGTCGACCCGTTTCCCCTTTTCAGGAGTCCTCGTGAGCCCTCGCTCCGGCCTCAGTGCCCGCATCAATCAGGTTGTGAGCCGTGCTCGGCGCATCGACGTCGGCTCGGTCGTGCACCGGGCTCGGGAAGCCGCGAAGCAGCACCACAAGTCGACCGCGGTCGTGCTCGTCGACATGCTTCTTGAGGCAGGGTTCCACGAGACCGCCTTCCAGGACTACGTCGACTGGGATTTCGCGATGCTGACCGCCGCCGAGCGGAAGACGTTCATGACGCACCCGCTCTCGCAGCGCCTCTCCGAGCAGTTCGACGCTCCGGCAGGCCGGCTGATCTTCCAGGACAAGATCGCCTTCAACGAGGCCTTCGACGAGTTCCTCGGCCGCGAATGGCTGCGGGTCGAGGGGGCGTCTGTCGACGAGGTGCGCGACTTCGTCACCCGGCACGGGCGCGTGATGGGCAAGGTGCCGTTCAGCAACTCGGGGCATGGCGTCGAGCGGCATGAGGCCAAGGACGTCACCGACTGGGCCGGGTTCCGCGAGTCGCTGATCGCCAAGGGGCAGACCCTGCTCGAAGAGCTCATCGTGCAGCATCCGACGCTCGCCGAGCTCTGCCCTGGCACGGTCAACACGACGCGTGTCACCGCCTTCTACGACGGGCAGCGCGCCCGCATCCTCTCAATGGCGCAGAAGTTCGGCCGCGGGGCGGCGAGTGACCAGCAGACCTACGGCGGCTTCTACACGATGCTCGACATCGAGACCGGACACTCGAAGGGCCCCGGCTACGACTCCCACGACAGCGTGCACCACGTGCACCCGGAGTCCGGCGTCTCGATCCCGGACTTCCAGCTGCCGCTGTTCGAGACGGTGCAGCCCTTCATGGACAAGGTCGTCGGGGTCGTGCCCGAGGTGCGCTACGTCGGCTGGGACGTCGTGATGGGGCCGACCGGCCCCGTGCTCGTTGAGGGCAACTGGGCCGTCGGCGTCTACGACAACAAGCCGAGCGTCACGGGCGTACGCACGGGCAGCCGCCCGCGCTTCCAGCAGGTGATGGGGTTCTAGGAGTCACTGTGGCTTTCTCTCCCGACCAGTCAACAGGTGGTGGGCCGTCCACCCGTATTCGGGATCGTCTACAAGCGATTTGAGGATCTTGCGGCCTTCTTCACCGCCGTAACGCCTCACCTTCCGCAAAAAGAACGCAGAGGCGTAGCGTCCGGCATGTTCACCGGTGACGAGAGCGACCAGCTTCGGATAGTCGATCTTCTTCGCCCGCACCTCGATCGCCGAGGCCAGCCCCTCCTCAACGCTCGGATCGTCGGTGCCGAGGTAGAGCTCAATCAGCTCGTCGAAGGACACGGTCTTGGTCGCACGTTCCAGACCACGAGCGAGGTAGTTCCGGCTGTATCCGAACAACGCCTGATCGTGCATCAGCTCCAGGACCACTGCGGTTTCCGCTTCGGTCAGCGGCTCCTTCAAGGTGAGCCACTCGTCCAGATCCGCCTCGTAACCCGCGGCACGAAGACGCTCCAGCACGATTTGGTTCGAGGTCTCGCGGTCAGCGTGCCGTCTCTCGAACCCCTCCCTTGCCTCGTTCACATCCATCTCTTCCCCTGGCCCCATGGCATCACCATAGGTTCTCCGAGTCTGTCGGGATTTTTGCGTAAGTGGCTCGGCGCGATGCCGCGGGCTTTGCTCGTGGTGGAAGGAGCATCACGCCATGCGCACACATCTTCCGATGCTCTCGACGGATGTGTCGGCGAGGCGCATCGCGCCCGTCCGTTACTACAGCTCGCGCTGGCTGAATCGCACCGTCTACACGCCCACGCCGGTGCCCAGCAGGGCGCCGATGGCGAAGGTGATGGCGAGGGCGATCGCACCGCCGATCACGACGCGCAGGGTGGCGCGCAGCGGGGGAGCGTCGCCGAAGCGCGCCCCGAGCCACCCGGTCAGCGCGAGCGCGAGCAGCACGGCGGCGAAGGTCACGGGAACCTTTGGCGGCACCGGCACGAGCACGGCACACAGGAACGGCAGCAGGCCGCCGATGAAGAAGGCGGTGAGCGACGCCAGCGCGGCGCTCACGGGGCTGACGTCGTCGGTCTCTGCCGCCTCGCCGCGCGTGATGCGGGCGCGCACGGCGTCGCGCTGCGAGCTCACCGACACGTATTCGCCGAGCGCCATCGACAGCGCGCCGCCGATGAGCGCGGCGGCCCCGGCCAGCAGGATCGGGTGCACCGCGGTGGTCGCGCCGGCCACGCCGATGACGACGGCTGCGACCGACACGATGCCGTCGTTCGCGCCGAGCACGCCCGCGCGCAGCCAGTTGAGCCGCGAGGCAAGGCTCTCAGGCGCGGCCTCGCTCGAGGTTCCGAGCAGGGCGCGCAGCGGCGAGAGAACGTTCGACATAGCTCAATGGAAGCATTCGAGACGGACCCTCGCTAGCAAGGTGAGGCGAGCCTAAATCCCTGGTCAGCCCGCGCTACCGGCCCAGGTCACCGGCCCGGTCACGGTGAGCTCGCCTTCGCGGCCTGCGGCGATCACCGAGCTGCCGAACTCCGCGTGCGCCCAGGCCGGGCCGGCCGCGCCCATCGCGAACACCGTCGTCGCGAGCACGTCAGCGACGGTGAGGTCGGTGTCGATCACGGTGATCGAGGACCAGTGATCGGATGCCTCGCCCGAACGCCCGTCGACGATGTGCGCGCCCCGCTCGTACGCCCCCGACGTCGCCATCGCTCTGGCGCCGAGCGCCACCACGCCGCGCAGCCCCTCGGGTCGCGCCGGGTCGCGCAGTCCCACCTGCCAGACGGCGCCCGGACTCGGCGCCCCGCGCGTGACGACATCGCCGCCGGCGTTCAGGCAGAAGTCCGTGGCACCCCCGGCGGTCAGCGCGTCGGCGGCGCGCTGGGCCGCCCACCCCTTCACGAGGCCGTTCGCGTCGAGCCCGCCTGCGCGCCACACCGAGAACACGCCGCCGCTCGCGCGCTCGAAGGCGTCGGCGAGGGCGAGCACCTCGGCCAGGTCGGTGCTCGCCTCACGGGCATCCAGCTCGCCCCGAGAGATGCGCGACAGCTCGCTGTCGGTGCGGAACGGGCTGAACCGCGCATCGGCATCGTCGAAGACAGCGAAGGCCTGAGCCACGAGCTCGTCAGGCACCGCGCACCGCAGGTCGAGCGAGACGACCGTGCCCATCGTGTGATGTGTGCGGTTCACCGGTGTGCGTCGATCGCCGACTGGACGCTCGCGAGGTAGCCCTCCGAGGTATAGGTCGCGCCCGAGATCGTGTCGACCCGGGCCGACTGCGACGCGATGACCTCCTGCTCGAGCTGGGGCGTCGCCATCTGGGTGAGCATCTGGTCGCGGCCGCTCTCGCTCGGGGCCTGCAGCGTCGTGACCGCCGTGATCTTCGTGCCGTCGAACGTCACCGCGACCTGCACGGCGCCGAAGCGCGTCTGCTCGACGTCGCCGGTCACGGTGTCGCCCGAGGTCGTCGCCCCGGACCCCGACGAGCTCGCTCCGGACCCGGTCGAACTCGAGTCGGACCCGGTCGAACTCGAGCCGGCGCCCGACGGCCCCGCTTCGGCGATGCCGCCGCCCGCCAGCATCCGGCCTGCGATCGTCACCGACACGCCCGCCATGATCGCGGCGAACAGCGCCGTGCCCTGCCACTTGCGGCTCATGCGAAACTCAACTCCTCGAAGTGCACGTGCGCCGTCGGCACGCCGAGTGCCCGCAGGCTGTCGGCGGTCTTCGCGATCATCGTGGGCGGGCCGCACACGAAGGCCTCGCGCTGCGCGGCGTCGGGCACGTGATGTCCGAGGGATGCCGCGTCGAGCGGATCGAAGCCGAGCTCAGTGCGCCGCCCGATCAGCGGGATCAGGTTGACGGCCGGCTGCTCGGCGAGCTCGCCGTAGAGCGCCAGGTCGTCGCCGCGGCTCGCGCGATAGACCACGGTCACCGAGCGCCCCATCCAGGCGAACTGCTCGGCGAGCCCGCGGATCGGGCCGATGCCTGCGCCGCCCGCGATCAGCAGCACGCCGCCCGTGCGCCGTCGCCCGACGAATCCGCCGAACGGACCCTCGAGCAGCACACGGGTGCCGACCGGCAGCTCGCGCAGGCGCCCGGAGTGATCGCCGAGATCGGCGACCGTGATGCGCATGAGCCCGTCGGCGGGCAGGTTCGAGATCGAATACGGATGCGCCGTCAGCACGTGCCCGCGGGCGAGGAACCGGAACAGCAGGAACTGGCCGGGGCGCACGTCGAGCAGCTCCGGGCGGCGCGACCTGATCCACACGCTGGTCATGCGCGCCGACTCCGGCACGACTGCGACGACCTCGAAGCGGTGCTGCGCGAACCGCAGCACCGGCAGCGCGATGCGCCAGAGCACGATGCAGGCGGCGGTGGCGGCGTAGAGCGCGATCCACAGGCCGCGGGTGACCGGATGGCCGACGAACACCGGCCCCGCGCTGATCTGGTGCAGGAAGGTGAGGAAGATCGCGCCGTAGATCGTGACGTGCGACCAGTACCAGACCTCGTAGGGCAGCAGCCGCCGCAGCGCCCGCGCGCTCAGCAGCCCGGCGAGCAGCAGCGCAGCCGTGCCGATGGTCGCGGTCAGCATGTCGGGGTACAGGCCGAACAACCCGAGATACGCGGCGACCGGTCCGTGGCCGGCCGTGATCCACTGGCCGATGATCATGAAGCCGACGTGCGTCAGCACGAGGAACAGCGTGCTCGTGCCGACCACGGTGTGCCACGCGACGAGCCGGTCGAGGCCGACCGCGCGCTCGAGCCAGGGCACTCGAGCGATCAGCAGCAGCTGGATGCACACGAGGTACGACGCGATCATGCCGGCGAGCTCGGCGACGGCCGTCGTGAGCGCGGCGCCCGATGCGGTCACGACCGCGCTCGACCACCACAGCCCGATGACCGCGAGGCCCCCGGCGATCACGAGCAGAACTGCCGGTGCACGTTTCATGAGGGAAAGTTACGGACGGAGTTTCAAAGACTCTTATGAGAGCGGGCTGTGCCCGATAACCGTCCTGGGCGCAGCGCCACAGCCGTCGCGGCCCGTGTCGTGCGAAGGCGCCCCACCCCGCGATCTTCGCGGGCTGGGGCGCCTCTCGGGGTGATGAGCGGCCGGCTACTTGAGCGCCGCGATGATCTTTCCGACGTCGGGGGTGCCCCAACCCGTCGGCGCGTCCCACCCGGCGCTCGCGGCGAAGCCGCCGCTGAACGTCGTCGTGGCGTTGTCGCCCACGGTCACGTCAGAGAGCAGCCCGTTCGCCGCCCACGACTTCGCCAGCGTGCTGACGTTCCCGACGGAGTGCCCCGTGGCCTGAGCCACGTCCGCCGTCAGGGCCGCCCACTGCGGGGCGCCGGCCGAGGTGCCGCCCATGAAGTAGAGGCCGCTGTCGTCGCCGAGGAAGCCGAGGTAGGTGAGCACGCCGGTGTAGACGGCCGCGTTGTACGCGACATCCGACCCCTGCTTCGCATCGAACAGGCTGGGTGCGCCGCCGGTGGCGCCGAAGCCACCCTGCCAGCAGCCGAGCGGGCAGGCGTCGTCGTCGTCCCACACGGTCTCGTTCGGCTCGTCGAGGCCGCTGCCCTTCCAGAGGTTGGTGCCGCCGACGGCGGTCACGTTCGGGTCAGACGCCGGGAAGCCGAAGTTCGCGAAACCCGCGCCGTTGTCTGAGCCCGCGTCACCGGAGGACGCGAAGAGCGAGATGCCCTCGGACGCGGCCTTCGTGAAGGCCGCCTTCGCCTGCGAGGCCTGGCCATTGTTGGCGTGGGAGTTCCTGATGAGGTTGTCGGCCTCGCCGTAGCTCATCGACAGCACGTTTCCGAGCTTGTTGTCGGCGACGTACTTCTCGGCGTTGTCGATCGTGGCACCCGAGTCGTTCGCGGCGACGACCAGCTTGATCTTCGCGCCGGGGGCCACCGCGTGCGCCCACTGCACGTCGAGCGAGGTCTCCTGCGCCCAGCCCAGCTGCGTGCCGTGGCCGGTGAAGGTCGGCTTGCCGCCGGGGTAGATCACCTCGAGATCGGCCGCCGGCAGGCCGAAGGCCGTCGAGAAGGTCGCGAGGTCGGACTGCACGGTCGGGCTGCCGAACGCGTCGATGATGACGATCGTCTGGCCGGTGCCCGCGGGGACGCCGTCGATGGTCGCCGGGATGTCGTAGGCCGCGCGGATGCTGTCGGGGGTCTGGCACGCGAACCCGTCCTCGGCCAGGCACTCGGCCGGCGTGAGCGAGAGCGTGGGCTTCGCGGCGGTCGTCGTCAGCCCTGACTTCACGGCGATCGGGTGGACGGAATACGTCAGGCTGCCGCCGGACGTGGTGCTCGCCGCGGTTGCTGCGGCCGCGCCGGACAGCGCGAGGGCGACTGCCCCGACCGAGGCGGCCGCGAGCGTGATGGCGGATCTGTGCTTCATTGACACTCCCAGGGACTGCGTCGCGCTTTCGCGACGGTTCGGAGTCAAAGCTAGCCACCCGTCGAGGGGGCACGGTGCAACTTCCGCGGCGCGCTGACGCGATGTTTCGCAGCTTTCACACGGGCGTCTCGGCCCCGAAACACCGCACGCGGCGGGCGATACTGGCACCATGACCGAGAGTCAGCTCGACGCCTTCGCCGCCGCCATGTCCGACGTGCTGGACAGATGCGTGTGGAGCCAGCGCGAGACCCACGAGAGCCTGGTGCCGTACCTGATCGAAGAGAGCTATGAGCTCGTCGAGGCGATCGAGTCGGGCAGCCGCGAGGACCTGCTCGAAGAGCTCGGCGATGTGCTGTGGCAGGTCGTCTTCCACGCCGAGATCGCGCGCCGCACGCCGGCGGAGGGCTTCGACGTGCAGGAAGTCGCGGCCAATGTGCGAGCCAAGATGGTGCGCCGCCACCCGCACGTCTTCGGCGGCGAGGTGGCAGAGACTCCTGAGGACGTCGTGCGCCTCTGGACGGCCGCCAAGAAGGCCGAGAAGCGCGAGCGGAAGAGCGTGCTCGACGGCATCCCCACCGCCCTGCCTGCGCTCGCGCTGGCAGACAAGACGCTCGGTCGCGCGGCATCAGTGGGAGTTGAGACGGATGCCTCGGCCGCGGCGTTCTCGAACGAAGAAGACCTGGGCGTCCTGCTGCTCGGAATCGTCGCCGCCGCCCGCGCCCGCGGACTCGACGCCGAGCGCGCGCTGCGCTCCCGGGTGCGCGCGCTCGCCGAAGACGTCCGCGCGGCGGAATCCTCGGGCGGCTAAGCCGCGACGGCCTCCGCGGCATCCGACTGCTGCGCGGACTCGCGACGGTGCGCGGGCAGGAACAGCACCGCGGCCAGCAGAACCAGCGCGACGAAGAAGATCGACAGGTACACGAGGTGCATCGCCGCAGAGAGGCCGGGGCCCTCCGGCACGCCGGCGAGGTTCAGCGTCACCCGCGAGTTGACGATGGCGCCGAAGATCGCCACGCCGATCGCCGAGCCCATCGAGCGGGCGAACATGTTGGTGCCGGTGACCGCCCCGCGCTCGTTCGGGCCGGCCGACGACTGGGCGGCGATCAGTGAGGGCACCGCGGTGAAGCCCATGCCGCAGCCGATCACGAAGCAGAACAGCGCCACCAGCCAGATCGACGAGTGCGCGCCGAGCAGCAGCGTGAGCGCGGTGCCCACGACCACCAGCAGCGACCCGACGACCGAAGTGACGCGGAATCCCCAGCGCAGATAGAGGCGCCCGGCCTGCGAGGCCGCGGCCGGCCACCCGATCGTCAGCGCCGCGAGCGCGAGGCCCGCGATCAGCGCGCCGAAGCCGAGCACGTTCTGCGCGTAGATGGGCACGTAGGTCGACAGGCCCAGCACGACGACGCCGACCATGAGCGAGGCGATCGTGGAGGCCGCGATGACGCGTCGCTTGAGCAGAGCGAGGGAGAAGATCGGATGCTCCGTCCGCAGCTCGACGTACACGAAGGCCGCGAGCAGCACCGCGGCCAGCAGGAAGATGCCGACGCCGAGGGCCGAGCCCCACGCCCAGCTCTGGCCGCCCTCGAGCAGGCCGAGCAGCAGCATCGTGGTGCCCGCGCCGAGCAGCACCGCACCGAGGTAGTCGATCGGCTCGCGCTCACCCGCCGCGCGCTTCTCGTGGTACGAGCGCCAGAGCATGAACACGGCGACGGCGCCGAGCGGAAGATTGATCCAGAAGATCCACCGCCACAGGCCGAACTGCGCGAAGACGCCGCCGAGCGTCGGCCCGACGACCGACGCGATCGCCCACACCGAGGCCAGGTAGCCCTGCACCTTCGCGCGCTCCTGCAGCGTGTAGAGGTCGGCGGTGATCGTCATCGAGACGGGCATGACGGCGCCGGCGCCGAGGCCCTGGATCACGCGTGCCGCGATCAGCACCGGCATCGACCATGCGGCCCCGCAGAGGATCGACCCGAGCAGGAACACCGCGATGCCGAACAGCAGGGTGTTCTTCCGGCCGAGCACGTCGGCGAGGCGCCCGTAGATCGGCACCACCACGGCCTGCGCGAGCAGATACACCGAGAACAGCCACGGCAGCTGCTGGAAATGCCCGAGATCCTTCGCGATCGACGTCGACGCGGTCGCGATGATCGTCGAGTCGAGCGCGACGAGGCCCGTCGCGAGCATCTGGGAGAGCAGGACCGGTCCGCGCTCAGAGCGCAGGCCGACCCCCGAGGATCGTTCAGGCATGTGAACTACAAGTCATCGCGGCTCCTGGCGTATTCCCAGCCGATATCATTCCCGCCATGGGGGACGAACGGGACTCGGCGCTGATCGCGTCGTTGCGCAAGGCGGTCGAGGCGGTGCCGACGGACGGCGAGCTGCGACTGCACCTCGGTGAGCTGCTGCTCGGTGCCGGGCGTGCGGATGAGGCGGTGGCCGAGGCCGCGCAGGTGCTGCAGCTCGACCCTGCGTCCGGTCGGGCGCGAGAATTGATGGCCCGCGCGCTCGCACCCGAGTCCTCGCCAGCCGGGACCGCGGCGGCCGGAACCGCGGCGGCCGGGACTGCGGCGACCGAGCCGACGACGGAGGCGCCGAGAAGCACGTCGCCGGCGGACACCCACTTCGATTGGCGCAGCGCCGAGGCCGACCTCGACTCCGACGTCGAGCCGCCGTTCATCTCGACCGTAGAGGGCGCCGGCGTCGCGCCCGTCTACGACGTGGAGCGATCGCATCTCACGCTGGCAGACGTCGGCGGCATGCAGACCGTGAAGTCGCGTCTCGAGGCGGCCTTCCTCGCCCCGCTGCGCAACCCCGAGCTGCGCAAGATGTACGGCAAGAGCCTTCGCGGCGGCCTGCTGATGTACGGGCCGCCCGGGTGCGGGAAGACCTTCATCGCGAAGGCGCTTGCGGGCGAGCTCAACGCAGGGTTCATGTCGCTCGGCGTCGCGGATGTGGTGTCGAACTACTTCGGCGATTCCGAGCGGAACATTCACGAGTTCTTCCAGAAGGCGCGCCGGAACGCACCTGTGGTCGTCTTCATCGACGAGCTGGACACGCTGGGCCAGCGGCGTTCCGCAGGCGCCGGCGCGAGCCACTGGAACGCGGTCGTCAACCAGCTTCTGACCGAGCTCGACGGCATCGAGACCGACAACGAGGGCCTGTACGTGCTGGGCGCGACGAATCAGCCCTGGCAGGTCGACTCTGCGCTGCGCCGCCCCGGTCGTTTCGACCGCACGGTCATCGTCCTGCCGCCCGACGCGCCCGCGCGGGAGGCGATCTTCCGTCATCATCTTGAGGACCATCCCGTCGAGGGGATCGACCTGGCGCGGCTCGCCGCACAGAGCGAGGGACTCACCGGCGCGGACATCGCGCTCGTGTGCGAGACCGCGGTCGAGGCGGCGCTCATGGACAGCGTGCGCAGCGGCGTGCCCCGCTACGTCGGGATGCCGGATCTGCTCGCCGCACTGTCGCAAGCGCGTCCCTCCATCGCGCAATGGCTGGAGGCCGCCCGCAACGTCGTGACGTACGGGGAGGACGACGGCACGTTCGCCGAGCTGCGTGGCTATCTCAAGTCCGTGAAGCGGCTCTGACTTGCCCGACGTTCGTCTCGCGCAGGCCGAGGCATACCTCGACGCCGGACGGGCCGAAGAGGCGCGAACGCTCGCCGGCCAGGTTCTCGCCGAACGTCCCGGTGACCTTGCGGCAGGTGCCGTGGAGACCCGCGCGCTTCTGCACCTGGGCCGAGACGGGCAAGCACGCGACCGGGTCCAACGCCTCCTCGCCGAGCACCCGGAAAGCGAGCAGCTCTGGCGCCTGCACGCGATCGCCTCGGCCCGGCTGAGGGATTTTGCCGTCGCGTGGCAGTCTTCGCGGGAGGCGGTGCGCCTGGCTCCGTCGGAGTGGCGCACCCATTACGTCGCGGCGCAAGTCGATCTCTGGGCGGGGCACCCCTATGCCGACACTTGGAACCGTGCCCTCGAGGCTGTTCGGCTGTCGCCCGGCAACCCCGAGGCGCATCTGCTGTTCGGCAATGTGGCCCTCGCCATGAAGGATCTGCGCTCGGCACGGCAGGCCTACGAAGAGACACTGAGACTGGATCCGCAGAATGCCGTGGCGCGTCAGAACCTCGGTGTCGTCGCGATCCGCATGGGCGACACCACCGCCGCGGCGGCGGGCTTCGCGGGCGCGCTCGGACTGGACGCGAACGTCGCCAACGCGCAGCGAAACCTGCTGGTCGTGACCCGGATCGCACTGAACCGGGTGCAGCTCATCGGCGTGGGGGTGATGTTCGCCGTGGTCGCCCTCGTCATGGGCGCGAGTGCGGAGAGCGGCAGGGTGCAGCTCACCTGCCGCCTCGTCGCGTTCGTTCTCTGGAGCGGGGCGCTCGCCGGCGCGGCCCTCTATCTGCGTCGCGCAGTCCGATCAGGGGGCGCACCGCTGCGCGGTTTCCTGCGCGCCTTCCCACGGCGCAGCCCTGATTCGATGACGCGCGTCGTGCTTCTCGCCGTCGCACTCGTCGCCCTCTTGGCGATCATCGTCGCGCCGTTTCCGTTCGCCGTTGCGGGCGTGCCGATCGCGTTCCTGTCGCTGATCATCTGCAACCTGATCAGCTGGGTGCAGCGGTTCAGCTCCCCGTGAACTGGCAGGATTGACGCATGGCCCAAGACGTGAACCCGCCTCGTGGCATGCGCGATTTCCTCCCCGCCGAGAAGGCCAAGCGTGAGCGGCTGCTCTCGATCATCCGGTCGCAGTACACCGCCCGCGGCTTCGAAGAGATCGAGACGCCGGTCGTCGAGGACTCGGCGCGGCTGCACTCCGGGCTCGGCGGCGACAACGAGAAGCTGGCCTTCGGGGTGCTGAAGCGGGGGCTCGACTCCGACGATGTCAGCAAGGCCGCGGCATCCGGCGATCTCACCTCGCTCACCGACCTGGGCCTGCGCTTCGACCTCACCGTGCCGCTCGCCCGGTTCTACGCGACCAACCGCGCCAAGCTGCCGGGCGTCTTCAAGTCGATCCAGATCGCGCCGGTCTGGCGCGCTGAGCGCCCGCAGAAGGGCCGCTACCGCCAGTTCGTGCAGTGCGACATCGACATCATCGGAGAGCCCGGCATCCTCGCCGAGGTCGAGCTGATCACGGCGACGGCGGCGACCCTGACCGCGCTGGGGCTGGCCGGCTGCCGCATCCGCATCAATCACCGCGCGATCCTCAAGCACCTGATCGCCTCGTGGAAGATCGCGCCGAAGCAGACCGAGCGCGCGCTCATCACAATCGACAAAGAGGACAAGATCGGCGTCGACGGCGTCGTCGCCGAGCTCGTCGCCCTCGAGCTGCTCGACCCCGAGCTCGCCGAGCAGGCGCGCGCCGACCTCGGCGAGCTCGCCGACGACGGCTGGAACCTGACGGGCGAGAACGCGCCGGCGTGGCTCGACAGCGACGCGTATGCCCAGCTGCGTGAGATCCGCGACGCGGTGAAGGCGGCGGCCCCCGAGGTGCCGCTGATCTTCTCGCACAACCTCGTGCGCGGCATGGGTTACTACACCGGCGCCATCTTCGAGATCCAGCACCCCGAGTTCGGCTACTCGCTCGGCGGCGGCGGACGTTACGACGGCATGATCGGGCGATTTGCGGGCACGGATGCCCCTGCTGCCGGCTTCTCGATCGGATTCGAGCGCATCGTCGATCTCATTCCCGACGCCGAGACCGATGCGGAGGGCGCCATCGTGCTGCTGCACGACAAAGACGTGCCGCCCGCGACGCTCATCGCGCTGCAGACCGAGCTCGTCGCCGGCGGCAAGCGCGTGCGGCTCGAGAAGCGCACCAAGAACGTGAAGGCGCTGCTCGCCCGCGCGGCCGAGTCGGGCTACGGCGCGGTCGCGAACGTTAACCCGCAGACCACCTCGGTCGGCGAGCTCGAGTTCCGACCACTCGGCTGAACCGCGGACGTATTGGCGAAAAACTTCCGTCTTCCGGCGCGAGTTCTGCTTTCCGCCCCTCACTGACCGCTCACTAGTCTTGAGACCGAACCCCATCAGAAGGAGATAACAGTGGCTGCTATCGAGGCCGTTGGCGCTCGCGAGATCCTGGATTCCCGCGGCAACCCGACCGTCGAGGTCGAGGTCCTGCTCGACGACGGGACCGTGTCCCGCGCGGCTGTCCCGTCAGGTGCATCGACCGGCGCGTTCGAGGCGTACGAGCTGCGCGACGGCGACAAGGGCCGCTACCTCGGCAAGGGCGTGACCAAGGCCGTCGACGCCGTGCTCGACGTGCTCGGCCCGGCCATCGAGGGCCTCGAGGCCACCGAGCAGCGCGTCATCGACGCCACGCTGATCGAGGCCGACGGCAGCGACAACAAGTCGAGTCTCGGCGCCAACGCGATCCTCGGCGTCTCGCTCGCCGTTGCGCGCGCGGCCGCCGACTCGGTCGACCTGCCGCTCTACCAGTACGTCGGCGGCCCGAACGCGCACGTTCTCCCGGTGCCGCTGTTCAATGTCATCAACGGCGGCTCGCACGCCGACAACGGCATCGACTTCCAGGAGTTCTTCCTCGCGCCGATCGGCGCAGAGGACTTCTCCGAGGCGCTGCGATGGGGTGCAGAGACCTACCACGTCCTCAAGGGCGAGCTGAAGGCTGCCGGCTTCGCGACCGGCCTCGGCGACGAGGGCGGCTTCGCGCCCGACCTGCCCAGCAACCGGGAGGGCCTCGACTTCCTCATCAAGGCGATCGAGAAGGCCGGCTTCACGCCGGGCTCCGACATCGCGGTCGGCCTCGATGTCGCCGCGACTGAGTTCTTCAACGACGGCGTGTACCGCGTCGAGGGCAAGGACTGGACCGCCGAGCAGCTCATCGAATACTTCGAGGGTCTGGTGAACGACTTCCCGATCGTCACGATCGAGGATGCCCTCGCCGAGGACGACTGGGACAACTGGAAGGTCTTCACCGAGGCGCTCGGCCGCAAGGTGCAGCTCGTCGGCGACGACCTGTTCGTCACGAACCCGACCCGCCTCGCGCGCGGCATCGACCTCGGCGTCGCGAACTCGCTGCTCGTCAAGGTGAACCAGATCGGCACCCTGACCGAGACGCTCGACGCGGTCGAGCTCGCGCACCGTGCGGGCTACACGACGATGTTTTCGCACCGCTCGGGCGAGACCGAGGACACCACGATCGCCGACCTGGTCGTCGCCGTGAACTCGGGCCAGATCAAGGCGGGAGCGCCGGCGCGCAGCGAGCGCGTCGCGAAGTACAACCAGCTGCTGCGCATCGAGGAGGAGCTCGGCGACGCCGCGACCTTCGCCGGCACGCGCGCGTTCCCGCGCTTCGGCAAGTAGCACGTCCGCGGGTCGACTCGGCGAAGCCGAAGGGAGACCCAGCAACCTTTCAGAAGGCGCGCCGTCCCCATGGGGCGGCGCGCCTTCGCGTCTCGCCTACGCTCAGGAGCATGTCGACCGCCCGCCCCACCGCCGTCACCGCGCGGGGCTGGCTGCGAGGCATCCGGGTCTCCTGGTTCGCCGTCGTCATGCTGCTCATTGTCGTGGTCGCGGTCGTCGTTCTCGCGCCGACGGTGCGCATGTACACCTCGCAGCAGCAGCAGATCTCGAAGTTGCAGCAGCAGAACGCGGCGCAGAAGGCCGAGGTCGGCAAGCTCAACCAGCAGATCAAGGACTGGGACGACCCGGACTACGTCAAGGCGCAGGCCCGCGACCGGCTGCTCTACGTGATGCCCGGCGAGACCAGCTACCTGATCATCGACGACCTGCCCGCCGCGCCGCAGACCGCGCCCAAGAAGGTCAGCACGAAGGTGCAGCAGCGCAGCGGCGATTGGTCGGCGACACTGCTGCGCTCGATGCTCGAGAAGCCTGCGGCATCCGGAACGAGCTCGACCGGCACCCACTGACGCGAGCTGCTGGGACAATGGAGGGGTGACCACTCCTCCCTTCGCGCCAGCCACCGACCGCGACATCGCCGTGGTCTCGGCCCAGCTGGGTCGCCCCGCTCGCGGCGTGCTCGGAATCGCGGCGCGCTGCGCCTGCGGCAACCCGACGGTGGTCGCGACGGCGCCGCGCCTGCCGGGTGTCGGCACGCCGTTCCCGACGCTGTACTACCTCAGCCACCCTGCCGCGACCGCCGCGATGTCGCGCCTCGAGGCCGACCACGTCATGGTCGAGCTGCAGGATCTGCTGGTGACGGATGCCGAGGTGCAGGCCGCCTATCAGAAGGCGCACGAGGCATATCTCGCCGATCGCGAGTCCATCGAGATCGTTGAAGAGATCAGGGGATTCTCCGCCGGGGGCATGCCGAGTCGCGTGAAGTGCCTGCACGCGCTCGCCGCGCACGCGCTCGCCGCCGGCCCCGGCGTGAATCCGATCGGCGATCTCGCCCTGCAACGTGGGAATTGGTCGCCTGATGTCTGCGAATGCGCCGATTACGGCCTCTGATTGTGCGCCTGTAGGCTAGAGACACACTTTTTCCTTCGAGGAGTCGCTGAACTGTGCCCAAGATCCTGATTGTCGGCGGTGGCTACGCCGGTTTTTACACCGCGTGGAAGCTGGAGAAATCCCTGCGTAAGGGCGAAGCCGAGGTCACGCTGATCGACCCGCTGCCCTACATGACCTACCAGCCGTTCCTCCCCGAGGTCGCCGCGGGCTCCATCGACCCGCGCTACGCAACGGTGAACCACCGCCGCCACCTGAAGACGACCAAGCTGATCGCCGGCCGCGCGACCTACGTCAACCACGCGAAGAAGACGGTCACGGTGACCCCCGTCGCGGGCGAGCCGTTCGAGGTGGAGTACGACCAGGTGGTCGTCACCGCGGGTGCCGTCAGCCGCACCTTCCCGATTCCGGGCGTCGCCGACCTGGCCTACGGCATGAAGAACATCGAAGAGGCAGTGGCCGTGCGCGACCGCCTCATCACCAACTTCGACAAGGCCGCCGTGCTGCCCAAGGGCGACCCGCGCCGCGAGCGCCTGCTGACGGTCACGGTCGTCGGCGGCGGCTTCGCCGGCATCGAGGCCTACGGCGAGCTGCGCTCGGCCGCGTCGTCGCTGCTCAAGGTCTACCCCGAGATCGACTTCGAAGAGACCAAGTTCCACCTGGTCGAGGCGATGGGGCGCATCATGCCCGAGGTTTCGCTCGAGACCAGCCACTGGGTCGTCAACCGCCTCGCCGAGCGCGGTGCGCCGATCCACCTCGACACGCAGCTCAAGAGCGCAGAGGGCGGGCGCGTCGAGCTGTCGAACGGTGACGTCTACGAGTCCGACCTGATCGTCTGGACCGCCGGTGTCATGGCGACCCCGACCGTCACCCGCAACACCGACCTGCCCATCGAGGCCCGCGGCCGCATCACGACCAATGCCTCGCTGCGCGTGATCGACGCCGACGGTGACGTCATCGAGGGCGCCTGGTCCGCCGGCGACGTCGCGGCCGTGCCCGACCTCACCGGCAAGGGCGTCGGCGGTTTCTGCGTTCCGAACGCCCAGCACGCCGTGCGTCAGGCCAAGCGCCTCGCCTCGAACCTCATCGCGGTGCTTCGCGGTGAGGAGCCGGTCGACTACATCCACAAGAGCCTCGGCGCCGTCGCGTCGATCGGCCTCTACGACGGTGTCTTCCAGTCGGGCAACATCGCGATCAAGGGCCTCATCGCGTGGTTCATGCACCGCGGCTACCACGGCCTCGCGATGCCGTCGTGGGAGCGCAAGTGGCGTGTGATCTTCGGCTGGCTCGGCAACTTCTTCCTCGGCCGCGACTTCGCGACGCTCAGCGCCGTGCAGAACCCGCGCGCCAACTTCGAGGAGTTCGCGTCGCGCCCGAAGCCCGCCGCCCCGGCTGAGGCGCCTGCCGCCGCCGCGCCCGCGCCCGCTGCGGCGCCGGCTGTTCCGGCCGCACCCGCCGCGGCGCCGGCCGAGACCGCTGCCGCCGAGGCGCCCGCCGCGCCGAAGCGCGCGCCGCGCAAGACGGCCGCGCAGAAGGCTGCAGAGGCCAAGGCCGCCGCTGAGGCCGAAGCCGCTGAGTCCAAGACGGCCGAGACGCCTGCCGAGTAGGCATCCGTTTGTTTCATGAATCCGGGCTCGCCCTTCGGGGCGGGCCCGCATTCGTATCTGCGCCGTCGCCTCTACGCTGACAGGCGAGCGCACCCGCCCCCGTAGCCCAATTGGCAGAGGCAGCCGACTTAAAATCGGCCAAGTGCCGGTTCGAACCCGGCCGGGGGTACCGCACCCGCAGTCGGGCAAGGTGCGCGTTCCGATCGGCAGAGATGAGCCGATATGCAGACCGAACCAGCCCTTTCGCTCTGCATGTCGGCCCGCGTCTGCGAGTCGGAACGGCACCGGCTCACGACCGCACCGCACCCGTCGGCTAGTGTTCGGTGACAGGTGGGACATCCGTCCCCGTCGCAGCAGGGGGCGCGCCTTGGCTCACATCCCGGCGAACGAGAGCGAGTTCGCCGCACTCACCCGCACCGAGCCGACCACGGCGGTCACCGGGAGGTGGATCGCCCTGTTCGCCACCGCGTGGCTCGGGGTCTGGATGGCGCAGCTGACCCCGATCCAGCTGCTGCTGCCCGCGCAGATCCAGACCGAACTGCGCACGAGCTACTGGGTCGACAACGTGCTGTGGTTCGGTGTCGTCTCGGGCATCGCCGGCGTCTGCGCGATCGTCGCCTACCCGCTGACCGGGGCGCTCAGCGACCGTACGACGAGCCGGCTCGGCCGCCGCCGGCCGTGGGTCGCCGGCGGCGCGCTGCTGTTCGCACTCGCCCTGGTGGCGCTCGGCGAGCAGACCACGCTCACCGGCATCGCGATCTTCTGGGCGCTGACGCTGACCGGGTTCTGCGTGCTCACGGCCGCGCTCACGGCGATGATCTCGGATCAGGTGCCGGTCGCCCAGCGCGGTTACGTCTCGGGCTGGATGAGCGCCCCGCAGGCCATCGGCATCATCCTCGGCCTGGCGCTGGTCACCGTTCTCGGCCTCGGCACGCTTGGCGGCTATGCCTTCGCGGCGGTCGCCCTCGTCGTCCTCGTCGCACCGTTCCTCGTCGCCATCCGCGACCCGCGCCACGCCACCAGCGCGCTGCCGCCACTCACTCCCCGCCGTGTCATCGGCGAGCTGTGGATCTCGCCGCGCGCCCACCCCGACTTCGGGTGGACGCTGCTCTCGCGCGTGCTCGTCAACCTCGGCAACGCGCTCGGCACGGGCCTGCTGCTCTACTTCCTCGAGTTCGGCCTCGGCGATCGCAACGCAGAGAACGATCTGATCCCGCTCGTCTTCGTCTACATGGTGTTCGTGATCGCGGCATCCCTCGCGCTCGGCCGCATCTCCGACCGCCTCGAGCGGCGCAAGCTGTTCGTGTTCCTCGCCAGCATCATGCAGGCGGTCGCCGCGCTGCTGCTCGCGTTCCTCCCGTCGATGCCGATGGCGTACGTCGGGGCGGCGCTGCTCGGCATCGGCTACGGCTGCTTCCTCGCCGTCGACCAGGCGCTCGCGACGCAGGTGCTGCCCGACCCTGAGACGCGCGGGAAGGACCTCGGCATCATGAATATCGCGTGGGCCATTCCGCAGGCGTTCGGCCCGCTGCTCGGTGGCATCGTGGTTTTCTGGCTGGGCGGATTCACCGGCCTGTTCCTGCTCGCGGGCGTCGCCGCCCTCGGCGGGGCGTTCGCGGTTGCGCGAGTGAGGAGTGTCGCATGATCGATCTGACGGCCGCGCCCGTCACGCAGCCCTGGCTTGATGAGCGCAACTACTGGCTGAGCCTGACGGATGCCACGCGCGAGCTCGACCCGCCCTATGCGGTGATCCACCTCGGAGCGCTCGCACACAACGCCCACGACATGCTGCGGCGGGCGGGCGGCAAGCCGATCCGGGTCGCGTCGAAGTCGGTGCGTGTGCGCGAGGTGCTCGACGCGGTGCTCGCCCTGCCCGGCTACGAGGGAGTGCTCGCCTACACGCTGAGCGAGGCGCTGTGGCTCGCCACCGACGAGCCGGAACTGCCCGGCCTGCGCGATGTGGTCGTCGGCTACCCGACCGCCGAGCGCGGGGCCATTGCTCGGCTCGCGCGCGTCCCCGCGCTCGCCGCCCGTGTGACGCTGATGGTGGACTCCGTCGCGCAGCTCGATCTCATCGACGCGGTCGTACCGCCCGGTCAGCGCGAGATCATCCGCGTCGCGCTCGAGCTCGACGCCTCATGGAACGGCCCGGCCGGGCGCATCGGGGTGTGGCGCTCGCCCGTGCACACGCCGGCGGCTGCGCGCACGCTCGCCGAGCACATTGTCGAGCGGCCGGGGTTCGCCCTCGTCGGCATGATGTCGTACGAGGCGCAGATCGCCGGCCAGGGCGACGACCCCGCGGGCAAGCCCGCCTTCGCCCGAACCGTGAGGTGGATGCAGAGCCGGTCGAAGGCCGAACTGCTCGAGCGCCGTGCCGCGGCGGTGGCGGCCGTTCGCGAGATCGCCGCCCTCGAGTTCGTCAACGGCGGCGGCACGGGCTCGCTCGAGTTCACCTCGTCTGACCCGTCGTGCACCGAGATCGCCGCGGGCAGCGGGCTGTTCGGCGGCCACCTGTTCGACAACTACCGTGACTTCACGCCCGCGCCCGCGATGGCGTTCGCGCTCGCGGTCGTGCGGCGGCCGCGACGCCAGACCGCGACCGTGCTCGGCGGCGGCTGGATCGCCTCGGGCCCACCAGGACCCGATCGGATGCCTCGCCCGGTCTGGCCCATGGGCCTGACGATGGCCCCGCGCGAGATGGCCGGCGAGGTCCAGACGCCGCTGTCGGGTCTCGCCGCCGAGGCGCTGCGCCCCGGCGACCGGGTGTGGTTCCGGCACACGAAGTCCGGCGAGCTGTCCGAGCACGTCAACGAGTTCGCGATCGTCGGCGACGGACGCGTGCTCGGCACGGTGCCGAGCTACCGCGGCGAGGGAAAGGCCTTCCTGTGACCGCGCCCACCCCGCCCTCCGCTCCGCCTACCGCTGGTGGGCTCGCCGCAGCCGAAGGGAGACCGAAGGCCCTGCGCGCCCCCGAATGGCGCAACTGGTCGCGCGCGGAATCCGCCCGCCCGATCCGCATCGAGACCCCGTCGACGCCCGACGCCGTGCAGCGCGCCGTGCAGGCGGCCGCTCGCCAGGCGCTCACGATCAAGGCGATCGGGGCCGGTCACTCGTTCACCGGCATCGCGGTGGCGGAAGGCGTGCAACTGCTGCTCGACCGACTCTCGGGCGTGGTCGCCGTCGACGAGGCATCCGGTCGCGTCACGCTCGCCGCGGGCACGCGGCTCTGGCAGCTGCCCAAGCTGCTCGCCCCCTACGGGCTCGCGCTGCAGAACATGGGCGACATCGACCGCCAGACGATCGCGGGCGCCACGAGCACGGGCACGCACGGCACCGGCGGGTCGTTCGGCGGCCTCGCGACCCAGATCACCGGGCTCACGCTCGTCACCGGTGCCGGTGAGTTGCTGCGCATCTCCGAAACCGAGAATGCCGAGCTGCTGCCCGCCGCGCGCATCGGCCTCGGCGCGCTCGGCATCGTCGTCGACGTCACGATTCAGTGCGTGCCGGCGTTCAGCCTGCAGGCCGTCGAACGCCCCGAGCCGCTGCCCGAGGTCCTCGACGGCTACCTCGAGCGCTCGGCCGCCGCCGACCACTTCGAGTTCTACTGGTTTCCCCACACGCAGCTGGCGCTGACGAAGACGAACACCCGCCTGCCCGCGGACGCACCGAAGCAGCCGCTCAACCCCGTCGGCCGCTGGATCGACGACGAGCTCATGGCCAACGGCCTCTACCGCGGGCTGTGCGCCCTCGCGACGCTGACTCCCGCGATGGTTCCCAGCGTGAACCGGCTCGCCGGGCGCCTCACCGGCGACCGCAGCTTCACGGATGCCTCGCATCGGGTCTTCGTCACGAACCGCACCGTGCGATTCCGCGAGCTCGAATACGCGCTGCCGCGCGCCGCCGTCCCCGAAGCGCTGCGCGAGCTCGACCGTCTGATCGAGCGCCGTGGCTGGCGCGTCTCCTTCCCGGTCGAGGTGCGGTCCGCGGCATCCGACGACACCTGGCTCTCAACCGCATACGGGCGCGCGACGGGGTATATCGCCGTGCATCGCTACTACCGCGAAACCCGACCCGATCAGCTCGAGTACTTCACCGAGGTCGAGAAGATCATGGTGGCTGCCGGCGGCCGCCCGCACTGGGGGAAGTTGCACACGCGAGATGCCGAGTTCTTCGCCGGCGCCTACCCGCGCTTCGGCGAGTTCCTCGCGGTGCGCGACCGGCTCGACCCGGGGCGCCTGTTCCGGAATCCGTATCTCGATCGCGTCCTGGGGGAGTAGCCATGCCGTTCGAATCGCACCACGCCAGCGTGTTCATCGCGCGCGAGGCGGCCGACGTCTATGCGTACGCCGCCGACCCCACGCACCTGCCTGAGTGGGCCGCGGGCCTCGCCGGATCGATCGAGCTGATCGACGGCCGCTGGGTCGCCGACCTCGCGATGGGCCGCATCGTCGTCGAGTTCGCGCCGCCGAACCCCTTCGGCGTGCTCGACCACTGGGTGACGGATGCCTCGGGCAACGTCTTCTACAACCCGGTGCGCGTCGTCACAGCGCCGGGCGGCAGCGAGATCGTCTTCAGCGTGCGCCGGCTCGAGGGCATGAGCGACGACGAGTTCGCCCGCGACGCCGGCCTCGTGCAGAAGGACCTCGAGACGCTGAGGCGCATTCTCGAATCCTGAATTGTCGAGATCGGATGCCTCGGCCCGACCACCTCGCGAGAGAAAGGACCACAACCATGTCCAGATTCCTGATCCTGATCTACGGCGATGACGAGAAGTGGGGCGAGCGCACGGCCGAAGCGGGCGCCGCGGTGGATGCCGCGCACCGCGCGTTCCGGGAAGCGGGTGGCGTGGTCGCCTCCGGTGAGCTCGACTCGCCCGCGCTGGCGAAGACGATCCACGGCCGCGCGGGGGAGCGCGCCTACGTCACCGATGGGCCCTTCGCCGAGTTCAAGGAAGTTCTCGGCGGCTACTACGAGATAGAGGCCGAGAGCATCGACGAGGCGGTCGCTCGCGCGTCGACCCTCTACGAGACGAACGAGCCGCACGTGCGCATCGAGGTGCGCCCGCTCGTCGCGCACTGACCGTCGCGAGTACGCAGTACTCGCGCGCAAACGGCTCTCGAACTCGCGAGTACGCAGTACTCGCGCTCAAGAGACGTGCGAAGTCGCGAGTACTGCGTACTCGACGCGAGGCGGGGTCAGAGCCGGCCGGCCCAGTCGACGTGCAGCACGGCCTCGCCGGCCTCTTCCGAGGCGGCGAGGTCGACCGTCGCGCGGATGCGCCAGTCGTGGTCGCCCGCCGGGTCGTCGATCGTCTGCTCGACCTTCCACTCGGTGGGGCCCTCGTCGACCGAGAAGAGCGCGGCCGACCGCGACGCCGGCCCGGTGAGCACCTCGTCGTGCTCGGCGTAGTAGCCGTCGAGGAACGCACCCCAGTCGACGTCGGGGTCGAGCTCCGCGAGCTCATCGTCGCGCTCGAGGGCGGCGAGCTGCACGCGGCGGAACAGCTCGTTGCGGACGAGGATCGTGAAGGCGCGCCGATTCGTGAGGATGCTGGGCGGTGCAGGCGGCACCACGGGGGTGTCGTCGGTGACGGTCGGGTTCACGAGCTCCGTCCACTCGTCCACCAGCGAGGAGTCCACCTGGCGCACGAGCTCGCCGAGCCACTCGATGATGTCGCGCAGCTCGTCGGTCTTCGCTTCGTCGGGAACGGTCTGGCGAATCGCTCGATACGCGTCTGAGAGGTACCGCAGCACCAGCCCTTCAGACCGCGCGAGCTGGTAGTGCTGCACGAACTCGGCGAACGACATCGCCCGCTCGAACATGTCGCGCACGACGGATTTCGGTGACAACTCGAAGTCGCGCACCCACGGCTGGCTCGCGGCGAAGGTCTCGTAGGCCTGCTCGAGCAGCTCGGCGAGCGGCTTCGGCCACGTGATCTCTTCGAGCAGCTCCATGCGCTCCTCGTACTCGATGCCGTCGCGCTTCATCGCCGCCACGGCTTCGCCGCGCGCGGCGAACTGCTGCTGCGAGAGGATGCCGCGCGGGTCGTCGAGCGTCGCCTCGATGATGCTCACGACGTCGAGCGCATAGTGCCCGGTGCCCACCGCTGCGCTGGTCGACTCGCCGCCCGCGGCGAATGGCGACCGAGTCTCGTCGGGGTCGAGCAGCTCGATCGCCGCGAGCGCGAACGGCGACAGGGGCTGATTGAGGGCGAAGTTGGGCTGCAGCTCCACGGTCAGCGAGACCTGGCCTGAGGCATCCGCTCGCACAACGCCCGACGTCACCAGGGTGCGATAGATGCCGAGCGCGCGCCGCGCCAGCTCATATTGCCGCGCACGCGGCTGGTGGTTCTCGAAGATCAGGCGGCGCATGTTCGCGAGCGGGTCGCCGCCCCTCGCGATGACGTTGATGAGCATCGCCGCCGTGACCTCGAAATGGGGTGTGAGCGGCTCGGGCTCTGCGGCGACGAGGCGCTCGAACGACCCCTGGCCCCACGTGACGAAGCCGGCCGCGGGCTTCTTGCGCACGACCTTCTTGAGCTTCTTCGGGTCGTCGCCGGCCTTGCGCAGCGCGGCGGCGTTCTCGATCTCGTGCTCGGGTGCCTCGACCACCACGGTGCCCGCAGTGTCGTAACCGGCGCGACCCGCGCGCCCCGCGATCTGGTGGAACTCCCGCGCGGTCAGCTGCCGCATGCGCGTGCCGTCGAACTTCGACAGACCCGTCAGCAGCACCGAGCGGATCGGCACGTTGATGCCGACTCCGAGCGTGTCCGTGCCGCAGATCACCGGCAGCAGCCCGCGCTGGGCGAGCGTCTCGACCAGGCGGCGATAGCGCGGCAGCATGCCGGCGTGATGCACGCCGATGCCGGCGCGCACGAGCCGCGACAGCGTCTTCCCGAACGCGGTCGTGAAGCGGAATCCGCCGATCGCCTCCGCGATCTCATCACGCCGCTCGCGCGAGGCGATGCGCATGCTCGACAGCGCCTGCGCGAGCTCGAGCGCCGCCGCCTGCGAGAAGTGCACGATGTAGATCGGCGCCTCGCGGCCCTCGAGCAGTGACTCGACCGTCTCGTGCACCGGGGTGTCGACATAGGAGTACGACAGCGGCACCGGCCGGGCGACCCCCGTGACCTCGGCGACGTCTCGCCCCGTGCGCGCCTTGAGATCCGCGACGATCGAGCTGACGTCGCCCAGCGTCGCCGACATGAGCACGAACTGCGCCCGCGGCAGCTCGAGCAGCGGCACCTGCCAGGCCCACCCGCGGTCGGGGTCCGCGTAGTAGTGGAACTCGTCCATCACCACCTGGTCGACCTCGGCGTCAGCGCCCTGGCGCAGCGCCAGGTTCGCGAGGATCTCGGCCGTGCAGCACACGATGGGCGCGTCGGCGTTCACCGAGCTGTCGCCCGTCACCATGCCCACGTTCTCGGCGCCGAAGATCTCGACGAGCGCGAAGAACTTCTCGCTGACCAGCGCTTTGATGGGCGCCGTGTAATACGAGCGCTTACCTTGGGCGAGGGATGCCGCATGCGCGGCGACCGCGACGAGGGACTTCCCCGTGCCCGTCGGCGTCGACAGCACCAGGTGCGCGCCGAAGAAGAGCTCGAGCGCGGACTCCTCCTGCGCGGGGTAGAGCGTGAGCCCGCGGTCAGAGGCCCAGCCGGCGAACGCCTCGTACATCGCGTCCGGATCGTAGGGGCGCGGAAGGCGCTCGGGCAGGCTCGCAGGCATCCGCTCAATTCAATCGCATCGGCGCCCGCGCGCCGGGGTCCGCCCTCTAACACATGCCATACGTTGGTGTATAGCCCACTCGGTAAAATTTGTCGGTGAATATTTCACCGAGTAGTTTCATCCACGGAAAGGAACGCACGTGCCCCTGACTGTCGTACGCCGCGAAAGCGAGCACCTCTACAGCCGTCTGCCAAGGACGGAAGCGGGACTGCGGGCTGTCGAGGCGCTTCTCGCGCTGCAGCGCGCAGAGACGATCGCGCTCGAGAACGCACGGCGCGCGGCCCACCTCACCCGCAGCGAGTTCCAGGCGTTGCGCTACCTGCTGCAGGCGCAGCGTGACCAGCGCCCGATGGGCCCGAAGGACCTCGTCATCATGCTCGACCTGTCGCCGGCTGCCGTCACCAAGGTCGTCGACCGCCTGGTTGCGCTCGGCGATCTGCAGCGCACCGCGCACCCCCGCGACCGTCGCGCCATCTACCTGACGCCGACGCCGGCAGGCGAAGAGAAGATCAACTCCGCCTACGCGCCTTTCCACCAGACCCTGGTCGACGTGATCGACGAACTCGACGAAGAGACCAACAACGCGCTTCACGACGGCCTGCTCGCCGTCGTCGAGAAACTCGGCGCGAGCCACTCGGCTGAGCCGCGGCGTTCTGCCGAGCTCGTCGCCAACTGACACCGATCGACCTGCCCGCAGATCGACCTTCCAGCAAAGGACTCACCGTGACGACCTTCCTCGAAGCACCGGGTGACCGGCGCAACGCGCATGCCGCCGCACCCGCGGCCCGGCGTGCCGGGTTGCTGTGGCAGCAGGTCGAGCCGGGCTTCTGGGTGGCGAACGCCGACGGCAACTTCGGCGGCACGGTCGAGCGCGTGGGGCGGCGGTATTGCGCACGCGACGCAATGGGAACCGTTTTGGATGTGTTCGCGGATGCCGCGAGCGCTCGTGATCGGGTGGCTGAGCGCTACGCCCAGGTTCTTCCGACCGCTGACGGGTGGGAGTGAAAGACATGAATGCTCTGGATGAGCCCGAGAACCGCTCGATGGTCATCGGCGGGCGCTACTCGGTGCGCGAGGCGCTGGGCCGCGGCGGGGCCGCCACCGTGTATCGCGCCGTCGACCTCAAGCTCGACCGCGAGGTCGCGCTCAAGATCTTCGCCTCAGACGACGTCACGGGCACCGACCAGGAGCGGCGCGACCGCCGGACGCGCGAGATCTGCCTGCTGGCACGCGCGAATCACCCGAACCTCGTGACCCTGTTCGACGCGGACTGGGACGCGGAGCACTCCGGCAACGGCTACCTCGTCATGGAGCTCGTGCGCGGCCTGACCCTGCGCCGTCGCCTCGACGTGCGGGGGCCCGAGCCTGCGCTCGCCGCCCAGCTCGCCATCGAGCTCGGCGCTGCGCTCGCGTATCTGCACGACGACGGCATCATCCACCGCGACCTGAAGCCCGAGAACATCCTGCTCGCGGCCGGGCATGGCGGCTCGGTCACGACGAAGCTTGTCGATTTCGGCATCGCCCAGCTGCTCGGCGACGAGCGCCTGACCGCCGATCGCAGCATCCTCGGCACAGCCGCCTACCTCGCCCCCGAGCAGGTCGCCGGCGAGGGCGCCGTGCCCGCGAGCGACATCTACGCGCTCGGCCTGGTGCTGCTCGAATCTCTGACGGGGCGCCGCTCGTTCCCGGGCGGAGCGGTCGAGGCCGCCGTCGCGCGCATGACGCAGAACCCGCCGCTTCCGGCCGGCCTGCACCTGCAGTGGCGCGAGCTGCTGACCGCGATGACCGCGCGCGAGCCGGGCGACCGCCCGACCGCCGCGCAGGTCGCAGAGACCGCCGCATCGCTTCCGCGCGACCTCATCCTGCGGCCGGAGCCCGAGGCGATCACCGAGCTGCTGCCCGTCGCGTAGCGCGGTCGAAGTCGGCCCGAAGCTGCAGCCGATGCGGTGGCGGCACCGGCGACCGGCCCTACGCCGTCCGCCGGCGCAGCGTGAGCGCGCCGACGATCACCGCTCCGACGATCCAGCAGCCGAGGAATCCGATGCGGATCCACACCCAGCCGTCGTCGTGCGTGCCGTTTGCGACCGCGTTCAGCGCGTCGATCGCATGCGAGAGCGGCAGCCAATCGCCGATCACCCGTAACACGTCCGGCATCGACGAGCGCGGCACGAAGATGCCGCCGAGCAGGACCTGAGGGAAGACGAGCGCAGGCATGAACTGCACCGCCTGGAACTCGGTGCGGGCGAAGGCGCTGGCGAGCAGGCCGAGGGTCGTGCCGAGCAGCGCGTCGGCGACGGCCACCGCGAACAGCAGCCACACCGAGCCGGTGATGTCGAGGCCGCACACCCACACCGCGAACGACACCGCGATCGCCGACTGCACGAGCCCGAGCAGCCCGAACGCCAGCGCGTAGCCGACGATGAAGTCGCCCTTGCCGAGCGGCATCGCCAGCAGCCGCTCCAGCGTTCCGGTGCGCCGCTCGCGCAGTGTCGTGATGCTCGTGACGAGGAACATCACGATGAAGGGGAACAGGGCGATCATCGCCGGGCCGATCTGGGCGAAGACGTCGGTGTCGTCGAAGATCCAGGCCACGAGCCCGATCAGCAGACTCGGCACGACGATCAGCAGCCCGATCGTGCGCGGATCGTGGCGGATCTGCAGCAGCACCCGGCCCGCCGTCGCGACGGTGCGCCCGGGGCTCACGCTGCGCCTGCCTCGTCTCGGGCGGTGCCGCGATCACGATCGCGGATGACCGCGAGGAACGCAGATTCCGCGTCGTCGGCGCCGGTCTTCGCGAGCAGCCCGTGCAGCGTGTCGTCGGCGATCAGCTCGCCGTCCCGCAGCAGCAGCAGTCGGTCGCAGCGCACGGCCTCGTCCATGACGTGGCTCGACACCAGCAGGCTCGTCCCGGCGTCCGCGAGGCGATGGAAGAGCTCCCACAACTCGGTGCGCAGCACGGGGTCGAGGCCGACCGTCGGCTCGTCGAGTACGAGCAGCTCGGGCGCGCCGAGCAGGGCGGCGGCGAGCGAGACCCGCCCGCGCTGGCCGCCGGAGAGGCTTCCGGTCAGCTGGGTCGCCTGTTTGCCGAGCCCCGTCTCATCGATGACGCGGTCGACATCGGACGCCGGTGCCGAGAGCACGCGGGCGAAGTAGCGCAGGTTCTCGCGCACCGTGAGGTCGTCGTAGACGCTGGACGCCTGTGTCACGTAGCCGATGCGCCGCCGCAGCTTCGGGCTTCCGGCGCGCTCGCCGAGGACCGCGACCGTGCCCGAGGTGATCTTCTGCACCCCGACGATGCTGCGCATGAGGGTCGTCTTGCCGCTGCCGCTCGGCCCGAGCAACCCGACGACCTGTCCGCGCGGCGTGCTCAGTGTGATGCCGCGCAGCACCTCATTCCGCCCACGGCGCACCCGCAGGTCGGCGACATCGACAGCGCGGTCATTCATCACGTGATGAATTATTGATCCGGATGCCCCCGGCGTCAACGCCCTCGCCCGCTCCTGCCGCCTCGCCCAGCCGGTCGAAGAGATAGCGCTGCAGAGTGGGCCCGAGCTGAGCGGCCAGCTGCTGCGGACTCGCACTGGCGATCGGCTCGAGCTCGAGCACGTATCGAGTGATCAATAGGCCGATGATCTGCGAGCCGACGAGGTTCGCGCGCAGCTCGGCGTCTGCCGCGTCGGTGACCTCGGCGAGCCGGCTCAGCACCTCGCGCACGAGGAACGCCTTCGCGAGCGACGCGACCGGCTCGTTGGCCACAGCGGCACGCACGAGAGCCACGGCGCGCTGGCGCCGGCGCGGATCCTCCAACTGGGTCGTGATCGCGAGCACGATGCGCGCGCCGAGCTCGGGATGCGGGCCGGCGATCAGCTGGTCGAGCAGCCTGTCCGGTCGCACGGGGAACTCGATGGCGGCCGCGAGCAGGTCGGCCTTCCCGTCGAAGTAGTGGTGCACGAGAGCGGCATCGACGCCTGCTCGCCGGGCCACCGCACGCAACGAGGTCGCGTCATAGCCGTTGTCCGCGAACTCGGCCACGGCCGCCTTGAGGATCGCGGCACGGGTATCGACGGATGCCGCAGACGGCGGCCTTCCCCGGCGACGCGCGGTCTCGTCGGCGCTCATGCCAGAAGCGTACGCGGGCACCGGCGCCCGGCATCCGACCCCGGCTTGCTTTGAGTGAGCCGACAAGCGCCCGCATGGACCATGCGCGTGGATAGGATGTGCGCGACGCCGGATGAAAGCCGTCCGGCACTCACCTTCTCGAGGAGCTCCTGCCATGCTCGCCTGGCTCATCCCGCTGATCATCGTCGTCGTGATCCTGCTGATCATCGGCATCTGGTACTGGGCCACGTACAACTCGCTGATTCAGCTCAACATCCGGGTCGACGAGGCATGGAGCGACATCACGGTGCAGCTGAAGCGCCGCGCCGACCTGATCCCGAACCTGGTCAGCACCGTCCAGGGCTACGCCACCCACGAGAAGACGGTCTTCGAAGACGTCACGAAGGCCCGCGCAGAGACCATCGCGGCGCAGACGCCCGGCGAGGCATCCGTCGCAGAGGGCCACTTCCAGTCCGCGCTGAAGAGCATCTTCGCCGTCGCCGAGAACTACCCGCAGCTGCAGGCGAGCCAGAACTTCCTGCGCCTGCAGTCCGACCTGGTCGACACCGAGGACAAGATCCAGGCGGCCCGCCGGTTCTACAACGGCGGGGTGCGCGAGTACAACACCAAGATCCGCCAGTTCCCCTCGAACATCGTCGCGAAGAACCTGCACTACGCAGACCGCGAGTTCTTCGAGGTGCCCGACGCCGCGGCGATCTCCGAGCCGCCGCGCGTGCAGTTCTGAGCCGCTGAGCTGCGGCTCGGCTAGCCGAAGATGTACCGCGCGATAGCCCGGAACAAGCGGAACACGGTCTTCTTCATCCTGTTCTTCCTGGTCCTCGTGGGGCTGATCTCCTACGTGATCAGCTACCTGCAGGGCGGGGGCTGGACCGTGACGATCGTGGCGCTGGTGATCGCCAGCGCCTATGCCGTGCTGCAGTACTTCACCGCGGGCTCGCAGGCCGTGGCGATGGCCGGCGCGGTGCAGCTGCAGCAGAAATCCGATCACCCCGTGCTGTGGCAGACGGTCGAGAACATCTGCATCTCGACGGGAATGCCGATGCCGAAGATCTACATCGTCAACGACCCGGCACCCAACGCGTTCGCGACCGGCCGCGACCCCGATCACGCGGTCGTCGCCGCGACGACCGGGCTGCTCGAGATCATGGACCCGACCGAGCTCATGGGCGTCATGGCGCACGAGATGGGCCACGTGCGCAACTACGACATCCGGGTGTCGACCATCGTGTTCGGCCTCGTCGTCGCGATCGGATTCATCGCCGACATCTTCATCCGCATGTCGATCTTCGGCGCCGTCTTCGGCGGCGGGAACAATCGCGGCCGTAACAACAACAACGGCGGCGGGAACTACATCACACTCATCATCGGCCTGATCGCGATCGTGCTCGCGCCGATCCTCGCCGCGCTCGTGCAGGCGGCGATCTCACGGCAGCGCGAGTACCTCGCCGACGCCACGAGTGCCGAGATCACGCGCTTCCCCGAGGGGCTCGAGTCGGCCCTGCTGAAGCTCGAGAGCTACGGCCGGCCGATGAAGCGCCAGAACACGTCGATGGCGCACCTGTGGATCTCCGACCCGCTGCAGCCCTCGCTCACCTCGCGCCTGTTCTCGACGCACCCGCCGATCGCGGACCGCGTCGCGCGGCTCAAGAAGATCGGCCAGGGCTTCTAACCAGCGCGGACCGCGTCGGCTCGTGTCGCCGAATGGCGCTTCTGCGGCCGCTGCAGCGGGCACGACTGCGCCGAATGGGCGCACGAGCGCGCTAGACGGATTCCCGCGCGAGGGCGCGCAGCGCGCGGGTCGCCATCTCGGCCATGCCGGCGTTCGTGTTCCGGTAGTAGGGAAGCGCGAGCACCGCCTGCGAGACGGCCCAGCCGCGGCCCCGGCGCCACATCGCGTCGTCGAGCTGGAGGCGGTCTTCGAGCCGGGCGCGGAACAGCTCGCGAGCATCGTCCGGGAACACGTTCCACGCAGCCAGCAGCTCGCACGATGGGTCGCCGACGCCGGCCGCGGCCCAGTCGAGCACTCCCGCGAGCCGCCCGCGCTCGTCGACGAGCAGGTTGCTGGGCAGCAGGTCGCTGTGCACCCACACCGGGTCGCCCTGCCAGCCGGGGGCCGCGAGCGCGTCGTCCCACAGTGCGCGCAGCACCTCGGTGTCGAACTCGCCGTCGAGCTCACGCATCGTCTCGTGGACGAGGTCGGCGAGCGGCGCGAGCGACCCGCCGCGCTGGGCGACGCGCACGCCCTCGGTGGGCAGCTCGCGCAGGCGCACGAGAACAGCGATGAGGTCGTCGATGAGACCGGATGCATCGGCGAGCGCCTCTGGCACGGGCATCTCGCCCGGCACCCAGCCGAGCACGTTCCAGGTGAAGGGGTAGCACTCGTCGGCCCTGCCGGTCGCGATCACCTCGGGAATCGCCACCGGCAACTCGCCGCTCACGCGTTCGAGCAGCGCGGTCTCGACGGCCACCCCGGCGCCGTCGCCCGGGATGAAGGGCAACCGGACGACCTTGTCGGCGCCGAGGGTGAACATGGCATTGGTGGTTCCGTACGACGGAATGCGCGCGACCGGCTCACCGGTCCACTGCGGGAACTGCGTCGAGATCAGCCGCAGCACATCCTGTTCAGACACGTCGATCTGGTGCTCGTGCATCTTGGGCGCGGAGTCGCGAGAATCAGCCATCACTCCCAGTGTGCCCGCTCAGGCTATGCGCTCAGTCACACGGCGGCGCGGTCGGCTCCCTCGATCTCGGCGGCGAGCTCGGCCGCGAGGTTCCCGCGGCCCGCCACCGCGATGTCGCCTAGGCCCTGCCACTCGGCCGTCGCCTCGAGCAAGGGCGCGAGCCGCTCGGCCACGAGGCCGGGGGAGCGCCCCTCTTCCACCCAGGCCGACTGCACGCGCAGGATGCCTGCCTGCCGGTCGCTCTTGAGGTCGACGCGACCGACGATCTCGTCGTCGACGAGGACGGGCAGCGTGTAGTAGCCGTAGACGCGCTTCGGCGCGGGCGTGTAGATCTCGATGCGGTAATGCATGCCGAACATGCGCAGCAGTCGGTCGCGTTCCCACACCACGGGGTCGAACGGCGACAGCACGGCGGTGGCAGAGATCGAACGGGGCACGCGCACTCCCGACGGAACGAAGGCCGCGAGCGGCCGCCCGCCTGCCCCGACCCAGCCGTCGACGTGCACGCGCTCCACGTCGCCCGCCTCGATGAGCTCGGCGAGAGCGGCCTTCGTTTCGGCCGTGTAGAGCCGGTAATAGTCGGCGATGTCGCTCAGAGTTCCGATGCCCAGAGCGGTGACGGCACGCCGCACCAGCTCGCGCAGCGCGTCGCTCTCAGCGGGCGACGTCTGCAGCACAGAAGCGGGAAGCACGTGCTCGGCGAGCGCGTAGCGGCGCTCGAAGCGCATGCGCCCCGCTGTCGCGAGCTCGCCCGCGCGGAACATGACCTCGAGGCCCTGCTTCACCTCTGACCAGCCCCACCACGGGCCCTGGCGCACGTTCGCGTCGTGCTCGATCTCGCTCGCGGCGAGCGGGCCCTTCGCCGCAAGCTCTGCGCGTAGCCACTCGATGGTGCTACGCCCCGCGGTCAGCCCCCAGCTCTCTTTCCCGGCGAGGTACTTCTCGCGATAGCGGCGGTGACGGAAGCGGAACAGCGGCCAGTCGCGCACGCGGATGAACGCCGCTTCGTGCGCCCACACCTCGGTGTAGCCGGTCTCGGAGGCGGGCGAGCCCGGCCGGAACGTCAGCCGGTCGAGCAGCGCCTTGTCGTACGCGCCGAGCCGGGCGAACGGCGGGAGGTAGTGCGAGCGCTCGAACACGTTCACCGAGTCGATCTGCAGCAGCCCGAGCCGGTCGAACAGCCCGTTCAGCTGCCGGGTTCCGACCCGGCCTGCGGGCGCGCGCCCGAAGCCCTGCGCGGCGAGCGCGATGCGGCGCGCAGCGGCCGCGCTGAGTGTCTGGACCATCGATTCGACGTTATCGCGCGCCACCGACACTGGGGTCGGCCACGCGACATCGCGGAGCCCTAGACTCACCCGCATGCCCGCCCCACGGCCACGCAGCTTCCGGACGGCCGCGCAACGCGCCCGAGTCGCATCCGCAGGCGTGCGCTCAGAGTCTCAGAAGGTCGACGACTCCCTGCCTCGCGGCGTGCTGCTGGCATCCGCCTGGTCCTGGCGCCTGCTGCTCATCGGCGCCGCGATCGCCGTGCTGCTCTTCGTCGTCGTCCAGCTGCGCCTCATCGTCGTACCGGTGCTCATCGCGATCCTGCTGTCGGCCGTGCTCATGCCGCTCAAAGAGCTGCTGATCAGGGGGCGCGTGCCCAAATGGCTCGCGATCGTCATCTGCATGGCGCTCACGATCGCGGTGATCGGCGGCCTGCTGTACCTCGTGGGCCAGCAGGTGCGCTCCGAGTCGGGCGTGCTGCGGCATCAGACGATGGCGGCCGTCGAGTCGCTTCGGGCGTGGCTCACCGGCCCGCCGTTCAACCTCTCCGACCGGCAGATCGACGACGGCATCCGCCAGATCACGGATGCAGTGCAGACCGACAGCCAGGTGCTCATCTCGGGCGCGCTGTCCGTCGGGTCGACCGTCGGCCACTTCGCGACCGGGCTGCTGCTGACGCTCTTCAGCACCCTGTTCATCCTGATCGACGGCGAAGGCATCTGGCGCTGGGTCGTCAGCGTCTTCCCGAAGCGGGCGCGCGCCGCGGCTGACGGCTCGGGCCGCGCGGGCTGGATGACGCTGCAGAGCTTCGTGCGCGTGCAGATCCTGGTGGCGTTCATGGATGCCTGCGGAATCGGCCTCGGCGCGTTCTTCCTCGGGCTGCCGCTCGCGGTGCCGATCGCCGTCGTCGTGTTCCTCGGGGCGTTCATCCCCATCGTCGGCGGCCTCGTGACCGGCATCCTCGCGGTGTTCATCGCACTCGTCTACAAGGGGTTCTGGTTCGCGCTGATCATGCTGGCGATCGTGCTCTTCGTGCAGCAGCTGGAAGGCCACGTGCTGCAGCCGCTGATCATGGGCACTGCGGTCAAGGTCCACCCGCTCGCGGTCGTGCTCGTCGTCGCGGCGGGGGCGCTGCTCGCGGGCGTCACGGGCGCGCTGTTCGCCGTGCCGTTCGCGGCCGTGCTCAACGTGATGATCGGCTACATCTCCACCCAGGCGTGGAAGAACGCCCCACCGTCGCCGCTCGCGCAGCGCTCGCGAACCGCGCTGTGGCAGGTCGTGCCCGCCGAGCGGGTGCGGCGCGCAAAACTAGACTGACGCAATGACGTCCGCGCCTGACTCCACCGCCACCGTGTACCTCGGCCCGACGCTCGACGAGATCGAGCGCGCTCGCGAGGTCGTGGCACAGGTGATTCAGCCGACGCCGATGGAGAAGAGCGCCTTTCTCGAGCAGCTGCTCGGCGTGCCCGTCTGGCTCAAGGCCGAGAACCTGCAGCGCACCGGCTCCTACAAGATCCGCGGGGCGTTCCACCGGCTGAGCCGCCTGACCGACGAAGAGAAGGCGCGCGGCGTCGTCGCCGCCTCGGCTGGCAACCACGCGCAGGGCGTCGCCCTCGCCGCGCAGCGCCTCGGCATCGAGGCGACCATCTTCATGCCGGCCGGCGTCGCGCTGCCGAAGCTGCAGGCCACCCGCGCATACGGCGCCGAGACCGTGCTCGACGGCCCGAGCTTCACCGAGACCCTCGCCGCCGCGCAGGACTTCACCGCGCGCACCGGCGCCGTGTTCATCCCCCCGTACGACCACGAGGACGTCATCACGGGGCAGGCCACGCTCGGTCTCGAGATCATCGAGCAGCTGCCAGAGGTCGAGACGATCCTCGTGCCGATCGGCGGCGGCGGGCTCATCTCGGGCGTCGCGCGCGCGGCCAAGCTCACCGCAGAGGCCGAGGGGCGCAGCATCCGTATCATCGGCGTCCAGGCCGAGAACGCGGCCAGCTACCCGCCCTCGCTCGCCGCGGGCGAGAAGGTGTCGATCGGTCTCGAGCCGACGATCGCCGACGGCATCGCCGTCGCGCGCCCCGGCAATCTCAACTTCCCGATCGTGCAGCGGTACGTCGACGAGGTCGTCACGGTCACCGAAGACGACCTCGCCCGTGCGATCCTCGTGCTGCTCGAGCGCGCCAAGCTCGTGGTGGAGCCCGCGGGCGCCGCGGGTGTCGCCGCGATCCTCGCGGGCAAGGTGCGCGCGAGCGGCCCGACGGTCGCGATCCTCTCCGGCGGCAACATCGACCCGCTGCTCATGCAGCGCGTGATCGCGCACGGCCTCGAGGCATCCGCCCGCTATCTCACGGTCCGCATCATGCTGCCCGACCGCCCCGGCCAGCTCGCCACGATCTCGCAGCTGCTCGCCGAGGCGAGCGCCAACGTGATCGAGGTGCTGCACACGCGCCACCACAACGGCCTGCAGATCAGCCAGGTCGCCCTCGAGATCTCGGTCGAGACACGCGGCCCCGAGCATCGCGAGCAGGTGCTGCAGCACCTGCGCGACGCGGGTTACGAGCCGCTCGTGGAGCAGACGGAGTAGCCGTTGCGCGCGTGCGCGGTTGCGGTCGGTGATCGCGACGCAGCGTGCGCATGAATGGTCCGGATGCCGACGCTAAGCAACGCGGACGTACACATCACCCCGCGCGCAAATTGGACAAAATGCCGCAGGTCAGACGAATCGCGGCACGTCGTACGAAGGCTGGGGGCGATGCAACCCGGCGCGTATCACACGAATGGCCGCCGAATGACGGGCCCGTGAACGACAGGAGCCCCGTCGAATGACGGGGCTCCTGTCGGTGGCGGGTCTCGATGCGCGCGCGTTCGCGAGCTACTCGAGCGCCGGAGTGCTACTGACCGCTCCAGGTCTGGACGTCGGTGATCTCGACGGAGATCTCCTTGCCGTTCGGCGCGGTGTAGCTGGTCTCGTCGCCGATCTTCAGACCGAGGATCGCGGAGCCGATCGGGCTCTGCTCGCTGTAGACCGAGTACTCGCTGTCCTTCGCGATCTCGCGGTTGCCGACGACGAAGGTGTCTTCGCTGCCGGCGATCTTGGCGGTCACGAGGGTTCCCGGCTCGACGATGCCGTTGCTCTCGGGGGCGACGCCCACCTTGGAGTGAGCGAGCAGGTTCTTGAGGGTCGCGATGCGCGCTTCCTGCACGCCCTGCTGGTCCTTCGCGGCGTGGTAGCCGCCGTTCTCCTTGAGGTCGCCCTCTTCGCGTGCCGCCTCGATGCGCTTGGCGATCTCGGTGCGGCCGGTCGTCTCCAGGTAGGTGAGCTCGTCGTTCAGACGGTCGTAGGCCTCTTGAGTGAGGAAGGTGACCGTGGTCTCCTGGGACATGATTGCTCCTTGCTTCGACGGCGGTCGGAGGTGCCGTCTCGTTCGGGATAAGGTCACGCCCCGACGATTCACGTCGAGGCGTTGAAGAGAGATTCTACGACAACCAGCACTTGTCGAGCGAGCCTGACACCGCAGGTTCGTACGTGATCAGGCTTTTTGTGACGACCTGATGCGTCTTCGGAGTGGGCTTCAAGTGCACGACGTCGTAGCCCACGACGGTGAAGCCGACGTTCTGCGCCTCGACGGCGCACGAGACCGCGGTGTTCGCCGGCGCGTCGACCGCGAAGCTCACCTTCATGTGCGAGCCGTCGACCGCCTCGCTCGCCGTGGCGGTGTACTGCAGGGTCGACGATGCCCCGCCCAGCCCTGAGCCCCAGATCGCCCAGGCGATCATCACGACGGCGATGAAGACACCGAGCCCGATCAGCAGCCAGCGGGTCGTGGTGCGCCGCTTCGCGGTATCGCCGTAGCGCCCTGCGAGGGCCGCGCCGTCGGGCATGTCGCTCCTTGGAATGCGGGTGAAGCGAGGCGCATGGCCTCGCGCCGCCGAAGGGGCGGCGCATAAGAAAGTAGTCTTGGTAAACAGTACGGCTCGTTCCTGAGCCGGAAGCTGAGTTCCCTTCCCGTACGACGAGAGGCCGTGTGTGGCCAAGCGGCTGATGGCGGTGCACGCCCACCCCGATGACGAGTCCAGCAAAGGCGCGGCCACCTACGCGCGCTACCTCGCCGAAGGCGCAGAGGTCATGGTCGTCACCTGCACGGGCGGCCAGCGCGGAAGCATCCTCAATCCCGCCATCGAGGACATCCCGATGGCGCACCGCGATCTCGCCGGGCTGCGTCGCGTCGAGATGGCGCAGGCGCAGGCGGCGATCGGCTTCGAGCACCGCTGGCTCGGCTACTACGACTCGGGACTGCCGGAAGAAGGCGACCCGCTGCCGCCGCTGTCGTTCGCGACCATTCCGCTCGAGATCTCTGCGGAGCCGCTCGTGCGCCTCATCCGCCGCTTCCGGCCGCACGTGATCATCAGCTACGACGAGAACGGCGGCTACCCGCACCCGGATCACATCCGCAGCTACGAGATCACCGCGTATGCGCGGGATGCCGCGGCGGATGCCTCGCGCTACCCCGACGCGGGCGAGCCGTGGCAGATCCCGAAGTACTACTTCGACCGCCTCTTCAGCTACCAGAAGACGCGCGCGGTGTACGACGCGCTCGTGGCGAAGCATCCGGATTCGCCGCTGATCGCCGAATTCGAGAACATGCGCCGCTGGCTCACCGAGACGCCGTTCCTCGCGACCACGCGCGTCGACGTGGGCGACTATCTCGACGCGAAGGATGCCGCGCTGCGCTCGCATGCGAGCCAGGTGGCGCCCGACAGCCCGTTCTTCTTCTGGCCCAACGAGGTCGTGCGTGCCGCCTGGGCGACCGACGACTACCAGCTCATCGATTCGAAAGTTCCTGCAGTGACCCCTGAGACCGATCTGTTCGCCGGCATCCCCGAGGAGGAGCTCGCGTGATCCTCTCAGCACTCATGCTCGCGGCGGCGACCCCCTCGCCCGCGCCCAGCATCCCCGCAGAAGACGTCACGACGCCGGGGCCGTGGGGCTTCATCGCGTTCTTCGGCGTCGCGATCGTCGTCGTGCTGCTGGTCATCGACATGACGCGGCGCATCCGCCGCGTGCGCTACCGCGCCGAGGTCAACGAGAAGCTCGACGCTGAGGCCCGCGCGCAGGCCGAGGACCGCCCCGACGACGGTTCCGGCACACCTACGCGTTGAACGGCGGGTGCAGCGCCAGCACCAGCATCGCCGCCCAGTGGCACGCGAAGGACGCGGCCGTGAAGGCGTGGAAGATCTCGTGGAAGCCGAAGTGCGTGGCCGCGCGTCCGGGCCACTTGGTGCCGTAGACGATCGCGCCCAGCGTGTAGAACAGGCCGCCGGCGCCGATCAGGATGCCTGCGGCGATGGCGCCGGATGAGATGAAGGGGTCGAAGCCCGAGAGCGCGCACACGGCGACGCCCGCCCACCCCAGCACGAGATAGAGCGGAACGTAGAGCCAGCGGGGCGCCGTGATCCAGAAGACCCGGAAGAAGACGCCGGCGATCGCACCGGCCCAGACGACGGAGAGCACGAGGACGCCCTCCCACACGAGCGGCAGCATGGTCAGCGCAACGGGCGTGTAGGTGCCGGCGATCAGCAGGAAGATGTTGGCGTGGTCGACGCGCTTGAGCGCGAGTTTCGCGCGCGGAGCCCAGTTGAAGCGGTGGTAGAGCGCGGAGTTGCCGAACAGCAGGATCGAGGTGCCCATGAAGATCGCGGCGCCGGTCTTGGCGGCCGCGCCGTGGGCGAGGCAGATGAGCACGATGCCGGCGGCGATGGTGAGTGGCGTGGTCGCGGCGTGGATCCAGCCGCGCCAGCTCGGCTTGAGCTCGACGTCGACGGCGGGAATGCGGGGGAGCGGCGCTGCGATCGTCATGCGGTCGAGCGTAACGGCAGAGGCTGAGACGAACTTCGGTAAGTTGTGCCTGTGAGCGATCGACGCCCCGCCCCGGGCCGTGGGGTGTTGTATGGGCTCTACCAGCGACGCCTGCGTCGAGCGCTCGCCGCAGCCGGCCCGGAAACCCTGCCGCACCACGTCGCGATGATCATCGACGGCAACCGGCGCTGGGCGCGCCAGGTCGGCTACACGACCGTCGAGCACGGACACAGGGCCGGCGCGGCCAAGATGATCGAGTTCCTCGAATGGTGCGACGAGCTCGGCATCCGCGTCGTCACGCTCTATCTGCTCTCTGCCGACAACCTGACCAACCGCAGCTCTGACGAACTCGATGCGCTGATGAAGATCATCGCCGGGCTCGCCCTCGACCTGTCGCGCCACCGCAACTGGCGGGTGCAGCACGTCGGCACCAATGTCGGCCTGCCCGGCCCGCTCGCCGAAGCGCTGCGCACGGCGGAGCAGGCGAGCCGCGACAACACGGGGCTGCACGTGAACCTCGCCGTCGGCTACGGCGGCCGCACCGAGATCACCGACGCGATGCGCTCGATCGTCGCCGAGCACCACGCCGCAGGGCGCTCGCTCGAGGACCTCGCCGAGACGCTCACGCCTGAGCTCATCGGCGAGCACCTCTACACCGGCGGCCAGCCGGACCCCGATCTCGTGATCCGCACCTCGGGTGAGCAGCGGCTCTCGGACTTCATGTTGTGGCAGAGCGCGCACAGCGAGTTCTACTTCGTCGAGGCGCTCGGGCCGGACCTGCGCGAGGTGGACTTCCTGCGCGCGCTGCGCGATTTCACGCGTCGACAGCGCCGCTACGGCGGGTGAGCCGGGCCGCAGCCGGGCGCAAGCCCCGGCCGCGGATTTAGGCGGGAACCTCTCGTTCGGTCAGAATTGACCCGGAGGTTCATGTGACGACGTTGGACGAGTACCGGGCCGGGTTCCTGGAAGAGCCGGGCTATCTGGACTACGGGAGCGTCGGCCCGATCTCCCGGACCGTGCAGCAGGAGCTCTACGCCCACGCCGATCTCTTCGCCAGGGCGCGCTTCGGCGCACTCGCGCAGCTCGGCCATGAAGACGAGCGCGTGCGGGTCGCGGCATCCGCCCTCACCGGATTTCCCGCCGACCAGATCGTCTTCCAGCCGTCGACGACGCAGGGGCTGATGCACGCGATCTTCGGCATCACGGGCGATGTCCTGCTGTCGCCTGGTGAGTTCCCGAGCCTGCCCGTCGCGGTGCAGCGGGCCGCAGAGGCGCTGCACGTCGTGAACCCGGTATGGCTGCAGACCGACCACGGCAAGGTCACCCCGTCCGAGATCCGCGAGCAGCTGACCGACTCGGTCACGGCCGTCGCGGTCTCACTCGTCGACTCCCGCACGGGCTACGTGGTCGATCTCGACGGCATCCGCCAAGTGATCGGCGACCGGCTGCTCATCGTCGACGCGATCCAGGGATTCGGAGTGGTCGACGCGCCGTACGAAGTCGCCGACGTGGTCGCGACCGGCGGCCAGAAGTGGGTGCGCGCGGGCTGGGGCACGGGATTCCTGGCCCTGTCGGCCCGCGCGATCGAGCACATCACGCCGGTGTTCAGCGGCTGGACCGGCACGGATCTGGTCGAGCCGTGGGATGCGGTGCCGCCCTATTCGCACTCGGCCAAGGCCTTCACCGTGAGCAACCCCGACCGCGTCGCGCAGGCGTGCCTCGCCTCGGCGCTCGAGGAGATCGCGGCGGTCGGCGTGCCCGAGATCTCCGCGGCGGTCGCCGACAGCGCCGCCCGCGTGATCGACCTCGCCGACGAGTACGGCATCGCCGTGGCATCCTCTCGCGCTGAGAATGAGCGCGCCGGAATCGTGGTTCTCGAGCCCGAGCCCGAGTCGCTCACCAAGCTGACCGCCAGTCTGCACAACCATGGCGTCACGGCGCGCTCGCGCGGCGGCTCGGTGCGCCTGTCGGCACACGCCGGCACGACGGAGGAGACGCTCGCCATGCTGCGGGGCGCCCTGACGTCATACGCCAGCACGTACTGAGAGCCGGTTTACGCGCTTGTTACCCGTGTGACGCGTGTCGGGGGTAGCGGATCGAATTACAGCGACGTAACTTGTGACGCATCGGGCACGGCGCCCGGTCGAGGTGGCCACATAAGTTCACTTCGAGACCAAGCGGCCACTTCGCTTCAAGTGAACCGCGCGCGGGCCGAGTCCCGCGCCGGACGGGAGTGGTTGTGGCTTCAGTTTCGACCAAACAGCCGAGCTTGATCGAGAAGGGGGAATCGCCGAGCGAGACGCGACAGACCGAGAGGACCTTCGTCCTCGACACCTCTGTTCTGCTGTCGGACCCACGAGCGATCTTCCGCTTCGCCGAGCACTCGGTGGTCATCCCCGTTGTGGTCATCAGCGAGCTCGAGGGCAAGCGGAACGACCCCGAGATCGGCTACTTCGCGCGTCAGGCGCTGAGGCACCTCGACGACCTGCGCGTCGAGCACGGCCGGCTCGATTTCCCGGTGCCCGTCGGTGACGGCGGCAGCCTGCGTGTCGAGCTGAACCACTCGAACATGACGGTGCTGCCGTCGGGCATGCAGCTCGGCGACAATGACGCCCGCATTCTCGCGGTCGCGATGAACCTCTCGAACGACGGGCTCGACGTCACGGTGGTCTCCAAGGACATGCCGATGCGCGTCAAGGCGTCGTCGATCGGCCTGCTCGCCGAGGAGTACCGCGCAGAGCTCGCGGTCGACTCGGGCTACACGGGGCTCGCCGACCTCGACCTCTCGGCGTCGCAGATGGCCGACCTGTACGAGCACGAGGAGCTCGAGACGGATGCCGCGGCCGGCCTTCCCGTCAACACGAGCCTCGTTCTTCATTCCGATCGCGGGTCGGCGCTGGGGCGGGTCACTGGGGAAGGTGAAATCCGCCTCGTGCGCGGCGACCGCGACGTCTTCGGGCTGCATGGCCGCTCGGCCGAGCAGCGGCTCGCGATCGACATGCTGCTCGACCCCGAGATCGGGATCGTGTCGCTCGGCGGCCGTGCGGGCACCGGCAAGTCGGCGCTCGCCCTGTGCGCCGGCCTCGAGGCCGTGCTCGAGCGGCAGCAGCACAAGAAGATCATGGTCTTCCGCCCGCTGTTCGCGGTCGGCGGCCAGGAGCTCGGCTACCTGCCCGGCGATCAGCAGGAGAAGATGAATCCCTGGGGCCAGGCGGTGTTCGACACCCTCGGCGCGCTGGTCTCCGACAACGTGCTCGACGAGGTCGTCGATCGCGGCATCCTCGAGGTCCTGCCTCTCACGCACATTCGCGGGCGCTCACTGCACGATGCGTTCGTGATCGTCGATGAGGCTCAGTCGCTTGAGCGCAACGTGCTGCTCACGGTGCTCTCACGGGTCGGTCAGAACTCGCGGGTCGTGCTCACGCACGACGTCGCGCAGCGCGACAATCTGCGCGTCGGACGGCACGACGGGGTCGCCTCGGTGATCGAGACCCTGAAGGGACACCCGCTGTTCGGCCACATCACACTGACCCGCTCGGAGCGCTCTGCGATTTCGGCGCTGGTGACGGAGCTTCTGGAGTAGTACATTCACGGCAACGCCGAGGGCCCCGGAGAGACCTCCGAGGCCCTCGTGCTGTGCCGGGGCCGACACAGCACTGCGCCGCCGCTTTCGGCTGAAAAACCTTGCGGTTCGAGCCGAAAGCGGCGGCGCGGCAGGTGCGTTAGGGGTGCGTCATCGACAGCACGTCGAGCTTCTCGTCGAGCTGCGCCTCGGTGATCTCGCCGCGCTCGACGTAGCCGAGCTTGATGACGGCCTCACGGATGGTGAGCCCCTCGGCGACCGAGTACTTGGCGATCTTCGCCGCGGCCTCGTAGCCGATGAGCTTGTTGAGCGGGGTCACGATCGAGGGCGATGCCTCGGCGAGGAAGCGTGCGCGCTCGAGGTCGGCCTCGAGGCCGCGCACGGTCTTGTCCGCGAGGACGCGGGTGACGTTCGACAGCAGGCGGATCGACTCGAGCAGCGCCGAGCCCATCACCGGGATGGCGACGTTGAGCTCGAAGGCGCCGGAGGCGCCGCTCCACGCGATGGTCGCGTCGTTGCCGATCACCCGCGAGGCGACCATCAGCGTGGCCTCGGGGATCACGGGGTTGACCTTGCCCGGCATGATCGACGAGCCCGGCTGCAGGTCGGGAATGTGCAGCTCGCCGAGGCCGGTGTTCGGGCCGGAGCCCATCCAGCGCAGGTCGTTCGCGATCTTCGTGAGCGACACGGCGACCGTGCGCAGCGCGCCGGAGGCCTCGACGAGTCCGTCGCGGTTCGCCTGCGCCTCGAAGTGGTTCCGCGCCTCGGTGATCGGCAGCTCGGTCTCGTTCACGATGAGCTCGATGACCTTCTGCGGGAAGCCGAGGGGCGTGTTGATGCCCGTGCCGACCGCCGTGCCGCCGAGGGGCACCTCCGCGACGCGGGGGAGCGCCGAGTTGACGCGCTCGATGCCGTAGCGCAGCTGGGCGGCGTAGCCGCCGAACTCCTGGCCGAGGGTGACCGGAGTGGCATCCATCAGGTGGGTGCGGCCCGCCTTCACGGCGTCCTTCCACAACTCGGCCTTCTCTTCGAACGCGACCGCGAGGTGGTCGAGCGCCGGGATGAGCTGGTCGATGAGCGCGCTCGTGACCGCGATATGAACCGAGGTCGGGAACACATCGTTCGACGACTGCGAGGCGTTCACGTGGTCGTTCGGGTGCACCGGGCTGCCCAGGCGGCCGGAGGCGAGGGTGGCGAGCACCTCGTTCATGTTCATGTTCGACGACGTGCCGGAGCCCGTCTGGTACACGTCGATCGGGAACTCGCCGTCGTACTTGCCCGAGATGACCTCATCGGCGGCCCAGGCGATCGCGTCGGCGATCTGCCCATCGAGGGTGCCGAGCTCCTTGTTGGCGAGCGCCGCGGCCTTCTTGATGCGGGCAAGCGCGGCAATCTGGGCGGGCTCGAGGGTGCGGCCGCTGATCGGGAAGTTCTCGACGGCGCGTTGCGTCTGCGCGGCGTAGAGCGCGTTGCGAGGAACCCTCACCTCGCCCATGGTGTCGTGTTCGATGCGGTAATCGGCGTCGGTTTCGGTCGTCACTTCGGTGTGCACTTCCCTTTGTATTGCGTGGTGGTGGATGCCTGCGCCTAGGACGGCAGGCCGATGAGCACGTCGGGCACCGCCGTGCCCTCGTGCAAGCGGTAGTTGGCGCCGACGATGCCGACGGTGCCGTCGACGACCTTGCGGCTGATGAGCTCGCTGCCGGTCAGCAGGTCGGTGATCGTGTCACGCAGGTGCTCGCGGCCGACCTCGCCCGCATCGATCGAGGCGGTGTCGAGCGGCTCGGTGCCGCGGGCGCGCGCCACCCGGCGCACCGCCGGAACGATCGGGCCGATGAGTTTCTCGATCTTGGGGGTCAGGCTCGGGGCATCCGTCGCCTGCGAATCGATCGCCGCGCGCACCGCGCCGCATGCGTCGTGGCCCAGCACGAGGATGAGCGGAACGCCGAGCACGCAGACGGCGTATTCGAGCGAGCCGATAGCAGAGTCGGATGCCACCTGGCCGGCGTTGCGGATGACGAAGGCGTCGCCGAGGCCGAGGTCGAAGATGATCTCGGCAGCCAGACGCGAGTCGCTGCACCCGAAGATCGCGACCATGGGGTGCTGCCCCTCGGTGAGCTCGTGGCGGCGCTCGACGTTCTGATTCGGCCGCTGCGGAGTTCCGGCGACGAAGCGGCGGTTGCCGTCGAGAAGGGTCTGCCAGGCCTCTGCCGGGGTCGGCGTGCTCATCAGTTCGTGCTCCCGTCTGATTGGGGCGCCCCGAGCTGCGGGCTCAGAGCGCGTGCGACCGTGTCGAAGTACTTGGGGGCCGCCGTACCGGCGAGCACCACGGTGCTCGAGCCGTGCGTCGTGACGAGCGCGTACGTCACGTTGGCAGACGAGTCGGCTCGGTTGTCGTAGACGACCCACTTCACGCCGTCGATCGTCTGCGACCCGGTGGCGCGGATGCTGTCGACCTCGGTCACGACCCAGGTGTCGTCGGCCTTGAAACCCTGGTCGAGCCCGACGTACTGCTTGTCGGGGGCGATGAAGCCGATGTGCCAGTCGTCGATGTCGGCGGCACCGCCGGTGCGCAGTTCGGCGGCGTTCGCGGACCAGCCCTTGGGGAGGTCAGGGGAGAGCAGCGAGTCGGGCTCCGTACCCGTGCCCTGCGCCGCGACGGACTTCCAGTCGACGGGCTTGCCGACGGTGCCCGGGCTGTTACGCGGCACGAGCAACACGATCACGAGGACGATGCCGAGCGTCGCGATCAGCGAGTAGACGAGGTTGTTGACGGTCTGCCGCTGGCGGTGCAGCCGGCTCGACTCGGCCTTGCGCGCCGCGGTCTCGGCGGGCGTCTCTGGGCGCCCGAGCTCGGCGACGACGCGGCCCGCCGGTCTGTTGTCACTCATCTAGAACTCGTCGCCGCCTGTCTGCGTCGGGGTCTGCTGCGCCCGCTGCCCGAGGCGGGCGGCGTCGAGGCGCGCCTTCGCACCGATCAGCCACTCTTCGCAGCGGCGGGCGAGGGCCTCGCCGCGCTCCCACAGCTGCAGCGACTGCTCGAGGCTGGCGTTGCCCTGCTCGAGCTCGCTGACGACCCGCACGAGCTCGTCGCGCGCCTGCTCATAGGAGAGAGCGGAGACGTCGCTCGCGGCTTCCGGGGTGGGCACGGCGTTCATTCTAAGTGGCTCCTCTGGGCAGTCGGCTGGGTGAGTGCGGTGTCGTCAGGGGCGCTCGCGCGCGCCGCCCGAGACCGCGTCGAGAGCGCCGTCGGCGAGGGTGATCACCAGGGGGGTGCCGTCGGGCGCTGCATCCGGGCTCTTCACCACGTGGCCGCCAGCTTGGACGATCGCGTAGCCGCGATCGAGTGTGGACTGCGGCGACAGCGTGCGCAGGCGCGCGGCCAGTTCGCGAACGGATGTCTCAGCCCGCTCGATCGTGCGCGCCGCCAGCTCTGCGCCCCGCGCCACATATCGCGTGACCTCTTCCGACCGGGTGTCGACGATCCAGCTGGTGGTCGCGAGCGCCGGCCGGCTGCGCAGCTGCGCGATGCGGTCGATCTCGATGTTGATGTGGTGGGTGATGCGCTGCTGCATGCGAGTGCGCGCCTGCTGCACGCGCACGAGCTCTTCCGCGACGTCGGGGACGACCCGCTTCGCGGCGTCCGTCGGGGTCGAGGCGCGCAGGTCGGCGACCTCGTCGAGCAGCGGGCGGTCGTTCTCGTGGCCGATCGCCGAGACGAGCGGGGTGCGCGTCGCGGCGGCGGTGCGCACCAGCGTCTCATCGCTGAACGGCAGCAGATTCTGGAAGTCGCCGCCGCCGCGGGCGACGATGATCACGTCGACCTCGGGGTCTGCGTCGAGCTGGGTGATCGCCGCCGTCACCTCGGCCGCAGAGCGCTCGCCCTGCACCGCGGCATAGACGGTGCGGAACTGCACGGCAGGCCACCGCAGCAGCGCGTTCTTCTTGACGTCTTTCTCTGCGTCGGAGTCTTTGCCGGTGACCAGCCCGATCAGGTGGGGCAGGAAGGGCAGCGGCTTCTTCCGCGCCTGCTCGAACAGCCCCTCTGACGCGAGCTGGCGCCGCAGCCGCTCGAGACGCTCGAGCAGGTCGCCGAGGCCGACGTGCCGCAGGTCGTAGACCTGCATCGAGAGGGTGCCGCCCTTGACCCAGTAGTCGGGCTTCACCGCAGCGATCACGCGGTCGCCCTGCTTGAAGTCGGCATCGAGGCGGGAGGCGACCGACGACCACACGTTGATGCTGATCGTGACGTCGACCTCGAGGTCTTTGAGCTTGCCGTAGACGTTGCCGCCGCGCACGTTCCACTGGGTGAGCTCGCCCTCGACCCACGCGGTGCCGAGACGGTCGATGTACTGCTTGATCTTGCTGGACAGCAGCGCGACGGGCCACGGCGACTCGAGGGTCGGCGGGGCCTCGGGCGTGAACGCTGCCATGAACGACCTCTTCCCAGGTTGAATGCACCCGCCGACCTAAACTGAACGGCGTGAGCGACTCTTCGATCAGCCTCGGCATGCCCCGCGTCGCGGGCGCCGGCGGGCGGCTCAAGAATATCCCCGGCCCCGGACATAAGCGGGTTCTGCTGGCCTCCCCGCGGGGCTACTGTGCAGGAGTCGACCGTGCCGTCGTGGCTGTGGAAAAGGCGCTCGAGCGCTACGGAGCACCCGTCTACGTGCGCAAGCAGATCGTCCACAACAAGCACGTCGTCGCGACCCTCGAGCAGCAGGGCGCGATCTTCGTCGACGAGGTCGACCAGGTGCCGGAGGGCGCCCACGTCGTCTTCAGTGCCCACGGTGTCGCCCCGGCCGTCGTGCAGGCGGCATCCGATCGCGGCCTGCGTGCCATCGACGCGACCTGCCCGCTCGTGACCAAGGTGCACCGCGAGGCCGTGCGTTTCGCACGCGATGACTTCGAGATCCTGCTGATCGGCCACACCGGCCACGAAGAGGTCGAGGGCACCGCCGGCGAGGCGCCCGACAACGTGACCGTCGTCAACAGCCCGGAAGAGGCGGACCACGTCGTGGTGCGCGACCCCGAGAAGGTCGTCTGGCTGTCGCAGACCACGCTCTCGGTCGACGAGACGATGGAGACCGTGCGGCGCCTGCGCGAGCGCTTCCCCGCCCTGCAGGACCCGCCTAGCGACGACATCTGCTACGCCACCCAGAACCGCCAGGTCGCGATCAAGAAGGTCGCACAGGAGGCCGACGTCGTGATCGTCGTCGGCTCGGCGAACTCGTCGAACTCGGTGCGGCTCGTCGAGGTCGCGCTCGAGAACGGCGCGAAGGCCGCCTATCGCGTCGACTACGCGAGCGAGGTGCAGCAGGAGTGGCTCGACGGCGCCGAGACCGTGGGCGTGACGAGCGGCGCCTCGGTGCCAGAGGTGCTCGTGCAGGAGGTGCTCGAGGACCTCGCTCAGGCGGGCTACGCCGACGTGCAGACCGTGCAGACCGCCGAAGAGGACCTGATGTTCTCGCTGCCGCGCGAGCTGCGCACCGACACCTCGGGCAACCGCGACGCCCGCGCGCTGGGCGGGCGCCACCGATGAGCGACCACGACGCACCGCGTCCGCCGCGCCCCGCCTACGGCGAATACGCGACGCCCGAAGAGCAGCGCGCGGCGATCAAGCAGCCGGCGGAGTGGCAGCTCGAGGGATTCGAGGCGGCCAAGGCCGAGCCGGATGCCTCAGCCCCGCCGCCCGTACCAGGCGCGTACCACCCGGGCGGCGTACAGCATCAGCCCGGCCCGGGCGCCCCGCCGCCGTACCACTGGCCTCGGGAGGAGTCGCGCCCGCCGCAGCAGCCCGCACGTGTCGGGTTCGGCGACCGACTGGTCACGTTCCTGCTGCTCGGCTTCGGCTTCTACAACGTGCTGTCCATGGTGTTCAACGCCATCGACGGCGGTGCGGCCATGCGTCAGAGCGCCGACCTTCTGGGTGGCGATGAGGGTCAGCTCATGACCTCGCTGCCGAGCTGGGTGTGGGTGGCCGCCGCGGTCGCCTACGCGGTCGTGTGGCTCATCGCGCTGTTCGCGTCCCTTCGCGCGATCCGCGCCGGCCGGGTGGCGTTCTGGATTCCGCTCGTCGCGGGTATCGTCGCGACTCTGCTCGCCGTCGCGCTGATCGTGATCGCGCTCGGCGAGAACCCCGAGCTGATGCACCTCTTCCCGACACCGGGCGAGACGGGATCGCCGACCTGATTCCGGTTCGGTAGCCTCGCCGCATGCCCGACATCACCATCGAGGAAGTGACCGAGTTCAGCGACGAGCTGGCCGAGACCATCGAGAGGCTGCTGCCCGCGCTGTCGTCGACCGCGGTCTACAACGTCGAGGTCGTCAAGGCGATCGTGGCCAGTGACGCGACGCACCTGTACCTGGCGCGGCTCGACGGCAGGATCGTCGGTGCGGCATCCCTCGTCGTGTATCCGATCCCCACCGGCATCCGCGCCCACATCGACGACGTCGTCGTCGACGAGTCGGCGCGCGGTCACGGGCTGTCGCGACTGCTGCTCAATCACCTCATCGACGAGGCGAACGCGCGCTTCCACGTGCGCACGATCGACCTGACTTCGCGGCCCGACCGCGAGGCGGCGAACCACCTCTACCAGACGAGCGGCTTCGTGCAGCGGAACACGAACGTGTACCGCTGGCAATCGAAGCCGCCCGCCGAGCAGTAAGGCGCGCTGAGCGCTACTGGTGGGCCTTGCCGGCCGAGCCGAGCTGCTGAGTGGCTTCGACCACGCGCTTGGCCATGTCGGCCTCGGCGACCTTGCCCCAGGCGCGCGGGTCGTACTTCTTCTTGTCGCCGACCTCGCCGTCGATCTTCAGCACGCCGTCGTAGTTCGAGAGCATGTAGCCGGCGATCGAGCGCGTGAACGCGTACTGGGTGTCGGTGTCGATGTTCATCTTGATGACACCGTTGCTGACGGCCTCGGCGATCTCCTCCGCGGACGAGCCGGAGCCGCCGTGGAAGACGAGGTCGAGCGGCTTCGGGCCGTGGCCGAACTTCTCGGCGATGCCCGCCTGGATCTCGCCCAGCAGCTCGGGGCGCAGCTTCACGTTTCCGGGCTTGTAGACGCCGTGCACGTTGCCGAAGGTGAGGGCGGCGATGTAGCGGCCGTTCTCGCCGAGGCCGAGCGCCTCGACGGCCTTCGTCACGTCGCCGACCGTCGTGTACAGGGCTTCGTTGGTGCCCTCGTGCTTGACGCCGTCTTCCTCGCCGCCGACGACGCCGATCTCGACCTCGAGGATTGCGTTGATCGCCTTGGTGCGCTTCAGCATGTCCTGGGCGATGGAGATGTTCTCGTCGAGCGGCACCGCCGAGCCGTCCCACATGTGCGACTGGAAGATCGGCTCGCCGCCGGCCTTGACCTGCTCTTCGCTGGCCGCGAGCAGCGGCAGCAGGAAGTCGTCGAGCGCGGGCTTCGGGCAGTGGTCGGTGTGCAGCGCGACGGTGATGCCGTAGGACTTCGCGACCTCGGTCGCGAACCGCGCCATCGCCAGTGCGCCGGTCGCGCGCGCCTTGACGGACTGGCCCGCGAAGTAGTCGGCGCCACCGGTCGTGACCTGCAGGATGCCGTCGGACTCGGCGTCGGCCAGACCCTTCAGAACCGCGTTGATGGTCTGCGAGGACGACACGTTGAAGGCCGGGTAGGCGAAGCCGCCTGCCTTCGCCTTGTCGAGCATCTCGGCGTACTGGTCGGGGGTTGCGACGGGCATCGTGTCTCCTCTGGCAAGCGGGCCTGTTTGCTGGTCAGTCTAGGGCCGCGTCAGTCGCGCTCAGACAGAAGCTCTGCGTGAACGAGAACGGATGCCTGCGCGTCAGCGGCCTCGAGCTCGGCGACGAGCTCCGGCGCCGCGAGCTCGCGCACGGGTTCTTCCAGAGGCTCGGGCGCGGCGATGAACTCGTCTTCGTTCAGCGCCCCGATCTTGCGCGCGGTCGGCAGCACCTGCCGCTCGAGGCTGCCGACGAAGCCGTTGTAGTTGTTCACCGTGCTCTTGATCGCCCGACCGAGCTTCTCGACGTGCTCTGCGGTCTTGGACAGGCGCGTGTAGAGCTCGCGGCTCAGGTCGAACAGCGTCTTCGCCTCGTGGGTCAGCACGTCTTGCTGCCAGCTGAAAGCGACGGTCTTGAGCACCGACCACAGCGTGACAGGCGACGCGAGCGCGACGCGCTTCGCGAAGGCGAACTCGAGCAGCGCGGGGTCGGTCTCGAGCGCGGACGAGATCAGGGACTCGCTCGGAATGAACGCGATCGTCATCTCGGGGGCGTTGTCGAGCCCGCTCCAGTAACCCTTCGTGCCGAGTGCCGTGATGTGCTCGCGCACGGCTTTCACGTGGTCTTTGAGCAGCTCGGCCCGGCGCGCGCCCTCCGCGCCGGCGGCCGTCGCGGGAATGGCGCTCGCCTCGAGATAGGCGTTGAAGGGCACCTTCGCGTCGACCGCGATGTTCTTGCCCCCCGGCAGGTGCACCACCATGTCGGGGCGCCTCGCCCCTGAGTCGGCCGTGATGTTCGCCTGCGTGTCGAAATCGACGCGCTCGAGCAGCCCGGCGGCCTCGACGACGCTGCGCAGCTGGGTCTCACCCCAGACGCCGCGCGTGCTGTTGGACCGCAGTGCGGATGCCAGCGACTCGGCGGTCGCCCGCAGCCGCTCTTCGGACTCGAGAGCCGATCGCAGCTGCTGCTCAAGTGCACCATGCTGCTCGGCGCGCTGCGTCTCGAGCGCCTCGACGCGGCTCTTCATCTCGCCGATGCTCTTGCTCACCGGTGCCAGCGCCTGCAGCACCTGATTCTGCTGCCGGTCGCGAGCCTCGCGCGCGGCTTGGTCGGCGCGCAGCTGCTCGGCCGTCTCGCGCTGGGCGGCGAGCTGCTCGCGCAGCGCCGAGACCGTCGCCTCGGCAGCGGCGAGTTCGACGCGCAGCTCGCCGGCCGCGTCGTCGGCGATCGGAGTTCGACGCAGGGCGAGCACGGCCAGCGCGCCGATGCCGGCGCCGACCATGAGGCCGATGATCAGGGGCAGCAGGAAGTCCATGCCGTCAGTCTTGCGAGCACCACCGACATCACGGTCGAGGCGCGGCGGCCTCCGTCGCCGTACGGCACGCTGCTGTGCCCGAACGGCGCAGTTGTGTCCGCCCTACCGGGCACATTCGCGCCGAACGGACGCAGTTGCCGAGGCGCTACGCGGCCGCGCGAGCCGGCGCGCCGAGGCGACCGACCTTGATCGCGCAGGCGCGCGCGAGGGCGATCAGGTCGTCGACGCCGTGACGGCGGGCGGCGTGCACCATGATGGCGGCGCAGGCTTCGGCATCCGCTGCGGCATTGTGGTGCTCGAAATCCTCGAAACCGGCGGCCATCGCCGCGGACGGCAGGCGGTAGGAATCCAGGTTGTAGGTCTTTCGCGCGACCTGCAGGCTGCAGACATACGCGGCGGGCGGAACGGCGAGCCCCGTCACCTCGCACGCCTTGCGGATCACGCCCATGTCGAAACCCGCGTTGTGAGCGACGAACGCGTCGTTCTCGGCGAACGCGACCAGATCGGGCAGCTGCTGCGCCCACGTCAGCGCACCGACGACATCGGAGGCGCGGATGCCGTGAATGCGCGTGTTCCACTCGAGGAACTCGTCGTGGCCGGCCGGCGGCTGGATGAGCCAGTACGCGCGATCGACCACCCGACCGCCGCGCACCTTCACGAGCCCGACGCTGCAGGCGGAGGCGCCAGAGGAGTTCGCCGTCTCGAAGTCGATCGCGGTGAAGTCCAGTGCCACGTGCCCCATGCTCGCACGCCAAGATGAGACCGTGGTCAGTGACACCCCCGAAGCCCGCCCCAGCAAAGAAGAACATGCGCGCAGCTTCGATGCCGCCGCTCGAATCTACGAGGAATCGCGCCCCGGGTATCCGGCCGAGGCCGTTGAGTGGCTCGTCCCGGCGAGCGCGCGCCGTGTGCTTGATGTCGGCGCGGGCACAGGGAAGTTCACGCGGCTGCTGCCGCGAGCAGGCCGCGACCTCGTCGCCGTCGATCCCAGCGCCCAGATGCTCGAGGTGCTGCGAGAGAAGGTTCCTCGCGTCGAGACTTTGCTGGGGAGCGCCGAGCGCCTGCCGCTTTCCGATGAGAGCGTCGACGCGGTCACCGTTGCCCAGGCCTGGCACTGGGTCGACACCGCTCAGGCCGTGCGCGAGGTCGCGCGCGTGCTGAAGCCGGGCGGAACCCTGGGCCTCATCTGGAACAGCCGCGACGAGCGGGTCGACTGGGTGCGCGAGTTCGGCGAGGCCATGGAATCCAACGACGCCTTCGTCGCCAAGACGGCAGAGGATCACGGGGTCGGCGCACCGTTCGAGCCGGGCGAGACGCTTGAGGTGACGTGGACTCAGCAGCTCGATCGTGCCGCGCTGCTGACCCTGGTGCGCTCGCGCAGCCACTTCCTCGTAAAGGACTCGGCAACACAGACGCGGGTGCTGTGTGCCGTCGAGGACGTGCTCGACAGTCATCCCGAGATCGAGAAGAACGGCAAGATCGCGTTGCCGTATGTCACGCAGGCGTTCCGCTATCGGCGGGGCTGATGCCCGCCATCGGGGTCACGGATGCCTCGGCCTCGCGTCGAGGCAGCGTGACCCGCACCGCGAGCAGCACGCCCGCGGTCGAGACGACGAGGCCCGCGACTTCCCACCAGTTCGGCAGCGTCAGCGTGACGAGGTGCACCATGATGACGCCGGCGATCGTGCCGCCGACGATGAGCTGAGCCGCCAGCGACACCGGAAGGGCGATCGACGCGACGTTCCAGAGGATCGTCGCGACCCACGACAAGAGGATGCCGATCGCGACGCTCACGGCGATGAGCCACACCCAGTCGACCGCGGACATGGCGGGCTGCTCCCGGTGCTGCGCGGCGGCCGCCGGAATCAGCAGGAGAGCGAGGGGCAGGCATCCGATACCCACTGCTGCCGCCCAATCATGGGACGAGACATGCGGATGCCGCTCGAGGAATGTCGCATTCGCCTCTGCATACCAGGCCCAGCCGAGCATGCCGAGGAGAGACAGCGCGACGCCGAGAGCATACGGCGCCGGCCGCGCGATGTGATGCCCGACGAACGACTCGCCCGACAGCAGCAGGATGCCCACGATCGTGAGCGCGATCGGCGCAATGAGGCGGCGCATGGGCACCTCGCGGCGCTTGAGATTGCCCCAGATGGCGAGTGCGACGGGCAGCACTCCGTAGACGATGTCGGAGGTCGCGCCGTCGGCCAGCCGCACCGAGAGCAGCACCAGCACGAACTGCCCGACGTTGCCGATCGCCGCGAAGACCAGGGCCGTGAACCACTCGCGCGGGCCGAGCGATCGCAGCGCGCGCCCGGCGCGGGGGAGAAGCGCGAGGGCGATCAGTCCGAACACCGTGTAGCGCCCGACGGCCAGCGCGATCGGCGGCACGGCAGGCGGCGTGATCAGCCCGACGAAGAACGCGGTGGCCCAGATGACGTTCGCGCCGATGCCGGCGGTGAGCCCGGCGCCGAGGCCGGGGCGGCCGCCCAGCCTGAGCGAACGTGAGGATGCCACGAGGATCAGCGTAGGCAGGGCGACCGGCACGGAGGCATCCGCAACGTAAAATCGCTACACGTGGCTCTCACTATCGGAATCGTCGGTCTCCCGAACGTCGGCAAGTCGACCCTCTTCAACGCGCTGACCAAGAACGACGTGCTCGCGGCAAACTATCCGTTCGCGACGATCGAGCCGAACGTGGGCGTCGTCAATTTGCCCGACCCGCGGCTGCAGAAGCTCGCGGAGCTCTTCCACTCCGAGCGCATCGTGCCGGCGACCGTGTCGTTCGTCGACATCGCCGGCATCGTGAAGGGCGCCTCGGAGGGCGAGGGGCTCGGCAACCAGTTCCTCGCGAACATTCGCGAAGCCGACGCCATCGCGCAGGTCGTGCGCGGCTTCACCGACGACGACGTCGTGCACGTGGCCGGCGCCGTCGACCCGCGCGGCGACCTCGACACGATCAACACCGAGCTGATCCTCGCCGACCTGCAGACCCTCGAGAAGGCGCAGCCGCGCATTGAGAAAGAGGTGCGCGGGAAGAAGACCGACCCTGCCGTGCTCGTGGCGGTCAACGACGCCATCGCCGCGCTGTCGGAGGGCAAGGTGCTCTCGCACGCGCCCGGCATCGACCTCGCCGCACTGCGCGAGTTCGGGCTGCTCACCGCGAAGCCGGTGATCTACGTCTTCAACGTGGACGAGAGCGTGCTGACGGATGCCTCGCGCAAGGCTGCCCTGGAAGAGCTGGTCGCCCCGGCCAAGGCCGTCTTCCTCGATGCCAAGATCGAGTCGGAGCTGATCGACCTTCCTGCCGACGAGGCGCTCGAGCTACTGCAGTCGACCGGCCAGGAGGAGTCGGGCCTCGACCAGCTCGCTCGCGTCGGCTTCGACACCCTCGGCCTGCAGACGTATCTGACTGCCGGCCCGAAGGAGGCCCGCGCATGGACGATCCGCAAGGGCGCGAAGGCGCCGCAGGCGGCCGGGGTGATCCACACCGACTTCGAGAAGGGCTTCATCAAGGCCGAGGTGATCTCGTTCGAGGACCTGGTCGAGCTCGGGTCGGTGGCTGAGGCGCGTGCGCACGGCAAGGCGCGCCTCGAGGGCAAGGACTACGTGATGGCCGACGGCGACGTGGTCGAGTTCCGCTTCAACGTGTAGCGCGGGTGCATTAGGCCCGGAAAACCGCGGAATTACGGGGAAGTTGGCCGAGTCAGTCCGCAGCTAGTCCGCAAAAAGTCCGCAGAAGTCCGGATGCCGGTAGCTGTGGAACCTCTCGATTCAGGCGGTGATCGTGCGAAACTGAGGACATGACCGCCACCGCCAGCCGCCTCGACCGGATCGCCGTCGATCCGGAGGTCGTGCACGGCAAGCCGCGCATCCGCGGCACGCGCGTCACGGTGCAGGTCATCCTCGAACTCCTCGCCGCCGGCGAGACCATCGACGAGCTGCTCTCCGAGTACGACGAGCTCACGCGCGACGATGTGCTCGCAGCGCTCGAGTACGCAGCCTCAGTCGCCGGCGGCACGAAGGTGCTGTCGTTCGTCGCCTGACGGCGCGGCCCTGCCGGTGATGAAGTTCATCGTCGATGCGCAGCTGCCGCGCATCCTTCAAGTGCGCTTGAACGACCTCGGTCACGATGCGATTCATGTCAAAGACCTGCCACGTTCCGGCGACACATCGGATTCAGAGATCACTGCGTTGGCCGACGCGGAGGATCGCGTCGTCGTCACAAAGGACAGCGACTTCCGCCACGCTCACGAAACCGGTGGGCACCCCGAGCGGCTGCTGTATGTCACCCTCGGGAACCTGCGCAACCGAGATCTCCTCGCCCACGTCTCGGCCCACCACGCGGCGATCATCGCGGCGTTCGACGAGGCGGACTTCATCGAACTGGGCGCGCGCGGACTGACCCTGCATCCGCGCCGCTGAGACCTCAGCTCGAGCGGCTCTCGCCTTTCGTCACGGACGCGAGCGCACTCGTGACGAGCGCGCCGGCCGCGGCGCGCGTGCGGTCCTCGGCGGTCGGCCAGAGGTGGCTGTAGGTGTTGAGGGTTGTCGTGGCGCGCGCGTGCCCGAGCGCGCGCTGAACGGTGACGACGTCGCACCCGGAAGCGATCAGCCCGGACGCGTAGAAGTGCCGCAGATCGTGCAGACGCAGCCCATCGATTCCCGCCGCCTTGAGGGTGGTGCGCCACCAGTGGCCGACGGTGTTCTGATGCGGTGGCTGGCCGTTCTGGCCCATGAAGAGCCACCGGCTGGCGCCGAAGGTGCCGAATTCGGCGAAGTGCTCGCTGAGCAGCGTCAGCAGCTCGTCCGCGGCATAGACGTCGCGTTCGGATCCGTACTTCGGTGCAGAGATCGCGACCGCGCCAGGAGCGTTGCGCTGAACCTGCCGACGAACGTGGATCGTGCGGCGCAGGAAGTCGATATCGCCGAGCTGGACTCCGGCCGCTTCGCCGAGGCGCAGGCCCGCGAACGCACACAGCGCGATGAACGGCCGGAAGTGCCAGCCAGCGGCCCCGAGGAGCGCCCCCACCTCGTCGGGAGTCGGCACGCGCATCGACGCTTCGGAACGCCGCAGGCGGGGGAGCGGCACGCCCGCCGACGGGTCGTCGGGGATCCGGCGGTCGCGCACGGCCGCCCGGATCACGCTGCGCACGTTGTTGACCCGCGTCTTGATGGTCCCCGGCGCGAGCCCGCGCGTCGACATCTCTTTCACCCACGCTTCGACGTGCGAGCGGCTGAGGCGACGCAGCTCGATGTCTTTGAAGCTGCAGCTGCGCATGGCGAGGTTCATCGCGACGGTGGTGCCGGACGCCCACACCTGGCGCTGTGACCAGTCGGCGTAGTACTGCGCGAGCGTGATCGTGCCCGCTTTCGGGTCCACATATCGGCCCGTGACAACGGAGGTCGTGATCTCGTCGAGCCAGCGTTGAGCTTCGCGCTTCGTGGCGAAGTGCCGCGAGTGCTCCTTGTGCGCGTCGTCGCGGTAGCGAGCTCTCCAGGAGCCGTCAGGGCGTTGCTTGATGCTCGCCATCCTTCGCTCCTTCCGTTGACGTGGACCCGCCAATCCCCGGCCCATTCACCGCCCCGCGAGCGACCCTAGATCCGGCTGCTGACATTGCGGTGATCCCTCTCACCAGCACGTTGCACATCGATTCGTCTTTTGGCGCGCATCCGTCAGAAATGTCGTGTTCGGGGACGTAACCCGGTTGTCACGGCATCCCTTGCGCCCCGGGCAATTCTTCGGTTCACCGGAAATGGTGCCTGCGTGCATCCGCACTTTGCTTATCCCATTCAATGACGTAGCTCGCCGACTTCTCGACCATCTCGCCCTACGCCCCATCATGTTGCGTGTCATGGTCCGGCGTCTTCATTTCGATGTCGCAGTTGAGGTACGTACCTCTGCGGGCACCTTCACCGGGCGGGGTGAACGGGCAGTGGTACAAACTACGGCGATGCAGGAGCTGCCTGCGGCGTCGCTCCGCACGCAGAGTGACCGGCTTGCGCGCGTGCGGCGCTCAGTTGCTGAATGCGAATGTGAGCGCGTCGACGAGCCGCGGGAGTGCCGTCGGGTCGGCGTCGGCGTGCGCCGGGTTCAGCTGGCCCACGGAGAGGCCGAGGCAGTGCGGGGCCTGCGCCAACTCGCGCAGCGCGATACCCAACTGCTCGAGTGTCGGGCCACTGTTGGCGCCGTTGGTGTCCTCAGCCAGCGGAGCGTCGAGGAAGTCCAGCACGTCGACATCGACGTGCGCGACGAAGGGGCCGGCGGGAAGTAGGCCCAGCGCCCGTTGAGCGGCGGCTGCCGGATCGGCGACCAGCTCGGACTGCGGCACGAGCGGAACCGCCAGGACCTCTCGCTGTCGCCGCTCCCACTCAGTCGACTGCCCCTCGCTCACCCCGAGGTAGACCAGCTCCTCAGGTATCAGCAGCGGATCCGGGCCGAACGCTTCGGCCAGCTCCGTGGCAGCGCCCTCGATGCGGAGTGCGTGGGCCATGCCCATCCAGCTCAGCGACCCTTGTTCGGTGCTGGCGGGGGTGTTCAGATCAAGATGCCGGTCGATGTAGACGAGCCGGGGACGTCCGCTGTGTCGCGCGACCGCGGCGCTCAGCCCAAGCGCCACGAGGCAGCTGCCGCCGAGGACGAGGAGACGCCCCCCGTATTCAAGAAGCTCGGATGCCGCATCCGCCAGCTCTCGTGCGGCATCGACCTCGTCGGGCAGGTTCTGCGCACGCGGGTGGGCGTGATCCGGCTTCCACCGCCGCATGATGAGATCGCCCGCGTCGTTCAGCTCGTGGCCGGCACCGGCCAGAGCGTCGAGCAGACCGGCCTCACGTACTGCGGTGGGCCCGTCCTCAACTCCAACGCAATAGGCGCCGGCGCTGTCCGGAACGCCCAGCACTGTGACCTTCACTAGCAGCTCCTCACGGCATCGTCACGACCAGAATCACACGAGCGGTTGGTGCTTCGGGAGGTCTCAGCGGAGCCGCACGGCGGCGACAAGCTCGGCCGGTATGGCTGTGCCTGAGACAAGCGGCAGCTGACTCCTGCCCGCTGATCGATCATTTCACGCGCACCGGAAACGCTCCTCGACGCAGCCTGGCGCAGGCCGATCCAGTCCGCAAAAAGTCCGCAATCGTACGTGATCGTAAGTGACCCTATGTGATCTAGGCGCAGGCAAAAGGCCAGGTCAAGTCATCTAAACAGGGCTTACCTGATCCTGCGTGATCACTCGTCTAAGTTCCGCTTCAACGTGTAGCGCGAAGCATCCGTGTCGATATGCGGATTTGGGTCGATAAAACGGATGCCTGCGCCGATTCGTTCTGCATAGCGACTCATTTCCGCTCAGCGGACCGGGGGAGTGCTGTCGTTGCAGCCGCCTACCGCCGGAAGGTCACGTGGATGACGCCGCTCTCGGCCGTCTCTGATGTCACCGAGTAGCCGGATTCCAGTCCGCGGAGGTCCTGCCACAGGCTGCCGCCGCGGCCGAGCAGGATCGGCACGATTCCCACGTGCAGTTGATCGACGAGGCCCGCCTTCAGGAAATCCCGCACCACTGAGACGCCGCCGCCGATGCGGACGTCCTGATCGCCTGCGGCCTCCAGCGCGCGATCGAGCGCCTCGCGCGGCGTCGCAGACAGGAAGTGGAAGGTGGTGCCGACCAGTTCGATCGACGGGCGCGGCGCGCGGTGGGTCAGCACGAAGACGGGCGCGTGGAACGGAGGCTCGTCGCCCCACCAGCCCTGCCAGCCCGGGTCGTCGGGGTTGTCGTGGAAGCCGAACATGCCGGCGCCCATGATCTCGGCGCCGATGCCCTCGAAGTACGCCTTCCCGTATCTGTCATCGACGCCGGTCGTGCCCTCGCCAGACGTGTCGTGCATGACGCGCTCGCGGAACGTCTTCGTCGAGACATACGCCTTGGTCAGCCGAGCCCAATCCTCACCGAACGGGTTCTCGGGGGTCTGGTCGGTCGTCGTCGCGAAGCCGTCGAGCGAGATGTTGAGGTCAACGCGAACTGCCACCATGCCTCCAGAGTCGGGTCGAGCCGCAACGCTCAGACCAGGGGATCGTATTGGAACTCGCGGAGCTCTTGTGAGCACCGGCACGCGGCTGCGGTCTTCGTCGCCCACCGTTCGGCCTCGGCGCGCGTCGGCGCCTCGATCACGGTGAAGCCGCCGTCGAGCTGTGCGGTCTCGGGGTAGGTGCCCTCAGTGACCGAGCCGTCGGCCGCGACCAGCACTGCGGGCACGCCCTCGTTCACGCCGCCGCCGAAGACGTACACGCCGGCCTCTTTCATCTCGCGAATGACCGCATGCGCGGCATCCGCCACCGCAGGCAACTCGCCCGGCGAGACCTTCATCGCCGAGCTGGGAAACGAGATCAGGTACTTCGTCATGGCCGCTCCTCCTGCGGCGAGCGAAGCACCGCACGGCGGCGGCGTCAACAGACGCATGCACGCCCCGGTCGGCCCCGCTCGCTAGGGTGCCAACATGACCCAGGGCACGAGCCGCGCCCCGCACTGGGAGCGCTCAGAGCAGGCATCCGAATACGGCAAGCGCGCGCTGACGGGCGAGCTTGTCCGCCTGCGCGCGGCCGAAGAGGACGACCTCGTCACCATCGCCGATTGGTACCGTGACCCCGAGTACACGGTGCTGCAGAGCACGACCTACCAGATCACCTCGCGCGCCGAGACCGTTGAGCACATGCGCAAGTGGTTCGACAACACCACAGCGCAGGGCGGCGGCAACTTCGTGGTCGAGGCGCTCGACACTGGTCAGGTTGTCGGTGCGGTCAACATCTGGGGCGGTTCGCTGCCGCTGCGCACGGGCACGCTCGCGATCCAGATCGGCGGAGATTTCGTCGGCAAGGGCTACGGCACCGACGCCCTGCGCGTCGCGGTCGACTTCTCGTTCCGCGAACTCGGTCTGAACCGGCTGCAGCTGAACGTCGCGGCGTTCAATCCGCGCGCCATCCGCGCGTATGAGAAGGCCGGATTCGTGATCGAGGGGCGCCGCCGACAGGCGACGTTCCATGACGGTTGCTTCCACGACGACCTGATCATGGCGATCCTCTTCGACGACTGGGCGGCACGGGCCGCCGAGCGCACCGCCTGAGCCCTCGGCGCATGTCCGCCGATGGCCTAGATTCGCCACATGGAACTCCGCTTCCGTGGCGAGATGATCTACTGGCGCGGGCCTGCGCCATTCACTTTCGTGCGCATCCCGCAGGCCGAGAGCGATGACATCGCCGAGATCGCGTCGATGGTGACGTACGGCTGGGGCGCGATCCCCGTCAATGCGCGCATCGGGCAGACGGATTTCTACACCGCTCTCTTCCCGAAAGACGGCGCCTACCTGCTGCCGGTGCGCGTTGCCATCCGGCGCGCGGAGGGAGTCGACGTCGGCGACGAGGTCGAGGTCGAGCTGTCGGTGGGCGCATCGTGAACGAGAGCGAGGCCCTCGACGACTGGCTGCGCGACACGATCGCGACGCTCGTCGGTCTCGGCACCGCCGTGCGCCGCGACGACGCGGATTCCGTGCACCAGGCCCGCACGACGACGCGCCGCCTGCGCGCGGTGCTGAAGCTGGCACCGGGGGATGCCGCGGCCGAGCTGCGTCACGAGCTGAAGCGCTACGGCCAGTTGCTCGGCACCGCGCGCGATCTCGAGGTGCGAGCAGACCTGGCGACCCACCTGCTTGGTGAGCTGGGTGATCAGAGCGAGACGGATGCCGCGCACGAGCGCCTCATCGCAGGGCCGCGCGCCGCCTACCGCGACGCCCATGCGGTCGTCGTCGACTACCTCGACGGGCCCGGCTACCGCCGCCTGCTCGAGCTGCTCGATGCCGTGACCGACGACGCCGACGGCCTCGACGTGCTCGCCGTCGAGCATGAGATCCGCAAGCACGCGCGGTCTGTGCGCTACCTCGCCGAAGCGCTCGGCGACGACGAGACCGCGGCAGAAGGCGCCCGGCTGCAGGACGCGTTCGGCGACCGCCGCGACCTCGAGCTGCTCGCCCGCTCGCTCGACGGCGAGACCGACGAGTCGCTCGTGCGGGTGCGCGAAGCGGCGCGGAAGCGGGCTGAGGGCGCGTAGCGCGTAGGGTGGCGACACACAGCAGGGGCGCGCGTCGCCGGCCCGGCATACTGATCCCGCGGCCCGACCCCTCCGAACCCGCTGGTCCCTGGAGATCATCGTCGGCGTCGTCGTCCTCGTCGTGGCGGCAGCGGTCGTGTTCGCCACGATGGGCACGATGCGCTCACGAGCGACGAGCAGAAGGTGTTCGCGAAGTATGACGCGCCGCCGTACACGCAGACGTCCGGCTCGATTCCGTTCATCGATTTCGGCGGGGGCTGGGCGATCGCCGGCGCCCAGTACGGGCCGGACACCCTCAAGGGGAAGACGCAGGCGCAGATCGCTGTGGCCCTCAGCGAGCCGAATTCACCGATCGCGCAGGCGGTCATCGGTTCCGCGAACGTGCTGACCGTGGCGCTGTGCGAGCAGACGGGCGGCACGCCGGCGGCGGTCTGTCAGTCGAAGGGTGTGCAGACCGCGGTGCGTGCGATGGGCGGCAGCTAAGTCGCCCGCTGCGCCTTGAGCCGGCCGCCACGTGGCCGCATCGCGCAGTTTTCGATAACGTCGAAGTCGTGCCCGATGACATAGACGGCTATGACAGATCCCGCCTTGCTGCACTGTACGACCCGCTGGACCCCGACCGCTCAGACCTCGACGTCTACGTCGACATCGTCAGCGAGCTGGGCGCCCGGCGCCTGATCGACTTGGGCTGCGGCACAGGCACCTTCGCCCTGATGCTGGCCGGCCGAGGCATCCGCGTCACCGCTGTCGACCCCGACGAGGACGCCGTGACGGTCGCCCGCTACAAAGAGGGCGCGGACGCGGTCGAGTGGATCGTCGGCGACGCCTCAGACCTGCCGCCGATGTCGGCCAACGTGGTCACGATGACGGCGAACGTCGCGCAGCATTTCCTGACGGATGCCGAGTGGGATGCTGCGCTCGCCTCCATTCGTGATGCCCTGCTGCCCGGCGGCTACCTGGTCTTCGAATCGCGCAGGCCGGAGGCCCGCGCCTGGGACAACTGGACGCCGGAGCGCACCCGGGTCGAGGCCGACATCGACGACATCGGCCATGTGGAGTCGTGGCAGGAAGTGCTCGACGTGACGGGCCACGACGTGACCTTCCGCACCTCGAACGCCTTCGACGACGGCACCGTCATCGAGGTCGACACCACCCTGCGGTTCCGCACCGAGCAGGAGCTGCGCGTGTCGCTCGCCGCCGCCGGCTTCGAGACGCTCGAGGTGCGCGAGGCGCCGGACCGCCCCGGGCGCGAGTTCGTCTTCATCGCACGCTCGGTGGAGGAATCCGACTACTGAGTCGCTGCGCGCCGCACCGGCTGCACCAGGTCGGTGACCCACTCGCTCTGCGGTCGGTCGCCCGGTGTCCAGTACACCTCGCGGCAGACGCCGGCCAGTTCGTAGCCGTTCGCCTGAATCCAGTTCACCAGTGCCTCCCACGACTCGCCGATGCGGGTCATCTCGCCGCGGTGCACGGTGACGGCCGCCTGCTCGACGCCGGGAAGCTCGGTGACCTCGACGCCGTCGATCGCACCTGTGCCGTCCGGCACGACGAAGCCTGCGGTGACGAGTGCTCCGGAGCCGTCGCCGCCCTCATCGGCCGCATAGAGCGCGATCGCGGGGCCGTAGCCGTCGCGCCGCACCCCGGCGCGCTCGAGTGTTCCGGCGACGGTGGGGAAGATCGGGCCGATCACCGGACCGATGTTCTCATTGCCGAACCCGGGCGCCTGGCGCGTGATCGTCGCGACGCGCTGCGCGGGAATCGCGCGCACCTCGACGCTGATGGTCTCTGCAGTAGCCATGATGTTCTCTCCTCTCAATTGGCGCAGTCGTGCATCGAGCCGGGCGAGCGCGGCCGTGTCGGCCGCCACCCGTCGTGCGAGTTCGAGCCGAGCGGATGCCAGCATCCGCTCGGTCTCGCCCGCGTCCGCCGCCCCGCACATGACGCGAGTGATCTCGTCCAGCTTGAGGCCGAGGCCCTTCAGCTCGACGATGCGGCTGAGCTCGGTCAGCTGCGCCGCCGCGTAGGAGCGGTAGCCGGTGAACGGGTCCACGCGCGCGGGCCGCAGCAAGCCGATCTCGTCGTAGTGCCGCAGCATGCGTACGGTCACCCGGCCGATCGATGCGAATTCTCCGATGCTGTACATGTCGAGATTGAGCATGGCCCCTGACACGGTGTGAGGGTCAAGGGCGACACATTTCGGTGTTGGGGCCATGCGCTGTGGGACTTGCGGTGCACAGCTCGGGGGAAGCATCCGTCGGCGAAATGAAGCGGCCCCGGAGCGAGTGCTCCGGGGCCGCTTTCGAAGGGCGCAGATCTACTTGTTGTCGACCGCGAGCTTCTCGAGGGTCGCGTTGTTCTTGTACGCCTCGACCGCGTTGTCCTTGGTCACGAGGACCGGGTTGAGCTCGATCGCAGGCACGATGAACGAGCCGTTGTCGTTGTTCTTGTCGTTGTCGACGGTCTTCGGCTTCTCGCCCTTGCTCAGCTTGGTGACGAGGTCGATCGCAGCCTGGGCCTCAAGGTTGGTGTCCTTGTAGATCGTCGAGTACTGCGTGCCCTTCATGATCAGCGGGATCGAGTCGGTCTCCGAGTCCTGACCGGTCACGACCGGGTTGGGGAGGCCGGCCGACTTCGTCGCCTGCAGGATGGCGCGGGCGAGCGTGTCGTTGGGGGAGAGGACGCCATCGAGCTTGGTGCCCTTGGCGTAGTTGCCCGTGATCAGGTCGGTCATGCGCTTCTGCGCGTTCTGAGCCAGCCAGCCCTGGGTGACCACCTTCTGGAAGTCGGTCTGCCCCGAGACGACCTTCAGGGTTCCGTCGTCGATCTTCGGCTTGAGAACGCTCATGGCGCCGTCGAAGAAGACCTTCGCGTTGGCGTCGTCCGGCGAGCCGGCGAAGAGCTCGACGTTGTAGGGGCCAGAGCCCTTCTCCTTCTTGAGGCCGTCGAGCAGGGCCTGGGCCTGAAGCTCACCGACGTGGAAGTTGTTGAACGCGACGTAGTAGTCCACGTTCTTCGTTTTCAGGATGTTTCGGTCCCAGGCGATGACGATGGCGCCGTCCTTCTTCGCCGTGGCGACCTGGGTGCCCAGCTGCGAGCCGTCGGCCGCACCGATGATGACGACCTTGGCGCCCTTGGTCAGCATCGAGTTGATCTCGGCCTGCTGGCTCGGGACCTTGTTCGAGTCGTCCGCGTACTGGACGTCGGCCTTGAAGCCGGCCTTCTCGATCGAGTCCTTGAATGCCTGGCCGGCAAGCACCCAGTTCTGCGAGGTCTTGGCGGGCAGGGCGACGCCGATCAGCGAGCCCTTCGGGACAGACGAGGAGCTGCTGCTGTCGCCCGAGCCGCTCGTGGTGCGGCCGGTCGAGCAGCCGCTCAGCGTCAGCGCCGCTGCCGCCGCAACGGCGGCGATGCCGACGATGTACTTCTTCTGCATGTGATTGCCTTTTCTTCTCTTCTTCGAGCGTGGGCGACGGAGTGCGCCGCCCGGATTTCTACCTGCGCCGCTTAGGGCAGGGAGACTGTGGACTGGTCGTCGATCGACTTCGGCGGCGTCGCGGCGTCCGCAGGGGCATCCGCGCTGCCCTTGCCGCGACCTCCGGTCGCGCCGCGCAGCAGGCGGCCGGTCAGCGACGGGCGACCCTGGGTCTTGGAGTACACGTCGAAGGCGACGGCGAGCAGCAGCACGAGACCGCGGATGATCTGCTGCAGGTTCGACTCGGCACCGACCAGTTGGAGGCCGTTCTGCAGGAGCGCCATGACGAGCGCACCCACGATCGAGCCGGCCACCGTGCCGATGCCGCCGGAGACCGCTGCCCCACCGACGAAGACCGCCGCGATCGCATCGAGCTCCCAGCCGGTGCCGTCCGAGGGGCCGGAGGCCCCGGCGTAGCCGACGTAGACCATGCCGGCGATGGCCGCGAGGAGTGACATGTTCGCCATGACGAAGAAGTTGACCTTGCGGATGTTGACGCCGGAGAGGGCTGCCGCGTTGGCGTTGCCGCCGACCGCGTAGACCTGGCGGCCGAAGATCGTGTTCCGCGTCAGGAAGCCGTAGAGGATGGTGAGAATGCCGGCGATGATCGCGACGACCGGAACACTGGTGCCGGCCGCGCCGGCGCCGAACAGGTAGGTGCCGAACAGGGTGACGGCGACGAGGATGCCGGTGCGGACGACGCTCACCCACAGTGGAACGAGCTCGGCGCCCATCTTGCGGCGCTTGGCGCGGCCCCTGGCCTCGGTCCAGATGAGGGCCGCGATCGTGATCAGGCCGAGCAGCAGGGTGCCGTTGCTGTAGCCGGTGTTCGGCCCGAAGTCGGGAATGAAGCCGCCGCCGATCACCTGGTAGGAGCTGGGCACGCTGACGGAGGTCGAGTTGCCGATCCACTGGTTCGCACCGCGGAAGATCAGCTGGCCGGCGAGCGTCACGATGAACGCCGGAACGCGCACGTAGGCGACCCAGAAGCCCTGCCACGCGCCGACGAGGGCGCCGACGACGAGGCCGAGGATGATTGCCTCCCACCACGACCAGTGCCACTGGCTCATGGCCTGCGCGACGATGATGCCGACGAACGCGGCGACCGACCCGACCGACAGGTCGATGTGACCGGCGATGATCACCATGACCATGCCGAGCGCCAGGATCAGGATGTAGGAGTACTGCTGGAAGACGTTGATCACGTTCGTCGGGTTGAGCGTGAGTCCGTGGGTCCAGGCCTCGAAGATGATGACGATCGCGATGAGCGCGATGATCATGCCGTACTGGCCCGCGCTGGAGCCGCGGCCGCCGAAGAGCTGACGGAGGGGGTTCATCTAGATCAGTGCATCCTTCTTGACGCTGGTCATGCTGCGCATGAGGGTTTCGGGGGTCGCCTCGGCGACCGGGAATTCATCGGTGATGGCGCCCTCGAAGATCGTGTAGATCCGGTCGGAGAGGCCGAGGAGCTCCGGCAGCTCCGAGGAGATGAGGATCACGCCCTTGCCCTGATCGGCGAGCTGCTGGATGATCCGGTAGATCTCGAACTTCGCGCCGACGTCAATGCCGCGCGTGGGCTCGTCGAGGATCAGCAGGTCGGGGTCGGTGAACATCCACTTCGAGAGCACGACCTTCTGCTGGTTGCCGCCCGAGAGCTTCGAGACGCCCTCTTCGACGGTCGGCACCTTGGTGCGCAGCATCTTGCGGTAGCGCTCGGCGATGTCGTACTCCTTCAGGGAGTCGACCACGCCGCCTTTGGAGATCTTCGGGAGATCGGCTGAGACGGTCGACCGCTTTACGGAGTCGAGCAGGTTGAGGCCGAGCGCCTTGCGGTCCTCGCTGACGTAGCCGAGGCCTGCCTCGATCGCCTGCCGAACCGTGTTGATCTTGATCTCGCGCCCGTCCTTGAAGACCTGGCCCCCGAGCCACGTGCCGTAGCTGTGGCCGAAGAGGCTCATCGCGAGTTCGGTGCGGCCGGCGCCCATCAGACCGGCGAAGCCGACTATCTCGCCGCGGCGGACGGTGAAGCTCTCGTTCTTGCAGACGAGGCGGGACGAGTCGAGGGGATGCTGGACCGTCCAGTTCCTCACCTCGAAGAACACGTCACCGATATGCGGCGTGCGATCCGGGAACCGGCTCTCCAGGGAGCGGCCCACCATGCCGCGGATGATGCGGTCCTCATCGACGCCGGTGTGCACGTCGAGCGTCTCGATCGTGCGGCCGTCGCGGATGATCGTGATGTCGTCGGCGACCTGCTCGATCTCGTTGAGCTTGTGGCTGATCATGATCGACGTGACGCCGCGCTCCTTGAGGCCGACGATCAAGCTCAGTAGGTGCTGCGAGTCCGTCTCGTTGAGCGCAGCAGTCGGCTCGTCGAGGATGAGCAGCTTGACGTTCTTGTGCAGCGCCTTGGCGATCTCGACCAGCTGCTGCTTGCCGACGCCGAGGTTCTTGATCTGCGTGTCAGGGTCTTCGTCGAGGCCGACGCGGGCGAGCAGCTCGCGGGCGCGGATCTGCGCCTGCGTCCAGTCGATGACGCCGTGCCTGCCCAGCTCGCTGCCGAGGAAGAGGTTCTCGGTGATCGACAGCTCGGGGATGAGCGCCAGCTCCTGGTGGATGATGACGATGCCGGCTTCCTCGGACTGCTTGATGTTCGAGAACTGCACGACCTCGCCCTGGTAGACGATGTCGCCGCTGTAGGTGCCATACGGGTAGACGCCCGAGAGCACCTTCATCAGCGTGGACTTGCCAGCGCCGTTCTCGCCGCAGATCGCGTGGATCTCGCCGGCCTTGACGGTCATGCTGACCTCAGAGAGCGCTTTGACGCCCGGGAATTCCTTGGTGATGGAGCGCATCTCCAAGATCGTGTGATTGCTCACGTGTTCTCTTCACTCCTCGTCGGTGCTTCCGAGACGGGGAGCACTGAGACTCCGTCGTCAGGGAATGACGGCCCCATGTGAACGGTCACACGGGGCCGGAGCAGATCATAAGCCGAACGGTCTGTGAGTTGTCAAACCGAGCTCAGGATCAGGCGCGTCGTGCGGCCCCGCTCGACCGCCGCACGACGAGGTGCGGCTGCACGTCAACCGTGTCGTCGTCGCGCCCTTTGAGCAGCACCTGCACGCAGCGCCTGCCGAGTTCGGCGAAGTCCTGGCGCACAGTCGTCAGCGGTGGCCAGAAGTGCGCGGCCGCAGGAATGTCGTCGAAGCCGATCACGCTGATGTCCTCCGGCACGCGCACCCCGAGAGAGTGCGCTGCGTGCAGGACCCCGAGTGCCATCTCGTCGTTCGAGCAGAAGAACGCCGTGGCGTCGTTCGCGGCGATCAGCTGTTGGCCCGCGAAGTAGCCGAATTCCGCAGTCCAGTCACCGCGGATCGGCGGCAGCGTCGGCAGGTCACGGTCGGAGAGCTCGAGCAGATAGCCCTGCATGCGGGCATCCGCTTCGATCCAGTCCTGCGGCCCGGCGAGGTGCCGGATGTAGTGATGGCCGAGCTCCGCGAGGTGCGCGACGGCCGCCCTTGCACCGGCCGCCTGGTCGACCCAGAGCGCGTGCGGGTCGCCGTCGAGACCAGAGCGCAGCGTGACCATCGGCGGAAGGTCGTCGAGCTGGGCGAGTGTCTCGAACACCCGTTGCTGCGGAGCGATGACGACGAGGCCCTCGACGTCCTGCTCGATCATGCGGTCGACAGCCGCATTGATGGACGCCCCGTCGATCTCGGTGAGATGGGCGGTGTTGACGTAGATGCCTTCGGCGGCGGCAGCCGCCTCGATCGCCTGCACTGTCAGCGCCGGCCCATAGGTCGCCCTGATCGAAGCGAGCACGCCGATGGTGCGCGACCGGCCCGTCTTCAGCGCACGAGCTGCCCTGTTCGGCCGGTAGTGCAGCTCTTCCATCGCGGCGAGCACGCGATCGCGGGTCTCGGGTCGCAGAGCTTCGGAGTTGTTCAGCACGCGAGAGACCGTCTGATACGAAACGCCCGCCAGACGCGCAACATCCCGCATGTTCGGAGCCCGCGTGCGCGCGGATTCTGGGGAGCTCATCTGTGCCTCTCGTGGGGGGTGTGTTCGTTCACACCGCCGGAGTCATTATGCCGAAGCGGTCGCAGATGTCTGGCCGGCGGTGCCCCACCGGGGGTGCTGGCGGATGTCGGCGGCCCGCAATACGGTCGAGGCATGACGCGAGGCGACGACCAGAAGGCCGTGCTCAAGCGCTACCTGCAGCGGCAGCGCGATGCGGTGGTGTGGAAGCTCGACGGGCTGAGCGAGCGGCAGGCGCGGTGGCCGGTGACACCCACGGGGACGAACCTGCTCGGCCTTGTGAAGCACCTCGCGCACATGGAGTACGGCTACTTCGGTGACGTCTTCGATCGGCCCGCCACGGACCCGTTGCTGCTCGACCTGGACGTCGCCGACGAAAACGACGACTTCTGGGCCAGGGCCGACGAGCCGCTGAGCGAGGTCGTCGCGTTCTACCGGCGGGCCTGGGCGCACGCCGACGCGACGATCGATGCGCTGCCGCTCGATGCCACAGGCACCGTGCCGTGGTGGCCAGACGACCGCAGGCACCCGACGCTGCACACCGTGCTGGTGCATCAGGTGCACGAGTCCGCGCGGCACGCGGGGCATGCCGACATCTTGCGCGAGCTGCTCGATGGCAGCGCCGGCATGAACCGCACGTCGTCGAATCTGCCCGACTTCGATGAGGAGCGGTGGGCTGGCTACCGCGCGAAGCTGCAGGGCATCGCCGAGCAGTTCCCCGGCTAGACCACTTCGCCGGTCTCCTCAGCGACCTCTTCGAGCGGCCGGCGCACGAAGAACGCGCCGACGATCGCGGCGAGAGAGACGATCGCCCCGATGAGGAACGCTGCGCGCACGCCGGATGCCTGCGCCGGCAGCGCCTCGGCGCCGTCGGCCGTCGCCGCGAGCGTCACGGCGGCCAGCACCGTCACGAACACGGCCGTGCCGGCTGCGCCCGCCACCTGCTGCACCGTGCCGACGATGGCGCTCGCGTGCGAGTAGAAGTGCTTCGTGACCGATCCGAGCGCGGTGGTGAACAGCGGCGTGAACATGAGGGCAAGTCCGAAGCTCAGCACGATGTGGGCCACCAGCACGAGCCAGATCGGGGCATGGTCTGTGGCGAACAGTGCGAGAAACCAGAGGTCCGCCGAGACGATCACGGCGCCGGGCACGAGCAGCACCGTGGGTCCGCGGCGGTCGTACACCCGCCCGACGGCGGGCGCGAACAGGCCCATCACCAGGCCACCCGGCAGAAGCAGCAGCCCGGAGAGCAGCGACCCGATGCCGAGCACGGTCTGCATGTAGATCGGCAGCACGATGATCGTGCCGAACAGCGCGATCATCATGATCACCATCACGACGACCGAGACGGTGAAGTTCCGCACGAGGAACGGCCTGAGATCGAGCAGAGCGCGGTCGCGGCGGGCGAGCCGGCGCTGCCGCAGCACGAAGAGCGCGAGCGCGATCGCACCGACGCCGAGCGCCGTCGTCATGACCCACACAGCCGAGGAGCCGCCGCTCGAGGCATCCGTCGCCCCGCCGATCTGAGCCAGCCCGAAGACCACGCCGCCGAACCCGAGTGCCGCGAGCGGAATCGACCAGCCGTCGAGCGGCGCACGCTCAGGCGGGCTCACGTTCTCGACGCTGAGGACGCCGATGACGAGCATCGCGACCGCGATGGGCAGCACGATCAGGAACATCCACCGCCAGGACAGCGAGTTGAGCACGAGCCCCGAGATCGTCGGCCCGATGGCCGGCGCCACAGAGATCACCGTCGATACCCGGCCCATCAGGCGGCCGCGCTCGTGCGGCGGCACGAGCTCCATGATGGTGGTCATCAAGAGCGGCATCATGATCGCCGTGCCGCAGGCCTGCGTGACGCGCGCGATGAGCAGCACCGTGAACCCGGGGGCGATCGCGGCGAGCAGCGTTCCCGCCGAGAAGAAGCTCATGGCGAGGATGAACGCCGGCCTCGTCTCGAGCCGCTGCAGCAGCCACCCTGTGACGGGGATCACGACGGCCATCGTGAGCATGAACACCGTCGTGAGCCACTGCGCGAGCTCGACCGACACCTTCAGATCGACGACGAGCCGGGGAATCGCGACGCCCATGATCGTCTCGTTCAGGATCACGACGAAGGTCGCCCCGAGCAGCAGCCAGATGACGCGGCTCGAGCGCGCATCGAGGCTCGCGGGCGCGGCGGTCTCAAGCTCTGCGGTCACTTCACCAGTCCTCATGCAATGACGTCGATCGGGGCGACGGAAGATCGACATCGACAGGCTAAAGACGACCAGTGACATCGGCTCGCCGCAAGAGGGAAGAGCCCCGGGCTTCCGGTACGCTGGGCGCAGCACCACACAATCGAATACCGGGCCGACAGGCCGCCGCGGGAGAGCTGCGCGAGCAGCACCGAAGGAGCAATCCTCCCCGACAATCTCTCAGGTACATGTACCGCGGCAGGCTGGCCACTCTGAAGAGTGGAATTGCGAAGCAACTCCCGCCGATGGTGAAAGCGCCTCGTGGTGCGAATCTCTCAGGCACAGATACAGAGGGGGAGTTCGTTCCTTTCCCAAGGAGAGCTCTTGTCTGATCGTGTCTCACCGCTTGCCGAGGTGCACGCAGCGGCCGGTGCCCAGTTCACCGATTTCGCCGGCTGGCAGATGCCGGTGCGCTATTCGAGCGACCTCGCCGAGCACAAGGCCGTGCGCGAGGCCGCGGGCATCTTCGACCTGTCGCACATGGGCGAGATCGTGCTCGTCGGCGACGAAGCGGCCGCGGCGCTCGACTTCGCCGTCTCCGGGCGGATGTCCGCGCTGCAGCCCGGGCAGGCGAAATACACGCTGCTGCTCAACCCCGGCGGCGGCGTGATCGACGATCTGATCGTCTACCGCACGGGCGATGACCGCTATCTGGTGGTCGCGAACGCGGCGAACGCGGGCGTGGTCGCCGAAGCACTGCGCGAGCGCGCGAGTGGATTCGCCGCCCAGGTGTTCGACGAGAGCGACGACGTGGCGCTCATCGCGGTGCAGGGTCCGCGCGCGCTCGAGGTCATCCTCGCCACCGAGGGCTTCGCGATCGAGGGCGGCCACCCCGACGGCGAGGACGTCGCAGCGGTCCTCGGCGCCCTGCGCTACTACCGCGCCGTCGCCGGCATGTTCCGCGAGCGGCCGGTGCTGTTCGCCCGCACGGGCTACACCGGCGAAGACGGCTTCGAGCTGTTCTGCGCCCCCGACTTCGCGAAGGAGCTGTGGGAGGCGCTCGTCGAGGCGGGCGCCCCGCTCGGCCTGCTGCCCGCCGGCCTCGCCGCGCGCGACACTCTGCGCCTCGAGGCGGGCATGCCGCTCTACGGCCACGAGCTCGGCGCAGACATCCTGCCCGAACAGGCGGGGCTCGGTCGCGTGGTTGCGCTCGACAAGGACGGCGAGTTCGTCGGCCGGGCCGCGATCGAGAAGGGGCCGGGGCAGGATGCCCGCGTGCTGGTCGGCCTCGCCGGCGAAGGCCGCCGGGCAGCCCGCGCCGACTACAAAGTCTTCACGGCCGACGGCTCGACCGAGGTGGGCAGCGTGACCTCCGGTGCGCTGTCGCCCACGCTCGGGCATCCGATCGCCCTCGCCTACATCGACCCCGCATATCGCGAGGTGGGCACGCAGCTCACCATCGACGTGCGCGGCGCCAAGCATCCCTACACCGTCACGAACGTGCCCTTCTACAAGCGAAAGCAGAGCTGACCATGGCCGCCCCTCTAAACCTCAAGTACACGGAAGAGCACGAGTGGGTGCTCATCGACGGCGACGTCGCGACGGTGGGCATCACCGACTATGCGCAGGCCGCGCTCGGCGACGTGGTTTTCGTCGATCTGCCTGCTGAGGGCACCGCGGTGACTGCCGCGGCCGTGGTCGGCGAGATCGAGTCGACGAAGTCGGTCGGCGAGCTGTTCGCTCCCATCGACGGCGAGGTCGTCGAGGCGAACCAGGCCGTCGTCGACAGCCCCGACCTCGTGAACTCGGATCCCTACGGCGCCGGCTGGCTGATCAAGGTGCGCTTCACCGAGCTTCCCGAGCTGCTCGACGCCGCCGCGTACGACGAGCTGACGAGCAAGTGAGCGACGCCGGCTCGCTGACCCGCACGTTCGCCGACCGCCACATCGGCGCGGACTCCGACCAGACGGCGGCGATGCTCGCGGCCGTCGGCTACGACAGCGTCGACGCGCTCGTGCGCGCCGCGGTGCCCGGGTCGATCCAGCTGCCCGCCGGCGCCCCGTCGAGCATCCCGGCTGCCGCCTCTGAGCGCGCCGCACTCGCCGAGCTGCGCGCGCTCGCCGCCAAGAACACGGTGAACCGCTCGCTCATCGGCCAGGGCTATTACGGCACGCTGACGCCCGCGGTCATCCAGCGCAATGTGCTCGAGAACCCCAGCTGGTACACGGCGTACACGCCGTATCAGCCCGAGATCTCGCAGGGGCGCCTCGAGGCGCTGCTCAACTTCCAGCAGGCGGTCTGCGACCTGACCGGTCTCGCGATCGCCAACGCCTCGATGCTCGACGAGTCGACCGCGGTCGTCGAGGCGATGCTGCTGGCGCGGCGCGCATCGAAGTCGAAATCGTCGCGCTTCATCGTCGATGCGGATGCCTTCCCGCAGACGCTCGCGCTGATCGAGGGTCGGGCGGCGGCGGTCGGCATCGAGGTCGACGCAGTGCGGCTGAGCGAGGCCGACGCGGCCGCGCTCGGCGAGTTCTTCGGGGTCTTCGTGCAGTACCCGGGCGCCTCAGGGCTCGTCTGGAACCCGGCATCCGTCTTCGCCGCCGCGCATGAGCAGGGCGCGCTCGCGATCGCCGCGGCGGACCTGCTCGCGGTCGCGATCATCACGCCCCCTGGCGAGCTCGGCGCCGACATCGCGGTCGGCTCGTCGCAGCGCTTCGGCGTGCCGATGGGCTTCGGCGGCCCGCACGCCGGCTACATGGCGGTGCGCGCGGGGCTCGAGCGTCAGTTGCCCGGGCGTCTCGTCGGCGTCAGTCAGGACGCCTTCGGCAAGCCCGCCTACCGCCTGACGCTTCAGACGCGCGAGCAGCACATCCGCCGTGAGAAGGCCACTTCGAACATCTGCACGGCGCAGGTGCTGCTGGCCGTGATGGCCTCGATGTATGCGGTGTACCACGGGCCTCGCGGCATCCGGGCGATCGCGACGCAGGTGCATCAGACGGCGTATGAGTTCGCCTCCGAGCTGTGGTCGCACGGCGTCGACGTCGGGGGCAGCAACTTCTTCGACACCGTCACCGTTCGCGTCGACGACGCCGGCGCGGCGGTCGCAGCAGCGCACGAGCGCGGCGTGCTGCTGTGGAAGGTCGACGACGAGACGGTGTCGTTCAGCGTCGACGAGGCCGTCGCCGCCGACCCTGAGCCCGTGCTCGACGTGCTCAAGGACGTGTTCGGGTTCGATGCTGACCTGTACCGCACCGACTTCGGTATGGCGGGCCCGGCGATCCCCTTCGAGCTCGAGCGCACTTCGGCCTACCTCACACACCCGGTCTTCAACTCGTACCACTCCGAGACCGCCATGATGCGGTACCTCAAGCTGCTGGCCGACCGCGACTACGCCCTCGACCGAGGGATGATCCCGCTCGGCTCATGCACCATGAAGCTCAACGCGGCGACCGAGATGGCGGCCGTCACGTGGCCGGAGTTCGCCGAGCTGCACCCGTTCGCGCCCGCCGCAGATGTCGCCGGCTATCTCGAGCTGATCGGCGACCTCGAGACGTGGGTCGCCGAACTCACGGGCTACGACACGGTGTCGCTGCAGCCGAACGCGGGCAGCCAGGGCGAGCTCGCCGGGCTGCTCGCGATCCGCGGCTACCACCGCTCGCGCGGCGACGACCAGCGCACCGTCTGCCTCATTCCGCAGTCTGCGCACGGCACCAACGCGGCCTCGGCCGTGCTCGCCGGGCTGCGCGTCGTCGTGGTCGCGACGGATGCCGGCGGCAACGTCGACCTCGCCGATCTGCGCGCCAAGATCGAGGCGAACCGCGACGAGCTCGCGGCGCTCATGATCACCTACCCGTCGACGCACGGCGTCTACGAGCACGACGTGGTGGAGATCACGGATGCCGTGCACGAGGCCGGCGGGCAGGTGTACATCGACGGCGCGAACCTCAACGCACTGCTCGGCTACGCCCAATTCGGCCGCTTCGGCGGGGACGTCTCGCACCTCAACCTGCACAAGACGTTCTGCATCCCCCACGGCGGCGGCGGCCCGGGCGTCGGGCCGGTCGCGGCGAAGGCGCACCTCGCGCCGTTCCTGCCCGGCCACCCGCTCGCGCAATCGAACGAGCACGTCGGTCTCGAGCACGGCGGCGCGCCGGTTTCCGCTGCGCCGTTCGGCTCGCCCAGCATCCTGCCGATCTCATGGGCCTACGTGCGCATGATGGGGCTCCACGGGCTCACGCGCGCGACGGGCGCCGCGGTGCTCGCCGCCAACTACGTCGCCGTGCGCCTGCGCGACCACTACCCGGTGCTGTATGCCGGTGAGAGCGGGCTGGTCGCGCACGAGTGCATCCTCGACGTGCGCACGCTGTCGGCCGAGACCGGCGTGACGGTCGACGACGTGGCCAAGCGACTGGTGGATTACGGATTCCACGCGCCGACGATGTCGTTCCCGGTGGCGGGCACGCTGATGGTCGAGCCGACCGAGTCGGAGGACCTGCGCGAACTCGACCGCTTCATCGACGCGATGATCGCGATCGAGCGCGAGGCGCGGCAGCTTGCGGACGAGGCGTGGCCCGCCGACGACAACCCGCTGCGCGGTGCACCGCACACGGCGGAGTCGGTCATCGCGGGGGAGTGGACACACCCCTATTCGCGCGAGCTCGCGGTGTACCCGGCCGGCCCCGCCCAGGCGCGGGCGAAGTACTGGCCGCCGGTGGGCCGCATCGACCAGGCGTGGGGCGACCGCAACCTGTTCTGCGCCTGCCCGCCGCCTGAGGCTTTCGCCTAACGCGCGGCCCGCAGATCGGCTCATCGAGTACGCAGTACTCGCGGTTTTGGTGGCGCCAGACTCGCGAGTACTGCGTACTCGACGCTCACTTGAAGACCCCCGGCCACAGCGCCACGGCGAGGGGATAGCCGACGAACGACACGATGTCGAGCACGGTGTGGGCCACGACCAGAGGTGCGGTCCGGCCCCACCGTGCATAGACCCAGCCGAAGACGACGCCCATGACGGCGTTGCCGAAGAACGGCCCGATGCCCTGATAGAGGTGGTACGAGCCGCGCAGCACCGCCGAGGCGATGATCATCGGCCACTTCCCCCAGTCGAGCAGCCGCAGCCGGTCGAAGATGTAGCCGACGACGATCACCTCCTCCTGCAGCGCGGCGCGCAGGGCAGAGAGCACGAGGACGGGCACCGTCCACCAGTGGGAGTCGACTGGGGATGCCTGCACCGACACGGTGATGCCCAGAAGCCTCCCGAGCGCATAGAACCCGAGGCCCGGAACGCCGATGCATGCCGCGAGCAGCAGCCCCGCGCCCAGATCGCGCGCCGGCCGCCGCCACGTCAGTCCGATCCGCTCGAATCCGCTTCGCCCCGGTTCCCACAGCAGATAGATGGCCAATGCAACAGGGAACAGGTCGAAGAAGACCCCGAGAACCTGGTACGTGAAGTCGAGCCACTGCACCGGAGACTGCGACGTGTTGAGGGCTGTGGACTGGTCTGCGAGCGGCTTTCCCGACGAAAGGTCAGCAAGCAGGGCGACAATCGAGTACACAGCGGATGCCCCGAGCGAGAGCCCGAGAACGATGGCGACCTCCGACCACAGCTTGCGTTTCAATTGAGCAAACCTCGCCACGCTGGGCCTCCGGCGCAGAGCGTTACGCGCATGTAACGGTTTGGTCGCCGGTTTGGCCTTGCGCGCAATGGGTGCATATCTTGCTTTCTATCAAGAGCGCTATGAACGCCTAACAGGCGTGCCCATGGCTCTGCACCATTCCTACAGGAGGACAATTGAAGATCAAGCGGATCGGGGTGGCGCTGGCAGCGGTTGCAGCGGCTTCCGCCCTGGCGCTGACGGGGTGCTCCGGCACGTCGAATAATTCGAGCGGCGACGAGATCAACAAGAACCAGTCGCTGACCATCGCGCAGAACGGCCCGTTCACGGCCTACAACTCGAACACCGGCCAGGATTACACGACCTACAACTCGAACGTCAGCTACATGACGCTCGCCGGGTTCAACTACTACGACAACACCCCGAAGCTCGTGAAGGACACCAAGTTCGGCACGTACAAGGTTGTCTCGAAGGACCCGCTGACCATCAAGTACACGGTCAACAAGGGCGTGAAGTGGAGCGACGGCACCCCGGTCGACGCATCCGACCTCCTCCTCACCTGGGCCAGCGACCTGACCAAGTACAACGACCCCAAGGGCAAGGTGAACTTCACCTCCGTGAGCGCCGGCGCTCTGCCCCTGGACGAGTCGACCCCGCCGAAGGTGAGCGACGACAACCGCTCGATCACCTTCTCGTACAGCGCGACCTACCCTGACTGGGAGCAGCTGGCGTTCAACCCCGGCATCGCCGCCCACGCGGTCTACAACCTCGCCTTCCCGGACAAGAAGCTGAGCGGCAAGGAAGCCAACAAGGCCGTCATCGACGCGATCGAGAACGACGACCAGACCACCCTCGCCGCGATGGCGAAGGTGTGGGCGACCGGCTTCGAGTTCACGGGTGACCTGCCCTCGAACAAGCAGCTGTACCTGTCTGACGGCCCGTACGTGATCACTGACTTCAAGAAGGACCAGTACGTCACGCTCACGCGCAACAAGAGCTACACCTGGGGCCCGATCCCCAAGGTCAACAAGCTGACCATCCGCTTCATCCAGGACCCGACCGCACAGGTGCAGGCCCTGCAGAACGGCGAGGTCTCGATCATCCAGGGCCAGGCCGACGCAGACACGGTGGCGTCGCTCAAGGCACTGAAGGGCAAGGGCGTCGAGACGAAGACTGAGGCCGGCTCGACCTACGAGCACGTCGACCTCACCTTCGACAACAAGGGTCCGTTCGACCCGGCGACCTACGGCGGCGACGCCAACAAGGCCAAGCTCGTGCGTCAGGCGTTCCTCGCCGCGCTGCCCCGTCAGCAGATCATCGACAACCTGATCAAGCCGCTCAACCCGAACGCCACGGTCATGGACTCGCAGACGTTCCTGCCCGGCACCCCCGGCTACGACAAGTCGGTCGCGGGCAACGGCTCGAGCGACTACGACAAGGTCGACATCGCCAAGGCGAAGTCGCTGCTGCAGCAGGCCGGTGTCAAGACGCCGGTCGACGTCCGCTTCCTCTACGGCAAGAGCAACACCCGCCGTGCGCAGGAATACGCGCTGATCGCCGCCTCTGAGAAGCAGGCCGGCTTCAACGTGATCGACAAGGGCGACGACAACTGGTCGTCGATCCTCGGCAACGGCTCGTATGACGCAGCCCTGTTCGCCTGGCAGTACACCTCGCTTGCGGTGACCGGCAGCCAGGCCGCCATCCAGACCGGCGGCGGCAACAACTTCAGCGGCTACAGCAACAAGGACGTGGATGCTGACTGGAAGACCATCGGCGGCACGCTCGACAAGTCCAAGCAGGACGCGGCTCTGACGGACATCGACCAGAAGATGTGGGCAGACGCCTACGGCGCCACCATCTTCCAGTTCCCGGACGTCGTGGCGTACTCGAGCAAGGTCAAGAACGTCTCCTACTCGCCCCTCGCCCCGAACCAGTTCTGGAACTTCTGGGAGTGGACCAAGTAGCCCTGACGTACCCTGATCGGTAACGCCAGGTTCACTTAGAACCGAACACCGGTGTGCCGGGGCGAGGAAATCGCCCCGGCACACCCACGTCAGGCCCCGAGTTCGACGCGATCCGTCGGGCCGTGGGCCACGTCCGAGGAAAATCTATGAAGACCACATCCACGCGGAAGCGGCAGAGCGCGAGGATTCCGCTGTGCTGACCTTCCTGTCGAGGCGCCTGCTGGCATCGATCATCGTTCTGCTGCTCGCGTCGTATCTCGTCTACATCCTTTCGGCGAACGCGGGTGACCCGCTCGAAGCGCTGCGCACCAGCACGGCGAAGAACAAGGAAGAGCTGATCGAGCAGCGCATCCAGCAGCTCGGGCTCAACGTTCCGACGCCGCTGCGCTACTTCCTCTGGCTCGGCGGCATCCTCAAGGTCTTCGTCGGCCACTTCACCCTCGGTCAGACGATCTCCGGCACCCCGGTGACCACCGCGGTCGGCAACGCCGCGATCGTCACGCTGCAGCTGATCATCGCGAGCGTCGTGCTGGCGATCATCTTCGGTGTGCTCATCGGCATCACGACCGCCCTGCGCCAGTACAGCGGCTACGACTACACGGTGACGTTCCTCGCCTTCCTCTTCTTCTCGCTACCGTCGTTCTTCATCGCGGTCGTGCTGAAGGCATACCTCGGCATCACCTTCAACAACTACCTCGCCGACCCCCACGTGGCGTGGTGGGCCTACGTGTTCATCCCGCTGATCATCGGCGGCGCAGCCGCCGGCGTCTCCGGGGGCACGCGCCGCTTCCGCTTCGTGACCTTCGTCATCGCGACGATCGCGACGCTCGCCGTCGTGGTGTTCATCGCTGCGACGAACTGGTTCGTGACTCCGACCCTCGGCGCGGCCGACATCGTGATCGTCGCGATCGTCTCGGTGGCGCTCGCGCTGCTCGTCACGGTGCTGACGACGGGGCTGCGTAACCGCAAGGCGCTCTACACGGGGCTCACGGCGGTTGCGGTCGGCCTCGTCGCCTACTTCCCGTTCATCCAGATCTCCGGCCAGCTCCAGCTCTGGTCGCTCTCTCTGCTGGGCCTGCTCACCATCGCGGTCGGCCTGCTGATCGGGTACCTGTATGGCGGCCACGACCGCGGCCAGTCCATGCGCAACGGTGCGATCATCGCCTTCATCACGGGCCTCGTGATCGTGATCAACCGCTTCATGCAGTCGTGGAACGTGTACGTCAACGAGGTCGTCAGCGGCCGCCCGATCGCGACGGTCGGCTCGGGCACTCCCGACCTCAACTCGATGACGTCGAGCTTCTGGATCCACGGCCTCGACACCTACACACACCTGCTGCTGCCGACGATCTCGCTGTGCCTCATCTCGATCGCGGGCTACAGCCGCTACATGCGCTCCAACCTGCTCGATGTGATGAACAGCGACTACATCCGCACGGCGCGGGCGAAGGGCCTGAACCAGCGGACGGTCGTCATGCGTCACGCCTTCCGCAACTCGCTCATCCCGCTGACGACGATCGTGGCGTTCGACCTCGGCGCGCTGCTCGGCGGCGCGGTCATCACCGAGAACGTCTTCGCGTGGTCCGGCATGGGGAAGCTCTTCACCGACGCGCTCCACAACGTGGACGTCAACTCGCTGATGGGCTACTTCGTGGTGGCCGGTGTCGCCGTCGTCGTCTTCAACCTCCTGGCGGACGTCGCGTACTCCGCCCTTGACCCGAGGATCAGGATCGCAGCATGAGCCAGCTTCCCCCCATCGAACCCGACCTCAACGAGGCGGCCGCGGGAGCAGCGGCACCCTCGACCGTCGCGGCGACCGACCAGCAGAGCAACTTCGAGCTCAAGGAGGTCGAGGGTCTCAGCCAGGGCCGCATCGTGTGGCGGCGCTTCCTGCGCCACCGCGGCGCGATGATCTCGGCCGTCATCCTGCTTCTCGTGGTGCTCATGGCGTTCACCTCTGAGGGCATCGACGCCGCCGGCATCACGATCCACGGCTGGTGGCCGTACACCTACACCCAGCTGACGACGCTGCACGGCGGAGGTGCGCCTACGTGGCAGCATCCGTTCGGCGAGGACTCGCTCGGCCGCGACATGTTCGCGATCGTCATGCGCGGCTGCCAGCAGTCGCTGACGATCGTGTTCGTCGTCGGCATCATCTCCGTCGTCATCGGCGTCATCATCGGCGCGGCGTCGGGCTTCTTCCGCGGCTGGATCGACACGATCCTGATGCGCTTCACCGACATCGTGCTGATCATCCCGCTGATCGTGCTCACGGCGACGCTCGGCCGCCGCTACGGCGCGCACGGCCCGCTGATCCTCGCAGTGGTGCTGGGCCTCGCATCGTGGACGGCGCTCGCGCGCCTCGTGCGCGGCGACTTCCTAAGCCTGCGCGAGCGCGAGTTCGTGGATGCCGCCCGCGTCGCCGGCGCGAGCCCGTGGCGCATCATGATGGTGCACATCCTGCCGAACGCCATCGGCGTGATCATCGTCAACACCACGCTGCTGATGTCGGCGACGATCCTCACCGAGTCGGCCGTGTCGTTCCTCGGCTTCGGTGTGCAGGCGCCCGACGTGTCACTGGGCTCGGTCATCGGCGAGTACCAGGCCGCGTTCGCGACCAGGCCGTGGCTGTTCTTCTGGCCGGCCGCCTTCATCGTGATCATCTCGCTGACGATCAACTTCATCGGCGACGGCCTGCGCGACGCCTTCGACCCGCGCCAGAAGCGCGCGCTGAACAAGGCTGCGCGCAAGGCGGCGGCGGCCGCCCGCGAGAAGGCACGCGCCGAGTCGGCAGCCAGCACCCAGCCGGCTTGAGCGAGATGTCAGTGCACGAGAGCCACGCACGCCGCCGCGATGATCGCCAGCGCGATCAGCGCGGCGGCCTCGCGGCCGAGCCAGCGCGTCGTGACGCCGGTGCCTTCGACGGCTCCGCTGTCGAGGTACCCGGCGCCGTGCAGCTCGTCCCAGTAACGGCGGACGTAGAGCGCGGCCAGGCCCGAATCGCTCGAGGGGATGTCGCTGGGGCGGATGCTTCCAGCCATGAACGTCGAGTCGGGAATCCCCTGGAGGTCGCCGCGGCGAACTCGCTGCGGCGGCTGGTCGAGCAGGGCGTCGGGGCGCGTCGCGCTTCCGCTCTCGGGCCCGACGAGGAACTCGGGGTGCCGCGTGGCGCCCACACCGGTCGCCCTCATGGTCGCGTAGCGGCTGGGCGCCGGTGCGCCCCAGGCGACGATCTTGCCCTTCGGGGTGAAGAGCGTGAGCGCGTACTTCGTGTCGACGTTCTGGATCGCGGGCCAGCTCACCTCGTGCACGCGCAGCAGGTTGCGCACGCTGACGCCGGCGAGCGAGATCGTCACGCTCGGCGACCAGAACAGCAGCCACACGACGTATGCCACGAGCAGGGCGAGCACGCCGTAGCGGGCCAGGTCGCCCCAGCGCCCGGTGACGATCATCGTCACCAGTGCGGCGGCACAGACGCACCACACCAGCACCGTGAGGACGATTCCGAATCGGGGCCGCAGAGTCTTGGATTCCTCGGTCACGCGCATCCCGCTATCGTCCCAGATCTTTCCCCACTTCCCGCCGCCACCGCGGCCTGACCCGCCCTCCACGAGAGGAAGAGACAACTTATGGCCAACAACACTTCGTCGACTCAGACCGAGGCTCCCATCCTCGAGGTCACCGGCCTCGGCGTCGACTTCTGGGTCGACGGCACGTGGTACCCCGCCGCGATGGACATGAACTACACCGTCGCGCCGGGCGAGGTGCTCGCGATCGTCGGCGAGTCCGGCTCCGGCAAGAGCTCGAGCTCGATGGCGCTGCTCGGTCTTCTGCCGTCGAACTCTCGCGTCAGCGGGTCGATCAAGCTCAACGGCCGCGAGCTCGGCGGCCTCACCGAGGGTCAGCTGCGCCAGATCCGCGGCAAGGACGTGTCGGTCATCTTCCAGGAGCCGATGACGGCGCTGAACCCCGTCTACACCGTCGGCTTCCAGATCGTCGAGTCGTTGCGCCTGCACCTGAACCTCACGCCCGCAGAGGCCAAGGCTCGGGCGATCGAGCTGCTCGAGATGGTCGAGATCCCCGACCCGGCCGGCTCGTTCGACAAGTACCCGCACCAGTTCTCGGGCGGGCAGCGCCAGCGCGTCATGATCGCCATCGCCATCAGCTGCGACCCCGTGCTGCTCATCGCCGACGAGCCGACCACCGCGCTCGACGTCACGGTGCAGGCCGAGATCCTCGACCTGATGCGCAACCTGCGCCACCGCCTGAACAGCGGCATCGTGCTGATCACGCACGACATGGGCGTCGTCGCCGACCTGGCAGACAAGATCATCGTGATGAAGGACGGCGTCATCGTCGAGGCCGCACCCATCCGCGAGATCTTCAACGCGCCCAAGCATCCCTACACCCAGCAGCTGCTCAGCGCGGTGCCGCGTCTGCAGGTCTCGGACCGCGCGGAGGGCGTCGACCCGTTCGCCGGCGCCGAGACGGTGCTGAAGCTGCAGGACGTCTCGATCGAGTACCCGAAGCACGGTCGCGTCCCCGCGTTCCGCGCCGCTGACGGCATCAACCTCGAGATCCGCAAGGGCGAGGTGCTCGGGCTCGTGGGCGAGTCAGGCTCCGGCAAGACCACGATCGGCCGCGCCGTCGTCGGGCTGCTGCCCGTCGTCGAGGGAAGCCTCACGATCAACGGCCGCGACCTGGCCAAGGCCGACGCGAAGGGCCTGCGCGACATCCGCCGCCACATCGGCATCGTCTTCCAGGACCCGGGCTCTTCGCTCAACCCGCGCTTCCCGATCGGCCAGTGCATCGGCGAGCCGCTGCTGCTGACCAAGCAGTTCGACAAGAAGGCGATCGACCGCCGCGTGGAGGAGCTGCTCGACCAGGTCGAGCTGCCGCGGTCCTTCCGCAACCGCTACCCGCACGAGCTCTCGGGCGGTCAGCGCCAGCGCGTCGGTATCGCCCGCGCCCTCGCGCTCGAGCCGTCGCTGCTGGTGGCCGACGAGCCGACGTCGGCGCTCGACGTCTCGGTGCAGGCGCGCTTCCTCGATCTGCTGCAGACCATTCAGCAGGAGCAGCAGTTCGCCTGCCTGTTCGTCAGCCACGACCTCGCCGTCGTCGACCTGCTCGCCGACCGCATCGCGGTGATGCACCGTGGCAAGCTCGTCGAGCAGGGCTCGGCCGACCAGATCCTGCGCAACCCGCAGGACCCGTACACGCAGCGGCTCATCGCCGCCGTGCCCGTGCCGGACCCCGACGAGCAGCAGGACCGCCGCGAGGCGCGCGCTGCACTGCTGGCCCAAGGTGCTGCCAGCTAGCGAAGCGAGTCACACGTAGACTGAGAGGGCGGCCGTCGTGCCGCCCTCTCTCGCGTGCACGGAAGCCGCAAAAATCCGCTCTTCATAAAAGGACGTCGTACACCCATGGCCACTGCCCACCGCACCGACCTGCGCAACGTCGCCATCGTGGCTCACGTCGACCACGGCAAGACGACCCTCGTCGACGCGATGCTGAAGCAGACGAACTCCTTCGGCGAGCACGCGCACGTCGAAGAGCGCGCGATGGACTCGAACGAGCTCGAGCGTGAGAAGGGCATCACGATCCTCGCCAAGAACACGGCGATCTCGTACAACGGCGAGCACGCCGCCGAGCACAACCCCGGCGGCCCCATCACCATCAACGTCATCGACACCCCCGGCCACGCAGATTTCGGCGGCGAGGTCGAGCGCGGCCTGTCGATGGTCGACGGCGTCGTGCTGCTGGTGGACGCCTCTGAGGGCCCGCTGCCGCAGACGCGATTCGTGCTGCGCAAGGCGCTCGAGGCGAAGCTGCCCGTGATCCTCGCGGTGAACAAGACCGACCGCCCCGACGCCCGCATCGACGAGGTCGTCGCCGAGGCGCAGGACCTGCTGCTCGGGCTGGCATCCGATCTGTCCGACGACGTCCCCGACCTCGATGTCGACGCCCTGCTCGACGTGCCCGTCGTGTACGCGAGCGGCAAGGCGGGGCGCGCCTCGCGCAACCAGCCGGCCGACGGCTCGCTGCCCGACAGCGAGAACCTCGAGCCGCTGTTCGAGGCGATTCTCGAGCACATCCCCGCCCCGTCGTACGACGACGAGGCTCCGCTGCAGGCCTGGGTCACCAACCTCGACGCGTCGCCGTTCCTCGGCCGCCTCGCCCTGCTGCGCATCTTCTCTGGCACGATCAAGAAGGGCCAGACGGTCGCGCGCGTGCACCACGACGGCACGACGTCGAACGCCCGCATCACCGAGCTGCTCATGACGAAGGCGCTCGAGCGCTTCCCGGCCGAAGCCGCTTCCGCGGGCGACATCGTCGCGGTCGCCGGCATCGAGGACATCATGATCGGCGAGACCCTCGCCGACCCCGAGGACATCCGCCCGCTGCCCGCGATCCACGTCGACGAGCCGGCGATCTCGATGACCATCGGCATCAACACCTCGCCTCTCATGGGCAAGGTGAAGGGCCACAAGCTCACCGCGCGCATGGTGAAGGACCGCCTCGACCGCGAACTGGTCGGCAACGTCTCGCTGCGCGTTCTCGACATCGGCAAGCCGGATGCCTGGGAGGTGCAGGGCCGCGGCGAGCTCGCTCTCGCGATCCTGGTCGAGCAGATGCGCCGTGAGGGCTTCGAGCTGACGGTCGGCAAGCCGCAGGTCGTCACCAAGAAGGTCGACGGCAAGGTGCACGAGCCCTACGAGCACGTCACGATCGACATCCCCGAGGAGTACCTCGGCGCGATCACGCAGCTGCTCGCCGCCCGCAAGGGCCGCATGGAGGGCATGTCGAACCACGGCACCGGATGGGTCCGCATGGAGTTCATCGTGCCGTCGCGCGGTCTGATCGGCTTCCGCACCGAGTTCCTCACCACGACGCGCGGCACCGGCATCTCGAACGCCATCTCGCACGGCTACGACGAGTGGGCCGGCTCGATCGTCACCCGCAACAACGGCTCGATCGTCGCCGACCGCCAGGGCGTCGTGACCGCGTACGCGATCATCGGCCTGCAGGAGCGCATGAGCTTCTTCGTGAACCCCGGCGACGAGGTCTACGAGGGCATGGTCGTGGGTGAGAACTCGCGTGCGGACGACATGGACGTGAACATCACGCGTGAGAAGAAGCTCACCAACATGCGCACGTCGACCGCCGACAACTTCGAGGCCATGACGCCGTCGCGCCAGCTGACGCTCGAGGAGTGCCTCGAGTTCGCCCGCGAAGACGAGTGCGTCGAGGTCACGCCTGAGAAGGTGCGCATCCGCAAGGTCGAGCTCGACGCGACCGCCCGCGGCCGTGCCGCCGCCCGCGCGAAGAAGCAGGACGCGTAGCGGAGCGCTTCGCAGACAAAAAGGTGCCCTCATCGATTCACTTCGACGAGGGCACCTTTTCTCGCGGCGAGGACACCAAACTTGACGGCGAGGGCACCATTGGTGCCCTCAGCGAAGTGGTGCGGGGCAGACGACGCGCGCCGATCTGCAGTTTTGGGTCGATAGGAGGGAACGACTCCGATCGACGGTCTGCGTATCGACCCAAATCCGCGGTGGCGGACGGTGGGGCGTTTGAGGCGTGCGCGACCCAGCTACGCGAAGAGGCCCTCTGCGAGGTAGTGGCCCTGCTTCGCGGCCGGGGGAACGAAGAAGATCGCCGAGCCGATGTGCGAGATGTACTCGTTGAGGCGGTCAGACGACCCGAGCTTCGCCTGGATCGTCTCGAACGACGCGGGGTCGTTCTGGTACGAGATGAACAGCAGGCCGGCGTCCAGTAGGCCGTACTGGTTCAGCCCGTCGGTGTAGTTGTAGCCCCTGCGCAGGATCTTGAGCCCGCCGTTGTTCTCGTGCGCGGCCAGCGCGATGTGCGAGGTGGGGGAGATCTTGGGCTGGCCGTCGGCGCCCTTCGCGTGGAAGTCCGGCGTCGTGAACTCGTGGCCGCCCGACAGCGGCGCGCCGGCCTTCTTGTCGCGCCCGAACACGGCGTTCTGGTCGCTGACCCGGTCGGCGTCCCAGTTCTCGATGTTCATCTGGATCTTCCGCACCACCTGGTACGTGCCGCCCTGGGTCCACGCGGGGCCCGAGTCCTTCACCCAGACGAACTTGTCGAAGTCGGGCTCCTCTTTGAGGTTCCGCGTGCCGTCTTTGTAGCCCATCAGGTTGCGCGGCGTCGTCTGCCCCTTGCCGGCGGAGGCGCGGCCGAAGCCCATCACGGTCCAGCGGGTCGCGGCCGTTCCCTTGGCCATGCGCGCGAGGTCGCGGATGGCGTGGTAGGCGACCTGCGGGTCGTCGGCGCACGCCTGCAGTGACAGGTCGCCGCCCGACAGCTCGGGCTTCATGGCATCTGACGGCAGTGCCTTGAGCTCGCGCATCAGCGTCGGCTTCTTCGCCGCGAGACCGTACTTGTCGGTGAAGAGCCCGGGGCCGAGGCCGACCGTGACCGTGAGCCCGGCGGGCGCCAGGTCGAGCGCCTCGCCCGTGTCGACGCCGATGCCGTCCACGCGGTTCGGCTCGACCTGGCCGATCGTCTTGCCCTTCATGAGCTGAGCGATGGCGCCCGACCAGCGGGCGAGCAGCACCTGCAGATCGCGTGCGAGCGGCGACGACATGTCGAACGTCATGTAGACGCAGTAGCGCTGCTGCGAGGTGCGGATGCCTGGCTGCTCGGCGTCGCCGTAGAAGGGATGCTCGAGCGACAGGTCGACGACGTCGCCGTCATCGGTCGTGCCGGCCGCGGCTGCGGGGTCTCCATTCGCGCCGCGCGCGAGGAGACCGCCTGCGAAGCCGCCCGCGCCACCGACGACGAGGCCCCCGGCCGCGGCCGCTCCGTAGAGCAGGCCGCGGCGCGAGACGCCCGCGCCGTCAGAGGTCTCGGGCTCGTGAGGCGTGTTGCTCAACCGGCCGTCGCCACCTTCTCGGCGATCTTGGACAGCGGCTCCTGCAGCGCCTGCACGGCGAGGCTGATCTTCGAGGCATCCGTCTGCTTCAGCGCCGGCGTCCAGTACTTGTAGCCACCGGGGATACTCGGGTCCTTGTAGCCGTCGAGCAGTGTCGTGACGGTCGTGAACTGCGACTCGATCTGCTTGGTCAGGGCCGGGTCGATCTTCGTGAGCCCGGGGCGCAGGAACTCGAATGCCTGCTGGGCACCCTCGACGTTCGAGGCCATGTCGATGAGGTCGGTGTGGCTGTAGGCATCCTCACCGCCCGTGATCTTGCTCGACTGGACCTCTTCCAGCAGGCCGGCCGCGCCGTTCGCGAGGTCCTCGGGCTTGTAGGTGATGCCCTTCGCGAGCGTCGCGAGCTGCGTGACGTTGGCGTTCAGCTCGCTCGCGTACTTCTTCGTCTGGGCGGTGATCGCGCCGCCCTGCCACAGGTCGCGCTCGACGGCGTGGAAGCCGTGCCAGCCGACCGCGGGGTCGAGGTTGTCGGCGCGCATGTCGATCAGGTAGTCGAGGTTGCCCGAGTTGTCGGTCGCGTCGTGCCCGGGAAGCACGAAGCCGTCGACGTCGGACTCGACCTTCTCGTAGAAGGGGCGCGCGAGCGCGTAGTCCTTCTTCGCCTCCGCGACGTTCCCGGACTGCACGGCCGTGTTGAGGTTGCCGACCGCGGTGACCATGTCGGCGAGCGTGCCCGCGACGTAGCTGCCGTACCCGTCGGTGCCCTGCTTCAGCAGGTCGGCCGTGCTGCCGCCCCCGGCCGACTTCGACTTGCCGGTGACCGTGAACTTCTGGTGCTCGGTGTCGGCGCCGGGGCAGTACAGGTCGTAGGTGCCGCCGTCGAGCGTGAGCGTCAGCTTCACCGCGCCGAGCCCCGGCGCGAGGTTCTCTTTCTCGCCGATAATGCGCTGCTGCGACAGCAGCTCGACCTCGGTGATGGCGGTCGAGCTGGTGTTCTCGATCGTGAACGTGACGGGGCCGGCCTTCGCGCTGGTGTGGTCGAGCGCGCACACGTCGCCACTGCCGCCGGTGAGCGTCACCTTCACCTGGCTGGCGCCCGATATCTGAGGGGCGACGGATGCCGCGGGCTTCGCCGCGCCGTCGGTGCCGGTCTCGCCCCCGGACGCGCATGCCGTGAGCGCGAGCGCGGCGGCGGCCACGAGGCCGGCGGCCGCGGCCAGGCGGCGGGGGTTACTGCTGAGCTGCATAGCTGGTACTCCTCTGCGGCGCCGTCTGGATCGCCGACGGCGCGGTGGGGATGACAGGGGTGTTCTGGTCTGTGAGGGCGCGACGGCGCGAGCGCAGCCCGAAGGCCGCGAGCGTCAGCGCCGCGACGCCGAGTGCGATGGGCAGCTGCACGGCCCAGAGCTCGTGCTCGGCCTGTGCCGACGAGACCGCGCTCGCGGCGCTCTGCGCGGCGGCGTCGGTCACGGCCCAGTTCGAAATGGCGAGATCGGTGAGGCTGATCGACAGCGTGCGCGGGGTGGTGAGGCCGCCGCCGGAGAGCGTCACGAGCGTGTGGGTGCTCTGCTGCGCGTCGATCAGCGCGCCGCCCGCGGACCAGACCTGGAGCTTCCCGGTGAGTTTCCAGGACGCGTCGAAGGGACCCGGGTCGCTCGAGGGGTTGATGCCGACGGGCAGGCGGCCGCCGTTTTCGGCGACGAGCTGGTTGAGGGTGAGCTGCTTCGGGGCAGACAGACTGCCGGGCGTTACAGGCACGCTCCACTCGCGCGCGGAGACCCCGTTGTGCTGCACGCGCGTGCCTGCGCCCGCCAGGCGGACGGTGCTGCTGCTCGCGCCGAGCGTGTAGCTCAGGGTCGAGCCCTTCAGCTGCGCGGTGCCGGAGCCTGCGGCATCCGTCGCCCCCGCAATCGCCAGTGCATGCGGCTGCGAGCCGTGCGTGAGCGGCGCGAGCACGGCGAATCCGAGCGCGACGACCGCGACGGCGCCGGCCAGCCAGAACTGCACCTTCGCGACCTGCATGCCCTGCGCGCGCCGGGCACGCGGCCAGTAGACGAACAGGACGACCGGGATGAGGTACGCGAACCAGCCGATGACCTCGATGAGGCGGGGGTCGGCGGGGATGCCCAGCACGCCGGTCAGCAGCGAGGACTGCACCGTGCCCGGGCGCACGAGCGCGCCGAGGTCGAGCACGGTCTGCTGACCGCCGTTCAGCCAGCCGGCCTCGTGGGCGGTGCGCAGCGAGGTCAGCACCAGGCCGGCCGCGACCAGGATCAGGAACGCGCCGGTGGCGCGGAAGAAGGTGGAGAGGTTGAGCTTGACGCTGCCGGCGTAGATGCCGATGCCGATCAGGATCGCGATCACGACCCCGATCACGGCGCCGGCCGCAGCGAGCGTCATGCTGCTCGAGGCGGTGAAGGTCGCCAGCAGGAACACGCTCGTCTCGAAGCCCTCTTTGAGCACGGCGAGGAAGGCCATGCCCGCCAGCGCATAGGCGTGGCCGTCGCGGATCGCCTCGGTCGCCTCTGCCTCGAGCTCGCGCTTCAACCCGCGCGAGTGGGTGTTCATCCACACGATCATCCCGGTGACGAACACGACGGCGACGGCGCCGATGATCGACTCCATGCCCTCTTGCGCAGCCTGGGGGAGCGAGCGCTCGACGACTCGAAGCACGACGCCCACGGCGATGCTGAGCGCGACCGCGACGCCGACCCCGACCCACATCGGTGCGAGGCTCTTGCCGTTCTTGCGCAGGAACGCGGCGATGATGCCGACGATCAGGGCGGCCTCAAGGCCTTCGCGCAGACCGATGACAAGGGTGGGGAGCACAGGATGCTTTCGCTGGGCGGGTGGGCCGGGAACGGTTGGTAAGGCTTACCTTACGTAGGTCAGCCTAAGGCGAGCTTGGAACCTCGCCAAATCCCGGCTTGCCTAGCATGGGCTCATGCACAATCGCCTCGGCGCGTCGCTTCTCGCCCTCGTCGTCGGACTGATCCTCGGCGTCGTCGGTACCTTCGGGCACCGCGGCGTGATCGGCGTCGGCGGGACTGACTTGCCCTGGGGCATCGTCGTCTCGGTGGTCGGGGCCGCGTGCTTCCTGATCGGCACCCGCCTCTATTCGGGCAGCAGGCTCGTGACGCTCGCCGGCACGGTCGGCCTGCTCGTGCCCATCTTCGTCTTCTCATTCCAGGGCCCCGGCGGCTCGGTCGTGATCGTCGGCGACACCATCGGCCGCATCTGGGACTTCGCGCCCGCGCTCATCGCGGTCGGCGTGCTGGCCTGGCCGCGGCTGAACTTCGCAGCACCGCAGACTCCATAAACTGGTCGCATGACCTACGTGATCGCCCTTCCGTGCGTCGACGTCAAAGACCGCGCCTGCGTCGACGAGTGCCCGGTCGACTGCATCTACGAGGGCGAGCGCTCGCTGTACATCCACCCCGATGAGTGTGTGGACTGCGGCGCCTGCGAGCCCGTGTGCCCCGTCGAGGCGATCTACTACGAAGACGACCTGCCGGGCGAGTGGTCCGACTACTACAAGGCCAACGTCGAGTTCTTCGACGAGATCGGGTCGCCCGGCGGCGCTGCCAAGGTCGGCGTGATCGCGAAGGACCACCCGATCATCGCCGCGCTGCCGCCGCAGGGCCACTGAACAGAGCCGCCGCGTGCCGATCACCGATCTTCCGGACTACCCCTGGGACCGGATGGCTCCCTACGCCGAGCGTGCCCGCCGGCACCCAGACGGCATCGTCGATCTCTCCATCGGCTCGCCCGTCGATGAGACCCCCGAGCTGATTCGCACCGCGCTCGCCGAGGCGACTGACGCGCACGCCTACCCGACGACCGCCGGCACACCCGCGCTGCGCGAGGCGATCGTCGCCTGGTACGCGCGCCGCCGCGGCGTCACCGGCCTCACCGTCGACCAGGTGCTGCCGACGATCGGCTCGAAGGAGCTCGTCGCGCTGCTGCCGCTGCTCGCGGGCATCCGCGCCGGCGACATCGTCGCGCACCCGCGTGCCGCCTACCCGACCTACGCCGTCGGCGCCGCGATCGCGAACGCCGAACCGTTCGCCTCGGACGACCCGGGGGAGTGGCCGACGGGCACCAAGCTCATCTGGCTCAATTCGCCGGGGAACCCCGACGGGCGGGTGCTCGACGTCGAGTTCCTGCGTGCCGCCGTCGCGCGGGCGCGCGAGCTCGGGGCGCTCATCGTCAACGACGAGTGCTACGCAGAGCTCGGGTGGGAGGGGCGCTGGGCGGGGGAATCCGTGCCCAGCATCCTCGACCCCAGGGTCACCGACGGCGACGTGACGGGCGTGCTCTCGGTCTACTCGCTCTCGAAGCAGTCGAATCTCGCCGGCTATCGCGCCGCGTTCATCGCCGGCGACCGGGCGGTCATCGGCGATCTGCTCACGCGGCGCAAGCACGCGGGGCTCATGCTGCCGGCGCCGCTGCAGGCGGCGATGGCTGTCGCGCTCGGCGACGACGCGCACGTCGCGGCGCAGAAGGAGCGCTACCGCGCCCGCCGCGCCGTGCTCAAGCCGGCGCTCGAGGCGGCCGGCTTCACCATCGACCACAGCGAGGCAGGGCTGTACCTGTGGGCGAGCGAGGGTACGGATGCCTGGCAGAGCATCGACCGCCTTGCGAGCCTCGGCATCCTCGCGGGCCCCGGCGAGTTCTACGGCGAGTTCTTCCCGAAGCACGTGCGGTTCTCGCTGACGGCGACCGACGAGCGCATCCGCGCCGCGGCCGCCCGCCTCGCGGCCGATTCTTCGCGTTAACACGCCGCGTATATGGTTGAAGAGCAGGCCTGCGGGCCTGTCACAGCAGACGAAGGAGTTCTAGGTGACTGAATCCGACGACCAGTTCGCGACGCTGTCCTACCCGGGCGGGCAGGCGCAGTTCCCCATCCGCGCAGCGGTCGACGGGCACTCCAGCATCGACATCTCGTCGCTGACCAAGCAGACCGGGCTGACGACGCTCGACTACGGCTTCGTGAACACCGCGGCCACGGCATCCGCCATCACCTACATCGACGGCGACCAGGGGATTCTGCGCTACCGCGGCTACCCGATCGAGCAGCTGGCCGAGCGCTCGAGCTTCCTCGAGGTGGCATGGCTGCTGATCTACGGCGAGCTGCCGACGGCCGACGAGCTGGGCGAGTTCGCCGACCGCATCCGCCGCCACACCCTCGTGCACGAGGACCTCAAGCACCTCTTCGGCGCGCTGCCGTATCACGCGCACCCCATGTCGATGCTCTCGAGCGCCGTGGGCGCGCTCGGCACCTACTACGAGGCCGACGTCGAGGACGAGGCCGCCATCGACCTCGCCACCATCCGTCTGCTCGCCAAGATGCCGACGATCGCGTCCTACGCGCACAAGAAGAGCCTCGGCCAGGCGTTCCTGTACCCCGACAACTCGCTGTCGTACGTCGAGAACTTCCTGCGCCTCAACTTCGGCACGATGGCGGAGCCCTACGAGGTGAACCCGGTCGTGGCGAAGGCGCTCGACCGCCTGCTCATCCTGCACGCCGACCACGAGCAGAACGCGTCGACCTCGACCGTGCGCCTCGTCGGCTCGACCAAGGCCAACATCTTCTCGTCGATCTCGGCCGGCATCTCGGCGCTCTACGGCCCGCTGCACGGCGGCGCGAACGAAGCAGTGCTCGAGATGCTCGCCGGCATCCGCGACTCGGGCGAGGGCGTCAAGAAGTTCGTCGAGCGCGTCAAGAACAAGGAAGACGGCGTGAAGCTCATGGGCTTCGGGCACCGCGTCTACAAGAACTACGACCCGCGCGCGAAGCTCGTGAAGGAGAGCGCGGACGCGGTGCTCGCGGAGCTCGGAGTGCACGACCCGCTGCTCGACATCGCGAAGGAGCTCGAGCAGACCGCCCTCGAAGACGACTACTTCGTCTCGCGCAGGCTCTACCCGAACGTCGACTTCTACACCGGCGTGATCTACAAGGCCATGGGCTTCCCGCCGCGCATGTTTACCGTGCTGTTCGCGATCGGCCGCCTGCCCGGCTGGATCGCGCAGTGGCGCGAGGTGAACACCGACCCGGCCAGCAAGATCGGCCGCCCCCAGCAGCTCTATGTGGGTGCCGCCAAGCGCGACCTGCCGCAGCGCTGATACAGTCCACAACGCTGAATATCTGTCAGCGACGCTAACGGCGGTGCCCACGGTGACGATAAGGAACCGTGGATCTGACGGGAGGCGAATATGGGCGCCAGTGAGTTGTCTGCGCTGCTATGGCAGGAGCGCGAACTGCTCGACCTGCTCGAGTACCGGCTCGAGGTGCAGCGGGCGCTGCTGACCGTCGGCGAGTCGCGGTGGGCGCAGCGCGCCGCAGACGACATCGAGGCGACGACCCAGCAGCTGCGGAACCTCAACATCGCCCGCGATGTCGAGGTGCAGGCCGTCGCCGACGACTGGAAGTTCAACGTCGTGAACCCGTCGCTGCGCGAGCTGATCGCCGCGGCGCCGCCCGACGGCCCGTGGCTCGAGATCTTCAACGGGCACCTGCGCGCCATGCTCGCGTCGGTGGAGCGCATCAGCGCGCGGCGAGCGGAGAACGGGCGGATGCTTCGCGAGGCGATCCGCCACACACAGGAGACCCTCGCCGGCAGCGGCGATCGCGCCGGCACCTACACCGCCGCGGGCACGCCGGACACCGGGAAGCGCACTGCGATCCTGTTCGAGGACGACGCCTGATGACGAGCACCTTCAGCGGTCTCGAGACCGCGTACTCCGGGCTGACCGCCGCCCGAGACGCCATGAACGTCACGGGGCAGAACATCACGAACGCCGGCACGCCGGGCTACACCCGGCAGCGTAGCGTGCAGACCGCCGCCGTGCCGGCGACCTCGACCCACTTCGCCTCACCGACGGCGCAGCCGGGGCAGGGCGTCACCGTCACCGGCATCCAGCGCCTCAGTGACGAGCTCGCGAACGCGCGCCTGCGCACCGCACAGGGGCAGCAGGCCTACACCGGGCTGCGCGCGGACGCGCTGCAGACTCTCGAGGACGGCCTGAACGAGCCGAGCGACACCGGGCTGTCCGCGCAGCTGCAGCAGTTCTGGGCGAGCTGGCAGGACCTCGCGAACAACCCGGGGCAGCCGTCGGCCGGCGCGGTGGTCATCTCGGACGCGAAGACCGTCGTCTCGCAGCTCGCCGCCGGCTACACCCAGGTCGCGAACCAGTGGGCGGGCCTGCGCTCGCAGCTCTCCGGCCTGGCCGACCAGGTGAACCAGGCGGCCGACGGCATCGCGGCGCTCAACGCGAAGATCCAGCAGGCGACCGCGGCCGGGGCATCCGCCAATGAATTGATCGACCAGCGCGATCAGCTCGCCTCCACCGTCGCGCAGCTGGTCGGCGGAACCGCAACGCCGCAGCCCGACGGCAGCATGGCCGTGTTCGTCGCCGGCAATGTTCTCGTGACGGGGCAGACCGCCAACCACGTGAAGCTATCCGGCGCGACCGGGCTGCAGGGCGCAGCCGGCGACCCCGTGCGGCTCGAATGGCAGGCGCACCCCGGCCAGGCGATCGACGTCGACGGCGGCCAGATCGCCGCCGGGCTCTCGCTGCTCGCGCCTGCCGCAGCCGACGGCTCGGGCGGGGCACTCGCGCAGACCGCGGAGGCCTACAACCAGGTCGCGACGGCGCTCGCCGCACAGGTCAACGCCGTGCACGAGGGCGCGACGACCGCCGACGGCCGCACCGGCCTCGACTTCTTCGCGGTCGCCTCTGGGGGTCCGGCCGCGCTCGAGCTCTCGGTGGTCGCGGCGACCCCCGCCGACATCGCCGCGGCCGCGCCCGGCGCCGGCAGCCTCGACGGCACCGTCGCCGACGCGATCTCGCAGCTGGGGCTCGCACCTGGCTCACCCGACGCGCTGTGGTCGGGCTTCATCGGTGTCATCGGCAACACCTCGCAGGCCGCCCAGCAGCAGGATGCGCTCGCCCAGTCGACGCTGACGAGCGCCACGAGCGCGCAGCAGTCCATCTCGTCGGTGGACACCGACCAGGAGAACCTCGACCTGGTCACCGAGCAGTCCGCCTATCAGGCCGCCGCACGCGTGCTGACCTCGGTCGACCAGCTGCTCGACACGCTCATCAACCACACCGGCGTCGTCGGACTGAGCTAAGGAGCGCCACGGAATGACGATGCGCATCACGGACCAGATGGTCTACGGCAGCCAGGCGCGGAACCTGCAGAGCTCGCTCGCAGCCCTCGCCGCCGCGCAGCAGCGGGCGACGACCGGGCTCAAGCTGCAGCGGCCGTCCGACGACCCCGCCGGCGCCGTCACCTCGCTGCAGCTGCGCGCGCAGCAGGCGCAGAACACGCAGTACTCCCGCAACATCACCGACGGCACCGCGTGGACCTCTGCGGCGGATGCCGCGCTGAGCCAGACCTCGACGCTGATCCGCCAGGCGCGCGACGCCGTCGTGCAGGCTGGCAACGGGTCGCTTAACCAGAGCGCGCTCGACGCGCTCGCCGACCAGCTCTCCGGCATCCGAGACGGGCTGGTGGCGCAGGCGAACACGACCGTCGGCGGCCGCGCCGTCTTCGCGGGCACGTCGGATGCCGGGGGAGCCTTCGACGCGTCGTACAACTTCACCGGCACAGCCGGCTCGAGCGTGACCCGGCGCATCGGCGACGGCCAGAGCGTGCGCGTCGACGTCGACGGCTCCGCGGTCTACGGCCAGGGCGCGACCTCGCTGTTCGCGCAGCTCGACGGCGTGATCGCGGACCTTCGCGCAGGCAACCCGGTGGGCTACGCCCTCGGGCAGCTGGATGCTGCGCAGCAGGCCGTCGGTTCGGCGCAGGCGGCGGTCGGCTCGGCCGAGGGGCAGCTGCAGGCGGCGAAGAGCGCGCAGGCGACGGCATCCACCCAGCTCGTCCAGCGGCGCAGCGACGTCGAGAACGTCGACATCGCCCAGGCCGCGATCGACCTCACGAATCGGAACAACGTGTACCAAGCCGCCCTGCTCGTGGTGACCAACACGATGCAGAACAACCTGACGGACTTCCTGCGATGAGCGCGACCGTCGAGCTGATCGCGCCGCTCGCCGGCATCCCCGGCACCTCGTACGTGATCGACGAGGTCGACGCGGGCCTGTTCACGCTGCGCTCGCTGAGTGAGCCGCTGCGTCTGTTCGTCGTCGAGGGGGCGTCGCTGCCGACGTATCAGCCCGAGCTGGACGACGCGCAGATCGCCGCACTCGGGCTCACCGAGCCGGACGATGCGGAGCTGTACGTCGTCGTGAACCCGGCCGATGGCACGCCGACCCTGAACCTGCTCGCGCCCATCATCGTGAACCGCCACTCGCGCCGCGGGGCCCAGCTCGTGCTCGACGCGAGCCGCTGGCCGCTGCGCGCCTCACTCGACGAGCTGCTCGCGAGCTAGCGGGGCGCTGCTGGGCGCTCCCTGCGGGGCTCTGTGCGCTGTGCCCGGTGAGCTGCAGCCCGTCTTTGCCGCGTGAAAAGTGGTGTCCTGATCGAAGTGCGCGGCAGGGCACCTTGCTTTCGTCGCAGTTGAAGCAGAGCACCATTGGTGCTATCCGCTCGAAAAAAGGTGCTCTCGTTCAAGTGCGCCGGAGCTTGCGTGTCGGCTGGCGCAACGCCGGCTCGCGCGACGTGGGCCGGTAGACCGCGGCTCAGTCGTGGGGGCGGCGCAGTAGGGCGAGCACGGATTCCTGATCGGAGTCGGCCCCGGCACCGGCGGCTGCCGCCGCGGCGGCCGCCGTCTCGCGCGCGATCTGCTCGAGCACTTCCGAGCGCTGGACCTTGACGTCGCGCGGGGCATCCACGCCCACGCGCACAGTGTCGCCCTTGACGTCGACGACGGTGATCGTGATGCCCTCGCCGATGACGATCGACTCGCCGATCTTCCGCGTGAGCACCAGCATGGGTTCAGCCTATCCGCGTCACCCGATCCGCGCGGGCTGGGCCACGCGCACGACGCCGACCGTCTCGATCGTCGTGCTCTCGCCCGCGGTCGCCTCGTTGTACGACAGCACCGGCAGCTCACCCGCCGCATTCGCCACGACGAAGCGCCGCACCGCGGGGCGCAGCTGCGGCGCGCAGACGAGCGCCGGCGAGAAGCCGTTCGTGGCGGCCTGCTCCAGCTCGCGCTTGAGCGCCGCCGTGACGCGCTCGTGCGCGGTCGGGTCGAGCATGATCTGCGAGCCCGTGGGGGAGGGGCGCAGCGCCTCGAGCAGCGACTGCTCGAGGCTCGGCTCGAACATCAGCACCCGCAGCCGCCCGTCTTCGACATAGCGCGCCGCGACCGCAGCGCCGAGGCCCTCGCGGGCGGCCTCGATCAGCGCCTCGGCGTCGGTCGTCGACCGCGCCTTGAGCGCGAGCGCCTCGTAGATGCGGGTGAGGTCGTTGATCGCGACCTGCTCGGCGAGCAGCCCCTGCAGCACGCGCTGCACCTCGGCGAGCGACAGCGGCGCGGGAATCAGCTCGTCGACGGCCGACGGCGAAGTGGCGCGCACGGCGTCCGTGAGCACGCGCACGTCTTCACGGGTCAGCAGCCGGGCGGCGTTGCTCGTGATCACCGACGACAGGTGCGTGACGACCACCGAGACACGGTCGACGACCGTCGCCCCGCCGAGCTCCGCCGCGTGCCGCTGCTCGGCCGGAATCCACTTCCCCGGCAGCCCGAAGACGGGCTCGACCGTCGTGGACCCCGGCAGCAGCTCGAGCGCGTCGCCCAGGGCCAACAGACGGCCGGAGGGCGCCTGGCCACGGCCGGCCTCGACCCCGGCGACCCGGATCGCATAGGTGCCCGGCGGCAGGTCGACGGCGTCGCGGGTGCGCACGGGCGGCACGATGAAGCCGAGCTCGAGGGCGATCTTCTTGCGCAGCGACTTGACCCGCCCGAGCAGGTCGTTCGCCCCGCCACCGACCAGATCGATGAGGTCGGGCGAGAGCAGCACCTCGAGGGCGTGCACGCGCATCTGGTCCAGCAGATCCTCAGGGCTGTCGCCGCCGGCGCGGGGGACGGACTGCGCCGCCTCGGCGGCGCGGGCTGAGGCATCCGTTCTGCGCTTCATGCGCCAGCCCGCGATCGCGAGCCCGATGCCGACGGCCAGGAACGCGGGCCACGGCATGCCGGGGACGAAGCCGAGCAGCACGGCCGCACCGCCCGCGATGAACAGGGCGATCTGTGACTGCGTGAGCTGCGCGGCGGCCGAGGCGCCGAGCTGGTCGTCCGACCCGCCCCGGGTGACGATCATGCCGGTGGCGACCGCCATCAGCAGCGCCGGGATCTGCGAGACCAGGCCGTCGCCGATCGTGAGCAGCGTGTACTTCTGCACGGCGGTCGTGATGTCGAGGCCGTTCTGCAGGACACCGACGGCGAGGCCGCCGAGGATGTTCACGACGATGATGACGATGCCGGCGATCGCGTCGCCCTTGACGAACTTCGAGGCGCCGTCCATCGCGCCGTAGAAGTCGGCTTCGCTCGCGACCTCTGCGCGACGCTCGCGGGCGCGCGCGTCCGAGATCAGGCCGGCGGCGAGGTCTGCGTCGATCGCCATCTGCTTGCCGGGCATGGCGTCGAGGGTGAAGCGGGCGCCGACCTCGGCCACGCGCTCCGCACCCTTCGTGACGACCACGAACTGGATCACGATGAGGATCACGAACACGACCGCGCCGATCACGACCGAGCCGCCGACCGCCACGTGTCCGAAGCTCTGGATGACGTCGCCCGCGAAGCCGTTCATCAGCACGAGGCGCGTCGAGGCGACGTTCAGCCCGAGCCGCAGCAGCGTGGCCACCAGCAGCAGCGACGGGAACACCGAGAAGTCGAGGGGCTTCCGCACGAACATCGTCGTGAGCAGGATCAGCAGCGCGAACAGCAGGTTGATCGCGATCAGGATGTCGAGCAGCCAGCTCGGGATCGGCAGCACGAGCAGCATGACGATCCCGACGACGCCGATCGGCACGGCGAAGTGCGAGAAGTTGCGGTTCACGAGGCGGCTCCTGGCTGTGCGGCATGGGGGTTGTCGCGCACGCCGGAGGCGGCGCCGCGCGTCTTGAGCATCGCGACGAAGGCGAGCACCTGCGCGATGGGGGTGAAGAACTCCGGGGGGATCTCGCGCCCGACGGCGACCTGCGCGTGCAGGGCGCGGGTGAGCGGCACGTCGCGCACGAGCGGCACGCGGTGCTTCGTCGCGGTTTCGCGGATGCGGGCCGCGAGCTCGCCCTGACCCTTCGCGACCACGCGCGGGGCGGACGCCCCCGGCTCGTAGAGCAGTGCGACGGCATACGTCGTCGGGTTCACGAGCACGACCGACGCCGATTCGACGGCCTGCACCATGCTGCCGCGCGTCGCGGCGAGGTGGCGCGCGCGGCGCTGCTGGCGCACGAGCGGGTCGCCCTCGGTGTTCTTCATCTCGTCGCGCACCTCGCGCTTGGTCATCATGGTCTGCTTGCGGTTGCGGCGCATGACGACGAGCACGTCGAACGCGGCGATCACGAGGCCGGCGGCGATCGCGGCGATGAGCAGCCAGGTGACGGATTTCTCGGCCACACCGACGAGCGAGGAGGTCGACCGCGCCCCCGACGCGAGCAGCTCCGGCTCCAGCGCCCGCACGACGAGCCACAGCGCGAGCCCCACGCCCCCGGCCTTGAGCAGCGACTTCGCGCCCTGCCACATCGCCTGACCGCCGAACAGCCGGGTGACGCCCTTCGCGAGGTTGAGGTTCTCGCCCTTGAACTGCGGAGCCCTGAAGCGGAAGCCGCCCTGGATGAGTGTCGAGGCGATGATCGCGAGCACCGCGACGCCGAGCAGCGCGCCGAGGCTCGGCACCACAGACGACAGCCCGGTGGCGAGCGCGTCGACCGCGCGCGCCGGGTCAGGGTCGGCGATCACGTTCGCGACGCCGAGGAGCTGGGCGACGGATGCCTGCGCGGCATTGCCCACGACCAGGGGGATGGTGAGTGCCGAGGCGCCGAGTGCCACCCACGACGGCAGATCGTGCGAGTGGGTGAGCCTGCCCTTGCGGCGCACCTCTTTGAGGTGCCGCTCGGTGGCCTTCTCTGTGCGTTCCTGTGCGTCAGACATCCACTCACCCCCTGCCCATCAGCACGCTCACCGCGCCGCCCGTGAGCGACTGCACCGCAGCGGGCAGCGCGATGAACACGCCGCCGCCGAGCCCGAGCGACAGCAGGATCTTCACGGGGTAGCTCAGCGAGAACGCGTTGAGCGCCGGCGCGACCTTGGTCAGCAGGCCGAGACCGAGGTCGGCGAGGAACAGCACGAGGATCAACGGGCCGGCGATCTCGGCGGCCGCGACGAACATGGCGCTCGTGTGCTGGGCGACCATGTTCGCGGTGAGCGCGGCGGGGAACCCGTGCCCGATCGGCAGGGCCCGGAAGGTGCCGCCGAGGCCGCCGAGGATCAGCTGGTATGCACCAGACGAGAACATCAGCGCGAGCGCGCCCATCTGGAAGAGCCGCGTGAACTGGGCGCCGTTGATGGCCAGCTGCGGGTCGTAGGCGCTCGCCATCTGGAAGCCACTCGACAGGTCGATCAGGCTTCCCGCGCCCTGCACGGCGCTGAAGACGAGGTAGACGAGGAAGCCGAACGCGGCGCCGATGAGCGCCTGCACGAACAGGTCGAGGAAGAAAGCGGTGTCGGTGAGCGCGGGCGTCGCCGGCACGACCTGCGGCGAGACGGCGAGTCCGAGGCCGAGCGACAGCGCGGCCTTCACCATGCCGGGGAACGCGCGGTCGGAGAACGGCGGAGCGATCACGATGAACGCGGCGATGCGCACCGAGGCGAGCACGGTCGCCTCCAGCCAGTGGATGTCGATCGGGATGTCGAGCGCGGGCACGTCAGCCGCCCAACAGCTTCGGCAGCTCGTCGAAGAGCTGCTGGGTGAACTGCACGAGGGTCTGGATCATCCAGTTGCCGCAGACGACGAGCACGATCGCGATGCCGAGCAGCTTCGGCACGAACGACAGCGTAACCTCCTGGATCTGCGTCATCGACTGCAGCAGGGCGACGGCGAAACCGACCGCGAGCGCGGTGATCAGGATCGGCGCCGACAGCTTCGCCGCGACCAGCAGTGTCTTCACGCCGAGGTCGAGCACCATCGCGGAGTCCATCAGCTCACTCCCGAATAGCTCTTGACGAGGGCGGTGATCACGAGGCCCCACCCGTCGACGAGGATGAACAGCAGGATCTTGAACGGCAGCGAGACGAGCACCGGCGGCAGCATCATCATGCCGAGCGACTGCAGGGCGGCAGCGACGACGAGGTCGATCACCAGGAACGGGATGAAGATCACGAATCCGATCACGAACGCGCTGCGCAGCTCACTGATCAGGAACGCGGGGATCAGCGTGGCGGTCGGCACCGCGGCGGCGTTCGAGGGGTTCGCGCGGCCGGCGACACGGGTCATGAGGGCGATGTCGTCCTGCCTGGTGAACTTGAGCATCCACGTGCGCAGGGGCTCGAGCCCGGCATCCACCGCGTGCGTGAAATCGAGGTGCCCGGCGAGATACGGCTGCACCGCGACGTGATTGATGTCGGTCAGCACCGGCCACATGATGAACAGGGTCAGGAACAGCGACAGCCCGGCGATCACCTGGTTCGGGGGCAGCGTGTTGAGCCCGAGCGCGTTGCGCGTCATCGCGAGCACGACGAACACCTTCGTGAACGACGTCATCATGAGCAGCAGCGCCGGCGCGACCGACAGCAGCGTGATGCCGATCAGCGTGACGACGGCCGTGGTCGGGTGGCCGTCGATGCCGTTCAGGTCGATGTTCATGGGGGAGTGCTCAGCGCCCGGCCGCGCGGCGGCCGCGCTTCGCGGGCGCCTGCTGCTGCGACAGGCCGCTCCACTGCGTGCGCGAGATCAGGGATTCGAACGAGGGCAGGTGCACGACGGGCGCGAGCGGGGCCGGGGATGCCGCGGGCTCGACCGCTTCGAGCGGGGGAGCGTCGGCGTCGTGCAGCACCGAGACGCCGTGCTCGGTGACCCCGAGCACCATGCGGCGACCCTCGGTCTCGACCACGACGACCTGCGCCTTGCCGCCCACGCCGGCCTTGCCGAGCACGCGCACGGTCGACGTGCGGCGCCCGGCGGCACCAGTGCCTCGCCGCATGCGCCGCGCGAGGAACCACAGCAGGCCGAAGACGACCGCCAGTGAGACCAGCACGCGCAGGATCTGGAGCATTCCGTCCATCACAGAGCTCTGACTGCCGCCTCGACGATGCTCGTCACGCGCACGGCGTAGTCCTGGTCGACGACGACGACCTCGCCGCGCGCGATCAGGCGGCCGTTGAGCAGGATGTCGGCCGGTGCACCCGCCGAGCGGTCGAGCTCGATGATCGAGCCCGCCTCGAGGTCGAGCACGTCGCGCACCAGCAGTCGGGTGCGGCCGATCTGCACGGTCAGGTCCATCTCGACGCCCGAGAGGCGGCCGAGGCGCTCGAGCACGTCGCCGCCCGCGCGCGGGCCAGAGGTCTGCAGCACGCCGAATGCGCCGACCGGCGAGCCAGAGTCGTCGAGCCGCACGACCACGGCCTCTGGTGTCGCGAACAGCTCGCGCGCGTCGTCGACGTCGAGGCCCGTGAGCACGCCGGCGCCGAACGCGCCCATCGCGTCTTCGAGGGCACCGCGCACGTAGTCGACGACGACGTCGGCGCCATCGCCCGCCGCCGGCAGCAGCTCGGGCGCGAGCGCGAGCGCCACCCGGTACGAGCCCTGGCCGACGAAGGTGCCGACGACGGCGTGGCCTGCGGCCCAGTCGTCGACCGGGGCGGCCGGTCCCTCGAGGGGCGCCGGGGTGAGCCGGGCGACGGTGGGCAGCTGCAGCACGAGCTGCAGCGCGGCGGTGCGCACCTGCTCGGCGAGCACGGCCTGCACGGCGGCGGAGGCGAAGGTGGTGTCGGTCATCGGGCGATCTCCTCGGTGTCGGTGACGACGCAGGCGCGGCGGCTGCCCGATGCGCCTGCGCTCGCGCGGGCGACCGGAACACCGTCGACGACGACGTCCAAGGGCTTGTGGCTCGCGTGCGGCAGGCGGATGACGTCCCCCACGGCGAGCGAGATGACGCGGCCGGCGGTCACCGGCAGCGGGGTGAGCTGGACGGCCAGCTGAACGGGGACCGTCGTGATCTGCGAGCGGATGCCGTCGCCGTTCGCGTCGTCGCCGGCGGGCGGCGCCACGAGCGCAGGCAGGATCGCGTCGGCCGGCAGGGCGACCGTGGCGGTGTCGCACCGGTCGCCGACGGTCACGCGGAAGGTCGCGATGATCATGAGGTCGGCGGGGGCCGCCGCCTGGGCGAACTGCGAGTTGTGCTGGATGCTGTCGAAGACGACCGTGCCGGGAAGCTGCGCGCCGAACGAGTAGCGCAGGTCGTCGACGGTGTCCTCGAGCAGTCGGCGCACGATCGCCTGCTCGACCGGGGTGTAGCCGCGCTCGGGCAGCGGGGCGGTCGTGCCGTCAGCCCCGGACTCCGTGCCGCCCAGCATCCGGCTGATCCAGGCGAGGCCGCCGGGCGCCGGGAACTGCAGGACCCCGCGGGCTCCCGAGGCCGAGGCCTCGAGCCCGATCAGCAGCATGACGGTGGTCGGCGGCAGGCTGCGCGTGTAGTCGTCATAGGTGCGGATCGCGACCGCTTCGAACACGACCTGCGCGCGCACGCGCGTCTTGGCCGTGAGCTGCGTGCCCCACTGGCGCCCGAAGGTCTCGAAGGCGAGCTCGAGGGCGCGCGACTGCTCGCGGGCGAGCGTCGTGGGCCTGCGGAAGTCGTAGTGGAGATAGTCGGTGTCGGCGGGTAGGACGGCCATCAGCTCTGCGCTCCCTTCTGTGCCTGCTTCTCGGCGGCGACCAGGGCGGGGATCAGCGCCCGCACGTCATCGGGCTGGTCGCTCACCACGACGACGTCGACGCGCCGGTTCTCGGCGAGCGCCGCGGCGCTGGTGCCCTTCGCGGCGGGGCGCTCCGAGCCGTAGCCGGTGGCGCCGATGCGGGTGCCCGCGACGTGCCCGTGCTCGACGAGCGCGCGCAGCACGGAGACGGCTCGGCCGGTCGACAGCTCCCAGTTGGTGGCATACGGCGGCTGGGGCGGGCGCGAGTCGGCGTGCCCCTCGACCGCGAGCTGGTTTCCGACCGTGTTGAGCGGGCCGGCGATCGCGGCGAGCACCCGCTGGGCGACGGGCGTGAGCTCGGTCGAGTTGGCGGCGAAGAAGGTGTTCGCGCCCACGAGGTGCACGGTGAGGCCGCGCTCGTCGATGTCGTAGCCCACGGCGTTCTGCAGGCCCTGGGCCGCGAGCGCCGCGTTCATCTCCTGCTCGAGCTTCTCGAGGCGCGCGAGCTCGAGCGCGGCCTTCTGCGAAGCATCCGTCATCTCCCCGTCCTTGCCCACATACTTGGGCGGCACGATCACGCCCTTGGCGGTGTCGACCTTCTGCGTCTTGACCTCGCCGAAGCCGGTCGCGAGCGACGTCTTGAGCTGCTGGAACTTGTGCGCGTCGACCGTCGACATGGCGAACAGCACGATGAACATGCACATGAGCACGGTCACCATGTCCATGTAGGACGCCATCCAGCGCTCGTCGACGTGGTGCTCAGACGAGGTGCTCGTGCGGCGGCTGCGGCGGGCGGCCATCTCAGGCGGCGTCCTGCAGCTCGAGCTCGGCGCCCGACTGGGGGTCGTCGTCGTCACCGGTGCGGTCCTTGGCGCGCGCCTCGCGCTTCGGGGTCTGCGGCGTCATGGCGCGCAGGCGCTCGGCGAGCAGGTGGGGGCCGGCGCCGGCCTGGATCGCGAGCACGGCCTCGACCACGAGCTGCATGCGCTCGATCTCGATGTCGGTGAGGCGGTCGATGCGGTCGCCGAGGGGCAGCCAGATGAAGTTCGCCGAGACGAGACCCCACAGCGTCGCGATGAAGGCGCTCGCGATGAGCGGCCCAAGCTTGTCGGGGCTCGAGAGGTTCGAGAGCACGTGCGTGAGCGAGACGACGGTGCCGATGATGCCGATCGTGGGCGCGTAGCCGCCGGCGGTCTTGAACCACTTCGCCGCCGCCTTGCCCGCGCGCTCGTGCAGCGCGATCTGGTCGTCGAGGACGGTGCGCAGCTCTTCCTCGTCCGCCCCGTCGGCGACGTTCTGCAGGGCGACTTTCAAGAACGGGTCGGATGCCTCTGCAGCATCCGATTCGAGAGAGAGCAGCCCCTCCCTGCGCGCCTTCTCGGCGATTCCGACGAGGGTCTCGATCGCGTCGGCCGGCTTCACCGTCTTGCCCTTGAAAGCGGCGGGGATCGTGCGGAACGCCCGCAGCACATCGGGGATCGTGCTGCTCGCGAACGAGACCGCGATGGTCGCGCCGAGCACCATGATCATGGGCGCCGGCAGCAGGATCGCCGTGACGTTCTGGCCTTCGAGCGTCAGCATCGCGACGAGCGCGCCGAAGGCGCCGACGATGCCGAGGATCAGTGCGATGTCCATGAGTGGGGTGCCTTACTTCAGTGCGTCGCGCGCGTTCTGCGCGGCGGCCCGGGCCAGAACCATGGCGCGGGCGTCGTGGATGCGGTCGATGACCTCGGTCATGGGCTCGCGCACCAGGTGGCTCGAGCCGTCGACGAGGTAGATCGTCGTGTCGGGGTTCTCGGAGATGCGCTCGATCAGGTCGGGATTGAGCGCGAGCCTCTCGCGATTCAGGCGCGTGACGACGATCATGCCGGGGCCTACTGGCGCTTCAGGTCGACGAGCTCCTGCAGCACGGAGTCGCTCGTCGTGATGATGCGGGCGTTGGCCTGGAAGCCGCGCTGGGCGACGATCAGGTTCGTGAACTCCTGGCTCAGATCGACGTTGGAGGCCTCGAGGTAGCCGCCGCTCAGCGAGCCGAAGCCGGCGTCGCCCGCGCTGCCGAGCGTCATGGCCCCCGAGTTCGGCGACTGGGTGTAGAACGAGCCGCCGGCCTTCTGCAGACCTCCGGGGTTCGTGAAGTTCGCGATCGAGATGCGCGCGATGGCCTGCATGGCGCCGTTGCTGTACGAGCCCGTGATGGTGCCGTCGTTGCCGATCGAGTAGCCGGTGAGCGTGCCGGCGCCGTGGCCGTTCTGGCCGTCGAGCGCGAGCGTCGACAGGTCGCTGTAGCCGGTGACCTTCGAGACGTCGAGCGTGATGGGGCCGTCGGCCAGCGTCGCGCCGCTCGTGAGCGTTCCGTTCGAGAACGTCAGCGTGCCGAGGTCGGCGGCGCCGCTCTTCACATCCCAGTTGCCTGCGCCGTCGCTCGTGAAGGTCAGGCTCTGCGTCGTCTTGTGGCCGGCCGCGTCGTAGACGTCGAGGTCGCGGCTGACGACCGTGCCCGCCGCGGCGTTCGAGGGCAGGTTGCCCGAGAACTGCGCCTTCGTGGTGGTCGCGGCGGGGGCGACCGAGTTGGTCGGAAGGACGATGTTTCCGATCGCGCCGCCCGTGTTGATGTTGCCGGCCGCGTCGGCCGTCCAGCCCTGCACGAGGCCGCCCGAGAGCGAGACCAGCTGGCCGCTCGAGTCGAAGTCGAAGTCGCCCGCGCGGGTGTACTCGTTCGTGCCGCCGACGTTGACGACGAAGAACCCGTCGCCGTTGAGCATCAGGTCGGTGGGCTTGCCGGTGGACTCGGCCGACCCTTGCGTGAAGTTGGTCGAGATGCCCGCGACCTTGACACCGAGGCCGATCTGCGCGGGGTTCGAGCCGCCGAGCTGCGCGCCGGGCGCGGTCGCGCCGCCGACGACCTGCGAGAGCGTGTCCTCGAATTCGACCGCGGAGGACTTGAAGCCGACCGTGTTGACGTTGGCGATGTTGTTGCCGGTGACGTCGAGCATGGTCTGGTGGGCCTGCAGGCCCGAGATGCCGGAGTAGAGCGAACGCAGCATGATGTCGTCCTTTCGGTGGGTTAAGCGGTGGGCTGAGCGACGCCGGTGAGGTCGTCGAGCGAGATGTGATCGGAGCCGACCGTCACGGTCGGGATCTGGCCGGCGAAGCTGACCGAGCCGACGGTGCCGGAAACCGTGTCGCCTGCGGAGTTCGTGTACGAGACCTGCTTGCCGATGAGCTCTGAGGCGGCGGCGCGCATCTGCAGCGCGAATCCCTCGGTCGTCGTCGACGAGAGCGTCGTGAGCTGCTCCATCATGGCGAGCTGGGTGGTCTGGCTGATCATCTGATCGGTGTCCATGGGGCTCGACGGGTCCTGGTTCTGCAGCTGGGTCACGAGAAGCTGCAGGAACATCGAGCCGTCCATGGCCTGGCTGGGCGTGCTCGTCGCGGCCGGCGAGTAGATCGACGGCGTGGTGGCGGCTGCCGCTGCGCCGCTCGTCGCGGAGATGGGGTCTGTCACGGTGCTCCTTATGCCAGGACGTCGAGAAGGGAGTCGGGGGAGAGGGCGGCGGCACGGGCCTGGGTCGCAGACACGGCGGCCGCCTGCGTCACCGGCCGGCCCGAGCGGTTCTCCTCGAGCAGCTCGAAGAGCGCCTGCTGCGCACCGGCCTGCGCCTGCCCGTCGCCCGCGGTGCCGGTCTGGGTCTCGCCGAGCGAGAGGCTCGCGCTGATGCCGCCGGCGGCGAGGTCGCGGCGCAGGTCGCCGAGCACGCCGTTCAGCGCGTCGCGGCCCGCGTCAGTGGGCGCCGAGAGCTCGATGCGCAGGCCGTGCTCTGTCAGGTGCGCGTCGACCGTGACCGGGCCGAGCTGCTCGGGGACGACCCGCACGACGACGGTGTGGCTGCCGTCGGGCTGGGTCACGAGCTGCGTGATCGGGCCGGTGAGCTGGCTCGAGTAGTCGGCGGGAGGGGGCACCGGCGCTGTAGACGCGGCGGGCGCGGCGGCACTCGCAGCGGCTGCCGCAGCTGAGGCATCCCCGGCCCCCGGCATGCCGGGAAGCAGGGCGGCCGCGAGCGACGCGACTGCCGATGCAGACGACGAGGTCGCGGTGACGGATGCCGCCGCGGCGCCCCCTTCGCCCGCGTCGGTGCCGAGCGCCGCGCTCAACGCGGTGGCCTGTGCCACGACCGGTGCGAGCAGGGCAGCCAGCTGCGCGCCCGCATCGGCGGCGCCGGGCTGTGCGGACTGCGCGGCCTGCGCCTTCTGCGCAGGCTGCGCCACACGGCGGATCGTGCCGATCTGGTCGGCGCTCAGCCATTCCTTGCGCTTGACGACGTTCTCACCGGGGCGTGGGGCCTCGATGATCATGCCGTCGCCCGCATAGATCTGGATGTGGCCGTTGCCCTTCTCGACGATCAGGTCGCCGGGCTGGGCGTCGGCGAGCGAGGCGACCGGCGTGCCGATCTTCGCCTGGTCCTGCACGACGCGCGGGGCCGAGATGCCGAGGTCGCCGAGCACGGTCTGCACGAGGCCCGAGCAGTCCATGCCGCTCGTCGACTCGCCGCCGAAGACGTACGGCACGCCGAGGTACTTCTCGGCGTCCTGCACGATCTGCTGGCCGGTGACCGAGCCGCCGGCCTGGCCGGAAGCGGTGCTCTGCGCGGCGGTTGCGGGCGACGCATCCGTCGCCTGCCCGAGCAGCGCGGCGAACGCGCTCGCGCCCGCGCTCTGCGTGCTCTGGCTGCTCTGCGCTCCTGCGCCGCGCAGAGCGGCGATCTCGCTCTGCAGCTGAGCGACCCGCGCGACGGCATCGACCACGCTCATGCGCCCGCCCCCGTTCGGCGCTGCGCGATCTCGTCGAGCACGGCCTGCTCGCGGGCGAGCTCTGCCTCACGGGCTTCGGCGGCGGCGCGGTCGTGCAGCTTCTCGACGGCGCGCAGGCGCATGCTCGCGCTGGTATATGTCGCGGATGCCTCGTCCAGAGCGCCCTGGGCGGCAGCCTCTTGCGCCCCGAGCTCGTCGAGCATGTTGGCGGCGGCGAGGCGCGCCGCGGCGATCGCGCGCAGCTGGTGCACGTCGGCGGCGGCCGGGGCGAGGTGATCGAGCGCCGCGCGGGTGCGCGCGGTGACGGCCTCGGTGTCACGCTGCCGCTGCGAGGCGGTGGCGAGATCTGCTGCGGCTTGGTCGTGCTCGGTGCGCCGAAGCGTGAGCAGGGCCGCGAGGCGGGCGCGGGGACTCATGCGGGCTCCTTCACTGCGGTGGCGGGCGAGGTCTTCTCGAGTGCCTCGACGAGGTCGTGCAGCTGACGCCACGAGCGCTCGGCGGGGACGGTCTCGCCGAGGTCCTGCCCGAGGAACGCCGAGATCTCGGCCTCGTGGGCGAGCGCGCGGTCGACGAGTGCGTTGGCTCCCGGGCGGTAGGCGCCGACGTCGACGAGGTCGCGGGCCTGCTCGCGGGCGGCGAGCACTGCGCGCAGCGCGGCGGCCGCGGCTCGGTCGTGGCTGTTCGACACCTTGCCGGCGAGACGGCTGATCGAGGCGAGTGCGTCGACGGCGGGGTAGCGACCGGCGATCGCGATCTCGCGGCGCAGCACCACGTGCCCGTCGAGCAGCGAGCGGGCGGAGTCGGCGATCGGCTCGTTGTGGTCGTCGCCGTCGACGAGCACGGTGTAGATGCCGGTGATCGTGCCGTGGTCGTCGGCGCCGGCGCGCTCGAGCAGCTCGGCGAGCACCGCGAAGGTCGACGGCGGGTAGCCGCGGGTGGCCGGCGGCTCGCCCGCCGACAGGCCGATCTCGCGCTGGGCCATCGCGACGCGGGTGAGCGAGTCCATCATCAGCACGACGTGGCGGTCCGCCGCGCGCTCGGCCTCGGCGATGCGGGTGGCGAGGAACGCGGCGCGGCGGCGCATGAGCGCGGGCTCGTCGGCGGTCGCGACGACGACGATCGAGCGGGCGAGCCCGTCGTCGCCGAGGTCGTCCTCGAGGAACTCGCGCACCTCGCGGCCGCGTTCGCCGACGAGGGCGATGACCGTGACATCGGCATCGGTGCCGTGCGCGATCATCGACAGCAGGCTCGACTTGCCGACGCCGGATCCCGCGAAGAGGCCCATGCGCTGGCCGCGCGCGAGCGTGGTGAGCGTGTCGAGCACGCGCACGCCGGTCTGCAGCGGCTCGGTGACGCGGGCGCGCAGCATGGCGGACGGGCTGGGGTTCGCGAGCGGCACCCGGGCGGATGCCGCGAGCGGGCCCTTCCCGTCGATGGGCCGCCCGAGTCCGTCGAGCACCCGGCCGCGCAGGCCGGGGCCGACCGGCACGGCGGCGGGGCGCAGAGCGGTGGTCGCCGCGGCACCCGCCTGTACCCCGGCCACGCGGGTGAGCGGCATGAGCGTCAGGCGCCCTTCGGCGAGGGCAACGACCTCGGCTGCCACGGGGCCGGCGGGGCCGGCGATCTCGATCACGTCGCCGACGGCGGCACGCAGACCCACGACCTCGAGGCCGAGGCCACGCACCGCGGTCACGCGGCCGACCACCTCCGGTGCGGCGGGGGCGAGCAGCTCGGCGGGGAAACTCACAGCGCACCGTCCTCGGCGAGCGCGCGCCGCACACGTGCGATGGCAGTCGTGATGCGCGCGTCGAGCAGGCCGTCGGGCAGCTCGGCGATCGCGTCGCCGCGGGCGAGCTCGGGGTCGCCGACGACGTCGACCGAGCGGCCGGTGAGCATGAGGGCGACGTCGGATGCCTCGGCGGGGTTCACCCGCACCCGGGTCACCGCGCGCTCCGGGTCGGCGGCGATCACGCGCTGCGCGATCGCGCGGGCCGAGAGCTCGTCGTCGGCGAGCTCGCGCCCGAGCAGCGCCTCGGCCAGCTCGACGGCGCCGGCGAGCAGGGCGCCCCGCACCGACTCGATCGTCGGCTCGAGGCGCGCCTCGAGGGCGGCGATGACCTGCTCGAGGCGGGCGTCGCGGGCCCGCTGGGCCGCCGCGGCGGCCTCGCGCAGCTTCCGGTCGGCTGCCTCCATGGCGGCACGGCGCTCCTCAAGCATCCGCTCGGCCCTGCGCGCACCTGCGGCGTAGCCCGCCGCGTACCCGCGCAGCTCGGCGTCGCGGCGCACGGCGGCGGCGGCGCTTCCGCCCGCGGCCGTGGTGCTCACCGCATCGGCGAACGCGACCGAGGCGAACGACAGCTCTTCGACCTGCTCAGTCGACATAGACGTCCTCCTCCGTCGCGCGGTGCAGCGTGATGCCGCCGCTCGCCTCGAGCTCGCGGATCGCGCGCACGACGGTGGCGCGGGCCTCGTCGACCTGCGATGCGCGCACCGGCGGCAGCAGGCGGACCTCTTCGTCGAGCAGCGAGCGGTTGTGCTCCGAGAGGTTGCTGCGCACGGTCTGGGTGACCGCCTCGCTCGCGCCCTTGAGCGCGACGGCGAGAACGGCGGGGTCGGTGCCGCGCAGCACCTGCTGCACGTCGCGCGGGTCGAAGCGCACCAGGTCGGCGAAGGTGAGCATGCGCGAGCGCACCTCTTCGGCGAGCTCCGGGTCGCGCTCGTCGAGGCCGCTGAGCATGGCGCGCTCGGTCTTGGCATCCGAGCGGTTGATGATCTCGACGAGCGGCTGCACGCCCCCGATCGCGTCGGCTCCGGCGCGCGGGGCGACGACCGCCACCGAACGGGACTTGAGCGACGCGGCGACGATCGAGACCGCCTCGGGCAGCGCCGGTGACATGGTCGCGATGCGGCGCGCGATCTCGATGCGGTCCTCTTCGTCGAACAGCGCCAGCACGCGGGCCGCGGCGGCCGGCGCCAGGTGCGCGAGCACGAGCGCGACGGTCTGGGGCAGCTCGCCGTCGAGCAGCGTCACGATCTGCGAGGGGTCGACGTCGTCGAGGAACTCGAAGGCCTTGCCGGCCACCTGCGAGGTGACGCGCCCCATGAGCCCCGCGGCGCCGTCGTCGCCGAAGGCGGCGGTGAGCATGCCGGTCGCGACGTCGCGGCCGCCGCGCACCGCGAGCGGCCCGCTCGAGGAGATGCGGCGGAACTCGTCGAAGGCGCGCGCCACGGTGTCGGCGTCGACGCGGCGCAGGCGCACGATCTCGGCGGCAATGTCCTCGGCCTCCGCCTCGGTGAGCTGCTTGAGCACGGTGGCGGCCGTCTGCTCCGGCAGGTTCATGAGCACGACGGCGGCCTTCTGGGTGCCCGAGAGCGGGGGAGTCATCAGATCTGCACCTCCTGCTCCATGAGCGCGCGCAGCACAGAGGCGGTGTGGGCCGGGTCGGCGCCGGCGAGGGCGGTGACCTCGCGCTTGCGCGCCTCGAGCGACGCGGCCTCGACGGTCGGCATGACGAGGGTCTCCGGCAGCGCGCCCGGGCCCGGCGCCGGGTCGGGCAGCGGCGCGGTCTGCGGGCCGAGGCCCGGCAGCAGCTCGGCCATCTCGTCGGCGTCGAGCACCTCGTCGACGAGCACGGGCGAGCTCGCGGGCCGCCGACGGCGGGTGACGACCAGGGCGACGATCGCGGCGATCAGCACGAGCACGATGCCGCCGATGAGCCCGAGATTCATCATGAGCTTCTGCTGCGCCTGCGCCTTCTGCTGCGCGGCGGCGTCATCGAGGGCGTTCTGGGCGTTCGCGGCGGCGCTCGTCGAGAACGGCACGGCCTGCACGGTGACGATGTCGCCGCGCTGCGCGTTGTAGCCCGCCGCCGACTCGACGAGCTGCGTCAGGCCGTTCAGATCCACGTCCTTCGCGGCCTTCTGGCTGACCGCCACGGAGACGGTCTGGCGGGTGACGGCGCCGGGCGGCGTCGTCGTCTTGGTCGTGGTCTGGTTGAGCGCGTTGGTCTTCGACGAGCCGGTGTTCGTGTAGGAGCCGTTGCCCGAGGCATCCGTCGGCCCCGCGATGTTGTCGGGCCCGAGAACGCCGGCCGACGTCGCGCCCGCACCCGAGCCGCTGTACTGCTCGCTCTGCGCCGACTCGGTCGCCGCGGGCGACCCGGTGGGAACGCTGTACTCGGTCGAGGTCTGCTGCGCGGTGCTCGAGTTCACGTCGGTCGAGACGGCGACGGTCGAGTTGCCGGGGCCGACGATGGTGTCGAGCATCGCCTGCAGCGACTGCTGAGTCTTCGCCTCGTAGGCGGTCTGGCTCTTGCCCGCGGCGTCGGTCGTCGTGCCGCCGACCGCCGAGAGCACCTTTCCCGAGGCGTCGACCACGCTGACATCCGTTGGCTTCATGTCGGGAATCGACGCGCTCGTCAGGTGCACGATCGCGTCCACCTGGTCGTCGGTGAGGTCCTGCTTGCCGGTCGTCGCGACGAACACGGATGCCGTGGGGTCGCTCTTCTCGTCGGTGAAGACCGTCTGCTCGGGGATCGCGAGCTTCACCGACGCCGTCTTCACGCCGTCCATCGCCTGGATGGTCGACGCGAGCTCCTCCTCCATCGCCTGCTTGTAGGTGACGTCCTGCTGGAACTGGCTCGTCGTCACGCCCATGTTGTCGAGCAGCGCGTAGCCGCTCGTGGTGTCCGACGGCAGGCTGTTCGAGGCGGCCTTGAGACGCTCGGCGTAGACCTTGTCCTGCGGCACGAGCACGCTCGAGCCGCCGTCTTCGAGCTGGTACGGCACGCCGTCGCTCGTCAGCTGGTCGACGATCGCCGAGGCGTCAGAGGCCTGCAGGCCGGTGAACAGCGGTGCGTAGTCCGGCTTCCCGAGCCAGCTCGCGAGCGCGATGCCGCCGAGCACGACCGCCGCGACGCCGATGATCGCGACGGTGCGCTGCGCGGCGCTGAAGCCGCGGAAGTACGCGCCGAGACGGCGGAAGACGGAGGACAGGGCGGCGGGCATGCGATCAGGCCTGCATGTTCATGATCTGGTTGAACGCGTCGACGCCCTTGTTGCGCACGGTGCTCGCGAGCTCCATGGTCACCTGGGCGCGGGTCGCCGCGATGGTGGCGTCGGCGATGTCGTCGAGGTTGCCGGTGACCGCCTGCACGGCGAGCGTGTTCGCGGTCTCCTGCGTTCCCTGCACGGCGTCGACCGCGCTGGTGAGCGCGGTGGCGAAGTTCCCTGAGCCGCCTGCCGCGGGCGTGCCGGATGTCTCGGGGGTCTCCGTCGCAGAGAGGGGCGTCATCGCCGACAGGCCGGACAGACTCGACAGCCCCGACACCGCCCCGATGCCGCTCATCAGTTCGCCCCGATCTTGAGCGCGGCCTCATAGGCGTCCTGCGCCCGGTCGACGACCGCAGCATTCGCCTGGTAGCCGCGCTGGGCCATGATGAGGGCGCCCATCTGGCTGCCGAGGTCGATGTCAGGCATCCGCACGTACCCGTCCGCGTTGGCCTCGGGGTTCTCGGGGTCGTACGTGACGCGCCCCTCCGCCGAGCCGTACGCGGCGCCCGAGACATACACGCCCGACGTGCCCGGCCCGGCCTGCACGTCGACGTAGCGCGCCTGGAACGCCGGGCCGTTCATCGGCTCGGCGGTGTTGATGTTGGCGATGTTGTCCGAGATGGCGTCGAGCCACTTGCGGTGCACCGTGAGGCCGGTGCCGGCGATTCCGATCGCGTCGGCCATCAGACGGTCTTCATCGCGGCGGTCAGCGACTGGAACTGCTGGCTCATCGCCTGGGTCGCGAACTGATAGCGCAGCCCGGTCTCGACGTTGTCCAGCGTCTCCTCGTCGAGGTTGACGTTGTTGCCGTTGAGCTGCGTCGGCTCGAGCGAGACCTGCGTCTGCGGGGCCACCACCCCGCTGCCCTGCGCGACCGACTGCGCGAGCGCGTCCTCGAAGGTCACGCGCTGGGCCTGGTAGTTCGGGGTGTTGATGTTCGCGATGTTGTTCGCGATCGCGCGCTGCCGGGTCGAGAGGCCGGTGATGGCGCTCGAAAGCGCCGCCTGGGTCACGGATTCGATCATGCTGATCCCCACAAGGACGACTGACTGGTCGGTTGAAGTCCGGCCGATCCGTGGCCGCTCGCGGGAGCGAATCCGTGCTCTCCGCGAGTGCCTATCGGGGCGCAGTCGGGGCTCGTTAGCCCCTTGCCCCGTTGTGGGGGTCTTTGGGTTTTCTTGAGGTTCCTTACCCCACGGCGTCGAGGTAGACCGGCCCGCGCCCGCCGGCGGCCGCCGCGCGCCGTGTCCGCGCGAGGGCGCGCCTGATCTCGTCGCGCTGCGCCGTCACGGCTGCTCGGAGCTCGGCCTGCGCTTCGAGCAGCGCCAGGGCGCGAGTGAGCAGGGATGCCGGCAGCGGCGGCATCTGGGCAGGGGGCTGCCACGGCTCGAGCTGCTCGCCGGCGCGAGCCGTGCGCACCTCGGCCTCGAGGCTCGAGAGCAGCTCGCGCCAGGCCTGCTCGTCAGCCTCAGGCGACACCGAGCGCACCCTGCTGGTCGATGCCGTGCTGCGCGGACTGCTGCTGCCCCACCTGCTCCGCTGCGCCGCGCCAGGCGGCGGCCAGCGGCGCGATCAGCCGTGCGGCCTCGCGCGTGCGCTCGATGTCGTGGCTGACGTTCGCCGCGACCAAGGCGTTGCGCACATAGGTGTAGATCGCGAAGAGCTTCTCGGCGTCGTCCCACACGTCGAGGCGCAGCGAGAGCTGCAGCTCGGTGATGATGTCCTGCGCGTGGCGCAGCGGTGCGCTCGCGTCAGCCCAGCGTTCCTCGGCCTGGGCGAGCTCGGCCCGACGCAGGTCGAGCTCGAGGCGGTCGTAGAGCATCACGACGAGCTGCGCCGGCGTGGCATTGAGCACGGCGTCGCGGGCGTACGCGCTGCGCGCCTGGAAGGCGGTGGTGGTCATTTCTGCCTCCTGGTCACTTCGACTTCGACGACGACGAGCTCGTGAGCGCATCGATGTAGGACTGGACGTACGACCCCTGCGACTGGATCTGGCTCATCATCGTCTCCATGTAGGCGAACTGCTGCTGCAGCGTCGCCTGCTGCTGGTCGAGCAGGGTCTGCATGTCGTCGGATTTCTGCTGCATCGCCGTGATCGAGCTGTTGTCGCTCGTGATCTCGCTGGTCAGCGTGCCGCTGTAGGGGTCCGAGAGCTGCGTCGCGACGGCGTTCACGCGCGCGGCGATGGCGTTGTAGAGCTGGGTCGTGCCCTGCGGGTCATCAGCCATCGCCGCCTCGAACGTGTCCTGGTCGAAGCTGATCGTGCCGTCCTTGGCGAGGTTGAAGCCGATCGACGACGGCGAGACGCCGTTCACGTCGAGGGTCATGGCGTCGGTCAGGTCGCGGGCGGCGCCGCGCACGGTTCCGTCTGCGGTGAACGAGCCGAAGGTGACCGTGGTGTTGCCGCTCGCGTCGGTCGTCGAGGTGACCGCCGTGCCCTGGGCGATGCCGGAGAGGATGCTCTGCACCGACGACACGAGGGTCGACGCGGTCTGCGACTCTGCGTCGAGGTCCTGCCCGACGGTGAGCGTGACCGCGTCGGTGCTCGTCTGCGCCACGGTCACGTCGACGCCGGGCATCAGATCGGTGAACGCGTTGGTCGCGCTCGTCACCGTCTGCGCCGCGGCCGTGCCCGGCCACAGCGTGAGCTGCGCGTCCTGCGCGGTGCTGACGACGGCGCTTCCCGGCTGGCCCATGATGTCGGCACCCGTGCCGTCGAGCACCGTGAAGGCGGCGTTCGCCCCGGTCTGGCTGCTCGAGAGCTGCAGGCGATAGAGGGCGTTTCCCGAGGCATCCGTGCCCGCCTGCACTTTGAGCGCGGTGATGCCGGCGCTCGCCGCGTTGATCGCCTGGACGACGCTGTCGAGGCTGTTCGAGCTGGGGGTGATCGAGGTCTGTGTGCCGTCCGCCGCGACCAGCGTGAGCGTGGGCGGATTCGTCGGCCACGACGACAGCGCGCCGGTGACCTCGACCTGGCGCGTGGCGAGCTGGTCGACGGTGAAGCTGAGCTGGCCGGGTGCGGCTGTGGGTTCCGCCGTGCCGGTGGCGAGGGATGCCTGGCTCGACGACACGGAGAAGGCGGCGAGCTTCGTTCCGGTGAACTGGTCGGTCAGCTGGGCGAGGCTCGCGAGAGCGGAGTTGAGCTTCTGCAGGTCGCCGACCGTGGCCTGCTGCGTGGAGATCTGCTGGTCGAGAAGCGTCTTCGGCTGCGAGGCCGCCGCCATCATCGACTGGATCAGGCTCGTGGTGTCCAGGCCGGAGGACAGGCCCGTGAGCGGGGTAGTCATGTCACCTGTCCTTTCCTGGTTGTTGAAGAGCGGGGGCGCTCGCGCGCCCCCGCTCCGGTGGCTCTTAGCCGAGGAGCTTCAGGATGCCCTGGCTCGAGGCGTTGGCCTGGGCGAGCATCGAGACGCCCGCCTGCTGCAGGATCGACTGCTGCGAGTAGTTGACCATCTCGCTCGCCATGTCGGTGTCCTGGATGCGGCTGTTCGCGGCCGACAGGTTCTGGCCGGTCACGGCCAGGGTCTGCACTGCGTCCGCGAAGCGGTTCTCGGTCGCGCCGATGGTCGCCTGCGCGGTCGAAACCGACTTGATCTGAGCATCGACGGCCGCAATGGATGCACTGGCGTTGGCGGCGCTGTTGAAGGTGAGACCGGCGATCGCGGTGCCGACGGCGTTGACGTTGGCACCGGAGAGGTCGACGACAACCTGGTCGGAGGCGGGGTCCGAGCCGGCGCCCACCTGGAAGGTCAGGGCGGTGCCCGAACCGTCGAGGAGCTTGATCCCGTTGAAGTTGGTGTCGCCGCCCATACGGGTCAGCTCGCTGGCGAGTTGCGTCACCTCGGTCTGGATCGCCGTACGCGAGTCGTCGTTGTTCGAGTCGTTCGCGGCCTGCACGGCGAGGTCACGGACGCGGTGCAGGATCGACTGCACCTGGGTCAGCGCCCCGTCGGTGGTCTGGAGCAGCGAGATGCCGTCCTGGGCGTTGCGGCTCGCGACCTGGTTGCCGGAGATCTGCGCCTGCAGGCCCTCGGAGATCGACAGGCCGGCGGCGTCGTCGCCGGCGTTGTTGATGCGGTAGCCGCTCGACAGGCGCGAGAGCGAGGTCTGCAGTTTGTTCTGCGTGTTGTTCAGGTTGTTGTACGCCTGAAGTGCCGACACGTTCGTGTTGACGGAGAATCCCATGATCGTCTCTTCCTTGATGTGGGTGACCGCACCCATCCGTGGGTGCGGGGTGTTACGCCGACGACTATCGGCCGGCTCGTCGGATCCGTTACCGCGGTTACGCGATGTTCCCCGTTTTGGGGGCACGGCCCGCGCTCATGCGGAATGCATCCAGGTACGCGAGCGCACGGGGCGACGTCGGCATGGGGCGGGCGCCGCTCTCGTAGACGGAGTCGAGCGCGCCGCGCAGCAGAGCGATCGCGTGGCTGCGCTGCTGCGAGATGGCGCCGTGCGTCACCCCGAGCTCTGCGGCGACCTCGGTGACGGGGCGGTCCTTGAGATAGACCTCTTCGATGATCAGGCGCAACCGCTCGGGCAGCGCGTCGATCGCCTGGCGCAGCAGTTCGAGCCGCTCGCGCATGATCGCGACGTCGGCGGGGGAGAGCTGCGGGCTCACGACCTCGACCATGGTGTCTTCGAGGCTCGCGACGGTGCGGTGTGCAAAGCCGAGGCCCTGCGCCGCGGTCGCGTGGTCGACGCCGAGGGTGTCGGCGAGCTCGGCGGTGGTCGGGGTGCGGCCGAGGGCTGCGGTCAGCTGCTCCTCGGCGTGCAGGGTCTCGGTGATCTGGCGGCGGGCCGCGCGGCCGGCCCAGTCGGCTCGGCGCATCTCATCGCGCACGGCGCCGGCGATGCGCTCGCGGGCGTACGCACCGAACGGCACCCCGCGGCTCGCGTCGAATGCGCGCGCAGCCTCGACCAGCGCAACGGCGCCCGCGGCCGCCAGGTCGTCGCGGCTCAGGTGGTCGGCGCGTCCGGCGACGTCCGAGACGACGTACCCCACCAGCGGCAGGTGATCGACGATGAGCTTCTCGTCCTGCTGTCTAGCTGTCCCCACGGCGCCGAAACTATCGAGCCGTTCGGGCCCGGGAAAGGCCCCATCCGGGCTTGCGCCCGGTGGGGGATAGACGGACCTGTACCCGTCAAGTCCTGAGAGGAGAAATCGTCACTTTCGCGGGGGTGCCGCGTTGCCAGTCGCCGTCAGGGAAGTTGTGCCGTGCGACGCTGGCAACTTCGGTTGCTTTGTGCAACCCCTGGGCGTCAGTGGCGGCCGTGCCCCACTTGTGGTGCCCCCCGCGATTTCACTGCGGGTTTGCCTCACTCTGCGCCACGCATTGCCGCAAGACTGCCGCAGTTTTTCCGCAGGTTTCGCACCGACGCTCGGGTCTAGGCGTGCAGCGCCGAGTTCAGCTCGATGCCCTTGCCCTGCCGCTGGACGGCCTCGATCGCACCGGTCAGCGAGTTGCGCCGGAACAGCAGGTTCGGAACCCCCGACAGCTCCACGGCCTTGACCGACACGGGCTGCCCGTTCTCGTCGCGCTCGCCCACGAGCTGCACCTTCGACCCGGCCGTGACATACAGGCCGGCCTCGACCACCGAGTCGTCGCCGAGCGAGATGCCCACGCCGGCGTTCGCGCCGAGCAGCGCGCCCGACCCGATGACGACCCGCTGCGTTCCGCCGCCCGAGAGCGTGCCCATGATCGACGCACCGCCGCCGATGTCGGCCCCGTCACCGACGACCACGCCCTGCGAGATGCGGCCCTCGACCATCGACGTTCCGAGCGTTCCCGCGTTGAAGTTGACGAAGCCTTCGTGCATGACGACGGTCCCCGGCGCGAGATGCGCGCCGAGGCGCACACGCGAGGCATCCGCGATTCGCACGCGATCGGGCACGACATAGTCGAGCAGACGCGGGAACTTGTCGACCGCGTAGGCCTGGATGCCCGCCCGCTTGAGCGTCGGCAGCAGCGCCGGGTAGTCGGCGGCCGACACGGGCCCCGCCGAGGTGAACACCACGTTCGGCAGGTGCGCGAAGATGCCGTCGAGGTTCAGCGTGTTCGGCGCGGTCAGCAGGTGCGAGAGCAGGTGCAGGCGCAGATACGCGTCGGAGGTGCCGGCGACGGCGGCATCCAGATCGATCGCGACCACAACCGCCTCGAGGCGCACGTTGCGTCGCTCGTCCGGCCCGGCGAGTGCGGCGAGCTCCGCGGGGATCTCGGCATCCTCCGGCAGCGGTCCGAGCTGCGGCTCGGGGTACCAGGTGTCGAGCACGGTGTCGTCGACGGCAACGGTCGCGAGGCCGTAGCCCCAGGCAAGGCGGGAGTCAGTCACCCCTCTAGATTAGAGATCGTGGCCCCTCTCGATCTGTCCGCGTCCTCGATCGAACTGACCCGCCGGCTGTGCGATCTCGAGTCGGTCAGCGGCAACGAGAAGGCGATCGCCGACGAGATCGAGCAGGCATTGAATCGGATGCCTCACCTCGACGTCCTCCGCGACGGCGACCTCATCGTCGCGCGCACCCAGCTCGGTCGCGCGCGCCGGGTCGTCATCGCGGGCCACATCGACACCGTGCCGGTCAACGGCAACCTGCCGACCCGCTTCGAGACCGTCGACGGCGTCGAGTACCTCTGGGGCCGCGGCACCGTCGACATGAAGCCGGGGGTGGCCGTCGCTCTGAAGCTTGCCGCAGAGCTCAGCAGCCCGAGCGTCGACGTGACCTGGCTCTTCTACGACAACGAAGAGGTCACGAGCGACCTCAACGGGCTCGCCCGGCTCGCGCGCACCCGCCCCGAGCTCTTGGCCGGCGACTTCGCGATCCTGGGCGAACCGAGCAACGGGGCCGTCGAAGGCGGCTGCAACGGCACGATGCGCTTCGACGTCATCACGCGCGGCAAGCGCGCCCACAGCGCCCGCGCCTGGATGGGCGAGAACGCCATTCACAAGGCCGCGCCGATCCTGCAGCTGCTCGCCGATTTCGAGCCGGAGACGCTCACCGTCGACGGGCTGGACTACCGCGAAAGCCTCAACGCGGTGCTCGTGAGCGGGGGAGTGGCGGGCAACGTCATCCCTGACGAGTGCCGCGTCCATGTGAACTACCGGTTCGCGCCGTCGCGCAGCGCCGAGCAGGCCGAGGCGAAGATGCGCGCGCTGTTCGAGCCGCTCGGGGAGTTCGAGCTGAAGGACATGTCGCCCGGCGCCCGTCCGGGCCTCGACGACCCGCTCGCCCGCGAGTTCCTCGACGCCGTCGGCCTCGAGGCGAAGCCCAAGTACGGCTGGACGGACGTCGCGCGCTTCAGCGCCCTCGGCATCCCCGCGGTGAACTTCGGCCCCGGCGACCCGAGCCTCGCGCACGCCGATGACGAGCGGGTGCCCGTGGAGCAGATCACCGCCTGCGAAGAAGCCCTGCGCGCCTGGCTGAGCTGACCGCATGCGAGAGATGAGCTCGCTGAGCTGGCGCCGCCTGCCGTGGTGGTCGCGCGTCACGGTCGTCTTCATCCTGGGGCGCGCCCTCGACACGGTGCTGCTGCTGTGGCAGGCATCCATCGAGGGCCCCAATGCGTGGACGGGCGCCCGCCCGCGCTACCTCGACTTCGCGAACATCTGGGACGGCCGCTGGTACGAGATCATCGCCCAGGTCGGCTACCCGAGCACCCTGCAGGTCGACACGACCGGCCACCTCGCGCAGAACCAGTGGGCCTTCCTGCCGGTCTACCCCTACGTCGTGAAGGGGCTGATGCTCTTCACGGGGATGTCGTGGGAGGCATCCGCGGTGCTCGTCACGGTGCTGTGCGCCTGGGGCGCGACGCTCGTGTTCTACAAGCTGATGCGCGCGCGTCTGCGCCCGTCGACGGCGATGTACGCGACCGTGCTGTTCTCGGTCGCGCCCGTCGCCGCGCTGTTCCAGGTCGCGTATGCGGAGGCGATGTTCACGCTGCTGCTGGCGGGCATCCTCTATCTCTGGGTGAAACGCCGCTTCTGGTGGATGCTTCCCCTCATCGTCATCGCCGCGTTCACGCGCCCCGGCGAGGTCGCGCTCGCCCTGGCACTCGGCCTGTGGGTCGTGTGGCGGCTTTGGCGCGCCTGGCGGGGGGCTGAAGAGTTCCGGATGCCTGAGCTGGTGGCATCCGTCATCGCGACGCTCGTCGCCCTCGTCTCAGGCCTGGCCTGGCCCGTGATCGCCGACCACGTGACGGGCTACCCGGGGGCGTACACCGAGACGGAGCTGTCGTGGCGCGTCTCGTACACGGGGTGGCAGCCGCTCGTGCCGTTCACGCCGTGGATCCAGGGCGCGAAGTGGTGGTTCACGCTGTGGCTGCACCTGCCCGCGTGGGTCGGCTATCTCGCGCTCGCGGCGCTCGTGGCGCTCGGGGTGCTGTTCCTGGTCGTGCCGGCTGCGCGGCGCCTCGGCATGGAGCTGCGGTTGTGGATCGCGTCGTACGGCCTCTACGTTCTCGCGGTGTTCTTCCCCCAGTCGAGCACGTTCCGTATCCTGCTTCCGCTGTTCCCGGCGCTCGGCGTCGTGGCCGCCCCGAGGGCCAGGTGGCACCGCATCGGCATGGTCGTGGTGTTCATCGCGGCGCAGGTCGGCTGGTTGCTGCTCGCCTGGACGATCGGCGACTACGACTGGTCACCCCCCTAACGAGGCGGACGCTGTCGGGTGGTGCCTGGCGCAGCCGGGCGTGCGGGATAATGAGTACAAACCAGGAAAGGGGAGCTACATGGCGGCCATGAAGCCGAGAACCGGAGACGGACCCATGGAAGCTGTGAAGGAGGGGCGGCTCATCATCGTGCGCGTTCCTCTGGAAGGCGGCGGCCGGCTGGTCGTTTCTGTCAACGACGACGAGGCCAAGGAGCTTCACGACGCACTGGCGGCTGCCATCGGAGCCAACTGACCAACGCGTCCAAAAAATGCCGCCCCTCGGGGCGGCATTTTTGGTTTGACGAAGTGTTACGCGGCGAGTTTCGTGATCTGCAGCAGGCCGTCGCCGACGACGGACAGGGCGCTCACGACCGCGCCCGACTGCGAGATCTCGCCGATGAGGGTGCGGAAGGCGGTCGCGACATCGTCGCGGTTCGCCGGGTTGCCGACCTTGCCTTGCCAGAGCGCGTGCGGCACGAGCACGGTCCCGCCCGGGCGGGCGAGGCGCAGGCCGTGCTCGACGTATTCGATGACGTGGCCGGGGTCGGCGTCGACGAGCACCACGTCGTAGGCGTTCTCGTTCATGCGCGGCAGCACGTCGAGCGCGCGGCCGGCGATGAGGCGCAGCTTGGCGGGCAGCGCACCGGACTCGAGGAAGAACTGGCGGGCGTGCTGCTGGTGGTCGACCTCGGTGTCGATGCTGGTCAGCTCGGCATCCCTGGCGCCCCGCAGTAGCCACAGCCCCGAGACGCCGAGACCCGTGCCGATCTCGATCAGCTTGGTCGCGCCCGTCGCAGCGACGATGACGGATGCCTGCGCGCCCACGGCCGGCGAGAGGGGAGTCACCCCGAGCTCCAGCGAATGCTGGCGGGCGCGGGCGATGACCTCGCTCTCGACGACCACATCGTTCGCGAACTTCCAGTTGATGTCGTTGTCCGACATGGGCCTCCGTACTTCCTCGCTCAGAATATCGGCCCAGGCGGCTGAGAGCTGGTCAGACGCACGGCCGCGAGCGATTACGATGAGCGGGTGCTCAGTGGGATCTCGTTCGACAAGTTGCTGGTGCTCGCCGGCATCGCGGTCATCTTGATCGGTCCCACGCGCCTGCCCGGGTATGCAGAGAAGCTGGGGCAGTTCGTGCGCAGCCTGCGCCGCTTCGCCGACGACGCGCGCGACAAGGTGCGCGAAGAGGTCGGGTCGGATGTCTTCGATGAGATCGACTGGAAGAAGCTCGACCCCCGCCAGTACGACCCGCGCCGCATCATCGCCGATGCGCTGCTGTCGGACGACCCCGAGGAAGAGCCCGAGAAGGTCGTCGGCATCGCGTCGGTCGCGACGAAGGCCGCCACCCCGGCCCTCGCGGCAGGAGCCCTTCCCCCCTTCGACGCCGAGGCGACGTAGGCCCGATCCCAGCTCAGCGGGGGGCCACCCCGAGTCGGCGGCCCGCCAGGTTCCTCGGGCGTGACGCCATCTGCGCGGCGATGGCACCCATGACCTGCGCCGCGGGGTCGTCCGGGGCCGACAGCACGATGGGCGAGCCCTCGTCGCCCCCGACGCGCAGCGGCACCGACAGCGGCACGGATCCCAGCAGGGGCGCACCCAGCTCGGCCGAGACCTGAGCGCCGCCACCCGAGCCGAACAGCTCGCCCGACATGTTCTCGATCACTCCGTAGACCCGCTGCCCGGTCTGCGCGGCGAGCGCCCCCGAGCGCACCGCCACCTCGGCGGCCGCGGTCTGCGGGGTCGTGACGACGAGCACCTCGGCGTTCGGCAGCAGCTGCCCGACCGAGATCGCCACGTCGCCGGTGCCCGGGGGAAGGTCGAGCAGCAGCACGTCGAGGTCGCCGAAGTACACGTCGGTCAGGAACTGCTGGATGGTCCGGTGCAACATCGGGCCGCGCCACGCCACGGCCGACGACGGGCCCTGCCCGCGCGCGGGATCCAGGAACATGCCGATCGAGACCACTTTCACGCCGAACGCAACCGGCGGCAGGATCATCTCGCCGACCCTCGTGGGGCGCGCACCGGCGACTCCGAGGATGCCCGGGATGGAGAATCCGTGCACATCCGCATCGACCAGCCCCACGCGCAGGCCGCGCGCCGCGAGTGCGACCGCGAGGTTGGCGGTCAGCGTCGACTTGCCGACGCCGCCCTTTCCGGAGGTCACGGCGTAGACCCGCGTGAGCGAGTCGGGGCCGAACGGCATCGCCCGCTTCCCGCCGCGCAGCCGCTCGGTCAGCGCCTGGCGCTGCTCGGGCGTCATGACCGAGACGCTCACCTCGGCACCGGTGACGCCCGGCACGCCCATCACGGCGGCGCGCACGTCGCTTTCGATGCGGTCGGCAGCGGGGCATCCCACGATCGTCAATTTGATGGCGACGGATGCCTGCCCCGCGTCATCCACCGCCACGGAGTCGACCATGTCGAGTTCGGTGATCGGCTTGCGGATCTCAGGGTCGATGACGGATGCCAGCGCGGCCGTCACCTGGTCGGCGAGGCTCACGGCGCGGCATCCGCCACGGGCTCGTCGGCCGGGCCCAGCTCGTCGAGCAGCGCGCGCAGCTCCTGCCGGATGAAGTCCTTCGTCGGCACGTCGCGCAGCGCGAGCCGCAGGGCGACGACCTCGCGCGCGAGGTACTCGGTGTCGGCGAGGTTGCGCTCGGCCCGCTGCCGGTCCTGTTCGATCTGCACGCGGTCGCGGTCATCCTGGCGGTTCTGCGCGAGCAGGATCAGGGGCGCGGCGTACGAGGCCTGCAGCGAGAGCACGAGCGTGAGCGCCGTGAACCCGTTCTCGACAGAGTCGAAGTGCAGCCACGACGGCATGAGCGAGTTCCACGCGATCCACACGACGCAGAACGCCGTGAGGGCGAGCAGGAAGAACGGGGTGCCCATCGCGCGGGCGATCCACTCGGTGAACCGGCCGAAGCGGTCGGAGTCACGGCGTGTGCGACCCCTGCCAGAGAGGCCCTTCGGGGCGTCGAGCCCGAGGGACTTGTTGTCGACCCGTGCCATGGGTCACCTCCTTGCTGGACCGTTTCCGACAATTCCGATGCTTCCGGTGCGCGCCGCGGCCGTGCGTTTCAGCGCGGCGTCCTCGCCGTCGCGACGGCGCCAGTCGTCGGGCAGCAGATGGTCGAGGATGTCGTCGATCGTGACGACGCCGACGAGCCGGTCGGTCTCGTCGACGACGGGCACGGCGACGAGGTTGTAGCTCGCGAGCGTGCGCGAGACCTCGGCGATGCTCGCGTCGACGAGCACCGGCTCGAGGCCCTGGTCGACGAGGCCGCCGAGGCGCTCGTGGGGCGGGTGGCGCAGCATCCGCTGATAGTGCACGGTGCCGAGGAAGCGGCCGGTCGGCGGCTCATACGGCGGCAGGGTGAGGAAGACCGAAGCCGCGAGCGCGGGCGGCAGCTCTTCGCGGCGGATCGAGGCCAGCGCCTCGGCGACCGTCGCGTCGGCCGACATGATCACGGGCTCGGTGGTCATGAGACCGCCCGCCGAGTTCGGTGCGTAGTTCAGCAGGCGCCTGACGTCCTCGGCCTCTTCGGGCTCCATGAGCTCGAGCAGGTGCTCGCGCTCGGCCTTGGGCAGCTGGGCGAACAGGTCGGCCGCGTCGTCGGGCTGCATCTGGTCGAGCACGTCGGCGACGCGCTCGTCGTCGAGGGCCCGCAGCAGCTCGACCTGGTCCTGCTCGCCCATCTCTTCGAGGGCGTCGGCGAGGCGCTCGTCGGGCAGCTCTGAGGCCACTTCGACGCGGCGCTCTGCGGGCAGCTCGAGCAGGCTCGTCGCAAGGTCGGCGGGCTTCAGGTCCGTATAGGTCGCGATGAGCTGCTCGGCCGACTGAGGCGCGTCGGCCGGGGCATCCGGTTCGCGCATCTCGTCCCACGCGACGAACTGCGTCGCGCCCTTCGCGAAGGGAGAGGACGAGGTCTTGGGGCGGCGCACGAAGAGCTGCGTCACGTCCCACAGGCCGCTGGGCGCCTGGGTGATCGCGACGTCTTCGATGGTGGCGGTGCCGCTGCCGTCGCGGAATGCCATCTGGCGCCCGAGGATCTCGGCGATCACGCGCACCTCGCCGCCGCGCGGCTCGAAGCGGCGCACGTTGATGAGACCCGTGGTGATGACCTGGCCGGCGCCGATGGATGTCACGCGGGTGATCGACACGAAGACGCGGCGCTTGCCCGGAATCTCGACCACGAGGCCGACGACGCGCGGCGCCCCGTCGCTGCGGAAGACGACGACGACATCGCGCACCTTGCCGACCCGGTCGCCGACGGGGTCGAAGACGAGGCAACCGGCCAGGCGCGCGACGAAGACCCGCTGTGCACTCACGGAAACAGCCTAGTCGGCGGCCCCTTTCGCGACCCCGCGTGCCACTATGGGGGACATGACCAACGCAGGCCCCGTGGGTGGGCGTCGTGGACTTCCGCTTCCGAGCATCCCGAAGGGCGATGTCATCGCCTCGTACGAGACGTATGCCGAGGCGCAGCAGAGCGTCGACGTGCTCGCCAGGGCGGACTTCCCCGTCAACCTCGTGTCGATCGTCGGCAACGACCTCAAGTCGGTCGAGCACATCACCGGCCGGCTCAGCTGGGGCCGGGTCGCGCTCGCCGGCGCTGCGAGCGGTGCCTGGTTCGGCATCTTCCTGGCGATCGTGCTGCTGATCTTCTCGCAGCGCAACGACCTGAGCTTCGAGATCGCGGCGGTGCTGCTGGGCGCCGGCTTCGGCATGCTCTTCAGCCTGGTGTCCTACGCGCTGACGCGCAGCCGCCGCGACTTCACCTCGCAGAGCGCGGTGCTCGCCTCGTCCTACGCCGTCGTCGTCGACCCCGAGCAGGCCAACCGCGCCCGCAACGTGCTCGCGAACGCGGGCCGCGGCACCGGCACGGTGCTCTAGCGCGCACGAGAGCGCACCACGTCGAAGCCTGCTCGCAGGCATCCCGTGGCATGCTCGCGGTGTGACGTCATCGCCGAGCACACACCCCGGTCGCGCGCGAGCCATCGCGCACTTCCGGCTGCGGCTGCGCCGGCACCCGGCACTGCACCTCAGCTATCGCGTGGCGATCGCGATCGTCGGCACGGCGATCATCATCGGCGGCCTGATCCTCGTGCCGCTGCCGGGGCCCGGGTGGCTCATCGTTTTCATCGGCATCGCCGTGCTCGGCACGGAGTTCCGCTGGGCGCGCAGCGTCGGCCGGTGGGTGCGTGCCCAGCTGCAGCGGTTCTGGGCGTGGTGGCGCGCTCGGCGCCGCGGCACCGTGTGACGAACCCTACGAGCGCCTAGGCGCGCAGGCGCGCGATCCAGGCCTCGACCTCGTCGGCGGTGCGCGGGATGCCTGCCGAGAGGCTCTCGACGCCCGACTCGGTCACCACGACGTCGTCCTCGATGCGCACGCCGATGCCGCGCAGGTGCTCGGGCACCGTGAGATCGTCGGGCTGGAAGTAGAGGCCGGGCTCGATCGTGAAGACCATGCCGGGCTCGAGCACGCCGTCCTGGTACATCTCGCGGCGGGCTGCAGCGCAGTCGTGCACGTCGAGGCCGAGGTGGTGGCTCGTGCCGTGCACCATGTAGCGGCGGTGCTGCTGGCCGTCGGCCTCGAGGGCCTCTTCAGCCGTGACCGGAAGCAGACCCCACTCGGCGGTCCGCTTCGCGATCACGCCCATGGCCGCTGCGTGCACCTCGCGGAAGCGGATTCCCGGGCGCGCGACCGCGAACGCGGCATCCGCGGCCTCACGCACCGTCTCGTAGACGAGGCGCTGCGCGTCGGTGAAGGTGCCGCTCACGGGCAGCGTGCGGGTGATGTCGGCGGTGTACAGGCTCTCGCGCTCGACGCCCGCGTCGATCAGGATCAGATCGCCGGGCACGACGGGGCCGTCGTTGCGCGTCCAGTGCAGGATACAGGCGTGCGGGCCGGCCGCCGCGATGGTGTCGTAGCCGACGGCGTTGCCCTCGCCCCGTGCCCGCGTGTAGAAGACGCCCTCGACGACGCGCTCGCCGCGCTCGTGGGCGGTGATCTGCGGCAGGGCGCGAATGACGTCTTCGAAGCCGCGCTGCGTCGAGGCGACCGCGGCACGCAGCTCGGCGAGCTCGAACTCGTCCTTCACGAGGCGCAGCTCGGACAGATCGCGGGCGAGCTGGGCGTCTGCATCGAGATCGGATGCGTCGCCCCGCGCCGCGTCGACGGCGGCGGTCACCTCGGGATCCGCCTCGCGCAGCACGAGCGTGTTCGCGTCGGACGTCGCGACGACCTCAGCGGCCCCCGCAATGCCGGCGGTCGCGATGTCGAGGTCGGCGGCGACCTGCGCGAGAGAGGGTCGCGCGCCGATCCAGAACTCGCCGATCTGCGGGTTCGAGTAGAACTCGTCGGAGTCGCGGCCTGCGCGCTCCCGGAAGAACAGCGCGGCGTGGTGGCCGTCGTCGGTCGGCTCGAGCACGAGCACAGAGTCGGGCTCTGCGTCGGCGCCCCACCCGGTCAACCACGAGAACGCCGAGTGCGCGCGGAACGGGAAGTCGGTGTCGTTGCTGCGCACCTTGGCGCCGCCCGCCGGCACGATCAGCCGCTTGCCGGGGTAGAGCGCCGAGAGCTTCGCCCGGCGCGCGGCTGCATAGGCGGCCTGCTCGCGCGCGGGCGGCACGACGTCGGTGCGCTCGGCCCAGTTCGAGCCGATATACGCGGCGAACGAGGCCGCAGCCGGAAGCGTCGAGCGGTTGGAAGTCGCACGGGGGGTCTTGGTCGTGGTCAGCGCGTCGCTCGTGTCCATACTTCGATTGTCTAGCATTGTGACGTGCCGCACCGGGTTCCCATCGATCTGCACACGCATTCGAGCGTGTCCGACGGCACGGAGACGCCGGCCGAGCTCGTGCGCTCGGCCGCAGCGGCCGGCCTCGGCACCGTCGCCCTGACCGACCACGACTCGACCGCAGGGTGGGCGGATGCTTCGGCCGAAGCATCCGCACAGGGAATCGACTTCGTGCCGGGCATGGAGCTCTCGACGCGTTACGGCTGGAAGAGCGTGCACATGCTCGCGTACTTCTTCGACCCGACGAACGAGGCGCTGGTCGCCGAGTGCGAGCGGATCCGCTCTGCCCGCCGCACGCGCGCCGAGGCGATGGTCGCCCGGATCGCCGAGGACTACGACCTGACGTGGGACGACGTTCTCGCTCACACCGCCCCTGGGGCATCCGTCGGCCGCCCGCACATCGCCGACGCGCTCGTGACGCGCGGCCACGTGCTCGACCGCAACGAGGCGTTCGAGACGCTGCTGCACCCGCGGGGTGGCTACTTCGAGCCGCTCTATGCGCCGACGCCGCTCGAAGGCGTGCGGCTGATCCGCGACGCCGGGGGAGCGCCCGTGCTCGCGCACCCCGCCACCCACGGCCGCGACAACGTGCTCGACCTGCAGTACCTCACCTCGCTCGTCGATGCGGGCCTAGCCGGCCTCGAGGTCGAGCACCGCGAGAACACCCGCGACGGCAAGGCCTATCTGCTCGCGTTCGCGCGCGAGCACGACCTCGTCGTCACCGGCTCGAGCGACTACCACGGGGCCGGAAAGCCCAACCTGCTCGGCGAGAACACGACCTCGCCCGAGGCGCTCGAGCGGCTGGCCGCCGCGGCGGTCTGAGCTGCGGTCCGAGTGCCGGTCCGACTCGCTTTGAAATCGTTATCGGTGAGCCGCACTCAGGTGCCCCTCAAACTGGTACCGTTGCTCAGCCAATAGCGCGCCGGTCCCAACAAATCCCTGCGGGATCGCGCGGTGGCGGCATCGCACACGCACCACACCTGTTGACGCAAAGGAGCGTTCATGAAGGCAGTCCTGCGACGGCGCACGCCGCTCGCGAAGCTGAGCTGGGGGGTGGTCGTCGCCGCGGTGATCGCGGCGCCCCTCGCCGCCGCCCAGACCGCCGCTGCAGCTGACAGCGGCACGACCGTGCTGTCGAGCACGTTCGACGACGGCACCATCGCACCGTGGACCGGCAACGGGGGCGCGAAGCTCAGCGTCGTCGCCGACCCCGACGGCACGGGCAAGTCGCTCGAGGCCACGGGCATCACCGCGGGCTACATGGGGCCCGCCGTCGACCTGACGAAGCTGCTCACGCCCGGCACCGCATACACGGTCTCGTTCGAGGCGCGCCTCGCCGATGCCGCGCAGCCGGCCGACAGCGTGCACTTCACCGTCGATGACGGCAACTACACCTGGATCGCGAGCCCCACGGCGATCACCGCCGACTCGTGGACGACCATCACGGGCAGCTACACGCTGGCCGCGAGCGCCACCAAGGCGAACATGTACCTCGATTCGACCGTCGCCTCAGGAGCGGCGTACCCGAACGTGCTGATCGACAACGTGACGATCACCGGGCCCGCGGGTTCGGGCGGCACGGGCGGCACCGGCTCGACGTGCACCTACCCGACCGGCGACACGATCGTCAGCTCCGACTTCGAGTCGGGCGACGCCGACGGCTGGGTGGCGCGCGCCGACGGCAAGGGCTCTGCCACGGTCTCGGTCACGGACACCCTGGCGCATGGCGGGACGCACTCGCTCGAGGCATCCGGTCGCACTGATCAGGGGCAGGGCGTCGGGCACGACGTGACGTGCCTGCTCGAGCCCGGTCAGACCTACGAGTTCAGCGGCTGGGTGCGGTTCGCCGCGGGCGCGCCGACCGACGACGTGTGGCTCAGCCTCGCGAACACGGCGGGCGGCTCGACGAGCTACACGACGCTGGGGCAGTTCACGAACGTCACGAACACCGGCTGGGCGCAGCTCGACCAGAAGTTCACGATGCCGGCGTCGAGCGACTCCGCTCTGCTGTACGTCGAGACGAAGTACTACAGCGACGGGTCGGCCGGAAACGTCTCGGACCTGTACTTCGACGACCTGTCGATCTCCAAGCCGTCCGCGCTGTCGATTCAGGACATCACGCCGATCAAGGACACCCTGCCGTTCCCGGTGGGCGCCGCGGTCTCCGACCCGCAGATCACCGGCGCGCCCGGACAGCTGCTCGTGAAGCACTTCGACCAGGTCACGCCTGAGAACACCATGAAGCCCGAGGCCTGGTACAACGCCGACCACAGCTTCAAGACGACCAACGCCGATGCCGACCAGCTGATGACCTTCGCGCAGCAGAACGACCTGCGCGTCTACGGCCACAACCTGGTCTGGTACCAGCAGACGCCCGACTGGTTCTTCCAGGACGACCAGGGCAACTGGCTGACCAACAGCGACGCCGACAAGGCGATCATGCGGGCGCGGCTCGACACCCACATCAAGGATGTGGCGCAGTACCTCTCGAAGTTCGGCGCCTTCGGCAGCTCGGGCAACCCGCTCGTCTCGTTCGACGTCGTCAACGAGGCCGTCTCCGACAACGTGGGCGACCCCGACGACCTGCGCCAGAGCCACTGGTACCAGATCCTCGGCCCCGAGTACATTGAGGACGCGTTCAACGACGCGAACAAGTACTTCAACGAGGATGCCGCGCACGGCGGTTTCGCCGCAGACGGCGCGGTGCACCCGATCACCCTCTTCTACAACGACTACAACACCGAGCAGGCCGGCAAGCTCGCTCGCGTGCAGGAGCTCGTGAAGAAGCTGATCGCCGACGGGGTGCCGATCGACGGCATCGGCCACCAGTTCCACGTCACGCTGTCGACGCCGCTGTCGAGCCTGAAGGACGCGATCGACGGGTTCAACGGCATCACGACCGCGAGCGGCAAGCCGCTGCAGCAGGCCGTGACGGAGCTCGACGTGCCGACCGGGACCCCGGTGACGACCGCCAATCAGATCGACCAGGGCTACTACTACCAGGGCGTCTTCGACATGCTGCGCAGTGAGGCAGCCTCGGGTGCGTCGATCTTCTCGGCGACCGTCTGGGGCCTGACCGACGGGCAGAGCTGGCGTGCCAGCTCGGGGGCACCGCTGCTGTTCGACGACGACCTGCAGGCGAAGCCCGCCTACTACGGCGTCACCGACCAGAAGCTGCCCGCGAAGCAGCTCTCGGCGATCGTGTTCCAGCAGTCGGCGACGGATGCCTGGGACCAGCTGCCCCTTCACCCGATCGCGCAGGACGGCTCCTCCGGGTTCCAGCTGCGCTGGGCATCCGATCACCTCACCGCGTACGTGTCCGTGACGGACGGGACGACGGATGCCGCAGACCAGGCGGCCTTCGCCTGGGGTGACGGCACCCAGACCGCGACCGTGAAGCGCGACGGCACCGTGACCGGCACGGGCGTCACCGCGACCGTGACGTCGACGTCGACGGGCTGGAACGCCGTCGTGACCCTGCCGCTCAGCGGGCTCACCACGGCCAGCACCCCGAAGTTCGACGTCACCGTCACGAACGGCACGCACACCGACGACTGGAACACGCCAGGCACGCTCGGCTCGCTGCAGCTCGTCGAGCCGCTGTCGTTCACGACGATTCCCGAGGCGTCTGTCGCCCCGAGCATCGACGGCACGAAGGACCCGGTGTGGTCAGAGGCCTCGAAGGTCACGACGAGCAAGCTGATCTCGGGCTCTGCCGACGGCGCGAAGGCCACGGTGTCGCAGCTGTGGAAGGACGACTACCTCTACGTGTTCGCAGAGGTGACCGACCCGACGATCGACACCACGTCAGGCAATGCCTACGAGCAGGACTCGGTCGAGATCTTCACCGACCTCGGCAACGCGAAGAACGGCTCGTACCGTGCGGACGACGCGCAGATGCGCATCAGCGCCGACAACGCGGTCTCGTTCGGCGCGGGCGACTCGGAGGCCGCGCAGCAGGCGCGGCTGACGAGTGCGACGGCGCGCACGGCGACGGGGTACGTCGTCGAGGCCCGCATCGACCTGAAGGACACCACCGGTGTCGGGAAGTTCGAGGGCGTCGACTACGAGGTGAACGACGGCACCGCCGGTGCCCGCACGGCCAACTTCGGCTGGGCGGAGCAGACGGGCACGGCCTATCAGACGACGTCGCGCTGGGGCGTGGCCGAGCTCGAGGGCCCGGCGCAGTATGCGCCGAAGGTGTCCGTGCAGCCGCACGCGGCCTCCGGCCACCCGGGCGACACGGTCACGTTCACCGCCACGGCCGACGCCAAGCCCGCTGCGACCGTCGTGTGGCAGAGCAAGGCGCCGAAGGCCTCGGCGTGGACCACGATCTCGGGTGCGAAGGCGACGACGCTCTCGGTGAAGGTCAACGCCTCGCTCGACGGCACCAGCTATCGGGCAGTGTTCACCAATTCGGTGGGCAGCACCGCGACGGATGCCGCGACCCTCACCGTCGTGACGGGGAAGCCCGTGAAGTAGGCGGAACCACTGCCCATAACGCAACGTAGGGAGGAGCTTTCTTGAGAAAGCTCCTCCCTACCGTTCGTCTTGGGAGTTTGCGTGCGCCGCCTACGCCGCGGGCGTCGTATCCGTGGGGCGCGAGCCGCCACGGCGACGGCGACGGCGGCGAGGGGCCGCGTTGCCGTCGTGGTGCTCGGCGCCCTGGCCGTCGTGGGTGCCGGCGGCGACGGGCTTCTCTTCTGAGGCGGGTGCGGCCGAGGCATCCGTCGTCGCCTCATTCGTCGTGCGGCGACGCGAGCGCGTGCGGGTGCGCGGCGAGCCGCCTTCACGACCCTGCTTCGCGACCTCGGACTCGACCTTCGGCTTCGGCGTCGTCTTGAGGCGCCCCTTGGTGCCCTCCGGGATGTCGAGGTCGGTGTAGAGGTGCGGCGACGACGAGTAGGTCTCGACCGGCTCGGGCTGGCCGAACTCGAGCGCGCGGTTGATGAGGGCCCACTTGTGCAGGTCCTCCCAGTCGACGAACGTCACGGCGATGCCGGTCTTGCCCGCACGGCCCGTGCGGCCGGCGCGGTGCAGATAGGTCTTCTCGTCGTCGGGGATCGTGTGGTTGATGACGTGGGTGACGTCGTCGACGTCGATGCCGCGGGCTGCGACATCCGTTGCGATCAGAATGTCCTTCTTGCCCGCGCGGAACGCGGCCATGTTGCGCTCGCGCTGCTCTTGGTTGAGATCGCCGTGCACGCTGACGGCCGGGAAGCCGCGGTCGGCGAGCTCGTCCTGCAGCTTGGCGGCGGCGCGCTTGGTGCGCGTGAAGATGACGGTCTTGCCGCGGCCGTTGGCCTGCAGGATGCGGGCGATGACCTCGTCCTTGTCGAGCGAGTGCGCGCGGTAGATGACGTGCTTGATGTTCGCCTGCGTCAGGCCCTCGTCGGGGTCGTTCGCGCGGATGTGGATCGGCTTGCTCATGAAGCGCCGCGCGAGCGCGACGATCGGGCCGGGCATCGTGGCAGAGAACAGCATGGTGTGCCGCACGGCGGGCAGCTGCTGGAAGATCTTCTCGATGTCGGGCAGGAAGCCGAGGTCGAGCATCTTGTCGGCCTCGTCGAGCACGACCTCGGTGACCTGCGAGAGGTCGAGCAGGCGCTGGCCCGCGAGGTCGAGCAGGCGGCCAGGAGTGCCGACGGCGATCTGCGCGCCGTCCTTGATGGCCGCGATCTGGCCCTCGTAGGCCTTGCCGCCGTAGATGGCGACGACCTTCGTGTCGCGGCCGGAGGTGGCGAGCTCCATGTCTTCGCTGACCTGCACGGCGAGCTCGCGCGTCGGCGCGACGATGAGCGCCTTGACGCCCGGCGTCGGGTTCAGCCCGAGGCGCTGGATGACGGGAAGCCCGAAGCCGAAGGTCTTGCCCGTTCCGGTCTTGGCCTGGCCGATGATGTCCTGCCCGGCGAGGGCGAGGGGGATCGTCTGCTGCTGGATCGGGAAGGGCTCGGTGATGCCCTTGGCCGCAAGCACCTCGACGATGTCGTTGTCGATGTTGAGATCTGCGAAAGTCACGAAGTGGATACCTGTTCGGTGTCGGTTCGGCGAGGGAGAATCCTCAAGCCTCCCGCCAGTCTACCTGGGGGATTCTTCTAGACTTCTGGCCGTGCCCTTCTCGTGGTTCCGCCGCCGTCGTCTCAACCTCGAGGCGCCACGCCTCAGGCCGCGCCGCGAGAGGAAGCACACGGTCGCAGCCGACCTCGCCGAGATCGCGCCCGAGCTGCGGCAGTTCCTCGGCCAGGCGGCGTGCGTGCAGCTGGGTTCGTTCGAGCGGCTCTCGGGGCTTGTGGCGGATGTCCCGGGCTTCGGCGCCAAAGAGGCGATCGGCCGCTCGGCGGCGCGCGCTTTCGCACGCCACCAGAGCCTGGTCGCCGAGCTGCGCCGCCTCGGGGCCGATCCCGAGCGCGAGATGACGCCCTATGTCGCGGCGGTCGAGCGCTTCGCCGAGGTCACCAGGGGCCACGACTGGGCCGAGCGGCTGCTCGGCGCGCACATCTGCGGCGGCCTGCTGAACGACTTCTTCGCCGCCCTGTCTCGCGGTGTCGACGCCGACGGCATCAAGGACCTGCCCGCGCTGTTCGCGGTCGAGAAGGACGAGGGCCGTGCCCTAGAGGCGCTGCTGCGCGAGCGGCTGGCGAGTGACCCCCAGCTCGCGGCGCGGCTGGCGATGTGGGGGCGCAGGCTGGTCGGCGATACGTTGCTGATCGCGCGCTCTGCCTTGCGATTGACGGGGGATGCCGACACCGACGACCCTCACACGGAGCCGCTCTTCGCCGTCGTCATCGCAGCGCACACCCGGCGCATGGATGCGCTCGGGCTGACCGCCTGAGGACCGGCTGACGGTCAGGCCGGGAGGCCGTGCCGCGTGACGGAGTCGAGCAGCGCGGCATCCGATCGTGTGCGCAGCCGGCCGACGAGCAGGTCGACGACCGCGACGACCACACCTGTGCCGATCAGCGCGATCCACCAGATCACGCCGCCGTCCCACTTGAGGCCGGCCCAGGTGAGGGCGACCCAGAGCACCATCGCGGCGACGCCGCCGACGACGGGCATGAGAGCCGCGCCGTGGGTGCGGCGCCACGGCAGCGCGTAGCGGCCGACGGCGCCGATGATGAGCCCGGCGAGGGCGATGAACATCAGCTCCACTGGGGGCCTTAGGCGACGAAGCCGACGCGGCGGGTCTCTTCCGCGCCGATCTGCACGTAGGCGAGGCCGGCGACGGGCACGAGGTACTGCGCGCCCTTGTTGTCGGTGAGCTCGAGCACGGGGCTGCCACCGGTGATGGCGGCGCTCACCTTGCTGCCCACCTCGGACGCCGAGTCGTCGGTCTCGAAGCTGAGCTCGCGGGGGGCGTTCAGGATGCCGATGCGGATCTCCACCGTGGTGCCTTTCGTCGTTGACTGCTGACGAGCCTATCGAGTGCGCGCGCGGCGGCGATCGCGTGTTCGCTCAGGGGGAATCGGCCTGTGCGGCGGTCGATGTCGGCGGTGGCCGATACGTTGGCCAGCGTGCAACTCGACGTGTCTCAGCAAGCCGTGCTCGATCTTCCCGTCGAGCGCTCTGCCGTCGTGCTCGGGGCACCCGGAACGGGCAAGACGTCGACCCTGGTCGAGCTGGTCGCGGCCCGCGTGGCCGGCGGTGCCGTGGGCGCCGACGAGGTGCTGGCGCTCTGCGCGAGCCGCACGGCGGCGACCGCGCTACGAGATCGACTGTCGCTGCGGCTCGGGGTCGCGACGCAGGGGCCGCGCGCGCGCACGGCGAACTCCCTGGCGTTCAGCGTCGTCGGCGAGCACGCCGCGGCGACGGGTGCGCCCGAGCCGCGCCTGCTGACGGGCGCCGAGCAGGACCAGCTGCTGGCCGAGCAGCTCGCCGGCGACATCGAAGACGGTCTCGTGAACTGGCCTGAGCACCTGGCCGTCGACGTGCGGCGGCTGGCCGGCTTCCGCGCCGAGCTGCGCGAGCTGATGGAGCGCATGGTCGAGAACCGCATCTCGCCGGCGCGGCTCATCGAGCTCGGCCACCAGCGCGAACTGCCGGAATGGGTCGCGGCCGGCACCTTCATCGCCCGCTACCAGGACACGCTCGACACGTTGCGGCCCGGCTTCGTCACCGCGGCCGAGTTGCTGGCGGATGCCGCGCGGCTGGTCTCCTCAGGCGAGGTCGCCCCGGGCATCCGCCTGCTCGTCGTCGACGACCTGCAGGAATTCACGCGCGCCGGCCTCGACTTCCTCGCCGCGCTCGCGCGCCGCGGGGTGCCCGTCGTGGCGTTCGGCGACCCCGACGTCGCGACGACGACGTTCCGCGGCGCCGACCCTGCCGCCGTGGCGGGCTTCGGGGTGCGGGTCGGTGTCGACGTCGAGCGTCTCGTGCTCACGACGGCGCATCGTCAGCCCGCAGCGCTGCGCGCCGTCACCCGCGGTGTCACCGAGCGCATCGGCACCGCACTCGCCGGTGAGCAGCGGCGGGCCGAGCCTGCCGCAGACGGCGGGGCGCCCGCGGGCGGTGTCGTGCAGAACATCGTCGCGCCGAGCGATGCCGAGCAGTACGCCACGCTCGCGCGACGGCTGCGCGAACTGCACCTGCTCGAGCCGACGACGCCGTGGAGCCGAATGGCCGTGATCGTGCGCTCCGGGCGGCAGGTGCCCGAGCTCGCACGCGCACTCGCCGTGGCCGAGGTACCGACGCGCACGACGGCGGCCGGTGGTGCGCTGCGGGACGACTACGCGGCGAAGCAGCTTCTGACTGCGGTGGGGGTCGTGCTGGGCATCACGCCGCTCGACGGGGCGGTGGCGACCGAGCTGCTGCTCGGTCCGCTCGGCGGCCTCGACGTCGTACAGCTGCGCAAGCTGCGGCTCGCGCTGCGGCATGAGGAGCTCGCCGGCGACGGCAACCGCCCCGGCGACGTGCTGCTTGCCGAGGCCCTGTCCGACCCGGGCTTCCTGGTCACCGTCGAAGACATGGCCCCCGGCCGTGCCGCCCGTCGGCTCGCAGCCACCCTGCAGACGGCCCGCGGGCAGGCCGCGCGCGGCGCCACGATCGAAGAGCTGCTGTGGACCCTGTGGGACCGCAGCGGTCTCGCAGCCACCTGGTCGAAGCAGGCGGCGCGCGGGGGAGTGGTCGGCGACGAGGCGAACCGCGACCTCGACGGGGTCGTCGCGCTGTTCGCCGCCGCCAAGCGCTTCGTCGAGCGCTCGCCGGGGCGGCCCGCGGCCGACTTCGTGACCGAGCTGCTCGAGGCGGCCGTGCCGGAAGACACACTCGCCCCGCGGTCGCTCGCCGACGCGGTGCTCGTGTGCACGCCGGCGGCCGCAGTCGGTCAGGAGTTCGACGTGGTCGCGGTCGCGGCTGTGCAAGAGGGCACGTGGCCGAATGTGCGTCTGCGCGGCTCGCTGCTGCGCCCGCAGCTCCTCGCGGGCGACGAGCCGAACGTCGACGAGCGCACCACCGTGCTGCACGACGAGCTGCGCATGTTCGCGCTCGCAGTGTCACGCGCGAGCCGACTGCTCATCGTCGCGGCCAGCGAAGGCGAAGACCAGCAGGCGTCGCCGTTCCTGCGGCTCGCTGAGGGCGAGCAGGTGCCGGTGGCGGGGCATCCGTTCACCCTGCGCGGGCTGGTCGGCCAGCTGCGTCGTCGGCTGACGAGCGTTCCGACGGATGCCGCGGCCGCGGCGTCGCTCGCGACGCTCGCCGAGGCGGGCGTCGCAGGGGCGGACCCCGACAGCTGGTACGGCGTGCTCGACCCCTCCGTCGAGGGGCCGCTCGTCGATCTCGACGCCGACCCTGAGGCGAGGGTGGCCGTCTCGCCCTCGCGGGTCGCGTCGTTCGAGCAGTCGCCGCTGAAGTGGTTCGTCGACGTCATGTCGGGGTCGTCCGGCGGCCTCGCGACGGGCGTCGGCACGATCATGCACGCCATCATGGAGACCGCAGCGGGCGAGCCGGAGGGCGACATCAGCGTCGACCGCATCTGGGGCGATGTCGAACGGCGCTGGGGCGAGTTGAACCTCGAGCCAGGGTGGGTCGAGCAGCGCGAGAAGCGCCGGGTGCAGAAGATGGCGCAGGGTCTGCACGACTACCTGGCCGACTTCGAGCGCTCCGGCGCGACACTGCTCGAGGCCGAGGGGAAGTTCACGCTGCAGCTCGGGCAGACCGTCATCAACGGTGCGATCGACCGCATCGAGCGACGCGCAGACGGCACGGTCGTCATCGTCGACCTCAAGACCGGCCGGCAGTACCCGACCGGGGCAGAGGTGCCCGAGCATCCGCAGCTCGGCACCTATCAGCTCGCCTATCGCGACGGCGCCCTGCCGAACGACGGCCCGCTCGGCGGCGCGAAGCTCGTCTTCATCGCCCCCGAGACCACGACGACGAAGAAGAGATATCGCGAGGTGCCCCAGCAGGCGAAGACCGACGAGCAGTTCGAGCAGTTCCGGGTGCGCGTGCAGGCGGCTGGGCGCGGCATGGCCGGCGCCGAGTTCGTCGGTGTGCGCACCGATCGCGACAAGTACGACTACCGCATCCACCTCGTGCCTGAGGTGTCGGAGGCAGCAGAGTGATCGATTTCAGCAGCTTTGAACACAGCGCCGACGAGGTCGCGCGGCTGCTCGGCCAGTCCTATTCGCCGACGCCGCAGCAGCGCCGCGTGATCGAGGCGGGCGCCGAGCCGGCGCTCGTCGTCGCCGGTGCCGGCAGCGGCAAGACCGAGACCATGGCCGCCCGTGTGGTGTGGCTGATCGCGAACGGGCTCGTCGCGCCTGGCGAAGTGCTCGGCCTGACCTTCACCCGCAAGGCGGCGGGCGAGCTCGCGGCACGCGTCCGCGGTCACCTCGACCGGCTGCGGGCCTCCGGCGCGATCCCGGGTGCACACGACCCGCTCGACGCGCCCACCGTCTCGACCTACAACTCCTTCGCCAACGCGCTCTTCCGCGAGAACGCGCTCGCGATCGGCCGCGAGGCCGACGGCGTGCTGCTCGGCGAGGCCGCGGCCTGGCGGCTCGCCCGCACGGTGGTCGGCCGCAGCGAGGACCCGCGCCTGCTCGAGACCGAGCACTCCCTCGACAAGCTGACGACGGCGGTGCTCGATCTCGCGCACGCGCTGAGCGACAACGACGTCGCAGACCCCGGGGCGGTGCTGCGCCTCGCCGGCGAGTTCCAGGATCTGCTCGAGCTGCCATCGGGCGGCCGAAACTCGTCCATGGCCGAGGCTGTGAAGGCGGTCGCACTCATCGACGAGCTGCCGCTGCTGATCGACCTCGCCGTCGAATACGCGGCCGAGAAACGGCGGCGCGGGCTCATCGAATACAGCGACCAGGTGGCGTTCGCGCTGCAGGCCGTGAAGCGCCGCGGCCCGGACATCGCCGCGGAGTACCAGAGCCGCTTCAAGGTCGTGCTGCTCGACGAATACCAGGACACGTCGTTCATCCAGACCGACCTGCTCGCCGGGCTGTTCGCGGGGCATCCGGTCATGGCGGTCGGGGATCCCAACCAGTCGATCTACGGCTGGCGCGGCGCGAGCGCCGACAACCTCGACGACTTCTCGCGCGCGTTCGCGGGGGCGCCGGGAGTGGCGCCGACGTATCCGCTGACGACCAGTTGGCGGAATCCGGTCAGCGTGCTCGGCGCGGCCAACCTGATCGCCGCGCCGCTCAACGCGAAGGCACGGGTCGACGTCGAGAAGCTCGACCCCCGCGCCGACGCGCCGCAGGGCGACATCGAGGTGCGCTTCGAGCAGACGATCCTCGACGAGGCGGCTGCGGTCGCCGATTGGTTCGGCACGCAGTTCGCGGCGGCAGGCGCCGAGAAGCCCACGGCGGCGCTGCTGATGCGGTCGTGGAGCAGAACGGATGTCTTCACGAGGGCGCTGCGCGAGGCAGGCATCCGCTATCACGTCCTCGGCCTGGGCGGCCTGCTCGAGCAGGCCGCGGTCGTCGATCTCGTCTGCGCGCTCAAGGTGCTCGTCGACCCCGACGCGGGAAGTGAGCTGCTGCGCCTGCTCGCGGGCGCACGCTGGCGCATCGGGGTGCGCGACATCCAGGCCCTGCGGGGGCTCGCGGGCTGGCTCGAGAAGCGCGACTTCCGTCAGCAGCTGCTCGACGGCGAGGTGCGGCAGCAGCTGCGGGGCTCCGTGGCGGAAGACGAAGGGGCCTCGATCATCGAGGCGCTCGACTTCATCGGCACGGCACGGCCCGACCACGGCGCTCTCGCCGATTTCTCGCCCGTCGGCCTCGGGCGGCTGCGCGCGGCCGCGAAGCAGTTCGACGAGCTGCGCGGCCGCCTCGGCCTCGAACTGCTCGATCTCGTGACTCTCGTGATCCAAGAGCTCAACCTCGACATCGAGGTGCGCGCCAACGAGTCGGCGACCGGCGGCCAGGCCGGGCTCGACGCCTTCCTCGACCTCGCCCGCGGCTTCACCGCGAGCGACGACACGGGCGCAGGAGTGCTCGCCTTCCTCGACTGGCTCTACGAGGCCGAAGGGCGCGAGCGGTTCAGCCCGCGCACCGACCCACCCGAGCCGGGCTCGGTGCAGGTGCTCACGATCCACGGCTCGAAGGGGCTCGAGTGGGACCTCGTCGCCGTGCCGCGCATGGTCGACGACGAGCTGCCCGGCTCGTACCGCGACGGCGCCGGCTGGGTGCGCTTCGGCAAGCTGCCCTTCGACTTCCGCGGCGACCGCGCGGCGCTGCCGGTGCTCGGCTGGCGCGCGGCCACGACCCAGAAGGAGTTCCTCGCCCACCTCGACCAGTTCAAGGCAGAGCTGCGCGAGCGGCACCTCGACGAAGAGCGCCGCCTCGCCTACGTCGCCGTCACGCGCGCCCGCGAGCGGCTGCTGCTCTCCGGCGCGTACTGGGGCGGCCAGACCAAGCCGCGGCAGCCGAGCACGTACCTCACCGAGCTGCGCGATGCCGGATTGATTCGAGCGGATGCCGTGCCTGAGCTCGCCTCGGACGAGAACCCGCTCGACGCCGAGCTCGCCGACCCGGTGCTGTGGCCGAAGAACCCGCTGCGGGGGCGCGAGGCCGCGGTGCGCGCCGCGGCGGAGGCCGTGCGGCACCGCCTAGAGCTCGGCCCCGGCGACCCGGCGCGCGACGTCGGCCCGTGGCGCGACGATCTCGAGCTGCTGCTGCGCGAACTCGAGCAGCGTCGCAGCGGCACCGCCGAGCTCGAGCAGCCGCCGGTGCGCATCCCGGCCTCGCGCTACAAGGACTTCGTCAGCGACCCGGCCGCCACCTTGCAGAGCCTCAAGCGGCCGATGCCCGAGCGGCCGTATAAGGCGACGCGCATCGGCACCCTGTTCCACGCCTGGGTCGAGCGCCGCGCCGGCGTGTTCGGGCAGACCGAGGTCATCGACGCCGCCGAGTTCGAGCGCGACGACCTGACCCCGGAGAACGAGGCCGACGCCGACCGCCTCGCCGAGCTCAAGGCGACTTTCGAGCGCAGCGAGTGGGCCGGCCGCGCGCCCGTCGAGGTCGAGATCGAGATCCACGCGCCGCTCGCGGGGCACGTGTTCGTCTGCAAGCTCGACGCGGTCTACCGCCTCGACGACGGGCGCACGCAGATCGTCGACTGGAAGACCGGCAAGGCGCCGACCGACGACGACGACCTCGAGCGCAAGCAGTTCCAGCTCGCGCTGTACCGGCACGCCTACGCCACGTGGACGGGTGCGGACCCGGAGACGATCGACGCGGTGTTCTACTTCGTAGCCGACGACCGGGTCATCCGCCCCGAGCGCATCTACTCGTCGTCGGAGCTGGAGGAGCGCTGGCTGTCGACGTTCTCGTCAGAGGCGCTGTCCTCTTCGACCGGCGCTAGCCCCTCGGCGTGACCGGGCCGGTCTGACAGCAGCTGCTCGACCTCGGCGGCGTCGAGCACGGGGCTCGTCGCCTGCTCGAGCGGGTCGACGCCGTTTTGGTGCACCCGCTCGACGAGCGTGTCGAGCATCGCCTCGGCATCGGCGATGATCGCCTGGTCGTGCAGCTCGTGGCCGTGCATCAGCCAGCGCGCGAGGTCGAGCTCGGCGTGCAGCAGAGCACGGTGCTGCAGGCGGGGGTCCGGGGCGACCTGGCGGCCCATCTCGTACCACGAGAACACCGCCTCTGCGGCATCCGGCTGCGCCCCCATCACCCAGGCGAGGTCGCGCGCCGGGTCGCCGATCGACAGCGCCGACCAGCCGATCACGGCACGCACCGAGGTGTCGTCGACAAGCAGCGAATCGGCGGAGAGCGCCCCGTTGATGACGGTCGGCAGGAACCGCCACAGCGACTGATCCGCGGCGGCCTGATACCACCGGCTGCGCAGCGCGGCCGGAAGCGAGCCGGTCTGCTGGGCGCGGTCGATCACGGTCATGACGGCGCGCTGCGCGTCTTCGGCGGTCTGCTGCGGCAGGCCGGCTTCGAGCACGAACCCGCTCGGCAGCGAGTGGATCGCCGCCACGGCCTGCCCGGCGGCCACGGCGATCTCGCCGTGCACCCGCTCGAGCTCGAGCGGCTTCCCCGGCAAGAAGTCGTAGACGACGGCCCGCGAGCCGTCGAAGGGCGCCTGACCGAGCGCCGTCGGCACTTCGAAGGGCAGGCGAGAGCGGATGCCTCCGCTGAGCGCGCCGAGCGCGATCAGGTCCGCCGCCTGCTCGGTCTCGGCCGCCTGGGTGCGCGGCACCCGGATGATGAGCTGGCGCCCCTCCGCCGTCTTCAGCAGCGCTGCGTCGTAGTCGCCGTGTTCCCCCGTCGTGTGCTCGCGCGTGGCGACCACCTCAAGGCCGGGAACCGCCGCCGTGGAGAGCGCGGCTAGAGTGAGTGGGGTTCTGGCCATGCCCTTCAGGGTAGGCCCGCGCGGTCGAAGGGACACGGATGACACGTCGCACGGCGCTCGAGCCGCTTCCGGGGCTCGTCGTCGATCGCGACGGTGAGCGCCGCGCCCGACCCGAGCTGTTCGACGAGCTGCTGGCAGACCCCGCCACGCGGATCCTGCCGCTGTGGCGCGGGAAGTCTCTCGTGACGGTCACCGAAGGCGAAACATCCCTCGACCTCATCGAACCGGACCGCCAGACCACTGCGCTGGTGCGTGTCTATCTGGGCCGCACGACGGACGGCGACGTGCCGGTGATCGCGGTGACGCTGACGGATGCCGCGGCCGCAGAGCTCGAGCCCGACGAGTCCCGCTGGGTGACTCTGCGCGAGGCGGGAACGACCCTCGGCGAGGTCGACTACGCGCTCTTCGTCGAGGCGGTCGCGATCACGAACTGGCACGAGTCGCACACGCACTGTCCGCGCTGCGGCACCCCGACGGTGGTCGAGCAGGGCGGCTGGGTGCGGCGCTGCTTCGTCGACGGGAACGAGGTGTTCCCGCGCACCGACCCGGCGATCATCGTGCGCGTGCTGGACGGCGCCGACCGGATCCTGCTCGGCAGCAACGCCATGTGGGAGAACAACCGGTGGTCGATCCTCGCGGGCTTCGTCGAGCCGGGGGAGTCGTTCGAGGCGGCCGTGATCCGCGAGGTGCAGGAGGAATCCGGTGTCGTCTGCACCGCCCCGCGCTACCTCGGCTCGCAGCCGTGGCCGTTCCCTGCGTCTGTCATGATCGGCTTCGAAGCGCGCGCCGTCGCCCAGGGCGATGTGCCGACCACGCCCGACGGCGACGAGATCCTCGCGCTGCGCTGGTTCAGCCGCGACGAGCTGTGGGCAGAGCGCGACGACCTGAAGCTGCCGGGCGGCGCCTCGATCGCGCACGCGATCATCACCGAGTGGTACGGCGGCCCCCTCGATCAGCCGCCGCCAGGGGCCGCCGCAGCATGACGCCCGACGAGCTGCTGAACGGCCTCGACGCCGAGCAGCGGGTCGCCGCCGAGGCGCTGCTCGGCCCGGTGTGCATCCTCGCCGGGGCGGGCACCGGCAAGACCCGCGCGATCACGCACCGTATCGCCTACGGCGTGGCGACCGGCGCCTACGCGCCGAACCGCGTCATGGCGCTCACCTTCACGACCCGTGCCGCCGCCGAGCTGCGGGGCCGCCTGCGCTCTCTCGGCGCCGGCGGCGTGCAGGCCCGCACCTTCCACGCCGCGGCGCTCGCGCAGCTGAACCACTTCTGGCCCGTGGTCGCGGGCGGCCGCATGCCAGAGCTCGCGCCGGGGAAGGCGCGCATCCTCGGGCACGCCGCGCAGGTGCTGAAGCTCAAGCTCGACACCGCGACGCTGCGCGACGCCGCCTCGGAAATCGAGTTCCGCAAGGTCAGCGGCTTGAGCATCGACGCCTACGGCAAGGCCGGCCGGCCGACGCCCGGAAACCTCCGGCCCGACCAGCTCGCCGACCTGATGGCCGCCTACGAGACCCTCAAAGACGAGCGCAAGCTCATCGACTTCGAAGACGTACTGCTCGTCACCGCGGGCATGATCGAGTCGGAGCCCCAGGTCGCGATGCAGGTGCGCGAGCAGTACCGCTTCTTCGTGGTCGACGAGTACCAAGACGTCTCGCCGCTGCAGCAGCAGCTGCTCGAGCTGTGGCTCGGCGACCGCCGCGATGTCTGCGTCGTCGGCGACGCGAGCCAGACCATCTATTCCTTCGCGGGGGCGTCGAGTGGATTCCTGCTCGGCTTCGAGCGCCGCTGGGAAGACGCCACCGTCGTGCGCCTCGAGCAGAACTACCGCTCGCAGCCACCCATCGTGGCCGCCGCGAACGAGCTGATGCGTGGGCGCCAGGGCAGCCTGGTGCTGCACTCCGCGCACGCCGACGACGAAGCGCCCGCACCGACGCCGACCGTCACGAGCCACCCGAACGACCCCGCAGAGGCGGCCGCGGTCGCGGCATCCGTCGCCGCATCGATCGCCGCGGGCGTCGCACCCGAGACGATCGCCATCCTCTACCGCGTCAACGTGCAATCGGGCGCGCTCGAAACCGCGCTCGCGCAGGCGGGCGTGCCGTATCGCATCCATGGCGCCCAGCGCTTCTTCGACCAGCCCGAGGTGAAGCAGGCCGTGCTCGCGCTGCGCGCGGCCTCGGTCACGGTCAGCGGCGAGCCGCTCTTCAAGTCGGTCTCGGACGTGCTGAGGTCTCTCGGCTGGAGCCAGAACCCGCCGGAGGCCGCAGGCGCCGTGCGCGACCGGTGGGAGAGCCTCAACGCTCTGATGACGCTCGCCGACCAGGCCGCCCCCGGCACGAGCTTCCGCCGGTTCACCGACGAGCTGCTCGAGCGCCAGGCCGGCCAGCACGAGCCGACCGTGCGCGCCGTCACTCTCGCGACGCTGCACAGCGCGAAGGGCCTCGAGTGGGACGAGGTGCACATCATCGGCCTCAGCGAGGGTCTCGTGCCGATCTCGTACGCGAAGACCTTCGAGCAGGTCGACGAGGAGCGCCGCCTGCTCTACGTCGGCATCACGCGGGCGAAGCGGCGGCTGCGGCTGAGCTGGTCAGAGAGCGGCGCCGGGCGAGCAGGGGCACGTCAGCCGTCGCGCTTCCTGGCAGAGCTCGGCACCCGCATCGAGCGTGCGGGGCGTGCCTGACCCGCAGCTCCGTCCCGTCTGGGGCGAGCTCGACCGTGCCGTCGACCAGTTCCCGAGACCCGTCGAGCAGGTGCGCGAGCAGTTCGCCGACGATGCGAAGCGAGACGGATGCCTGAAACCGGCCGGCCTCGACAGGGGAGCGCTTCTGCGCGAGCTGCGCCACGATGATCGGCCACGCGGGGTCGAGGTCGGCGCGAGCCAGGTCGAGGCACGCGAGGCAGGGGCCCACGCCGGGCTCGACGAACGGCCCGATGCGGGCGCTGCGCTCGCCGAAGACCACCCCGAGGTGCGGCAGGTCGCGCCGCAGCCACGCCCCGTGCCTGGCCGTCGGGATGCCGTAGCTGCCGAAGACGATGGCGGCGTCGAGGCCCTGCGCGGTGTCCGGCTCCGGCAGCCGATCGGCGAGCTGCACCCCGAGCCCGCGCAGCATCGCCGCCACCTGGCGAGCGGCCGGGCCGTCGCCGTCGACGGCCACACGCAGGCTCGCGGGCGAGCGAGGCGGAGCGGCCCGCACGGGTTCGTCGGCGAGCAGCGCCGGCCGCACTGCCGCGAGCAGCGCGGCCGCGTAGTCCTCGCCGACCCCGGCCGCCTCGGCCACGACCGCCAGGCCGGTCTCGGGGACGCCGACTGCGAGCGCCGCGAGCAGGCGCTCAGTGGCGTAGCTCGCTCCGTCGAACACGCACACCACCGGGTCGACCCCGAGCTGCACCGCGGTGGGCGAGCGCCACACCACGGGAACCGTGGGGTCGAGTCGGAGGATCACGCTGCAAGCATCCGCCAAGCGACGCGCGCCCCGCTCGGACTGTCCACAGGGGCAGTCCGAGACCCGGTCAGTCTTCGGTCGGGCGGTCGCCGGAATCGTCGTTCAGCAGATCCTCGATGGCCTGGTCGAGCGCATCCATCTCGGCGTCGGCCGGGGCCGTGCCGCTGAGCTTCGCGATCAGCCGCTGCGGGTCGTCGATGTCGGCGGCCTCCGGCTGCAGGTCGGGGTGCGACCACAGCTCGTCGCGCTTCGCGGCGCCGACGGCATCCGTCACCTGCTGCCACATGGCGGCGGCCTCGCGCAGGCGGCGCGGGCGCAGCTCGAGGCCGACGAGGGTCGCGAACGCCGACTCGGCCGGGCCGCCCGCGGCGCGCCTGCGGCGCACCGTCTCCGCCACGGCATCCGCCTTCGGCAGCCGCGTCGTCGCCGACGCGGTGACCACGTCGACCCAGCCCTCGATGAGCGCGAGCTGCGTCTCGAGACGCGCGAGCGCCGCTTCTTGCGTCTCGGTCTTCGGCGGGATCAGCGCGCCGCTCGCCAGCACCTCGCGCAGCTCCTCGGGGTTCGCCGGGTCGAACGACGACGCCACGTCCTCGAGCCGCTCGGTGTCGATGCGGATGCCGCGGGCGAACTCAGTGATCGCCGTGATCACCTGCAGCCGCAGCCACTTCGCGTGGCGGAACAGCCGCGCATGCGCGAGCTCGCGCACCGCGAGATACAGCGCGACCTGGTCGTCGGGGATGTCGAGGCCGTCGCCGAACGCCGCGACGTTCTGCGGCAGCAGCGCAGCCTGCCCGTCGTCGAGCAGCGGGATGCCGACGTCGCCGCCCGAGACCACCTCGGTCGAGAGCTGCCCGACCACCTGGCCGAGCTGCATCGCGAACAGGGTGCCGCCGACGGCGCGCACCATCTGACCCGCATTCGCAAGCATCCCCTGGAGCTCCTCAGGCGCCTGCTCTCGCATGACCTTCGTCAGCGAGTCGGCGATCGAGTTGGCAACGGGCTCCGCCAGCTGCGTCCACAGCGGCATCGTGCGCTTCACCCACTCGCCGCGCGACAGCAGCGCGGGCGTCGAGGTGAGCGCGCCGACAGCAGTGGCCTCGTCGAGCCACAGCTCGGCCACGTGGAAGGCCTGCTCGAGGGCGGACACCTTCGCCGGGGGAGTGTCGACCGACCCCGACATCGCGAGCTGCCGCCCCTGCTGCAGCGCGAGGTCCCAGTTGATCGAGCCGTCGGCGTTGCCGCGCAGCGCACCCTGCAGCTGGGCGATGAGCTGTTGGATGCTCGCCGGGTCGCTCGGCAGGCCTGCAGCGCCCGCGAGCTTCTGCGGGTCGAGCTCGGCGTTCCCCGCCAGCATGTCGCGCAGCATGTCGCGCAGGGCGTCCTCTGGAGACTTGTCGTCTTCGTCCGACATCGGGGGTCAACCTCCACAGCTAGAGCGCGCAGGTACGATCAGACGGCCTGCGCAGGCAGAATTCCACGCTAGCCCGGAAAGAATCACGATGACCTTGTACCGCGAGGAGCCCGAGAACGCTGAGCGCGAACAGGAGCGCGAGCGCGGGCGGATGCCCCGCGGGAAGCGCATCGGATACGTGCTTCTCGTGGCCGCCGTCGCCGCGATCCTGATCCTCGGCTTCGCGCCCAGCCCCTACGTCATCGAGCAGCCCGGCCCGGTCTTCAACACGATCGGTGTCGATACGGCGGTCGGACAGCCGAAGCAGAAGGACGCGAAGCCGGTTCTGTCGATCCGCGACCGGAAGACCTATCCCACGAGCGGCTCGCTCGATCTGCTGACCGTGAGCGTCATCGGCAACCCCCAGCAGCTGCCGAACTGGTTCCAGGTCGCGAGCGCCTGGTTCCAGCGCTCGAAGTCGGTCGTGCCGGTCGAGGTCGAGTTCCCGCGTGGCCAGACCGCGGACCAGGCGAATCAGCAGAACGCGCAGCTGATGTCGACGTCGCAGCAGGATGCCACGGCCGCGGCTCTCACGAAGCTCGGCTATGACATCGAGCAGCACGTCGTGGTCGCGACCGTCGAGAAGGGCTCGGCGGCGGACGGCAAGCTCAAGGCGAACGACCGCATCGTCGCCGCAGACGGCAAGAAGCTGCAAACCGTGCAGGACCTGCGCGACGCGGTGCAGGCCGACCACGGCGGTCAGGTCACCGTGACGATCGAGCGCGACGGGAAGACGCAGGACATCGCGATCAAGCCGAAGAAGCACCAGGGCGCCTGGATCCTCGGCGTGACGGCCGGCCAGCAGTACGGCACGATGCCCGTCACGGTCGACTTCCAGCTCGCCAACATCGGCGGCCCGAGCGCCGGCCAGATGTTCGCACTCGGCATCATCGACAAGCTGACCCCCGGGTACCTGAACGGCGGAAAGCGTGTCGCGGGCACCGGCACGGTCGACGCGCAGGGCACGATCGGCGTCATCGGCGGCATCCGTCAGAAGATGTTCGCCGCGCGCGACGCAGGGGCGACCGTGTTCCTCGCCCCGCAGGGCAACTGCGACGAAGTCGTCGGGCACATCCCGAGCGGTCTGCACGTCTACGCGGTGAAGACCTTGTCGGACTCCCTGAACGTGCTGAAAACCGTCTCTGACCACGGGGATACCAGCAAGCTCGCAACGTGCCACAGCTAGGCTGAAAAGGTGAGTTCCGCCGCTGCCTCCGGCCCCGCGTCCCGCTCTGCACGGCCCCCGGTCGACCGTCGCAGGCGCGCCGCCGTGTGGATCACCATCGGGGTCGTCGTGGTGCTCATCATCGCGTTCTTCATCTTCGCGAGCCTGTTCACCGACGTGCTCTGGTTCCAGCAGCTCGGCTATCTCGGCGTGCTCACCACGCAGTGGTGGTGGGGGCTCGGCATGTTCGCGCTGGGTTTCCTCGGCATGGCGTTCCCGCTGTGGCTGTCGATCCAGCTGGCCTACCGACTGCGGCCCGTCTACGCGAAGCTCAATACCCAGCTCGACCGCTATCAGCAGGTCGTCGAGCCGCTGCGGCGCCTGGCGATGTGGGGCGTTCCGATCGTCTTCGGCCTGTTCGCCGGCATCGCGGGCTCGAGCCACTGGCAGCTCGCCGCGCAGTGGCTGCACTCGACGCCGTTCGGCACACGCGACCCGCAGTTCCACCTCGACGACTCGTTCTACATCTTCCGGCTGCCCTTCTATCACTCCGTCGTGAGCTTCGCGTTGGCCACGCTGATCATCGCCTTCCTCGCGACCATCGCCACGGCCTACCTCTACGGCTCGATCCGCATCAGCGGCCGCGAGGTGCGCATCTCGCGCTCGGCTCGCGTGCAGATCGCCGTGATCGGCGCCGTGTATCTCGGCGTGCAGGCGCTCAGCATCTGGCTCAGCCGCTTCGACACCCTGACCGACTCCAACGTCAAGGACATGATCAACGGCGCCGCGTACACCGACGTGCACGCGACCATCCCGGCGCGCACGATCCTCTCGGGCATCGCCGTGATCGTCGCGCTCGTGTTCGTGCTCACGGCCGTGACGGGCCGCTGGCGCTACCCGCTGGTCGGGCTCGCGCTGCTCATCGTCAGCGCCATCGTGATCGGCACCGTCTACCCCTGGGGTGTCCAGAAGTTCACCGTCGTCCCGAGCGAGAAGCCGAAAGAGACGAGCTATGTCTCGAAGGCGATCGACGCGACCCAGGCGGCCTACGGGCTGTCGAACATCACGACCCGCCAGTATGACGCGACCTCCGACACCCCGGCGGGCGCGCTGCGCGAAGACGCCGACACGACGGCGAGCGTCCGCCTGCTCGATCCCGCCGTCGTGAGCCCTGCGTTCCAACAGCTGCAGCAGTACCGGCAGTACTACTCGTTCCCCAACGACCTCGACGTCGACCGCTACGACATCAACGGGAAGACGCAGGACACCGTGGTCGCGGTGCGCGAGCTCGACCAGAGCGGCCTCGGCTCGTCGACGCAGAGCTGGTACAACGACACCTTCGTCTACACGCACGGTTACGGCATCGTCGCCGCCAACGGCAACCAGCGGCAGGATGACGGCGCCCCGCAGTTCCTCGAATCAGGCATCCCCACCTCGTCGAATCTCGGAAATTACGAGCCGCGCGTCTACTTCGATCACAAGTCGCCGACGTACTCGATCGTCGGCGCGCCGAAGGGCGGCAAGCCGGTCGAGCTCGACTACCCGGCCGGCAAGAACGGCGAGCAGGCGACCTACAACACCTATGACGCGAACGGCGGCCCCAAGCTGTCGAACGTTTTCGTGCGCCTGCTCTACGCGCTCAAGTTCCAGGACGAGCAGATCGTGCTCTCGTCGCAGGTGAACCCCGACTCGCAGATCCTCTACAACCGCGACCCCGCCCAGCGCGTGCAAGAGGTCGCGCCGTTCCTGAAGCTCGACTCGAACCCGTACCCGTCGGTCGTCGACGGCCACATCGAGTGGATCATCGACGGCTACACGACGAGCGACCAGTATCCGTACTCGAAGCAGCAGTCGTTCTCCGACGCGATCGCCGATTCCGACAACGAGCGCCAGCCGTTCGCGATGGACGACGTCAATTACATCCGCAACTCGGTGAAGGCGACGGTCGACGCGTATACGGGCAAGGTCACGCTGTACGCGTGGGATGCCAAGGATCCGGTGCTGAAGACGTGGCAGAAGATCCTTCCTCTCGACATCAAGCCGGTTTCCGACATGAGCGCGCAGCTGATGAGCCACGTGCGCTACCCGGAGGACCTGTTCAAGGTGCAGCGCCAGGTGCTCGGCTCGTACCACGTCACCGATGCGGGCTCGTTCTTCTCGAGCGAGGACGTCTGGAAGTCGCCCTCGGACCCGTCGAAGGACACCACGACGGTGCAGCCGCCGTACTACCTGACGATGAAGCTGCCCGGGCAGAAATCCGCCGCCTACACGCTGTACACGACCTACATCCCGAACTCGGGCCAGAGCAGCAGCCGCAGCATGCTCAAGGGCTATCTTGCCGTCGACTCCGACGCGGGCGAGGTCAAGGGAAAGGTGTCGAAGGACTACGGCAAGCTCACCCTGCTGACGATTCCCTCTGACGACAACGTCTGGGGCCCCGGCCAGGTGCAGGCGACCGTCGAGTCAGACCCCGACGTCTCGACCAAGCTGAACCAGCTGCGCTTCGGCGGCTCGACGCAGGTCGAGTACGGCAATCTGCTGACGATTCCGGTCGGCGGCGGCATGCTCTACGTCGAGCCCGTCTACGTGAAGTCGACCGGGTCGACGAGCTACCCGCTGCTGCAGGAGGTCATCGTCTCGTTCGGCACGAAGGTGATCATGGAGCCCACGTTGGATGCCGCGCTGGACGAGCTCTTCGGCGGGAACTCCGGGGCGCCGACGCCTGACCAGAACGTGAACCCGACGACGCCGGTTCCGACCGGCACCCCGTCGCCCACCCCGACGCCCGAGGCCACCGGAACGCCGACGCCTACGCCGTCCGCGACGCCGGCGGCAGGCAACTCGGCGGCGCTGCAGAAGGCGATCTCCGACGCGCAGCAGGCCTACGACGACTCGCAGACCGCGCTCAAGAACGGCGACTGGGCGGCCTACGGCGAGGCGCAGTCGCGCCTGAAGGACGCGCTGCAGCGCGCCGCCGACGCCGAGGGCAAGTAGAGGGCGGCTCGTTAGACTCGAGGGATGCAGAGCGTTCCTCCCGTCCTTCGCCCAGAGCACCCGACGCCCCGGCCGCTGACGGAGTTCGCGGCGCACTTCGGCCTGGAGGTCGACGGGGCGCTCGAGGGCCTCACGGCCACGGGAATCACGCTCGCGACCGCCGATCTGCGCGCAGGCGAGATCTTCGTCGGCATCCACGGCGTGCGCGCGCATGGCGCGTCGTTCGCGCCAGAGGCGGTCGACAAAGGCGCCGTGGCGATCGTGACGGATGCCGACGGGCTGAAGCTCGTGCGTGACGCGGGTCTCACCGTGCCGGTGCTCGTGACGGACGACCCCCGCGGCCACCTCGCCGACTACTCGGCGTGGGTCTATGGCACGGCGGACTCACCGCTCAAGATCCTCGGAGTCACCGGCACCAACGGCAAGACCTCGACGGTGCACCTGCAGGATGCGCTGCTGACCCAGCTCGGCGTCGTCTCGGGCATGTCGTCTTCTGCGCAGCGGCATATCGCCGGCGAATCCATCACCGCTCGCCTCACCACGCCGGAATCCAGCGAACTGCACGCGCTGCTCGCGCTCATGGTCGAGCGCGGCGTCGAGACGTTCGCGCTCGAGGTCAGCGTGCAGGGCATCGTGCGCCACCGCGTCGACGGCTTCAAGTTCGACGTCGCCGGGTTCACCAACCTGCAGTACGACCACATGGACGACTTCAAGGACATGGACGAGTACCTCGAGGGGAAGCTGCCCATGTTCCGCGCCGACCGTGCCAAGCGGGCGGTCGTCTCGCTCGACACCCCCGCCGGCGCCAGGGTCGTCGAGACCGCGCGCGGCGAAGGCGTTCCGGTGACCACGATCGCGACCCCGCAGATCGCCGTCGACCAGGATCTCGCCGCCACCGCCGACTGGATCGTCACCGCGGGCGAGAGCACCGCCGACGTGCACACGCAGTTCACGCTGCGCTCGGCCGACGGCTCGAAGTCGCTGACCAGCACCACGCCGGTCATCGGCGCGCACATGGTCGCCAACACCGGCATCGCGATCGTGATGCTGCTCGAGGCGGGCTACGCCTGGGACGACATCGTCGCCGTGCTCGAGCGTGACGGCGGAATCCAGACCGTGCTGCCCGGCCGCACCGAGGTCGTCACGACCGGCCGCGGCCCCGTTGTCTACCTCGACTTCGGGCACACGCCCGACGGCTTCGAGCGCACCACACAGGAGGTGCGCAAGGTCACGAAGGGCCGCCTGATCACCATGATCGGCGCCGACGGCTCGCGCGACACCACGAAGCGCCCCGCCATGGGCGCCGCCGCCGCGCTCAACAGCGACGCGACCATCGTCACCGACCACCACCCGCGGTGGGAGGACGCCGCCGTGATCCGCGCGGGGCTGCTCAAGGGCGCGCGCGAGGCGCGTCCCGACGGCGACATCCGCGAGATCTTCCCGCCGGAGGAAGCCATCAAGGCCGCCGTCGCGATGCTCGGGCCGGACGACGCGCTGCTCTGGTTCGGCCCGGGCCACCAGACGCACCGTGAGATCCAGGGCGTGCGCTACCCCTATGACCCGCGCGGCATGGCGACCGCGGCGCTCATCGAGTCGGGCTGGGGCCCCGTCAGCGAGAAGTAGCCGGGGCCGGCTGCTGCTGGGTGATGCAGTGGATGCCGCCGCCGCGGGCGAACAGCGGCCGCGCGTCGAGCGAGACCACGCGGCGCCCCGGGTAGGCCTCGGCAAGGATCGCCGCCGCCCGCTCGTCGGCGGCCTTGTCGCCGAAGGCGCACGCGATCACGCCGCCGTTCACCACGACGTGGTTGACGTAGTTGTAGTCGACGGGGCCCTCGCCGTCTTCGAGGATGCCGGGCGCAGGCAGCTCCACGATGTCGAAGCTGCGGCCTGAGGCATCCGTCTGCCCCTCGAAGAACGTGCGCAAGGCGCGCGTGACCTCGAAATCGGGATGGGCGGAATCCTGCTGCGCGTGCAGCAGTAGCATGCCAGGGCTCGGAATCGTGGCCACCATGTCCACGTGGCCGCGCGTGCCGAACTCCTCGTAGTCGCGCGTGAGCCCGCGCGGCACCCAGATCACCTTGCGGGCGCCCAGCGTGCGCGCGAGCTCGGCCTCGACGCGTTCCTTTGAGGCATACGGATTCCTGCCCCGATCGAGCTGCACCGTCTCGGTCACGAGCACCGTGCCCTCGCCGTCGGTGTGGATCGCGCCGCCCTCGTTGACGAGGAGCGAACTGACGACCGGCGTTCCCGCGGCGTCGGCGACCGTGCGCGCGATCCTGGAGTCCTTGCCCCACCTCGCCCAGGCCGGGGCACCCCAGCCGTTGAACACCCAGTCGACGGCGTTGAGTTCGCCGCGTTGGCCGTGCACCCACGTGGGCCCGATGTCGCGCATCCAAGCGTCGTCGAGCGGGGCGACCAGGGTGTCGATGTCGTCGCGCAGGTATCGAGCGGCGACCTCGACCTGGCTCGGGTCGACGACGACTGTGACCGGTTCGAAGTCGGCGGCCGCGGCGGCGACATCCGCCCACATCTGCCGCGCCTCGTGCGCGTCGGCGGCGGTGTCGCCGAGCGTGTAGCCGCCGGTCGGGAACGCGAGCCAGAGGCGCGCGTGCTCTGAGGTCTCGGCGGGCCAGTGCGGGGCGTCGTTCACGAGCGGGCGAGCCCCGCGTAGGTGTCGGGCCGGCGTGTGGTGAAGAACGGGAACAGCTCGAGCCATTCGCCGCGGCTGGTGAGGTCGAGATCGGCGACGAGCACGACGGATTCGTCGCGCGGCGCCTCGACGAGCACGCGGCCGAAGGGGTCAGAGATGAAGCTGGTGCCGTAGAACGTCAGCGTGCCCTCGTCGCCCCAGCGGTTCGGGACGATCATGTAGAGCCCGCTCGTGATGCCGTTGGCGACGATCACCTTTTGCCACAGGGGAGCGGTGTCGAAGTTCGGGAAGTCGGGCTCAGAGCCGATGGCGGTGGGGTAGGCGAGGATGTCTGCGCCGGCCAACCCGTAGCTGCGACTCACCTCGGGGAACCACTCGTCCCAGCAGGTCGGCAGGCCGAGCTTCGCACCGCCGAGCTGCGGCACGTCGTAGACCGGGTAGGGGTCGAGGTTCGGGCCGGGCCGGAAGTAGGTGTCTTCGTAATAGCCCGCCGTCACGGGGATGTGCGTCTTGCGCGTGCGGCCGATCAGCTCGCCCTCAGGGCTCACGACGATCGCGGTGTTGTACCCGCGCGGGTCGTCGGGCTGGTCGTCGTCGGTGCCGTCGGTGCCGGGGCGCTCGTAGAGGCTCGCGTGCACGACGAGGTTGTGCGTGGTCGCCTGCTCGGCCGCGAAGGCGAAGGTCGGGCCGGCCAGCAGCGGCTCGGCGGTCTCTTTCACGTTGCCCGTCGCGCGGACATCCGCCGGGTACTTCGAGAACGTCAGCTCAGGCAGGAACACGGCCTGCGCACCGGCCTCGGCGGCGAGCGCGATGCCCTCCGCGAGCTGCGCTCTGAGCGCGTCGGCATCGGGCAGCCAGCGGTGCTGCACGAGGGCGACGCGCACCATGCGGCGCGGGGCGTCGTCGGTCATGAGGTACGGCTCGGGCGTTTCGCCGGTGATCACGCGCATGCGCCGATTGTGTCAGAGGGTCTGTGACGCGCGCGTTTCCTCATTCGAGATTCCTGTCTGTGGATAAATATTTGAATGTCTGGCTTCAATGTCAGTGGTCGCTGCTTGACTGTGGTCATGAACCACCCCACCGGCATCGAGCCCTCTGACGGCTCCGCGAGCGCGGCCGAGCGCACGCGCGAGCGTCTGCTTGATGAGGCGCGCGGGCTGCAGGTCGCGCAGGCGCGCGCCGAGGCGGGGCTGATCGAGGTCGTCGTGCGCGCGGTCGACAACGCGGTCGCGCACCCCGAGATCGAGCTGATTGCGGCCGACCCGAAGGCGACGGATGCCGATTATGCGGCCCGCTCGGCTGTGCTGGGGCTCTCGCTCGAGCTCGCGGTGAGCCAGGACCAAGTGCGTGCCTTGCTTGACGAGGGGCGCGTGCTGACGAAGCTGCTGCCGGCGACCTGGGCGGCCTTCCGTTCCGGGGCGGTCACGCATCAGAAGACGCGGGTGATCCTGAAGCACTTCCGCACGCTGCCGGTGGACGAGGAGATCCAGCTCTACTTCGACCGGGTGATGGCAGAGGCCGCCGCGGTCGTGAATGTGAACCGGCTGGGGCGGAAGGCCTCGCGCCTGGCGCAGCGGCTGACGGACCGGCCGCTGGAGGTGGTTCACGCCGAGGCGGCGAAGGCGCGCCGGGTGTGGGTCGACATCGAAGAGGGCACCGGCATGGCCTACTTCACCGCCTACCTGCACGCCGACGAGGCACTCCTCGCGAAGGGGCGGCTCGATGCGATCGCGAAGACCCTCGATGACTCCGGCCGCCCCGAGGCAGAGCGCCGCACTGCCGACCAGAAGCGCGCTGACGTCACCGCCGACATCTTGATCGGCAAGGGCGAGCCGAGCCAGGCGCGTCCGCGTGTGAACGTCTACGTGCCGCTGATGAACCTGGCGCACTGCCCGGAAGAGGTCAAGCCCGCCTCCATCAACGGCGTGGTGCCAATCTCGGCCGAACGCGCTCGTGAGCTCGTCGGGGCTTCCCCGACGCTGACGCGCATCTTCACCGACCCGGTCGACGGCGCGGTGCTCGGCGTCGGCCGGAAGAAGTACCTGCCCAGTGCCGATCTGAAGCGCTTCGTGCTGGCCCGCGACGAGCTCTGCGGTACCCCGGGGTGCATGCGCCCCGGCGACGAGTGCGACCTCGACCACCGCATCGACTTCGCTCGCGGCGGCGAGACCAGCGCCGAGAACCTGACCCCGCGCTGCCCCAAGGACCACACCGTCAAGCACGCCACACGCTGGCAGGTCGACACCCGCGAAACCGCGGCGGGCGCCACTGAGGTGTGGACCTCGCCCGGCGGCAGGCGCTACTGGGACCGCAGCCTCGACCCCCCGCCCCGCCCCAAACGCCGCAAATACGACGTCCTCCCCGACGAGGCGCCGTTCTGACGTCACATTTCGGGCGGCGGCTCAGGAACCCCGAGATCGGCCAAGATCTTCTGGGCCACTTCGCGCGCCGACCGTGGGCTCAGGCGCGTCCGCGGCGCGATTTCGACCTTTCGTTCGCTGCCGTCGGCTGTTGTGACTGTGAGGATCACCCCCGGCGTGCCGATGGTGCCGACGTCTTCGGAGACGCCGGCGATGATCTGCGCGCGTGGAATCGAAACCGACTTCCAGAACTTGCCGTGTGACGGCACCCACACCGTGAGATCGCGTTCCGTCAGCGTGAGGAAGGTGCGCCTGCGCGGTGGTGTCGGAGAGTCGGGATTCGCGAGTCGCGCGTAGAGCTTGAGCGTCGTCATCGTGAAGTTTCCCCAGGCTGACGCTCCGGGCAGCTGCGCCTCCAACGACCGCCGGCGGGCGGTGAGGCTCACGAGATCTTCGCCCCCGACGAGACCCAGGGTTGCCAGGAGGAACGTGGCCGCCCAAGACAGGGATGCTGCCGTGAACTGACCATCCGTGAGCCGCAACCAGTTCCACATGATGGCAGTCAGCACGACGACCGTGAGACACCCGCACGCAGTCGCGGAAGCCCACGAGATGACTCCGACGAGAATGCGGAGGCAGCGCACGCGCCTGACGTCCTTGGGAAGCAACTCGTCCAGAATCGTCGCCGCTGTCGCGGCAGCCGAGAGCGTTGGACGTTGGTTCTGGTAGGTCTTCACATTTTCGTTGTGCGCGGCGACGACCCCAAGCGTCCAGATGAGCAGGATGGTTGGCACGAACACTTCGACGATTGCGATCCCGCCGTTGTCGTCGCGCCACCATGCGGTGTTCCTGAGCAGAGTGGGGCCAAGGATGAACGTCAGCACCAAGGCAGCGAGCGCGGTGAGGACGAGCACGACGAGTGTCCGCACGACGAATGCGGGAACTGGCTTCGGCACCCAACCGCCTGTCTCGAATCAGCGTCGGGTCGACGCAGGTTGGAGTGATCGTACCGACCCATGCCTCTCTGACGAGTGCCGATAGCGGACCCCAATACGGGCGTCGCCCGGCCTCACCGCCCGCTCTCGACCGAGACGCCGGGCACATCGCGCAGTGTCTCGACGAGCTTCGCGCGCACCCGCACCTCGATGTCGTGCCGCGGGGCGCTGCCTCGCGCGAGCTCAGCCGCCGTGCTGATCGCGTCGTCGAGGGCGCCGACGACGGTGTGCCGCGCACCAGAGGCCGGCGACTCGGACTCACGGATGACCCGGTCGAGGGTGGCGCTCGCCTGGTCGAGCTTGCGCTGCGCAGGCATCCCCGGGTCCGTGACGATGCCGACGAGCTTGTTCACCAGCTCGCGCGAGAGGTGCGCGACTCCGCGGGAAGAGGCCATGCCTCAATTCTGAGGCACGCTAGTGCGGTGCTTCAGACCGCGAGCGCGCATGCGCCCGCGCCGTCTCCTGCGCCTCTTCGGCGTGCGTGCGCACCGTCGCATACTCGGTGTACATGTACGGGTTGTCGAGCACCTTCGACTCGGGGATCTCGGGGTTCATTCCCGCGTTCCACACCTCGCTTCCGAGCTCGGACTCGAGATACGACACCGTCTCTTCGACCAGCCGCTTCGCCCGCGCCACATCGATGCCGACGAGGTGGTGGTCGAGCTTCACGACCTGCCCGTCGACCAGAACGGTGTGCACGTCGCCGCGGCCGGCCTGCAGCGCGATGTGCCCGTACGGGTTCACGATCGGGAACATCGTCGGGTCGTCGCTCTTGAGCAGCACGACGTCGGCCTTCTTCCCCGGCTCGAGCGACCCGACCACGTGATCGAGGCCGAGCGCGCGTGCGCCGCCGCGCGTGGCCATGTCGACGACCTGCTCGGCACGCAGTGCGTGATGCGTGATCGTCTGGCCCGCCGCGTGCGCGATCATGTGCTCGTGCGCGCGATCCGCGCCGAGGGTCGAGCGCATGGCGCTGAACAGGTCGGACGAGAACCACACGCTGGTGTCCACCGACAGCGACATGGGGATGCCGAAGCTGCGCAGCGCCCACGAGGGCGGGAACCCCTGCCCGCAACTCTCCTCGCTCTCCGTCGAGAGCGACACCGAGCCGCCGGTCGCGGCGATGCGCTGATAGGAGTCATCCGTCAGCGTCGCCGCGTGCACGTAGATCGTGCCGGGCGTCATGAAGCCGTTGTCGTACATGAGGCGGATGCCGTCGTCGTTGGTCGCGCCCCACACGCCGGCATGCGTCGTGACGGTCAGGCCGAGGTCCCGTGCCACTTCGAAAGCCGCGCGCTCGGGGAACTCAGGGTCACCGGTCACGTCGAAGGCGAGCTGGAAGCCGAGCCGGTCGCCGCCGGTGTTGTGGTCGCGGATGAACTTCTGCACGTCCTCGCGCACCGACCACTCCCACGGCCCGGCGAAGATGTTGCCGTAGGCGAAGACCCACCGCCCGTTCGTCTCGGTCAGCGCCGACAGCGCCGCCTCGGCGTGGTCGACGGTGCGCAGCCCGTGCGACCAGTCGACCGAGGTCGTGACCCCCGCGTCGAGCGCGTCGATCGCTGAGACGAGGTTGCCCGCGTAGTGATCCTCCGGCCGGAACTTCATGCCGTGCTCGAGGTAGTACCAGACGAAGTACTGCGTCAGAGTCCAGTCGGCGCCGTAGCCGCGCATCGCCGTCTGCCACATGTGCCGGTGGGTGTCGATCATTCCCGGCATGACGATGCCGTCGCTCGCGTCGATCTCGAAGGTGCCCTCCGGCACGTCGAGGTTGTGCCCGACTGCGGCGATGCGGCCGCCGGCGACGAGCACGTCGCCACCGCGCAGCAGCGTGTGCCGGTCGTCCATGGTCAGCACGGTGCCGCCGCGGAACACGATGGGTTGGCCGGATGCCGGCACGGGACGGTCTGACATGAGTGCTCCTTTGCGCTCGGGTTCGGGTGGAGGTTCGGCTTCAGACTTCGACGGAGGGGTAGTCGCGCCCGAGCCAGTGGCTCAGGTTCGCGGCCATCTCGCGCTGGAACGAGAGGGGGCCGAGACGCCCCGCGTACTCCTCGTCGTAGAGCGCGATCATGATCGTGAGATTCAGGAAGAAGTGCGCGCCCATCTCGAACAGGGCGACGTAGTCGTGGTCGATGAGGGCCGCGCGCTCGGCCGCCTCGAGCTTCAGCCACGAGGTGCGCTCCACGGTGTGCGAGACGCCGAGCAGGGTGCCCTGCCCGTTCTCCCACTCGGCGACCAGTCGCGCGGCATCCGTTCGATACCGCTCGAGCAGCTCGGGGTCGCGGTCGATCTCGTAGAGGAACTTGTCGACGAAGTAGAGGCTCATGAGCGCGGGTCTCCATTCGGATACCAGGTGACGTACATTTCGCGCGTGTGGAAGAGGTCGAGCTGGTCGACATACGCCGCCTTCTCGGGGCCGGCGATGCCGAGCATGAGCACCAGGTCGAGGAATCCGGGGGTCGCGTTGCCCGACTGCGACAGCTTCTCGAACGTGACGTCCTCGAGCACCGCGTCGACGTCACCGCGGGCGAGCCAGTCGATCGCCTTGAGGTCCCACTCGGGGTCGGGGCCGTGCTCGCCGAACTGGCGCGGGCCGCCGAGCTCGAGCGACAGGTGCCCGGTGCCGATCGCGGCGATGCGGATGTCACGCGGGTACTCGTCGATGATCTGGCGGATGGCTCGGCCGAGGTCATAGAAGCGGCGAGCGCTCGGCAGCGGCGGCGCGAAGATGTTCGTGTAGATCGGCACCACCGGCAGGTCGGCCTGCGGCCGCGTCGTGATGATCGGGCAGATGATCGAATGGTCGAGCTTCAGCTCATGGCTGATCGAGAAGTCGAAGCCGCGGTCGAGCAGCCCTTGGAACATGTAGCCGGAGAGGTCTTCGTCGCCGGCGAGCGTGTACTTCGGGATCGAGAACTCGCGCTCCTCGTTGTAGAACGTCGCGTCGTAGACGGGCTGCTTCCCGATCAGGAACGTCGGGTAGTTGTCGAGGAAGAACTGGTGGAAGTGGTCGCTGCCGACCATCACGAGCAGCTCGGGCTCGGCCGCCGTCAGCGTCTCGCGGTAGGCCTCGACCTTCGCCTTCCACTCGGCCGCCTGCGGCATGCGCTCGGCCTCGGGCGTCAGCTCGGTCGCCTTCAGATAGAACGGGTGGTGCGTCGATGCCAGCACGGCGCTCAGGGTTGCCATGGGGTCACTCCTCGGGTGGGGTGTGCTCTGTCGGTGGGGAATACCGGGCGTTCCGGTCGACCTCGTCGTAGACCGCGGGTGCGATGGGGTTCTCGAGCTCCTCGGCGAGCTGGCCGATCAGCCCCGCCGTGCGGGCGAGCAGTGCGAAGCCCCGCAGCATGGAGAGCGGCAGGCCGGCGTCGGCGAGCGCGGCCCCCGCGACGCCCGCGCCGTTGAGCGGCAGCGCGCGGCCGAGCACCTCGGGGGCGACGCGGCCGATGGCGCGGAAGAGCGTGAGGTGCGGGCCGAGCACGCCCTCGTCCTCGGCGATCTGGAAGATGACGGGGGTGCGCGGGTCGCCATCTTTGTGATTGGGATGTCCGAGGCCCGGCACCTTGAGGCGTGCGGCTTTGGCCGCGAGCAGCGCAGAGCGCGCCGCCTCGTCCCAGTCGGCGTCGGTGAAGGCATCCGTCTCGCCCAACGACGCGAGCACCTCGTGCAGGTAACGCCCGGTGTCCTCGGTGACGCCGAGGAAGCGCGAGCCGCCCCCGAGCAGGCCGGCCGCGATCGCGCCCTGCAGCGAGTCGGGCGCGCTGTAGTACGTGAGCCGCGCGGCGATCGCGGTCGGCGTGAAGCCGTGGTCGGCGAGCGAGACGAGTACCGCCTCGAAGACACGCAGCTGCCCGGGCGTCGGCCGCCTCTTGGTCGCCAGCCAGTAGGCGAGCTCGGCGAAGCCGACCTTCCCCAGCAGCTCGCCGGCGAGGTCGTGCCCGAGCACCTGGATCGAGTGCAGGTCGCTCGTGCCGATTCCGGTTTCGTACTGCACGTCAGAGCGATTCTGGGCCACGCAGCCACTCCTTGATCTCGTCGTTGTGCTGCCCGAGCGCGGGCGGCGGGCTCACATAGGCGGGGCGCGTGCGCGAGAAGGTGATCGGATTCCTGATCATCGGCACCTCGGCCTCGCCCGAGCCGACCTTCACGACAGGCTCGAGCCCGAGGTGTTCGGCGAGGGCGATGCCCTTGTCGATCGTGTTGACCGGCCCGCAGGCGATGCCCGCCGCGGTCAGCACCTCGTACCACTCGGCGATGGTGCGCTCGGCGAGCGCCTCGACGAGCAGCGGCCGCAGTTCGTCGCGGTTCACGTTGCGCTGCTCGGTCTGCGCGAAACGCGGGTCGTCGGCGAGCTGCGGCCGGCCGATGGCCGCGGCCAGGCGCTGGAACTGCGCGTTGTTCGCGGCGACGATGATGATCTCGCCGTCGGCCGCCGGCAGCGGCTCATACGGGAACAGGCTGGGGTGCGCGTTGCCCATGCGGAACGGCACCGTGCCCGCGGCCACGACGGTCGAGCTGTGGTTCGCCATCGCCGCGAGGGCGGTCGACAGCAGGTTCACCTCGACGTGCTGCCCTTCGCCCGTGCGGTCGCGGTGACGCAGGGCGGCGAGCGTGCCGACGAGCGCGTTCATGCCGCTCATCACGTCGAACACCGAGACGCCGCTGCGGTAGGCGGGCCCGTCGGGGTCGCCCGTCAGCGACATCAGCCCGCTCATCGCCTGCACGATGAGGTCGTAGCCGGGCAGCGCAGCCCCGCCCGCCGAGCCGAACCCCGAGATCGACGTGTAGACGACGCCGGGATTCCGTGAAGAGACACTCTCGTAGTCGAGGCCGAACTTCGCGAGGCCGCCTGGCTTGAAGTTCTCGATCACGACGTCGGCGCGGCGGGTGAGTTCCTGCGCGAGCGCCAGGTCGGCGGCGTCGCGGAAGTCGAGCACCACATCGCGCTTGTTGCGGTTCACCCCGAGGTAGTAGGTCGAGACGCCATCCCGCTCCGGGGGAGCCCACCCGCGCGTCTCGTCGCCGATCGGGCTCTCCACCTTGATGACGGTGGCGCCCAGGTCGCCGAGCTGCTGGGTCGCGTACGGCCCCGCGAGCACGCGCGAGAGATCGGCAACGAGGATGCCTGCGAGGGGGCCTTCCGGAGTCGTCATCGTCTCTCTTCGCCTCTTTCGGACAAATGTCCGTTGTGCGGATGGATCGCAATCTAAGCTGTGCGCAGGCGATCGTCAACAGTGGGGTTCACGAGGTCACGAGGGGAGGTGCGATGCCCGGCCCGGATTACATCGAGGCGCTGGCGCGCGGGCTCGACGTGCTGCGCGCCTTCGGCCCGGCATACCGCACCATGTCCCTGAGCGACGTCGCGGCGGCCACCGGGCTCGCTCGGCCGACCGCCCGTCGCATCCTGCTCACGCTCGCCGAGCTGGGCTACGTGCGCGGTACCACGGCGGAGTACGAGCTGACGCCGCGCGTGCTCGAGCTCGGCATGTCGTACATCTCGTCGAGCGACATCTGGACCGTCACGCGGCCCCGGCTGCAGGAGCTCGCGGCGGCGACGGGGGAGTCCTGCTCGATCGCCCAGCTCGACGGCTCGGACATCGTCTACGTCTCGCGCGTGGCGATGCCGAAGCTCGTGACGCTCTCGGTGACGATCGGCACTCGGTTCCCCGCGTTCGCCACCTCCCTCGGCAAAGTGCTGCTGGCCGCATTGCCACCCGACGAGCTCGCGGCGGCGCTCGAGACGCCGTCACGGTCGGGCGTGGTGCCCTCGTGGCATCCGAGCCCCAAGGAAATCGCCGCAACGCTGCGTGAGGTGCGCGACCAGGGCTGGGCGCTGACCGACCAGCAGCTGGCGCCCGCGATCCGCTCGGTGGCCGCGCCCATCACGGGCGCCGACGGCGCGGTCGTCGCCGCTGTCAACGTCAACGCGCACGCCGCCGAGACGAGCCTCGAGGCGCTCACCGGCGAGATGCTGCCGAAGCTCTTGGGCATCGCGGCACAGCTCAGCTCGGATTGGGCACTCTGGCAGGCCAGGCCGGTTGCACAACTCACCGAAAGGGAATGATCAGCATGAGCACGCTTCTCGTCATCGTCGGCAGCGTTCGCCCGACCCGCGTCGGCGGAGCGGTCGCCGACTGGGTCATCGAGCATGCCAGGCGGCGCGGCGACTTCGAGGTGAAGGTCGCCGATCTGCGCGAGCTGGCGCTGCCCGTCATGGACGAACCGCATCACCCGCGTCTGCGCGAGTACCAGCACGAGCACACGAAGCGGTGGAGCCAGATCGTCGATGACGCAGACGGATTCATCATCGTGACGGCCGAGTACAACCACAGCATCCCCGGCGCGCTCAAGAACGCCCTCGACTACCTCGTGCAGGAATGGCGCGGCAAGCCGGTCGGCGTCGTGAGCTACGGCGGAATCTCGGGTGGAACGCGCGCCACCGTCGCGCTGCAGGTCGTGCTCGCGAACTTCGCGATGCAGGGCACCGCGGCGAACGTCGAGATCTCCTGGGTCGCGCAGCGCATCGCCGAGGACGGCACGTTCACGAGTGACGAGAAGCTCGACGGCGTGCTTGAGGCTCAGCTCGACGAGCTGAGCCTCAAGCTCGCAGCACGCTGACGTCACGCCGACGCGATCAGCCCCTCCACCTCGCTCTTGAACGCCTTCGCGGCCGCGACCGGGGTCGCGCGCCCGAAGATCACGTCCTGCTCGTGGCGCTGCGCGACGGTGCCGACCGTGCTCGTGCCCTTCGGTGGCACCGGCGGCACGTTCGTGATCTCGTCCTTGATCGCATCCATGTAGTCCACGGCCAGCTGGTCGGTGGCCGAGAGCTTCGGCTTGACCACCGCGAGCACGTCGGGGTTCGCCGGCACACCGCGCTCGGCGAGCTGCAGCGCGGCGGCCGAGGTGCTGTTGAGGAACTCATTGACGAGACCGCCGGCCTGCGCGGGCGCCTTCGACCGAGACGAGATCGACCAGTACATCGACGCCTTGTAGTAGACGCCGTTCTTGTCGGCCGAGCCGGCTTTGCTCGGCGGGCGCAGCAGCGCGCAGTCGCCGCCGTTCGCCTTCTGATAGGCGGTGATCTGGTTGCTCCACATCCAGCACATGGCGACCTTGTTCGTGCCGAACAGGGTCTGCTCGACCGCGGCGGCGATGTCGGTCGCGTAGCCGTCGTTCGTCGGCCCGTCGCCCGACGTGAAGAGCTTCTGCACGAACGCGAAGAACTCGGTGAGGTTGTCGACGGATGCCCCGAGCTTGCCGTCCTTCGTGTAGAGATCCTCGCCGCGCTGATAGAGCCAGATCTTGAGCTCCTGGTCGGCGCCGAACCAGTTCGTGCCGCGGAACGCGCCGCCCGAGCCCTGGGTGAGCTTGTGCGCCGTGTCGAGGTAGTCGTCCCACGTCCACGTCTTGTCGTCGGGCACCTCCACGCCCGCCTTCTCGAAGAGCGTCTTGTTGACGCACACCGCGTAGGCGTTGTTCCCGGTCGGGATGCCGTAGAGCTTTCCGTTCAGCCGCCCCTCGTCGAGAGTCGACTTGAGCGGCTTCGTGTCGATCGACTCGATCGTCGACAGGTCGGCGAGAGCACCGCGACCGCCGTACTCGGCGATGTAGGCCTGGTCCATCTGGATGATGTCGGGCGCCGTGCCGCCGGCGACCTGTGTCGACAGCTTCGTCCAGTACGTCGCCCACTCACCGGGTTGCTGCGCGACGGTGATCGTCGGGTGCGCCTTCTCGTAGTTCTTGATGATCTGGTCGGTGTAGGCGTTGCGCACCGGGTTGCCCCAGAACGCGAAGGTCAGCGACGCCTTCTTGAACTTGTCGCCTGCCGACGCCTTCTGTGCGCTGGTCGGCGTCGCCGACGTGCCGCACGCCGCGAGCAGCAGCGTCGCGCCGAGTCCCGTGGTGATCGCGCCGAACTGGCGACGCGTGAGCTGGTGTGTCATATGGCCCCCTTGCCATTGCGAGCAACCGCTTTCTCGCAATAGGTCTACCGTCCATTCGAACGGATTACAACGTTGTTGACGGTGGCGAGGCGGCGTCGATAGCGTGGCGGGTGCCGCGTATTCGAGGACGATTACCAGGGGGCGCGCGTGAGCGTATTCGACGAGCTGCGTCGGTCACAGAAGGCCGCGCCCGTCGGCAAACGCGAGAACAAGGCGGCGTTCTGGTTCCTGCTGCCGTGGTTGCTCGGGCTTCTTCTCATCACAGCCGGCCCGATGGTGGCATCCCTCGTTCTGTCCTTCACGAACTACAACCTCATTCAGGCTCCGCACTTCATCGGCGGAGCGAATTACCTGCGCATGCTGCACGATCCGCGCCTGCTCAACTCGCTGCGGGTCACCTTCGAGTACGTGTTCATCTCGGTGCCGATCCAGCTGGTCATCGCGCTCGCCGCGGCGCTCGTGCTGGACAGGGGGATGCGTGCGCTGCCGTTCTACCGCTCGGTGTTCTACCTGCCGTCTCTGCTCGGCAGCTCGGTCGCCGTCGCGATCCTGTGGCGGCAGGTGTTCGGGCAGAGCGGCCTGGTCAACCAGCTGCTCGGCAAGGTCGGCTTCCACGACCTGCCGGGCTGGATCTCTGATCCGCGCTTCGCGCTCGGCACCATCATCCTGCTGAACGTCTGGACTTTCGGCGCGCCGATGATCATCTTCCTCGCGGGCCTCAGGCAGATCCCGTCGATGTACTACGAGGCCGCGTCGATCGACGGCGCCGGGCGCTCGACGCGCTTCTTCCACATCACGCTGCCGTTGCTCAGCCCGATCATCTTCTTCAACATCCTGTTGCAGCTGATCGGCGCATTCCAGTCGTTCACTCAGGCGTTCATCGTCTCGGGCGGCACCGGTGGGCCGTCGGACTCGACCATGTTCTATTCGCTGTACCTGTATCAGCAGGGCTTCGCCCAGTTCAACATGGGCTACGCGTCGTCGATGGCGTGGCTGCTGTTCTTGATCATCGCAGCGCTCACCGGCATCACGTTCCTCACGTCGAAGTACTGGGTGTTCTATGACAACTAAGCCGTACCTCAGCGTGCTCAAGCACGTGCTCATGGCGGCCGCGGTGGTGCTGATGCTCTACCCGCTGCTGTGGCTCGTGGTCAGCTCGCTGCGGCCGAACTCCGAGATCTTCGTCAACCCGAGCGTGGTCCCCGATCACTTCGACTGGAACAACTACACGGCCGGATGGCAGGCGCTGACCTCGCCGTTCGGGGTCTATCTGATCAACTCGATCGTGATCGTCGTCGGCGCGATCATCGGCAACCTGTTCGCCTGCTCGCTGGCGGCCTATGCCTTCGCGCGGCTCGAGTTCAAGTTCAAGCGGGTCGCCTTCACGATCATGCTGCTGACGATCATGCTGCCGTTCCAGGTGACCCTCGTGCCGCAGTACATCATGTTCTCGTACGCGCACCTGCTGAACACGTTCTGGCCGCTGATCCTGCCGAAGATCCTGGGCACCGACTCGTTCTTCATCTTCCTGATGGTGCAGTTCATCCGCGGCATCCCCCGCGAGCTCGACGAAGCCGCGCGAATCGACGGCTGCGGCCACCCGCGCATCTTCCTGCGGGTCATCGTGCCGCTGATGACGCCGGCGCTCGCGACGACGACGATCTTCACCTTCATCTGGATGTGGAACGAGTTCTTCGCGCCCATCGTCTATCTGACCCAGCCGAAGCTGTTCACGGTTCAGGTCGCGCTCGGTCAGTTCATCGACAACCAGACGGGCGGCAACTGGGGTCAGTTGTTCGCGATGTCGGTCGTGTCGCTGATACCGGTGTTCATCGGGTTCGTCGTGGGCCAGCGCTTCCTCATCCGCGGCATCGCGACGACCGGCATCAAGTGAACGCGGGCAGCTCGCGGAAGAGGCGGCCGCTTACTGCCGCATCGTGCGCGAGGCGCTCGATGTCGGCGATGATCGGATGCCTGTCGCCGGCCTCGCCGTGCCAGGTGACGTGCCTCGCCGGGATCGCGGCGGGCGGCGGGGCGACGCGCAGCGCTTCGAGCACGTGCTGGAACGCCGCGGTGGAGTGCAGAGGAACGATCAGCTCGGCGCCGGAGTCGCGGTGGTCGAGCAGGTTCTCGAGCAGGTCGGTGCGCCCGAACCGCTCGTGCGTGTCGCCGCGCGTCACGACGTCGGTCGTGTAGGAGAACTGGGCGGATGCCTGCGGCGAGGTAACCTGCACGACGGCCGCGTGGTCTGTGCGTTCGACGAGCTCGGGTGGGGCGCAGAGGCTCAGCGCGCACGTCACGGTAGGCATCCCCGGCCCTGTGACGCGCAGCGACGTCGTGTCGTCCGTTTCGATGTCGTTGACGCGATATGCATCGACTTCGACGGTCATCGCGGCGGCGTCGAAGCCGGGTCGATCGTACCCGGCGATGCGCAGCGCGGTCGCCACCGCGTGCGCCAGCGCATTGGTCGCGACGCCGTCGACCACGGGCCGGCCATCGAGGGTGCGCTTCCCGGCCCAGCGCGACCGGGTCCAGTACGAGTTCGTTCTGCTCCACAGCCCGGTCGCGCTGACCGCCGCGACATCGTGCTGCAGCACTTCGATCGCGTGCGAGCCGAGGCTCTGGAACCCGACCTGCACGACATGCCCCGTCTGCTGCTCGAGGGCGAGCAGCCGCTCGAACTCGCCGAGCGACGGCAGCGGGGGCTTCTCGAGCAGCACATCTGCACCGGCGCGCAGCGACTGCTCGGCCAGCGCAAAATGCGTGTGCGGGGGAGTGGCGACGATGACGATGTCGGCCGGATGCTTCGCGAGTGCCTCACCCAGCGAGCCGTACGCCTCGGGAACGGCGGGGTCGACGGTGGCGACGATCTCGACGCGGCCCTCGGCCTCGAGCCGCCGGGCATTCTCAAGGTGCGTGCGGCCGAAGCCGCCGACTCCGGTGATGACGAGGCGAGTGGTCACCCGAACATCATGCCGAGGCCGAGCGCCGGCCCGCCCGCGACACGGCCGTCGCGGAACTCGAGGCCGGTCGGGGCGGCGAGGGCGCCGAGCTCGGCGAAGCCCGCGGATTCGACGACCTCGACGCGCGTCACCCCAGGAACTGCGAACGCCAGCTGCGCCGACAGCTCGGGCAGCAGGTGGAAGGCGAGCTCCTTGCCGGCGTCCTGCACGAGCGACGCGATGCGCAGCGCCGGGGTGATGCCGCCGACGCGGATCACGTTCGGCTGCAGCACGTCAGCCGCACCCGCGTCGATCCATTCGGCGAAGCGGTATTCCGTATGCACGTTCTCTCCGACGGCGATGCGCACTCCCGTCTCGCGCTTCAGCTCGACGTGCCCGCGCAGGTCGTCGGCACGCAGGGGTTCCTCGAGCCACGCGATGTCGAGCGGTTCGAAGGCGGCCACGGCCGCGATCGCTCGAGGAAGATCCCACCTCTGGTTCGCATCGACCATCAGCGAGACATCCGGCCCCACCACGGAACGCACCGCCTGCAGCCGGTCGACGTCCTCGGAGAGCTCGGGCTTGCCGACCTTGACCTTGACGGCCCGGAAGCCCGCGTCGACCCAGCGCTGAGCCTGCGCGACCAGCTCAGCGGGCGGGTAGTGCAGGTTGACGCCGCTGCCGTAGGTCTCGAGCGACTCGTGCCGGCGGCCGAGCAGCTCTGGCAGGCCAACCCCGGCGCGCCGGGCCGCGAGATCCCACAGCGCGAGGTCGACCCCGGCGAGGGCGATCGTCGTGATGCCGCCGCCGCCCGCTTCGTGAAGGTGTCGCCAGGCATCCGCCCACCACGACGTGTCGGCCACGCGCCCGACCGCGAACGCCGTGATGTCCGCGTCGAGCAGCGCCTTGACCGCGGTCGCGCCGATCGAGGGCGTCCACGAGAACCCATACCCGGTGAGACCCGCGGAATCCGTGACCGCGACCTGGATCACCGACACGCCGGGAACGTCGGGCCCCCACGGCCGGGTCAGCGGAATGCGGATCAGCCGAGTCGAGAGCGACGCAATGACAGACGAGGTCACAGCAGGCTGCGTCCCACCTCGAGCAGTGCGGCGAGCCGCTCGGTCTGCTCCGGCGTCGGGTCGGTGAGCGGCGCTCGCACCGACCCGACGGGCAGGCCGCCGAGCCGCACGCCCGCCTTCACGAGCGAGACCGCGAAGCCCGGTGTCTCGTCGCGCAGCCGCACGAGCGGCACGTAGAAGCGGTCGAGCAGCAGGTTCTGGCGCTCGTCGTCGCGGTCGCGATAGGCCTCGTAGAACGCGGTCGCGATTTCCGGCGCCATGGCGAACAGCGCCGACGAATACCGGGGCACGCCGATCGAGCGGTACGCGGTCTGACCGAGCTCGGCCGTCAGCAGACCGTTGAAGAACTGCAGTTCGCGGCCCGTCTTCTCCTTGGCGCGCGCGGCCGCCAGCACGAAGCGCTGCATGAGCGCGACGTCGCCGACGCCGTCTTTGAAGCCCGCCACGTGGTCGAGCTCGAGCAGCCGCTCGACCGTCGCCTCGGTGAGCTGTGCATTGGCGCGGTGATACACGATGACGGGCAGGTCGGAGCTTTCCGCGATGGCCCGCACATAGTCGACGATCCCCGCTTGAGGTCCTTGCACCAGGTACGGCGGCATGACGAGCAGTCCCGCGGCGCCGGCCTCCGCCGCCCCGCGGGCGACCTGTCGCGCGTGGCCGAGCGGCCCGCCCGCGCCCGCAAGCACGGGCACGCGACCGGCCGCGGCCTCGACGGCCGCACCCACGACCACCGCCGACTCGTCGGCCGACAGCGCGTGGAACTCACCCGTGCCGCACGCCGAGAACACGCCCGCAGCGCCGGCGTCCACGCCGCGCTTCACGTGCTCGACGGCCAACTCGCGATCGACGCGATCGGATGCATCGAAGGGCGTCACGGGGAAGAACAGCACCCCGTCGCCGAACTCGAACGTGCTCATTCTCTGGTCTCCGTTCTCCAGGTGCGCTTGGCCTTCCACCCCAGCAGCTGCTCGGCGCGGCGAGACGAGAACACGGGGTCGGTCGCACCGAGCGAGGCGGCGAGCGGCGCCGACTGCGGCACCAGCCGCGCCAGCGCCTCGGGTACCGGCTCGCGCACCAGCGAGTCGGCTGCACCCACGAAGAACACCGACCCGTTGGGCGCGGCGTCCGGCTGCGTCAGCCAGGCGAGCACGAACTCGCCGGCATCCCGTGCATCGACGTAGTTGAACAGCGCCACCGCCGACAGCGCCGGGTCGTTCAGCCGCTCCGCGATCGTGTGGCTCTGCTGCGTCGGCGCGCCGGCCCACTCCTCGGGGGCGATGACGTAGCACGGGCGGAAGAGCCCGAGCCGCAGGGGAGTACCCGCCCGCACCTCGGCCGCCACGAGCCCCTCGATCGCGACCTTCGCGAGCGCATACGCGTTCCACGGAGCCACCGGGTGCGTCTCGTCGATCGGCAGCGCGCTCGGCGTCCACCCGGTCGGGGCGTTGTAGCCGATCACGGTCGGGCTGCTCGCGATCAGCACCGTGCCGACGCCCGCTTGCTTCGCCGCGTCGAGCACCGCGAAGGCGAGCGAGGTGTTGGTGCGGAAGATCACGTCGTCCGGCGCGCTGAACGGCACCGCGATCGCGGCGAGATGCACGATCGCGTCGGGCCGATGGTCGCGCAGGATGTCGACGAGGGATGCCGCATCCGAGAGTTCCCGCACGAGCTGGGTCGCCGGCAGACCGTCGACCTCGGCGCGGTCGAGCGAGACGACCTCGTGACCCGCTTCCGCGAGCACCGTGACGACGCTGCGGCCGAGGCGGCCCGCGCCGCCGGTGACGAGGTAGCGGCTCACAGCCCAAGCTCCTCAACGCGGACGGCATTGCCGGTCACGAGCGAGCGGTTTCCCGCGAGCCCGACAGACACGGCGCGCACCCCGTCGCGCCAGGTCGCCCGGTGGCCCAGCGGGTCACTGTCCGTCCCGATGAACACGTCGCGCAGCAGGCGCGCGTCGCCGCCGCCGTGGCCGCCCTCGCCCTCGGGGATCTCGATCTCGTGCGCGAGCTCGAAGTGCTTCTGCACGACGAGGCGCTCGCCGACGGGGCGCGTTCCCTCGTGCACGACCGCCTCGGGGTGCGCGCTCGGGTCGACGACGCCGGTGCCGGACTCGTCAGAGATCACGGCGCCGCGCTCGACGACCGTGAGCTCGGCGCGGCCCTTCGTGCCGTTGACGGCCACGTTGTAGCCCTCCCACGGCGAGTGCGCGTTCAGCGAGTACGACATCGACGCGCCCCGCGCATAGTCGACGACGAGTGACAGGTTGTCCTCGATCGTGATGCCCGGGTCGAACACGTCGCGATCGCGCAGGTAGCCGTCGTAGCCCTCTTGGTCGAAGTACAGCGCCTTCAAGTTCGGGTCGGCGCGCAGGTCGAGGCTGAAGGCGTCGCGCAGGGGCGAGTCGATCGAGCCGCGTTCCGGGCGCTCACCCAGTCCGCGACGCGCTGCGTTCTCGGCGCCGTAGAAGCGCAGGCCCCCGCTCGCGAACACTCTGGTCGGGGCATCCGCAAGCCACCAGTTGACCAGGTCGAAGTGGTGACTCGCCTTGTGGATCAGCAGGCCGCCCGAGTTCTCCTTGTTGCGGTGCCAGCGGCGGAAGTAGTCGGCGCCGTGGGCTGTGTCGAGCACCCACTCGAAGTGCACCGAGGTCACGTCGCCGATCTCGCCAGAGGCGATGACCTCTTTGAGCGCCGTGTTGCGCGGCGAATACCGGTAGTTGAAGGTGATCGTCACCTCGCGCCCCGTGCGGTCTGTCGCGTCAGCGATCTCGCGCACGCCGGCCTCGCTCGTCGTGAGCGGCTTCTCGGTGATCGCGTCGGCGCCGGCATCCAGTGCGTCCGCGACGTAGCGCGCGTGCGTGAAATCGGGCGACGTCACGATCACGCGATCGATCGCATGAGCGCGCACGGCGGCGGCAACAGCCTCGGGGGATGCCTCGACCCGCGCGGGCTTCGCCGCGCCCGCCGCCGTGAGCCGCGCCTCGTAGTGGTCGAGCCGCCCCGGGTTCGTGTCTGCCCAGGCGACGAGCTCGGCGACATCGGAGTGCGGGCCGGCGATCGCGTCGAGGTACATCTGGGCACGTGAGCCGGTGCCGACCAGGAGATAGCGGGTCATGACAGTCCTTACTTGGCTGGCTTACTTGATGCCTGTGGTCGCGATACCCCGCAGGAGCCAGCGCTGACCGATGGCGAAGACGATGAACAGGGGCAGCAGTGAGACGACCGACATCGCGAACATGCCGCCGTAGTCGGAGGTCGACTGCGCGTCGACGAACCCCTTCAGCGCGACCGACACGGGGAACTTCGGCGTCGTGCGCAGGTAGATCAGCGGGCCGAAGAAGTCGCTCCAGGTCCAGATGAACGTGAAGATCGCGGTGGTCGCGAGGGCAGGCACCATGAGCGGGATCGTCACCTGCAGGAACGTGCGCACCTGTCCCGCGCCGTCGATGAGCGCCGCCTCGAACAGCTCGGTCGGCAGGGCGCGGATGAACTGCACCATCAGGAACACGAAGAAGGCGTCGGTGGCCAGGAACTTCGGCACGATCAGCGGCAGGAAGGTGCCGAGCCAGCCGAGGTTCTTGAAGATGATGAACTGCGGCACGAGCACGACGTGGATCGGCAGCATGATCGTGCAGAGCATGATCGCGAAGTAGAGCGAGCGCAGCCGGAACTTCAGGCGCGCGAACGCGTAAGCCGCCATCGAGCACGAGATCAGGTTGCCGACGATCGCGCCGAGCACGAGCAGCGACGAGTTGCCGAGGAACACCTGGAAGCCGAGACCCTGCGAGTTCCAGCCCTTCACGTAGTTCTCGAGCGTGTGCGTGCTCGTGAACAGGCTCAGGTCGGTGAAGATCTCGCCGTTCGGCTTGAACGACGACACGACCAGCCAGATCAGCGGGTAGATCATCACGAACGACAGCGCGATGAGGCCCGCGTGCTTGAGAACGGATACCGTGACCCGGCGTCTCCTGTGGGCGCGCCGCCACCCGTCCGAGCCGATGGCCAGGGTCGTCACGTGGAGTCTTTCAGTCGTCATAGAACACCCAGAATCGCGAGAGCCAGAAGTTGAGGGCGGTCAGGCCGCCGATGATGACCAGCAGGAACCACGCCATCGCCGAGGCATAGCCCATGTGCAGTTGCGTGAAGGCCTGCTGGTAGAGGTACAGCGTGAAGAACATGGTCGAGTCGGACGGGCCGCCCGTTCCGCCCGAGACGATGTAGGCCTGCGTGAATGACTGGAACGCGAAGATCACCTGCAGCACGAGGTTGAAGAAGATGATCGGCGTCAGCAGCGGGAAGGTGATCGAGAAGAACCGGCGGGTGGTACCCGCACCGTCCATCTGCGCAGCCTCGTAGTACATGTCGGGGATCTGTCGCAGGCCGGCGAGGAAGATCACCATCGGCGAGCCGAAGGTCCAGATGTGCAGCACGATCAGGGTGCTCAGCGCGAAGTTCGGGTCCGATACCCAGCCGGGCGCGTTGTGCACTCCGAATAGCGCGAGGAACGAGTTGAGCAGGCCGTTCTTGCCGAACACCTGCGCCCACAGGATCGCCACTGCGACCGAGCCGCCGAGCAGGCTGGGCAGGTAGAAGATCGAGCGGTAGAACCCGAGGCCCCGCATGCCGCGGTCGAGCAGGATCGCGAGGCCGAGCGCGAGCGCGAGCTGCAGCGGAACGCCCACGCCGACGTAGATCAGCGTGACCTTGAGCGAGTTCCACAGGCGCGGGTCGTGGAACATCTGCACGAAGTTCGCCGTGCCGGTCCAGCTGGGCGGCTGCAGCAGGTTGTAGTTCGTGAAGGCGAGGTACAGCGAGTACAGCATGGGCCCGATCGTGAAGACCAGGATGCCGACGAGCCACGGTGCGATGAAGGCGTAACCGGCCTTGTTGTCGGGGAAGCGGCTGGTGTCTTTGGCCCCGCCGCGGCGCGCATTCCGCGCGAGGGTGCGCAGCTCACCGAGACTGCTCATGAGACCTCCTCGTCCCTTGCACGGCCCCGCGTCGTGAAAGCGGTTTCTCGTGTCTGATTGATTGTCATGACGAGTCGTGCGAATGTCAAACCATGAGTCAACGCACCGGTTCGGCAACGATTGCCGAAGTGGCCAAGCACGCGGGCGTGTCACCGGCGACCGTCTCGCGCGTGATGAACGGCCGCTTCGTGGGGGAGCCGGCCGTCGCAGACCGGGTGCGCGCCTCGGCGCGCGAGCTCTCATATTCGCCCAGTCATCTCGCCAGATCGCTGGCGCTGGGGCGCACGAAGGCGGTCGGATTCCTGGTGCCCGATCTCGCGAACCCGAGCTTCCAAGAGATCCTGTCGGGGTTCAGCAAGGCGGCCGCCCGCGACGGCTACCGGGCGCTCATCGCCGACTCCGCAGAGTCCTCGTCCGAAGAGGCACTGCTCGCGAGCGAGATCCGCAGCCGCTGTGACGCGGTCGTGCTGTGCGCACCGCGTATGCCGGAGGCCGAGCTCGTCGAACTCGCCGCGACGCTGCAGCCCCTCGTGCTCATCAACCGCTCGTCGCCGCGCATCGCGGCGCCGTCGCTGTCGATCAACTACCAGGTCGGCATCAAGAACCTGGCGCGGCACCTGACCGAGCTCGGCCATCGGCGGCTCATGTATGTCGAGGGCCCGGAGGAGAGCGCCTCGAACTCCTACCGCGTGCGGGGACTCGAGGAGTTCTGCGTGGCGGACCCGAGCGTGACCGTCGAGCGCGTCCGTGCGGGCGCCACTTTCGAGGACGGGGTGGCGGCGGCTCCCGCCGTGGCCCGTGCGGTGCAGGCATCCGGCATCACTGCCGCGCTCGCATTCAACGATCTGGTCGCCGTCGGACTCATCAACGGGCTGGCCGATCTCGGCCTGAGCGTGCCGGGGGATGTCTCGGTGACCGGCTTCGACGACATTCGATTCGCGCGCTTCTTCGCCCCGCCGCTGACGACGGCGTCGGTGCCCCACGAAGAGGTCGGAGCGGAGGCGTGGTTGCGGCTGCACTCGTTCATCACCGACCAGAGCCGCAGCTTCGACCTCATGTTCGCGCCGCGGCTCGAGGTGCGCGGATCCACCGGCCCCGCGGCCTGAAAAGCATCCGTTGACAACGATTTTGATTGCCGCTACCGTCCGTGAAAGCGGTTTCTCGGCCGCAGTCACCAAGGAGAGGCGCAATGACGCGTAAATCTCGCACCATCGCAGGTGCCGCAGCGGCGACCATCGTCGCAGTTTCCCTCGCGCTCACCGGGTGCTCCGGCAACGGCGCGTCCACGAGCGACAGCAGCTCGGGTTCCCAGGTCACGTACGACAAGAACGAGAAGGTCACCCTCAACGTCACGTGGTGGGGCGCGGACTCCCGCACGGCGATCATGACCAAGGTGTTCGACTCGTTCCAGCAGAAGTACCCGAACATCAAGATCACGGCTCAGCCCGTCGGATCGCCCGACGACGAGTTCAACCGTCTCGCGACCGACTTCGCCGCGGGCACCGCCCCCGACGTCTTCGCCCTCGGCGGCTCGAAGCCGCAGGACTACGGCTCGCAGGGCGCTCTGCTCGACCTGAGCACCGTGTCGAAGTACCTGCCCTATGAGAAGGACTACCCCAAGTTCTCGCTCGCGAACGGCACCGTGAAGGGCAAGCAGTACGCTCTTCCGACCGGCGGTAACGCGGTCGGCATGCTGATCAACAAGGACATCTTCGCGGACGCAGGCGTCGACCTTCCGAGCGGCACCATCAGCTGGGACGATCTCGACAAGGTCGCCTCGCAGATCTCCGATGCAGAGAAGAGCAAGGGCATCGTGGGCCTCGACCTGCGCGTGCAGGACATCCTCGGCACCTTCGTCGCGCAGGAGAACAACATCGGCCTGTACGACGACAAAGGCAAGGTCGCGGCCAAGCCGAAGACCATCAAGAAGTGGTACGACCTCGAGAAGACCATGGTGAAGGACGGCGCGCTGCCCGACCCCTCGGTCATCGCGCAGAACTGGAACGTCACGCCTGACCGCACCCTGTTCGGCACGGGCAAGGCGGCCATCACCTTCGCGTACTCGAACCAGGTCGGCGCGTACACGCAGGGTCTGAACGGCGCGAACGTCGAGCTCGTCTCGCCGCCGACCGACACCAAGAACTCGGGCGTCTCGGTGCTGCCGTCGCAGTTCTGGGCGATCTCGGCGCAGTCGAAGCACCCCGCACAGGCCGCGCTGCTGGTGAACTACATGCTGAACGACACCGACGCGGCGAAGGTGATCCTCGCCGACCGCGGCCTGCAGTTCAACGACAAGGTGCTCAAGGTCGTCGAGCCGCTGCTCGACCCGAACAGCGCCCAGGGCGCCAAGTACATCCAGGACGTGCTGAAGACCGGCGTCGTGGCGCCGATCCAGCCCGCCGGAGCCGAGAACGAGACGCAGCTCGCGCAGCGCACCGAGTCCGACATCCTGTTCAACAAGACGTCTGACACCGATGGCTCGCAGAAGTTCGTCGACGAGCTGACGCAGGATCTGGCATCCGCCCAGTGATCAACAGAACCGAGCTGGTCGGGCGGCACGACGTGCTGCTCGACCGGCTCGTTTCCGACTCGCCGCTGTCGGTCGGCAACGGCGAGTTCTGCGTCACGGTCGACGTGACCGGGCTGCAGACCTTCCCCGATTCCTACCCCGTCGCCGCGCGATATGGCGACGCGCCGGGCACGCTGCTCGGCACGATGAGCCACTGGGGCTGGGATTCCTCGCCCGGCCGGGTGCCGCTCGAGCCCCAGTTGCACACGTACGACAGTCCGCATGGGCCGGCGCGCTACGCAGATCTCGGGGGATCGTTCGGGGCGGATGCCTCAGCCGGCCAGAGCCGCGAAGAGGAGTGGCTGCGCAACAACCCGCATCGGCTCGACCTCGGGCGCGTCGGGCTCTGGGTGGGTGACGCCCCGGGCGGGGAGCTGCCGGTTCAGGCATCCGATCTGTCCGACGTCGCGCAACGGCTCACGCTGGGAACCGGGACGATCTCGAGCAGCTTCCGGCTGGGCGGGCGCCGCTTCCGCACGCGCACCGCCGTGCACCCCGACCGCGATGCGCTGGCAGTCTCGCTCGACGGCACGGGTGAGTTCGGGTTGAGGCTCGCGTTCCCGGCGGGGTCGGAGGCGTGGGGGAACGCGGCCGACTGGACGCGGCCGGAGACCCATGCGAGCCGCCTCGAGCAGACGGCGCCGGGTGTGTGGCTGATCCGGCGGCGGGTATATGAGCTCGACTACGCGGTCGAGGTCAGCGCACCGGGGGCGCTGCTCGAGCGGGTCCGGCCGCACGAGTTCGTGCTGCGCGCGGGCGGTGCGCGGCTTGACGTCGTCATCGAGTTCTCGGCTTCCGGCCCGCGGGGCGCCTCGCTTTCCGGCGACCGGGTGTTCCAGGCGAGCGCGCGGCACTGGGGCGAGTTCTGGGCGACGGGGGGCGCCCTCGAACTCGTCGCGAGCGACGACCCGCGAGCGCTCGAGCTCGAGCGACGGGTGGTGCTGTCGCAGTACCTCTCTGCGCTGTCGGCGGGCTCGCTGCCGCCGGCCGAGACGGGGCTGATGCTCAATTCGTGGCGCGGCAAGTTCCACCTCGAGATGCACTGGTGGCATCACGGGTGGCTGCCGCAGTGGGGGCGCCCAGAGCTGCTCGAGCGCTCGCTCGCGTGGTACCCGACGGTGCTCGGCCGCGCGCGCGAGACCGCCCGGGGGCAGGGGCTGCCCGGCGCCCGCTGGCCGAAGCAGATCGGGCCGGACGGCATCGAGGCGCCGAGCCCCATCGGCCCGTTTCTCGTGTGGCAGCAGCCGCACCCGATTCACCTCGCCGAGCTGCTGTACCGCGCGCGGCCCACTCGCGAGACGCTCGAGCGCTGGGCGGAAGTCGTTGTCGCGACCGCCGAGTTCATGGCGGCGTTCCCGGCGCCCGGCACCGACGGCCTCGAGCTCGGCCCGCCGATCATTCCCGCGCAGGAGTCGTATGAGGCCACGCGCGCCGCGGCGAAGAATCCGACCTTCGAGCTCGCGTATTGGGCATGGGCGCTCGAGGTTGCGGCGAAATGGCTCGAGCGGCTCGGCCGGGCAGCGCCGCCCCGCTGGCGCGAGGTCGCGCGCGGAATGACGCCGCTGCCCGTGCTCGACACGGGGACCTATGCCGCCCTCGGTACGCCGCCGCACCTGGTGCGCACCGACCACCCGAGCATGCTCGGCGCTCTCGGCATCGTGCCCGAGACGCCGCTCGTCGATCGCGAGACCATGCGCCGCACACTGCGTGACGCACTGGCCGACTGGGACTGGCCGACCGCCTGGGGCTGGGACTTCCCGATGGCGGCGATGACCGCGACGCGCCTCGGCGAGCCCGAGCTGGCGGTCGACGCGCTGATGCTCGACGTGCCCAAGAACACTTATCTGGTCAACGGGCACAACCGACAGGATGCCTCGTTGCCGATCTACCTGCCGGGGAACGGCGGCCTGCTGCTGGCCACGGGCCTCATGGCTGCGGGGCACGACGGCTCGGGGTCACGCCCCGGTTTCGGCCCAGGCTGGCACCCGGTCTGGGAAGGCATCACGCCGCTTCCCTAGCTCGCGTCAGCGCCTTCGGTGTCAGCGCTCGAGCGGGTGGTTCGCGAGCTTCGCGGCGACTCCGCCGTCGACGATGCGCCGGGCCTGCGTGTTCGGCTTCCGCTCGGCCTGGTCCGTGACGCAGGCGGTGAACTCGGCGGCGAGCGTCAGGCGCGGGTGGGCGGCGAGCACCTCGTCCACGAATGCCGCGGGCAAGGCATCCGCTCGTGCTCCGGAAATGTCGAGCGAGGTCGCCGTCTCGAGCAGGTAGCCCTCGAGGTCGAACGTGGGATCCACCGACGGCCAGTTGTGGCGAATGATCACGTCGAGTACACGCTGCCGCCGTTCGGCGGCCCAGCCGGCGCCCGCGGTGAGTGCGCCCGCGACGTGGCCGCCTGCCTCTTCGTACGACAGCGCGACGTTGTCGAAGGCAGGCACGATGCCGAGGTCGTGCAGCACGGCGGCGACATAGAGCAGCTCGTGGTCGAGGTCCGTGCGGCCTTCGGCCGCGGCGAACGCCTCGGCCCACAGCCACGAACGCAGCACATGGTTCAGCAGCGCAGGGGAGTGGTAGGCGGTGCCGAGTTCGAGCGCGGCTCGGGCCGCCTGGGTGTCGGGGGCGGTGAAATCGCGAAGCTGCATGCCGCCATTCTGATGGCTATGAGTAGGCGCGGGCGATCGGGCGACGGATGCCGCCGACGTCTGCGGTCGGCCAGGCCGGGTCGACCGTGAGCACCTCGATCTCGCCGGCCGCGACCAGTACGGTGTCTTCGACCTTCGTGCCGGGGGCACTCGGATTCCACGCGAAGGCCTGCCCGTCGACGACGCGATCGCTCGCTGCCGGAGTCGCGCGTGGGTCGCGGCCGGCGTAGCCCGTCGGGCCGCCCTGGTGGTGGCGCAGCCATTCGTCGTCGTCGAAGCCGTGAGCCGGGTAGGACGCGGCGATGTCGGCCAGCACCTTCGAGAGTTTGCGACCGACGCGCGTCGCTGCGAAGGCGTCGGCTTCGACGGCGAGCAGGCGCTCGTCGCTGTCGCCGTCGGCGGCGTCGCCGACGAAGCGGGTGAGGTTCGCGATCAGGCCGTTGCGGCGCGCGCCGACGACGAGCATGGCGCGGCTGCCGAGGTGGCCGTTCGTGGGTAGCGGATGCCGGAGCTGCAGCCGCTCGCGCCCCGCGGCCAGCAGCACGATCGGCTCGGCGCCGGTCTCGACGATCGCGTGGGCCAGGGCGGCCGCAGCGTGCCGCTCGGAGTCGGTGGGCCGCAGCTCGCTCGCGACCGCGGTGACCGCGGCGGCGACGTCGTGGCCGAGCGTCCGGTAGCGCTCGAGCTCGACGGGCAGGAGGCCGGCGCGCGCCGCGCGCAGTTCGGCGGCGATGGATGCCTCGGGCGCGGCGCCTTCCATGGGAGCGACCCCCGGCAGCGGCTCATGCCACGGGTGAGAGCGGATGTCGAGCTCGCCGAGCGGGTAAAGCTCTTCCTCACGCAGCCGGTCGACTTCATTGGCGTAGACGTAGAGCGTCAGCTCGTGCTCAGTGACTCGAGCGCTGAGCACGGGGTCGCCGTTCGTCGGTACGGTCACGCGCGCGCCCCCGAGCAACCACGCCAGGCTCTCCTTCGACGTGAGGATCACCGCGGACAGGTCCCGTGCCAGCAGCACTTCTCGAACGCGGTCGACTTTGACCGCGAGCTCGCTCGTCATAGGGAGAGCGTAACGTGAAAGCGGTTTCTCCCTCCTACAGCTCGCGAGGCTCGAGCCTTCGCAGCTGCGTCACGTGCGCGGGCGTCAGCTCCTCGAGCGATGAGACCTGCAGCAGCTTCATCGTGCGGATGAGCTGATCAGACAGGATCTCGATCGCCCGGTCGACCCCTGCGCGCCCGCCGGCCATGAGCCCGTAGAGGTAGGCGCGGCCGATGAGCGTGAACCGCGCCCCCAGCGCGATCGACGCGATGATGTCGGCGCCGTTCATGATGCCGGTGTCGACGACGATCTCGACGTCGCGGCCGACTTCGCGCACCACCTGGGGCAGCAGATGGAACGGGATGGGCGCGCGGTCGAGCTGTCGCCCGCCGTGGTTCGAGAGCACGATGCCGTCGACGCCGAGGGAGGCCAGCTTCTTGGCATCCTCAATGTTCTGCACGCCCTTGATCGCGATCTTGCCCGGCCACATGGCGCGGATCTCGCGCAGGTCGTCCCAGTCGATGGACGGGTCCATGGCGGCGTCCAGCAGTTCGCCGACCGTGCCGCCCGTCGACGTCAGCGACGCGAATTCGAGCTTGGGGGTGGTCAGGAAGTCCCACCACCACCACGGCCGCGGAATCGCGTTCACCACGGTGCGCGGCGTCAGCTGCGGAGGAATGGAGAATCCGTTGCGCTTGTCGCGCAACCGCGCGCCCGCGACGGGCGTGTCGACCGTGAAGAACAGGGTGTCGAAGCCGGCCGCCGCCGCGCGCTCGACAAGCCCGTACGACACGGAGCGGTCGCGCATCACATAGAGCTGGAACCAGTTGCGGCCGTTGGGATTCGCCGCCCGCACGCCCTCGATCGACGTGGTCCCGAGCGTCGACAGTGTGAACGGGATCCCCGCCGCCCCCGCGGCGCCCGCCCCGGCGATCTCGCCCTCCGTCTGCATCAGGCGGGTGAACCCGGTGGGTGCGATGCCGAACGGCAGCGCCGACGGGCCGCCGAAGATCGTGGTCGACGGGTCGGCGTGCGACACGTCGCGCAGGATCGACGGGTGGAACTCCACGTCCTCGAACGCCTGCCGTGCGCGGGCCAGCGACAGCTCGCCCTCTGCCGCGCCGTCGGTGTAGTCGAAGGCGGCCGCGGGCGTGCGCCGCTTCGCGACCTCGCGCAGGTCATAGATCGTCAGCGCCTTCTCGAGCCTGCGCTTGCGTCCGTTCAACTCGGGGCGCTTGAACTTCATCAGCTCGAAGATCTCGGCGGGTTTGGGAATCTGGCGCTCAACCATTGCGCACCGTCTCTCTCGTCGTTCTCGGAGTGTATGTCTCAGGCGCCTGCGTCGCCGCGACCAGCGCGCGCAGCGACTCGAGCGATCCGGAAAGTGCCCCGGCTGCTCGCGCCTGCACCAGCAGGTTGCCGATCGCGGTCGCCTCGACAGGCCCGGCGATCACCGGCAGCTCGGCACGGTCCGCCGTCGCCTGGCACAGCAGCCGGTTCTGCGCACCGCCGCCGACCATGTGAATGGCAGACACTCGCTTGCCGGACAGCGTGGACGCCGCTCGCACCGTCTCGGCGAAGGCCTGCGCGAGGCTCTCGATGATCGAGCGCACCAGCTCGGCGCGGGAGGCCGGCACCGGCATCCCGCGCTCTGAAAACCAGGCCGAGATGCGCGCAGGCATGTCCCCCGGGGCCAAGAATCGCGGGTCGTCCACGTCGAAGACGGGCATGGATGCCTGCACCTCGGCGGCCTGCGCGAGCAGCTCCTCCAAAGCGCTCGACTGCTGCGCAGCGCTGGCACCGGGGCCGAGCCAGGTGCGGATCGACTCCGACAGCAGCCACAGCCCCATCACGTTGTGCAGGAACCGCACGCGGCCATCGACGCCGCCTTCATTGGTGAAGGATGCCTCACGGGCGGCGTCCGTCAGCACTGGCTCCTCGAGCTCGACCCCGACCAGGCCCCACGTGCCGCACGAGATGTACGCGAAGTCATCGGTCGTCGCGGGCACCGCCACGACTGCGCTCGCGGTGTCGTGCGAGCCGACCGCGACGAGCGGCATGGTGGCGCCTACCGCCTCGCCCGCCGCACCGCTGAGCGCACCGAGCGAAGCGCCTGGGTCGATGAGCTCGGGCAGCAGCCGGCGCGCCCCGACGGCGTCGGCCACCACCGGGTCCCACTCGCGTGTGCGTGCCTCGAGCAACCCGGTCGTCGACGCGTTGGTGCGCTCGGCCGCGACGACCCCGGTGAGCTCGAACGCCAATAGATCGGGAATCAGCAGCAGGGCGTCGGCCTCATCGAGTGATGGCTCGGCGGCCAGTTGATACACGGTGTTGAACGGCAGGAACTGCAGGCCGTTGCGCGCGAACAGGGCGGCATGGTCGAACGTGCGATGCAGCTCGCTCGGGCCGAGCAGCCCACGGTGCTCGTCTCTGTAGTGGTACGGCAGCCCAAGCATCCGCCCTTCACGCATCAATGCGTAGTCGACGGCCCACGAGTCGATGCCCACCGACGCGATGTCGGCCCTCTGGCGCACAGCTGCGGCGAGGCCCGCGAGCACGCTGCGGTACAGCCCAAGCACGTCCCAGTGCAGCCCGTCGCGCAAGGTCACGGGCTCGTTCGGGAACCGCGCGACGTGCCGCAGCTCGAGCTCGCTGGGGCCGATGCGCCCGAGGATCACCCGGCCGCTCGTCGCCCCGAGGTCGACGGCGGCGAACTCGCGCGCACCGCCGCTGGCGCGCCCGCTCACCGCAGGAACGCCGCGGCCACGCCCGCATCGACGGGCACGTGCAGCCCCGTGGTGTGGTCGAGGTCGGCGGTGCACAGCACGAAGACGGCGTTCGCGACGTGCTCGGGCAGCACCTCGCGCTTCAGCAGCGTGCGCTGGGCGTAGTACTCGCCGAGCTTCTCCTCCGGCACTCCGTAGACCGCGGCGCGTTTGGCGCCCCAGCCGCCGGCGAAGATGCCCGAGCCGCGCACGACGCCGTCGGGGTTGATGCCGTTGACCTTCACGCCGTACTCGCCGAGCTCGGCCGCGAGCAGCCGCACCTGGTGCGCCTGGTCGGCCTTCGTCGCCGAGTAGGCGATGTTGTTCGGCCCCGCGAACACGGAGTTCTTCGACGAGATGTAGATGATGTCGCCGCCGAGCTTCTGGTCGATCAGCACGCGTGCGGCCGCGCGCGAGACCAGGAAGGAGCCCTTCGCCATCACGTTGTGCTGCAGGTCCCAGTCGGCGACGGTCGTCTCAAGCAGCGACTTCGACAGCGACAGTCCCGCGTTGTTCACGACGATGTCGAGGCCGCCGAAGGCGAGCAGCGCGGCATCCACTGATCTCTGCACTTGGATCTCGTCCGTGACGTCCACCTGCACACCCACCGCGACGTCCGTCGAGCCGATCTCGGCGGCGGCCGCCTGCGCCTTGGAAAGGTCGAGGTCGGCGATCACGACGCACGCGCCCTCGGCGGCGAGCCGCTTCGCGGTCGCCTTGCCGATGCCGCTGGCGGCCCCCGTGACGAGCGCGATGCGTGCCGCGAGCGGCTTGGGCTTGGGCCGGCGCTGAAGCTTCGCCTCCTCCAGCGCCCAGTACTCGATGCGGAACTTCTCCGACTCGTCGATGGGGGAGTAGGTCGACAGTGCTTCCGCGCCGCGCATCACGTTGATCGCGTTGACGTAGAACTCGCCCGCCACCCGCGCCGTCTGCTTGTCCGCGCCGTACGAGAACATGCCGACGCCCGGCACCAGGATGATCGCCGGGTCCGCGCCGCGCATCGCCGGCGGCTCCTCGCCGCGGGCGCGGGCGGCCTCAGCGCCGCGCTCGTAGTACGCCGTGTAGTCGGCGCGATACGCCTCGTGCAGCTCAGTCAGCCGGGCCACGATCTCGTCGACGGATGCCTCAGCCGGCAGATCCACCACGAGGGGCTTCACCTTCGTGCGCAGGAAGTGGTCGGGGCAGCTCGTGCCGAGCGCCGCGAGCGCCGGGTGCTTCTCTGAGCCAAGGAACTCGAGCACGGCATCCGTGTCGGTGAAGTGCCCGACCTGCGGCTTGTCGTGCGAGGCGATCGCGCGCAGGTGCGGGGCGAGCGCTGCCGCCTTCTCACGGCGAGCGGATGCCTCAAGCGGCGCGTACCCGTCGAGGGCGGCGCCGAACGGCTCGGCCTTCCCGTGCTCTTCGATGTAGCTCTCTGCGGTCTTGATGATCCACAGCGAGTTCGCCTCGGCCTCGTCGCTCGTGTCGCCCCATGCAGTGATGCCGTGGCCGCCGAGAACGGCGCCGATCAGCTCGGGGTTCTCCCGCTTGATCGCGGCGATGTCGAGGCCGAGCTGGAAGCCCGGGCGCCGCCACGGCACCCAGGCGACCCGGCCGCCGAAGATCTCGGCGGTGAGGCGCTCGCCGTCGGCGGCGGTCGCGATCGCGATGCCCGAGTCGGGGTGCAGGTGGTCGACGTGCGCCGCCTCGACCAGGCCGTGCATGGCGGTGTCGATCGACGGCGCCGCCCCGCCCTTGCCGTGCAGCGTGTAGTCGAAGGCCGCGACCATCTCGTCCTCGCGCTCGACGCCGGGGTAGACGTTGACGAGCGCGTGCAGCCGGTCGAGGCGCAGCACCGCCAGGCCCGCCTTCGTCAGCGTGCCGAGGTCACCGCCTGAGCCCTTGACCCACAGCAGCTCGACCGGCTCGCCCGTCACGGGGTCGATCTCGGTGCCCTTGGCCGAGGTGTTGCCACCTGCGTAGTTGGTGTTGCGCGGGTCGGCGCCGAGGCGGTTCGACCGCGCGATCAGTTCGTCAGCAGTACTCATCTCACGCACCCCAGCCTGCCTGCGTGCCACCCACGCGCTCGGCCTCGATCTTCTCCTGATAGCCCGACGCGGCATAGGCCGACATCGGGTCCGCGGGCAGCCCGCGCGACGCGCGCCACTCGGCCAGGGCCGGGCGCACATCGGTATAGAAGGCGTCCATCAGAATGCCGTTGGCACCCAGTACCTCACCCGCTTGCTGAGCCGCGGCCAAGGCATCCGTGTCGACGAGCAGCGCGCGCGCCGTCATCTCCTGCACATTCAGCACCGAGCGGATCTGACCCGGGATCTTCTTCTCGATGTTGTGGCACTGGTCGAGCATGAACGCGACGCCCGAGTCAGCGCCGTAGCCGCCGCCGCGCACGACCTCGAAGATGATGCGGAAGAGCTGGAACGGGTCGGCCGCCCCGACGATCAGGTCGTCGTCGGCGTAGAAGCGCGAGTTGAAGTCGAAGCTGCCGAGCTTCCCGAGGCGCAGCAGCTGCATCACGATGAACTCGATGTTCGTGCCAGGCGCGTGGTGGCCGGTGTCGAGGCAGACGACCGCGCGCTCGCCGAGGGCGCTGACCTGAGCGAAGGACGTGCCCCAATCCGGCACATCGGTGTGATAGAACGCGGGCTCAAAGAACTTGTACTCGAGCACCAGGCGCTGGTGCTCGCCGATGCGCTCATAGATGGTGGCGAGGGATTCCGCCAGCCGATCCTGCCGGCCCCGAAGATCGTCCTGGCCCGGGTAGTTCGTGCCGTCGGCGAGCCAGATCTTGAGGTCGCGCGAGCCGGTCTCGTTCATGACGTCGATGCACCGGAAGTGGTGGTCGATCGCCTTCTGGCGCACCGCCGCATCGCTGTGCGCCAAGCTGCCGAGCTTGTACGCGTCGTCCTGGAAGGTGTTCGAGTTGATCGTGCCGAGGGCGACACCGTTGTCCTCGGCGTGCTTCGCGAGGTCGCTGTACGAGTCGACGAGATCCCACGGGATGTGCAGCGCGACGGTCGGCGCCAGCCCCGTGACCTTGTGCACCTGGGCGGCGTCGCTGACCTTCTCGAACGGGTCGCGCGGCACGCCGGCCTGCCCGAACACCTTGAATCTGGTGCCGGAGTTGCCGAACGCCCAGCTCGGCAACTCGATCGCCTGCTGCGCGAGCAGGTCGGCGATCTCGGTGAACGCCCTGGTCATGAGGTGGCTCCTTCCGCAGCGCTCAGCTGCCGGTCGAGGTTGAAGATCTCGGTCAGTTCGGTCGCTGCCTGATCGGCGCGCCCGTCGAGATCGGCGAAGAACTGCTGCATGTCGGCTTCCCAGCGCGCGGCGACGGGCGAGGCGGCGAGATAGCGATCGGATGCCTCGCGCGTGGTGCCCTCGGCGAGCTCGTAGTACCCGACGAGCAGCCCGTCATCGCCGAGGAAGATCGAGTAGTTGCGGCGCCCGCTGGCTTCGATCTCGCGCAGCATCTCAGGCCACACGGCTGCGTGGCGCTCGCGGTACTCCGCGAGCTGCTCGGGGCGCACGCGCAGTTGGAAGCAGACGCGCTCGGTCACCGGCCGGCCTCTTTCGCAATGCGCAGGTAGGCGGTGTCGGTCTCGAGATACTCGCCGTAGCGCTCCTGCTCGATCTCGCGCAGGCTCTTGCCCCGCGTGTCCGGCGCCCACATCGTGCCGACAATGAACGAGACCGCGAGGAGCGCGATGATCAGGATGCCGAGCTTCGAGAGCCCGACCGTCGCGAGCAGTGTCGGGAACCAGAGGCTCAGGAAGCCCACCATGAGGCGGGCCGCGGTGAAGAGCACCCCCTGTGCTCCGGCGCGATACGGCGTCGCGAACAGTTCGCTCGTCCACAGTCCGTAGAAGGCTTGCGCGCCGATGCCGGCCGACGTTCCCCAGACAATGGCGAAGAAAATCAGCACGCCGAAGCTCGGGTGGCTGAAGACGAGCACCACCCAGGCGACGATCGCGAGCACCGACCCGATCGCGAAGAGCAGCCGGCGAGACATCCGATCGCCCAAGAGCATGAAGCCGAGCCAGGTGAACAGCGACGTGCAGAACCAGACGATGACCTGGATGAAATCCTGCTCGATCGGCGACGTGAAGCCGCTGGCCTCATAGACGCGGGGCATGAAGATGCCCGCCTGGCCGGCGACGGTGTTCCAGAACGCGTAAACGCCGAAGAGGAACAGCAGGGCGGTGATGTTCACGCGGCGGGTGAAGAGCGCCTTGAGACTGAAGCCGATGGTGATCGACTTCTTGTTCGTCTCGCGTTGCTCGGCCCAGATGCCGGATTCGGGCAGCCCGCGCCTCACGAGCCAGGTCACGAGCGCCACGACGAAGAGCCACGCGAAGATCAGGCGCGCTCCGAGCAGACCCAGCGGCGCGACCGCCATTGCGAGCGCGAAGCCGACCAGGGGCCCGAGCGACCAGGCGAGCTGCGCGGTGCCGACGTGGGCGGCCCGGCGATCGTCGGGTGCGACCTCGGCGATGTAGGTCCAGGCGGCGGGGACACCCGCTCCGACAGCGATGCCCGCGAGCAGGAAGCCGAGGAAGAGCAGCTCGGTGTTGCCCGCGAAGATCACGAAAAGCATGCCGAGCATGTAGAGCAGCAGGTCGTAGGTGTAGATGAACTTGCGGCCGAACCGGTCGGCGAGCGGGCCGCCCAGAATGGCGCCGATCGCCGCGCCGAACGCGTTCGGGCTGAAGGCGGCGAGCACGCCGGCCGCTCCGTTGCCGAAGTGGAAGGCGGTCTGCCAGAAGCCGAGGCTGGTGGCGATGGCGATGATCGAGCCGGCTTCGATGTAGTTCGACATCGCGACGGAGATCGTCGAGCGCCAGTGGTGGGCGTCGTGCGCCGGGGTGAAGGTTTCAGTGCGCGTCATTGCGTCTTCTTTCCGTGAGGGAATGAATCGTTTCAGACGATAGCAGAGGCGGCGATGAATCGTTTCACTCGGTGGCCGGCACGCGATCGCTCAGGCCGGGAAGGGCGCTGACGCCGACACTCGGCCGCCGCTAAGTTCCTGGTCCCCGCGGCCAGCCATCCGAAGCACGCCGCCGACGCCCTCAGGCAGTTCGGCGTCGACCGTCAGCGCACCGTTCTCGATGGCCCACCGCACGGTGACGCGGCCGTGCCGGGTCTCGAGAGACGTCTCGGCCTCGGTGAGGCCGCCACCGGGCTGTGGGGCGATGAGTACGGAGGAGTACCCGGGCTCGAGGGGGGCGATCCCGCCGACGACGCGGTGCATCCAGTCGGCGACGGCGCCGAGCGCGTAGTGGTTGAACGAGGTCATCTGGCCGGGGTTGATCGTGCCGTCGGGCAGCATCGAATCCCAGCGCTCCCACACGGTCGTGGCTCCCATGGTGACGGGATACAGCCACGACGGGCACTCGCGCTCGAGCAGCAGCCGATAGGCGGCGTCGAGGTTGCCGGTCTTGGTGAGCGCGTCGGTGATGAACGGCGTTCCGGCGAAGCCGGTCGAGACGCGGTAGTGCGCCGCCGCCACCAGCTCGGCGAGTCGAGACCCTGCGGCCGATTCGTCTTTCGCATCGAGCAGGCCGAATACGATCGCCAGGGCGTACACGGTCGTGCAGTCGCTTTTCACGACGCCATCGGACACATACGCGTCGTTGAAGGCGGCGCGCAGTTCGGCGGCGAATTCCTCGAACTCGCGCTGGGCTTCCGCCTTGCCCAGGACGGCTGCGGCTTCGGCAACGATCGCCGCTGAGCGGAAGGCGCAGGCGGTAGCGACCACAGCCGGGTCGGCCTTGGCGCGCGCCGGGTTCTCTGGCGGGGCATCGGGGTCGAGCCAGTCACCGAACTGGAAGCTGTTCTCCCACACGCCGGTGGGGGAGAGCAGTGACTTGACGTGGTGCAGGTGCGCGGACATCGACTCGAACTGCCGCTCGAGCACGTCGCGATCGCCGTAGGCCTGAAAGAGCGTCCACGGCACCCAGACCGCTGCGTCGCTCCAGATCGCCGTCGAATCGACCTCGCCGAACTCGGTCACACGGCCGGTGTACTTGAGGACGTCGGGGATGACGTATCCAACGATCCCATCGTGATGCTGCTGCTCGAGCGCGAGGTCGGCGAGCCAGTCGCCCAGGAAAGCATCGACATCGAAGAGGAAGGCGGCCGTCGGGGCGAACGCCGCGATGTCACCGGTCCAGCCCAGGCGCTCGTCGCGCTGCGGGCAGTCGGTCGGCACGTCGACGAAGTTGCCGCGCATGCCCCACACGACGTTCTCATGGAACCGGTTGAGCAGGGGATCAGAGGTGCGGAATTTCCCGATGCGGGTCAGATCCGAGCTGATGGCGACCGCGGTGAAGTCCGCGGGGTCCAGTTCGCCCGGCCAGCCGGACACCTCGACATAGCGGAACCCGTGGAAAGTGAAGGTGGGCTCGAACTCGTCATCGCCGCCGCTCAAGATATAGCGATCGGTCGCCTTCGCCGTGCGTAGCGGGCGCGTGCCCAGCTCGCCGTGCTCGAGCACTTCCGCGTGCCGCAGCACCACTTCGGTACCCGCGGGCCCGTTGGCCCGCACCCTGACCCACCCGACCACGTTCTGCCCGAAGTCGAGCAGCTGCTTGCCGGAGGGTGACGTGATGACTTCCATGACCGGCAGCGTGGTCCACCGGCCCACGCGCGGTCCGGTGTACGGCACCAGCGTGGCGGTGTCGAAGTCAACGGTGTGAACACCGACCCAGTGCTCGCTTCGGAACCCGGGCCGAAGCCAGGCATCGTCTCGAAGGCGGGCGTCGATCGTCTGCCCGTCGTAGAGGTCGTTCGCCAGGACCGCGCTCGGCCCAGCGGTCCAGTTCTCGTCGGTTCCGATGATCTGCGTGCTGCCGTCCTCGAATTCCACCTGGAGCTGGGCGAAGCCCCCGAGCTCGTCGCCGTAGAAGTTGCCTCGGCCGCTCCACCCGAGTCGCCCGGCGAACCAACCCTTGCCGAGGGCGAGGCCGAGCACGTTCGTCGGTTCGAGCAGCTCGGTGACGTCGTAGCTCGCGTAGCGCAGCCGCCACTCGTAGCTGCTCCACCCAGGCGTCAAGACGTCCGCCGAGACCTGGCGTCCGTTGAGCCATGCCTCTACCACGCCGTGAGCGGTCAGCAACAGGGTCGCTCGCGCGACCGCTCCGTGTCCCTCCTCAAGCGTGAACTCGCCGCGGAGCAGCGGCGCACCGTCGAAGGCAGAATCGGCCGCGATCATTCGGGCATTCCAGGTCATGTCGTAGGTCTCCGGTTTCGTGTCGTGATGAGTCGTCAGGGTCAGCCCTTGATCGCGCCGCTGGTCATGCCGGCGACGATCTGGCGGTTGAAGAAGATGAATGCCACCAGCGGCGGGATCGTGATGAGCAGAATGTCCATGAAGAGCAAGTTGTAATAGCTCAGGTTCTGGCCCGCGAAGGTGTACAAGGTGGTTTGCACTGTGGCGTTGTCGGTGCCCGGCAGGAAGTAGAGCGGCCCGGCGAAGTCGTTGAAGACAAAGACCGACTGCACCACGATCACGGTCACGATGACCGGCCGAAGCAGGGGAAGAATGACCTGGAAGAACAGGCGCACCCGACCCGCACCGTCGATGATCGCGGCTTCGTCGAGCTCCGTCGGCACCGTGTTGAAGAAGGCGCGGAACAGCAGGATGCAGATGGACAGCCCGAAGGTGGTCTCGATCAGGATCATGCCCGGCATCGTCTTGAACAGCCCGAGCGCCTGAAGCACCCAGATCGTCGGAACAACGGCCGGCGGCACGATGAGTCCCGCCATTACGAAGAAGTTGACGGTCGGGCCCCACTTGCTGCGCTTGCGCGCCAGCACGTAGCCGGCCATTGCAGCCACAATTGCCATGAGCGCGACTGAGGCCACGGTCAGAACGGCCGAGTTGATGAAGGCGCGCCAGATCAGGCCGTCGCCGCTTTGTAGCACCGCGACGAGATTCTGGAAGAACTGCCACGAGCGAGGCAGTGAGAATTTCAGATCGGATGCCTCGGCCGGAGTCTTCGCCGCCTGGAGGACGACGAAGGCGAACGGCACGAGGAAGACGACGACGGAGACGAGGATCGCCGCAGAGCCGACGATCCATGCTCGGACGCGACGCGCGGTCACAGCTCCACCTGCTTTCGGTTTAGCGCGAACGACAGCGGCACCATGATCGCCGTCACCACGACGAACAGCACAACGTTGCCCGCCGTCGACAGACCGTAGAAGCCGGCCTGGTACTGCTTGTAGATCACCGAGGCGATGACGTCGCTGGTGAAGCCGGGCCCTCCGCCGGTCGTTGCCCAGATGATGTCGAACGAGCGCAGGCCGCCAATGAGCGACAGGATGATCACCGTCGCGGTCGCGCCGCGCGAGAGCGGAATGGTGATGTCTCGCACGATCCGGAATCCGCTGGCGCCGTCCATCCGCGCGGCTTCGAAGTACTCGCTCGGAATAGCGACCATGCCGGCCATGAAGATAAGGGTCGCGATTCCGACGCCCTTCCAGATGTCGACCGCGGCGATCGAATAGAGGGCGAGATTCGGGTCGGTGAACCAGCCGGGCTGAGGCAGGCCGAAGAAGCCGAGAACCCCGTTGACCATGCCGTGGAACGGGTCGAGCAGTGACTTCCAGAGGATGCCGACGCCGATGGTCGACAACAGCACGGGGAAGAACACGACGGCTCGCAGGTAGCCCCGCCCGATCACGGGTGACGTGAGCAGCAGCGCGAGCAGGAATCCGATGACCACCTTCGCGCCCGACGTGAGGACGCCGTAGATGAGGGTGTGGATGAAGCTCGTGTACAGCTGCGGGTCGTGGAAGAACTGCACGTAGTTCGCGATGCCGATGAACTGAGCGTCGAAGAGCGACCACCTGGTCAGCGAGAAGTAGAACGACGCGAGCGTCGGCACTGCGAAGAAGACGACGTACAGGGCGATCGCTGGAATGAAGAACCAGCTCGGATAGGGCGAGCGGATTCGTCGCCTGCCTGGAGGCTCGGAAGATGCGAGTTGCGCCGGTGCGGCGACGTCACTCGCCTGGGCGGAAGTCGCCGGAGTTGCCGTCGACAATGTCTGCTCCTCTACGGGTTTCGATCACAGGTGCGGGTCGGCCTACCAACCCTTGACGCCGAGCTGTTGCGCCTGCGCCTTGACGTCCTGGTCGTAGAGCGCGGCACCCTGCTTCGCAGTGGAGATGCCCGAGCCGACCTGGATCAGGATCTTCTCGAGGTTCGGGCCCTTGATCGGCGACAGGAACTCGAGCGCGAGGCCGGTCTGGTTGTCCTCCTGGTACTTGAGCTCGTCTTTCACCAGGGCGGGCGCGTTGTCGGGAACCGTGCAGGCACTCGTTGCGAACGGACCGGCGGGCGTGCCTGCGTCGGCCTGTATCTTGCACCCCGTCGGCGAGTTGATGAACGCGACGAACTTTTTGGCGGCAGCGAGCTTGTCGCCTGTCGTCGACTTGGGGATGTAGGCGCCGTTGGCCTCCCATACGGTGGCGTGCGGCGTGCCGGAGTCACTCGGCAGCGCGAAGTAACCGATGTCGTTGACCTGGTCGGGGTTGCTCTGAACGACGTTGGCGATGACCGACGTGATCATCGGGTACTGGGCGGCCTTGCCGGTGGCGAGGAGTTTCAGCGCGTTGACGTTGGTCAGCGAGGCGTAGTCCTTATTGACCAGACCTTTGTCGAAGACTTCCTGCGTGTGCGTGAACCCTTCGAGCGCGGGCTCCTTGGCGTACTTCGCATTCGACTTGTTGTCGGTGTAGTCATCGGCCCAGTTCTTGTCCTGGGCAGCGACGTTGGCGAAGTCGGCGAGCACGAACAGCTGGCTCGTCCAGGTGTCGCCATAGGACGCCAGGATCGGTGTGATGCCGGCGGCCTTGATCTTCTCGCTGTTGCTGATGAAGTCGTCCCACGTCTGCGGCACCGAGAGCCCGAGCTGCGCGTAGACCTTCTTGTTGTACATGACGCCGCCGTCGAAGGTGGTTCCCTGCGGCGCCCCGTAAAGGCCCTTATCGGTGCTGACGGTCTTCTTGAAGTCGGCGGTGAGGTCCTTCGCCCATGACTCGTCAGTCAACGGCTGAAGCTGCGTGTCAGGATGCAGCGCTTGGAACAACGAGCCGGAGTTGTAGAAGAAGACGTCGTTCATCGACTGGGTGGAGAGGCGCGTCTTGATCAGGTTGTCGCCATCCGTGCCGCCGGGGCGGGTTTCCATTTTGACCGTCACCGAGGGATTCGCTTTGTGGAATGCCGTCGCCAGGTCGTTGGCGAGCTTCGATGAGGCCGCGTCGTTGCCGCCGGCGAGGACGGAGATCGACGTCTTGCCAGAGCCGCTGGATGCGCTGGAGCCCGAACCGGAGCAGCCGGCGAGGGCGGTGCCGATCACGGCTAGGCCTCCGAGGGTGGCGAGCAGGCGCGTCGCCGCCTTAGGTGAAATCATGCGATACCTCCTTGTATCCGCGTCACTCCGCGCGTCCGATGAGCGCTGAGTTAAATCGATTTGATTCAACCTAGGAAGAGGTCACTGAGGCTGTCAAGAAGGATTTGTAACGATTTAAGTCGCGGTGCCGGGAACCGTGCTCTCGCGCACGATCAGTCGCGGCTCGAGCACCACGAGCGAGCGCTCGCCGCCGGTCGCGTCGCCGTGGATCTGCGAGTGCAGCAGCCTGAGCGACTGGGCTGCGAAGTCATCTATGGGCCGCGCCACGGAAGTCAGGGGGACCACCGCTTCTGCAGCGAACTCGATGTCGTCGATCCCGACGATTGCGACGTCTTCCGGCACGCGGACGCGATGGGAGAGAACGTTGAGCAGGCCAATGCCGACGGGGTCGTTGACGGCGACGATTCCGTCGGGTATGCGATCTGGGGTCAGAGCGGCCAGCCGCTGTGCCGCCACGCGGCCACTCGCGACGCTGCGCGTCTCAAGATCGACGACCTCGAGGCTCGAGTCTGGCACGCCGGCGAGCACGTCTCTTACTCCCTGAAGACGGCGGGCAATGATCTCGACTCCGTCACGGTTTCCGACGAACGCGATCTTCCGACGGCCGAGATTCACCAAGTGCTCGGCCGCGAGTCGGCCAGTGAGTCGGTCGTCGTAAGCCACTGCGGGGGCTGCGCCGTCGAGGTTGTCTGTCAGTACGACGGGTACACCATGTCCCTTGAGCACGTCCACCGTCTCGCCTACACCGCCGGTGGGTGTCAGTAGCACACCGTCGACGCGCTGACGCACGAACGTCTCGATGAGCGTGCGCTGCAACTCATGGTCGCCTTCACTGCTGACGTTGAGAACGGTGTATCCGAGGGCGCGCGCTTCCCGATCGAACGCGCGCACGAACTCGGCCGAGTACGGGTTCGCCACCTCGAAGGCGAGGTGCCCGATCAGCTTCGTCTCACGGCGACGAAGAGCCCGGGCGGCATCATTGGGCACATAGCCCAGGTCGTCGATCGCGGCTCGGATCCGCTCAGCGGTGAGCTCTGCCACCCGCGAAGGGTTGTGGAAGAAGTTCGAAACGGTGCCCGGCGACACGCCCGCGCGCGCCGCGACATCCGTCAAGCGAACAAAGCTCACGCGCCCCATCGTGCCACGCGCGTGAGCCGTGTCCGTGTGGCGCGCGCGAGCGACGCCGCGGGCGCCGCGGCAGGGTTGATTCGATTCAAAAGCTGCGCGCTACGCTGAGGGACACGAGGGGGCACGCCATGGCATCGGTCAACGTCAAGGACGTCGCGAGACTCGCCGGCGTATCCATCGGCACCGTCTCCAATGTGCTGAATCACCCGACGAAGGTATCCGCCGAGACCGCAGTGCGCGTGCACGACGCCATCGACAAGCTCGGCTTCGTGCGCAACGACGCCGCCCGCCAGCTGCGCGCCGGGTCGAGCCGGGCGCTCGGCCTCGTGATCCTCGACGCGCGCAACCCGTTCTTCACCGAGCTCTCGCGCGGCGCCGAGGACGAGGCGGCCCGTGCCGGGCTCTCGGTCATCATCGGCAACAGCGACGAGGCGAGCGAGCGTGAGGCGGCCTACCTCGACCTGTTCGAGCAGCAGCGCCTGCGCGGCCTGCTGATCTCGCCGGTCGGCGACGTCGGGCCGCGCCTGCGACGGCTGCGCGAGCGCGGCATCCGCTCAGTCCTCGTCGACCGCTACTCGCAGGACACGAGCTTCAGCTCGGTGTCGGTCGACGACGTCGCAGGGGGAGCGATGGCCGTGCGCCACCTGATCGAGACCGGGCGGCGGCGCATTGCATTCGTCGGCGGCTCGCTCGCGATCAGGCAGGTCAGTGATCGTCTCGCAGGTGCGCGCGCGGCTGTGGCAGAGCGGGCGGATGCCACTCTCGAGTCCATTGAGGTGAGTGCCCTCACCGTCCACGAGGGCGTCGCGGCCGCACGCCGCCTCATCGACCGCCCGCGCGGGAAGCGCCCGGACGCCGTGTTCGCCGCGAACGACCTGCTCGCGATCGGGCTGCTGCAGGCGTTCGCAGCCTCTGGCGAGGTCTCTGTTCCGGGGGATATCGCACTCATCGGCTACGACGACATCGACTTCGCGAGCGCGTCGGTAGTGCCGCTCAGCTCGGTGCGGCAGCCGGCGGCGCTCATCGGTGAGACGGCGGTGAGGCTGATGCTCGCCGAGGCGGAGGACCCGACCGCGAAGCCGCAGGCCGTCGAGTATCAGCCCGAGCTCGTCATCCGCGCGTCGAGCGCCGGGTGAGGCATCCCGCGCCCCTGTGCGGCGCCTGTGCCTCGAATATGTTGCTTGACCCCCGTAATGGGGACACCTAATCTGGCCACGCAATGTGTCTCATGCAACGTCGCATGAGCACCAAGACAACGGCGTACTTGGAGGTCGGTTCGAATGGAACGACGCAGCGTTCTCGCACTGGGAGCAGCAGGAGCGGCAGCGATGGTGGCCGGCGGTGTCGCAGGCGCGGCTCCGGCCCTCGCCGACACGGCGCGCGGCCACAAGCCGGTCGCGAGCGGCGACTCGCAGTCGCTGCGCGCACTCGGCGCGGCGATCGATCTCGCCATCGGCAGCGCGCTCACCCCGCAGGACATCACCGACTTCGCGACGATCTCCGGCGGCCAGTTCTCGGTCGTCACGGGCGCGAACGCGATGAAGTGGCAGACCGTCGAGCCGACGCAGGGCACGTATGACTGGACGGATGCCGACCAGCTGCTCGCCTTCGCGAAGGCGAACCACCAGCTCGTGCGCGGCCACACCCTGCTCTGGCACAATCAGCTGCCCTCGTGGCTGACCGCCGGCGTCGCAGACGGTTCGATCACGAAGTCGAAGCTGTGGTCGCTGCTCGAGAAGCACATCTTCACCGAGGTCGGTCGCTTCAAGGGCAAGATCTGGCAGTGGGATGTCGCCAACGAGTTCTTCACCGACGCGAACCCCTCGGGCATCAACCCGAATGACTGGTGGGTCCAGCAGCTCGGCGAATCCGTCATCCCGCAGGCGTTCAAGTGGGCGCACGAGGCCGACCCGCATGCGCTGCTCTTCTACAACGACTACAACATCACCGGCGAGGACGGCACGAACGCGAAGAGCGACGCGGTCTACGCCTGGGCGACGAAGCAGCGGGATGCCGGCGTGCCGATCCACGGCATCGGGTCGCAGGCCCACCTCGACACGCAGTACGGCTTCGACCCGCAGCGGTTCCAGCAGGACCTCGAGCGATATGCCAAGGCCGGCTTCAAGGTCGCCATCACCGAGGCCGACGTGCGCACCTTCGTCGACGCACCCGAGACCCAGGTGCCGACCGACAACCTCGCCCTGTTCGCGCAGCCGTTCGAGTACTCGGCGATGCTGCAGGCGGCGATCTCGGTGCCGGCGGTGATCTCGTTCACCGTCTGGGGCTGGACCGACGTCAACTCGTGGGTGCCCGGCACGTTCAAGGGCGAGGGCTACGCCTGCCTCTACGACGTCAACCAGCAGCCGAAGCAGGCGTACTTCACGCTGCAGAAGGACCTCGAGCTGGCGGCCCACGGGGCGCCTCGTCGGGCACCGCTGCCGCGCGCGTGAGATTCTGCGCCGGCCGGCTCCGTCCCGTGCTCTAGCCTGACTGCGTGGCACTGGACAGAGTCGACCGGCGCATCATCGCCGAGCTGAGCGCAGACGCGCGGCTCAGTGTGCGGGCTCTCGCCGAACGCATCCACCTCTCCCGGAACGCGACGCACACACGCATCCTTCATCTCATCGAATCGGGCGCGATCGAGGGCTTCCGCGCCCGTGTCGACCGCAAGGCGATCGGCCTGCACGTGATGGCGGTGATCACCGCGAAGCTCGCCGCGGGCGCGTCCGTGGCCGAGGTGATGGCGGCGCTGCAGGCGTTGCCGCACGTGGAATCCGTGCTTGCGGTCTCGGGCGACATCGACCTGTTCGTGACCGTGAACGCGCCCGATCACGATGTGCTCAGCGAGGTCATCCTTCAAGAGATCCGGCAGGTTCCGGGCATCGCGTCGACGCGCTCGTACGTCGTTCTCGACTCCCGCGAGGGCACGCCGCCGGGGCTCGCCGCCGCAGGACAGAATGCTCATCTGACCGCAGTCGACTGAGCAGATCGGCGGCCTGCCGCCCCACCGTGGGCCGAGTGCACCGCTCTGTCGCAGCCTGCCGCTCGGCGTCCCCTGGTGGGCGCAAGATGTGGTCATGACAACGGCAATGGGGCCGATTCAGCTCATCGACGAGCACGGCGCACGCGCGGGCGATGAGGCTGCGGCCGGGTTCGAGATGCCGAGCGCTGAGGTCCTGCTCGGCATCTATCGCCAGATGACGCTCGCGCGCCGATTCGACATCCAGGTCACGAAGCTCACGCGCCAGGGGCGCCTCGCCACGTACGCGCCGGGGCTCGGGCAAGAGGCGTGCGAGATCGCGCCCATCGCGGCGCTCCAGCCCCAGGACTGGTTCTTCCCCTCTCACCGCGATGCGATCGGGATGCTTGCCCGCGGCGTTCCCCCGCAGGGGGTGCTCGCCTTCTTCCGTGGCGACTGGCATTCCGACTTCGACCCGAAGCAGTACCGCGTCGCGCCGCTCTCCGTGCCGCTCGCGAGCCACCTGCTGCACGCCGTCGGCCTCGCGCACGCGGCACGCCTCAAGGGCGACCCGGTGGTCGCGCTCACCTTCCTCGGCGACGGCGCGAGCAGCGCGGGCGATGCGCACGAGGCCTTCAACTTTGCGAGCACCTGGCAGGCGCCGACGGTGTTCGTGCTGCAGAACAACCAGTACGCGATCAGCGTGCCGCTGTCGCGGCAGACGCACGCGCGCTCGTTCGCGGATCGCGCGGTCGGCTACGACATGCCGGGCCATCTCGTCGACGGGAACGACCCGGCCGCCGTGTACGCCGTGGTCGCGCACGCCGTCGAGCGCGCTCGCGCAGGCGGCGGGCCGTCGCTGATCGAGGGCGTCACGTATCGCATCGAGGCGCACACCAACTCCGACGATCCGACGCGCTACCGCTCGTCGGACGAGGTCGAGGCGTGGCGAGCGCGCGATCCGATCGCGCGGCTCGAGACCTATCTGCGCGGCGCGGGTGTGCTCGACGACGAGTTCGCGCAGCACGTCGCCGGCGAGGCGGAGGAGCTCGCGTCGAGCACGCGCGACCTCATGAACGCCGAACCGCAGCTCGACCCGCTCGAGCTGTTCGACCACGTCTATGCCGCCGAGCGCCCGGCGCTCATCGAGCAGCGGGCCGCGCTCGAGCGCGAGCTCGCCGAAGCAGGAGGACAGCGATGACGATGCTCGAAGAGAACCTCGTTCCGAGCCCCACCCCGGGCACGGTCACCGAGCGGCCGCCGCAGCAGCCGGCGGGCACGAAGGCCCTCACCATGGCCGCCGCGCTCAACGCCGCACTGCGCGATGCGCTCACCGAAGACCCGGACGTGGTCGTGTTCGGCGAGGACATCGGCGCGCTGGGCGGCGTCTTCCGCGTCACCGACGGCCTGGCCGCCGAGTTCGGCGACGGCAGGGTGTGGGATTGCCCGGCCGCCGAGTCCGGCATCGTCGGCACCGCGATCGGCATGGCCGAATACGGCATGCGCCCGGTCGTCGAGATGCAGTTCGACGCCTTCGCGTACCCGGCGTTCCAGCAGATCGCCTCGCACCTCGCGAAGATGGGTTCGCGCACCAAGGGGCGCATGCGACTTCCTGTCGTCGTGCGCATTCCCTACGCCGGCGGCATCGGCGGGGTCGAGCACCACTCCGACTCGTCAGAGGCGTACTGGACGGCGACCCCGGGGCTCACCGTCGTCACCCCGTCGAACCCGAGCGACGCGTACTCGATGCTGCGCGAGGCGATCGCCTCAGACGACCCCGTCATCTTCCTCGAGCCGAAGAGCCGCTACTGGGCGAGCGAGAGCGTCGAGCTGCCCGTGCACACGCTGCCGATGACGAAAGCGCGCGTGGTGCGCACGGGTGAGGACGTGACGCTGATTGCGTACGGCTCGGGCGTCAAGGTGGCTCTCGAAGCGGCAGAGGCCGGCGCCGCGGAAGATCTGTCGGTGGAGGTCGTCGACCTGCGCAGTCTCTCGCCGTTCGACGACGAAACCGTGTGCGCCTCGGTGCGCAAGACCGGCCGCGCGGCGGTGATCCACGAGGCGGCGGGGTTCGGGAGCTTCGGAGCCGAGGTCGCGGCACGCGTGACCGAACGCGAGTTCTTCTCGCTCGAGGCACCGATCCTGCGCATCACCGGCTTCGACATCCCCTTCCCCGCGGCCAAGCTCGAGCAGTACAACCTGCCGAGCGCCGAGCGCGTGCTCGCGGCCCTCGACACGTGGGTGTGGTGAACGCGGATGCCTGAGCAGTTCCTCCTTCCCGACCTGGGTGAGGGCCTCACCGAGGCCGAGGTGACCAACTGGCTGGTGCAGCCCGGCGAGACAGTGGCGATCGACCAGCCCGTCGTCGAGGTCGAATCGGCGAAGTCGATCGTCGAGCTGCCGTGTCCGTTCGCGGGCACGGTGGGCGAGCTGTGCGCGCACGTCGGCGACGTCGTGCACGCGGGCCAGCCGCTGCTGCGCATGGCTGAGCACGAAGTGATCGAGGATGCCGAAGCCCCGGCTTCCTCGGGCGCGGTGCTCGTCGGCTACGGAGTCTCGGAGCCCGCCCCCGTACGCCAGCGCACCCGCGGCGCCCGCTTCGGTCGCGGCCGAGCCACGGCCTCGGCTCCAGCCGCGGTTGCCCCCGGCGCGGCCGCCGCGTCGACACTGATCGACCCCACCCGTCGCTCCCGCGTGGTCTCGCCGATCGTGCGCCGCATCGCACAGGAGGCGGGGTTCGACGCCGCCCACCTCGTCGGTTCGGGCCCCGACGGGCTCGTCGTCAAGAGCGACGTCGAGGCGGCGATCGCGGCCATGAAGCCGCAGCAGCAGGCATCCGCGCCCGCCTCAGCATCCGCGCAATCGCAGGGCGACCCCGACGTGCGCATCCCGATCACGGGCATCCGCGAGATCATCGGCACTCGGCTCACGCGCTCGCGGCAGACGATTCCAGAGGCGACGATCTGGCTCGACGTCGATGCGACGCCGTTGATCGAGGCCAAGAAGCGCCTCGAGGTGGCGACGGGCGACCACTACAGCCTCACGGCGGTGCTGGCGCGCTTCACGGTCGCGGCGCTCAAGAAGTTCCCGGCGCTCAATTCATCGGTCGACGAGGACGCGCACGTGATCGTGCAGCACTCCGCGATCAACCTCGGCATCGCTGCGCAGACGCCGCGCGGGCTGCTCGTGCCAGTGGTCCACGGCGCCCACGAGCTGTCGACCGCCGAGTTGCGCGACCGCGTCGCCGAGCTCACCGAGCACGCGAAGAAGGGCGACTTCCCGCCCGCGCAGCTCACCGGCAGCACCTTCACCCTCGACAACTACGGCGGCTTCGGTATCGACGGCGGCGCCCCGATCATCAACCCGCCCGAGGTGGCGATCCTCGGCGTCGGCCGGCTGGTCGACCGGCCGTGGGTCGTCGACGGCGAGCTGGCGGTGCGGAAGGTGATGACGCTGACGCTCGTCTTCGACCACCGGGTGTGCGACGGCGACGTCGCGTCCGGGTTCCTCACGAGGGTTGCCGCCTGCATCGAAGAGCCGCTGCTGGCACTATGAGAGTGCCGATGGACACTCTCAACGATGAGCAGCGCGCGATCGTGGCGGCCGTGCGCGACTTTGCGCAAGCCGAACTCGCCCCGAACGCACTCGAATGGGACCGAACCGGGTTCTTCCCGGTCGACGCACTGCGTCGCAGCGGCGACCTCGGCCTCGGCGGCATCTACGTGCGCGATGAGTACGGCTCGGCGCTGACCCGCCTCGACGCGGCGCTGATCTTCGAGGAGCTCGCGAAGGCCGACCCGTGCATCGCCGCGTACATGTCGATTCAGAACATGGTCGCGTGGATGATCGACCGCTTCGGGAGCGACGAGCTGCGCGCCCGCTGGCTTCCCGGCTTGTGCAGTTTCGAGCAGCGCGCGAGCTACTGCCTCACCGAGGCCGAGGCGGGGTCGGATGCCGCAGCGCTGCGCACCCGCGCGGAGATCGTCGGCGACGAGTTCGTCATCACGGGTGAGAAGCAGTTCATCTCTGGAGCGGGCAGCTCTGACGTCTACGTCGTGATGGCGCGCACCGGCGGGCCGGGGCCGAAGGGCATCAGCGCGATCGTGGTGCCGGCCGCCGCCGACGGTCTGAGCTTCGGCGCGAACGAGAAGAAGATGGGCTGGCGCGCGCAGCCGACCCGGCGCGTGATGTTCGACGGGGTGCGCGTGCCGCGCGCGAACGTGCTCGGCGCCGAGGGCCAGGGCTTCGCGATCGCGATGGCCGGTCTCAACGGCGGCCGAGTCAATATCGGCGCGTGCTCGCTCGGGGGCGCGCAGTGGGCGTTCGAAAAGGCCGCCGCCTATGTGAACGAGCGCCGCGCGTTCGGTGCCCCGCTCGCTGCGCAGCAGGCGCTCGTGTTCAAACTGGCCGACCTGAAGACCGAGCTCGTGGCGGCCCGCGGGCTGCTGCATCGCGCCGCAAGCGCGCTGGAAGCGGGTGACTCCGATGCCGTGGAGCTCTGCGCGATGGCGAAGCGCTTCGCGACGGATGCCGGCTTCGAGGTCGCAAACCAGGCGCTGCAGCTGCACGGCGGCTACGGCTATCTGAACGACTTCGGGCTCGAGAAGATCGTGCGCGACCTGCGCGTGCATCAGATCCTCGAGGGCACGAACGAGATCATGCGGCTCATCGTCGGGCGCGCGATCGTGGGGGAGCGCCGGTGAGCGCGGAAGCGGCAGCTCAGGCCGAGCGCGACGTCGAGTTCGCGCGCCGCGGCCATCTCGCTGAGATCGCTCTCAACCGGCCGCGTGCGATCAACGCACTCACGCACGGCATGGTGAGCGCGATCCATGCCGCGCTTGAGCAATGGGCCGACGACGACACGGTGCAGACCGTGGTGCTCACGGGTCGCGGCGACCGTGGCTTGTGCGCCGGCGGCGACATCGTGGGGCTCTACTACGACATGGTCGACGGTGACGGCAGCGCCTCCGAGGCGTTCTGGCGCGACGAGTACCGCCTCAACCTCTACATCGCGAACTACCCGAAGCCGTTCGTCGCCGTGATGGACGGCGTGACGCTCGGCGGCGGCGTCGGGCTGTCCGCGCACGCCGCCATTCGCGTCGTGACCGAGCGCTCGAAGGTCGGCATGCCCGAGACCTCGATCGGCTACATCCCCGACGTCGGTGGCACGTGGCTGCTCGCGCACGCGCCGGGCGAGCTCGGCACTTACCTTGGCCTCACCGCGAGCACGATAGGCGCCGCGGACGCGATCCTGGCGGGCTTCGCCGACCACTATGTGCCGAGCGAGCGGCTTTCCGCACTGATCGAAGATCTCGAGACGGGGGATGCCGATGCCGCGGTCACCCGCCATGCCGAGACGCCCCCGCCCGGCACCCTCGGGGCCGCCCGCGAGTGGATCGACCCGGCATTCTCGGCCCCCACGGTCGCCGAGGTCGTGGGCCGCTTACGCGCCGACGGTCGCAGCGAGGCGGCCGCCACCGCCGACCTCATCGAGGCGAAGTCGCCGACGGCGGTCTCGGTGACGCTCGAGGCGCTGCGGCGCGCGGCCCAGCTGCCAGACCTCGCGGCGGCGCTGGAACAGGAGCTCAGGGTGTCGGTGCACGCCCTCACCTCGCACGACTTCCGCGAAGGCATCCGCGCCCAGGTCATCGACAAGGATCGACAGCCGCACTGGCAACCGGCAACGCTCGCCGAGGTCGACCCGTCGTCTGTCGCCACCTACTTCGCGGGCTGAGCTCGAGTGTCGCGACGGAGAAGAGGGATCAATGGAGATCGCATTCATCGGCCTTGGCCACATGGGCGCCCCGATGGCCGCCAATCTCGTGAAGGCCGGTCACCGGGTCGTCGGATTCGACCTCGCCCCGGCCGCGAACGAGGCCGCGCTCGCCGCGGGGGTCGAGATCGCCGAATCCGGTGCCGCGGCGGCCCGATCGGCGGACGTCGTGATCACCATGCTGCAGCAGGGGCGGCAGGTCATCGCCGCGTACGAGGGTGGCGACGGCGCATCCGGACTGCTCGAAAGCGCCCGCCCGGGCGCGCTGTTCATCGATTCGTCGACCATCTCGGTGGCCGACGCGCGCGTCGCGCACGAGCTCGCAGCGCGGGCCGGATTCCACGCGCTCGACGCGCCGGTCTCCGGTGGCGTCGTGGGCGCCGAGGCCGGCACGCTCGCCTTCATGGTCGGCGGCTCCGCCGAGGACTTCGCCGCGGCCGAGCCGGTGTTCGGGGCGATGGGCGCGCGCATCGTGCACTGCGGCGGACCGGGGCTCGGCCAGGCGGCGAAGATCTGCAACAACCTCATGCTCGGCATCTCGATGATCGGCGTCAGCGAGGCGTTCGTGCTGGGGGAGCGGCTGGGCCTCACCGACCAGGCGCTGTACGACGTGGCATCCAACGCGTCCGGTCAGTGCTGGTCGCTGACGACCAACTGCCCCGTGCCCGGCCCGGTGCCCAGCAGCCCCGCGAACCACGGCTACCGACCGGGGTTCGCCGCAGCGCTTATGGCCAAGGACCTCGGTCTCGCCGAGGACGCGATCGGCGACACTGGCGCGCATGCGGAACTCGGGCGCCTCGCCGCGGAGATCTTTCGTCGGTTCTCTACAGAGGGCGGTGCCGAGTCGGATTTCTCGGCGATCATCGAAGACATCCGTGCGCGAAGCGAGACGAAGGCGACTGCATGAGCGACAGTGTTGAGAGCGACTACGAGACGATCCTGGTCAGGCGTGAGGAGCGCGTCGGCGTCATCACCCTCAATCGGCCCGAGGCGCTGAACGCGCTGAACACCACGGTGGCGCGCGAGCTGGTGGCCGCTGCCGAGGAGTTCGATCGCGACGAAAGCATCGGCGCCATCGTCATCACCGGCTCAGAGCGGGCGTTCGCCGCCGGCGCCGACATCGCCGAGATGGCCGGCATCAGCTTCCGCGAGGCGCACCTGGGCGATTTCGTCGGCGGCTGGGCGGCGCTCGCCCGGCTGCGCACCCCGCGCATCGCGGCGGTCAGCGGATATGCCCTTGGCGGTGGCTGCGAACTCGCGATGATGTGCGACCTCATCATCGCCGCAGACACCGCGAAGTTCGGCCAGCCCGAGATCAACCTCGGCGTCATCCCCGGCATGGGCGGAACCCAGCGGCTCACGCGGGCGATCGGCAAGGCGAAGGCGATGGACCTGATCCTGACCGGCCGCATGATGGGCGCGGAGGAAGCCGAGCGCGCAGGGCTCGTCTCGCGGGTCGTGCCCGCCGCCGCGCTGCTCGACGAGGCGCTGAAGACCGCTGCCGTGATCGCGAGCAAGTCGCTGCCGTCGGTGTATGCCGCGAAGGAGGCGGTGGATGTCGCCTTCGAGACCGTGCTCGCCGAAGGGCTGCGCTTCGAGAAGCGCGCGTTCTACAGCATGTTCGCCCTGGGCGACCAGAAAGAGGGCATGGCGGCGTTCCTCGAGAAGCGCAAGCCCGACTTCGGCAACGACTGAGCGTCAACGACTGCATTCAACGACGGAGCAAAGGAGCTCGAATGGAACTGAACGGTGTATCCGCGGTCGTCACGGGCGCGGCATCCGGCCTCGGTGCGGCGACGGTCGCCGAGCTGACGAGCCGCGGAGTCCATGTGCTCGGGCTCGACCTCGACGCGGGCATCGAGAAGATGGGCTCGGGCGGCGTGCCGGGGGCCGAGTACGTCGGCGCCGACGTCACCAGCGAAGACGACGTGACGAGCGCGCTCGCCCGGCTCGACGACGCCCCGCCGCTGCGGCTCGTCGTCAACTGCGCGGGCATCGCGCCGGCCAAGCGCGTGCTGTCCTCGAGCGGCCCGCACCCGCTCGACCTGTTCCGCCGCACGATCGAGGTGAACCTGGTCGGCACGTTCAACGTGCTGCGCCTCGCCGCCGCGCGGATCGCCGAGACCGAGCCCGTCGACGAGGTCGGCCAGCGCGGGCTGATCGTCAACACGGCCTCGGTCGCGGCCTACGAGGGCCAGATCGGTCAGGCCGCCTATTCGGCCTCGAAGGGCGGAGTCGTGGGCCTCACGATCACCGCGGCCCGTGACCTGTCGCGCAACGGCATCCGCGTCTGCACGATCGCCCCCGGCATCGTCGACACGCCGATGCTCGCCGGGCTCGGCGACCAGGTGCGCGACTCGCTCGCGGCCGGGGTGCCCTTCCCGAAGCGCCTGGCGCAGCCGCGGGAATACGCCCAGCTCGTCGTGATGCTCGCGCAGCACGACTACTTGAATGGAGAGACGATCCGCATGGACGCAGCACTGAGGATGCAGCCGTAGTGAGTGACATGAAGAACAGCTCTGTCATCGTCGACGGCGCACGCACCCCGATCGGCCGGCTGCTCGGCGGCCTCTCGTCGCTGTCGGCCTCCGACCTCGGGGCGGTCGCGATTCGCGCCGCCCTCGAGCGCGCGGGCGTCGCCCCCGACGCCGTCGAGTACGTGATCATGGGCCAGGTGCTGACCGCGGGCGGCGGCCAGCTTCCCGCCCGCCAGGCGGCCGTCGGCGCAGGCATCCCCATGAACGTCCCGTCGACCACCGTGAGCAAGGTGTGCCTCTCCGGCCTGCAGTCGATCATCCTGGCCGACCAGTTCATCCGCACCGGCGACCTCGAGGTCGTCGTCGCCGGCGGGCAGGAGTCGATGTCGCAGGCTCCGCACCTGCTGCGCGGCTCTCGCACCGGCTACAAGTTCGGGCCGGTGACGATGGCCGACCACATGGCGCTCGACGGGCTCGAGGACGCCTTCGAGGGCATCGCGATGGGCCTGCTCACCGACAACCACAATCTGCGCGTGCCCGTCTCGCGCGAGGATCAGGATGCCTTCTCGGCCGAGTCGCATCGGCGCGCGGCCGCGGCCGCCGAGGCCGGCCGGTTCGACGACGAGATCGTCCCCGTGTCTGTGCCGGTGCGCCGCGGCGACCCGGTCGTCGTCTCGCGCGACGAGGGCGTGCGGGCAGACAGCACCGCCGAGACCCTCGGCAAGCTGAAGCCCGCGTTCAGCCCGGAGGGCACGGTGACGGCAGGAAATTCGTCGCAGATCAGCGACGGTGCGGCCGCGCTCGTGGTGATGAGCAGAGAGCGAGCGGATGCCTCAGGCCTCACGTGGCTCGCAGAGGTCGGTGCCCACGGCATGGTCGCCGGGCCGGACACTTCGCTGCAGCACCAGCCCGCGAACGCCATCCGGCGGGCGTGCGAGCGCGAGGGGATCTCGGTCGACGACCTCGACCTGATCGAGGTCAACGAGGCGTTCGCCGCGGTCGGCCTCGCCTCGTCGCGCGAGCTCGGCGTGAGCCTCGACCGGGTGAACGTCAACGGCGGAGCGATCGCGCTCGGGCATCCGATCGGCATGTCCGGCGCGCGCATCGCCCTGCACCTGGCCAAGGAGCTCGAGCGCCGCGGCGGCGGCATCGGCGCGGTCGGCCTGTGCGGCGGCGGTGGCCAGGGCGACGCTCTGATCCTGCGCGTGCCGCGGCGGTAGGGAACCCCCTCGCCTCACTCTCCGTAGGACACCGATTTGGCACCTGGGTCGCAATTCGCGCGCGAGTTCGCGGTCCGCGACCAAATCGGTGTCTGACGGAGAGCGATCGCGAAGCGCGGCGCCTCAGCTAGTAAGAATCCGTCGCACAGGAACTGGCGGCCCGAGCGATGTGGGCGTCGTCCACGGGCGAACGTATTCCTCGTTCGCAGGCCAGCGGGCGATGTGCTGCCCGTGTGTTTCACCATCGGCACCGATGTACGTCACGTCGTCGATCGAGACGCGGAACAATCTGAATCTTCCAGCGACCGGTCGCCAGCCCAGCTGGTCCGCGGCGGCGGCGGCGTAACGTTCCTGCATTGACCTATCAGACTCGGGGACCGCTTCGCCGACGATCTTGATCTCGACCGCGGTGTCCCGAGCCGTGACGATGCTGTTCAGAACGATGCGACGATCACGTGCCAGGTCACGCGCTTTCGTCGACGATGACATCATCGACAGCCAGAGGTCGCCGTCCAAGATCAACGGCTCGACGGCGCTGATCCGGGCGATGCCGGCGCGCCGCACTGTGCCGACGAGCAACACCCCCGGCGCGATCAGCTGCTCGTGAGCAATCGCGCCGAGCGCCGGCTGAGCCGAGAGCAACTCCGACCACCTCATGACGCCAGTCTGGCCTGACCGTCGCCGCTACAGTCCCAGCGACCGCGCGATCAGCATCAGCTGCACTTCTGAGGTGCCCTCGCCGATCTCGAGGATCTTCGAGTCGCGATAGTGCCTCGCGACGGTGTACTCGTTCATGAATCCGTTGCCGCCGAAGATCTGGGTGGCGTCGCGCGCGTTGTCCATCGCGGCCTCGCTGGCGACGAGCTTCGCGATCGACGCCTCGGTCTTGAATGGCTTGCCCGCGAGCATGAGGGCCGCCGCGTGGTAGTAAGCCTGGCGTGCCGTGTGGGCCCGGGCCTGCATGCGCGCGATCTTGAACGAGATCGCCTGATACGAGCCGATCGCGCTGCCGAACGCCGTGCGCTGCTTCGCATAGGCGATGCTCTCGTCGACGCATCCCTGGGCGGCCCCGACGGACAGCGCCGCGATGGCGATGCGGCCCTCGTCGAGGATGCGCAGGAAGTTCGCATAGCCGCGGCCGCGCTCACCGAGCAGGTTGGCCTTCGGCACGCGCACCTCGTCGAAGCTCAGGCCGTGGGTGTCCGAGGCGTTCCAGCCCACCTTGCTGTACGGCGGCGCAACGGTGAGGCCCGGAGTGCCTGCCGGCACCAGGATCGTCGAGATCTCCTTGCCTGGCTGGCCGGATCTGGCGTCGGCGTTCCCCGTCACCGCGGTGACCGTGATGAGCCGCGTGATGTCGGTGCCCGAGTTGGTGATGAACTGCTTGCTGCCGTTGATCACCCACTCGTCGCCGTCGTCGCGGGCGGTCGTGCGGGTGCCGCCCGCGTCGCTGCCAGCGCCCGGTTCTGTGAGCCCGAACGCGCCGAGCGCTCGGCCAGACGCGAGCTGTGGCAGCCACTCGTTCCGCTGCGCCTCGGTGCCGAAGCGGTACACCGGCATGGCACCGAGCGAGACTCCGGCCTCGAGCGTGATCGCGACGCTCTGGTCGACGTGCGCGAGCTCTTCGATCGCGAGGCACAGCCCGAAGTAGTCGCCGCCCTGGCCGCCGTACTCCTCGGGGAACGGCAGGCCGAACAGCCCGAGCTCGGCCATCTGCGCGACCACCTCGTACGGGAAGCTGTGCTCCTCGTCGTGCCGTGCCGCCACCGGGCCGACGACCTCGCGCGTGAACTCGCGCACGGTGTCGCGCAGCATGCGGTAGTCCTCTGGCAGTTCGTACTGCAGTGTGTCTGCCTGCTGGGTCTCGACCATCAGTTCTCCGTTCCCGGCGCCGGCGTGGCTTGTGCCGCCGCCACAATGCGCCGCGCCTGCCGCAGCAGCGGCTCGTCGATCATTCGTCCCTCGAACGCGAACACGCCGGCCGCGGCCCCCGCAGCCGCCTCGAGCACCGCACGCCCCCACGCGAGAGCCTCGGCGGTCGGTTCGAACGCACGTCGGATGACCTCGACCTGCCGCGGGTGGATGCACATCGACCCGGCGAAACCCGATTCCGCGGCATCCCTCGCCTCGTCGGCGAGCCCGCTCTCGTCCGCGAGATCGAGGTGCACGGCGTCGAACGCCGCCTTGCCCGCCGCACCCGCCGCGAGCAGCACGCGCGAGCGCGCCGCGCGTGCGACGTCGCGATACCGGCCGCCTGGCGTGCGACTCGAGCGGCCGCCGAGGGATGCCACCAGATCCTCCGCTCCCCAGCTGAGGCCGACCACGGCCGGGTGGGCCGCGAGCTCGTCGGCGGCCCGCACCCCGCGCGCGGTCTCGCACAGCGCGATCACGTCGAAGCCGTCGAGTGGGTCGACGTCGGCGGCCGACTCGGCCTTCGCGAGCATCAGCAGCCGGAAGGGTGAGTCGCGCACCGCCTCGAGGTCCGCTTCCTGCAGCCCGGTCGCCGCGGGGTTCACCCGCACGATCGTGCGCGCCGGGTCGAGCGAGGCCCCTTTCACCGCCACCCGAGCGACGTCCTTCGCCTCGGGCGCGACTGCGTCCTCGAGATCCAGAATGACCGTGTCGGCGGCGGCCGCCGCCTTCGCGAACCGATCGGGCCGGTCGCCGGGGCAGAACAGCAGGGCGGGGCCGAGCAGTGCAGCATCCGCGCTCATCGCTCGTCACCGCCCGACGGAACGCACTGCATCAGCGTTGAGCGCACCGCGACCGCGACCACGTCGCCGTGCTGGTTGCGCGCCGTGTGCTCGAACTCGACGATGCCCTGCCCCGGCCGGCTCTTCGACAGCCGCTTCGAGCGCACGCGCGTCTCGCAGTTGAGCGTGTCGCCGACGCGCACGGGGTGCGGGAAGCGCACCTCGCCGAACCCGAGATTCGCCACGATCGTGCCCTGCGTGAGCTGCCCGACCGAAAGCCCCACCATCGTCGACAGCGTGAACATGCTGTTCACGAGCCGCTCGCCGAACTCGGTGCCCTCCGACCACTCGGCGTCGAGGTGTAGCGACTGCGAGTTCATCGTGAGCGTCGTGAACAGCACGTTGTCGGCCTCGCTGACCGTGCGGCCGGGGCGGTGCACATAGACGGCGCCTTCCTCGAATTCTTCGAAGTACAGCCCGCGCTGCACGATCCGGTGTTCCTCGCTCATCGCCCACCTTCCTCGCCGGCGTCACCGTCGGCCTCGACGACCGCCAGCACTTGCCCGGCCGCGACCTGCTCGCCGACCGCCACGTCGACCCGCACGGTTCCCGCGCGCGGAGCCCGCACGACGTGCTCCATCTTCATCGCCTCGACGATCACGACCGCCGCGCCTTCCGCGACCCGCTCGCCGTCGGCCGCCGCGACCACCGTCACCGCGCCCGGCATGGGAGCGCGCAGCTCGGGGGAGGCCGCCCCCGGCGCATCCGCCGCCGCGCCCGCCTGCCGCTCGCGCACGGCCCACGCTGCGCCCTCATGCGCGAGCAGCAGCCGCCCGCCATCGCGCGCGTACACGAAATGGCTGGTCACGCCGTCGATCCGCGCGTGCGCGTGCGCGCCATCGAGCTCGAGGGATGCCTGCACCGGCGCGCCCTCGCCGATGGAGACCGTGCCGTCGCCGCGCACCAGCACGGTCGCGGCACTCCCGCCCGCGTCGAGTTCGAAGCGCCGTGGCGCGGGCTGCCCACTGGGGCGCCACCCGTCGTGCCGCGCCCAGCTCCGGCCGGCTGCACCCGGTGCCCCCGCTTCGAGTGCATCCAGAATCAGCGCCGCGGCCGTCAGCCCCCGATCGTCTGCCGCCTGGAACGCCATGCCGTCGAGCCGCCGCTCGATCAGCCCGGTTTCGAGCCGCCCTGCCTGCACGTCGGCGTCGGCGAGCAGCAGCCGCAGGAACTCCACGTTGTTGTCGACGCCGAGCGTCACGACCTCGCCGAGCGCGCCGTACAGCCGCCGCAGCGCGCCCTCCCGATCGGGCGCCCAGGCGATCACCTTCGCGAGCATCGGGTCGTAGTCCGAGCTCACCGTGCCGCCGGCCACGAGCGAGCTGTCGACGCGAACACCCTCACCGGCGGGCTCGACCAGTTCGAGCACCCGACCGCCGGTCGGCAGGAAGCCGTGCTGCGGGTCCTCGGCGTAGACGCGCGCCTCCACCGCGTGCCCGCGCAGCCGCACGTCGCTCTGCGAAAAGTCGAGTGCCTCGCCCGCGGCGATGCGCAGCTGCCACTCGACGAGGTCCAAGCCGCCGTTCTTGACGACAGCGACGAGCTCCGTCACCGGGTGCTCCACCTGCAGCCGCGTGTTCATCTCCATGAAGAAGAACTCATCGGGGGCATCCGCCGACACGATGAACTCGACCGTGCCGGCCCCCACGTAGCCGACGCTGCGCGCGGTCTCGACGGCCGCGGCGCCGATCCGCTCGCGCGTCGCCGCGTCGAGCAGCGCGGAGGGCGCCTCTTCGATGACCTTCTGGTGCCTGCGCTGCAGCGAGCACTCGCGCTCGCCGAGGTGCACCGTCGTGCCGTGCGCGTCCGCGAGCACCTGCACCTCGATGTGCCGCGGCGTGGTCACGAACCGCTCGAGGAACAGCGTGTCGTCGCCGAATGACGACGCGGCCTCGCGCCGGGCTGCGGCCAAGGCATCCGCCAACTCGCCCTCGCCCGTGACCAGGTGCATGCCCTTGCCCCCGCCGCCGGCCGATGGCTTGATCAGCAGGGGAAACCCGATCTCGCGCGCGGCTTCCGCCAGCCGCGCATCGCTGAGCCCCGGCTCGGCGATGCCGGGCACGGTCGGCACGCCGCGGGCCGCCACCTGCTGCTTCGCACGGATCTTGTCGCCCATCACCTCGAGCGCGCGGACACCCGGGCCCACGAACACGAGCCCCGCCCCTGCGCACGCCCGCGCGAGGTCGGGGTTCTCCGCGAGGAATCCGTAACCCGGATGGATCGCCTGCGCCCCCTGCGAGATCGCCGCAGCCACGATCTTCTCGACCGACAGGTAGCTCTCGCTCGCCCGTGCGGGCCCGAGGCGCACGGCCGCATCGGCCTCGCGCACGTGCCTCGCATCGGCATCCGCATCGCTGTAGACGGCCACCGAGCGCACGCCGAGCGACCGCAGCGTGCGGATGATGCGGCAGGCGATCTCACCGCGGTTCGCGACCAACACCGAATCGAACATGGTCACATCCGGAAGATTCCGTTGGAGACCTCGCCGAGCGGCGCGTGCGCGCACACCTCGAGTGCGAGGCCGAGCACGGTGCGGGTGTCGGCGGGGTCGATGATGCCGTCGTCCCAGATGCGGGCAGTCGAGTAATACGCGCTGCCCTGCGCTTCGTACTGCGCGATGATGGGCGCGCGGAACGCGTCCTCGTCTTCCGCAGACCACTGCTCGCCGCGCGCCTCGAGCTGGTCGCGGCGCACGGTGGAGAGAACGGATGCCGCCTGCGGGCCGCCCATGACAGAGATGCGGGCGTTCGGCCACATCCACAGGAACCGCGGCGAGTAGGCACGGCCCGCCATCGAGTAGTTCCCCGCGCCGAACGACCCGCCGATCACCACCGTCAGCTTCGGCACCCGCGCACACGCGACGGCCGTCACCATCTTCGCGCCGTGCTTGGCGATGCCGGATGCCTCGTACTCGCGCCCCACCATGAAGCCGGTGATGTTCTGCAGGAACACGAGCGGGATGCGCCGCCGGTCGCACAGCTCGATGAAGTGCGCACCTTTGAGCGCCGACTCGCCGAAAAGCACGCCGTTGTTGCCGAGGATGCCGACGGGATGCCCCTCAATGTGTGCGAAGCCGGTGACGAGCGTCTCACCGTACTCGCGCTTGAACTCGTGGAACTCGCTGCCGTCGACGATGCGGGCGATCACCTCGCGTACGTCGTAGGACTGCTGCGGGCTCGCCGGCACGACACCGTAGAGCTCGGCCGGGTCGTAGGCCGGGGGAGCGGGCGGCTGCACCGCCCAGGCCCGCTCGGCCGGCGGTGGCAGCTGCGCGACGATGTCGCGCACGATGCGCAGGGCGTGATCGTCGTCGTCGGCGAGGTGGTCGACGACGCCCGAGAGGCGCGCGTGCGTGTCGCCGCCGCCGAGCTCCTCAGCGCTCACGACCTCACCGGTCGCGGCCTTCACGAGCGGCGGCCCGCCGAGGAAGATCGTGCCCTGGTTCCGCACGATGACGGTCTCGTCGCTCATCGCCGGCACATACGCCCCGCCCGCCGTGCTCGACCCGAGCACCGCAGCGATCTGCGCGATGCCCCGAGCCGACAGCCGCGCCTGGTTGTAGAAGATGCGGCCGAAGTGGTCGCGGTCGGGGAAGACCTCGTCTTGCCTGGGCAGGAACGCGCCACCCGAGTCGACGAGATAGACGCAGGGCAGCTCGTTCTCGCCCGCGATCTCCTGCGCGCGCAGGTGCTTCTTCGCCGTCATCGGATAGTAGGTGCCGCCCTTGACGGTCGCGTCGTTCGCCACGACCATCACCTGCCGGCCGTGCACGAGCCCGATGCCGGTGATGATGCCGCCGGCCGGCGAGTCGCCGTCGTACATGCCGTGGGCTGCGAGCGGCGACAGCTCGAGGAAGGGGCTGCCGCGGTCGAGCAGCCGGTCCACGCGCTCGCGGGGAAGCAGCTTCCCGCGCGTCACATGGCGCTCGCGCGCGGCATCCGACCCGCCCCGCGCCGCCACACGCATGCGCTCGCGCAACTCGGAAACGAGCGCGCGCTGGGCCTCAGCGTTGGCCGCGAACTCGGGGCTCGCGGTGCGCACGGCACTCGGCAATGTCTCCATCGACATCCTTCCGCAAGGATCGCAGCCATGTTATCGAGCGCTAACTGAAATGTCGACGGATGCCTAGACTGACGCTCATGACGCACGTGCCGGCCGGCCAGACCTGGCGCTCGACCGAGAAGGCGAAGACGCGCCAGCGCTACCTCGACGAGGCGGCCCGGCTGTTCGCCAGCCGCGGGTTCCACGCCGTCTCGATCGACGACCTCGGCGCGGCGGTCGGCGTCAGCGGCCCGGCGCTCTATCGGCACTTCCGCGGCAAGGAAGCGATCCTGAGCGAGATCCTCGTCGGGGTCAGTGAGCGGCTGATGGCGGGGCTCGAGGCGACGCTCGCGGAACGGGCTGAGCCGCGCGAGACGCTGCTCGGGCTGATCGACTTCCACGTCGACTTCGCGGTCAGCGAGCGCGACGTGATCCGCCTGCAGGATCGCGAGCTCGCCAGCCTGCCCGAGGCGCAGAACCGGGCGGTGCGCACCCTGCAGCGCCGCTATCTCGACGGCTGGGTCGAGGTGCTGCGGGCGCTGCGCCCCGAGGCGACGCAGGCCGAGCTGCGGGTGCTGATGCAGGGGGTGTTCGGGCTGCTCAACTCGACGGCGCACAACTCGGCGGTCGCCAAGGGCACCGACGTGCGCCGCATCCTCGCCGACGCCGCCGCGGCGGTGCTGCTCACCTGATCAGTCCCAACCGCTCGTGGCCTCTGTGTCGGAGTGTGGGCCCACCCCGTGTCGGAGTGTGGGCCTCTTCCCGTGCCGCTATGCGGAAACGAGTCGATCCGACAGAGATTCCGCCGCAATCGTTCTGCGTATCGACTCATCTCCGCTGATCGGAACCTGGTCACGCGGCAGATTCGTCCACGAAGGGCGCTCCCGTACGCTCACGCAGCTCGTCGACGGTGACGCCCGGGGCGATGCGCCGCAGCACCAGTCCGGCATCCGTCACGTCGAAGACGGCGAGGTCGGTGATGATGCGCTGCACCACGCCCGCGCCGGTCAGCGGCAGCGAGCACCGCTCGACGATCTTCGGCGAGCCGTCCTTGGCGTTGTGCTCGGTGATGACGATGACGCGCGGGGTGCCGGCGACCAGGTCCATCGCGCCGCCCATGCCCTTCACGAGCTTCCCCGGGATCTGCCAGTTCGCGAGATCCCCGTTGGCCGCGACCTGCAGTGCGCCGAGAATCGCCAGCTGCACGTGCCCGCCGCGGATCATCGCGAAGCTCGTCGCCGAGTCGAAGACGGATGCCCCGGGCAGCAGCGTCACGGTCTGCTTGCCGGCGTTGATCAGGTCGGCATCCTCATCGCCCTCGAATGGGAACGGCCCGACGCCGAGCAGCCCGTTCTCGCTCTGCAGCTTCACCGAGACGCCGAGCGGCACGTGGTTGGCGACCAGGGTCGGAATGCCGATGCCGAGGTTGACGTAGTCGCCGTCGTTCAGCTCTTCGGCGGCGATGGCCGCCATCTCGTCACGCGTCCAGGGCATCAGGCCACCTCGCGGTTCTCGGTCGAACGGGTGCGCACGGTCCGCTGCTCGATGTCCTTCTCGCGGGGGAGCGAGCGCACCACGCGATGCACGAAGACGCCCGGCGTGACGACGGCGTCGGGGTCGAGAAATCCGTCATCGAGCACGATCTCGGCGTCGACGACCGTGACCTTGCCTGCGGTTGCGATCACCGGGTTGAAGTTGCGCGCGGCGAGCCGGAAGGAGAGATTGCCTTCGCGATCGGCGGTGTGCGCGTGCACGAGTGCGAGGTCGGCGACGATGCCGCGTTCGAGCACGTAGCTGCGCCCGTCGAACTCGGCGGTGGGCTTTCCGTCGGCGACGGGCGTTCCGACGCCTGTCGCGGTGTAGAAGCCGGGGATGCCTGCACCGCCGGTCCTGAGCCGCTCCGCGAGGGTGCCCTGCGGCACGAACTCGACCTCGAGCGTGCCGTCGAGGTACTGCTGGGCGAACAGCTTGTTCTCGCCCACGTACGAGGCGAGGACTTTGCGCACCTGCTTGTTCTCCAGCAGGATGCCGAGCCCTTTGCCGTCGACGCCCATGTTGTTGGACACGATCGTCAGGTCGCGCACGCCCGAGTCGCGCACCGCCTCGATCAGATCGGTCGGGTTCCCGCTCAGCCCGAACCCGCCGACGGCGATCGTCATGCCGTCATGCAGCAGCCCGGCCAGCGCCTCGTGGGCGCTTTCGTAGACCTTGGACATCTCACCCCTTTGTGTTCGTCCTGGCTTCGGATGCTACCCGGGCGCCCCGACGAGCGGTGAGGGCACAGAGAAACCCCCGGCCAGAATTCCTTCTGACCGGGGGTTATTGGTTGCGGGGGCAGGATTTGAACCTACGACCTCTGGGTTATGAGCCCAGCGAGCTACCGAACTGCTCCACCCCGCGTCACAAGAGACCACTTTACCAGCTTGTGAACCACTCGCGAAATCGAGGCCGGTTTTCCGTAGGCTCACACTCATGTCAGCGGCGACACCGAGCGACGCCAACGCAACGCCCGAGACAAGGGCGCTCCACTCGCGTCTGCGCGAGCTCACTGGCATCCGCACCCTCTTCGGCCATCAGGACGATCTTGCTTATGGCGGCATCGAACGGCACGTCCGCCGTCTTCCCGGCGTCGTCGGCTTCGACCTCGGCGGCATCGAGGCGCTCGCGGGCCACAACCTCGACGGCGTGCCCTTCCAGAGCATGATCCGCTGGGTGCGCGAAGCCCACGCGAAGGGCGCACTCGTGACGCTGAGCTGGCACTCGGTGAATCCGATCACCAATGGCGGCTACGGCCACAACACGGCGCCGATGTCGATCGCGTCCGTCCTGCGCAACGGCGAGTGCCACGAGAAGTTCCTGCGCTGGCTCGAGCACGTCGCGATGTTCATCGAGCAGCTGACGGATGCCTCGGGCCGGCCCATCCCCGTCATCTTCCGCCCCTTCCACGAGCACTCGGGCGACTGGTTCTGGTGGGGCATCGGGGCCAAGCCCGACCAGCAGCCGCAGAACAGCCCCGAGGAGTTCGTCGCGCTCTGGCGTTTCACCGTCGACTACCTGCGCGACGTCGCCGGTCTGCACAACCTTCTCTACGCGATCTCACCCGATCGCAGCCGCCTGCGGCTCGACGCGCTCGAAGACGACTACCTGCGCGGCTACCCCGGCGACGAGTTCGTCGACATCCTGGGCATCGACAACTATTGGGACGCCGGCCGCGCCGACGACGATCGCACCTCCGACGAACTCTTCGACGGCTATGTCGCGACGCTCGAAGCGGTCGCGCGCGTGGGCGAGGCGCGCGACAAGCTCGTCGCACAGACCGAGACCGGAACGCCGGGGGAGCGCGTCGGGCACGCCGACGATCCCTGGACCGGATTCCTCGCCCGCGCCGCCGAGCACAGCGCGCTCACGCGCAAGCACCTCTGGCACCTCGTCTGGCGCGACGAGGTCGAGGCACCCGACGACCTCGCGCGGCTGGTGGGGCATCCCCTCATCGCGTTCGCCGGTGACGTCGACGATATCTATGGCGCGCACCAGTGAATAAGGTCGAGGCGTGACTGAGATCGCTGTCGCCGTCGCGCAGTTCGCGCCCGGCACGGACACGGATGCCAACATCGAGACGATCCGAGAATTGACGGATGCCGCGGCCGCACGCGGCGCGCAGCTGGTGGTCTTCCCCGAGTACTCGTCGTTCTTCGTGAACCCCGTCGGCGCCTCGTTCCTCGAGGCCGCCGAGCCGCTCGACGGGCCGTTCGTCGAGGCGCTGCGCGAGCTGGCAGACGACCGGGGTGTCGTCGTCGTGGCGGGCATGGCCGAGCAGCGGCCCGCGGACCCGGGCCGGTTCACGAACACCGTCGTCGCCGTCTCGCCTGACGCGGGGGTCGTCGCCAGCTATCGCAAGCAGCACCTCTATGACGCCTTCGGTGCGCGCGAGTCGGAGTGGGTCGCCCCCGGCGAGCTGGACGAGCCGCAGACCTTCGTCGTCGGCGGGGTGCGGGTCGGCCTGCAGACCTGCTACGACCTGCGGTTCCCCGAGGTCACGCGCCGCATCGTCGACGCCGGCGCCGAGCTCGTCGTCGTGCCGAGCGAATGGGTGCACGGCAATCTGAAGGTGCACCACTGGCGCACGCTGATCACGGCGCGGGCGATCGAGAACACTGTCTACGTCGCGGCATCCGATCACATCCCGCCGGTGGGCGTCGGCACGTCGATGATCGTCGACCCGATGGGGGTTCCGCTGGCCGAGCTCGAGAACGAGACGGACTTCGTGATCGCCCCCGTCTCGGCCGAGCAGGTGCGTGAGGTGCGGTCGGTGAACCCGGCCCTCGACCTGCGTCGCTACCGAGTGGTCCCGGTCAACGATCGTTGAGGAGCACGCGGAGCCTGCGGAGCGCGCGTCTCGAAGCGATCACCGCGCGCTGAGCCTGGCAAGCTGCTCCGCCGCCCGCTCGAGAACCTCTTCCCGCTTGCAGAACGCGAACCGCACGAGCGACCGCGCCTGACCGCGGTTCGCCTCGGTGTAGAACGCCGAGAGCGGAATCGCGACGACGCCCGCGCGGTCGGGCAGCTGGCGGCAGAACTCGACCGCGTCGGGGAAGCCGAGGGGTGAGACATCCGCTACCAGGAAATAGGAGCCGCGCGACGGGAACACCTCGAATCCTGCGGAGCGCAACCCGGCGCTCAGCAGGTCGCGCTTGGCCTTCAACGTCTCGGCGATGCCGGTGAAGAAGCTGTCGGGCAGCGCGAGCCCGACGGCCATCGCGGGTTGGAACGGCGCGCCGTTCACGTAGGTGAGGAACTGCTTGACGGCGAGGATCGCGGTGATCAGCGCAGGTCTGGCCGTGATCCAGCCGATCTTCCAGCCCGTCGTCGAGAAGGTCTTCCCGCCGCTCGAGATCGAGATCGTGCGATCGGATGCCCCGTCGAAGCTCGCGATCGGAGTGTGCGGCGTCTCGAACCGCAGGTGCTCGTAGACCTCGTCCGTGACGATGTAGGCGTCGTGGCGGTTCGCGAGCTCGACGATCGTGCGCAGTGTCTCGTCGTCGAACGTCGCGCCGGTCGGATTGTGCGGGTTGTTGACGATGATGATCTTCGTCTTGTCGGTGACGGCTCGGGAGAGCTGGTCGAGATCGGGTGCGAAGTCGGGTGCTTGGAGTGTCACCGGTACGTGCCGGCCGCCGGCGAGCCCGATCAGGGCGCCGTACTCGTCGTAGAACGGCTCGAAGGTGACGACCTCGTCGCCCGGCTCGACGAGTGCGAGCACGGTCGCGGCGAGGGCCTCAGTGGCGCCCGCGGTGATGAGGACCTCGCGGTCCGGGTTGTAGTCGAGCCCGTAGAAGCGGCGCTGGTGCTCGGCCACCGCGTTGCGGAGCTGCGGGATGCCTGTTCCCGGCGGGTACTGGTTGATGCCGGCTCTGATCGCCTCGGCCGCTGCCTCGAGCACCTCGGCCGGCCCATCTTCGTCGGGGAACCCCTGGCCCAGGTTGATCGCGCCGGTCTTGATGGCGAGGGCGCTCATCTCGGCGAAGATCGTGGCTGCGATGCTGCCGTCTGCGGCGAGCAGCCCGGCGCCGGATGCCGCGCGCCGCCAGGGCCCGGAAATCTCCATGCTCCCAAGCCTGCCATTGCGTCGGCGTCCGATCGTTGAGGAGCATGCGGAGCCTGTGGAGCGCGCGTCGGCATCCGATCGTTGAGGAGCACGCGGAGCCTGCGGAGCGCGCGTCTCGAAACGCTCTCCGCAAGCAAGAGATCCGGGCGCACAACGCCTGTGGAAAGTGTGCGCGCGGGTCGTGACGGATGCCCTACCTTTGGCGCCATGCGGATTCCTGGTCGCGCGGCTCTGACGGCATGCACTCTCGCGCTCGCCGCGGTTCTGCTTGCGGCGTGCACTCCGGCGCATTCGGATGCCGACCCGACCAAGACTCCGAAGCCGACCCCGACCCCGGTCTTCACCTCAGACGCAGACGCCCTCGCCGCCGCGACGACGGTATACACCCAGTTCGTTCGCGTGTCAGATGAGATCGACCACGACGGAGGCGCAAACCCCGAACGCATCACTCCGTATGTCAATGCCGCTGGACTGAAGCATGAGATCGAAGCCGCGAAAGAGCTTGCTAGCGAGCACGCGCGCGGTTATGGGTTCACGACGATCAACAACGTAATTCTGCAATCACATGAGGAGGCGAATGGCGTCGCGACAGTCGCGATATATGCCTGCCAGGATCTGACCAACGTTGATCTCCGTGACGCCAACGGCGTTTCGCTCGTCGATGATGATCGCGCCGACTTTGTCGCGTATGTCGCCGAGCTTAAGTCCGATTCAATGGGCCGGCTCGTCGTGCAGTCGAACAAGTACTGGCCGGGCGGCGGGATATGCAAGCACTAACCGCCGCGGGGCTTGTCTTATCTATTCTGTTTTCGCCAGCTGCTTTGGCGGATGCGCCAGACCTTAGCGGGGGCTTTGACGGACAAGGCGCTCACGTGCGAGGGGCCACGTCTGGCGACGACGGTTCAACCGACCAAACGGGGCGCTCACGTCATGCGCACAACAGTCGGGACGGTGGCAGTGGCGGTGCCAGCGCTGACCCTCCCACATATGTGCCGGGGACGGGGCCGCAGGCGCTGCAGTGCGACTCCGCGGACTTGTGCCCGGGGTCTGAGCAGCCGGCCGCGGCCAAAGCGCCGGCGAAGCCGGGCTCGGCGCCGACGCCAGGGCTCAGCGACGTCGAGCGATTCCTGGTGGGGAATCCGACCGTGTCGTCTGAACCGAACGGGTGGACGGTCGTCGGGCAAGAGACCAACTTCATCGCCAAGGCGGGGGAGAGCGAGAAGTCCGGCACGTTGCTGGGGCAGCCGGTGACGGTGCATTTCACTCCGGTCGCGTACGCGTGGCGCTACGGCGACGGCAGTGGGAAGACGACAACGACTCCGGGGGCGCGCTGGGAAGCATCCGGTCTCTCCAATTTTGCAAAGACGGCCACGAGTCATGCGTACGCGGCGCGGGGAACGTACGCCGTGACGGTGACCGTCGCGTACTCGGCGCGGTACCGGTACGCGGGGCAGGGGTGGGTGAGCATCGCCGGTACGCTGGGGCTGACTTCCGACCCGATCACCATTCAGGTCAAGGGAGTCAAGACGGTTCTGGTGGGGAAGACCTGCACGGAAAACCCCTCCGGACCTGGTTGTTAACGTGTGACAACGAGTTGCCCGTCACACTTGGAGATGTTCGAGGCGGCTCCAAGAGTCGTCATAAGGTCCGCACAGCTTCGCGTCCGATGCTTGATGTGCTTGGAAAAGGAGCGAACCCATGAGCGACAACGCGAACGAGCCTGTGAACACCGACCAGCCCGAGAGCGCGCAGCCCGAGAACGCGCCGGCGCCCCAGCCGCAGGAACCGCGGGCGGAGCAGCCCGCCGGCTGGCAGGCCCCCGAGCAGCACGAGTCGGTGCAGGGCGCAGCTTCCGAACAGGCGCCGCAGTCACAGACGCCGCAGCAGCCGGCCGCACCGGCGCAGCCCACCGCCCCGCAGCAGCAGGCGCCGCAGCAGGCGCCGCGCTGGGGTGAGTACGCTCCCCAGCAGCCAGGGCAGCCGCCGCAGCCCGCGCACAACCCGACTCAGCAGTACCCCAACGGGTACGGGCAGAACCCGAGCGGCTACGGCCAGCGCCCGGGCGGCTACCCGCAGGGCTTCCAGCACACCCAGCCGACGCAGCCGCTGGGCGGCCAGCCGCAGCCTCCTCAGAACGGGCAGCCCCAGCAGCATCCCTACTACGCGCAGTTCACCTCGCCTCAGCCGCTGCAGGTTCCGCCGGGGCAGCTCGGCCAGCCCGGTCAGCCGGGGCAGCCGCGCGACGATAAGCCGCGCGAGCGCACCCTGACCGGCAAGTCGATCGCCATCATCGCCGCGGCGCTGGTCGTCGGCGGCCTGCTCGGTGGCGGCATCGGCGGCGGCATCGCAGCTGCCACGAGCCGCAACGGCGGCACCCCCGTCTCAGTCAGCGGCGGTGGCAGCGGCGCCTCGAACGTCACCGTTCAGGACCCGAAGAACGCCACCCAGGTCACCGCGGTCGCGGCCAAGGCCTCGAACAGCGTCGTGACGATCAACGTCACGGGCCAGCAGGAATCCGGCACGGGTTCGGGCGTCATCCTGACCGACGACGGCTACATCCTCACCAACACGCACGTCGTCACGCTCGATGGCGACGAGGGCAACGGTCAGATCCAGGTGCAGACCAACGACGGCTCGCTCTACACGGCCAAGGTCATCGGCACCGACCCGACCGACGACCTCGCAGTCATCAAGCTGAACAACGCCAAGGGACTCACCCCGATCAGCTGGGGCGACTCGTCGAAGCTCAACGTCGGCGACCAGGTCATCGCGATCGGCGCGCCCCTCGGTCTGCAGGGCACCGTCACCGACGGCATCGTCAGCGCCCTCAACCGCAGCGTCACGCTGCAGTCGAGCGCCGCGCCCCAGGGCGGCAGCGGCGGCAACGACGACCAGAACCCGTTCGGCGGAGGCTTCGGCGGCAGCAACCCGTTCGACCAGGGCCAGCAGTCCTCGAGTGACAACAGCATTTTCGTGCCGGCCATTCAGACCGACGCGGCGATCAACCCCGGCAACTCGGGCGGCGCTCTGCTCAACGACAACGGCGAGCTGGTCGGCATCAACGTCGCCATCGCCAGCACGAGCTCGAGCAGCGACTCGACCAGCCAGTCAGGCAACATCGGCGTCGGCTTCGCGATCCCCGCGTCTGTCGCGCACCGCATCGCCGACGAGCTGAAGAGCAACGGCAAGGCGACGCACGGCCTGCTCGGCGCGACCGTGAGCAACGCGGCAGCGCAATCGGATGCCACCACCGTCGGCGCCCGCATCGAGTCGGTGAACTCCGGCAGCGCCGCCGCCGACGCGGGGCTGAAGGCCGGCGACGTGGTCACCAAGGTGGGCGACGTGCCGATCACCAGCTCGGACGACCTGACGGCGCAGGTGCGCTCTGCGGCATCCGGCTCGACCATCAAGGTCACCTACGTGCGTGACGGCAAGACGTACCAGGCAGACGTCACGCTCGGCACCTACACGCCCAAGTCGTAACGAGAGCGCCCTAACGGGGCACTCCGGTCCACGCGAGCTCCAGCCTGCCGATTGGTAGGCTGGAGCTCCGCGCGAACGACTGGAATACATGCCGCACGACATTCCCGATCTGGGCGAGCTGCCCGGCGTCTCGTATGTGATGCCCGTTCTCAACGAAGAGCAGCATGTGGCGGCGGCGGTCGCGAGCCTTCTCGCCCAGGACTACGCCGGGCCGTCTGAGGTCGTGCTCGCGCTCGGCCCGAGCACCGACGGCACGGATGCCGCGGTGGCGGCCCTTCTCGCCGCCGAACCGCGCCTCACGGTGGTGCGGAACCCCGACGGCTCTACCCCCGCGGGCCTCAACCGTGCGATCGAGGCATCCAGCTACCCGGTGGTCGTGCGCGTCGACGCGCACTCGATCCTGCCCGCCGATTACACGCGCACGGCCGTCGAGGTCATGCGGCGCACGGGCGCCGACAATGTCGGAGGGGTGATGGATGCCCGCGGCGTCACGCCCTTCGAGCAGGCGGTGGCCGTCGCCTACGGCAGCCGCATCGGCCTCGGCGGCACCCGCCACCACACGAGCGGCAAAGAGGGGCCGGCCGAGACGGTCTATCTCGGCGTCTTCCGCCGGCAGAGCCTGATCGACGCGGGCCTCTTCGACGAGGGCTTCAAACGCGGCCAGGACTGGGAGCTCAACCGACGCATCCGCTCGCGGGGCGGCACCGTGTGGTTCACCCCCGCGCTGAAGGTCGGCTACCGCCCGCGGGCGAGTGTGCTCGCCCTCGGCCGCCAGTTCTTCTCGACCGGCGTGTGGCGCGGCGAGCTCGCTCGGCGCTTCCCGGCGAACAACGGCCTGCGCTACTGGGCGCCGCCGGTGGCGGTCGTGCTCATCGTGCTCGGGATCATCGCGGGATGCCTCGCAGGGCTCTCGCCGTGGTGGCTGCTCGGCTTCGTGATCCCGTTGGGCTATCTGCTGGTCGTGGTGCTCTCGAGCGTGATCGCACGGTCGCACGGGCTGCGCGCGATGGCGTGGTTCGTGGTGGTGCTGCCGGTGATCCACTTCACGTGGGGCATCGGCTTCATCCTCGGGTTCCTCAAGCTCACGCGGAACCTCGCGGAGTTCACGGGGCGCTGACGCCGGGCTAAAGCAGCCCTTCGCGGAAGATCCGCTCGACGACGCGCTCGCCGGCGTGACCGTCATCGCGGGGGTTGAACCGCAGGCGCCACTCGTCGTAGCGCGTCGCATGCGTGCCGGCCGCGGCGGAGGCATCCGTCACGGCGTCCGCCAGCTCGGTCAGGCTCGTCGTGACCGGGCCGGGCGCGACCGGGAACAGATCGAAGGTGAAGCCGCGCGTCTGGTCGCGGTAGTGCTCGAAGTCGGGCACGTAGAAGAAGATCGGCTTGCCGGTCACGGTGAAGTCGAACATGACCGACGAGTAGTCCGTGATGAGCACATCGGCGGCGAGGTAGAGCTCGCTGATCTCGGGGTAGCCGGTCACGTCGATGACGCCGGGGGCGGTGACGGATGCCCCGGGCTGCAGCGTCCGCGAGTGACCGCGGATCAGCGTGACGAAACCCGGGCCCAGCCGGCGCGCGAAGGCCGCGACGTCGAGGTGGTCGACGGCGCCAGGCCGGTCGTCGCGCCACGTCGGCGCGTACAGCACGACGGTGTCGCCGGGGTCGATGCCGAGCCGCGCGCGCACCTCGGGGCCGAGCTCGCCCTGCGCAACGACGTCGTTGCGGGGGTAGCCCTCTTCCCACACGGGCCCGCGGAAGGCATACGCAGAGCGGAATATGTCGGCGCTGAACGGGTTCTGGGCGAGCAGGATGTCCCAGCGGGAGCTCTCGGCGAGGGCGGCGAGCCGCGCCCGCACGCGCAGCCCGGCCTTGTCGAGCGCGAGCTTCTTGAGAGGCGTGCCGTGCCACGTCTGCAGCACCGTCTGGCCGGGCTTCTTGTGCCAGCGCTTGCGCAGCCAGTCGTTGACGACGAGCAGGCGCGACGTGGCGCGAGCGTGCCACCACTCCGCACTTCCCTCGATGATGCGCACGGCGCCCTCGGGCACCTGCACCGACGCGTCGGCGACCGACCAGTAGCGCGTGACCTCTGGGTGCGACGCCGCCAGCGCACGGTCGATGCCGAGCGGGTTGCACGAGACGTTGTTGCCGAAGTAGCTCTCGAAGAACACCGCCTGCTCGAGCGGGTCCGTGTTCGAGCGGTAGGCGGCCTGCAGACGGCGCTGGTTCGCGGCCCCGACTTCGTCGTCGGCGAGGGGGGCGCCGAGGTCGACGGCGATCGCGCCGCGGGCGGCGCTCACGGCAAGCCGGAAGGAGTTCGCGTAGCGCCGGGCGGGCGGCAGCGCCGCCACGGTTTCGAGCTCCACCGGGTGACCGCCGGCGCCCATGACCGTCAAGGCATATTCACCCGAGCGCGGGGGAGTCGGCTCGGACCCCCAGACGGCGACCTCGAGTGGCACGCGGGCGCGCCAGCGATCGCCGTCGACGGCGACCGACCCGGTCAGCACCGCGCGCGTGCCTCGCAGCAGCGCGCGCACTGGCGCGGTGCCGGCGACGGGCCCTTCGACGATCAGCGCGTAGGAAGCGCCCGCAGCCTCTACCCGCACCGCGTCCACCCGCAACGGCGCAGCGGCCGCGAGCGACGGAGCGGCCGGTGGCATCGCGTCGGCCTCGCCCGCGAGCCTGCGGCCGATCAGTTCGACAAGCCGCTCGGTCGCCCGACCGTCGTGGAAGGAGTGATAGCGGTCTGCCAGCCAGGCGGCGTGCTCGACGTAGGGTGCGCGGGCGGAAGCATCCGTCAGTGCTCCGCTCAGCACGGGAAGCAGCGACGTCCAGCTTGCGACCTCGCGGCCACCCGAGAAGTCGGCATACGGCTCATATGCGCCGCGTCGCCCCACGTATTCGGCGACGTCGGGTGCGAGGAACAGGATCGCTCCGCCCGTGAGTGCGAAGTCGAACGCGATCGACGAGTAGTCGGTGATCAGCGTGTCGACCGCGGGCAGTACCGGCGTGATGTCGGGCTGCAGGTCGGCGCCGAGCAGGGCGACCCGGTCGCTGGCGGCGACCCCGGTGGCGAAGTCGCCGCGCCCGAGCGGGTGCGACCGGATCACGAGCAGCGAGTCCGTGCGCTCGAGCAGGGCGTCGAGCTCGATCCACTCCTCGGCGGTCGGCACGGCGGGGTGCGCACGCCCGTCGCGCCAGGTGGGCGCGTACATGACGATGCGCGAGCTGAGCGCGCGGGGCTCGTTCAGCGCGATCGCGATGCGCTCGCGCGCCGCCCGCTCGCGAGCGTCAGGCGACCCGGCGAGCAGCACGTCGTCGCGCGGGTCGCCGGTGACGACCGCCTGCCGCTCGGTCAGCGCAAAGGCCGAGCGGATGCGTGCCGCGGCAAGCGGCGATGCGGTCGAGAACAGCGAGATGCCGCGGCCCGAGCGGCCGTACGCCTGCCGCACCAGCCGGCCGACGATGGGCAGACGGCCGATCACGGGAACGCGCATCGCCTCGGGCGAGTCGATGCGCAGGCGCTTGAAGGGGATGCCGTGCCAGACGTTCACGACGAAGGCGCCGTGCGTCGCGAAGCGGTTCACGTCGCCGAAGCCGTGCGTCACGACCAGCACCTGGGCGCGCAGCGTCAGCCGGAAGCCGCGCCATGAGTACCGCATTGCGGCGGGGACGCCGAGGCGGCGGGCATCCGCCACATCTCTCTGATTGCGCGCCAGCCAGACGACGCGCGCGTTCGCATCGTGCGCGCGCACGTGCTGCAGAACGGCCAGCGCACCCTCGCCGACGCCGATGCCGGAGCCGAAGACCCAGAGCCCGGGGCGGCGTGGCACGAGGGATGCCGCGACACGGCCGAACCCGTAGAGGGGAAGAGCCGCGATCTTGCGCACGTTGCCCGCTGCGAAGGTGAAGCGACCCATGCCCCAAACGGTATCAGCGCCCGCATGGGCGGCGCCGGTACCCTCAGAGTCGATGGGACTTCTGAAGGACGCGCGCTCCGCTGTTCGACTCGTGCGCAAGGCGCTCGCGCAGCGCCGCGCCCGCGCGTGGTACCGCGCCCGGCTCGAGGGTGCCCCGCCGCTGCCCGACAACATGTTCAAGATCGCGGTGTACTTCGCCGACGGCGACGTCAACCTCTATCAGGTGCGCCAGTGGTACAAGCCGCTCGCCGAGCTCGCGAAGACGTGGCCCGTTGTGATCATGTCGCGGTCGATCACGGGCGCTGAGCCGCTGCTGCGGGAATCCCCGGTGCCCGTCGCCTATGTGAAGACCGTCGTCGACATGGAGCAGTTCCTCGCCTCGCAGGACATCCGCATCGTGCTCTACGTGAACCAGAACATGCGCAACTTCCAGATGATGCGCTACGGCCGTCGCTGGCACGTGTTCATCAATCACGGTGAGAGCGACAAGATGTACATGACCACGAACCAGTTCAAGGCGTATGACTACGCGCTGGTTGCGGGGGATGCCGCGCTCGCCCGTCTCGGCAGGGTGCTCTGGGACTACGACCTCGACAAGCGCGCGATCAAGATCGGTCGCCCGCAGGCCGACCACTACTCGGGCAAGCTGCCGTTCACGCCTGACGAGCGGAAGGTCGTGCTCTACGCACCGACGTGGGAGGGCGACCGGCCGGCCGCGGCGTACGGCTCGGTGGTCAGCCACGGCGAAGCGCTCGTCAGGGCGCTCATCGCCGACCCGCGCTACCGCGTCATCTATCGCCCGCACCCGCGCAGCGGCGCCGTCGTTCGCGAATACGGCGAGGCGAACCACCGCATCATCGCCGCACTGAAGGCGGCCAACGCGGCCGATCCCGGCGCGCACCACGTCTTCGACGACGGGCCGGAGCTCGGCTGGCAGCTCGCGGTCGCCGACATGGCGATCGTCGACATCTCGGCGATGGTGTACGACCGGCTGGCCTCCGGCAAGCCGCTGCTCGTCACGCGGCCCGTGAACCCCGAGGCCGAGATCGACGAGGGCGGCTATCTGTCCGACGCGGACTGGCTCGAAGCATCCGATGCCCCTTTCGTCGCCTCACTCATCGACACGATGTCGCACGATGCCGCGGCGGCAGCGCGCCTTCGGAAATGGGTCGAGCACTACTTCGGTGACACCACGCAGGGCGCGGCGACCAAGCGCTTCCATGAGGCGATCGAGTTCCTCATGGCGGAGTGGGAGCGCTTCGCGGCGGCGCACGCAGACTGACCGCGGGGAACTGATCAGCCCCGCTTCGCCTTGAGCGCGCGCTTGGCGACCTCGTCGTCGAGCACGATCACGTCGGCGGGCGGGAACGCTTCGCGTGCGGCTTTGACCACGCGGCGGCCCAGCACGTTGTTGCCGATGCCGCCGACCACGGCGCCGATGCCGTACGGCAGGGCGCGGCCGATGATCGAGCCGGCCTGGTGCGCGGCGACGCGCTTGAAGAACGCGGTCTTGAGGCGGTTCAGCAGAGGTGCCACGAAAGCGCTCGGCAGCGAGTCGTTGACGATCGCGCCCCAGTAGCCGGCGCGTGTGACGTCTTCGTTCAGCACCTCGAAGCCGAACTGCTTGATGATGTCGCTGCCCTCTTTGCCGAGCATCAGCGCGAGCACGAGGCTGCGCGTGCGCTCGGGTTCGTCGACCGTGATGCCGTGCAGCTCGGCGACGGACTGCGCGAAGAGCGCGGTCGCCTCGAGGAATGCGACTGTCTCAGCGGCTGAGAGCGCGAGGGCCGTCACGGTGCCGATCGCGGGCACGACGGCGGTCGCGCCGGTCGCGGCTCCGGTGGTCGTGACGGCGGCGAGGTAGCGCCGCTCGAGCACCCAGTGCAGTTGCTGGACGCTGGCGTCGGGATATTTGCGGCGGATCCCATTGATGTGCGCGACGACGCCGGGGCGATGGAAGCCCATCAGCTTGTCGACGGATTTCTCCACCGTGTTCGGCAGCAGGCGCCCGGTGACCTGACCCTGCTTGTCGATCTTGACGAGCTCTTTCGACTTACCCGGTTTCCCCTTGCGAGCCATGCGGCGAGTCTAGGCGGCTATGTTCGAGCTATGGCTGTGACGCCCATTACTGCCGAGATGCTTGACAGCTTGCAGGAGGGTCTGGTTCTGCGCCGCGCATCGCCCGCGCAGCTGCGCGAGCGGGCCGAGACGGAGTACGCGTGGGCTACCGACACTGAGGCGTTCGCGCTCGCGCCGGGGTTGTCGCGTTCCTATGTGCTGTCGGTCGCCGCCGACGATTTCCTGTCTGCGGGTGACGATGAGCGGGCGCTTGCGGTGGCGCATGAGGCGGCGGATGCCTCGGAGCCCGGCTCGTGGGACGGGGTGGTCTCGCTCGTCCGCGCCCACCTGGGGCTCGGTGCGGTCGACGAGGCGCGTGCGGTGGCCGATGAGGCGCGTCACGCGGCGGCATCCGACCCGGCGATCGCCGAGATGATCGGCGACGCGTTCGAGCTCGGCGACCAGTTGGCGCTGGCCGAGCGCTGGTACACGATCGGTCTGCGCGGCCTCGACGTCGCCGAGAGCCGATTCTGGCGCGAGCGTCTGCTGCGCGACCGCCATCGTGTGCGCCGCGACCAGTCGAAGCCGCTGGACGGCTTCGACGAGGAGTTCGAGGCGCTCAACTCCGACTGAACAGCTCGCGCAGCCGCTCGAGCACGGTGTCGACGACGTCCGGATCGGCGGAACCCAGCCGCCGAACGACTGCTGAGGGCCCGATGGTATAGAGCTTCTCGGGGCGAACGTAGCTGTCGCGAGGAAGGCCCCCGCCGCTTTGTTCGACGGCTCTTGCCGGCAGGAGGACGGCGCCCGTCTGCGGCTGGGAGGTGATGTAACTGACCACTGCGTCCCCACGGGGCGCCGCCGCGACGACCATGGCAGGGCGCCGCTTCAACCGGCTGCCGTCGGTGAATGGAAAGTCGACGGCGATAACGTCACCTACTGCAAGAACGCCCATGCGGCATCCTCTTCAGGCGTATTCAGTTCCTCGAGCGCGGATTTGCCGGCGAAGATGAACAGATTGCCCGAATCGTGCTCTTCAACCGGCGAGACCAGCAGCCCCTCGGGTAGGACCGTGAATTCCACTTCACCCGTCAGCCCCGCCTGCTCAAGGAGAGGTTTCGGCACCCTGAAACCTTGCGAATTTCCGATCTTCACGAGCTTCCCTCTCATGTAGCCACATTGTAGTTACGGTGAGAGTACTCGGCGCGTTCGGAAGCGCATGCGCGACGAAGGACGGATTGCGGCGAAGTGCACTCAACACTGGCCTGTGCTGGGCGAGATCCGACCTACGCGTTGTCGTGCCGCGCCGTGAGCTCGGCCTGCTCAAGGACGAGTTCGACCGCGCGTTCTTCCGCATCAGGCGGGTAGTCGTACTTCGCGAGCAACCGGCGCACCTTGGCTCGCAACGCGGCACGAACGGAGTCCTTCAGATTCCAGTCGATCGTCGCGGACTCCTGAACCGTCTTCACTAGATCACGGGCGATGGCCTTCAGAGTATCGTCGCCGAGTTCGAGTACTGCCGAATTGTTTTGGACGACGGCGTCATAGAACGCGACCTCGTCCTCAGACAGTCCCAGCTGGTTCCCGCGGGCATGTTCGTCGCGCAGCTGCTTCGCAAGCTTCACCAGCTCGGCAATGACTTCGGCGGTCGTCAGCGCCCGATTCGTGTATCGGTTCACGGCCTCGTCGAGCAGTTCCGAAAACTTCCGGCTCTGCACGAGGTTCTTCCGTTGCACCGTTTTGATCTGGTCGTTGAGCAAGCGCCGCAGAAGCCCGAGCTGCAGGTTCGGCTTCTCCCTGTGGGCGAGTGAGTCCAGGAATTCGTCGGACAGGATCGACAGTTCCGGCGTCTCGATTCCCGCGAGTTGGTAGATGTCGACGACCTGATCCGCGGTGATCGCCTCATTGACCAATTGCCCGATAGCGGCGTCGACCTCGACAGGTGACCGATCACTGGGCGTCGAGTCAGGATTCAACGCCTTGAGTACGGCGACGCGAACGTCGGCGAAGAGTCGCACGTCATTGCGAATGGCGATTGCCTCATCCCTCGCGGCAGCGAGCGTGAACGCCTTCACCAGCGCGAGAACCTGGTCGTTGAAGCGCGAGGTGCGATCCGGGTCGCCCAAGACGAAGTCGACGACCCGTGCGCGTTCCTCAAGCAGTCCGGACGGCGAAAGGGTGGGAGAGGAGTCGTATTTGATCCCGTGCAGCAGATCGCGCACGATGCCGTGCTTTTCGATCATGACATCGACGATCTGGTCGATTGGGATGCCCGCCTGATCACGATCCGAAGGCGAATACTCCGCGAGAGCTGATTGCAGGTCACCGTAGACGCCGATGAGGTCGACGATTACTCCGCCATTCTTGGCACCGAAGGTGCGATTCACGCGAGCGATCGCCTGCATCAGGCCGGCGCCCTGCATCCTCTTGTCCACGTACATCGTGTGCATGGCGGGCGCGTCGAACCCTGTGAGCCACATATCGCGAACGATCACCAGTTCCAGCGGATCGGCCGGATTCTTCGCCCGAGCCTTCAGCGCCTTGCGGGTCTGCTTGTCGTAAAGGTGAGGCTGGAACTCCTGCGGATCGGCGGCGGATCCGGTCATGACGACCTTGATCTTCCCCGTTGCAGGATCGTCGGAATGCCAGTCGGGTCGAAGTTCGACGATCTTGTTGTAGAGCGCGACGGCAATGCGGCGGCTCATCACGACGATCATGCCCTTGCCGCTCATCGCCTCGCGGCGCTTCTCCCAGTGGTCGACGATGAATTGTGCCTCAAGCGTGAGCCGGGCATCCGCCCCGACGATCGCCTCAAGCCGTGACCAACGCGACTTCACCTCGTCAGCCGCCCGTTCTTCGACCTGCTCGGTGATCTCGTCAGCCTGCTCGTCGAGCGATGCGAGTTCCCGGTCTGAGAGCTCGACCTTGATCAGATGGGGTTCGTAGTAGATCTTGACGGTGGCGCCGTCTTCGACCGCGCGGGTCAGGTCGTAGACGTCGACGTAGTCCCCGAAGACCGATCGCGTCGAGCGGTCCGTCGACTCGATCGGCGTGCCAGTGAAGCCGAGGTAGGTCGCATTGGGAAGCGCGTCGCGAAGGTGCTTCGCGAGACCGGCCTTGAGCCGGCCGTCTTTGTCGAGAGTCTCCGAGAAGCCGTATTGCGAGCGGTGCGCTTCATCCGCGACCACGACCACGTTGCGTCGGTCGGTGAGCACGGGGTTCATGTCGCCGTCCTCACCCGGCCGGAACTTCTGCAGGGTCGTGAACACGATCCCGCCCGAAGCGCGTCGCAGCTTCGTGCGCAGGTCGGCACGCGTGTCCGCCTGCACCGGCGTCTCGGGAAGAATGCGGGCGGGGGCGAAGACCTCACCGAACAGCTGGTCGTCGAGATCGTTGCGGTCGGTAAGGAACACGAGGGTCGGGTTCGCCATGCGCGCGTCGCGCATGATTTTCGCCGCGTAGAAGACCATCTCGAAACTCTTGCCGGAGCCCTGCGTGTGCCAGACCACGCCGCCGCGCCGGTCGCCGTCGACGCCGGACGCCTTCACGGTGCTCTCGACCGCCGCGTTCACTGCCCAGTACTGGTGGTACTTCGCGACGCGCTTCACGAGCGTGCGGATCTCCTGGCCGGTCTTCACGTCGGGCACGGTCTCGTCCGAGAACACGATGAAGTTGCGGACGATGTCGAGGAAGCGGCGCTGGTCGAAGACGCCCTTGATCAGCGCCTCGAGCGATGGCCGATCGCTGACCACCTCGCGGCCCTCGATCGTCTTCCACGGTGCGTAGTGCTCCCACGCTCCCGTGTAGCTGCTCATCGCAGAGCTGGTGCCGTCTGAGATCACGGTCACCGCATTGGGCACGAAGATCGAGGGGATGTCGTGCCGGTAGGTCTGAATCTGGTTCCACGCGTTCCGAAGCGTCGCGTGCTGAGCGGCCGGGTTCTTGAGTTCGAGCAACGCAACCGGAACACCATTGAGAAACACGAGCACGTCCGGCCGGCGCGTCTTCCCGTTCTCTTTGATCGAGAACTGGTTCACGGCGAGCCAGTCATTGCGCTCGGGGTGCTCGAAGTCGACGAGCCACACTCGCGTGGTCCGCAGCCGCCCGTCGCGTTCACGATGCTCGACCGGAACCCCGTTGGCGATCAGCTCGTGGACGCGCGCGTTTTCATCGATCGGATGCTGCGACTCCGGCCGTTGGAGACGAGTGATTGCAGCCTGGATCAGATCACGATCGAGTGTCGGGTTGATACGCGAAAGCGCGGTGCGCATCCGACCAAGTAGGTACACCTGCTCGAACGACGTGCGCTCCGCGCCGATTTCGCCGGGCGCGAGGTTCGGACCCCACGCCGTGTGATACCCCAACTGCGCGAAGTACTCGAGTGCAGCTTCTTCAACGGTCGACTCGTCTACTTGAATCATCGGCCCGACCATGCCGTCTGAGGTTCTTCTATCAGAGCTCGTAATGCGCTCTCTACGGCATATTTGGAGGCGGCGGGCGCGTCGGCGCGCGCGGCTGCGCGAGCCACTTCGCTCATGACATGCGCGGTAAACGAGGGCTTTGCCGGCCAATCGACTGGGAGATTCGCCTCGATCAAGGACATGCGGGCTTCGAGCTCTTGCAGGAACGCCACTCCTAGTTCCTGTCTGAGGGGGTTCAGTGCGTCCTTCCAATCGAAAGGGCGGTCGTCCGCGAGGCTTCGGGGCGAAGCCGAAGATTTCCCGATCCCAAGAACGAGATCGCGGAATGGGAACTCCGAGGACTGAAGGGCGTTCCGAGCGGCAGCTGACAGGATGACACCCTCCAGATCAACTGTCGCCGGAACAACCGCGCCGTCCAGGACGAGCGGGCCGTCGAACCGGGCGCCGTGAAGGGAGAGCCCGCTACCTGCATCGAGGTGGCTCGCATCTACCTCGAATTCGAAGCTTGAATAGCTGAGGTCGACCGCGCCAACGGCGTCTCGCAGATCGAGCCGCGGCCCGCGCGCTGCGCGCTGCATGACCAGAGTCTCAAAGGAAGAATTGCTCAACAAGACGCTGACCGGTGCTCGCTCCGTTCCAAACTCGCAGCCTAACCCGGGGTTTCCGATGACCAAGTCGCGCTCGATCTTGGCTGTTTCCATGAGGACGTCCGCCTGTATGGACTCAAAGGCCAGCAACAATGACTCCGCCCGCAAGCCGGTCGCGTCGATTGGGTCACCCAGGAGTCTTCCGGTGACACTGACTGAGCCTGCGATCTCGGCCTTTGCGATATTGAGGCCCGTCCAACCTGCGGACCACACGAGGTCAAGTTGGCCGTCACAGACAAGGCCCTCCATGCTCGGCACAGTGAGCGTGCTCCCCTCAGGGATGGCTACATTGCCCAGAACATGAGCTCGTCGGAGGTCTAGAAGGTGGAGCGGCTTGATCCCTTCCAAGTCGACGCTTGCGAGAGCGGTCTCGCTAAAGTCACCAGCCACGACATCCCACGCTGGGCCGTTTGCACGCAGTCGCCTGAATACTTCGTCTGTTATCAGGCGGATCTCGTCAACTACTCCGCGAGAGCTGGATGACTCAGCTTCGAGGGCGTGCGTCTCATGGATGCCACGCAGATGGGAAAGCAGAACATCCAAGCACCGCTGGGCGCCATTGGGCCATTCATCGCCGAGCGCGAGAATCAGGTGCGCTCCCGCGATCCGTGAAATGGATTGATCGGCGGACAGGAGTGCAACGGCTTTCGAGAAGCGCTCAACGAAGGCGATCTCTTGATCGCTGCGATGCTTCTCGATGGCGCGTCGGTCCTCGTTGCGGTCGAGGCGTCCTCGTTCTTCTGACACGAGGTGCGCGCGAAGACGAAGGACCGCGTAGGCGGCAGTAAGGCCGCCGGCAATCAATGTGGCTGCGACAACGATCGGGCTTGAACTCGATCCCGCCTGCAATCTGAAATCCTTGGCGCCAAAAGCGAACCGAAGCAGAAGCGCGTAAGCCGAACAGAGACCGAAAAGGACAGCGCCGACGAGCGGCAACAGCGATACGCGCAGCAGCCAATGTTGGTCAGACGAATTTCGAGCGGCGATGATTGTCAAGGTCGCGATCAAGATGATCGACGCCAGTCCGCTGATAATCGCGGTCGACACGGTCGGCGACACAGCCATCACTCATCCAGCCCGCTTGGGGTCCGCGTCCGCCCACTTAGCAACTCGGGAATAAGTGCGTCTCGCAATTTTGCGAGGGTAATACTCTCGCGTTCAGCTACGAGGAGCCTCTGCCAGAGCGGGCCGAACACCCGGTCTAATTCGTCCGTCGCAGTGCGTGATGGCAGGCTGATGACCGTTTCGATGAGGTGCCGTCGCTGAATGTGCCCCATCGTTGTGGCTTTGTCCCTCGCAATTGCGCGGAAGGTCGGCATGGCCGTCTGAATCCGGTCGTACACCAGCCATTCGGGATAGTCGTAAGGTAGGACCTTGAAGATATGTTGATTGATGATCGCTTCGTCGCGGGACCACCGATGAACCCCCAAGCTCCCCGACCAAGCCATCAATATGTCTCCTGGCCGGGCCATCCGGTTGTCTGGTACCTCGAGGTCCGTATAGACCGTTGAATCGCCGGGTCCCGAATTTAGTTCGGCGATGCGGATCACCATCCGTCCCGCTCCCGTTGCGCCCTTTGTGTAGGCGCCACCGTTCACGAATTCTGCGAGTCCCGAGACAGGGATTTTTTCACTGTCGGCAGTAATCGACCCCTCTACCCCCGCACGGATAAGTTCGAGGGTCGATGCCGCGAAGTCCTGGTTCGAATCGATCTTGTCGTCTAGTGCGCCCAAGGTCGCCGCGATTTCGCGTTGCTGAACTATCGGAGGTAGTTCGATTTCTATGCTCTCGGCGTGCGCACGGTTTAGTCCAGGCACGGCACTGTCGCTGTTCATTTTGTCGAGCGGCAATTGACCCAACAGGTAGTACGCGAACCGGGCATCCACGGATGCACTGCCCTGAACATAGAACGTGGTATCGATCGGCCAGACGGGTTCGGCGAAGTAGTACACGGCTCCGATTGAACCCTTTCGCCCGATGACGACGCTCGGCCCGGATGTCAACGCGAAGGAATGAGACCCAGCAACGCCGCCCGAACCCACAACTCGGAATTGGCCGCTGCCTGACCGCTCACGCTCCGGGAGTCCCCTGCCGTACTTAAATGGCAAGACGTCACCGATGGTGGTCTTGAGCCAAGTCATGACTGCAACTCGGTGAGCCGAGCGCGGATCTCTTGCTCCAACTCGCCGCCACGATCGAACTCCGCAAACAACTGCGCTTGCAAGCGTGCGAGCTTTTCGGCGATCGGTTCATCGTCTACTGCTTCTGCCCTGGAGCCGACGTAGCGTCCCGGGGTCAGTACGAAGTCACGTCGAGCAATTTCCGCGAACGGCGCCGATGCCGCAAAGCCCGGTATGTCTTCGTAAGTGCCCCCTTCGGTTCGCCAAGAGTGATACGTGTCCGCAATCTGCTCGATGTCTTCGTCGCTGAGTTCACGGAGTCGACGGGTCGCCATCGAACCGAGTCCGCGAGCGTCGATGAACAAGACCTCGCCAGTTCGGCGGCGGTGCTCGCCTCCGTGGCGGTCCTTCGAAATGAACCAGAGCGAGACGGGGATGGCTGTGTTGAAGAAGAGCCTGTCGGGCATAGCGACGATGCAATCGACGAGGTCCGCTTCGACGAGGCGTTGGCGTATCTCGCCCTCACCGCCCGTCTTTGAGCTCAGGGAACCGTTCGCGAGCACGAAGCCTGCAGTCCCCTTGGGGCTCAGGTGGTAGATGAAGTGCTGCACCCACGCAAAATTCGCATTGCCCTGCGGGGGAGTGCCGTAGACCCAGCGCGGGTCATTAGCAAGGCGCGGGTGCCACCAGTCCGACACGTTGAACGGCGGATTCGCGATGACGAAGTCGGCTCGCAGGTCGGGGTGCAGATCCTCGAGAAAGGAGTCGGCAGAATGTGTACCCATATCCGCTTCAATGCCCCGAAGGGCAAGGTTCATCTTTGCGAGTCTCCAGGTCGTGTCGACGAACTCCTGGCCGTAGACCGAGATGTCCGTGCGGCTGCCGCCATGGGCCTTCACGAAGTCGGCGGATTGCACGAACATGCCACCTGAGCCGGCCGCCGGGTCGTACACGCGCCCGTGGAACGGTTCCAGCATCTCCACCAGCGTTTTCACGACCGAGCGTGGCGTGTAGAAGGCACCGGCGTCTTTGCCGCTCTCTTTGCCGGCGAACTGGCCGAGGAAGTACTCATAGACGCGGCCGAGCACATCGTCCGCGCCGTGATCGTCCGTCGTCGTGAAGCCGATGCCGCCGATCAGATCGACGAGCTCGCCGAGGCGGCGCTTGTCGAGGCCGTCGCGACCGTAGTTTCGGGGGAGTACTCCGCGAAGGCTTGCATTTTCCTTCTCGATGAGGTCCATCGCGCGGTCGATGTCTTCACCGATCGACAGAAGTTTCGCCTTCGCCTGAACTGACGACCAGCGGGCATCCTCGGGGACCCAGAAGACGTTTTGGCTGGTGTACTCGTCGCGGCTCTCGAGGAACTCTGCGCGGCGCTCTGGCTTGATGCCGTCGGTCTCGAGCTCACTCTCCAGCGCCTTGCGGCGCTCTTCGAATCGGTCGGAGATGTACTTCAGGAAGACGAGCCCGAGCACGATGTGCTTGTACTCGCTCGGCTCTTGGTTGCCGCGGAGCTTGTCGGCGGCTTCCCATAACGTCTGTTCGAGAGTCTTCGTCTGAGTCCGGGTGGTCTTGGAAGCCACTGGCACACTCCCTGTCAAAGCAACAACAGGACAAAAACGCCTGTGTCGTTAACGTACGGGATGCCGTTGACCTTCGCTTACCCGCATCCGGGCGGCACGCTCAGGACATGCCCGAACCGATCTCGTCTGCCGCGGAAGCCTTTGGCCGGAAGCTGCAGAACGAGCGCAAGGAGCTCGGCGCTTCGCAGCGCCAGATCGCCGAGGAAGCAGAGATCGATGAGGCGAGCTATCGCAAGATCGAGCTGGGCTACAGGAATCCGAATCTCCACAACATGCTTCGCATCGCAGGCGCCCTAGGCGTGCCGCTCGCGAAGCTCGTCGACGGCATCGATGAGTCGATGACGCCGCCGGCGAAGGAGCGAACCGCTCCGCGCGAGCCGCTTGACGAGCTCAAGAAGCGGCGAGATGCCAAGCGCTCGGGTCGCTGACTAGAAGGCTGCGCGCCAGAGGTATTCACTGCCGTCTTCCCGGCGCCACCTCACGTTCAAGAACGAATCCCAGGCGAGGTCGTCGCCCTCGATAGGAACCCAGACCGTCTCGCCGGGCGCAACGACCATCGGTGTGTGGTCCGGCACGCTGCCCGACCCGATCACCGCGACCCACACATGCCTCAGCGTCTCGAGGCTCGCATTCTTCAAGCCGTAGGTCGGCGCGTGGTCTCGAATGAAGAGCCACGGAACGGGATAGGCAAGCGGCACGTCTGTCATGCGACGGACGTTAGGTGCGGCATCCGACACCACCGCTCGAAACGTGGGAAGCGGCGGGCGCGACGTGCCTGTGCTGGGGAAGAGGCGCGCAACGCAAAATTGGTGCTTTCGTGCAAGTGCGCGCGAGGGGACGGCGTGTGGGCATCGTTTCGAGACGCGCGCTCCGCAAGCTTCGCGTGCTCCTCAACGATCGAGACGGAAGGGGCGCCCCGCGATCTCCGCGTGCTCCTCAACGGTCGAGACGGAAGGGCGCCCCGCGATCTCCGCGTGCTCCTCAACGGTCGAGTGTCAGGCGGCCGGCCCCATGTTGTAGTCCGCGTTGTAGCGGTCGAGCACGTCGTCGATCGCGCCGTCCATCACGAGCTCGCCCTTCTTCAGGTAGAGCCCGCGTGAGCAGAACCGGCGCAGGTCGCGCTCGGAGTGCGACACGAAGAACAGCGTGCGCCCGGCGGCGAGCAGCTCCTCGATGCGCGCGTAGCACTTCTCTCGGAACGCCTTGTCGCCGACCGCGAGCACCTCGTCGACGATCAGAATCGGCTCTTCGAGCTGCGTGATCACGCTGAACGCGATGCGCACCTTCATTCCGGACGACAGGTGCTTGTAGGGCGTGTCGAGGAAGCCCGGGATCTCGGCGAACGCGACGATCTCGTCGAACTTCGCGTCGATCTGCCGCTTCGTCATGCCGTGCAGGCCGGCGGTCAGATAGACGTTGTCGCGCACCGACAGGTCGTCGACGAACCCGCCCGTGATCTCGATCAGCGGCGCGACACCCTGGCGCACCCGCACCGACCCCTCGTCGGGAATCAGCACTCCGGCGATCAGCTTCAGCAATGTCGACTTGCCCTGGCCGTTGCGCCCGACGACGCCGATGGCCTCTCCGGGGCGGATGTCGAACGAGACGTTCCGCAGCGCCCAGAACTCGTCGGGGCGCGCTCGGCGCCTGCGCGACGAGAACAGGTCCTTGAACGACCGCTTGGCGCGCTTGTTGCGCTTGAAATGGATGCCGAGGCCGCGCACCTCGATGACAGCACCGCTGCCGCCGGTCGCGACGGCCGGCGTGGAATCCACCGCGACCATCACATCTCCTTCAAGACGGCGGGCACCGAGCGGCGGAACACGAGCATGCCGATGCCGAGGATGACGAGCGAGCCGACCGCCGAGACGATCACGTGGCCGAACTGCAGCTCCTTCGGCCAGAACGCGCAGCGGTACAGGCCCATGATGCCGGTGAGCGGGTTCAGCTCGAGAATGCGCCCGATCGGGAAGCCGTGGAAGTCCTGCGGCCACTCGTTCGGCGAATACAGCACGGCCGATGCGTAGAACAGCAACCGCAGAATCAGCCGGATCGCCCGCTCGAGGTCCTTGTAGAACACGGTCAGCGGCGCGACGATCAGCCCCAGCCCGTAGACCAGAATCGCCTGCAGCACGAGACCGAGCGGGAACCACACGATGTGGGCCGTCACAGGGGCATGGGCGAGCACCGCGAAGATCACGAGGACAGCGAGGGATGCCACATACTCGATGCCCTTTGACAGCACGATGCGCGCCACCCAGAGCGACTGGGGGAGCTTCACCGAGCGGACGAGCTTCGCCTCTTTGTTGAAGACTCGCGAGGCATCCGTGATCGTGCTGTTGAACCAGGTCCACGGCAACAGGCCCGCCATGAGGTACACGATGTACGGCTGCTCGCCATGATCGCCGCGGTGCATGACCAGCACGAAGACGAAGAAGTAGATGAGCGACATCAGCAGCGGGTCGAGAATCGACCACACGTAGCCGAGCGCGTTCGTGGTGTAGCGCACCGAGAGATCGCGCTTCGTCAGCAGCCACAGCGAGTGGCGGTATCTGGCGAAGGGCGTGCGCTGTGCGGGGCGCACCGCGGTCGAGCTGGTCACGGCCTCAATGCTAGGGGGCGCATCTGTATAAGGTCGGGAACGTGACCCAGGTACGAATCGGCGTTCAGATCGCCCCCCAGCACGCGTCCTACCAGCAGATCCGCGACACCGTCGTCGAGCTCGAGCAGCTCGGCGTCGACGTCCTCTTCAACTGGGACCACTTCTACCCGCTCTCGGGCGAGCCCGACGGGCTTCATTTCGAGGGCTGGACGATGCTGGCGGCCTGGGCTGAGCAGACCACGCATGTCGAATTCGGATGCCTGGTCACCTGCAACTCGTACCGGAACCCCGAGCTGCTGGCCGACATGGCCAGGTCCGTCGACCACATCTCAGCGCGCGACGGGGGCACCGGCCGCCTGATCTTCGGCATCGGCTCGGGCTGGTTCGAGCGCGACTACGACGAGTACGGCTACGAGTTCGGCACCGCCGGCTCGCGACTGGACGCGCTCGCCGAATCGCTGCCCCGCATCGAGGAGCGCTGGACGAAGCTCAACCCCGCGCCGACCCGCGACATCCCGGTGCTGATCGGCGGCGGGGGAGAGAAGAAGACCCTGCGCATCGTTGCCAAGCACGCCGACATCTGGCACAGCTTCAGCGACCTCGAGACCCTGAACCGCAAGAAGGCGATTCTCGCGCAGCACTGCGAGGCGGTCGGCCGCGACGTCAACGAGATCACGCTGTCGTCGACCTTCGGCAAGGGCGACCTCGCGGCCTCAGGCGACGCGCTCGTCGAGGCCGGGGTGCGCCTCTTCACGATCGGCATCTCGGGCCCCGACTACCGCAAGGACCTCGACACGATCAAGGCAGCCCTCGCCTGGCGCGACGCGCTTTAAGCGGGCAGTTCGCCGTCTCGCTCGAGCAGCGACGGGATGTCGGCCACCGACGGCAGCAGGTGGGTGTGGCGGTGGCGGCCGAGCTCTTCGGCGGTGTACGCGCCGGTGAGCACCCCGACGATGTAGCGCACGCCGGCGGCGACGCCCGCGCCGAGGTCGTTCGCGGTGTCGCCGGCGACGAGCACCTCTGACGGGGTGTCGACGCCGGTGAGCTCCATCGTGCGGTAGATCAGGAACGGCTCGGGGCGCGAGGCCGGCACCTCGTCAGAGGTGACGAGAGCATCGACGTCGGCGTCGTCACCCGAGCCGACCTTCCAGCCGACGATCTCGAGCAGCAGCTCGGCGACGTCGCGCGAGTACCCCGTCTGCAGCGCGACCTTGACGCCCGAGGCGCGCAGCGAGGCGACCGCTTCCCGCACTCCGGGGATGATGGTCGGCTTGTCGGCGAGGTACTGCGCCCGCAGCGTGGTGCGGAACTGCTCGAACAGCTCGTCCTGCCGGTCGGTGCTCTCGCCGAGGGCCTCGAGCAGGCCGCCGATCGCGGCGTGCTTGCTCGTGCCGCCCCACTTCGAGAGCAGCTCGTCGCTGATGGTCTTGCCCGTGGCGTCTTCGACGGTCGAGCGCAGCACGGCATACACGGTGCCGGCCTCGGCAATGGTGGTTCCCGCCATGTCGAGCGAGACGAGGCGAATGGTCATGCGACCACCTTTCTGATCAGGCCAGCCCTGACGGGGCGGCGAGTCGAGCGATGCTCGGCCGCGACACGGCCGAGGTGGTGCGCGAGTTGCGAATCGCGAGCTTCGCCCGATCGGTGCGATAGCGGTCTTCCGCGTATTCGATGACCTGCCCCGAGCTCGAGGTGGTCACGCGTTCGACACGCAGCAGGGGAGTGCCGAGCGGCACCTCGAGCTGCTCGGCGTCGAGCACGTTCGCGGCCACGGCGTCGATCGTGTGGGTGCCGATGTCGAGCGGCACTCCGCGCTCGATGAGCGTGCCGAAGATCGACCCGTCGTCCGGGTCGAAGTCGAAGAGCTGACGGCCGGCCTCCGAGATGTACCAGCTGCGCTCGAGCATGGCCGGCTGACCGTCGATCGAGCGACGACGCACGATGCTGACGGCGCGATCGGATGCCGCGAGCTTCAGCTTCTCCGCGACGGCCGCAGGCGGCACTCGCCAGGCCAGTTCGATGGTGTGCTGCCCCGGGGTGCGCCCCGTTGCCTGCACCCACGCGCTGAACGAGAAGAAGTCATCGATCGACTGCGCGAGCGGGCGGCCGAGCACGGTCGGCACCCGGCCCTGGCTCGTCTCGATGAGCCCCTCGTTGCGCAGCTGCGCGAGCGCCTGACGCACCGGCCCGCGGCTCGCGCCGAACTGGGCGCCGAGCTCGGATTCAGACGGAAGCGGTGCGCCGACCGCCAGTTCCCCCGAGCGGATGCGCTCGCGGATCGCGTCGGCGACGACCACGTGAATGGGCATTCGCACGGTCTCAATACAAGTGCCCACGGGCACCCCGGTCGCGCATAGACGCCAGTTTGTTCACCCACCGTTTCCGCGCCGGTACGCCTGTTTGAACTTCTCATGACAAGTGCCGCGCTAGGTGGAATCCGCCACTCGGCGTCCGACAGTGTGGCACTCGTGACTGCTGCTTCCGGCGACGCCCCTGACCGCTTCGACGTGGCCATCGTGGGCGCCGGCATCGTCGGCCTGGCGCACGCCTGGCACGCGGTGCGCGCCGGGCTCAGAGTCGTCGTGCTCGAACGCGACGAGTTCGCCGTCGGCGCCAGCATCCGCAACTTCGGGCATATCTGTACAAGTGCGCAGTCGGGCCTCGCATACGAGTACGCGCTGCGGGCGCGCGAGGAGTGGCTGACGCTGGCGACGGATGCCGGCATCCCGGTCTCTGCGCCCGGCACCGTGATCATCGCGCGTCGTGCCGAAGAGCTCGCTGTGCTCGAGGAGTTCGTCGGCGAGCGCACCGACGACAACCTGCTGCTCACTCCGACACAGGTCGCCGAGCGGCTCGGCTTCGCGCCGGTCGGGGCCATCGGCGGCGCCTGGCTCGGCCTCGACCTCCGGGTCGACGCGCCGACCGCGGTGCCCGCCTTCGCCGCGCACCTCGCACGCCTCGGCGTCGAGTTCCGCTACCGCGCGCACGTACTCGGCGTCGAGACGGGGCGCGTGGTCACCACCGCGGGCGACGTCACCGCCGACCGCGTCACCGTGGCCGTCGGCCACGATGTCGACCGCTTCTTCCCAGGTGAAGCAGAGAAGCACGGCGTCGTGCGCTGCCGCTTGCGCATGATCGAGGCGGATGCCCCGGCCGGCGTCACGATCGACCCGGGCGTCTTCACCGGAACCTCGCTGCTGCGCTACGACGGCTTCACCCAGACGAAGGCGGCGGAGGCGCTGCGCGACGCGCTGGCCCGCGAGGCCCCGGCGCTCGGTGAGCACGGCGTCAACCTGATGCTCACGCAGCGCCTGCCGCACAGCGAGGCGGCCGGGCGTCTGGTGCTCGGCGACACGCACCACTACGGCCTCACCGAGACGCCGTTCGAAGACGAAGCGAGCGACGAGCTGCTGCTTGCCGAGTTCCGCGACCTGTTCGGCACCGAGTTGACCGTGCGGCGGCGGTGGCGCGGCGTCTACGCCTCGAGCCCCAACGGCCCGTACCTCGTCGCGCATCCCGCTGAGGGCGTGACCGCGGTGTCGGTGACGAGCGGCATCGGCATGACGACGGCGCTCGGGCTCGCAGCATCCGTTCTCGATCTCTAGAACCTGTCATCCCCACATTCCCCTGCAAACCCAAGGAGAGCAATGAACAGCAAGTTCCGCGTGGGCTCGGCCCTCGCGCTCGTCGCGGCGGCAGCCATCGCGCTGACCGGCTGCGCGACGGGCAGCGGCAGCTCGAGCGCCGCCAACGCCAAGGACTGCAAGACCCTCTCGACCGCCGAGGCCGCCAAGGCGACCAGCGCGGCCGACTTCGGCGGCTTCGACTGCCTCGTGCAGGCCGCCGAGAAGGAGGGCCACCTCAACGTCATCACCCTGCCGCCGTCATGGGCGAACTACGGCAAGATCATCGCCGGGTTCCAGGCGAAGTACCCGCAGATCAAGATCAACTCGGAGAACCCCGACGGCTCGTCCCAGGACGAGGTCGACGCCGCCAAGGCGGACAAGGGCCAGTCGACGGCTCCCGACGTGTTCGACATCGGCACCACGGTGCTGAACGCGAACCCCGACGTCGTCACGCCCTACAAGGTCCAGAACTGGGACAAGATCCCGGCGAACTTCAAGGACCCCGACGGCAAGTGGTTCTACGACTACACCGGCCTGATCTCGGTCGGCTACGACTCGTCGAAGATCAAGAAGGCCCCGACCTCGCTGCAGGACCTGCTCGGCCCCGAGTACAAGAACGCCGTCGCGATCAAGGACTCGCCCGTCAAGGCGAACGAGTCGCTGATGGACGTCGTGCTCGCCTCCGTCCAGAACGGCGGCTCGGCCGACGACCTGACCAAGGGTGTCGACTTCTTCAAGCAGCTCAAGCAGGCCGGCAACTTCGTTCCCACGACCGCCTCGCAGGCGACGGTGAACAACGGCCAGACCCCCGTCGTGCTGCAGTGGTCGTTCAACAACGTCGCCTGGGGTGACGCGGAGCAGGGCGGGAACCCGAAGTACAAGTCCGTCGTCCTTCCGGGCGCCGCTGTCGGCTCGTACTACAACCAGGCCGTCGCCTCGGGGGCCGCAGACCCGGCCGCCGCTCGCCTGTGGGAGGAGTACCTCTACACCCCCGAGGTGCAGAACCTCTACCTCGCGGCCGGCGCCTACCCCGCGATGCTCGACGCGATGAAGCAGGACGGCACCGTCGACAAGGACGTCCTCGCGAAGGTCGGCGACGCTCCCAAGGACGTCACGCTGCTGACCGCAGACCAGGCGAGCAAGGCCGGCACGCAGATCGCGTCGCTGTGGCCTGCCGCGATGGGCTGAGGCCAGGAATCGAAGGAACCACACCATGACCGTTGTCGCACCTGACGCGGCGGTCGACCGGTCCGCAGGCGCCGGGGCTGTCCAGCCCCGGCGCCGTCGGCTCGGTTGGCTCGGCTTCACGCCGTTCGCCGTCTACACCCTGGTCTTCCTCGCCGTGCCGACCGTGCTCGCGGTGTGGAGCGGTCTGACCGACGAGAAGGGCACGTTCACGCTCGCCAACTTCGGCGCGTACGCGAACCCTGTGATCCTCAAGGCGTTCGGGAACTCGATCGTCCTCTCTCTGGCCACCGCGGTCGTGAGCGCCGTGATCGGCGCCGTCATCTGCGTCGCGCTGCTGGCGGTGAATCCGGTCGGGTTCACGCGTGTCGTGGCGGATGCCGCTGCTTCCGTGTTCGCCCAGTTCGGCGGCGTCATGCTGGCCTTCGCCTTCGTCGCCACGATCGGCACGACCGGTCTGCTGACGCTCTTCCTCAAGCAGGCGTTCGGCTTCGACATCAACTCGCTCGCGCTCGATCGGACCGCCGGGCCGCTCATCAACCAGGTCAGCGGCATGTTCTTCGTCTACGTCTACTTCTCGGTGCCCCTCATGGTGATCGCCTTCATGCCCGCGCTCGTCGGGCTGCGGCCGCAGTGGGGCGAGGCGGTCGCGACGCTCGGCGGCGGGCGATGGAGCTACTGGGTGCACGTCGGCTTCCCCGTGCTCGCGCCGTCGTTCTTCGGCTCGATGATCCTCGTCTTCGCCGGCGCGTTCTCGTCGTATGCCACGGCATCGGCGTTGACGAACACCGGCGTGATCATCCCGATCATCATGCAGCAGGACCTGAGCAGCGAGACGCTGCCGGGTATCGCCCACGTGCCCGGGGTGCTCGCGATCGGCATGATCGTCGTGATGGCGCTCGTCATGTGGCTGTACTCGCTGCTGCAGCGCCGCGCCGCGAGGTGGCAGCGATGAGCGGGGTCACGCGCGTGCGTCGTTCCTCTGGGGCGGCCCGTGTCGGCGCGACGCCGAGCCGCACGACGGCCGCGATCATCCTGATCCTCGCCGGTCTCGGCTTTCTCTACCCGCTGTACTCGCTGTTCCGCTTCGCGTTCTGGCCGACGGCGCAGACGCACGGCTTCACGCTGCAGCACCTGAAGCGCCTGACCGACCCCGGCCAGGCCTACATGTACAACCAGCTCTTCGAGGGCATCCAGAACTCGCTCGTCATCGCGGTCGTCACCGTCGTGCTGATGGTCGTGTTCCTGCTGCCCGCGATGATCCTCGCCGAGCTGCGCTACCGCCGTGTGCGCCAGGTCATCGAGTTCGTGTGCCTGCTGCCGATCTCGATTCCGACCGTCGTGCTCGCCGTCGGCTTCGTGCCGGTCTATCAGCAGATCTGGCATGTCACGGGGTCGGTCGCGTGGGTCCTCGCCTTCGCGATCGGCATCATCGTGCTGCCGTATGCCTACCGCCCGATCCAGTCGAACATGTCGGGCCTCGACATGGTCACGCTCTCCGAGGCGTCGCGCTCGCTGGGCGCGGGGTGGCTCGCGACGGTGTGGTCGGTCATCCTGCCGAACCTCCGGCGCGGCATCCTCTCCTCCGCCCTCATCACGGTGTCCGTGGTGCTCGGCGAGTACACGGTCGCCTCGTTCCTCACTCAGAACACCTTCCAGACCGCGCTCGCGCTGCTGCAGCACGCCGACCCGTACGTCGCCGCGACGTTCGCCCTCGGGGCGCTGCTGCTCATCTTCCTGATCCTCGTGCTGATCGGAGCCGTCGGCTCCTTCAGCCGGCCCGCCAAGCGAAAGGGCGCATGATGTCCGCCGTCGAAACCACCGCCCCCGCAGCTGCCGCCGCCCTCGAGGTCACGGGCACGGCCGTCGAACTGATCGACGTCGTCAAGACCTATGCGGGCCACCAGGCGCTCACCGGCGTGAACCTGCGCATCGAGCCGGGCGAGTTCATCGCGCTGCTCGGGCCGTCGGGCTGCGGTAAGACGACGGCGCTGCGCGCCCTGTCGGGCCTCGAGAACATCGACGGCGGCCGCATTCTGATCGACGGCAAAGACGTCGCGCAGCTCGCGGTGAACAAGCGCGACATGGGCATGGTGTTCCAGTCGTACTCGCTCTTCCCGCACATGACCGCGCTGCAGAACGTCGAGTTCGGCCTGCGCATGCGCAAGGTGGATGCCGCAAGCCGGCGCACCCGCGCTGCAGAGGCGCTCGAGCTCGTCGGGCTCGGCCATCTCGCGGAGCGCTACGCGCACCAGCTCTCCGGCGGCCAGCAGCAGCGCGTCGCGCTCGCCCGCGCGCTCGTCACCCGGCCGCGCGTGCTGCTGCTCGACGAGCCGCTGTCAGCCCTCGACGCCAAGGTGCGCGTGAGCCTGCGCGATGAGATCCGCCGCATCCAGAAGGACCTCGGCATCACGACGCTCTTCGTCACCCACGACCAGGAGGAGGCGCTCGCCGTCGCCGACCGGGTCGCCGTGATGAACGCCGGCAACATCGAGCAGATCGGCACGCCGGAGGAGCTGTATCTGAACCCGCGCACCTCGTTCGTCGCCGATTTCGTGGGGCTGTCGAACAAGCTGCCCGGCGAGCTCGCCGGGGGAGCGGTCACGGTCTACGGTCAGCGCCTCGACGTCCTCGGCGAGGTTCCGCAGGCTGGCGCCGTGACGGCGTTCGTGCGGCCTGAAGACGTGGCGCTGATCGATGCAGAGGCGGCGGATGCCTGGCTGCACGGCACCGTCGTGTCGACGAGCTTCCTCGGGTCTCTGCGACGCACCTTCGTGCGCCTGCCAGACGAGGCCGTGGTCGCCGTGCAGCACGACGTGAGCGACAAGCCGCAGGCCGGCGATGCCGTCGGGCTGCGCTTCAAGGGCCGGCCGGTCGCGGTGGCCACGAAGGAGTAAACAGAGCGAAGGCCCGGGGCGTCATGCCCCGGGCCTTCGTCATTGCCGAGCGTGCTTATGCGAACAGGTGGTTCGCGCGCTCCAGGTCTTCAGCGAAGTCCACCTCGACGGCGTACAGGTCGGAGATGTCCATCGGCTCGACGAGGATGCCGTCGCGCTGGATGGACAGCTCGAGGCCGCCCTCGAAGTACTCCTGCGCGTCGACCTTGTCGAGGGCGCGGATGAAGCCCGCCTTGTCGCGGCTCGAGATGTAGTTGATGCCGACGGCTTCGCCGAGGGCCTTGTTCAGGTCGACCTTCTTCGAGAGCTTGTCGATGAAGCCCTCTGCGCCGACGGTGTACTTGACCTCTTCGTCGGAGACCTTGGAGGTGTTGACCGTCACGAAGCTCTGGTCGCGGTCGATGAGCTCCTTGGCGCGCACAAGCGCTGCCGGGTCGAAGACGACGTCGCCGTTCATCCACAGCACGCCGCCCTTGTTCGACGCGCGCAGGGCGCGCAGCAGGCTCTTGCTGGTGTTGGTCTGGTCGTACTGCTCGTTGTAGACGAACTTGGCGCGGTCGCCGTAGCGCTCGACGATCTCCTCAGCGCGGTAGCCCACCACGATGGTCACGTCGGCTTCCTTGCCGAAGGCGGCGTCGATGTTGCCGAGCTGCTGCCCCATGATCGTGCGGCCGTCGACGAGTTCGGTGAGGCACTTCGGAAGGGAGCGCCCGAGGCGAGTACCCATGCCGGCGGCCAGGATCACAATCTGATTCGTCACGTCGTCTCCCTAAAAAAGCCAATACGTGTTCACCGTCAGTTTACCCCACCCGACCGAGCGCCATTCGTAGGCGTCCGATTTCGTAACCCGTTCGACGCAGGGGGCGACGGATGTCGGGGCCAGTTGCTACGGTGGCCACATGAGCTCGCTTCCGGAGACCGCGCCTGAAGACGGCCCCGTTGCGAACCCGGTTGCGCCGGTCGAGTCACTGCCGCAAAAGCCCCCGTCAGAGCCGGAAAAGCCCGCACCGGCGCGTACCCCGCGAGCTCGGAAGACGACGCAGCGCACGCCGCGCGCGGCGACCGCGTCGAAGACCTCGACCACGGCCGCGAGATCCGGCGCGTCGGGCACCACGGCTGCCGCGAAGCCCCGCGCACCGCGCGCTCCGCGTGCCCCGCGTGGCAAGGCTGCGCCCAAGACGCAGGCGCCGACGCCAGAGCCGATTCCCGAACCGAAGCCCACTGCGCTCGGCATCCGCCAGCTGTACAAGCGCTTCGGGGGCACCGTCGCCCTCGACGGCGTGAGCATCGACGTTCCAGAGGGCTCCTTCTTCGGCCTCGTCGGGCCTAACGGCGCGGGCAAGACCACGATGCTGTCGATCGTGAGCGGCCTGCTGCGGCCGGATTCCGGCCAGGTCGTCGTCCACGACGTCGACGTCTGGAAGCAGCCGGAGCACGCGAAGCGGCTCATCGGCGTGCTGCCCGACCGGCTGCGTCTGTTCGACCGGCTGACCGGCGCGCAGCTCCTCTATTACTCGGGAACGCTGCGCGGCCTCGACGCTCACACGGTCAAGACGCGAGTGAACGACCTCGTCGAGGCGTTCGGCCTCGAGGGCGCCGTCGGCCGGCTGGTCGCCGACTACTCCGCCGGCATGACGAAGAAGATCGCGCTGGCCGCAGCGCTCATCCACTCGCCGCGAGTGCTGGTGCTCGACGAGCCGTTCGAGTCGGTCGACCCGGTGTCCGCGGCGAACATCACCGAGATCCTCCAGAAGTACGTGGCAGCGGGCGGCACGGTCGTGCTGTCGAGCCACAGCATGGATCTCATCCAGCGCATCTGCGACCGCGTCGCCATCCTGGTCTCGGGCGTCGTGCTCGACTCCGGCACGGCCGACGAGGTGCGCGGTCAGAAGACCCTCGAAGAGCGCTTCGTCGAACTCGCCGGCGGGCGCAAGGCTGCGGAGGGCCTCGAGTGGCTGCACAGCTTCTCGGAGTGACGCTGCCGACCCGCGAGCAGGCGGTCGAACACGGGCGCAGGTTCGCGAGGCGCGCCGCGAGTTCCATGGCGGATGCCTTCGCCGACGTCCCCCGCTTCCTGCGGCTCAAGCTCGCTCTGCTCGGTGGCGCCTTTCGCCGCAGCCCCTGGCAGGTGGTCGGGCTCGTCATCGCGGCGCTCTACGGCATCGGCATGACCGTGCTGCTGGTCGCGGCGCTGATCGCCGCGCGATTCGTGCCCGACGTGGCATCCGTGCGCTCTATCGTTATCGTCGCGGGCGCGGTGGTGACCACTGGGTTCCTGCTGCTACCGCTCGTCTTCGGTGTCGATGACACCCTCGATCCCCGCAAGTTCGCGCTGTTCGGCATCCCTCGCACCCGGCTGGCCGTCGGACTCGCGGCCGGGTCGATCCTGTCGGTGCCCGCCATCGCACTCGCGATCAGTGCCCTCGCGACGGTCGTGACCTGGTCGCACGGCTTCTGGCTCGTGCTGCTCGCCTTCCTGAGCGCCGTGATCGCCACGGCGACGAGCGTGCTCGCGGGGCGCGTGGCGACAGCGGTCGCCGGGTTCCTGCTCGACACCCGCCGCGCGCGCGAGCTGACCGGGGTGATCGGCGTGCTGCTCATCGTGCTGATTTCACCGCTCGTGCTGTCGCTGTCGAACGTCGACTGGGGCGCGCAGGGGCTCTCGGTCGTGACGATCTTCGCCGACATCTTGCGCTGGTCGCCGATGGGCGCGGCCTGGGCCGTTCCCGCAGACACGGCCGTCGGCAACGGCGGGACCGCCGTGCTCGAGCTGCTGATCGCGCTCGCGATGCTCGCGGCACTGTGGCTCGCGTGGCGGGCGCTCGTCGGCCACATGCTCGTGACCCCGTCGCGTTCCGGTGAGGTGAAGACGTATTCGGGGCTCGGGTGGTTCGGCGTGATGCCGGGCACCGCGTGGGGAGCGGTCGCCGCGCGCAGCCTCAGCTATTGGGGCCGGGATGCCCGCTATTGGGTCTCGCTCATCATGATTCCCGTGATCCCGATCGTCATCCTCGCCGCGTTCGGGGTGGTGCACGCGATTCCCGGGAACTACCCCGCCCTGCTGCCGCTGCCGATCATGGTGCTGTTCCTCGGCTGGGCGGCGCACAACGACGTCGCCTACGACGGCACGGCGATCTGGCTGCACATCGTGGCCGGAACGACGGGGCTCGCCGACCGCATCGGGCGGCTCGTGCCGCTGCTGTTCATCGGCGTCCCGTTGATCGTGATCGGAACGGCGGTGTCCGTCTACTTCTACGGCGATGCGCACGTCGCCCTCGCGCTCGTCGGCGTGACCGTGTGCGAGCTCTTCGTGGGGCTCGGTCTCTCGAGCGTGACGTCGACGCTCGTGCCGTACCCCGTGCCGAAGCCCGGTGACAGCCCGTTCGCACAGCCGCAGAGCGTGGGGGCGGCGGCCGCGGCCGTGCAGGGCTTCAGCATCGCGGTCATCTTCGTGCTGTCGGCCCCGGCGATCACTTTCGGGGTGCTCGGCGTGTTCGTGGACGAGAGCTGGTTCGCTGCCTCGCTGTGGGCGGGTCTCGTCGTCGGCGTGCTCGCCCTGGTCGGCGGAGTGCTCGGCGGAGCTGCGATCTTCAACCGGCGCGGGCCGCAGATGCTGGCGGCGGCGGTTCGGGCGGCGTGACCCGGTTCAATGTGGCGACTCGCTTCTAAACTGGGCGCATGAGCATCTCGGAACCGGGCGGTCCCCTCGAAGGCGGCAGCACTGCGACTCTCGATCGCGAGCTCGAAGAGCTGCTCGAGCAGGAATCCATCGAAGAGGGCGACCATGATCGCTTCTCGCACTACGTGCGCAAAGAGGCGATTCTCGAGTCGGCCGTGACGGGCAAGCCGGTGAAGGCACTCTGCGGCAAGGTGTGGGTGCCGGGGCGCGACCCCGAGAAGTTCCCGATCTGTCCCGACTGCAAGAAGATCTACGACGCGCTCACCGACTGAGCCGAGCCGGTCTGTCTCGAATCCATCTCGACACGGCGAAAAACGGCTGACAAGGCCGGGTTTCGTGGCATAGCCTGACCCCGATCGCTGTACCGCATTCGGGTGAGGTGGCGTCGGATGACTCAGGGGTGGGCCGGGTTGTGAACCCGGCGTTCCGCAAACGCGCGAAGCCGCTCATGGCGAGCGGCGCGGTTGCGGCATCCGCCCTTTCGCTGCTCGGTCTCGGCGCGCCTGCGTTCGCCGACACGCCGAGCCCGAGCTCGACGCCGACGACGACGTTCACACTGTCGCCGACTCCGATGCCGAGCTCGACGATCTTCGACAGCAACGGCAATGCGTGCGTCAACTACACGTACACGCTGCTCTTCAACCCGCCGGCGGCGGGCCCGCAGGGATTCGTCTTCATCACCTGCATTCCGCTGATTCCCGGGCCGCAGGGCGCGCCCGGGGCGCAAGGTGCCCAGGGCGCTGCGGGCGCCGTCGGCAGCGGGGGCACCGGGCCGCAGGGCGAGGCAGGCAACAACGGCGGGGTCGTCGTGATCGGCGGCGGCGGGGGAGCAGGGCCGCAGGGCGCGCAAGGCGCGCAGGGCGCGACCGGGGCGGAGGGCCCGCAGGGGGCATCCGGGCCGCAGGGCGCGCCAGGCGACGCGACCGGTATCGTCGGCCCACAGGGCTATCAGGGGGTTCAAGGCAGCGACGGCGCGCAGGGCCCGCAGGGGAACCAGGGCTATCAAGGGTCCCAAGGCGTCGAGGGAGTTCAGGGCAGCGCGGGCGCGCAGGGCTCGACCGGTGCCACCGGCCCTCAAGGTGTTGAAGGCGTGCAAGGTTCGCAGGGCTCCCAGGGGGCTCAGGGCGGGACGGGTGCCCAGGGTGCTCAGGGGTCGACGGGCGCGACTGGTGCAACCGGAACGGCGGGCGCGCAGGGCGAGGCCGGCCCGCAAGGGCTCCAGGGCAGCCAGGGCGTTCAGGGCAGTCAGGGCAGCCAGGGCGCGCAAGGAGGCACCGGCGCGACCGGCGCGCAGGGCGCGACTGGGGCAGCCGGACCCCAGGGCGAGCCTGGTGCGGCAGGGAGCCAGGGAGCTCAGGGCGGCACCGGTCCCCAGGGCGCAGACGGCGCGCAGGGTGCGCAGGGTGCCGACGGCTCGCAAGGTGACACCGGTGCGCAGGGCGCGGCGGGTGCCGACGGAGCGCAGGGTGACGTCGGACCGCAGGGACCGCAAGGGCCACAAGGAGCGCAAGGCGACCCGGGCGTGGCCGGAGCGCAGGGCGATCAGGGCGCCGCCGGCGCGCAGGGCGCTCAGGGTGCGCAGGGCAACGACGGGATCGCCGGGGTGCAGGGGGCCGCAGGCGCGCAGGGCTTCCAAGGCAACCAGGGCTATCAAGGGCCGCAGGGTGCGGACGGGGTGCAGGGCGCGCAGGGCCCGCAGGGCATCGGAAGCGAAGGCGGCCAGGGCTCCGCCGGCCCCCAGGGGGCGCAGGGAAATCAGGGCTACCAGGGTTTCCAGGGCGCAGACGGAGTTCAGGGGGCCGCCGGGCCCCAGGGCAGCCAGGGCGCACAGGGGTACCAGGGAACTGATGGCGTGCAGGGCGCGCAGGGCTCCGACGGCGCGCAGGGCGCGACCGGACCTCAGGGAGTGCAGGGTGCCGCGGGCGCGCAGGGCGAGGTCGGTCTGCAGGGTGCGACTGGTGCACAGGGAGCTTCGGGAGCGCAGGGCGAGGCCGGCGCGACCGGACCGCAGGGTGATGCCGGCGCCCAGGGGCCGCAAGGATTCCAGGGCGAGACCGGCTCCACTGGCGCGCAGGGTGCGACGGGGCTTCAGGGCGCGGCGGGAGCACAGGGCGCACAGGGCGCACAGGGCGACCAGGGCGCAGCGGGTGCCACTGGCGCGCAGGGTTCGGAAGGACCGCAGGGGTTCCAAGGTTCGCAGGGCGTCGCCGGAAGCCAGGGAGCTCAGGGCAATGACGGTCCGCAGGGTGCGACCGGTGCGCAGGGTGCGGCTGGTGCTCAAGGCTCGTCGGGCGCGCAGGGCTCGCAGGGTGCAGACGGCGCGCAGGGGCCGCAGGGGTCTCAGGGGGTGACGGGCGCCCAGGGCGATGTCGGCGCCCAGGGCTCACAGGGAGCAACGGGCGCCCAGGGCTTCCAGGGCGCTGATGGTGCGCAGGGCGCTCAAGGGGCGGACGGCCCACAGGGAACCCAGGGCTCGCAAGGTAGCGACGGCGCTCAGGGTGTGCAGGGCGCGAGCGGAGCACAGGGCGGTACAGGAGCCGTCGGAAGCCAGGGCCCGCAGGGCGCCGACGGCGTCCAGGGAGCGCAGGGCGCGACAGGTGCTCAGGGCCAGACAGGGGCGCAGGGTGCGGACGGCGCGCAGGGGCCGCAAGGCGATGTCGGTCCACAAGGGTTCCAGGGCGCGGCGGGCCCCCAAGGTGCTCAGGGCAGCCAGGGCGAGACCGGCGCCCAGGGTGCCGCCGGCTCTGATGGGTCGCAAGGAGACATCGGCGCAGTCGGGCCGCAGGGTCCGCAGGGCTTGCAAGGTGCCGCTGGGGCTGACGGCGCACAGGGCGCTCAAGGCGCGCAAGGCGCACAGGGTGTGCAGGGTTCTATGCCGCCGTTCGCGCGCTTCGAGTCGTCGACCACCCAGAACATCTCGGCCGGCCAAGATGTCACGCTGGGCACCGCCGTCTTCGACACCAACGCGAACGTCTCGAATGCCGGAGCTCAGATCACGCTGCAACCGGGGGTCTACTACCTCGAGGGAGCGGCCGGCGCATCGCAGACGACGACGGGCGTGCTGACGCCGACCGGAATCCGCATGAACTACGCGTTCTACAACGTCACGGCCGGCACTTACTTCGGGGCCGCTGGGGGCCATTCGGGCAACAACAACGGCTCGAGCTATGCCAATCCCGCGGGGCCCGCCACCGCCGTGATCGTCGTGACGACGCCGACGGTCGTGACACTTCGGATGGCCTCGATGGACAACGCGGGGACGATCAACCAGCCCGCAGACGCGGGCACCGGTGGCCAGTCGTGGGTCAACGTCACACAACTCCAATGAGAAGAGGAACGCCCAGATGAAGACACCGGGATGGCACACGCCCGCCGCGACTCTCGCCGCCGCGTTCATCGTCGCTGCGGCGCTCGCCGGGTGCACGGATCACGGGGACGACAAGGCGAAGCATCCCGCCGCCTCATCGGCCAGCCCCACGTCGTCGCAAGCCGCCCTCGAGAACGAGATGCTTGAGAACGGCATCAAGCAGGCGGGCGATGGGAAGTACGACGACGCGACCTCGACCGTCAAGGCGATCGTCGCGATCGACGCGAAGAACAAGTACGCGCTCTACAACCTGGGCCTGATCGCGCAGATCAAGAAGGACAGCAAGGGCGCGATCGACTACTACGAGAAGGCGATCAAGGTCGACCCGAAGTTCACCTCGGCGATGTACAACGAGGCGATCGTGCTCGAGCCGAGCGACGCGGCCAAGGCCGAGAGCCTGTACGAGCAGATCGTGAAGATCGACCCGAAGGCGTCCACGGCATATCTGAGGTTGAGTTACCTCTACGAGGCTGACGGAGATCAGAGCAAAGCGGATGCCGCGCGCAAGTCCGCCGTGAAGCTCGACCCGTCCCTCGCGACCGTCACCCCGACGCCGGGCACGTGAGCACGCCATCCGCCGGGGAGCCCCGCTTCTCGATCTTCACGCCCTCGCACGACCCGCGCTACCTCGAGGACTGCCTGCGCAGCATCCTCGCCCAGACCGTCGACGACTGGGAATGGATCATCTACCTGAACGGCGGCGCCGAGTGGACGCCGCCGGTCGACGACCCGCGCATCCAGATCCACTCGACCGAGGCGAAGCTCGGGGTCGGCGCGGTGAAGAGCAGGGCCTGCGCGCAGGCATCCGGTCGCTATCTCGTCGAACTCGACCACGACGACCAGCTGCTGCCGACCGCGCTCGAGAAGGTGGCGGCGGCCTTCGAGTCGGCGCCTGCAGCGTCCCTCGTCTACAGCCACTGCGCCTCGATGCTCGCCGACGGCTCGCGCGACGAGACCCGCTACCGCGAGGGGATCGGGTGGGAGTACCGCGACCTCGAGTTGGGCGAGCGCACCCTGCAGTACCCCGTGTCGTTCCACCCGACGCCGCACAACGTCTCGTACATCTGGTACGCGCCGAACCACGTGCGCGCGTTCCGCCGCACGGCCTATGAAGAGGTCGGCGGCTACGACGCCGCGCGTGACATCCTCGACGACCAGGACCTGATGTGCCGCCTCTACCAGTGGGGCGAGTTCGTGCGCCTCGACGAATGCCTCTACCTGCAGCGCATGCACGGGGCGAACACCCAGCGCGACGCGGTCCTCAACGCGCGCATCCAGAGCGAGACGATCGAGCTGTACGCCCGCTATTTCGAGGGCAATGCGGTCGCGTGGGCCAGGCGCGCAGGCCTGCTCTGCCTCGATTTCGGGGGAGCGCACAACAAGGCGCTGGGATTCCTGGGGGTCGACCAGCGTGCGGCGGAGGGCGTCGACATCGTCGCGACCCTGCCGAACCCCCTCGATCTGCCCGACGGGTCGGTCGGTGTGATCCGCGCCTATGACTTCTTCGAGCACGTGGCCGACAAGATCGGGCTGATCACGGAGATCTATCGGCTGCTGGCCCCCGGCGGCATCCTCATCTCACGAACGCCGTCGACGGACGGGCGTGGCGCCTTCCAGGACCCGACGCACGTCGCCTTCTACAACCAGAACTCGTTCTGGTACTACACCGACCGGAACCTGCAGCAGTACGTCGACGGGCTCGATGTGCGGTTCCAGGTCTCGCGACTCGTGACGTTCTTCCCGACGGCGTGGCACCAGGCCAATGACATCTCGTACGTCGACGCGTTCCTGCTGAAGCTGCCGGACGGCGGGGTGCGCAACGCCGCAGAGATCAACGTGTAGGTGGCGCGCGGCCTCAGACCGCGCCGGTCGTGCCGAGCAGCGCGCCGATGCCGAAGGTGACGGCCAGGGCGACGGCTCCGCCGAGCACGATGCGCAGGGTGCCGAGGCGCTTCGAGCTGCCGCCGATGCGGGCGCTGATCGTGCCCGTGAGCACGAGGGCTGCAAGCACGGCGACGAAGGTGATGGGAACCTTCCATGGCGCGGGCACCGCGAGCACGAAGATGAACGGCAGCAGACCGCCGCAGAGGAACGCCAGCAGCGACGCGAACGCGGCGTGCCACGGGCTGACCACATCGTCGGGGTCGATGCCGAGCTCGGCGGCGAGGTGCGCGCGCAGGGCGTCCTTCTCGGTCAGCTCGATGGCGACCTGCCGGGCGGTCTCGCGCGAGATGCCCTGTGCCTCGTAGAGCGCGGTGAGCTCGTCGAGTTCTTCTTCGGGCATGGTGGCGAGTTCTTCGCGCTCCTTGGCGATGAGGGCGTGCTCGCTGTCGCTCTGGCTGCTGACGGACACGTACTCGCCGACGGCCATCGAGAGCGCGCCGCCGACCAGCGCCGCGATGCCGGAGGCGAGGATCGGCGCGGTCGCCGTCGTCGCACCCGCGACGCCGACGACCACGGCGGCGACGGAGATGATGCCGTCGTTCGCGCCGAGCACGCCCGCCCGCAGCCAGTTGAGCCGCTGGGCGAGGCCGCCCTGGTGCGGTTCGTCGGGGTGCGTCGCGGCCACGTCGCTCATGAGATCACACGAACAGGGTCTTGAGCACCGGGTCGCCGGCGCCGAGCCGGAACGCCTCTTCGGGCAGCTCGTCGATCGCCTTGGCGTTGTGGGCGCGGGCCGCTGCCACTCCGTCGGGGCCGAGGAACGAGGCATCCGCCTCGCCATCGCTCATCAGCGTCGTGAGCAGCTCGCGGCCCTCGGCACGCGGCGGGCGCGTCGTGAGCACGTGCACGACCTCCGCGGTCGCGGTGCCGGACGAGTCGAGGTGCCTGATCGGCACCTTGCGGCCGCCGACGGATGCCTTTCCGTCGGACTTCTTGGCGACGGGAATCCATTCGCCCGCATCCGTCTTGTGCGCGACCAGCTTGTAGACCATGCCCGCGGCCGGCGACCCGGAACCGGTCACGACCGAGGTGCCGACGCCGTAGTTGTCGACGGGGCTGGCCGAGAGCGCGGCGATCGCGTATTCGTCGAGATCGTTGGTGACGGTGATCTTGGTCTTCGTCGCGCCGAGCGCGTCGAGTTGCGCGCGCACCTTGCCGACCAGCTTGGGCAGGTCGCCAGAATCGAGCCGGATGCCGCCGAGTTCGGTGCCTGCGACGCGGACGGCCGTCTCGATGCCCTGCTCGACGTCATAGGTGTCGACGAGAAGCGTCGTGCCGACGCCCATCGCCGCGACCTGCGAGCGGAACGCGTCTTCCTCGGTGTCGTGCAGCAGCGTGAACGCGTGGGCGGCCGTGCCCATGGTCGGCAGGCCCCAGACACGCCCCGCCTCGAGGTTCGACGAGGCCGAGAAGCCGGCGATGTAGGCGGCGCGGGTGGCCGCGACCGCCGCGTCTTCGTTGGCGCGGCGCGAGCCCATCTCGGCGATCGGCCGCCCGGCGGCGGCGTGCACCATGCGGCTCGCCGCGGTCGCGATCGCCGAGTCGTAGTTGAGCACCGAGAGCACGAGGGTCTCGAGGATCACCCCGTCGGCGAACGGCGCCTCGACCGTGAGCAGCGGCGAGCCGGGGAAGTACACCTCGCCCTCGCGGTAGCCGGTGATCGTTCCCGTGAAGCGGTAGTCGGCCAGCCAGTCGAGCGTGCGCTCTGAGACGACGCGCTCTGATCGCAGCCACTCGAGCTCTGCGTCGCCGAAGCGGAACCGCGAGATCAGCTCGAGCAGCCGCCCGGTGCCGGCGAAGACGCCGTAGCGCCGACCGTGCAACCTGCGGGCGAACACCTCGAAGACGGACTCGCGCGAATACGTGCCGTCGGCCAGCGCCGCGTCGAGCATCGTCAATTCATAACGGTCGGTCAGCAGAGCCGTTGAACCGGTCATATCGGCCACACTACTTAGACTTGGGGGCATGAGCGACGCGCCGATCGGGATCTTCGATTCGGGCGTCGGCGGCCTCACGGTGGCGCGCGCGGTGCGGGATCAGCTGCCGAACGAGAGCATCCTCTACATCGGCGACACCGCCCACTCGCCCTACGGCCCGAAGCCCATCGCCGACGTGCGCCGCTATGCACTCGAGGTGCTCGACTTCATGGTCGACCAGGGCGTCAAGATGCTCGTCATCGCCTGCAACACGGCGAGCTCGGCGATGCTGCGCGACGCGCGCGAGCGCTACGACGTTCCCGTCGTCGAGGTGATCCAGCCCGCGGTGCGGCGCGCGGTGGCGGCCACCCGCAACCGCCGCGTCGGCGTGATCGGCACGGTCGGCACGGTGAATTCGAGGGCGTATGAGGATGCCTTCGCGGCCGCCCCCGACCTCGAGCTGTTCACCGCCGCCTGCCCGCGGTTCGTCGAGTTCGTCGAGGCGGGGGTCACGAGCGGCCCCGAGCTGCTGGCTCTGGCATCCGACTACCTGCGCCCGTTGAAAGAGGCGGGCGTCGACACGCTCGTGCTCGGCTGCACGCACTACCCGTTCCTCAAGGGCGCCATCTCGTATGTCATGGGCGAGAGCGTGTCGCTCGTCTCGAGCGACGTCGAGACGGCCAACGACGTGTATCGGATCCTGGTGGGCGACGGCCTCGAGCGGCAGTCGGCCGCCGAGCCGCTGATCCACTACGAGGCGACGGGGGCTGACACCCTCGCGTTCCAGCGATTGGCGAACCGGATGCTCGGGCTCGACGTCACCCGCGTCGATCTCGTGCACACCGGCGTCATCGAGCTTCCTTCCATCTAGCCGTTTCAGCCGTTCAGAGAGGCACTGACTTGTCAGACACCACGCGCGCCGACGGGCGCACCCCCGGGCAGCTGCGCCCGGTCACCATCGAGCGCGGCTGGAGCAAGCAGGCAGAGGGCAGCGCCCTGATCAGCTTCGGCGACACGCGTGTGCTGTGCACGGCGTCGTTCACGAACGGCGTGCCGCGCTGGATGACCGGCCAGGGCAAGGGCTGGGTCACTGCCGAGTACTCGATGCTGCCCCGAGCCACGAACTCGCGCAGCGACCGCGAGGCCGTGAAGGGCCGCATCGGCGGCCGCACCCACGAGATCAGCCGGCTCATCGGGCGGTCACTTCGCGCAGTGGTGGACTTCAAGGCGCTCGGCGAGAACACGATCGTGCTCGACTGCGACGTGCTGCAGGCCGACGGCGGCACCCGCACCGCCTCGATCACCGGCGCGTACGTCGCGCTGGCGGACGCGCTCGAGTGGGGCAGGGCCCAGGGATTCATCGGGAAGAAGGCGCAGCCGCTCAGCGACTCGGTGTCGGCCATCTCGGTCGGCATCGTCGGGGAAGAGCCGATGCTCGACCTGGCATACGTCGAGGACTCGCGTGCCGGCACCGACATGAACGTCGTCGTCACCGGCTCAGGCAAGTTCATCGAGGTGCAGGGCACGGCAGAGGGAGCTCCGTTCGACCGCGACGAGCTGAACACGCTGCTCGACCTCGCGCTCGTCGGCACCACCGAACTCGCCGAAATCCAGCGCGCGGTGCTCGCGTGAAGGTCGTCCTCGCCACCCACAACGCGCACAAGGCGCGTGAGTTCCAGACGATCCTCGCTCTGGGGGTGAGCGAACTCGAGATCGTGACGTATGACGGCCCCGAGCCCGTCGAAGACGGCGCGACCTTCGCCGAGAACGCGCTGATCAAGGCGCGCGCGGCGGCGGCGCACACCGGCCTGCCGGCGCTCGCCGACGACTCGGGCATCTGCGTCGACATCCTCGGCGGCGCGCCCGGCATCTTCTCTGCGCGCTGGGCTGGGCGGCACGGCGACGACCGGGCGAACCTGCAGCTGCTGCTCGACCAGCTCGCCGACGTGCCCGATGCGAATCGAGGAGCGCACTTCTCGTGCACGATCGCGCTCGTGGCCGACGGTCGCGAGGCGACGGTCGAGGGCGTGTGGCCGGGGCGCGTCGCGCGCGAGGCACGCGGCGAGAACGGATTCGGCTACGACCCGATCTTCCTGCCAGACGGCGAAGGCGGGGCATCCGCCGCCGAACTGGAACCCGAGCGCAAGAGCAGCGTGAGCCACAGGGCACGCGCGTTCGCGGCGATCACTCCGCTGCTGGCGGCTCTGCCTCGTTCGTAGCCGGAGTGCGCTCCTGCTCGCGCTTGGCCTTGCGCTGCACATTCAGCAGGTGAAGACCGGTGGGCACGATGGCGACGACGACCGCGCCGACCAGGATCAGGTCGATGTAGTTCTCGACGAATCGGGCTACCGGCGGGATGAAGTGCAAGGCATACCCGAGGTAGACGACGCCGGCACCCCATGCCAACGCGCCGATCGCGTTGTAGAGCGAGTATTTGCGGTAGTTCATCTTCCCGACGCCTGCCGCGATGGGGGCGAAGGTGCGCACGACCGGCACGAAGCGGGCGATGATGACCGCCGCGGCGCCGAAGCGGACGAAGAAGGCGTTGGTCCGGTCGACGTTCTCCTTCGAGAACAGCCGCGATTCCTCGCGCTGGAACACCGCGGGGCCCGTCTTCCGGCCGATGAGATAGCCGACCTCGCCGCCGAGCCATGCGGCGAACGCAATCGCGAGCGCGACCCAGTAGACGTGTACGTGGAAGAACATCTTCTCGGGCGCTGAAAGCAGACCGCTGATGAGCAGCAGGGTGTCGCCCGGCAGGACGAATCCGATCAGCAGACCCGTCTCGGCGAAGATGATTGCGCACACCACGAGGAGGGCCCACGGGCCTGCGCTGTGGATGATCGTCTCGGGGTCCAACCACGGGACAAGTGAGGCGTGAACCACGGTTCTCCTGCTGTGTCAAAAGGTGCGAGTGCGGGAAAAGGGACTTGAACCCTCACGCCTTGCGGCACAGGAACCTAAATCCTGCGTGTCTGCCAGTTTCACCATTCCCGCCGGTGCGTTCCTGAAGTCTATCGAGGGGGCTCGTGGCGAGTCTTCCGGGTGATCCCTGAGAAATGACCAAGGGTTGCCGCCAGAATTGGGCGACCCCGGCGCTGTGGATAACTTCCGCGAGCGAGGCGCGGTTCCGGGCATCCTGCCTTGCATGACGGATGCCGTGCGCCAGATCACCGATCGCGTGCGCGAGCGCGTGCGGCTCGAGGGTGGCGGGGTGCGCGGGGTGGCCGCGCAGTTCGCGCGTGACGAGGTGCGGCGGTACTCCGAGCTGGCGCTCGGCGGCACGCTGCCGATGCTGGCCGACGAGCGGGCCGCCGAGGCCGAGGTCGTCGCAGCGGTGAGCGGTCTCGGCCCTCTGCAGCAGTACCTCGACGACCCGGAGGTCGAAGAGATCTGGATCAACCAGCCCCACCGCGTCTTCGTCGCCCGCGGCGGCCGGTCTGAGCTGACGCCGCTCGTGCTCACCGAGGGCGAGGTGCGTGACCTTGTCGAGCGGATGCTTTCCGACAGCGGTCGCCGTGTCGATGTCAGCCAGCCGTTCGTCGACGCGTCGCTGGCAGACGGGTCGCGGCTGCACGTGGTGATCCCCGACGTGAGTCGCGCGTGGTCGGTCAACATCAGGAAGTTCTCGTCGCGCATCCGCGAGCTGCAGCAGCTGGTGGCGCTCGGCTCGCTGAGTCGGCAGGCCGCCGAGTTCCTGCGCATGTCTGTGCTCGCCGGGTGCAACATCCTCGTCGCGGGAGCGACGCAGAGTGGGAAGACGACCCTGCTCGGCGCGCTGATGTCGGCCGCGCGCCGTACCGACCGCGTCGTCACCGTTGAAGAGACCTTCGAGCTCGACCTCGCCGTGCGAGACGTGGTCGCCATGCAGTGCCGCCAGCCGTCTCTGGAAGGCTCCGGCGAGATCACACTGCGGCGCCTGATCAAAGAGGCGCTGCGCATGCGACCGGACCGCATCGTCGTCGGCGAGGTGCGCGAGGCCGAGGCGCTCGACCTGCTGCTGGCGCTCAACGCGGGCGTCCCCGGTGCCTGCTCGATCCACGCGAACTCCGCACGCGATGCCCTCGCCAAGCTCTGCACGCTGCCGCTGCTCGCGGGCCGGAACATCGACGCCGGCTTCATCGTGCCGACCGTGGCGAGCTGCATCGACCTCGTCGTGTTCTGCGAGCTCGACCGCGGCGGCACGCGGTATGTCGGCGAGATCCTCGCACTGTCGGGTGCCGTCAATGCCGGAGTGATCGAGGCGAGCGCCCTGTTCGAGCGCACGGGCGGCGAGTTGCGGCCGACGGGCGGCCACCCGGGGAAGCTCGAGAAGTATCGGGCCGCAGGCTTCGACCCGGCGATCGTGCTCGGGAGATTCGAGTGACCGATGCCTGGCTGGGGGCGCTTCTCGGCGGCGTGCTCGCCGCCGGGGTGCTTCTGATCGTCTCCGCCACCCGCCGGTCGGGGCGGGTGGCGGAGCGCTCGGCGCGAGGCGACCGAGCGGCAGGCGACCGGCTACGGCTCTGGCTGCTGCGGGCGGGAGTTCCGGGCCTGGCACCCGCCGGCTTCGTCGTCCTGACGGCGATCGCCGCCGTGGTCGCGGCGGCGCTCGCGGAAGCGCTGCTGTCGATTCCGGGGTTCGCGCTCGCGGCGGGCTGCGCCGGGGGAGCCCTGCCCTGGGTGCTCGTGAACTGGCGCGTCACCGCTCGCCGGAACGCGACCAGGGCTGCCTGGCCGGATGTGGTCGACCACCTCGTGGCGGCCGTGCGCAGCGGCGTCGCCCTGCCGGAGGCGGTCGCGGCGCTCGCCACCCTCGGGCCAGAGCCGACGCGCGATCAGTTCGCGCGATTCGGCCGTGACTACCGCGCCACAGGGCAGTTCGCGCGCTGCGCGGACCAGTTGAAGGCAGAGCTCGGCGACCCCGTCGGCGACCGCATCATCGAGACGCTGAAGATGGCGCGCGAGGTCGGCGGAACCGAGCTGGTCGCGGTGCTGCGCGCGCTCGCAGCCTCGCTGCGAGAAGACGCGGCGACGCGCAACGAGCTGCAGGCGAGGCAGACCTGGGTCGTGAACGCCGCGCGGCTCGGCGTCGCGGCGCCCTGGCTCGTGCTCGCCCTGCTCGCGACGCGGCCGGAGGGGCGTGAGGCCTACGCCACGGCCGAGGGCACTGCGGTGATCGTCGTCGCCGCCGTGGTGAGCGTGCTGGCCTACCGCGTGATGATCGCGATCGGCCGCCTGCCCGAAGAGCGGCGGTGGTTCCGGTGAGCTTGATCGCGTGGGGAGTGCTCGACGGCCTGGTCCTGGGCCTTGGCCTGTGGTCGATGCTCGCAGCACTGCCGGCCCTGCGCCGCCCACGGCTTGAGGCGCGGCTCGCGCCCTATCTGCTCGACGTCTCGGCCGCGGCCCGCGAAGAGGTCCTGCGATCCGCGCGCTCGGGCGGCTCGGTGCTGGCCGCGCTGCTCGGTCCGGCCGCTGCCTCGGCGCGCGCCTCGCTGCTCACGTGGATCGGCGGTGAGGCATCCGTCGCCCTCCGCCTGCGGCAGGCGGGCTCGAGCCGCACGGTCGATGGATTCCGCGCGCTGCAGCTGAGCGTCACGGGGGCGGGCGCCGCGGCCGGTCTCGCCGTCGCGGGCGCGCTCACCGCCGTGCGCCCGGTCGCGCTACTCGCGTGGGTGGCGCTCGCGTTCGTGGGCGGCTTGGCCGCGTTCTCGGCGTGCGACCTGCTGCTCAGCCGCGCCGCACGCAGGCGCCTCGCGCGCATCGGCGAAGAGTTCCCGACCGTCGCGGAACTGCTCGCCCTCAGCCTGTCGGCGGGCGAAGGCAGCCACGACGCGATCCGCCGCGTGGCGCGGGCCAGCAGCGGCGAACTCGGACTCGAACTGCGGGCGGTCGTCGCCGACGTCAGCCTCGGTGTGCCGCTTGCCGATGCCCTGCAGCGCATGGCGACGGCGCTGCGGATTCCGCGGTTGTCGATCTTCGTCGACGCGGTGATCGGCGCCCTTGAGCGCGGGGCGCCGCTGGCCGAGGTGCTGCGCGCTCAGGCGGGCGACGCGCGCAGCGACCGCAAGCGCGAGTTGCTCGAGGTCGCCGGCCGCAAAGAGGTGCTGATGCTCGTGCCGCTGATCTTCGGTCTGCTGCCGCTGACCGTGCTGGTTGCGGTGTTCCCCGGTGTGTTCATCCTGCGAGCCGGACTGTGACCCGGCAGAGAGCAAGAGGTAACGGAAATGAAGAAGCTGCTATCGCGCCTGCGCGCCGAGGACCGCGGGGATGTCCCAGGGTGGGTCCTCATCACAGCGATGACCGCCGGGCTCGTGATCGCCATCTGGGCGCTCGCCGGCAGCGCGCTCACACAGGTGTTCACCAACGCCGTGAACTCGGTGATGACCGGGCCGTGAGGCTGCTGCGCGACGAGCGCGGCTCGGCTCCTGCCGAGTTCGCGATGGTCGGCGGGCTGCTCACGATCCTGCTGCTGGCCGTCGTGCAGTTCACACTCGTCCTGCTGGTGCGCAACACCGTCCAGGACGCCGCGGCGCAGGGTGCGCGTGTCGCGGCCTTCGCCGACGGCACGCTGAGCGACGGTGAGGCGCGCACCGAGCAATTGCTCGGGACCTCGCTCGGCACCCGGTACGCGGACCACGTGAGCGCCCGCTATGCGCTCGACGACGGCATCCGCGTCGTCGAGGTCCGCGTCGAGAGCCCGCTACCCGTCGTCGGGCTGATCGGGGTCAGCCGCTCGCTGGAGGTGACGGGCCATGCGGCCGTGGATGCCGGCTAGGAAGCTGGCCGACGAAGACGGCAACGCGCCGATCGAGTTCCTCGTCGGGGGAGTGATCCTGCTCGTGCCGCTCGTCTACCTTGGCATCGCGCTCGCGGCGATTCAGGGCGCGTCGCTCGCCACCGAGGGCGCGGCGCGTGAGGCCGCGCGCGTCTACGTCTCGGCGGCGACGGATGCCTCCGGCCGCACGGCCGCAGACAGGGCGGTCACCGTCGCCCTGGCCGATCGGCGACTCCCACGCCGCGACGGCGACCTCGAGCTGAGCTGCGAGGGTGCCGCGCCGGGCGGCGACTGTCTCGAGACAGGCACGCGCGTCACGGCGACGATCCACACGGAAGTCGCACTGCCGTTCATTCCGCCGATCTTCGGTCTCGACAAGGCGGCCAGAGTGCCTGTCGAGGCGACCGCGACGGCGCCGGTCTTCCGCCTCGGCGAGGCGCCATGAGGCGGCTCCGCAGCGAAGAGGGAAGCATCCTGCCGCTCATCTTCGGCTTCTTCGCCATCGCACTCGCCCTCGTCCTCGTGGTCACGGCGGGGACGTCGCTGTATCTCGAGCGGTCGCGCCTCTACACGCTGGCCGACGGCGCGGCGCTCGCGGGCGCCGACTCGTTCGCGCTCGACTCGGCCACGCTCGACGCCGACGGCGCCGTGCGACCGCAGCTCGACGGCGGGCGCGTCAGGCAGGCGGCATCCGATTACCTCTCGGCAGCCACTCGGGGGCGCACCACGCGCGTGACCCTCGTCAGCGCGGGAACGCCGGAAGGCCGCAGCGCGCGGGTACGGCTCGCCGAGAATTGGCGGCCACCGCTGCTCTCGGTCTTCGTGCCGCAGGGCGTGCACCTCGAGGTCGAGGGCAGCGCGCGGCCGGTGTTCTGGTGAACCCGCGCCGGTAGGCTTGAGCCCAAATGATCGAACTCGATTTGAGCGCCCAGATCGCCGAGGTGCGCTCGACCTTCTCTGACATCCGTGCCGTCGTCGACGTCGACAAGCTGAAGGCGACCATCGCCGAGCTCAGCGAGAAGGCCGGTGCGCCCGACCTGTGGGACGACCCCGAGAAGGCGCAGAAGGTGACGAGCGCGCTGAGCCGCGCGCAGGCCGAGCTGAACAAGGTCACGGCCGTCGAGCAGCGCCTCGACGACCTCGAGGTGCTCGTCGAGCTCGCCAACGACGAAGGTGACGATGAGAGCGCCGAAGAGGCGCGCAACGAGCTGGAAGAGCTGCAGAAGACGGTCGCCGATCTCGAGGTGCAGACGCTGCTCGACGGCGAGTACGACGCGCTGCCCGCGGTGGTCACGATCCGCTCGGGCGCGGGCGGTGTCGACGCCGCGGACTTCGCCGAGATGCTGCTGCGCATGTACCTGCGCTACTGCGAGCGTCAGGGCTGGCCGACGAAGGTGCTCGACACCTCGTACGCGGAGGAGGCCGGCATCAAGTCGGTGACCTTCCAGGTCGACGCGCCCTACGCCTTCGGCATCCTCTCCGTCGAGGCGGGCACGCACCGCCTCGCGCGCATCAGCCCGTTCGGCGGCGCCGACAAGCGCCAGACCAGCTTCGCCGCGGTCGAGGTCATCCCGCTGCTGGAGGAGACGGGCGAGATCGAGATCCCCGAGACCGACATCCGCGTCGACGTGTTCCGCTCGTCCGGCCCCGGCGGCCAGAGCGTCAACACGACCGACTCGGCGGTGCGCATCACCCACTTCCCGACCGGCATCGTGATCTCCATGCAGGACGAGAAGTCGCAGATCCAGAACCGCGCTGCCGCCATGGCGCTGCTCAAGAACCGCCTGCTGCTGCTCAAGCGCGAGGAAGAGGCCGCGAAGAAGAAGGAGCTCGCCGGAAACATCACCGCGAGCTGGGGCGACCAGATCCGCTCCTACTTCCTCTACGGCCAGCAGCTCGTGAAGGACCTGCGCACCGGCTACGAGGTCGGCAACCCGCAGACGGTGTTCGACGGCAACCTCGACGGGCTCATTGCCGCCGGCATCCGCTGGCGCAAGCAGCGGAGCGAAGACTAAGGCGAGTTCCGCGAGTCGCTAGCCGGAAACCGCAAGGGCTCTGCCTAACCTGGCCGGGTCATGATCCGGTTTGATCACATCTCAAAGCAGTACCGCGGCACGAATCGCCCCGCGCTGGGCGACGTGTCCTTCGAAGCGCAACGCGGCGAGTTCGTGTTCCTCGTGGGCGCCTCGGGCTCCGGCAAGTCCAGTTGCCTGCGCCTGATCCTCAAAGAGGAGAAGCCGACCAAGGGCAAGATCCACGTTCTCGGCCAGGACCTCGGCACGATCTCGAGCCGCAAGGTCCCGTACTTCCGCCGCAACCTCGGCGTCGTCTTCCAGGACTTCCGCCTGCTGCCGAACAAGACGGTCTACCAGAACGTGGCGTTCACGCTGCAGGTGATCGGAAAGTCGCGCGGCTTCATCCAAGAGGCGGTGCCCGACGTTCTCAAGATGGTCGGGTTGGACGGCAAGGCGCAGCGGATGCCTCACGAGCTCTCCGGTGGAGAGCAGCAGCGCGTCGCCATCGCCCGCGCCGTGGTCAACAAGCCGCAGATCCTGCTGGCCGATGAGCCCACCGGAAACCTCGACCCCGCCACGAGCGCCGGAATCATGAGCGTGCTCGAGCGCATCAACGCGGGCGGCACGACCATCATCATGGCCACCCACGAGGCGCACTTCGTCGACCAGATGAAGAAGCGCGTCATCGAGCTCTCGCAGGGCCGCATCGTGCGCGACGAGCGCCACGGCGGCTACGGCGTGACCGCAGCCATTCCGCTGGCGAAGCCGGCGCCCGAGCCGACCGAGCCCGAGACCGTGCAGCTCGCCACCGGCGTCGTCGTTCCCGTGTCGAAGCCGGCAGAGGAGCCCGCCACGCCGGCGGCGAACGAGGCCGCAGAGCAGCCCAGCAACGTGCGCCCGATCACAAGTGCGACGCCCGTGCAGCGCCCGGCCCAAGCGGGACAGGCAGAGCTCTCGCTCGCCGAGCGCCTGGGCCTGCGGGCCAATGGCACCGATGGCCAGGAGTACGACCAGAACGTGGGGCCGGTGAAGTAATGCGATTCGCACTCGTCTGGACGGAGGCCGCCAGCGGCCTGCGCCGCAATCTCTCGATGGTCGTCTCGGTCATCCTCGTCACGTTCATCTCGCTGACCTTCGTCGGTGCCGCGATCCTCATGCAGATGCAGATCGGGCAGATGAAGGGCTACTGGTACGACCGCGCGCAGGTCGCGGTCTACATGTGCACGGCCACCGATTCGTCGGACACGTGCACGGGGCAGGATGCCACCAAGCAGCAGATCGACGCGGTGAAGAAGGAGCTGGCATCGCCGGCGCTCGCCAAGTTCATCAAGAAGTCGACCTTCGAGGACCACGACGCGGTCTACGCCGAGTTCAAGAAGCAGTTCAAGGACAACCCGGTCGCCGACTACGTGACGCCCGACCTGCTGAACCAGACGTTCTGGATCAACCTGAAGGACCCGAACCAGTCGGCGGTGATCGTCGAGAGTGTCTCGAACCTGCCCGGCGTGCAGTCGGTGACAGACCAGAGGCAGTACCTCGACCAGATCTTCTCCATGCTCAACGCCGCGAGCTTCACCGCGATCGCGATCGCCGTCGTGATGCTCGTCGCCGCCGCGCTGCTGATCGCGACGACCATCAGGCTGTCCGCGTTCTCACGAAGGCGCGAGCTCGCGATCATGCGGCTGGTCGGGGCATCCAACAGGTTCATCCAGACCCCCTTCATCCTCGAGGGCGTGTTCGCCGCGGTCATCGGCTCGGTGCTCGCCGCGGTCGCGACCTGGGGCATCGTCAAGTTCTTCGTGCAGGGCTATCTCGAGGCCAACGCGGGCGTGGTCATGAACTTCGTCGGCACGGGCAACGCGATCGCGGTCGCCCCGATCCTGATCATCGCGGGCATCGTGGTGGCGGCCGTCGCGAGCAACATCGCGATCAGCAGGTACTTGCGCGTCTAGTTCGCGCAGGCGCTCCCGATAAACTGGCCTGATGCCACGCGAACGTGGTCAGAAGGTCGTCGCCACCAACCGCAAGGCGCGCCACGACTACCTGATCGAAGACACCTATGAGGCGGGCCTCGTGCTGACCGGCACCGAGGTCAAGAGCCTGCGCGAGGGGCGCGCGTCCCTCGTCGACGGCTATGCCTTCGTCGACGGCGGTGAGGCGTGGCTCGACGCGGTGTACATCCCCGAGTACCTCGACGGCACCTGGAACAACCACGCCCCGCGGCGCAAGCGGAAGCTGCTGCTCCACAAGCAGCAGATCCTCAAGCTCTCGAACAAGGTCAAAGAGGGCGGCTACACGATCATCCCGCTGCAGCTGTACTTCAGCGACGGCCGGGCGAAGGTCGAGATCGCGGTCGCGAAGGGCAAGCGCGACTACGACAAGCGCCAGGCGCTGCGCGAGCGGCAGGACAAGCGCGAGGCCGACCGTGCGATGCGCCAGCGCAATCACCTGGGGGAGTGACCGTTTCGAGACGCGCGCTCCGCAAGCTCCGCGCGCTCCTCAACGATCGGGCGTTCAGAGTGCCTGAATGAGATTCTCCTGCAGGCCGCCGAGCCACCAGTAGGCGGCCTTCGCGGGGGCGAGCTCGGGGTCGTCCGAACCCTCGTCGTCGTCGGATTCGATGCCGAGCCGCGTCGCGAGCGCGAGCCGCAGATCAGTGATGGCGCGCAGCCAGGGCAGCACCTCGCCCTCGTCGAGGACCAGGGCGCCGGATGCCGCGGCCGCACGCGCCAGTGAGAGGGCGTTCCCCGTCTTCAGCGCCACCAGATCGTCCTCGGTGAATCGGCGGAACTCGGCGGCGGATTCCTCGTCGTCGCGATAGGCGTCGGGAAGCAGCCGCTCGAGAGCGGGGTCGCGGGGCAGGCTCGGGTCGGCGGCCGCATCGGGGCCGGCATCCGTCTGCGTCAGCAAATCGATCAGCTCACTCGTAAGCTGCGTGAGCATCTCGCGCTCGAAATGGTCGAACTCGGCGCTCACCCGGCCGTCGTGCGTGCTCTTGATGCGCGCCATCAGCGCTCACCCGTCACAGCTCGGCCCGATCGAGGGTTGCCCACAGGCCGTACTCGTGCATCGCCTGCACGTGGCGCTCCATCTCTTCGCGGGTGCCCTGCGCGACGATCGCCTTGCCCTCCTGGTGAACGGCGAGCATGAGCCTGGTCGCCTTGTCCTCTTCGAAGCCGAAGTAGCTGCGGAAGACGTAGACCACGTAGGACATGAGGTTCACGGGGTCGTTCCAGACGATGGTCCGCCACGGCGTATTGAGCCTGGTCTGGTCCTGCAGAAGCTGCTCCAGCTCCTGGTCGACGTCCGGCGAGCTGATCTGCGCCATGTCTCCATGCTAGGGAATCTTCGGCCGCGGCATCCGTTGTATATTGGGAAACCGCTCGTTCACGAGCGCACGCAATTCCAGCAACTCAACAGCGTGTGACAGCGCCCGCACCGCAGCCCTTCATGGGGATGATCGGTTTCGACATCGCCTGAGCGAGTCTGAGAAGCGGGCCGAGGATGCGGGGTTATCTCGTTAACGCTCCCTGCAAAATATAAGTGCCAATTCCAACAGCACTGCCGTCTCCGCTAAGGCTCAGGTCGCTCTCGCGGCCTAAGTTCTCTTAGCAGACACTTATACGGCCGTCAGCCCGGCTACTAGCCTTCCACCCGGGTCTGGCGTCATCTAGAAGGCTTGCTCGATCGTTGCGCCTCAGGGCGATCGGGGACGTGCACTGAGACTGGGCTCGTCGAGGTGGTGGCCGCAACCCAGCCTCGGAGCCGAGCAGAACGTCAAGAGCGGCTACGCCCGTAGAAGGCAGACGACCACAGCGATGGACGGGGGTTCAATTCCCCCCATCTCCACCATCCGGCTGGTCGGGGCGGGGCGCTGTCACACGCTGTGAGATCCGAGCGAGGATGGACGAGTCGTGTCCACGTTCGGACGGAGGGGATGATGGCGCAGCTGCAGCAGGCGCCGCGTGAGCGCAGCGTCGCGGCCGGCGATCTTGAGATCGCGTTCTTGGAGAGCGGCCCGGCTGACGGGTGGCCCGTGATCCTGTCGCACGGCTTTCCCTACGATGTGCATGCCTATGACGAGGTGGCACCGCGCCTGCTCGAACATGGGGCGCGCGTGGTCGTGCCGTACCTGCGGGGTTTCGGGCCGACGCGCTTCCGCAGCGCCGAGACGATGCGCTCCGGCCAGCAAGCGGCGCTGGGAAAGGATCTGGTCGCGCTGCTCGATGCTCTCGGCCTTGAGCGGGCGATCCTGGCGGGCTACGACTGGGGCGGCCTCGCCTCGTGCGTCGCCACGGCGCTGTGGCCAGAGCGGGTCTCGGGGCTCGTCTCCATGGCGGGGTATGACGTGATCGATGTCGCGGCGATGGGGTTCGCGGCCGTTCCGGCGCTCGAGCGCGTGATGTGGTACCAGCACCTCTTCCAGACCGAACGAGGCCGCGACTGTCTTGAGCGCTTCCGCCGCGAACTGTGCCGAATCCTCTGGCGCGAGTGGTCGCCGAGCTGGGGGTTCGACGACGAGACTTTCGCTCGCACCGCGGCGTCATTCGACAATCCCGACTTCGTCGACGTCGTCATCCACTCATACCGCTTTGATTTTGGGCTTGCCGCCGGCGACCCGGCGCTCGACGACCTCGAGCGCCGGCTGGCGTCCACGCCGCCGATCGTTGTGCCCGCCATCACGATCGACGGCACCCAAGACCCCCTCAAGCCCGGGGGAACCGCGGGTCATGCACGTCACTTCACGGGGCGGCATGAGCACCGCACTGTTCAGGCTGGCCACAACCTGCCCTGGGAGGCGCCGGAGGCGTTCGCGGATGCCGTGCTGACGGTCGCCGAGTGGTCAGGCGCTCGCCCCGGCCGACGAGGGTGATCGTTCGCGCGAAAGAGGGGCGACCGGCCGTCGCCCCTCTCGCGCATCACAAGTCGGCGATTACTTATGCTGGCTGCTACCGGTGATAGTGAAGGTGACGGATGCCTGCGCCGTGTGGCCCGCCGCGTCGGTGACGGTCGCCGTGAGAACGTGCGAGCCGTTCTTCTGCTTCGCGGCGTTCAGGGTGTAGTCCTGCTCGCCGGTCTCGGGGTTGCGGGCGCTCGCGACCTGCTTGCCGTCGAGCTTCAGCTGGTACGACGTGAGACTCTTGCCGGCGAGGTCGACCTTGACCGTGGTCGTGCCCTTCACCGTCGCACCGGGGGCGGGCGAGGCGATCTTGACGAGAGGCTTGTCCGTCAGCGTGAAGTGCTCGCTGACGATGTTGCCGGCCACATCGGTCACGGTGATGGTGTTGTCGCCGAGGACCGCATGGTACGAACCGGGCCAGATGTGGCTGACGCCGATCACGGGCTGCGGCGGCAGCGCCACCGGGTAGTCGTTGACCATCGCCTTGGCGAGGCCGCCCTTGTCGCGCAGCACGAACGACACCGCCTGGTACGCACCGTCGAAGCCGACCGTCATGCCCGGGTTCTCATTGAGGTCGATCGTGGGCGCGGTGCCGTCGAGCGTGAAGCTCTGCGAGACGGTCTTGCCGTCGGCGGTGTAGAGCGTCAGCGTATTGGCGCCGTCGACCGCGCCGAGCACGCCGGGCTTCACGCCTGTCACGACGTAGTCGACGGCGTCGTCGATGTCGGTGGTGACGCCGTTGATCGAGAACTTGTCGACGAGCGCGGCCGCGTGCAGGCCGAAGTCGACCGAGCTGTAGATGCCGCCAGAGCCCGCCGAGGTGTCCTTGACCGTGATCGTCGGCTCGTTCTGCACGCCAGGGCTGTCCGCGTACAGGTCGCTGATCTCCGTGGGGGTGAGCGCGCGGTCGAAGAGGAAGAACTCGTCGATGTCGAGCACGTCGCCGATGTTGTAGCTGCCGGTGCCGTCGTTGCCGATGAGGCTCTTCAGCGCAGTGAACGGCTGGCCCGCGAACTTCGCGATGCTTCCGGTGCCTGATTGCGCGCCGTCGATGAACAGCGTGACGGTGCCGGCCGCGCGGTCGACGGTGAAGGCCACCTGGTGCCAGGCGGAGTCGGTGATCGGCTTGCTGGTCGTGTAGTCGACGCGCCCGACGCCGCCCGCGTTGATGTTCAGCACGATGTTGCTGGTGCGGGTCGAGAAGACGAAGCCGGGGTTCGAGCCGCTGTTCCAGTCCTTGTTGCCGAAGATCGACGGGTCGCTGCCCGACTGGGTCGAGCGCACCCAGGTCGACATCGTGAAGCTGTAGTCGGCCGGGTAGCTCGTCAGGTCGTCGAGGCTGACCCACGAGGTGCTCGAGTTGAAGTGCGCAGCCTGGCCGAACTTGCCCTGCACGTAGGAGACGTCGTTCGCGGTCGTCGGCTTGCCGGTCGTGCTCGTGGCGTCGCCGTCGAACGGAAGGTAGTCGTGCAGCGAGCTCTCGAGCCCGTCGGGCAGGTTGAGCGCGGCCGCGGGGGATGCCGGGGCGGCGGACGCGACGGCGGGCGCCGCGTCCGCTGAGACCGGGCCGAGCAGCGCGGCCAGGCTCAGGCCGGCGACGGCGAGCGCCCCGGGCAGAAGTGCTTTCTTGGTCATCAGTGGTCTCTCTGTCGCAGGTGAGTGGGGGAGTGGAAGAGGAAGAGCGGACGAAAGCTCAGGCGAACATGCCGCGACCCAGCCAGTCGTTCGCGTCGCGCACACCGGGCAGGGCGAAGAAGTAGCCGCCGCCGAACGGCGAGATGTAGTCGACGAGCGGCTCGTCTGCCAGGCGCTTCTGCACCGTCACGAACTGGCGGTCGAGGTCCTGGTTGAAGGCGACGAAGATCAGGCCCATGTCGAGCTGGCCGTTGGGGTCGGTGCCCTCGCTGTAGCTGAAGCTGCGGCGAAGCATCCTCTGGTCATCGGCCGTGCCGTCATGCGGGTTCGCGAGCCGGATGTGCGCGGTGGCGGGCACGACGTTGCCGTACGGGTCCTTCGCGTAATTCGGCACGTCGAATTCCTTGCTGCCCGCGAGTGGCGCGCCGCTTTGCCGGTCGCGCCCGATCATGCGCTGCTGCTCGGTGACCGACACCCGGTCCCAGAACTCGACGAACATGCGGATGAGCCGCACGACGTGATAGCTGCCGCCCGCCGTCCAAGCGGGCTCGTCGCCCGTGCCCTGCGTCCAGACCATCCGCTCGACGAGCTTCGGATCGTTCAGGAACTCGCGGTTGGCGGTGCCGTCTTTGAATCCGAGCAGGTTGCGGGGCGTTCCGCTGGGCCGCGGTGGCGGCACGAATCCCTCTTTGCGCCACAGCACCTGCAGGTCGGCGCGCGTCGCCCGCATGATCATGCGCAGCGCGTGCAGCACCGTGTCTCGGTTGTCGGCGCACAGCTGCAGCAGCAGATCGCCGTCGCACACGCTGCGATCGAGGGCGTCGTTGACGAACTCGTCCATGGGCCGCAGGCGCGCGGGCTTCGCGCTCGCAAGGCCGAAGCGGCCGTCGAACAGGCTCGCGCCGACACTCACGGTCGCCGTAAGACCGTCGGTGACCGTCCCGGCGCCGAGCACGCCGTTCTCGTAGCTCGTCGAGGCGAGGCCGTCGTACGGGACGTCCTTGCCGGTCGTCAGGTAGCGCAGCGTCGACGTCAGCGTCTGCAGGGCCGTTTGCAGCGCCGCGCGATCGGCGGACGTGACCGTGAAGGCCACGAACACGGCTGCGCGCTGCGCGGGCTCGAGGATGCCTGACTGATGCTCGCCTTCGAAGGGGTAGCTCGTCGCGGCCGCCGGTGTTGACGACGGCGCGGCCGCGTGCGCGGCGTCCTCGCGCGCGGGTGCCGCCCCCGTGATCGCGGCTGCGACGGCCCCGGCAGAGCCTGCGGCAAGAGCGCCGAGCATTCCGCGGCGGGTCGTCTGCGGTGTCAGTGGCGAGTGGGGGTTCATTTGCCGTTGCCTCCGGAACCGGCCGCGCCGCCGGCGCTGCCGCCTTCCTGGTCGGGGTTGTCGCGGGGTTCCGTGATCGGGGGGATGTGGGCGAGCAGCTCGACGCTCGCCTGAACGTGCGCATTGAGCGCCGCCCGCTGTGCCGTGCTGAGCGAGGTGAGCGGCACCCAGGCGCCCGCCCGGTGATACGAGTCGACGAGCGCCTGGGTCTGGTGCAGCTCGGTCTGGGTCTCAGCGAGCCACGGGTCCTGCTTCGTCAACAGCGGCAGCAAGGGCTGCAGGGCTTCGAAGGTCCCGGTGAGGTTCGCGTCGACGGTGGCGAGCTCGGTGTGGCTGCCGGCGTCGCCGATGCCGTTCAGGTCCTTGCCGAGCGTGTCTTCGAGGATCTCGTGGGCGCGCACGCCCATGTCGAGCGGCGTGATGGAGTTCGGCTTCGCGAGCTCGGCAGAGAGCTTGCCGATGTCCGCCACGAGCGCGTCGGCGACCGGCGCGGCTTGAGCAGCGGGCCTGCCGCCCCACAGCAGCGCCTCGACTTTGCGGAAGCCCGTGAGCTTCGGATCACTGACCGCGGGCGATCCGAGCGCAGGGTCGCCGTTGATCGCGTCGTCGAGATCGCCGAAGGCGCCGTATGCCGCGCCGAGGGTCTCGTAGGTGGTGTGGGCCGTCAGCCAGTCACGCTTGGCGGCGCTCGTGTCGCCGGCGTGCAGGTCAGCGGCGAGCTTCTTCGCCTCGGCGGTCAGGGTGGGCAGCCGCCCCTGCACCCACGCCGTGTACTGATTGATCGGGACACGCAGGTCGAGCGGGGTGACCGGCACGATCCCTGCGACAGCTATGCCGCTCGCGGCATCCCCGGTCGTCCCGCCCGTCACCTGGAACGGCTTGCTGTCTTTGATCGTGTACGACGTGATGCAGACCCACGCGTAGGTGCCCGGCGGGATGACCCCGCTCACCTGCCGCGTCGCCTTGATGCCGAAGTTCTCGACCTCGAGGTAGATCTTCTTGCTCGCGGTGTCCTGCAGGTAGATCTCCATGTCGTCGCCTTCGTCGTTCAAGACGTCGAAGGTGTAGCTGCCGGTCTTTCCGCCGTGCCAGTCGTCGATGCAGGTCGGTGTGCCCGCGGTGACGTGCACTTCCGTGGCCCCGCCCGTGTGGGACACCGGGTGGGCGCTCCATGCCGCGGCCTGCGGGTCGACGAACGTCGCGCGCGCAGAGGCGCGGTCGTGCGACGGCCACACACAGACCGCGACGATCGCAGCCACGACCGCGAGAGCCGCCACCGGGGCCCACGGCAGCGCACGCCGCCATGGGCCCCGATCGGCTCGCGGCCCCTGTGGTTCAGGTGCCGACGACATCGTGTGCTCAGGCCTGGGCGACGCGGCCCGCGTAGCGCTGCTTCCAGCCCTCGACCTCTGCCGCCGTGATGATCACGTCGTAGTAGCCGGCCTGCGTCGGCCAGGTGAGCTTGGTCGAGCGGTGCGCGCCGACCGAGATCGTCTGGTTGCGGCCGACGAAGTCGTTGGCCACCAGCTTGTAGGTCACCGCCCGGTCGCCGTCGTTGTGCAGCTCGATCGCGACGTGCTGGCTGTCACCGTGACCGCGCACCAGGTCGACCTCGATGCGGGGAACCGCGGTGCCGGTCTGGCCGTCGGGCACGACCTGACCCGCGAAGCTGCGCACGAAGCGGTCGGGGCCGTAGATCGAGAAGGCGTAGCCGCCCTCGGTCGTCGTCGTGTCCCACGTGTACTCGCGCGGCTTGGTGTTCGTCACCGTGTACGGCGTGCCGTAGAGCGACTGCGGCTGGTACTTGTCGGCGAAGACGAGCATGCTGGCGCCCTTGCCGGGGCGGCCGCCGTCGAAGGTCATCTTCGCGGTGACCTTGCCGGTCTTGCGGTCTTCGACGAGCTCGGCGTGCTGGTGGAACGGCAGCGGGCGCACCTTGAGCGGGCCGATCGCCTTCTGCACCGGCATCACCTGCTCGCCGACGGCGGGCTGGGGGACCGGGGGAAGCGTCGCGTCCTTCGCGGCGATGGCGAGCACGGATTCCGCGGACGGCAGCTCGGGGAAGGAGTTGTCGAATCGCGAGAAGTCGATCGCCGAGAGCATGTCGCCCGAGACGCTGCGTCGCCAGTTGCTGATGTGCTTGCAGATCGCCGGCTTGCCGAGGGCGGTGGTCCACTGCTCGAGCAGCATGATCGTCGAGGTGTGGTCGAAGACCTCGGAGCACACGTAGCCGCCGCGGGTCCACGGCGAGATCATCACGAGCGGCACGCGGCCGCCGAAGCCGGGGTTCAGGCCGACGGCGCCCTCGCCGGGCGTGCCGTCTTCCGGAATCGCCGGCAGCACGTGGTCGAAGAAGCCGCCCTGGCCGACGCGGTTCGCGCCGTTCGGCTCGTCGTAGTTGAGGATGATGAGCGTCGAGTCCCACAGCTCGGAGTTGTCGTGGACGGCCTGGATCACGCGGCGGGTGTACGCGGCGCCGTTGTCGGGCGCATTGTTCGGGTGCTCGGACCAGGCGGCGGGTGAGGTGATCCACGAGACCTGCGGAAGGGTGCCTGCCTCGCAGTCGGCGATGAAGTCGCGCAGCACGTAGTCGAGGTTCGAGCTGTTGTTGGCCTGATCGGCCGGCGGGGTGGTGTAGCCGTTGGTGATGCCGCCGCGCGCGAGCAGCCCCTTGCCGGGCTCGAAGTCCTCGTCAGAGGCCGTCTTCGGGTTGAACCGTGCGAAGTCGCGCAGCAGGTTGTCCTCGAAGTCGCCGAACCAGCCGGTGTCCGTGTTGTTGTCGACGTACATCTGCCAGCTGACGCCGGCCTTCTGCAGTACCTCGGGGTAGGTCTCCCACTGGAAGAGGAACTGGCCGTTCTGGTTGTTGTTGATGCGCGGGCCGCCGCCGAGGGTGCCGTCGGGGTCGTTCGTGCCTGTCCAGAACATGATGCGGTTCGGGTCGGTGCTCGTGTTGAGCGAGCAGTAGTAGTGGTCGGCCACCGTCCACGCCTTGGCGATCGCGTGGTGGAACGGCACGTCCTCTTCCTCGAAGTAGAACATGCGGCTCGAGGTGTTCTGCGCGTTGTACTTCGTCGTGTCGGCGCGGTAGGGCAGCAGGTAGCCCTCTGCACGGCTGTTCGGCTCATAGAAGTTCGTCTGGCCGTTCTGCCAGACGAGCGCCTGCTTGTCGCCGAAGCCGCGCACTCCCGGCAGGTCGAGGGTGCCGAAGATGTGATCGAACGAGCGGTTCTCCTGCATGATGATCACGACGTGCTTGAGGTCGGCGATCGTGCCGGTGCGGCCGCGCTTCGACGTGGTCTTGGCGGTGGTCGCTGCGTCGGCAGCCGAGGACGCCGAGCGCTCGATGCCGAGACCGGCGGCGCCCGCCGCGCTCACGGCCGCGGCGGCGATGCCGGCGGACTTCAGGATGTTGCGGCGGGTGAACCCGGCGCCGGTGTGTACAGGCTTGTCCTCGTTCTCGGCCATGGGCTGGTCCTTGTCTCGTCAGTGGTGCGGAACTCGAAGGGGAGAGTCGAGACCCAGCGAATCGCGGCGGCCAGGGGGCCAACAAGGCTTGTGCAGACAAGTTCACCGATGGTTCCGACGGGTGCGCGTACGCCGCGGCTGAGTGGCCGAAGAGACCGACTCAGGTGACCGGAAGTTGAATGAGCTCGCCGCCCGATGCGGGGATTTCAGGCATCCACCCCCGTTCGCGTGACAGGCGGGCGCGACCCACTGTTCACAGTGGGGCGGGGGATGCCTGCACCGGCGCTCTTTCGCAACCGGGGCTCGCTATTCTGCGCACATGTCGCACGCGATCATCGACGCCGCTCATCGCGAGGTGTCCCTGGATCTCGAGCAGCGCATCATGACCGGCGAGTTCCCGCCGGGGTCGCGCCTGCCCAGCGAAGAGAAGCTCGCGCAGGAGTACTCCACCACCCGTTCTCGCGTGCGGCACGCGCTGTCGGCGCTCGCCGAGAGCGGCCTCGTGAGCTCACACGCGAACGCCGGCTGGTTCGTGCAGAACGGCAGGCAGTCCTGGGGCGTCGGTGCGATGCGCACGTTCTCCGAGTGGTGCGCGAGCAACGGCCGTGCCCACGGCGGCCGCATCGTGCACCGGGAACGAGGCGCGGCCACGGCGACCGAGGCGCTCAAGCTCGGCATCCGCCGTGGTGACCAGGTGCTGCGCTACACGCGGGTGCGCACGATCGACGACCGGCCGGTGATGGTCGAGCACAGCACGTGGGCGCCGTGGGTCACGCACGTCGTCGAGGGCTTCCCTGACGACGTCCCCTCCGTCTACGGTGCGATGGCCACGGCGGGTGTTCGCATCGAGCTCGGCGACCATCGGATCGAGGTCGATGCCGCGAGCAGCGAGGATGCCCGGCTGCTCGGCGTGCGCCGATCGAGCCCGGTGCTGCTGGTCACCCGCTCAGGAATCGTCGCGGAGGGCCTCACGGTCGAGTGCTCGACTGATCGCTACATCCCCGGCCTCGTCGCGTTCGACGTCAGCCGTTCCGACATCTCGAAGGCGTTCCTGCGCGGCCGCGGCTGAGCCCAGTGTCGGCAGTGGGCGCCTACTCGTGCACCCACACCTCGGTGCCGACGGTCGCGAACTTGTAGACCGTGAGCGCGTCGGGGATGCGCATGTTCACGCAGCCGTGGCTCATGCGTGCCCCTGGCCCGAAGTTGTTGTGCCAGTAGGTGCCGTGGAAGCCCTGGTCTCCGTCGAAGTACGAGATCCACGGAACGTTCTTCGTGCAGTAGTCGAACTGCGGGTGTTTGCCGTCGCAGTTGCCCATGTTCTGCATCTGCAGCTGGGCGTAGACGGTGTAGTGCCCGTCGCGGGTGTCGTGGCCGACCTTGCCGATGGCGATCGGGAAGGTGGCGATGAGCTTCTCGTCGCCCGACTTCGTGCCCTGGTACATGTAGGCGGCGCCGTTGCTCTTGTCGACCTCGAGGCGGCGGAAGACGGTCGTGGTCTGGAACTTCTCGACCTGGCCCTCAAGGGCGAACTTCAGGTCGCCCTTCGTCAGTGAGCTGGCGATCTGCGACGCGACGTTCGAGGTATCGCCGAGGCCGAAGCCGTTCTGCCCCTGCTGGAGCACCTCGAGCTGCTTTCCAGCCGAGTTGATGACGACCTCTGCGTTCACCGGCTTCTGGTCGATCTTCGACGGCAGCTCCGCCACGGCCGCCTGGATGGCCGACTGCTTCGGCGTCACGGTGAAATCGCCGGTGGTCGGGTCGGCCTTGATGTCGATCCACGATGCGATGGTCGCCAGCGGCAGCGACTCGGCGCGCGTGCCCTGCAGGTAGTAGCCGGCCGAATCCGCCTGAGCGTTGAGCTTCGACGCGAACGCTTCCGCCTTCGCGGTCGTCGCGGCGGCGTCGACCGTCGTCTCCTTCGGCTCGAGCGTGACGGAGGCTGCGCTGGTCGCGGCCAGGCCGATGCCCGCGGCGGTCGCCGAGGTGCTCGGCTCGGTCAGCGCCGAGCTGAGGCTCGCCGCCAGGGCGGTGATGTCGACACCGCGGCCCGGTGCGGACGGCGTCGTCGTGAACTTCGACGTCGCGCTGTCGAAGACGACCGACGCGTTCGTCGCGTCTGAGAAGAGCTGCGGTGCGGCCGCACGCAGCGCGGGCAGGGCGATCTTCGGGTCGATCGTGACATCCGCATTGGTGGGCGCGGGATTCCACGCCGCGATGTTCCACAGCGGGTGGGCGCTCTTGGCTGCGTGCGCGAGCGCGTGCGAGTCGATGGTGGCGCCGAGCTGGTCCGCGGTGAGGGTCGCGCCCCCGACGTGGATCTGCAGGTCGTCGAGGCGGTGGTCGATGGCCTTCTGCGCGGCCTCCTGCGTGGTGAGGCCGACCGGTGCGCCGGCGACGGTCACGCCCGGCGCCACCAGCAGCACGGATGCCACCACGGCGGCCGCGACGACGAGGCTGCCCGGAAGGCCGAGCCACAGACCGAGGTGCTTCTTGCGCTTCGGCTTCTCTGCGCCGATCCACGTCGGCTGCGGTGCGGCAGTGGCTGCGGGCTCGAGCGTCGCAGTCGGCGCGGTGCCGCCCCCGCCTGCGCTCTCGACTCGTGCCATGTCGTCGGTCATCTTTCTCCCCCTGCTGGCGCGTGTCTCGATTGACTGGGAAAGCGACACACGCTCACACGAGCGTACGACGCGAAACCCGTGTATCAGCAGAACCGCCGAATACAAAATGACAACGATGAGGGCGAGCGGCGGTCCGCCGCCGCCCGCCCTCACGTGCTCGTGCTGCTACTGCTCGCCGAGCGCCTGCTTCAGCGCCGCGACGTTGTAGGTGAACTTCTGGATCGCGGCATCGTTGTAGCCCGATGCGATCGCCTTCGCGAGTCGCGCCTGCTGGTCGCCGAGCAGCGCCTTCTGCTGCGCCGGCGTCAGCGTCGCGATGAACTCGTCCCAGCGGTAGGGGTGGTCGGGCAGCGGCGGCACCGGGGTGGTGGCGGCCGCGGCCGCCTGCTTCGCGGCGACAGACGCCGTGGTCACGGCCGGCGCCGTGGTCGAGGTCGGCGCCGTGGTTGACGACGCGGGCGTCGCGGCGTTCGCCGCCGCCAGGCCGCCGAGAGTGAGGCAGGCGGCGAGCACCGCTCCACCGGCGCTCATCGCGATCTTCTTCTGAGTCTTCATGGCTAGCTCCATTCGTGAGTGCCGCCGGGGAAGGCGACGCTTTCGAGCCTCGCTTTCGGGCAGTACCCGGCACATCGGCCGACCGGCGGGGGCGCCTCAGACGAAAGGCGGAACGACGACTACGACTCGAGCCAGCCCGGGCGCAGGAATCCGCTCTCATACGCGAACACGGCCACCTGCACGCGGTTGGTCGTCCCGGTCTTCGCCATCACGTTGCTCAGGTGCGTCTTCACGGTCGCCTCGCTGAGCCACAGCTGGCGCGCGATGTCGGCGTTGCTCGCGCCGCGGGCGAGCGCCCCGAGCACGTCGCGCTCGCGCGGGCTGAGCGAGTCGAGCACGGCGCTCTCACCCGGCGCGGGCGGACGGCCCGCCGTCGCGTCCGCCTCGGCGCGCAGGCGCTGCTCGAGCAGTGCGCGCGTCATCGAGGGAGCGATGAGCGTGTCGCCGGCGTGTGCGGCGCGGATGCCGGCGGCGATCAGCTCTGGCCCGGCGTCTTTGAGGAGAAATCCGGATGCCCCGGCCCGCACGCCGTCGAGCAGATAGGCCTCGTCGTCGAATGTCGTGACGATGACGATCGCGCCCGCGGTCCCGGCGGCGGTGATCGCGCGTGTCGCGGCGATGCCGTCGACGCCGGGCATCCGCACATCCATCAGCACGACGTCGGGGCGCAGCTCGGCCGAAAGGGCGACCGCGGCTGCCCCGTCGCCCGCGGAACCGACGACGGCGAGGTCGTCCTCGGCGTCGACCATCATCGCGAGCCCCATGCGCACCATGGCCTGGTCGTCGACCACCATCACGCGGGTCGGGGTCGGAGCCTGGGCGGCCGTCGCCGCGCGCGCCGTCATGCCGGGGCCGCCTGCGCGTCGAGCGGCCAGACGGACTCGCCGCGCGGCAGCACCAGCTCGACGCGCCACCCCACGGGCGACGGGCCCGCGCTGACGAAACCGCCTGCGGCCTTCGCGCGCTCGCGCATTCCGCGCAGGCCGGAGCCGCCGGCTGAGGCATCCGATCGCCCCTCGCTCTTTGTCGGCGCGACGAGCGTTCCGTTGTCCTCGACGAGCAGCACGGCGTCGCTGCCCGCAGTGAACAGCCGCACCTCGACCGAGGTGGCGGGGGAGTGCACGAGAACGTTCGTGAGCGCCTCCTGGCAGACGCGCAGCATCGAGAACTCCTGCACGGCAGACAGCCCGCGAGGCGCCTCGATGCGGGCGTGCACGTCGAGTCCGGCGGTGCGGACGCGCTCGATGACGGCCGTGAGCTCGTCGGCAAGTGTTGCCGGCCCGTGCGGGGCACCGTCGCCGGCGGAGTCGTCGCGCAGCACGCGCACGAGGCTGCGCATCTCGGCGAGCGCCTGCGGCCCGGAATCCGCGATCCATTCGACGGCGGCGCGCGGCTCGTCGGGCCGACGGTCGGCGACGCGCGCGGCCGCCTGCGCCCGCACGACGATCGCCGCCACGTGGTGCGCGACGACGTCGTGCACCTCGCGGGCGATCGCGGCGCGCTCTTCGTTCGCGATGCGCTCACGGTCGGATTCCCGCAGCCGCCCCAGCTCCTCGTTCTGGGCTCGCAACGACTCGGCGGTACGGCGCTGCCGGTACGACGAGTACCCGACGAGCGCCGCCGCGCAGACGATGCCCAGGATCATCAGCGGCTGCGACAGCCCCATCTCGCGGCCCCAGAGCGGCCACTGTTCGGGCGAGACCCGGATCCAGCCGGGGAACTGGCTTGCGAGGGCCGCGAAGCCGGCCACCGGCAGCACGGTCGCGATCGACAGCCCGGCGTCTGCGGCGAAGAACGCCGCGAGCACGAGCGGGATCGCGCGGATCTGCCCGAGTGGGAAGCTCCACAGAGGATTCGCGACGACCGCGGCCACGCCGATCAGCTGAGCCAGAGGGAAGCGGCGCCCGATGGCGATGCTCACGGCGCAGACGACCGCGACCCAGAAGTAGCCGTCGACGGGTTGCGGGTACCAGATCCCCTTCGCGCTCAGCAGCTCATAGAGCCAGACCAGCGCGGTCAGGAGCGTGAAGCCTCTCAGCAGGCGAGCGGCCCATTCGAGCGCCCAGCGCGAGAGACGGGTGACCACGCTCACAGAGTAGGGGTGCCGGGGCGCGCGGGCATCGTCCTTTCGGACGAACCCGGTCAGCTCAGTACGGCTGCACCTCGAGCTCGGTGGCGTAGGTGCGGAACTCGCCGCGCTCGGCGTGCATCTTCCACAGCAGCTCGGCGAGAACCTGCGGGTCCTTCTTCTCGTCGCCGGGAATGATGCCGCCCGGGATGATCAGCTGGGCGACGTGGATGTCGGTGTCGCGCAGCGCCTGGTCGAGCATCTCGGCGTAGGCGGTCTCGCCCGCGAACGCGATCGAGGTGCCCGCGAAGTGCTGCACGGGCTGCACTGCGCTGCCGCCGTTGACGAACAGGATCGTGCCGCGGCCCAGCACCCGCATGCCCTGCAGCACCTGGTGCACGGCGGCCACGGGGCCGAGCACCGAGAACTCGACTGCCGACTTGATGTCGTAGACCGTCGACTCGAGCAGTGGGCGCAGGAACTCCTTCTGCGGCAGCGGGTTGTAGCTGAGCACCTCGATCGGCCCGAGCTCCTGGGCGGCGAGGTCGAGAGCTGCGATCAGAGCGTCGGTGTCGCGTACGTTGGCCGCGTAGCCCTTCGCGGTGAGGCCGTCGGCGGCGAGGTCTGCCGCGAGCTCGTCGACGTGCTGCTGGCTGCGCGAGATGAGGGCGAGGCTGAACCCCTCGCGTCCGAACCGGCGGGCGAGCGCCTCGCCGAGCTGACGTCCTGCACCGATGATCGCGAAAGTGGTCATGTCTCCACGCTATCGGCCGGCTCGTGCGCTACGAGCCTTCGGGCGGGTGCAGAAGCAGCTCAGCGCGGTCGGCGAGGTAGGGCTGAAGCTCGATGAGAGCGTCAGGCTGGGTCGGGCTCCAGCGCACGAAGGCAGCGCCCTGACGCAACACCACCGGTCCGGATTGCCCGATGCGCGGCAAATCGCCCAAATCGACCGGCACGGCGTTGAAGTTGACGGTCTCCCCGGTCGAGTAGCCGCCGCGCATCGCCGCCGCCTGCAGCTCCCGGCGCTCGGCCACGGCGAGGGCGACGATCGAGCGCCTGGCCGGCTGTTCCGCGCGCACGAGTCCGCCGGTGCCATACAGGTTGCCGCGCTCGTCGAGCAGCAGCGCGCCGAGCCGCCAGACCCGTCCGAGTGGGCGCATGCGCGCCGGGCGGATGATGCCGAGGCGGCGCCTGGCCGACTCGAGCTCAGCGAGGGCCTCGGTGCGCGCGCCGCCCTCGGTGAGCGACGTGGCGACAGACAGGGTGAGGGCACGGATGCCGGCGATCAGGTCGCGCGAAGCATCCGTGCCCTCATTCACGGCTTCGATGCTAGGTCGTCACACGTGCTGGCCCTCGTGCTGCCCCTCGGCGACCTCTTCGATCAGCTTCGCCGAGAAGGCGGGAATGTCGTCGGGCTTGCGGCTGGTGACGAAGCCCTTGTCGACGTGCACCTCCTCGTCGACCCACGTGGCGCCCGCGTTGCGCAGGTCGGTCTGCAGGCTGGGCCACGAGGTCAGGGTGCGGCCGTCGACGACGCCGGCTTCGATGAGCGTCCACGGCGCGTGGCAGATCGCGGCGACCGGCTTGTGCGCCGCGAAGAATGCCTTCGCGAAGTCGACGGATGCCTGGTCGGTGCGCAGCGCGTCGGCATTCACGACGCCCCCAGGCAGCACGAGAGCGTCGAAGTCGTCGGGGGATGCCTGGCCGACCGGCAGGTCGACAGGGAACGAGTCGCCCTTGTCGACGTGGTTGAAGCCCTGCACGGTGTCGGTCTTCGGCGAGACGAGCACCGCGGTGGCGCCCGCCTCTTCGACGGCCTGCCGCGGGCCGGTGTACTCCACCTGCTCGACGCCGTCCGTCATGAGAAACGCGATCTTCTTACCAGTGATCTGAGCCATACCTGGCTCGTACCCGCCACGCGCACTGGCTAGTCATGAGCGTTTACCGGCCAGGGGGTATCGGCCCCCGAATGGGGCACGTAACGTCGCCTGCTTCAACAAGGGGAGACGCAGATGTTCTTTCACAAACAGGAGCTGCAGCACGCGGCCAGCCCGACCAAGCCGGACGCGGTGTACGCCCGGAAGCTGCAGGAGGTGCTCGGCGGCCAATACGGCGAGATCACCGTGGCGCTGCAGTACCAGTTCCAGGCCTGGAACATGCATATCCCGGGCAAGTGGCGCGATCTCGTGTTCGGGATCGGCGCCGAAGAGCTCGGGCACGTCGAGATGCTCGCCACGATGATCGCGCAGCTGCTCGAGAAGGCGCCGCTCGGCATCACCAAAGACGCTGTGCAGGACGATCCGACGGTCGCGGCGGTGATCGGCGGCACTGACATCCAGCACGCGATCGTCGCCGGAGCCGGCGCCCGGGCCGTCGACAGCATGGGTAACCCGTGGTCGGGGTCGTACCTCACGGCGAGCGGCAACCTGCTGGCTGACTTCACGGCGAACGCGAACGCCGAGATGCAGGGCCGGGTACAGGTCGCTCGGCTCTATCACATGACCGATGACCCGGGCGTGCGCGATCTGCTGAGCTTCCTCATCGCCCGCGACACCATGCACCAGAACATGTGGATCGCGGCGGCCGCCGAGCTGCGCGATGAGGGGCTGGAGGATCTGCCCGTGCCGAACAAGTTCCCGGAAAGCCAGCAGGACCAGTCGGTCGCCTACGACTACATCAACTTCTCGAACGGCGCCCAGGCCGGCGACGGTCGCTGGGCTTCCGGCCCGACGCCGGACGGCAAAGGCGAGTTCGCGTACCGGGAGGCGCCAGAGCAGGGCGTCCCGATGCCGCCGCCCACGCGGCCCGATGCGCGCTACTTCGGCACGACCGACCTGCCGAACACCGTCGAGGAGGTGGCCGCCGTCGCGCAGGACAAGCTCGACATGGAGTAGATAAGGGGTGGTGACCACCTCGCTGCTGCTGCTCGCCGACACGCACGTGCCGAAGCGCGCGCGTGAACTGCCGCCCGAGGTCTGGGCGGCCGTCGACGAGGCGGACGTCGTGGCGCACGCGGGCGACTGGGTCGCCCTCGAACTGCTGAACGAGCTCAACGATCGCGCCCGCGTGCTGCACGGCGTCCACGGCAACAACGACGGCGCCGAGCTGCGCGCTCGGCTGCCCGAGGTCGCCCGGTGGGAGATCGAGGGGGTGCGCTTCGCGGCGATCCACGAGACGGGCGCGGCGACGGGGCGCGAACAGCGCATGGACGCGCTCTTCCCCGACGTCGACGTGCTCGTCTTCGGCCACAGTCACATTCCATGGGACACCGTGACGCCTGCGGGCCTCAGGCTGCTGAACCCCGGTTCACCGACCGACCGTCGACGGCAGCCGGCCTGCAGCTACCAGCGGGTCACCGTCGCCGACGGCGCCGTGCGCGCCGTCGAGCTGGTGCTGCTGCCGCCCCGCGCGCCAGCGCCCAGGCGGTGACCAGCGCCGCTTCCGCGGCCGCGTCGAGCAGGTACAGGCGGCTGATGCGCCGTCGCGGGGCGTAGATCACGTCGATCGTGCCGAGCACGAGCGACGTTCCGACTCCGATCCGGCGCACCAGACGAAGGCTCGGGGCATCCGTGTCGGCAGTGAGCTGCACGAGCCCGACCACGAGAAGAAAGCCCGCAACCGTGCGCACCAACCAGTGATCGGTCTTGCGGCCGAAGACCGCCTCGAAGCTGCGCAGGTGCAGCAGGGGCCACAGGCCGTTCACTGAGTTGAAAGCACCCTGGGCGCGGGCGACGGCCCGAGGCTCGAGCACGACGCTCACCTGCGCCCGCGCCGCAGGCTGACCATCGCGCCGATCGCCGCGGCGCCGATGAGCCACGGTGCAGCGGCGCGCACCGGCTCGCGCTGGAAGCGGGCACCCATGCTCTCCACCCGGTCGCCGAGGATCAGCAGCAGCCAGTGCGCGGCCCGGCCCTCGCTGAAGTTGTTGTACGCGAAACGGCGGATCGCCCCGGAGACGCCGCGCAACGGCGCCACCGTGCCGAACACTGGTGTCAGCCGCCGGTGCTCGATCGAGCGCTCGCGGCCGCTCCCGCCCGGCTGCTGCTCGGGCACGTCCCAGTGCGCGCCGCTCGCCGCCGGGTCGAAGCGCTCGCGAGGCACGGCCGGGCGGTCGGCGGGGTCGCTGTCAGCACCCCAGCCGGGGATGCGGGCGCGCAGCGCCGCCTCGTCGAACTGCGGGCGCTCTGTGCCTGCGGTGTAGGGATCCATCACATCTCCAGAAGTGTCTTGATACAGCCGTCTTCCTTGCCCGAGAAGACGCGGTAGCCGTCGGCGATCTCGTCGAGGGGAATGCGGTGCGTCACGATGTCGCTCGGGGTGAGGAATCCGTTCTTGATGTGCTCGAGCAGCCGGGGCCACTGCCTCTTCACCGGGCACTGGTTCATGCGCAGCGTGAGGCCCTTGTTCATGGCGTCGCCGAACTTCACGGCGCTGAACATGGGCCCGTAGGCGCCGACGACCGACACCGTGCCGCCCTTGCGCACGCTGTCGATCGCCCAGTTGAGCGCGATCGGCGACCCGCCCTGCAGCTTGAGCTTCGTCGAGGTGACGTGCTGCAGCAGGTTGCCGTCGGCCTCCGCCCCGACCGCGTCGATCACGACGTCGGCGCCGAGGCCGTCGGTCGCGTGCTTGAGCTCGACAATGATGTCGCCGAAATGCTCGTAGTTGCGCGTCTCGGCGAACGCGAACTGGCGCGCCTTCTCGAGCCGGTAGTCCAGGCGGTCGACGACGATTACGCGGCCTGCGCCCATGAGCCACGCCGAGCGCGCCGCGAACAATCCGATGGGGCCCGCACCGAAGACCACCACGGTGTCGCCGGGCAGGATGTCGCCGAGCTGCGCGCCGAAGTAGCCGGTGGCCAGGGCATCCGTCATCAGCAGCGCGTCGCTCTCGCTCAGCCAGTCGGGGATCACGCTCGGCCCGACGTCCGCGAACGGCACGCGCACGTACTCCGCCTGGCCGCCGTCGTAGCCGCCGCACGTGTGCGAATACCCGTAGATTCCGCCGACGGCCGTCGCGTTCGGGTTCACGTTGTGGCAGTTCGAATAGAGGCCGCGCGCGCAGAAGTAGCAGGAGCCGCAGTACACGTTGAACGGCACCATCACGCGGTCGCCGGCTTTGAGGTTCTGAACGGATGCCCCGACCTCGACCACCTCGCCGATGAACTCGTGGCCGAACGTCGTGCCGACCCGAGTGTCGGGCATCATGCCGTGATACAGGTGCAGGTCGGAGCCGCAGATCGAGGCGAGCGTCACGCGCACGATCGCGTCGTTCGGGTGCTCGATCACCGGCTCGGGCTTTTCTTCGACGCCGACCTGATAAGGCCCGCGGTACACCATCGCCTTCATCGCTTCGCACCCTTCTTCGCCTTCGTCATGAACCACCAGATCGGCACAGCGGCCGCGGCGATCAGCAGCACCCGGTTCACGCCCTGGCGGGCGCCCCCGCGCCAGCCCCCGCCGACGCTCGCATCGGCGTCGGGGAAGGGCTCGAAGAGGTTGCCGCTCGTTCCCTCCGCGCGGCCGCGTGTGAACTGCGTTCGCTTCGTCAGTTGCGCGAGCTCGGCCTCCGCCACCGTCGGCGCCAGCCGGTGCATCGGCACGAATATGCGGCCGGCGGCGTTCGCGGCGACCTCGCGCGGGTGCTTCACGGCGGCGCGCACGATCGCCTTGCCCGCCGCACTCACCGGGTAGACCGGCGGCATCGCCCGCAGCTTCCGTCCGGAGCGGTTCGCCGAGTGGCGATAGGCGGGGGTGTCGGTCGTCGCCGGGATGACGACGCTCACGTGGATGTGCCGATGCCCCTCGAGGGCGAGCTCGCTGCGCACCGCCGCAGACAGCGCGCGAATCGCGGCCTTCGAGGCGCTGTAGGCCGCGGCATACGGCTGCGGCACCTCGCCGAGCACCGACGAGACGTTCACGATCGTGCCGCGGCCCGCACGCTTCATCGCGCGCAGCGCGGCGCGCGTGCCGAGCGCGGTGCCCGTGACATTGACGTCGAACACGCGGCGGATCTCGTCCGGCCGCAACTGGTCGAGCGGGCCGTAGGCGTCGACGCCGGCGTCGTTCACCCACACATCGATGCGGCCGAACCGGGCGAACGCGGTGCCGACGACGTTCTGCACCTGGGCCTCATCGCTCACGTCGGCGGCGACCGCGACGGCATCCCCGGCGCCCTTGCGCACGCATTCGGCCGCGACGTCCTCGAGCACCTGCCCCCGTCTGCTCACCAGGACGAGTTGCGCGCCGCGGCGCGCGAAGCGCAGCGCCGCATCGCGGCCGATGCCGCTCGACGCACCTGTGATCACGACGACCTGCTTCTGAGCCATGGCGGCGCGGTACCCAGGTTCCGAGCCGTACACGCAGTGTTCTTTTGACTCGATCAAGAAAAGCGGGCAGGGTGGATCACGTGACGCTTGCGGTGGACATCGAACGGATGCTTCGCGACGCAGGCCTCAGGGTGACGCGGCCGCGTGTCGCGGTCTTCGAGGCCGTCGGGCGCCTGCCGCACTCCGACACCGACACGCTGATCGCGGCGGCGCGCGCGGAGCTTCCCGAGGTGTCGCACCAGGCGGTCTATGACACGCTGCACACCCTCACCGAGGCGGGGCTCGTGCGGCGCATCCAGCCGCAGGGGTCGCTCGCGCGCTACGAGACGCGCGTCGGCGACAACCACCACCACGCCGTCTGCCGTTCGTGCGGCGCCGTGCAAGACGTCGACTGCGCGGTCGGCGAGGCGCCCTGCCTCGAGCCGAGCGACTCCCACGGCTTCCAGATCGAGACGGCCGAGGTCGTCTACTGGGGGCTCTGCCCCGACTGCGCAGCCCAGCGCTCCTAGAACTCTCCGACTCCCTACCAACCAACCTGGAAGGAACACCATGTCCGATCCTCACGAGCACGGCGTATTCACCACCGACGGTGCGCAGCAGCCGACCGAGCCTGCCGGCGAGCCGCAGGCGCCGGCGGAGGTCCCCGCGTCGCAGGCGACCGGCAACGAGGTCGCCGATTCGCAGTGCCCCGTTCCGCACGGGCAGCGCGCGCCGCACCCGACGCACGGCACGGCGAACAGCGGCTGGTGGCCCGAGCGGCTCAACCTCAAGCTGCTTGCGAAGAACCAGCCGGTGCTGAACCCGTACGGTGACGACTTCGACTACGCCGAGGCGTTCAAGACGCTCGACCTTCCCGCCGTGAAGGCCGACATCGCCGAGGTGCTCACCACCTCGCAGCCCTGGTGGCCGGCGGACTTCGGCAACTACGGCCCGCTCATCATCCGCATGGCGTGGCACAGCGCAGGCACCTACCGCATCCAGGACGGCCGCGGCGGCGGCGGCACCGGCCAGCAGCGCTTTGCGCCGCTGAACTCGTGGCCTGACAACGTGAGCCTCGACAAGGCCCGCCGCCTGCTGTGGCCGGTCAAGAAGAAGTACGGCAAGAGCCTGTCGTGGGCCGATCTCATGATCCTCGCCGGCAACGTCGCGCTCGAAGAGATGGGCTTCAAGACCTTCGGCTTCGCCGGCGGCCGCGTCGACGCGTGGGAGCCCGACGACGACGTCTACTGGGGCCCTGAGACCACCTGGCTCGACGCGAAGCGCTACCACGGCGACCGTGAACTCGAGGACCCGCTGGCCGCGGTGCAGATGGGCCTCATCTACGTGAACCCCGAGGGGCCCGACGGGAACCCCGACCCGGTGGCGTCCGCTCGCGACATCCGCGAGACCTTCAAGCGGATGGCCATGAACGACGAGGAGACCGTTGCGCTGATCGCCGGCGGCCACACCTTCGGCAAGACGCACGGCAACGCGCCCGCCGACGCGCCCGGCCCGAACCCCGAGGCCGCTCCGTTCGAGCAGCAGGGCCTGGGGTGGAAGAGCGACTACAAGTCGGGCGTCGGCATCGACGCGATCACGTCCGGCCTCGAGGTCACGTGGACGTACCACCCCACCCGCTGGGACAACGAGTTCTTCCACATCCTCTACGGCTACGAGTGGGAGCTCTTCGAGTCGCCCGCCGGCGCGAAGCAGTGGCGCCCGATCCAGGGCGGCGGCGCCGGCCTCGTGCCCGAGTCGTTCGGCGACGGACGTCGCGAGCCGCGCATGCTCACCTCTGACCTCGCGCTGCGCTTCGACCCTGAGTACGACAAGATCGCACGTCGCTTCAAGGACGACCAGGATGCCTTCGCCGACGCCTTCGCCCGCGCGTGGTTCAAGCTGACCCACCGCGACATGGGTCCCATCGCGCGCTATCTCGGCCCCGAGGTGCCCGAAGAGGAGCTCATCTGGCAGGACCGCGTGCCGGCGCCCGAAGGCGTGCTCAGCGATGCAGACATCGCATCGCTCAAGTCGGCCATCGCCGAGTCGGGCCTCACGGTCCAGCAGCTCGTCACGACGGCCTGGGCCTCCGCGTCGACCTTCCGCGGCAGCGACAAGCGCGGCGGCGCCAACGGCGCCCGCATCGCGCTCGAGCCGCAGCGCTCGTGGGAGGTGAACAACCCCGAGCAGCTCGCTCTGGTGCTCGCCAAGCTGCGCGAGATCAAGAACGCCTCGAGCGCGCCGGTCTCGCTCGCCGACCTGATCGTGCTCGCGGGCAACGTCGGTGTCGAGCTGGCGGCGAAGGCCGCGGGCTATGAACTCGAGGTCGGCTTCACCCAGGGCCGCGGCGACGCGACGCAGGAGCAGACCGACGTCGAGTCGTTCCGCTACCTCGAGCCCAAGCAGGACGGCTTCCGGAACTACTTCGGCGTGCAGTCCGTGCTGCCGGAGGAGCACGTCTTCATCGACAAGGCGAACCTGCTGACGCTCTCGGCGCCCGAGGCGACCGTGCTCGTCGGCGGTCTGCGCGCGATCGGCGCCAACTGGGACGGCTCGAACCTCGGCGTGTTCACCGACCGCCCCGGCCAGCTGACGAACGACTTCTTCGTCACGCTGCTCGACCTCGGCACCTCGTGGACCCCGCTCGATGAGGGCGGTCACGCGTACCGCGGCACGACCGCCGACGGCAAGACGATCGTCGGTTCGCGCATCGACCTGCTGTTCGGTGCGAACTCCGAGCTGCGTGCCGTCGCCGAGGCCTACGCGACCGACGACGCGGGCGAGCTGTTCGTGCGCGACTTCGCGGCCGCCTGGCAGAAGGTCATGGAGCTCGACCGCTACGACGTCAAGAAGTAGCAACAGCCCCTGCACGAGAGGCCGCCCTTCTGGGCGGCCTCTTCGCGTTGAAGCATGCGTTCTGCGCTGTGTGCGATTTACACGTACGGGTCGTCGCGATCGACGGTGCTGCGCTGCACCCGCTCGCCCGTCGCCGGGTCGACATAGCCGCGACTCGTCGTGACCGTGCGGTTGCGCCGTGTCGCGATGAGGATGATGCCGAGGATGATTCCGACCGCGCCGGCGATCATGAGGATGTAGCCGACGACCTGCAGGTCAACCCAGGCGACCTGGACATGCACCGCGAACGCAAGGATCGCGCCGATCACAAAGAGGACGATTCCTGTTCCGAGACTCATAGTTCACCCTGTTCCCCGGTGCACGAATAACCATGCGGGGTTAGCCTGCCGCAATGACGGACGCACCGACCATCGCCACCGTGGGGGAGCTGCGAGCGAGCGGCCACCAGCAGAAGCCTCTTCGCGCCGAGCTGCGCGACAACCTGCTCGCGAAGCTGCGCGCCGGCGCCGACCCGTGGCCGGGGCTGCACGGCTTCGAGACGACCGTCATCCCGCAGCTCGAGCGCGCACTCATCGCCGGCCACGACATCGTGCTGCTCGGCGAGCGCGGGCAGGGGAAGACCCGCCTGCTGCGCACGATCGGCGGGCTGCTCGATGAGTGGACGCCGGTGATCGCGGGCTCAGAGCTCGGCGAGCACCCCTACGAGCCCATCACGCACGAATCGCAGCGCCGCGCCGCCGAGCTGGGCGACATGCTGCCGGTCGAATGGCGCCACCGCAGCGAGCGCTACGTCGAGAAGCTGGCCACGCCCGACACGAGCGTCGCCGACCTGATCGGCGACGTCGATCCGATGAAGGTGGCAGAGGGGCGCTCGCTCGGCGATCCGGAGACGATCCACTTCGGGCTGATTCCGCGCAGCCACCGCGGCATCGTCGCGATCAACGAGCTGCCCGACCTCGCCGAGCGCATCCAGGTGTCGATGCTCAACGTGATGGAGGAGCGCGACATCCAGATCCGCGGCTACGTGCTGCGGCTGCCGCTCGACGTGCTCGTCGTCGCGTCGGCGAACCCCGAGGACTACACCAACCGCGGTCGCATCATCACGCCGCTGAAGGACCGCTTCGGCGCCGAGATCCGCACGCACTACCCGCACCGGCTGGATGCCGAGATGGCGGTCATCCGCCAGGAGGCCGAGCTCGTGGCATCCGTGCCGGATCACCTGATAGAGATCCTCGCGCGATTCACGCGCGCCCTGCGCGAGTCGACCTCCGTCGACCAGCGCAGCGGCGTGAGCGCGCGCTTTGCCATCGCGGGCGCCGAGACGATCGCGGCTTCCGCATTGCATCGCGCGGCCGCGCAGGGCGAGACGGATGCCGGTGCAGAGCCGACCGCACGCGTGGTCGATCTGCAGACCGCGGTCGACGTGCTCGGCGGCAAGATCGAGTTCGAGACCGGCGAGGAGGGGCGCGAGAGCGAGGTGCTCACCCACCTGCTGCGCACCGCGACCGCCGACACCGTGCGCGAGCACTTCCGCGGACTCGACTTCGGTGCCCTCGTCGAGGCGATCGAGTCGGGCGCCATGGTCGTCACCGGCGAGGCAGTGACCGCGCGGGACTTCCTCGCGGGGCTGCCGCGGCTCGGGGAGTCCGAGCTGTACGACGAGACCGCCGCGCGTCTGGGAGCCAGCACCGAGGGGGAGCGGGCCGCCGCGATCGAGCTCGCGCTCGAAGGGCTCTATCTCGCCAGGAAGATCGGCAAGGACACCGACGGCAGCGAGACGGTCTATGGCTGAGGCATCCGATCACCGCTCTTTCGAGTCGCACCACGCGCGCTTCCAGCGCTATCAAGGCGGCGACCCGCTCGCCCCGCCCGTCGACCTCGCCGAGGCGCTCGACAAGATCGGCGAGCAGGTCATGGCCGGCTACTCGGCCGAGCGCGCCATGCGCGAGTATCTGCGCCGCGGCGGCGAGGGGCGCAGGGGGCTCGACGACCTCGGCAGGCGGGTCTCGGAGCGCCGGCGCGACCTGCTGCAGCGCCACCAGCTCGACGGGACGCTGCAGGAGATCAAGAAACTGCTCGACCGCGCGGTGCTCGAAGAGCGCAAGCAGCTGGCCCGCGACGTCGACCTGGACGACCTCGACCGGTCGTTCGCCGAGACGCGGCTCGAGAATCTGCCGGCCTCGACGTCGGCCGCGGTCAACGAGCTGCAGGACTACCAGTGGCGGTCGAGCCAGGCGCGCGCCGACTACGAGCAGATCAAGAACCTGCTCGGCCGCGAGCTGCTCGACCAGCGCTTCGGCGGCATGAAGCAGGCGCTCGAGAATGTCACGGATGCCGACCGCGAAGCCGTCGGCGAGATGCTGAACGACCTGAACGACCTGCTCGAGAAGCATGCCCGCGGCGAGGACACCCCGCAGGACTTCGAGGACTTCATGGCGAAGCACGGTGCGTTCTTCCCCGAGGGGCCGCGCAACGTCGACGAACTGATCGACACGCTGGCGAAGCGGTCGGCGGCCGCCCAGCGCATGCTCAACTCGATGACCGAGGAACAGCGGCAGGAGCTCTTCGAGCTGTCGGCGCAGGCGTTCGGGTCGCCCGAGCTCGCGCAGCAGCTCGCACGCCTCGACCAGAGCCTGCAGGCGCTTCGCCCGGGGGAGGACTGGTCGGGCTCAGAGCGCTTCGACGGCGACCAGCCGCTCGGGCTCGGCGAGGGTGCAGGCGTGCTGCAAGACCTCGCGGACCTCGACGAGCTCTCAGAGCAGCTCTCGCAGTCGTACGAGGGCGCCCGCATGGACGACATCGACCTCGACAAGCTCGCCAGGCAGCTCGGTGACGAAGCGGCCGTCGACGCGCACACCCTGCGCGAGCTCGAGCGGGCGCTGCGCCGCGACGGCACCCTGCGGCGCGATTCGACCGGGCGACTGCAGCTGACGCCGAAGGCGATGCGGCAGCTCGGCACCACCCTGCTCAAAGACATCGCGAAGCGGATGTCCGCCAGGCAGGGTCAGCGCGAGCTGCGGCAGGCGGGGGCCGCGGGCGACCTCTCCGGCTCGACGCGCGCCTGGCAGTTCGGCGACACCGAGCCGTGGGACATCCCGCGCACCGTGTTGAACGGCATCCGCCGCCGGGCGGCCGAGCCAGCCGACGCGGGCGGCCGCCTCATCGGCATCGACGACATCGAGGTCGCCGAGACCGAGGCGCGCACGCAGGCGGCCGTCGCGCTGCTCGCCGACACGTCGTTCTCGATGGAGATCGACGGCCGCTGGGTGCCCATGAAGCGCACGGCGCTCGCACTGCACACCCTGATCAGGAGCCGGTTCCGCGGCGATGATCTGCAGCTGATCGGCTTCGGGCGGCACGCAGAGGTGATGGACATCGAAGAGCTCACCGCCCTCGAGGCGAGCTGGGCGAAGGGCACCAACCTGCATCACGCGCTGCTGCTGGCCAACCGACACTTCCGCAAGCACCCGACCGCGCAGCCCGTGCTGCTGATCGTGACCGACGGCGAGCCGACCTCGCACCTCGAGTCAGACGGCGAGGTGCGCTTCTCGTACCCGCCGCACCCGGTCACGATCGCCTACACGGTGCGCGAGCTCGAGAACTCGATGCGGCTCGGCGCCCAGATCACCTTCTTCCGCCTGGGCGACGACCCGAGCCTCGCGCGCTTCGTCGACAGCATGGCGAAGCGCGTCGAGGGCCGCGTGGTCGCGCCGGAGAACGAAGAGCTCGGCGCCGCTGTCGTCGACTCGTACCTCGGCTCGCGCGCCTGGTCGGCGTCCGGCGGGTACGGCGCGGGCGGCGACTGGTCGGGTTGGGGTCGCGGCGGTCTCTGGGGCGACTGAGCTGAGGCCCGTCACCGGCTAACGTCGACAGGGTGACCCGTCCGCTGCGCACCGCCCTGTTCGGCGCGGTGCTGCTCGCCTGCGGGGGCGTCGCGCTGGCGACGGGCCAGCTTCCTGTGAAGGATGCCGCGGCGCTCGGCATCCGTGTCTGGCCCATCCTGCTGTTCGTCGTCGCCATCACGGTGGTCGCCGAGCTCGCGACGGCCGCCGGTCTGTTCGACTGGGTGGCGGCGCTCGCCGCGCGCTGGGGGCGGCAGCGGGGCTGGCTGCTGTGGCTGCTGGTGGCGGCCCTCGCCGTGGTCAGCACCGCGTTCCTGTCGCTCGACACGACGGCGGTGCTGCTGACCCCGATCGTCATCGTGCTCGCCAGGCGGGTGGGGCTGAGCCCCCTGCCGTTCGCGCTCACGACCGTGTGGCTCGCGAACACCGGCTCGCTGCTGCTGCCCGTCTCGAACCTCACCAACCTGCTCGCCGAGCAGCACCTCGGCGGCATCGGCCCGGCGCGGTTCGCGGCGGCGGCGTGGCCCGCGCAGGCGGTGGGCGTGCTCGTTCCGCTCGCGCTGGTCGCGCTGCTGTTCCGCCGCGAGCTGGGGCGCCGCTACGACGACCCGGGGCCGGTGCGCGTCGCCGACGCCCGCCTCACCGTCATCGCCGGGGTCGTGCTCGTGCTGCTGATCGGCGGCCTGGTCTCGGGCGTCGCCGTGTGGATCCCCGCCTGCGCCGCGGCCGTCGTGCTCGCCGGTGCCTTCGCGCTGCTGCGCCGCGGCGAGCTGACGGTGCACCTGCTGCCGTGGCCCACGCTCGTGCTCGTGTGCGGCCTGTTCCTCGCCGTCGCGGCCCTCGACGCGGCCGGCCTGCGCGCGCTGCTCGCGCACCTCGTGCCGCAGGGCGACGGGATGCCCGCACTGCTCGGCGTCGCCGGGGTCGGTGCCCTCGCCGCCAACGTCACGAACAACCTGCCCGCCTACCTCGCGATCGAACCGGCGGTGCACGGCCTGCTGCCCGGGCTCGCGCTGCTGGTCGGCGTGAACGCCGGCCCGCTCGTCACGCCGTGGGCGTCGCTAGCCACGCTGCTGTGGCACGAGCGGCTGCAGCGTCTCGGCCTCGGCATCCGCTGGGGCCGGTTCGTGCTCTACGGAGCGATCCTCGCCCCGGTCACGGTCGTGCTCGGCGCCGTCGCGGTCTGGGCTGTCGCGTCGAGTACGCAGTAGTCGCGCTCAAACCGCGCCCATTGTCGCGAGTACTGCGTACTCGCGAGGTTGGGACCGCCTACTTGACTGTCACCTCGAGGGTGTGCCAGCCCGTGGCGCCGTCGGGCAGCACGTCTGAGACGCCGGAGGTCTGCTGAACGCCCTTTGCGTTCGTGCCGCGCACCCTCAGCTGGTGGTCGCCCGGCGTGGCATCCCACGCCCAGCGCCACTGCACCCACGTGTCGGCGTTGATCGCGCGCGCCAGCTCTGCCTCGTGCCACGGCCCGTCGTCGACCTGCACCTCGACCTTCGAGATGCCGACGTGCTGCTCCCACGCGACTCCCGCGACCCACTGGTGCCCTGCCGCGAGCGTGCGGCCCGGCCGTGGCACGTCGATGCGCGAGGACTGCTTGACGGGCGCCTTCTCGGCCCAGCCCTGGGTGACCCAATAGCCCTTCTGATCGGCGAAGCGCGACACCTTGAGGTCGACGACCCACTTCGTCGCCGACACGTAGCCGTAGAGCCCCGGCACCACGAGCCGCGCCGGGAAGCCGCGCGCGAAGGGCAGCGGCTGGCCGTCCATGCCGATCGCGAGCAGCGACGCGCGGTCGGGGTCGGTCATGGCCTCGAGCGGTGTCGCGGCGGTGTAGCCGTCGAAGCTCTCGGAGTAGACCATGTCGGCGCCCTCTTTCACGCCGGCGCGCTCGAGCAGCAGCCGCACGGGGTAGCCGAGCCACTTCGCCGTGCTGATCAGCGGGCCGCCGACCTCGTTCGAGACGCACGCGAGGGTGACGTAGTGCTCCTCCATCGGCAGCTCGTTGAGCTCTGCCCACGTCAGGGTGAACGGCCGCTCGACCAGGCCGTGCACCGTCAGCGACCACTGCTGCGGGTCGAGCTGCGGGATCACGAGCTCGACGTCGGTCCGGTAGAACTGCGGAAGCGGCGTGATCACGGGCGTGATGCCCGGCACGTCGAAGGACGCGGCGGCGGGCACGGGCGGGGTGGATGCCGTAGGCCGCGGCAGCTTGAAGACCGCACGGGCGTTCGCCGCGGCACTGGCCGTGCGCGTCGCGAGCTGGCCGCCGACGGTGGCGATCAGCCCGACCGCGGCCGCCCCCGCAGACCACCACAGGAAGGCGCGGCGCGAGGGGGCGGTCTGCGCGCGAGGCGGTTCGGCCGGAGGCATCCGTCTCACCAGGAACGCCAGCGCCCAGGCGGCCGCGACACCCGCGACGGCGGCGGGCAGCGCGGAAAGCGGGGTGGCGTCGGCGCGCGACAGCGCGGCGGCCACGCCGAGCGCGCCGCCGGCGAGCACGATCGCGCGACCCAGCCAGGGGCGCCGTACCTCGAGCACTCCGGCCAGCGTGGCGACGACCGCGACGACCACCGAGAGCACGACGAACAGGAAGGGCTTGTCGCCGTGACCGAACACCCTGATGACGGCCTCTTTCAGTGCCCCGGGCGTCAGGTCGATGACGGCAGAGCCGACGACCACGAGCGGGCTGAACGCCCGGGCGAAGATCGCCGCGACGATGCCACCCGCGCCGAGACCGAGCAGCGCGGCGGCGAGGCCCGCCGCGGCGGGCCGCCACTGACGTCGCCCGCCGCTGCTGCTCACGAGCTCACGCTAGGCCCGAGTGCTCGGAATCTCTTCGGAATCCTCGCCGGCGAGCTGCCGGTAGACCACGCGCTCGTGGTACGCGTAGCGCAGCAGGAAGCCGATCACGAGCAGCACGCCCTGCGTGAGCACGGTGTGGTTGTGCAGGTGCAGCAGCTCGACGACCGCGAAGAGCACGAAGGTGCGCACGGCCGACTCGATCGCGTTGAAGCCCGCGGAGTGCCCGAAGCGCCACCACAGCTTCCGGGCGCCCGCGCGCAGGTCGTGGTAGAGCCAGTGCTCCTGCGCGATGAAGTTGCCGACGATCGTGATCGCCGCGGCAGCCGAGGCCGCCTCGATGTAGTTCCAGCCCGCGTGCTGCAGCAGGCCCATGATGATCAGGTTCGCGACACCGCCGACGAAGCCGATCAGCGCGAAGCCGGGCATGCGGCCGATGCGCAGCTCGACGATCTGCCGGGTCAGACGCCACACCTGCTTGATGTCCGCCTTCGACTCGCCGCCGCCGCGGGGCGCGAGCGTCGCGGGCACCTCGGCGAGCCGCATCTGCTTGCGGCACAGGATCTCGAGCAGGATCTTGAAGCCACGCGGCTTCAGCGCCGCGATGTCGAGCTCGTCGAGCTTCACCGCGAAGAACCCCGACATCGGGTCGGTCGAGTTCTTGAGCTTCCGCGGGAACAGCAGCTTCGTGATGCCGTTGCCGAAGTGCGACAGGAAGACGCGCAGCCCGTCGGAGAGGCCCTCGGCCGAGCCGCCCTCGACGAAGCGCGAGCCGGCGACGATGTTCGCGTCGCCGCCGAGTGCGGTGTCGATCAGGCGCGGCAGCATCTCGGGCGGGTGCTGCAAGTCGCCGTCCATGACGACCGCCCAGCTGCCGTTCGCCACCCGGAACCCCTCGAGCACGGCGCCGCCCAGACCGTCGACAGGAACGTCGCGGTGGATCAGCCGCACGGGGATGGCGTGCCGCGCCGCCGCCTCTTCGATGACCTGCGGCGTCTCGTCGTTGGAGTCGTCGACGAAGACGATCTCGACGGCGCGCTGCCCGACGGCGGCTTCGGTGCGAGTGATGAGTTCCTCGACGTTCAACGATTCGTTGAAGGTCGGCACGATGATGGTGACGTCCATGAGTTCCGAAGACGACGTTATCCCGTCGGGCACTGAGAAAGCACAAAGGCGGGCGGGTACCGGGTATGAGAGCGAAGCATGGGAGCCAAGAGATGACGGATGCCGCGGCCGCACTCACCCTGCCCGACGGGCGCGTCGTGCAGTACTTCGACACGGGCCAGCCCGCCGACCGGGTGCTGGTGTGGCATTCGGGCACACCGCACACCGGGCGGCTGATCGCGCCGGTGCGGGCAGCTGCGGAGCGTGCGGGAGTGCGGCTCGTCTCGGTGGCGCGCCCGGGCTACGGCGGGTCGACGCGGCTGGTGGGCCGCAGCGTGGCGGATGCCGCGCGCGACGTCCTCGCGGTCGTCGACGCACTCGGCGTGCAGCGGTTCGCGACCGTGGGCGCCTCGGGCGGCGGCCCGCACGCGCTGGCGGTCGCGGCGCTCGCGGGCGAGCGGGTGAGCGGCGTGGCGACCTTCGCCTCGCCCGCACCGTATCGGGCGACAGACCGCGATTGGTTCGCCGGCATGGCGGACCCGAGGGCGCTGCGCGCGGCCACGGAGGGGCTGTCGGCTCGCGCGCTGTACGCGCAGACGGCCGAGTTCGACCCGGGCACGTTCACCGACGCCGACTGGGCGGCGCTCGAGGGTGAGTGGGCCGACCTCGGGGCTGATGCCCAGGCGGGCGGTGCGCAGGCCGGCGGCGGCGAGATCGACGACGACTGCGCGTACGTCTTCGACTGGGGCGTCGACCTCGCAGACATCCGTGCGCACGTCCTCATCGTGCAGGGCGAGCAGGACCGCGTGATTCCCGCGGGACACGCCACCCGGCTGCTGCGCGCACTGCCGGACGCCACCTCGTGGTGGCTCGCCGAGGACGGGCACGTCTCGGCGCTGCGGGCGCTTCCGAACGCGCTCGAGTGGCTCGTCGAGCACGGTCTCTAGGCTCCCGCGCCCGGCCGTAACGTAATGCGAACTTCACAGCCGCCCGCTGCGGCCCGTGTCATCCTTGTCCCGTGGGGTATCTCGTCTACGGGTCGGGTGCTGAGCACGAGGTCGAAGACCGCGCGCTGGCGCACCTGAAGATCGCGATCGTCGCGAAGCTGCGTCTGCAGGAGTCGTTCCTGGTCAACTTCAGCATCCCCGCCGAGCGCGGCTCGGGTCGCATCAGCCTCTGGATCTCGCCGGCGATCCCGCTCGCCTTCCGCTTCTCGGGCAGCCGGCCGCCCGAGCTCAACCGCGTCTGGATCGACGCGATGTCGCGTTCGGCCCACGGCGTGCGCGGGATGGTGCTCATGGGCGAGAACGAGGCGGCCGACTACCTCAAGGCGGCAGGCGGCCTCAGCGGGCTGTAGCGCTGCGTCAGACCCGCCGCGGCAGCGTGAGCGCGATGGCGGCCGCCGCCACCGCGAGGCCGCCGATCAGCAGGACGGCTGCCGGCCAGCCGCCTCCGCCGAAGGCGATGCCGCCGAGCCACCCGAACACGCTCGAGCCCGCGTAGTAGGCGAGGTTGTACAGCGCCGCCGCCTGGCCGCGACCGACGGCGGCGTCGTGCCCCGTCCACCCCGAGGCGATCGCGTGCGCGCCGAAGAATCCCGCCGTCGCGATCACGAGCCCGGCGAGCACGACCCAGAGCACGTCGGAGAGGGTGACGGCGACCCCCGCGACCATGACCGCGATCGAACCCAGCAGCACAGCGCGCCGGCCGAGTCGGGTCGACAGTGCGCCCGCCTGGGCTGACGACCAGGTGCCGGCGAGATATGCGAGGAAGACGAGCGCGATGAGCGACGCGCGCAGTGAGAACGGATGTCTCTCGAGCCGGAACCCGAGGTAGTTGTACATCGCGACGAAGCCGCCCATCAGCAGGAACGCCTGCGCGTAGAGGGCGAGCTGGCGAGGCGACCGGAGATGGATCGCAAGCGTGCGGCGAAGGCCGAGGCCGGCCGCGTCGACCGGAGCTGAGGCGGCACGTGCCCTGCGCGGCGCGACAGCGATGAATCCCGCCGTCGCACACGCGCACACCCCGACCACGACCAGCACCCCCGCGCGCCAGCCGGCGAGGTCTGCGACCGGGCCGGCGACGATGCGGCCGAGCAGCCCACCGATCGTGGTGCCGGCGACATACGTGCCCGCGGCGCGGGCGGTGTGGGCGCTCGCGATCTCGTCGCTCAGGTAGGCGATCGCGAGCGCGGGAACGCCGCCGATGAACAGGCCTTCGAGCACCCGGCCGGCGAGGAACAGCGGAAAGCCGGGGGAGAGCGGCGCGAGGGCGCCGAACACCGTCGCGCCGACGAGCGCCGCCGACATGGCACGCGGGCGCCCGATGCGATCGGCGACGAGCGACCACGGGATCACGCCGATCGCGAGCCCGACCGTCGCCGCCGAGATGGACAGTGCCGAGTCTGCGGCGCCGACGCGGAAGGACCGTGCGATCAGCGGCAGCACCGCCTGCGGTGCGTAGAGCTGGGCGAAGGTCGCGATGCCGGCGAGGAACAGCGCGGCAAGCATCCGTCGATATCCGCGGGTGCCGCGCTCGAACCCAGCCATTGACTCCAGCGTAGTTAGCCGGCGAGTTCCTGCTCATCCTGCGGCGCATGCGCGCTCTGCTCATCATGCGGCGCATGCGCCTCCAAGAACTCGTACACGGCGACGCGGTCGACGCCCGTGAACGTGCCCGTCGGCATCGCGGCGAGCAGTGAGGAGTTGAGCCGGGCGCTCGGCCACGCGTTGTCCTTCCAGCGTGTGGCGAGTTCGGCATCCGGTGTGCGGCAGCAGGCCGGGTCGGGGCACGTGGACGCGAGCCGCACGGGAGTGTCGCGGCCCCGGAACCACTTCGAGTACGCGAACTTCGTGCCGACCGACACCGAGAAGTCGCCGTTCGCCGCCGACTCGATCTTGGACGTGCACCAGTACGAGCCGACCGGCTTGTCGGTGTACTGGTGGTACGGCGAGAGGCGGTCGTCGCGGTCGAAGACCTGGCGAGCGCTCCAGTAGCGGCACACCTGCTGACCCTCGACCGACCCCAGGGCATCCGTCGGGAACAGCACGTCGTCGTTCTCGTACGCCTTCGAGATCGCGCCGGAGGAGTGCACCTTGAGGAAGTGCACCGGGATCCCGAGGTGCTCGGTGGCCAGGTTCGTGAAGCGATGCGCCGCCGTCTCGTACGACACCGCGAAGGCGTCGCGCAGGTCTTCCACCGAGAGCTCGCGCGCCTTCTTGGCGCTCTCGAGGAACTCGAGCGCGCTGGTCTCGGGCACCATCAGGGCGCCGGCGAGGTAGTTCGTCTCGACCCGCTGGCGCAGCAGCTCGCCGTAGTCCTGCGGCTCGGGCCGCCCCAGCACATGGGCGGCGAGCGCCTGCAGCAGCGCGGTGCGCGGGTCGGTTCCCGACTGCTTGATCGGCAGGTAGATGCGGCCGTTCTCGCGGTCGGTCACGCTCCGCGTCGATGCGGGCAGGTCGTGCACGTAGTGCAGGCTGAAGCCGAGGTGGGCCGCGAGCTCGCCCGTGGCGCGCTGGGACAGCGGGCCGCCGCGGTGCCCGATCGCGGTCAGAAGCTCGCGCGCCGCCTTCTCGAGATCGGCGTAGTAGTTGTTCCGCGCCCGCTGCTCGTAGCGCAGCTCGGTGTTCGCGCGCCGGGCCTCCTCCGGCGTCGCCGCCCGCTCGGTGTGCAGCCGCTCGAGCTCGTTGTGCAGCGCGAGGATCGTCTCGATCGCCTCGTCGGACAGCGACTTGCGCAACGGCAGGGGCGGCAGTCCGAGCGAGCCGAACAGCGGCCCACGCTGCGCGCGCTCCAGCGCGATCTCGAGGCCGGCGCGCTTCGACGGCGGCTCGCTCGACAGCAGCGCGTCGACCTCGACGCCGAGCGCCTCGGCGAGCCGGTTCACCTCGCTCAGCTTGAGTTCGCGCTTGCCGTTCTCGATCACCGACAGCTGGCTCGGCGCGCGGTCGATCGCAGCGGCGAGGGATTCGAGGGTGAGGCCGCGCTCGCCGCGGAGCTGGCGGATGCGTCGGCCGATCGTGAGCGGATCCATGCCTTTCATCATGCGTGCCGCCGCGGCATCCGTGATCCTTCTAGCGCGCAGAAAAAACGCGATATTTTCGCGAACGGATGTCTTCTCCGGCCTTTTTTCGCGGGTGATGGTGGTTCCAGGCAAACCACCCCGGAGTCGAAGGAGACGCCATGTTCAACTCGGATTTCAACAAGAGCGGTGTTCGCCCCGGCGACCAGACCCAGACCGCGATCGACCTCGAGGCGGAGTGGGCGACCGACCCCCGCTGGTCGAACACGACCCGCGACTACACCGCGGAGGACGTCATCGCGCTGCGCGGACCCGTGCGCGAAGAGAGCACCCTTGCCCAGCGCGGTGCGCAGCGACTGTGGGAGCTCATCCAGAAGAGCGACGAGGACCCGTCGTACTGGGTCGCCGCGCTCGGCGCCCTCACGGGCAACCAGGCGGTTCAGCAGGTCAAGGCCGGCCTCGACGCGATCTACCTCTCGGGGTGGCAGGTCGCGGCCGACGCGAACCTCGCCGGCCAGACCTACCCCGACCAGAGCCTGTACCCGGCGAACTCCGTGCCGAACGTCGTGCGCCGCATCAACAACGCGCTGCTGCGCGCCGGCCAGATCGAGTTCGCGGAGACCGGCCAGTCGAGCCGCGAATGGAACGTGCCGATCGTGGCCGACGCGGAGGCCGGCTTCGGCGGCCCGCTGAACGCCTACGAGCTCATGCAGTCGATGATCCAGGCGGGCGCCGCCGGCGTGCACTGGGAGGATCAGCTCGCCAGCGAGAAGAAGTGCGGCCACATGGGCGGCAAGGTGCTCGTTCCGACCTCGCAGCACATCCGCACCCTCAACGCGGCGCGCCTGGCGGCCGACGTGGCCGGCACCCCGACGGTCATCATCGCCCGCACCGACGCACTCGCGGCCACGCTGCTGACGAGCGACGTCGACGAGCGCGACCGCGAGTTCCTCACAGGTGAGCGCACGGCGGAGGGCTTCTACGAGGTCGAGAACGGCATCCGCCCCGTGATCGGCCGCGGCCTCGCCTACGCGCCGTACGCCGACCTGCTCTGGGTCGAGTCGAGCAAGCCGGATCTCGAGCTCGCGCGCACCTTCGCCGAGGCGATCCACGACATCTACCCCGACCAGAAGCTCGCCTACAACTGCTCGCCGAGCTTCAACTGGCGCGCGCACCTCGACGACGACCAGATTGCGAGCTTCCAGCGCGAGCTGTCGGCCATGGGCTACGCGTTCCAGTTCATCACCCTGGCCGGCTTCCACGCACTCAACCACTCGATGTTCGACCTCGCGCACGGCTACAAGGACCGCCAGATGTCGGCCTACGTCGAACTGCAGCAGGCGGAATTCGCCTCGGAGTCGCGCGGCTACACCGCGACCAAGCACCAGGCCGAAGTGGGCACCGGCTACTTCGACCGCATCGCCACGGCGCTCAACCCGACCGCCTCGACCCTCGCTCTCGTCGGCTCAACCGAGTCGGAGCAGTTCCACTGATTCGACGCTTCCCCTCGAAAGGAGAAGACATCATGACCAGCCACATCGAATTCGCCGGCGAGCAGGCGCCCAGGCAGGACGAGATCCTGACGCCGGAGGCGCTCGCCTTCCTCACCCAGCTGCACAAGGTGTTCGCGGGCCGCCGCTCCGAGCGCATCCGCGAGCGCCGCATCCGCGTCGAGGACATCGGCCGGGGCATCGACCCCGAGTTCCCGCCGGAGACCCGCCGCGTCCGCGAGGACACGAGCTGGCGCGTCGCCGGCGCAGGGCCGGGGCTCGAGGACCGCCGCGTCGAGATCACCGGCCCGGCATCCGATCGCAAGATGACGATCAACGCGCTCAACTCAGGCGCCAAGGTGTGGCTCGCCGACGCGGAGGACGCGTCGTCGCCCACCTGGAGCAACGTCATCGCGGTGCAGACGAACCTCTACGACGCGATCCGCCGCCAGGTCGACTTCACCTCGCCCGAGGGCAAGGAGTACAAGCTCGGCGAGACGACGCCGACGATCGTGTTCCGCCCCCGCGGGTGGCACCTCAAAGAGAACCACCTCAAGTACGTCGACTGCCCCGGCGGCTCTGCGCCGACCTCGGCCTCGCTCGTCGACTTCGGCCTCTACATGTTCCACAACGCCCGCGAGCTGATCGCCCGCGGCACGGGGCCGTACGTCTACCTGCCGAAGCTCGAGAACCGGTTCGAGGCGCGCCTGTGGGACGACGTGTTCACCTTCACCGAGAACGCGCTCGGGCTGGAGCACGGCACGATCCGCGCGACGGTGCTGATCGAGACGATCACGGCGGCGTTCGAGCTCGAGGAGATCCTCTACGAGCTGCGCGACCACTGCGCGGGCCTCAACGCCGGCCGCTGGGACTACATCTTCAGTGTCATCAAGAACTTCCGTGACCGCGGGCCGGCGTTCGTGCTGCCCGACCGCGCGCAGGTGACGATGACGGTGCCGTTCATGCGGGCGTACACCGAGCTGCTGGTCTCGACCTGCCACAAGCGGGGTGCCTTCGCGATCGGCGGCATGAGCGCCTTCATTCCGAACCGGAAGGACCCGGAGGCCAACGCACGGGCGTTCGAGCAGGTCTCGAACGACAAGGGACACGAGGCAGATGACGGCTTCGACGGCTCGTGGGTCGCGCACCCCGACCTCGTGCCGGTCGCCCGCGCCCAGTTCGACCGGGTGCTCGGCGACCGCCCGAACCAGCTCGATCGCCTGCGCGAGGACGTCTCGGTCGAGGCATCCCAGCTCATCGATCTGAGGATTCCGGGCGCAACGGTCACCGACCAGGGGGTGCGCACCAACGTGTCGGTCGGGCTGCGCTACATCGAGAGCTGGCTGCGCGGCAACGGCGCCGCGGCGATCGACAACCTCATGGAGGACGCGGCGACGGCCGAGATCAGCCGCTCGCAGCTGTGGCAGTGGATCCGCCAGGGAGTCGTCACCGCGGAGGGCACTCCGGTCACCGCCGAGCTCGTCGAGAGCGTGCTCGACGACGTGCTGGCCGAGCTGCCGGCGTTCGACGGCGACCGCTACTTCGATGCGGCGCGCATCTTCGCCGACGTCACGCTCGGGCCGGAGTTCCCGCTGTTCCTGACGACGGGCGCCTACGCCGACTACCTCGCGAGCGACGCCCGCACGGCGGCGATCAAGGTCGCGGCGTGATCACGCCGTTCGCATCACATTTCCGGTGAAACTCTGAACCCGCTGCAGCAGTTCGGCCCCACGACGGGCGATCAGCTGCGGCGGGTTCAGGTGCGGCGGCTGGCGGCGGATCAGCAGCGAGCACGCGAGGTCCTCGCAGATGTAGGTGCCGAGCGTGTCGCCGTTGCGTCCGGCCTCGCCGGCGCGCGGCGTCGAGAACAGCCGCACCTGCGTCGCCGGCTGCGGTGAATGGCAGAACGAGCACATCGCGGCGATTCCGGCGCGCATCGCGCCGCTCGCCGCGCGCACCACGATTCCGATGGGGCGCTCGCCTGAGTCATCCCAATGCACCAGATAGCCGAGCTGGGATGCCTGGCTGTCGCGCCACCCGAGGAACTCGCGATCCTCCCAGATCGTCTCGTGGAGCCCGGGCAGGGGCATCCTGCTGAGCTGATCTTCTGTCGCGTTCACGAACGCGCCGCGGATGTCTTCCTCGGTCAGAGGCCTCATGGTGTGCCAGCCTAACCACATGGTCGACACAGCTGACGCCACGAAAGACGCCCCGCCCGCGGGTCTGAGCGTCGAACTCAACGCCCTCAACCCGATTCCCGAGTCGGAGCGCAAGGGCCGCCCCGCCACCCTGTTCTGGCCGTGGTTCGGGGCCAACGTGTCCGTGCTGGGGCTGAGCTACGGCGCCTTCCTGCTCGGCTTCGGGGTCTCGTTCTGGCAGGCGACGATCGTCGGCATCGTCGGCATCGTCGTCTCCTTCCTCTTCTGCGGGTTCATCTCGCTGGCGGGCAAGCGCGGCTCCGCCCCGACGATGGTGCTCTCGCGTGCGGCGTTCGGCGTCGACGGCAACCGGCTCTCGGCCGTGCTCTCGTGGATCCTCACCGTCGGGTGGGAGACGATCCTCGTCGCGACCGCGGTGTTCTCGACGAGCGAGGTCTTCAAGCTGCTCGGCTGGGGCGGCGGCACAGGTACCGAGGTCGTCGCGCTGATCGTGGTCGTGCTGCTCGTGATCGCGGCGGGCGTCTACGGCTTCGACCTGATCATGCGGCTGCAGGTCTGGATCACCGTCATCACCGGCATCCTCACGATCGTCTATTTCGTGCTCGTCGTGCCGCACATCGACCTGCACGCGGTCGCGTCGCTTCCCGCGGGTTCGGCCGCGGCCGTCATCGGCGGCTTCGTGTTCATGATGACCGGCTTCGGCCTGGGCTGGGTGAACGCGGCGGCCGACTACTCGAGGTACCTGCCGCGCAAGGCGTCAGGCCCCGGCATCGTGTTCTGGACGACCTTCGGCGGCGCGCTCGCGCCCGTCGTGTTGCTGGTGTTCGGCGTGCTGCTCGCCGGCTCGTCGACGAAGCTCAACGAGGCGGTCGGCGCCTACTCGGTCGGCGGCCTCGCGACCATCGCGCCGACGTGGTTCCTGATCCCGTTCCTGATCGTCGCGGCCCTCGGCCTGATCGGCGGCGCGGCCCTCGACATCTACTCGTCGGGGCTCGCGCTGCTCGCGGTCGGCGTGCGGATTCCGCGCTATGCGGCCGCCCTGGTCGACGGCGTCATCATGACGCTCGGGGCGATCTACATTGTGTTCTTCGCTCAGGACTTCAGCGGCCCGTTCCAGAACTTCCTGATCACCCTCGGCGTGCCGATCGCCGCGTGGGCGGGCGTCATGCTCGCCGACATCCTGCTGCGCCGCCGCGACTACGCGCAGAACGAGCTGTATCTGCCGCGCGGGCGCTACGGCCGCGTCAACTGGCTCGCGATCGCGCTGGTCGTCGTCGGCACTGCGATCGGCTGGGGGCTCGTCGTCACCTTCCCGTGGATGGGCTACCTGCTCGGCGGCGCCAAGGGTACGTGGGGCGGGGCGAACCTCGGCGTGGTCGCCGCGCTGCTCATCGGCTTCGTGGGAACGGTCGCGAATCCGCGTCGCGTCGCGAGGCAGGAGGGACGCTGATGCGAGAGGATGCCTGGCTCGTCGTCGTCGACATGCAGAACGTCTTCGCCGACGGCTCGCCGTGGGCGTCGCCCGATTACGCGACTGCGAGCGCAGGCATCCGTCGTCTCATGCCCGCCTTCGGTGACCGCGTCGTCTTCACGCGCTACGTCGCGCCCGCGCACCCGCGCGGCGAGTGGGTGCAGTACTTCGAGAACGCCCAGTTCGCCCTCGTTCCGCCCGACGACCCGCTCTACGACTTCACGTCCGAGTTCCACCCGGTCAAGCATCCGGTCGTCACGCGCGAGGTCTTCGGCAAGTGGGGGCTCGACCTGAAGGCGGTGCTCGGCGGCGCGAGCGAGATCGTGCTCACGGGCGTCTCGACGGACTGCTGCGTGATCGCGACCGCCCTGCCGGCAGCCGACGACGGAGTCCACGTGCTGGTGCCGGCGGATGCCTGCGCCGGCGCCAGCCCCGCGGACCATCAGAAGGCGCTGGACGTCATGACGCTGTTCACGCCGCTGATCGAGCTGACGTCCGTCGACGCGCTGCTGGCAGACGTGGCGGCGGGCTGAGCCGTGCTCTGAGTCGCGCTCGCCCGGAAGAACGCGCGCAGGTCGCCCGCTAGCGCCTCTGGGCGCTCCAGAGCCGCGTAGTGGCCGCCGTCGGGGAACTCCGACCAGTGCACGATGTTGTCGTTGTCGCGGTCGGCGAAGCTCCGGATGGACGTGAAGTCGTCGTGGAAGACCGCGACGCCCATGCGGGAGTGATTGACCGGGACCTCGCCGCCGGCCGCGGCCACGGCTCGCGCCTCTTCGAAGTGGTAGCGGCCGACGCTCGCCGAGGTGTTCGTGAACCACTCGAGACTGACCTCGGCGACGAGCTGCGGCAGGGTGACGAGGCTCGTGCCGTTGCCGAAGTTGAGGAACAGCTCGTTCCAGGCCAGCTGCCCGATCGGGGAATCCGACAGTGCGGCGGCCACGGTCTGCGGGCGCGACGCGTTGAGCGCGTTGTAGCCGCCGACGGACTGGAACCACTGCATGAATTCGAGCGCCTCGTAGTCCTTCGGGCCGAGAGCGTCGAACTCTCCCGGCGCGCCCGAGGGGAACGAGAACGCCTGGAGAACATGCGAGCCGAGGAAACCCGTGGGAGAGAGCAGGCCGAGCTCGCGGCCGACCATCGCGCCCAGGTCGCTGCCGTGAACGCCGTAGCTCTCGTAGCCGAGACCGCGCATGAGCTGGTCGAAGAGCACGGCGACGCGCTTCGGCGTCCACCCGCGCTCGGTGACCGGCGTGCTGAAGGCGAAGCCGGGCGCCGACGGCACGACGACGTGGAAGTCGTCGGTCAGCAGGTCGATCAGCTCGATGAAGTCGAGGAAGGACCCGGGGTAGCTGTGCACGAGCAGCAGCGGCGTTGCGTCGGGGTTCTCAGAGCGCACGTGCAGGAAGTGCACCCGCTGGCCGTCGAGCTCGGTGAGGAAGTGGGGCCACGCGTTGATGCGCTGCTCGACCGCTCGCCAGTCGAAGTCGTCGCGCCAGTAGGCGAGCGCCTCTTCGAGGACGGAGTTCGGCATGCCGTAGGTGCCGTCGTCGCCGGGTGCGGGCTGGGGCAGCCGCGTGCGGCGCAGACGCTCGGCGAGGTCGTCGAGCTCGGACTGGGGGACCTGGACCGTGAATTCGGTCACCTTCATTTCGTTCATGGACACGACGCTATGAGGGCAAGAGGAACGGTTCGTTCCTAGTTGTGCGAAGATTCCGACATGCTCTCGACCTCGGCGCGTCTGCTGTCTTTGCTGGCCCTGCTGCAGGCAAGGGCCGAGTGGTCAGGAACCGAGCTCGCGGCTCGGCTCGAGGTGACGACGCGGACGGTCCGCAACGACGTCGAGCGGCTGCGGCGGCTCGGCTACCCCGTCGCGGCCGCGCGCGGCAGCCAGGGCGGCTATCGCCTGAAGGCCGGCGCGCAGCTGCCGCCCCTGCTGCTCGACGACGAAGAGGCCGTCGCGATCGCGGTGGCGCTGCGCTCCGCGACCGGAATCGCCGGTTTCGGGGACAGCGGCGCGCAGGCACTTGCGAAGCTCGAGCAGGTGCTGCCGGCGGCGCTGCGCGCGAAGGTGGCCGCGCTGCAGGCATCCGTCGATCACGGCCCTGACAGCACGCACACCGATGCCCCCGACCCGGAAGTCGATCACGAGGTGCTTGCGCAGCTGGCCGAGGCGATTCGCGCCGTCGAGTGGGTGCGCTTCGACTACCGGGCAGGCGAAGCCCCGGAGGAGCCGCTGCTGGTCGAGCCGTATCGACTCGTCGCGTGGCAGCGACGCTGGTATCTGGTCGCGCGCTCGCCGCAGACACGGCGCTGGGGCGTGTACCGCGTGGATTTGATGAGCTTGCGGATGCCGACGCGGCGGCGCTTCGAGCCGCAACCGCTGCCGGCCGAGGACTTCACGGCGTTCGTGCTACGCGAAGTCGCGGCGGCCGGGTGGCTCGTCCACGCGCGGATCGTCGTGCATGCGGCATCCGATCAGGTCCTCGCGCGCATCCATCCCGCGGTCGGCATCGTTGAGGCGCTGAGCGACGAGCGCAGTGTGCTCGTCACGGGTGCCGACACGTTGGAGACCATCGCCGCGTATGTCGGCATGCTCGGCTTCGACTTCGAGATCGAGTCGCCCCGCGAGCTCGTCACGCACGTCGAGGCGCTGGGGCGGCGCTATCTCGCAGCGGCGGCGTCAAGCCCGCGGTGAGCCACGGCTTCAGCCACCCGGTCACGAGCGGCAGCACGAACGGCACCATGATCGGGCACAGGATCGCCGTCGAGATGAGGCAGCGCAGCCAGATCGGCAGCAGTCCGAAGCCTGGCCACAGCCACGAGATGACATAGGTGAAGGCCGTGTTCACGGGGAAGAATCCGCACCAGATGGCGATCGTCTGCTTCCACGGCGGGGGAGTAGCCGGGGTGTCGAGCGCGAGCTCGAGCGTGCCGGTGGCCGGCCGTGGGGCGTCGAACCACCCCTCGATGCCGGTGCGGCGCTGGGTGCGCTGATGCACGACGAGGTCGCGGCCGCGCTCAAGCCACTCGGCGCGCTCGGCCGAGTTCTCCCACGCGTCGAGCCGCGCCTGATCGGCGAAGCGATAGAGCATGTGCCAGTCCTCGCCGTCGGCGGTGCCGCGCACCCAGCCTGAGCCGAGGAAGCCGTCGTAGCGGTTCGCGAGGTTGACGCCCGCCTGGACCCAGCGGGTCACCTCAGGGATGTTCTCGGGCTTGACGAGACGGGTGATGCTGACGGTGATGGGTAGGCCGTCGGTAGTGGCTGTCGATCGCTCTTGTGGAGGCATGCATCGAGGCTAAGCGGCGCATGTTTCGAGAAAGCACCCAGCGCTGGGCGGCGGTGTCAGCTGGGACCGAGCCAACCGGTCAGCGCGACGATCTCGTTGGCGATGTCGGCAACAGTGCGGTCGTCAGTTCTTACTCGATGAACCGCATTGGGCGCTTGGGCGTCGAGGCGCCGCGCGGTAGCGGCGCTGCGCTCGAGATGCTCATCGAGCGCCGAGCCGATCTCGCGGGCCGTGAGCCGTGAACGCACCGTTTCGTCATCAGCGGTCAGCAGCACCCCGATCGCCCGCACTTCGCCGCCGAGCGCCGCGCTCAATGAATCGATCTCGAGCACGCTGACCGTGTTGGTGAACACCAACCGCCGGTAACCCGCCTCACAGTAGTTCCGCCACATGGCGGCGAGGTTGAGCTCGGCAAGCTTCAGCCCCTGCTGCCACGGCACGGGGTAGGCCAGGTCGAGGTTGTCGCCCTCGATCACTGCGTGCCGCACGTCGGCGCGAGCGAGCAGCCGCGACACCTCGAGCGCCGTTGTCGACTTTCCGACGCCGGCGCGCCCGCCGATGAAGAGCGCCTCGCTAGGCATCCCGTCGCTCAATGACACGCCTCACTCTGCGATCGCCGCGACCGCTTCGATCTCGACCAACTGGTTCTCGTAGCCGAGCACCGTCACGCCGAACAGCGTGCTCGGCACCTCGTGGTCGGCGAACGCCGCGCGCACCACAGACCACACCGCCCCGAGGTCGTTCCTGCGCGGCGACGCGACGAGCACGCGGGTGTAGGCGACGTCGGCGAGCGCGGCACCGGCGGCGTCAAGAGCGGCGACGAGATTCTCGATGCACTTCGCGGCCTGGCCGGCATAGTCGCCGACCGGCACGACGGTGCCGTCCGCGTCGAGCGGGCACGCCCCCGCGAGATGGACCAGCCGCGTGTCAGGGCCCACGACCGAGGCATACGCATAGCCGGGCGTCGCAGCGAGCGAATCGGAACGAATCAGCGTCACGTTGGGCACGCGTTGACGCTAGTGCACGCGCGTGTCGTGGGATGCCTGCGCATAGGCTCGAACCGTGGACTTCCGGATCTTCATCGAGCCCCAGCAGGGCGCCTCATATGACACGCAGCTCACCGTCGCGCAGAAGGCCGAGGCCCTCGGCTTCAACGCCTTCTTCCGCAGCGACCACTTCCTCTCGATGGGCGGCGACGGCCTGCCCGGCCCTTCGGATTCCTGGGTGACCCTCGGCGGCATCGCCCGCGAGACCTCGACGATCCGCCTCGGCACGCTCGTGTCGTCGGCGACGTTCCGCCACCCGGGGCTGCTCGCGATCCAGGTCGCGCAGGTCGACGCGATGTCGGGCGGCCGCGTCGAGCTCGGCCTCGGGGCCGGCTGGTTCGAGCGCGAGCACGCGGCGTACGGAGTCCCGTTCCCCGCCAAGCGCTTCGGCCCGTTCGCCGAGCAGCTGGCCGTCATCACCGGCCTCTGGAACACCCCGCTCGGCGAGACCTTCTCGTTCTCGGGCGAGCACTACACGCTGGTCGATTCGCCCGCGCTGCCGAAGCCCGTGCAGTCGCCGATTCCGGTCATCGTCGGCGGAAGCGGCGCTAAGAAGACGCCCGAGCTCGCCGTGAAGTTCGCGAGCGAGTACAACACCAATTTCACCGGGGATGCCGGGGTCAAGACGAACGTCGACAGGGTGCGTGCCACGGCCGAGGCCGCGGGCCGCGACCCCGAGTCGCTCGTGTACTCGGTCGCGCGCACCGTCGCGGCCGGGGCGACCGAGGCCGAGGCATCCGCTCGCGCGGCCAAGATCGGGCGCGACCCGCAGAACCTCGCGGAAGAGGGGTTCTTCGGGACGCCGCAGCAGATCGCCGACCGGGTGGGCGCACTGCGCGAGCTCGGCGTCAGCCGGGTGTACTTCCAGGTGCTCGATCTCGCGGATCTCGACCACCTCGAGCTGCTTGCCGCGGAGGTGCTGCCGCACTTCGCGTAGGGCGGCCGGGCATGGGGAAGTTATCCCCAGGTTCGAATATGTGATCGCTAATTTCGGCGCTGGTGGCTAAACTTGGCTCCGTGAAGTTCGTAGACCAGTTCGATGCGACGTCGGGTGTCGACCCGGGGCCCGGGCTGCGTTCTGACGAGCTCGCTCAGGCGGCGAGGCCGTGGATTCTTGATCGGCTGCGGGAGGTGGAGGCGGAGTGCTCGGCGCTTGCGGTGCGGCGGGTGAGGCTCGTGGGGCGGCTGGGTGAAGAGGCGATGCTGCAGGCTGCGCTGAATGTCGAGGTGGATCCGAGTCGCGAGGCTGATCGCGAGCGGAATCTGCAGTGGCGGTCGGCGGCGCTGGAGTTGGCGGCGTCGTCGAATGTCAGCACGGATGTCGCGCAGCGCACCTTGGCCGAGGCGTGGACGCTGACGCAGAAGTGCGAGATCACCTTGCAGGCGGTGGAGGCCGGTGAGATCGGCTTCGGGCATGCGCAGGCGATCGCGCGCGAGGTCGCCGATTTGGACGTGCTCGCCGCGGGCGCCGCGCAGGAGGCGCTGCTGCCTTACGCGAAGCGGCTGTCGGTCGGGCTCTTCGCCCGCAAGGCGCGCGAGGTGCTGGACGCGAAGGATCCCGAGCGGCTGGCCGACCGGTATCGGCGGGCGTATGCCGCGCGGCATGTCGAGGTCGAGGGTGGCCGCAATGGCATGGCGACCGTGACGGCTCACCTCGACGCAGCCGACGCGGCGGTGATCGGCACCGGGCTGCACAACGCCGCACTCGAACTGCAGGCCGCCGGTGATGAGCGCTCCCGCCGTCAGATCGAGGCTGACCTGTTCGTCGAACTCCTGATGGAGGGCGAGGTGATCGTCGGCGCGAGCGGCGGCACGGCGGCCGACGAGGCCGCCCCCGTCACAGAGCCGGTCCCCGTTGCGGAGCCTGCGAAGCCCCGCACCGTCCGCGATCACGCGCCGATCAGTGTCGAGCTGCTCGTGCCGGCCGCGACCGCCGCGGGCGGCGACGATGCGCCGGGGAAGATCCAGGGCGTGGGCATGATCGATCCGGTGAAGGCCCGCCAGTTGATCGCGCGAGCGCCGAGCCTGCGCCGCATCCTCACCGGCCCGATCTCGAGCGCGATCATCGACTTCGATCGCACGACCTACCGCGTTCCGGCGGAGCTGAAGCGCATGATCCTGCTCAGAGACGAGCACTGTCGCGCGCCGAACTGTCCGCACCCGGCCAAAGAGCTCGACCACACGATCGACTATGCACGGGGCGGCAAGACGGCGCGGGCCAATCTGGCCGGGTTCTGCGCGAATCATCACCACGTCAAGCACGAGGCGGGCTGGTCGGTGACGCAGTTCGCTGACGGGGTGCTCGACTGGATCGGGCCGACCCGCCGGCACTACCGCACGCGGTCCGACCTGATCCTGCCCGCAGAGCCGCCGCCCGCGTGGGACGACTACGCCGACGACGCTCCGTTCGATGCGCCGGCGATGGACGACGATTCGACGGAAGGCGACCCGACCGAAAACGACCCGACGACCGCGGGCTGAGTTCTCAATCGGGGTCGCTCGGGTCGATCGGGGCGTGATGATCGAGGCCCGCCGTGCCGTGCTTCCAATAGCCCGACGCCTGCACCTGCTCGCTCGGCAGCCCCAGGTCGCGCCGCAGGTAGCGCCGCACGGGAACCAGCGCCGTCGCCTCGCCCGCCAGGAAGAAGAACGTTCCCTCATCGAACGGGGCGAGCGAGCGCACGGCCCCCTCGAGTTCGTTCGCGCTGAACGTCGAGACGGATGCCTGCGCGGGAACGCGCCCTTCGAAGTACACCTCGGGCGCCGAGTCCCGCGGCCAGGCCAGCACGTCGACCGGAACGTCGTCGCCCGCTGCCGTGAGCCAGCGCCCTGCCGCCGGGAAGGCCGTCTCATCGACGACGAGCACGATGCGGCTGACGCCGCTCGGCGCGAGGTGCGACCCGCGCGGGCCGGCGATGACGAGCTCGTCGCCGACAGCGGCTCGGCCGGCCCAGGCGGACGCCGGTCCTTCGTCGCCGTGCAGCACGAAGTCGATGTCGAGCTCCGGGGCACCGTCGCCCTCCTCGCCGCCGTCTCCTGCCGGGCGGAACGCGGCCGGCGTGTAGTCGCGCGACTCGCCGCCGGGGAAGAACAGCTTCACGTGATCGGCCGGTCCGGGCGCGGCGAATCCCTCGAGCTCGGCGCCGCCGAGCGTGACGCGCACGAGCCGCGGCGTGACCGCGGCAGTGCGCACCACGGTGAGGGTGCGGCGGACGAGCTCATGGCGAACGCGTTCTCTCCTGATGGCCATGGCTCCCACGCTATCGCCGCTGCACGGTCGGCTAGCTGTCGAAGCCGAGCCCCAGCGCGTCGAGAGTCTTGAGCAGCAGGTTGCGGCGGCCGTAGTTGTGGTCGGCGCGATCCATCGCCCAGCGGGTTGCCGCGATCCCCGCCGCCGCGAAGGGCTCCGGCGGGAACGGCAGCGGCTTGCGGCGCACCATCTCGAGCTGGGTGCGCTCGGTGTCGAGCCCCGCCAGACGGTCGAGCAGCACCTCGGCCGCGAAGTGCGTCGCGCCGACGCCGAGCCCCGTGAAGCCGGCGGCCGTCGCCACCCGCCCGCCGAGGTCCAGTCCGTAGAACGCGCAGAACTGGCTCGACGTGTCGATCGCCCCGGCCCAGCGGTGGGTGAACCGCAGCCCCTCGAGCTGCGGGAACGTGGTGAAGAAGTGCGACGCGAGGGTGTGGAACGTCTCGTCCCGTTCCTCGTACGACACGTGCACGTCCCGACCGAAGTGATAGATCGCGTCGTAGCCGCCGAACAGAATCCGGTTGTCCGCCGTGAGTCGGTAGTAGTGGAACTGGTTCGCGAGGTCCGCCATGCCCTGCCGCCCCTGCCAGCCGATCGACGCGAGCTGGTCTGTCGAGAGCGGCTCGGTCGTCAGCACGTAGTCGTAGACCGGCACGGTGTACAGCCGATACCGCTTCAGCAGCGGCGGGAACGCGTTCGTCGCGAGCACCACGCGCCCCGCTCGCACGCCGGCCCGCGCCGTGGTCAGCGTGATCGCCCCGTTCTCGTCGTACAGCTCGTCGACCTGTGAGTTCTCGAACACCTCGACACCGAGCGACGCGGCCACCCGCGCGAGCTCCTTCGCGAGCTTCGCGGGGTGCACCATGGCGGTGTCGCGGTAACGGCGGCCACCGAGATAGGTGGGGGAGTGCAGTTCGGCTTGCACGGATGCCTGGTCGAGGAATCCCTCGTTCTCAGGCTCGAGCCATGCGAGCTGGTGCTCTTCGACCGCGACGTCGATCGACCCCGTGTGCTCCCACTCGCAGTCGATACCGAGCTCGGCGATCTCACGCTCCATCGCGGCGAGGTTCTCGTGGCCGAGCCGGTTCAGTGTCTCGAGCTCTTTCGGCCAGCGGTTCGCGCCGTTGAGCTCGCCGTGGGTGAGGCTCGCGTCGCAGAAGCCGCCGTTGCGACCGGATGCCGCCCAGCCGATCGTCTGGCCCTCGAGCAGCGCGACCCGCAGGTGCGGATTCCGCTGCTTCGCCTTCACCGCTGACCACAGCCCGAGGTAGCCGCCGCCGACGACGGCGAGGTCGACATCGAGCCACGCGTCGAGCGTCGGGTACACCGTGTGATCGCCGACGTCGTCGAGCCAGAACACCCGGTGCTCGGTCGTCTCGAGCGAATGAGCGATCACCGCTGCATCGGGTGCATCGCGCTCGAAGACGATGTCGCTTGGGCGCCCGAACAGTGGATTTCGCATGCTCTCTGACTCTCTTTGTCACGATTCCGTTGTCAAGTTAGCGCGGATGTATTGGAACCGAAACATGGGCATGAATAGGATGCCGTCACCATGACGACACCCGACGAAGCAGCCGCCGCCCCCGAAGCCGGCCAAGCCGCCATCACGCTCGACGGTGTGAGCCGCCGCTTCGGCGACGCGGTCGCCGTCGATAACATCGATCTCGAGCTTCCCGCGGGCGAGTTCTTCGCCCTGCTCGGCCCATCCGGCTGCGGGAAGACGACGACCCTGCGCATGGTGGGCGGCTTCGAGCTGCCGACCACGGGCCGCATCCGCCTCGCAGGCAAAGACGTCACCGCGCTGCCGCCCCACAAGCGCGACGTGAACACGGTCTTCCAGAGCTACGCACTGTTCCCGCACCTCTCGGTGCTCGAGAACGTCACCTTCGGCCTGCGCCGCAAGCGCATCGCGAAGGCCGAGGCCGAGAAGCGCGCGGGCGACTACCTCGACCTCGTCGGGCTGACCGGCTTCGGCGCGCGCCGCCCGCTGCAGCTCTCGGGCGGTCAGCAGCAGCGCGTCGCCCTCGCCCGCGCGCTCGTGAACCACCCCAAGGTGCTGCTGCTCGACGAGCCGATGGGCGCGCTCGACGCGAAGATCCGCAAGAGCATGCAGCTCGAGCTGAAGCGCATTCAGCGCGAGGTCGGCATCACGTTCCTCTACGTCACGCACGACCAGGCCGAGGCGATGTCGATGGCCGACCGTCTCGCCGTCATGAACGCCGGCCACGTCGAAGATCTCGGAACTCCCCAGCGCGTCTACGACCGCCCGGCCACGCAGTTCGTCGCGGAGTTCCTCGGCACGTGCAACGTTCTGCCGTTGGTGACGGATGCCGGAACCGCACGCCTTCCCGACGGGAACGCCGTCGACGTCGAGGCTGCGCAGCCGCCGACCGGCGCCGGCTGGAAGATCGGCATCCGCCCCGAGAAGCTCGCGCTCGAGAGGCTCGGAACGGAGGGCGCGCCGGCATCGGGCGCTCCCACCGCCCCGAACCGCACGACCGCGACCGTCACCGAGGTCACCTACCTCGGGGCGAGCACCGAGGCTCACCTCGAGACGCCGTGGGGCACCCAGCTGCAGGCGTACAAGCAGAACACCGGCGGCGACACCCTGATCCGCCCGGGCGACACCGTCGCGGTGTCGTGGGAGCGCTCGCAGTGCTTCTACCTCCCTCCCCGTGAGGGCGACGCACCGAAGGAGGCCGTGGCGTGAACGGTTTCGAGAACGACGCCGCGCTGCTGCGCGGCCTGACCCAGTCGCGGCTCACGCGCCGCGGCCTGTTCCGCGCGGGCGGGGCGATCGGCGGCGCGGCGGCACTCTCGTCGCTGCTGGCCGCCTGCAGCATCCCCGGTGCCAATCAGAGCGCCGCAGGCGCCGATGAGATCGACTGGGCGCAGTGGTGGGCGGGCAAGAAGAAGGCGGGAACGCTCAACTTCGCCAACTGGCCGCTCTACATCGACCAGGACGACAAGGGGAACAGCGAGTCGCTCGCGCGCTTCACCAAGGCCACCGGCATCAAGGTCAACTACAAAGAGGTCATCGAAGACATCCCGAGCTTCTACGCCAAGGTGGCGCCTCTGCTGCGCGGGAAGCAGTCGACCGGCTACGACCTGATGGTCATCACCAACGGCTGGAACCTGACGGAGATGATCAGCAACGGGTGGCTCGCTCAGCTCGACCACAGCCAGCTGCCGAACTTCGCGAAGTACGCCGACCCGAGCATCATGTTCCCGAGCTTCGACCCCGGCAACCTGCACAGCGCGGTGTGGCAGACCGGCTTCACGGGTCTCGCCTACAACGAGAAGCTCACCGGGCCCATCACGAGCTTCGACGATCTGCTCGACCCGAAGTTCAAGGGCAAGATCGGCATGCTCTCCGACAACGTCGAGTACGGCAATGCCGCGCTGCTCGCCATCGGCGTCGACCCGAACCACTCGACGCGCGCGGACTGGAAGAAGGCGCTCGCGTGGCTCGAGAAGCTGCAGCCGAACGTCGCGAAGTTCTATGACCAGGGCTACACGGATGCCTTGCAGAACGGCGACATCTGGATCAGCCAGTGCTACTCCGGTGACATCTTCCAGGTGCAGGCGGGCGGCCACCCCGAGATCAAGTACGTGACGCCGAAGGAGGGGCAGGTGATGTGGCACGACAACATGTGCATCCCCATCACCGCAGAGCACCCCGTCGATGCGCTCATGTGGATGAACTTCTACTACACGCCGGAGATCGCCGGCCTCGTCGCCGACTACGTGAACTACGTGAGCCCGGTGCCGGCTGCCCGCGAGTACATCCTGAACACGATCGACGACGCCGATGTGGCGAACAGCCCGCTGGTGTTCCCGAACGCCGAGACGCTGGCGCAGTCGCACGAGTACTACGTCTACAAGGACTACGCGGACTTCCAGGCGTGGAACAAGCTGTTCGACCCCATCTCGCAGTCATGATCACGAAGCGGTGGGCGCGCATCTCCGTGCCGTACTTCCTGGCTCTGGTGGGCTCGGCGTGGATGATCGTGCTCTTCCTGATCCCGCTGATCTCGGGGCTGCTCGTCTCGCTGATGACGGGGAACGTCGAAGAGGGCTACAACCTCACCTGGAACTTCGGCATCTACGGCGAGCTGTTCGGGCCCGGGGCAGATGTTCCGTACGCGCTTTTCCTGGGTCGGGCGCTGCTCTACGGCGCGACCGCGACGGTCATCACGATCATCGTCGGCTACCCGATGGCGTACTTCATCGCGTTCCGGGTCAGTCAGCGGTGGAAGACCGCGCTGCTGGCACTCGTGATGGTCTCGTTCCTGGTCTCGTTCATCATCCGCACCGACATGTGGGCGTTCCTGCTCGGCGGGCAGGGGCCGATGCTGTCGTTCCTGCGGCACCTGGGTGTCGGCAGCGACTTCCACATCCTCGGAACTCCTGCCGCGGTGATCGGCGGACTCGCCTACAACAACCTGCCGTTCATGGTGCTGCCGATCTATGTGGCGCTGGAGCGCATCGACCCGAGACTGTTCGAGGCGGCATCCGATCTCTACGGCAACCCGCGCACCGTCTTCATCAAGACGACGCTGCCGCTCTCGCGCTCCGGCATCTTCTCGGGCATCCTGCTCGTCTTCATCGCCTGCGTCGGCGACCCGGTCAACGCGCAGCTGCTCGGCGGGAAGACGACGTATCTGATCGGCCAGGCGATTCAGGACACCTACCTGAGTCAGCAGTCCTACAACGTCGCCGCGGCGCTGTCGACCGTGCTCATGATCGCGCTCGGCATCATCCTGTTCGCGTATGCGCGCATCTTCGGCACCGAGAACATCGAGGACCTCGTATGACGAATCAGACGCTCGCCTCCGGCGTCGCGACGACGCCCGTCAACGCGCCCATTCCAGGGCTGCGCGCCCGGCGGCGGCCCGTGCTGCCGATCATCTACTGGGTGGTCATCGTCATCACGCTGCTGCCGATCGCATCGATGATCGTCTACAGCTTCAATGTGGCGCCGAATCACCGCATCACGTATGTCTGGCACGGCTTCACCTTCGCGTACTACCTGCACCTGACCGACCTCGCGGGGCTCTGGCAGGCGTTCGTGCTCTCGGTGGTGATCGCTCTGCTGTCGTCGGCGATCTCGGTGCTCATCGGCACGCCGCTCGCCCTCGCGCTCGAGCGCTACCGCTTCCTCGGGCGCCGGCTGATCTCGGGCATCGTGTTCGTCGACATCGCCGCCCCGTCGATCGTCGTCGGCGCGGCATCCCTGTCGTTCTTCCTGACGGTCAACCTGCACACCGGATTCCTCACGATCCTGCTCGTGCACGTCGCGTTCAACGTGGCGTATGTCGTCGTGACGCTGCGCGCGCGGCTGTCGGGCATGGGCACGGTGCTCGAAGAGGCGGCGGGCGACCTCGGTGCGGCGCCGCTCAGCGCGTTCTTCCGAGTCACCGTTCCGCTGCTCATGCCCGGCATCGTGGCATCCTTCTTGCTCGCGCTCGCGATGTCGATCGACGACTACGTGATCACGGCGTTCGTCGCGGGGCCGGCGACGACCTTCCCGCTGTTCGTCTACGGCGTGAAGACGGGCCTGCCGCCGCAGGTGCTCTGCTTCGGCACGATCATCTTCGTGGTGGGGCTGGTGCTCGCCTTCGCGAACGGGGCGCTCAACCGGCGCACGAGCCTCTAGGGGGGCGCAGGGGGCAGGGCGCAGGGGGCTACGCCCGCTCGCCGAGCCCCTCCTCCGCGGCCTCTTCCTCGGTGAGCTCGCCGGTGCGCAGCTCTTCCACGAGTTTCGGGCGGCCGAGCATGTAGCGCACGCCGGACTGCGTGCCCCAGAGGTACAGCGCCGCCGACAGCACCGCCACGACGATCGAGTCCCACGGGGCCGGGATGAGCTTCAGACCGCCGTAGTCGCCCACGAACGACATCAGATACATGACGACGAGGTAGACGACGAGCCAGATGCCGCCCTTGACCTCGCTCCAGCCGTGCTTCTGCGTGATGAAGTTCACCGCGTACCAGATGAGGCCGACGGCGATGATCGGGATCGTGAGCACGAGCTCGGACCACGGCACCCAGTAGATGACCAGGCCGCTGACGATGAACGCGAACGGCGCGATCACGACCATGCCGGGAAGCCGGTCGGCCTTCTGTGCGACGCCGGCGCGGCGGAACGCCACGAGCGAGACCGAGCCGATCGAGAAGGTGAACGCGATCAGCGTTCCCGTGACGCCGATGATCTGGTGCCAGCTGGGCAGCGGCAGCAGGAACAGGATGCCGACCAGGAAATTCAGCAGCAGAGCGCGGCGGGGCACTCCGGAGCCCTGATGCACCTTGGAGAGCCACCCGGGGAAGAACCGGTTCTTCGACAGGCCGAACACGTTGCGCGCGTTCGAGGCGGTGAAGACGATGCCGGAGCCCGAGGGCGAGATCATCGAGTCGGCGATCAGGATCCAGTACAGCCAGGTCATGCCGAGCAGCATCGCGAGCTGCGCGAAGGGCGAGTCGAAGTTGATGCCGCTCCAGCCGTGGCCGAGCAGGTGCTGCGGCACACCGAAGATGAAGGCGGTCTGCAGCAGCAGGTACAGCACGATCGCCAGCAGGATCGTGGTGACGAGCGACGCGGGGATGTTGCGGCGAGGGTTCTTGACCTCGCCCGACAGCTCGATGATGTTGCGGAAGCCGGTGTAGGCGAACACCATGCCGGCCGTGGCGATCGTGCCGAGCGCCGCTCCGATGCCGTACGGCGCGAAGCCGCCGCCCGCCGCGAAGTTGTCGGCGCCGCCCGCCTTGCCGGTGTGGGTGAAGCCGCTGAAGAAGAGCATGACGATCGTGAGCGTCGGGATGCAGATCTTGACCGCGGTCACGATGTTGTTGCTGCGCGCGAAGAACTGCACGCCGAAGTAGTTCACGACGACGAACACCGCCATCAGCGCGACGGCGACGACGATGCCGAGGAATGTCAGCTGCTGGTGCGCGAACAGGCCAGGGATGTACGAGCTTGCATACTGCACGACACCGGATGCCTCGGTCGGCGGGTTGGCGACGTAGGTCACCCACATGCTCCAGCCGACGATGCTCGCCGCGAACCGGCCGTTCGAGTACAGGGGGTAGCGCACCAGGCCTCCCGACTCGGGGTGCACCATGCCCAGCTCGGCGAAGACCAGTGCCACCGCCAGCATCACTGCGCCGCCGATGACCCACGCGATCAGCGACGCGGGGCCGGCGGTCTGCGCGGCGTACATCGCCGAGAACAGCCAGCCTGAGCCGATGACGCTGCCGATGCCGGTCGCTACCAGCGACCAGTAGCCGAGCCGCTGCTTGAGATGACTGTCTTCGGTGTGGGCCGACTCGCGGGCCGCGCTGGCAGTTTCCATGCCGAGCCGGTACCCGGATTCCCGGGTGAAGATGCGTCGGCCCTGGTCAGCGCGCGATTCGCAGCAGAAGCTGCTCGTGAAGCACGCCGTTGCTCGCGAGCGCCGACCCATGCCACGGGCCGGAATCGCCGGTCGCCGAGGTGAACCGGCCACCTGCCTCCTCCACGATCAGCGCGAGAGGCGCCAGGTCGTAGGGCTTCACGTCGAATTCGCCCACGGCGTCGATCAGCCCCTCGGCGAGCAGCGTGTAGGCCCACAGATCGCCGTAGGCGCGGTCACGCCACACGTCCTGCAGCAGGGCGAGCAGCTGGTCGAGGTAGCCGGCGTCGCGCCACTGGTGGATCGATTGGAAGCTGACGGATGCCTCGTCGAGTGCGCTCGTCGCAGAGACGTGCAGCCGCTCAGGCTCTGCATGACGGCCGGTGCGCTTCCACGCGCCTTCGCCCTTCGCGGCCCACCAGCGCTGGCCGAGCGCGGGCATGCTCGCGACACCGGCGATGATCTCGCCGTCGACGGCGAGGGCGACCAGCGTGCCCCACAGCGGCACTCCGCGCAGGTAGTTCGCGGTGCCGTCGATCGGGTCGATGATCCACTGCCGGTTCGAGTCGCCCTCGACGCCGTACTCCTCGCCGAAGATGGCGTCGCCCGGCCGCTCCGCCTGGATCAGCTCGCGGATCGCGCGCTCGACCGCCTGGTCGGCGTCGGTCACGTGGGAGCGGTCTGCCTTGGTCGCGACGCGCAGGTCGTTGGCGCGGAATCGGACGGTCGAGATGGCGTCGGCGGCGTCGGCCAGACGGTGTGCGAAGTCGAGGTCGGCGGTCACCCTGTCAGCGTATCGGTGAGCGCGAGGGCGTCGAACGGCGCGCGACCATCGGCGTCATTGTCGAAGTACACATAGACGTCGCGCGGCGTGCGTGTGCCTGTGGTCGCGAGTTCGCGAATGACGGATGCCCACTGGTGCAGCTGGGCGGGGGAGTAGCCACCGTGATAGAGCTCGTGCGGGCCGTGCAACCTGACGTAGACGAGGCCGGCCGAGGCATCCGCACCGTCTGCGTCGTTGTCCAGGGCTCCGTTGTTGTCCAAGAACAGGGGGAACTCGCCTGCTCCATCGGAGGCGACCAGCGCGATCCTGTGCCGGTGCAGGATCTCGAGCGCCTGCGGGTCGCGGAAGCTCTCGTGCCGCGGTTCGAGAGCGTGCTGCAGGCGGTGGCCATCGTGGGTGCGGGGCAGGGCGGCGCAGAAGTTCTCGAGGTGCTCGGGGTCGAAGCGGCGGCGCGACGGGAACTGCCACAGGATCGGGCCCAGGCGGTCGCCGAGGCGGGTGACGCCCGAGTCGAAGAAGCGGTCGAGCCCGGCCTGCAGCTTGTCGGGTCCGACCATGTGGGTGATGTAGCGGCCACCTTTGACGGCGAAGCGGAAGCCGTGGGGCACCTGCTCACGCCAGGTGTCGTAGGACTCGGGCTTCTGCAGGGAATAGAACGAGCCGTTGATCTCGACCGAGTTGAGCCGGGTTGCGAGGTGCTCGAGCTCGCGGCGTTGGACGAGGCCTTTGGGGTAGAAGTCGCTGCGCCAGGCCTTGTAGCGCCAGCCCGAGGTGCCGATGAACAGCCGGCCGCCGGTCTCGCGGTCGCGCAGGGGTGTCTCGATTTTGAGGGCCTCCGTCCCGTTTGCTAAGGTTGATGCTTGTGCGGTTCCCGGTTCTCACGGGTTGCACAACGTTGAAAAACACAACGCGCCTCTAGCTCAATCGGCAGAGCAACTGACTCTTAATCAGTGGGTTCAGGGTTCAAGTCCCTGGGGGCGCACCAGCAAGGCCCGGAGCTCAAGGCTCCGGGCCTTTTTGCGTTTCCGATGCTCTACCGTTGCGGAATGGCCGACGCTGAGCTGCTGCCCGACGACTATGACCCTTCCCACGTGTTCCGCGTCGTCGCGATGCCCATCGAGCGCGGGTGGGGCGTGTGGCTGCGCGCCGTCGACGACACGATCATCGCGAGCTTCGGCATCGGGCTTCCGGCCGCGGCGGCGTTCGACCCCGAGGTGCTCGGCGTTCTCGGTCCGCTGCTGAAGGAGAAGTACCGGCTGGCGTACGACGGCACCGGCGCCTGGGATCAGATCGAGAACCACTATTCGGCCGTCGTCTATGAGGTGGGGCGGGCGCGATGACGACGCTGATCGTCGTGGTGGTGCTGCTGTTTGCCGGCATCCTCACGTGGCTCCTCGTTCGCTCGCGACGCAGGCGGCCCGCGCGAGCCGCACGCGCGCTCTCGCTCACGCCGCACGCGCAGCAGCGCATGGCCGAGCGGCACGTCGCGGCCTCGCAGATCCTGTCGGTCGTCGTGCAGCCGGATCGCGTCGTTCCCACCGAGTACGCCGACTTCGGGGCGTGGGGCGGCCCGGCTCTGAAGGACAGCGTGCGGCTCGAGGGCGAGATCGACGGGCGGGTGCTCAAAGTGTGGGTTCCGACGCCGTGGCCGCCGCCGGTCCGCACCGTCGTCGTGAAATCCGTGGCCTGGTCGGAGTTCGTCGACACCGTGCGTGTGCCGCAGCGCTCGGTGGGTCGCGTGATCGGTCGCTCGGGCGTGACCATCACGGCGATCGAGCGCAACTCGGGAGCGAACGTCTCGCACGTGGGCGGCGGGGTCTTCCGGATCACGGCCGAGGATGCCCGTGCCGTCGGTGCGGCGAAGCGGGCGGTGCAGGCCGCGGCGCGGTGAGCTGCCCTGGTCGCTACTGTGTTGCGATGAGCATCGTTGTGCGGCCGGCAGAGCTCGGCGACGTTCCCGGCTTGGCGCGCGTTCACGTCGAAGGCTGGCGCGAGACGTACCGCGGGCAGATGCCCGATGAGGTCCTCGACGACCCGACGTTCGTCGAGCGCCGTGAGCGGTTCTGGACGGCGGTGATCAGCGACGACCGGCCCGGCGCCAATCGCCGTGCTGCGACGGCGATCCTCGACGGAAAGGTGGTGGGCGCCGCGCTCGCCGGAGCTCCGACCGACGACGACGCGACCTGGCCGCAGCAGCTTTACGTGCTCTACACCTACGCGGCGGTGCACGGGCAAGGCGGCGGTGCCGCACTGCTCGCGGAAGTGATCGACCTCGATGCGCCGGCGGCGCTCTGGGTTGCCGACCCGAACCCGCGCGCCCAGGCGTTCTACCGCAAGCACGGCTTCGAAGCAGACGGCGTCTCGAAGGTGGACGACGGCGTGCGCGAGATCCGGATGGTGAGCCCGAGCCCGCTCAGTCGTTCGTGATCGTGCGCACGCTGCGGCGTGAGAGTGCGGCGAGCGTGACGACGACGGTGACGACCGCTGTGCCTACCATCACCTCGCGGGTGCCGAACGCGGTCGCCAGCGGCCCGGCCGCGATCTGCCCGAGGGGGATCGCCGCGAAGGAGCCGAGCGCGTCGTAGGAGTAGACGCGCGCGAGGCGATCGGCCGGCACGTGGTGCTGCAGGCCGGCATCCCACGCGACCTCGAACTGCTCGGTCGCGAGCCCGCCGACGAAGAACAGGGCGACCAGCAGCGGCACTGAGGGCAGCAGACCGAGCGCCGCGAGCGGCAGCGCACACAGCAGCAGCACGGCGACGCCCGCGCCGACCGCGCGCCGCGGCTGCCAGCGCATGGCGACGAATCCGCCGACGACGAATCCGATCGACTCCGCACCGACGATCGGGCCCCACCATGCGCGCCCGAAGCTCGCGTCGGCGATCACCGGGCCGAGCACCGAGAGGATGCCGCCGTAGCAGGCATTCAGCACGAGGAACTGCGCGACGATCACCCAGATCCATTCATGCGAGGTGAACTCGCGCCACCCGTCGATGAGATCCCGAATCGGATGCTGGCACTCCGGCGGGGTGGCGGGGGCGGCTGCCCGGTCCCGGCGCAGCGCGAGTTCCATCACGGCGAAGCAGATGCCCGAGAGCGCGAACGTCGCGGCATCGACGGCGATGCCCCACCCCGAGCCGATCCAGGCCACGACGACCGCGCCGCCCGCCGCTCCGGCCGCGGCGGCGACGTTGGTGCCGAGCCGCAGCAGGACGATCGCGCCGCGCAGCCGCTCGAGAGGCACCGTTTCACGCGTGATCGCGGACGACGCCGGCCGTGCGATCGCGGCGAACGCACCGTTCGCCGCTGAGAGCGCGATCAACCAGCCGAACGCGTGCGCGTGCTCGAGAACGAGCACGGCGACCGCGCCCTGAGACAGGAACGAGAGGGCCGACGACCCGACGAGAACGGTCGGTCGAGGCATCCGATCTGCAAGAACGCCGCCGACGAGCAGCAGCGCAACGTTCGGAATCGACCGCGCCGCGACGACGATGCCGAGCTGCGCCGCCGAGTACCCGAGGTCGAGCACCGCGAAGGCCAGCGCGATCGGCGCGATGGCGGTGCCGAGCTGGTTGATCGTGCGCGCGGAAGCCAGCCAGCGGAACGAGGCATGCCGCAGCGGAGCGAGAACGGGCGACGACACCATCGGGGATTAGCAACGGGCGGGCGACGTGTTCGGGAAGCGCGATCGGGGAACCGCCAGAGCGAACCGAGTCAGCAGCACGAAAGGCATGGAAGATGGCACGCGCGACCGCAAGCACGAGGACCTCGACCCGAACCGCGGCGAAGAAGCCGACCCCGCGCGAAGGCGCCGCGCGCTCGAAGAAGGAGAACGCCGAGAACGGGTTCCTGGCCTCTGAGCAGCTGACGGGGCACCTGCAGCGGGTGCTCGTCGACCTGATCGAGCTCTCGCTTCAGGCAAAGCAGGCGCACTGGAACGTCGTCGGCAAGAACTTCCGGGATCTGCACCTGCAGCTCGACGAGATCACCGAGTCGGCGCGTGAGTTCAGCGATGTCGTCGCCGAGCGGCTGCGCGCGCTGCACGCCGCGGTCGACGGCCGTAGCGCGACGGTGAGCGCCGAGACCTCGCTGCCGCCGTACCCGAACGGAGAGGTCGCCACGACCGACACCGTCGACCTGATCACCGTGCGCCTCGAAGCCGTCGTCGGCACGATGCGCGAGGTGCACGACGACGTCGACGAAGAGGACCCGACGACCGCCGACATCCTGCACGAGATCATCTCGACCCTCGAGCAGTACGCGTGGATGGTGAGCGCCGAGAACCGCACGCCGTCGGTCTAGCGGCTACACCTTCGCGTCCTGCCGCGGGATCACGAGCTGCTGCACGATCAGCAGCACCGATGCCGTGACAGGGATTGCGACGAGCGCCCCGAGGATGCCGAGCAGGGTGCCGCCCACCAGTGCGCCGATCACGACGAGCGCACCGGGGACGGCCACCGCCCGGTTCATCACTCGGGGCGTCAGCACGTATGCCTCGATCTGCATATAGATGAGGTAGACGACCGCGAACACGAGGGCCGCGACGGGGCCGCTGAGCAGCGCCACCACACCGCCGAAGACCCAGAACACGACCGAGCCGACGAGCGGCACCAGCGTGACGGCGAAGGCGATGACCGCCATCAGCACGGGAAACGGCAGCCCCAGGAACAGATAGAGCAGGAACACGACGACCGCGTTGAAGAAGGCGAGCACGACCATCCCGCCGAGGTAGCTTCCGATCGAGTCGGCGATCTGCGCCAGCATCCTCGAAGCAGTCGGCCGGCTGCGCGCCGGCATGAGCCGCGTGAACGCGGCTTTGATGGCCGGCAGGGATGCCAGGAAGTACAGGCTCAGCACCAGCACGATCACGGCCCCCGAGAGGCCGGTGCCGATCGTCACGGCGAGGTGGGCGACGCCGCCGCCGAGGTCGGCGAGCCGCACCGGGTCGCCCGCGAGGTTCTCTGCCTCGGAGAGCGCGGTGTCGACGCCGCTTCCGAAGGCATCCCTCAGCCACTCATAGAACTCGCCATGTCGAAAACTCGCGATCGTGCCGGGCAGATCGTGCAGGAATGCGGTCTCTTGAGTGAGCATCGCCGGCACGATGAGCCAGAGCACCGCGGCGACCAGCACGGCGAAGCCGGCATAGACGATGACGATGCCCCGGGCGCGTCCGATCCTCGCCCGCTCGAGGCGCCTGACGACCGGGTCGAGGCCGAGCGCCGCGAACAGCGCGATCGAGATGTAGGCGAGCACCTGCGAGAGGCTCTCGATCGCGAGGCCGAGCACGAAAGCGGCCAGCCCGCCGAGCGTCAGCATGAACCCGACGGCGAACGGGTTGCTGAGGCTGGCCCAGAACGTGTGCGGAGCAGGCTGGCGTTGCATCGCACCTCCCGCGCTCAGAGTAGGGGCGCGAGGGATGCCGCGTCGATGACAGACCCCCCAAATGGGGGTGCGTGCCTGTTAGCCTGAGCGAACCTCGCCCGGCACCGCCGGGCTTCCGACCACAAGGGGGAACCATGTCATTCGCTTCACGATGGGCCGCCGGGGCGGCCGTCGCTCTCGTTGCGGCAGGTGCGCTCGCAGCCGCGGCTCCGGCCGGCGCCGCGCCGGCTCACAGTGCGCAGACCGCGCAGACCGCCTCGGCTGTCCATGCCGTCTCCGGCCAGCACCGCTTCTTCCCGGGTCCCGGCGGCCGCGGGCACCGCCTGCCGACGACCACGGGCTCGACGAGCGGCGCGCAGTCGTCGTACAACTGGGCGGGTTACGCCAAGACGGGCACGTTCTCGTCGGCGTCGGCCACCTGGACGGTGCCGACCACGCTGTCGACGAAGTCCGGGTATGCCTCGACCTGGGTCGGCCTCGACGGCTACGCCGACTCATACCTGACCCAGACCGGCATCGAAGAGGATGTCGTGAACGGCCGCGTCACCTACGGCGCCTGGTGGGAGGTCATCACGCCGACCAACGTCGCCCCTGAGGTGGCCTTCAGCGGCTTCACCATCAAGCCCGGCGACTCGATCACGGGCACCGCGACCCGCAACGGGTCGACCACCACACTGACACTCAAGGACAACACCACGGGCAAGACCGCCTCGCACACCGCGTCGTTCGCCGGCCCGGGCGCCTCGGCCGAGTGGATCCAAGAGGACGTCGACGTCAACGGCTACATCTCGACCGCGCCGGACTGGCAGAAGGTCACCTTCACCGGGGTCAAGACGAACGGCGTCTCGGCTGGGCTCACGAGCAGCCAGTCGATCGACATCGTCGACACGCAGGGCACTCGCGAGACCTCGACCAGCGCACCGAACTCGACCAAGGACGGTTTCACCGTCACCTGGCTCGCGACCGGAACGCGGACGCGGGCCGACTGAGCCGCCGCCGCTACGCGATCAGCTGATCCTGGTCTTCGTCTCGATACGAGGCGGAGACCAGGATCGGTTTGTGATCGGAGACGCCGGCGGGAAGCGTCGTGACGCTGCCGATCTCGAGACCGGTCGACGTCGCGAAGTCGAAGTGCCCGCGGAAGTACTTGTAGCGCGCGTAGGTGGTCTGGTCGCTGCGCGAGAGCTCGTAGCCCGACTGCACCATGCGGGCGCGCAGCCCCTTGTGGAACCAGGGATAGTTGAAGTCGCCGACCATGAGGGCGGGAAGGCCGGGGCCGAGCTCGCGCAGCCGGGCGTGCGCGGCGTCGATCTGCGCGCGGCGCAGCGAATTGACGGCGGTCAGCGGCGAGGCGTGGAACGACGCGATCACGACCTCGCGCTCTTCCTCGGTGTCTTCGAGGCGCGTGCCGACGACCCGCTCCTCCGCGGGAGCGAGCACATGGTCGTGCAGCGACTTCTTCAGTGCGAAGTTCTCTGAGGTGACCAGCTCGAAACGGTGCTCGCGGAAATAGAGCGCGAGTCCGAGGCGATTGCGCAGCGTCGCGCCCGCCAGCTTGAGCTCGCCGATGCGGTCGGGAAGACCGGTCGATCCGCACTCCTGCAGGCACAGCACGTCGGGGTCGTGGTGCTCGACCAGAGGCACGAGCTCGCCAGCGGCGTGGTTCTCACGGAGGTTGTAGCTGATCACTCTCACGCGGCCAGGGTACGGGGCCAAGCCGCGAGCCGCCCGGGATTGCGCGCGAGCCGCCGGTGTGTCATCGCGAGTTACAGAAGGATTCACTGCCGGGTCACTGCCAGACCTCAGCAGCGATAGCCACCACTTCGCGCACCTTCGCCCACTGCTGGGCTTCCGTGAGCGCGTGCCCGTCCTGCGTCGAGGCGAAGCCGCACTGCGTGCTCAGCGCGAGCTGGTCGAGGCCGACATAGCGCGCCGCTTCGTCGATGCGCGCCGTGACGACGTCCGGGTTCTCGAGTGCGCCGTCTTTCGAGGTGAGCAGCCCGAGCACGATCTGCTTCGCCGTGCCGTTCGCCGGAGCCGGCACATGTCGCAGCGGCTCGAAACCTCCCGCGCGCTCGGTGTCGTACTCGAGGAAGTAGCCGTCGTAGTCGGTGCCCGCGAGCAGCTGCTCGGCGACCGGTTCGTAGTCGCCGGTCGAGATCCAGGCCGAACGGAAGTTGCCGCCGCACACGTGCGTGGTCACCGTGAGATCCTTCGGCTTGCCCGCGAGCGACGCGTTGATCAGGCTCACGTAACGCTCGGCGAGGCCGTCGACGCGGATGCCGCGCGCCGCTGCCTTCTCGCGCTCGGCGCGCGAGCAGAGGTAGGTCCAGGTCGTGTCGTCGAACTGCAGGTACCGGCATCCCTCGTCATAGAACGCGCGCACCGCGTCGCGATAGGCGGCGGCGAGATCGTCGAAGAGCTCGTCGTGGTCGACATAGGCGCCGCCGGCGAGCCCCTCGCGGTCGAGGCGGAAGTGCAGCACGGCCGGCGACGGGATAGTCATCTTCGGTGTGACGCCCGCAGGAACGTGGTCGCGCAGGAAGCGGAAGTGCTCGAGCATGGGGTGCTCGCGCGAGAACCCGAGCCGGCCGCCGACGAACATCGCCTGGTTCGTCGTGCGCACGCCGCCCACCTCGATCGCACCGCCCGCGCCGGTGACCGAGACGCCGTCGAGGCCCGCGAAGAAGTCGTACTGCCAGGAGCCGCGGCGGAACTCGCCGTCGGTGGCGACCTGCAGCCCGGCATCCGCCTGCTTCGCGATCACGTCTTCCACCGCGGCGTCTTCCACCGCGCGCAGCTCGTCGGCGTCGTTCCGGGCCCGCGCGCGGCGAATGCTCGCCGGCCGCAGGAAGCTGCCGACGACCTCGGCGCGGAACGGGGGAGCGGCGGCCGCAGGGCCCCGGCGGCGAGTCGTGGGGCGCCGACTCGGCGCGAGTGCGGCGGCCTGGGTGCGCAGTGCCTCGAGCACGGCGCGCACGCCCCGGCGGTGCAGCGTGTCGGGCCGCGCGAGCACGTCGATGCGCCGTGTTGCGGCGATCTCGGGCGCGAGCGGGCGCAGACGCACGCCGGCTGTGCGGTAGGCGGTGCCCGTGTGCCGCGGCATGAGCGCGATGCAATCGGATGCCTCGAGCATCGCCGCCGCGACGGCGAAGTCGTTCACCCGGTGCGCGATGACGGGCTCCGCGCCGGTCGCGGTGCCGATCGCCTGCACGGCGGCGGCGAGCGGAGCGTCGTCGTGCACGGCGATCCACGGCAGGCCGCGCAGTTCGGCGGCGGTGATCGGCAGGGCGTCGGGAGCGCCGGTGCCGGCGCTGTCGAGCCGGTGGCCGGCGCGGAACGCGAGGTCGAGCTGCTCGGTGAGCAGGGGCACGACCGCGAGCTGCGCCGGCCATTCCTCCGCGCCGACGAGCCGCTGGGCGATGACGAGGTCGGTGTCGGCGACGAGGCCGGGGTAGTCGGCCTGCCTGACCTCCTGATCACGCAGCACCAGCTGGGGCCGGCCGGCGATCGCCGCGCCCATCAGCCGGGGGAAGAGCGCGACCGCGGCCGAGTGGAAGGCGCTGACCGAGACGGGAGCCGCAGAGTCGTCATGGAACTCGGTGATCGAGTTCGCGGCATCGATGAGCGCGGATTCCACGGCCACGGCCGCGTCGGCGAGAGCCGCCCCCGCGGCGGTGAGCACCGTGCGCCGGCCCTCGAGCTTCGTCAGCGGCACCCCGACCGAGCGCTGCAGGCCGGCCAGCTGCTGCGAGACGGCCGACGGAGTCACGCGGAACGCGGCGGCGACGGCGGCGATGCTGCCGCGGTCGCGCAGCTCGCGCAGAGCGCGCAATTGAGCCAGTTCCATTAGACCAAGCTAATCCATGCGTGAAGAGATTGGCGGCTGGTCTTACGCATCGCTCGATCGCAGGGTGGAAGCATGAGCACGCCCTTCCCCACCGGAACCATCCTCGGCTACCCCCGCATCGGCCGCCGCCGTGAGCTGAAGCGCGCCATCGAGTCGTTCTGGCGTGGCGAGATCGACGCGGCCGAGCTCGAGTCGCGCGCTGCGGACTTGCGCCGTGCCACCCGCGAGCGCCTGGCGGACCTCGGCCTGGGCCGCACCGACTCGTCGATTCCCGAGTCGTTCAGCTACTACGACCAGGTGCTCGACGCCGCCGTCACCGTGGGCGCCGTGCCGGCCGCCGACCTCGACGGCTACTTCGCCTTCGCCCGCGGCACGGCCGCGCAGGCGCCGCTCGAGATGACGAAGTGGTTCGACTCGAACTACCACTACCTCGTGCCCGAGATCGGCCCGGAGACCGAGTTCCGGCTCGCGAGCGACCGGATCGTCGCCGAGTTCGAAGAGGCGAGGGCCGACGGATTCCTCACCAGGCCCGTCATCGTCGGGCCGGTCACCCTGCTCGCGCTCGCGAAGCCGAGCGCCGGGGCGCCAGAAGGCTTCCGGCCCCTGGCGCGCCTCGCCGAGCTGCTGCCCGTCTACGCACAGCTGCTCGAGAGGCTCGCGGTCTCAGGCGCCGCCTGGGTGCAGCTCGATGAGCCGGCACTCGTCAGCGAGAGCCTCGGCGACACGACTGCCGAGCTGCGCGCCGCGGCCGGCACGGCGTACGCGCACCTCGGCCGCCTCGAGAAGCGTCCGCAGATCTTCGTGGCGGCGCCGTACGCGTCGCTCGACGCCACGCTGGCCACGCTCGCCGGCACACCGGTCGAGGCGATCGGCCTCGACCTCGTGCGGGGCGCGATTCCCACCGAGCTGCACGACTGCACGCGCGAGGCGCTCACGACGAAGACTCTCATCGGCGGCGTCATCGACGGCCACAACGTCTGGCGGGGCGACCTCGCTGCCGCCTTCGCCAAGCTCGGCCTGCTGCGCGAGCTGAGCCCGCACGTCGCCGTCTCGACCTCGACCTCGCTGCTGCACGTTCCCCACGACACGGGTGACGAGCCGCAGCTCGACGAGCGACTGAAGTCGTGGCTGGCCTTCGCCGACCAGAAGGTCGAGCAGGTCGCGACGCTGGCCACGGGACTCGAGCGTGGCGCCGTCGCGATCGACGGTGCGCTGGCACAGGCATCCGCCGCCCTCGATGATCGCCTCACCGCACCGGGGGTGCGCGTGCCCGCGGTGCGCGAGCGCCTCGCGGCACTTCGCCCGTCCGACTTCAGCCGCGCGCCCTACGCAGAGCGCGTCGCCGCGCAGGACGCAGCGCTCGACCTGCCCGCGCTGCCCACGACGACGATCGGGTCGTTCCCGCAGACCGGCGACATCCGCCGCGCGCGTGCTGCGCTGGCGAAGGGCGAACTCGACGCGGCCGCCTATGACGAGGCGATGCGGAACGAGATCCGCCACGTGGTCGAGCTGCAGGAGGACCTCGGCCTCGACGTGCTGGTGCACGGCGAGCCCGAGCGCAACGACATGGTGCAGTACTTCGCGGAAGGGCTCGACGGCTTCGCGGTGACCGTCAACGGCTGGGTGCAGTCCTACGGCACGAGGTGCACGCGCCCGTCGATCCTCTGGGGCGACGTCTCGCGGCCGGCGCCGCTCACCGTCGAGTGGTCGCGCTTCGCGCAGAGCCTCACGAGCAAGCCGATGAAGGGCATGCTGACGGGGCCGGTGACGATCCTCGCGTGGTCGTTCGTGCGCGACGACCAACCGCTCGGCGACACCGCGAACCAGGTCGCGCTCGCTCTGCGCGACGAGATCGCCGACCTCGAGCAGGCGGGCATCCGCATCATCCAGGTCGACGAGCCCGCGCTGCGCGAGCTGCTGCCGCTCAAGCGCGCGGCCCAGCCCGCGTACCTCGACTGGTCGGTCGGGTCGTTCCGCCTCGCGACCGGCGGCGCCCACCCCGCGACCCAGGTGCACACGCACCTCTGCTACTCCGAGTTCGGTGTCGTCATCGATGCGATTCGGGCTCTCGACGCCGACGTCACCTCGATCGAGGCGGCGCGCAGCCGCATGGAGGTCGTGCACGACCTCGAGCGCTCGGGGTTCGATCACGGTGTGGGCCCCGGGGTCTACGACATCCACTCGCCGCGCGTGCCGAGCGTCGCCGAGCTGACCGAGCTGCTGCGGCGCGCGGCAGCTGCAGTGCCGGAGCGGCAGCTGTGGGTCAACCCCGACTGCGGCCTCAAGACACGGGGTTATGACGAGACCGTTACGAGCCTGCGTCACATGGTTCAAGCCACTCGCGCCGTGCGGCAGGGGGCTGACAAGATCGCGGTGTGACCGATCGAGACCTCGGCGAGCTTGCCGCCGCATACGGCGTTCAGACCGAGTACTGGGACTGGCAGGGCAAGCACGTCGAGGTCTCGGCCGCCACGCTGCGCGCGATTCTGAGCGCGCTGGGCGCGGACGTCGCGGACCCTGCGGCCGCGCTCGAAGAACGCCGGCTGGCGCCGTGGCGACGGATGCTTCCACCGGCCGTCGTCGTCACCGAGGGCCGCCGCGCGCAGGTCGAGGTGCACGTCGCCGACGGCAGCGACGTCGAGGTGTGGGTCGACCTTGAAGGCGGCGCCGGCCGCCGCGGCCTGCGGCAGCTCGACAACTGGAACGCGGCGCGCGAGATCGACGGGGAGCGCATCGGCGAGGCGTCCTTCGAGATCCCCGGCGACCTGCCGCTCGGCTATCACCGGCTTCACGCCCGGGCGGTCGCGCGCGAGGCCGACGTACTGCTCGCGGTGACACCCGCGCGGCTCGAGCTGCCGGAGCACCTGGCGGCGACGCCGGGGTGGGGATTCGCGGTGCAGCTCTACAGCGTGCACTCGGCCGGCTCGTGGGCGACGGGCGACCTCACCGACCTGACCGACCTGAGCGTCTGGGCCGCTACCGAGCACGGCGCCGACTTCGTGCTCGTGAACCCGCTGCACGCGGTCGCACCGAGCGAGCCGATGACGCCGTCGCCCTACCTGCCGGTGACTCGGCGGTTCACGAATCCGCTGTACGTGCGGCCTGAGCGGGTGCCCGAGTGGCTCGGCCTCAAGAGGGGTCTGCGCAAGCAGCTCGAAGAGCGCCGCGCGCAGCTCGCCAAGGCGACGAAGAAGTCGACCACCGTCGAACGCGACGCCGGCTGGAACCTCAAGCGCGCCGCGCTCGAGGCCGTGCACGCGGTCACGCGAACGCCGGGGCGCGAGGCGTCCTACCGCTGGTTCGTAAAGCAGAGCGGCCGCAGCCTCGAGGACTACGCGCGCTGGTGCGCCCTCGCCGCCGAGTACGAGGACGACTGGCGCGAGTGGCCCGAGGAGTTGCGCGACCCCGACTCGCCGGCCGTCGCCGCCTTCGCCGACGAGCACGAGTGGCAGGTCGACTTCCACCGCTGGCTGCAGTGGCTCGCCACCGAGCAGCTGGACGAGGCGCAGGCCGCCGCGCGCCGCCACGGCATGGCGCTCGGGGTGCTGAACGACCTCGCCGTCGGCGTGCACCCCGGGGGAGTGGACGCCTGGCGGCTGCAGCAGGTCTATGCGCCGGGGATGCTCGTGGGTGCGCCGCCGGACGCCTACAGCCAGACCGGTCAGACCTGGGGTCAGCCGCCGTGGAGTCCCGACGCGCTCGCCGAGGCGGCCTACGAGCCGTTCCGCGAGATCGTCGCAGGCGTGCTGCGTCACTCGGGCGGCGTGCGCATGGACCACGTCGCCGGGCTCTTCCGCCTGTGGTGGGTGCCAGAGGGGCGCTCGGCGATCGACGGCACCTACGTGCGCTACGACCACGATGCACTCGTCGGCATCCTGTGCCTCGAGGCGCGGCGCGCCGGCGCGGTCGTGGTCGGTGAGGACGTCGGGGTCGTCGAGCAGTCCACCCGCGAGTACCTGGCCGGCCGCGGCATCCTCGGCACCTCCATCCTGTGGTTCGAGCGCGACTACTTCGGCGACGGGCGGCCGCTGGCGCCCGAGCGATGGCGTGAGCTGTGTCTCGGCTCGGTGACGACACACGATCTGCCGCCGTCGCTGAGCTACCTCGCCGGCGACCACGTCCTGCTGCGCGAGAAGCTGGGGCTGCTGACGCGGCCCGTGGAGACCGAGCTGGCTGAGACGCGCGCCGAGCGCGAGCTGTGGCTCGAGACGCTGCGCTCGCGGGGTCTCGTGGGCGAAGACCCTGGCGAGGAGGAGATCGTGCTTGCCCTGCATCGCTTCCTGGCCGAGACACCCGCGCGCCTGCGCGCGCTCTCGCTCGCCGACGCGGTCGGCGACCGGCGCACGCAGAATCAGCCGGGCTCGGTCGACGAGTACCCGAATTGGCGCGTGGCGCTGACGGATGCCTCGGGCAAGCCGGTGCCGCTCGAGAAAGTGTTCACGTCTGAGCGCGCGGCGCGGCTGATCGCGGCCGTGAAGGGTGGCGGCGCCAGCGTGTGAACGCCCACCTGCTGATCACCCTCGGTCTGCTGGCGGCCGCGATCGCGATGTTCGCGATCGGGCGGCCGCGGCTCGACGTGGTCGCGGTGCTGATGATCGTGCTGCTGCCGATCACCGGCGTGCTCACCGTGCCTGAGACACTCTCGGGCTTCGCCGATCAGAACGTGGTGCTGATCGGTGCGCTGTTCGTCGTCGGCGAGGCGCTGTCGCGCACGGGTGTGACCTATCGCCTCGGCGACTGGCTGTCGCGCACGGCCGGCACGAGCAGCACCCGGCTGCTGGTGCTGCTCATGGTCTGCGTCGCTCTGCTCGGCGCGGTGATGAGCTCGACGGGAGTCGTCGCCATCTTCATTCCCGTCGTGCTGAGCATCGCGAGGCGGCTGCGAGTCTCGCCACGGCAGCTGATGATGCCGCTGAGCTTCGCGGCACTCATCAGCGGCATGCTCACCCTGATCGCGACCGCCCCGAACCTCGTCGTCGACGCCGAGCTGCGCCGGCTCGGTCACGCGGGGTTCGGATTCTTCACCATCACGCCGTTCGGGCTGGCGGTGCTCGTGCTCGGGATCGTCTATCTGCTCTTTGCGAGACGGTGGCTCGCTGGCGGCGAGGTCGGCGAGTCCGAGGCCGAGCGGGCGACCTTTCCCGCGCTGATCGCGAAGTACGGGCTGGCCGCCCGCGAGCGGCGGCTCAGGGTGGGGCGGCGATCGCCGCTGATCGGGCTGGTGCCGAACGCGGCCGAGGTGCGGCGCGAGTACGGCCTGCGCATCCTCGCCGTCGAGCGCAGCCGCTGGGGCCAGAAGACCCTGACGCTCGGCACCGAGCCGCACGGCCTGACCGTGCGCGCGGGCGATGTGCTGCTCGCGGACGTCTCGGGGGAGGGGGCGGGCCCGTCGCTGGAACGGCGCCTGGGCATCGCGGAGCTGCCGCTGGGCGACGGCGTCTTCGTCCAGACCTCGCGCGAGCTCGGGCTCGCCGAGATCATCCTGCCGCCGAACTCCGGTGCTCTCGGGCGCACCGTCGCGGAGCTGCGGATGCACCACGACTACGAGGTCGACGTGATCGGCATCCGCCACGGCTCCACGGTCGTCTCGCGCGCGCTCGCCACCGAGCGGCTGCGGCTCGGCGACACCCTGCTCGTCGTCGGCAGCTGGGAGGCGATCCGCCGCCTCGGTGCCCCCGGCGGCGACTTCATCGCGCTCGAGCTGCCCGCAGAAGTGGAAGAACGCGTGCCTGCCGCGAGCCGTGCCCCGCTCGCCCTGCTGAGCCTCGCCGTCATGATTGCGCTGATGGTCACGGGCATCGTGCCGAACTTCGTCGCCGCCCTGATCGCCTGCCTGCTGATGGGGCTGTTCGGCTGCATCGACCTGGCAGCCGCCTACCGTGCGATCCACTGGCCGACGCTGCTGCTCATCGTCGGCATGCTGCCGTTCGCCGTCGCCCTCGAGAAGACCGGCGGCATCGACCTGGCCGCGTCGGGGCTGGTCGACTGGCTGGGCGGCGCGGCGCCGAGCCTCATCCTGACCGGCCTGTTCGTCGTGACGGCGGCGATCGGGATGTTCGTCAGCAACACCGCCACCGCCGTGCTGATGGCGCCGATCGCGATCAGCATCGCGAGCCACCTCGGGGCGTCGCCGTACCCCTTCGCGATGGTGGTCGTGCTCGCGGCATCCGCGGCGTTCATCACGCCCGTGTCGTCACCGGTGAACACACTCGTGCTCGACCCGGGGCGGTACCGCTTCGGTGATTTCGTGAAGGTGGGCGCGCCGTTCACCGTCGTCGTGCTGCTGGTCGCGGTGTTCCTCGTGCCTGTGCTGCTGCCGATCCACCCCTGACGGGCAGCGGTCAGGGCAGGTCAGAGCCGGTCGGGGTCGAGGTTCAGGGTCGTGCCCGCATACAGGTACTGCTGATCGCCGAAGACCTGCAGATTCGCGTTGAGCCAGATGAGGTCGGTGACCGAGATGCCGAAGCGCTCGGCGACCACCGAGGTGATGTCGCCCTGCGCCACGAGATAGCTGCGCGGCGCGCGGGTGCTCGTGGTCGCAGTCACCTTGCCCGCTGCGTAGCTGCGGGCGCCGTGGTCGACGGGGTGAACGTTCGTGGCGCGCACCGGGATCGACCAGTGCACGGTGTTGACCGCGAGCACCTTGTTCGGCCCGAGCTCCACCGGGATCCCGTCGCTCGTCGGCGCCGACGAATACGTCACGAGCGTCGTGAGATACGAGGGCTGGCCGAGATTTCCCAGGGATGCCGTCGATGCGGTCGCCTTCGTCGTCGGGCCGCCGAGCACGTGGTCGCCGACGCCGTGCCACGTGAGCCCGTCACCCACGCGCGGCGGGATGTCGATGAGCGTGACAGACACCGGCACCGGGATCGTCGACGTGAAGCCCGAGTAGCGCACGGAATAGGTGTTGTTGCCGTTCGCCACCGCCTGGTAGTGGAAGTGGATGCTGCCCTTCGGCGAGGCGACGTCGCCCTGCGCGACCACCGTGCCGGCCGGCACAGGGGTCAGCGTCGGCTGCACGACCGGGGTCGTCACCGGCTCCGGGGTGGCGAGATGCGATTCGGTGGGATTCGGCGCGACCGAGGGCGTCGCCGGCGCCGACGTGGCCGTCTCTTCGGGCGTCGCCGTCACGCGGGGATCGGGCGAGGCGGTGGTCGACTTCTGGCCCGAAGCGCTGGCCGAGTCATCGGCGAGCAGCGAGCAGCCGGTCAGCAGCGCGGCCAGCGTGAAAGCAACGCCGACCGCGGCGAACCCCCGTGTTCTCACAGAGGCGATCCTTTCACAACAGCAACTACCTCATTGGCCCCCGAAAGGGAGGGCATCACGCAGGTCGCGCCGCTGTGACCTCCTGCAGCTTCTCCTTCGACCGGAAGTCGATGCCCTTCGCCTGGCGGCCGAGCGCCGTCAGCAGGATCACCGCGACGGCGGCGCCCGCGACCGTCCACGTCATCGCCCAGGGGTAGCCGATGTGCGGTGCGAGCGACTGCTGGATCGGCAGGTTGAACGCCGCGATCACGTTGCCGAGCTGATAGGTCACACCGGGGTAGAAGCCGCGGATCGCGTTCGGCGACATCTCGTTGAGGTGCGCGGGGATCGCTCCCCACGCGCCCTGGGTCGTGAGCTGGATGAGCGCGGAGCCGAGGCACAGCCAACCCGCGGTCGTCGAGAACGCGAACAGCGGGATGAGCGGCAGGGTGAGGGCTGCGCCCAGGATGATCGTCGCCTTGCGCCCCCAGCGGTCTGACAGCGAGCCGAGCAGGACGCATCCCACGATCGCCCCCACGTTGTAGATGACCGCGATCCACGTCGCCGTCGCGGGGGAGAGGCCGGCCCCGCCGTCATCCGTCGCCTTCAAGAAGGTGGGGTAGATGTCCTGCGTGCCGTGCGACATCCAGTTGAACGCGGCCATCAGCACCACGAGGTAGATGAAGCGGCGCAGGATCTTCCCGTTGAAGAACACGGTGCGGATCGAGGTCTGCGTGATCTTGAGGTTCGTCTGCGTGGTCTCCCACACCTCCGACTCGCGCACGCGCGTGCGGATGATCAGAGAGATGAGGGCGGGCAGGATGCTCAAGGCGAACAGCCACCGCCAGCTGAGTCCGGCGGCCGAGACGACGAGCAGGAACGCGAGAGAGGCGAGCAGGTAGCCGGCGGAGTAGCCCGCCTGCAGGATGCCGCTGTAGAAGCCGCGCCGGGTGGGAGGCACCTTCTCCATCGTGAGCGCCGCGCCGAGGCCCCATTCGCCGCCCATGCCGATGCCGTACAGCAGGCGCAGGATGAACAGCGCCGTGAAGTTCGGCGCGAAGGCGCACAGGAACCCGACCAGCGAATAGAAGCAGACGTCGACGATGAGCGGCGTGCGGCGGCCGATCTTGTCGGCCCAGAGGCCGAAGAGGTATGCCCCGACCGGTCGCATCAGCAGCGTGATGGTCGTGAGAAACGCCATGCGCTCGAGCGAGACGCCGAAGTCCTTCCCGATGTCTGCGTAGACGAGCACGATGATGAAGTAGTCGAAGGCGTCCATCATCCAGCCGAGGAACGAGGCCGCGAAGGCGCTGCGCTGGTCCGAGTTCAGGCGGAATGGCGGGGTATGAGCGTCGCTGGTCATGATCTTCAGTTCATCCCCTGTTCGAGGGGATTTCACGCAGGCGCGCCAAGTTCGGATGCATGAGCAAACTCCCCATTCTGCGCCGCCGCACCCGAGTGCTCCTCGCGGCCGGCGCCACCGCTGCCCTCGCCTGCACCGGCGTCGTCGCCGCCCAGGCGAACGGCTGGGTCACCGCCCCGACGCACGACTTCAGTGCGGCATCCGACACGTTCTCAGGCCACGGTGTCGTGACCGGCAACGTCCTGCGCAACGACCGAGGTGCGAGCGCCGTCGTGCGCAACACGGACCCCGCGAACGGCACCGTCACGGTGAACGCCGACGGCTCGTTCACCTACACGCCGAAGGCGGGCTTCACCGGCACCGACACCTTCACGTACACGACGACGGATGCTGTCGAGCTGTTCCGCGACACGACGGCGAAGGGCGCGCCCCTGCCGCCGCTCGGCACGGTCGCGGGACCCAACGGCACCACCACGACCCTGTCTGGAGAGGGCTACGGCTCGTCGCTCGCACCGGTGCCGGGGAAGAACGGCTGGTTCTACGGCCTCACCGACCGCGGCCCGAATGCCGACGACCCGCTGGGCAACAAATCTGAGCCGCTGCCCGGCTTCACGCCGCAGATCGGCGAGTTCAAGCTCGTCGACGGGAAGGCCGAGCTGCAGAAGACCATCACGCTCAAGGGACCGAAGACCGTCACAGGCCCCGCCGGCCAGAAGGGCCAGCCCTACAGCGGCCGGCCGCCGCAGCCGGACACGAAAGAGACCATCGACGACGTGGCGAAGAGCAGCGGTGCGACGGGCGTGCCCGTCGCACCTGACCCCGACGGCTACGACTCCGAGGGCCTGGTGGCGCTGCCCGACGGCACCTTCTGGGTCTCCGACGAGTACGGCCCTTACGTCACCCACTTCGACGCGAACGGCTACGAGCTCGGCCGCCTGACCCCGTACAAGGACAGCCCGAACAACGCCTTCCACAAGATCGTCGGCTACCTGCCCGCCGAGCTCGCCTACCGCTCGAACAACAAGGGCATGGAGGGCCTGACCGTCACGCCCGACGGCTCGACCCTGGTCGGGGCGATGCAGGCGGCCCTGCAGCTGCCCGACCTCGGGTCGACCAAGGCCTCGAAGGTGGCTGCCACGCGCATCGTGACGATCGACCTGCACACCTTCAAGACCCACGAGTACCTCTATCTGCTCGACGACCCGGATGACACCGGCGACGCCGTCAGCGAGATCACCGCGCTCTCGAAGACGAAGTTCCTGGTCGACGAGCGCGACGGCAACGTCGAGCCGTTCGCCAACAAGGACCTCTACGAGATCGACCTGAACGGCGCGACCGACGTCAGCGGCCTGACGGTCGGCGGCAAGTCGCCAGAGGCGCTCGTCGGCAAGTCGGGCACCAACGTCGCGCTGGCCACCCTGACCGCGGCGGGGATCCACGTGGCGCAGAAGCAGCCGTACGTCGAGGTCGGCCAACTGGTCAGCCAGCTCGACCCGACGGGCAAGCTGTTCGGCCACGACAAGGTCGAGGGCGTCGCCACGACGGATGCCGGAAAGACGCTGTACCTCTCGAACGATGACGACTTCGGCATCGACTACATCGGGAACAACGGCGACGACGAGCCGCAGGCGGACGCCGACGGCACCTGGGGCGTGCACCAGAAGGTGCTGCCGGCGACCGGCGCCGAAGACGACGGCGAGATCCTCAAGGTCGACACGACCAAGCTGCCGGCCGTGCTGAAGACCGTCACCGTGACGGTGCACGTGCGGTAGGCCCCGTGGGCTCGCGGTTACGCCTTGGTGACCGCGAGCTCCACGACCGCCCACGACAGCGCAGGCAGGGTGACCTTCAGATCGCCGTGCTCGTCGACGCCGACGCCGTCGAGTCGGGTGAGCCCCACGGCGTCCTGCGCCTGCTCGGTGTTCGCGGTGAAGCGGTCGCCGCCCTCCGGCACCGTCAGCGCCTCGGCCCGCGTGACCTCGCCGGCAGCCAGGCCGCGCAGGGTGACGGTCACGTCCGCTGCTTCGTCGAGCCCGCGGTTCGCAAGGAAGACGGCGACGCGGCCACGCTCTTCGTCGTAGGTCGTGCTCGCGTCGACCACCGGTGCATCCCCGTATTGAGTCGAGTCGAAGCGGTCGCCCGTCTGCGCCGTGCGCAGGATCTGACCGCTCGCGAGCTCCGCCATCCGGGCGAACGGCCAGAAGATCGTCTGGCGCCATGCCGGACCGCCCTGCTCGCTGCGGATCGGGGCGATCACGTTGACGAGCTGCGCCTGGTTCGCGATCGTCACACGATCGCCGTGCCGCAGCAGCGAATTGAGGAAGCTGCCGACGACGACGGCATCCGTCACGTTGTAGGTGTCCTCGATGAGGCGCGGGTGCTCCCGCCAGACGCCCGCCTTCTCGACGACGTGCGGCTGGTCTTCGGTCTCGAGACCGCGCTGGTACCAGACGTTCCACTCATCGAACGACAGGTTGACGTTCTTCGTCGACTTGCGCTTCGCCTTCACCGCGTCGACGGTCGAGATGACCTCTTCGATGAAGTAGTCCATGTCGTTGGAAGCCGCGAGGAATGACGCGACGTCGCCGTCGAGCTCCTGGTAGTAGGCGTGCAGCGAGACGTAGTCGACCTCGTCGTAGGCGTGCGAGAGCACCGTGTGCTCCCACTCGCCGAAGGTCGGCATGTGGCGCCCGGACGACCCGACGGCCACGACCTCGATCGACGGGTCGACGAGCTTCATCGCCTTCGCCGACTCCTGCGCAAGGCGCCCGTACTCGTCGGCCGTCTTGTGGCCGATCTGCCAGGGGCCGTCGAGTTCGTTGCCGAGGTTCCAGACCTTGATGCCGAACGGGTCCTTCGCGCCGTTCTTGACGCGCAGGTCGGACCAGTAGGTGCCGCCGGGGTGGTTCGCATACTCGACCAGTGCGCGCGCCTCTTCGACGCCGCGGGTGCCGAGGTTGATGGCCTCCATGATCTCGACGCCGGCCTTCTTCGCCCAGCCGGCGAACTCGTGAAGGCCGAAGGCGTTGGTCTCGACGGTGTGCCAGGCTCCGTCGAGGCGGCGGGGGCGGTCTTCGACCGGCCCGATGCCGTCTTCCCAGCGGTACCCCGAGACGAAGTTGCCGCCGGGGTAGCGCACGATCGACACGCCCATCTCGCGCGTCAGGTCGAGCACGTCACCGCGATACCCGTTCTCGTCGGCGGTCGGGTGGCCGGGTTCGAAGATGCCCGTGTACACGCAGCGCCCCATGTGCTCGACGAACGAGCCGAAGAGGCGGCGCGGCACGGGGCCGACGGTGAAGTCGCGGTCGACGATGATGCGCGCTGAAGTCATGCGGTGATCTTTACATCGTTGTAATACAGGTCGCAAGTCCGGGTGGCGGCGCGTCGCTAACGGCGTGCGACGCTGTCCCGATGCACGAGCTCGTGCGGGATCACGATGTCCGAGGCGGGGGCGTCGGGCTCGGCGATCCTCTTCGCGAGGGCGGTCAGCGCGGCATCCGCAATGCTGCGCTTGTCGAATCTCACGGTCGTGAGGGCGGGAATCGCGAACGCCGCCTCGCCGATGTCGTCGAAGCCGACGACCGACATGTCGTCCGGCACCCGGATGCCGCGCTTCGCGAGCACGTGCAGCACGCCGAGCGCCATCGAGTCCGTGAAGCAGAACACGGCGTCGGGCAGCGCGCCGCCCGCGTTCTCGAGGTGGTCGAGAAGCCCGGAGAATTCGGATGCCGCCGCGGCCGGCGTCCACTCGGGGGCGACCACATTCAGGGCGGGCTCCTCGGTCAGCCCCGCTTCGGTGAGCGCCGCGCGGTAGCCCTCGTGCCGCAGCAGGCTCGTCGCCGAGCGGAACCGGTCGTCGGAGCCGCCGACGATGGCGATGCGCCGGTGGCCGGTCTCGATCAGGTGGGCGGTCATCTCGCGCGCCGCGGCAGGGCTGTCGACGTGCACCTGATCGATGCCGTACGGCTCGACCTCGCCGATCACGACGATCGGCGGCAGCCGGACCCCGTCGAGATCTGCCTGCGCGTTCTGCTGCGCGACGACGCTCATCGACAGGAGCGTCGGGTTCAGGATCAGCCCGTCGACGAGGTGGGTGCGGGCACGCGAGACGAGCTCGACCTCGCGGTGCGGGTCGTTGCCGCTCTGCTCGAGCTGGATCGCCCAGCCCCGCTCGTGCGCGAGTTCGACGAAGTGTCGGGCGAGCTCGGCCGAGTATGCGGTGCTCAGATCGGGCAGGGCGAGCGCGATGTTTCCCGAGCGCCCGTTGCGCAAGCCGCGCGCCGACATGTTGGGCACGTAGTCGAGCTGGGCGAGCGCGGATTCCACGCGCTCCCGCGTCTCAGCTCGCACCGGCACGACGCCGTTGATCACGTTGGAGACGGTCTTCGGCGACACTCCGGCCAGCTTGGCCACGTCCCGTACGGTTGCGCGCATCGTGGCCAGAGCATATCGAGCAACGAAGCTCTTGCGCGAAGATTCCAACGATGTAATGCTCAGGCGCAGTGCCCCAGGACAGGGGCACACGCCACATGACGAGGAGGTCAAGATGGCGCAAGCATCGGGACTCTCGCGACGGGGATTCCTCGCCGCGGGTCTCGCCGGGCTGGCAATCCCGGCACTCGCCGGCTGCGCAGGGCCCGTCGCCGCGGGTCTCGCCGGCTCGCAGCTCAACCCCAAGACACTGGTCTACTGGAACCTCTTCGGAGGCGGTGACGGCGGCCGCATGCAGACCATGGAGGCCGGCTACCGGAAGACGCACGGGGGAGCGAGCTCCCTCCAGGCCACCACGTTCACGTGGGGCAACCCGTATTACTCGAAGGTGACCCTGTCGACCGTGGGGCACAAGCCGCCGGACGTCGCGGTCGCGCACCTCACCCGCGCGAAGCCGCTGTGGGAGGGCGGCATCCTCGATCCGATCACCGACGAGGACCTGGCGTCGGTCGGCCTCAGCGCCGACGACTTCAGCGAGGCGCCGTGGAAGGCCCAGAAGACGAACGGGCACAACATCGCGATCCCGCTGGACACGCATCCGCTCGTCATGTTCTACAACGTCGACGTGATCAAGAAAGCCGGCCTGCTCGGCTCCGACGGCACGATCGTGCCGCTCAACTCGATGGACGAGTTCGAGGCGGCGCTCGCGGCGGTGAGCAAAGTCACGAAGGGTCCGGCGATCACCTCGGCGAACGTGGCGGGCGAGACGGCAACGCCGTGGCGAGTGTTCACGACGCTGTACAACCAGCACGCGGATGCCACGCCGTTCCTCTCGGACAACGGGGCGAAGCTCACCGTCAACTGGGACGTCTTCGAAGACGTCGTCAGCCGCATCCAGTCGTGGGTGAAGAAGGGCTGGCTCAACAGCGGCCTCGACTACGGCACCGCGCAGTCGTACATGTTCACCGGCAAGGCGGGCATGTACCTCGAGGGCGAATGGGAGCTCACCACGGCGCAGCTCGTGAAGGGGCTGAAGTTCGACATGGCGCCGCTTCCCACGCTGTACGACAAGCCGGCCGCGCAGGCCGACTCCCACACCTTCATCCTGCCCAAGAAGGACCGCTCGCCCGAGCAGCGCAAGCAGGCGATGGAATTCATCAAGTCGATGCTCGACCAGAGCATGACCTGGGCGCAGGGCGGTCACGTGCCCGCCTACCTGCCGGTGGCGAACAGCGACGACTACAAGAAGCTCAAGCCGCAGGCGCACTACGCATCGGCGGCCGACCACGCGGTCTACGACGACCCTGCCTGGTACGGCGGATCGGGCTCGACCTTCGAGGGGATCGTCGGCGCAGAGCTCGGGCTCGTGCAGCAGCGCGCCGCGACGCCCGCCCAGGCCCGGGAGTCGATCACGAGCCAGCTCAAGATCTACCTCAACACCCCCAGCCCGCTTTAGAACCGGAGGTACAACGACGTGACCACCGCACAAGCCCCGGCTGCCGCGCTGATCAAGCCGCGCGCGGCCCGCACAGCACCCATTCCCCGATCGGTCTCGCCGCTGCGCCGCGGCGACGGCCGCAGCGGGTGGCTGTTCCTGGCGCCGTTCGGCGTGTTCTATCTGGTGTTCCTGATCGGCCCGACGATCTACATGATCGTCGCGAGCTTCTTCAACACCTCGATGGTGCACACGGACCTCGGCTCGTTCGCGGGCTTCGCGAACTACGCGGAGATGCTGACGCGGCCGGACTTCTGGAGCGCCATGTGGCACACGCTCCAGTTCACGATCTACACGACGCCGCCGCTCGTCATCCTGGCGTTCATCTTCGCCGTGCTGACGAACCGAGTGCGCCGCGGGCAGTGGTTCTTCCGGCTCGCGTTCTTCCTGCCGTTCATCCTGCCGAGTGCGACCATCTCGCTCATCTGGGTGTTCGTGTTCACACCGGCGACCGGCCTGTGGGCGTTCATGCAGCAGTCGCTCGGCATGACGCCCGGCAACGGCATCCTCGCGAATCCGAACACCGCCATGATCGGGATCGCGATCGCGACGGTGTGGTGGACGCTCGGGTTCAACTTCGTGCTCTACCTCGCCGGCCTGCAGGACATCCCGCGCGAGCTGTATGAGGCGGCCGCCGTCGACGGCGCGTCGAACTGGTCGCAGATCCGCTACATCACACTGCCGCTGCTCGGCCGCACGACGACGCTCGTCATCCTGCTGCAGATCATCGCGAGCCTGAAGATCTTCGACCAGGTGTATCTGATGACGAGCGGCGGGCCGGGCGTCTCGACGCAGGTCGCCCTGGGGCTCGTGACCGGAACCGCCTTCACCGACAACCGTGTCGGCGCGGCATCCGCCGCCTCTGTCCTGCTCTTCATCGTCATCGTGGCTGTCGCCGTCATCAGGCAGCTGTTCGACCGCGCCGCAGCCAGAAGGGAGGCGTGAGATGACCACGACCGCAGTTCGGCCGGGCAAGCGCCCGTCCTACGTCTCAGGTGCCGCGCCCGCCGCCAACGCCGGCCGCATCGGCACGAGCGGCAAGACGTTCCAGATCGTCTCGGTGATCGTGCTCGTCGTGTTCGCGATCATCTGGCTCATTCCGAGCCTGTTCGCGCTCAAGACCTCGCTCACCGACAACGGTGTCGCGGCGCTGGGCGCACAGGCGATCCTCACGAACTGGAACCCGACGCTGCACTCGTTCGCGTCGTTCTTCCAAGCCGGCGACATCTGGAACTGGTACCTCGCGAGCGGCATCACCTCGGTGATCACCGCGCTGCTGACCGTGTTCTTCGCGTCGATGGCGGCGTTCGCGCTGTCGCGGCTGCGGTTCCGCGGCCGCAACGTGTCGTTCCTGCTCGTGATCCTCGGCATCATGATCCCGACGCAGGTGCTGATCGTGCCGATCTTCCAGATGCTGAACTGGATGTCGCTGCTGAACACCTACTGGTCGGTGATCTTCCCGCAGGTGCCGGCCGTGATCGCGGTGTTTATCTTCAAGCAGTTCTTCGACGGCATCCCCGCCGAGATGGAAGAGGCCGCGCGCATCGACGGCGCCAACCGCTGGCAGGTCTACTGGTCGCTGATCCTGCCGCTGTCGCGGCCGGTGCTCGCGGCGGTGTCGATCCTGACCTTCGTCGGGGTGTGGAACAACCTGCTGCTGCCGCTGTTCGTGCTGTCGAACCCGAACCTGATGACGATTCCGGTCGGCCTCGCGACGGTTCAGTCGAGCTTCGGCCAGCGCTACGCCGACATCCAGGCCGGGGCGATCCTCGCCGCGCTGCCGCTGATCATCCTGTACCTGATCTTCCAGCGGCAGATCGTCGAGGGCGTCACGGGCAGCGGGCTGAAGGGGTAGGCATCCGCTCTATTCACGCCAGTCGTCGCTCGTCAAGTGCGAGCCCGCCTGCGGGCCCATCTGCAGCATGCCGCCGTCGACGGCCCACGAGGCACCGGTGACGTAGCTCGCCTTCGGCGAGGCGAGGAAGGCGACGACGTCGGCGATCTCGCGCGGGTGGCCAGGCCGGCCGAGCGGGATTCCGGGGCGGTGGGTGCGATACGCATCTGCCGCCTCGGCGTCGTTCATAGGCGTATTAATCTCCCCGGGGGCGACGGCGTTCGCGGTGATGCCGTATTCCCCGAGCTCGAGCGCCAGCGTCTTGATGAGCCCGCCGAGTCCGTGCTTGGCGGCGTCGTAGGCGGCCGAGCCGACACGCGGCTGGTGCTCGTGCACGCTCGTGATGGCGATGATGCGGCCGCCGTCGCGCGGGTCTGCGCCCGGCCGCCCGCGCTCGGCCTTCGCCTGCTCGACCATGTGGCGCGCGGCGCGCTGGATGCACACGAACGCGCCGCTCAGGTCGGCGGTGATGGTCTGCTGCCAGGTGTCCCAGTCGGTGTCGAAGAGCCGGGGGCCGCCGTTGATGCCGGCGTTGTTGACGAACACGTCGATGCGGCCGCCGAGCTCGTCGATGAGGCGTTCGATCACGTCGCCACAGGCGGGGGAGTCGGTCGTGTCGAGCTGCGCGACGACCGCCTTCCGGCCCCGCTCGCGCACGAGCCGCGCGGTCTCGTTCGCGCCGTCCTCATCGCTGTGCCAGGTGATGCCGACGTCGAAGCCATCTTCCGCGAGGGCGATGGCGCTTTCGCGGCCGATGCCGGAGTCGGATCCCGTGACGATGGCGGTGCGGGTGCTCGTTTCTGTGCTGTCGCTCATGTCGGGCAGGTGCCCGCCGAACGCCGCCCGCATGCAGTCGGCGCGGCTCAGATCTGGATGAGCACCTTGCCGACCGCGCCGCCGTCGACGGCGTCGTGCGCCGCCGCGGTCTCGTCGAGCGGGAAGCGGTGCAGCGGCAGGCCGTGCTCTTCGCCGACTTTGAGCACCCCCGCGGCGACCGCCGCGCTCACGTCGGCGACTGCGGCCTCGAGCAGCTCGGGGGCGAGCGTGTAGAGCAGCAGCCCCTGGTAGCGCAGGCCCAGCGAGAAGGTCGGCCTGATGTCGAGCACCAGCTGGTCGCCGCCGTTGTTGGCGTAGAACGCGATCGTCGCGCCCGTCTTCACGACCTTCTGGTCGAGCTCGTTGTTGACGGCAGGGGCGACCTCGACGATCAGGTCGACGCCGTCGGGCGCTGCGTCGCGGATGCCCGCGGCGGCATCCGTGTGCTTGTAATCGACGACGTGGTGCGCGCCGGCCGCGCGTGCGAGCGCGCCCTTCTCGTCGCTGCTCACGGTGGCGATGACGGATGCCCCGGCCCAGCGTGCCAGCTGAATGGCGGCGTTGCCCACCGCGCCCGCGCCGCCGTGCACGAGAACATGCAGGCCGGCGAGCGAGCCGGGGGAGAGCCGGGCGACGGGGCCGCTCGTGAGCGCCCGGTGCGCGGTGATGGCCGGCACGCCGAGGGCGGCGCCGAGGTCGAACGCTTCGGGGCCCGTCACCGTGTCGGGCAGGCGCACCGCGCGCTCGGCGGGAACGGTGACGTACTCGGCCGCGGTGCCGTGCGGTTGCCCGTGCTGGGCGAGATAGAGCCAGACGCGGTCGCCGACGGCGAGGCCCTCGACGCCGATGCCGACGGCGTCGACGGTTCCCGCGCCGTCCTGGCCGGGGGTTACCTCGTCATGGTCGCCGCGAGCTGCCGCGCCCGAGCGGCTCTTCACGTCGGTCGGGTTGACGCCGGCGACCACGAGCTTCACCCGCACCTCGCCGACGCCGGGCTCGGGCACGGGCCGGTCGACGAGCCTCAGAACGCTGGACGGACCCTTTTCCGTATAGACGATGGCACGCATGGACTCCACGCTACGCCGCGGCGTGTTTGGCGTGCGCGAGCTTTCCGTCGTGCAGCTGCAGCACGCGGTCGGCGTACTCGGCCATGCGCGGATCGTGCGTCGAGACAATGGCGGCGACGCCCTGCTGGTGCGCGAGCTGCGCGATGAGCGCCATCATCTGGGCGGCGGTGCCCGAGTCGAGCTGCCCGGTGGGCTCGTCGGCGATGAGCACCCGCGGGCGGTTCGCGAGGGCGCGGGCGATGCCGACGCGCTGCTGCTGGCCGCCCGAGAGCTCATACGGCCGCTGGTTCGGGTGATCGGCCAGGCCGACGGCGGCGAGCAGTTCGGTGACGCGCGCCGCGCGCTCGGCGACCGGCGTGTGCACGATGCGCAAGGGCACCTCGATGTTCTCGGCCGCCGACAGCACGGGCAACAGGGCGAACGACTGGAACACGAAGCCGATGTCGCGGCGACGGATGCCGGCGAGCTCGTCCTCCGACGCCGTCGTCAGCTCGACGCCGCCGAGCGACACCGTGCCGGTGGTCGGCCGGTCGAGGCCGCCGAGAAGGTTGAGCAGCGTCGTCTTACCGCTTCCAGACGGGCCGCGCAGCAGCACCAGCTCGCCCGGGTGGAGCTCCAGCGAGACGTCGGCGACGGCCTCGACGCGGGTGTCGCCGCTGCCGAAGACGCGCGACAGCCCGCTCGCCGAGATGATGGCGTCGCTCATTCCGTGTCTCCCTTCCGCACCTGCACGTGGTCGGTCTCGAGCGAGAGCTTCACGCGGCGCCGCAGCTCGAGTGCCTGCACGTAGTCGGGCGGCAGCTGCAGACGGCCGACGCGGTCGAGCACCGCGAATTCCTCGGCGATGTGCCGCTCGGCTCCGTCGTCGCTGACTTCGGTGCGCCGCAGCGTCTCGGTCGAGGTGCGGCCGTCGCGGATCTGCACGGTGCGCCGCACGTGGTCGGAGACGCCGGGATCGTGCGTGACGATCAGCACCGTCACCCCGAGGCGCTCGTTGACATCGCGCATCGCCTCGAGCACGAGCGCCGAGTTCGCCTCGTCGAGTTCGCCCGTCGGTTCGTCGGCGAGCAGCACCTCCGGCGAGTTCGCGAGCGCGACGGCGATCGCCACACGCTGCTGCTGGCCGCCCGAGAGCTGCCGGGGCACGCGGTCGCCGAGGTCGCCGATGCCAAGCAAGTCGATCAGCTCCCCGGCGCGGGCGGCGCGGTGCGCCCTGGGGTGGCCGGCCACCGCGAGCGTGAGCGAGATGTTCTCGGCCGCAGTGAGATAGGGGATCAGGTTGCGCCCCGTCTGCTGCCAGACGAAGCCGACGACGTTGCGGCGGTAGCCGATGCGGTCGCGCTCGCGCATGGCCAGCAGGTCGAAGCCCGCGACGGATGCCTGCCCTGCGGTGGGCACGTCGAGTCCGGACAGGATCGACAGCAGTGTCGATTTGCCCGACCCGGAGGCGCCGACGAGCGCGGTCAACTCGCCGCGCGCGACCTCGAGGTCGAGGCCCTGAAGCGCCTGCACCTCGACGCCCTCCGCAGAGAAGATGCGCACCAGCTCGCGGCAGTGGATCGCGCTCGTGGGCTGTGCGCTGGTTGCTGTCATGGTCATTCGGCTCCCATCTTCACAGCGCCGGTCGGGTCGGTGCGCCGCGCGACGAGCACGGCGACGAGGGTGGCGGCCGCCGCGACGGCGAGCACGCCGGCGAGCAGGGCGGCGAGCCGCGGCCAGTCAGTGGTCACGGCGAGCCGGGTGGCGCCGCCGGTGAACGGCGCGAAGTCGGTCGTGGCGACGAGCAGGTGGGGCAGCACGAGGCCGAGACCGAGGCCGACCGCGGCGGCCGCTATGACGATCGGTACGATCTCCCACACGACCAGGCCGAGCGACTGGGTACCCGTGAGGCCCATGGTGCGCAGCATGGCGATCGCGCTGTTCCGCGAGGCCGCCGCGGCGACCGAGCCGGCGAACACCGCCACCGCGGCGAGCACGGCGCTCGTGATCGCGGCGATGATCAGAGTGACACGCAGACCGGCGGTCGAGGGGGCCGCGTTGATCTGGGCCAGGCCGGCCGCGGCATCCGTCACCGCCGCGTATGGCACCGCGCGCGCGATCACGCGCGTCACGGGAACAGAGGATGCGCCGGGCCGCAGCGCGACCATCAGCTGGGTCGCCTCGAACGCCGGCTCGCCGAGCTGCTTCGTGAACGAGCGGTCGACGAGCACCCAACGAGAGTCGGCGCCGAGCTGCGCGTCGCTGGGCAACGAGCCGGCGATGACGACCGGGATGCCGCCGAGCTTCTGCTTGGCGCCCAGGGGGTGCGCATCGAGCAGATCGGCCGAGACGACGACCGGCACGCGGCCGGCGCGCTTCGCGGCAAGCGCCGCGGGAACGTCGCCGCGCACGGCGCGCAGTTCGCGGGCGTCGGCGATGATCGGCTGCACCGTGGTGGTCCTGCCGTTGAGGCCGAGCTCGACGTTGTGAGCGGACATGACACCGGCGACATGGGCGACGCCCGGTGCGGCGCGGACGGCCGCGACGGCTTTGGCGTCGAACAGCGCTCCATCGGCGCGCACGTCGGCGCCGACGGAGGCGACGGCCTGCGCGTGCGCGCCCGACTGGATCGTGGCGAGCACCCCGGAGGACAGCACCGCCACCGAGACCCCGACGACGACCGCAAGGGCGGCCGCGACGCCGAGGGCGGGGTCGCGCATCGCGCGCGCGGCGCCGATGAACCCGACCGCTCCGCGAGATCGGCGGGCGACGGCAAGAGCGCCCCGCAGTGCGAGTGGCAGCACTCGCAGCACCACGACGCTGACCGCGAGCGCGAGCAGCAGCGGTGTGAGCGAGAGCAGTGCGTCGAAGCCGCTGCCGGCGACCGGCCCCCGCCGCACGAGCAGGTACGTCGCGACGGCGGCGGCGCCGACGACGCAGGCTTCCACGATCCAGCGCACTCCGCCGCGAGTGCGGGCAGACAGGTCGCGCCGGGTGCCGCGCAGGCCGCCGTCGGGAGCGGCGCCGAGCGCGGCGAACAGGACGGCCGGAACGAGGCCGGCCAGCAACGGGGCGACCCAGGCCCAGGCATCCGCCCCCGGCAGTATCAGCGCCGCGACGAGGGCGCCGAGCGCCGCGGCGGGCAGGCCGGCCGCGAGCCCCTCCAGAGCAGCGGCGGCGCGCAGCTGCGCACGCGAGGCACCGCGGGCGGAGACGAGCGCGAGCACGGGCGCACGTCGGCTGACCACTGCGCGCACCCCGAGGGCGAAGACGGCGACCACCACACCTGCGGGCCCGCTGACGAGCACGGCGATCACCGCGAGCGTTGCCGCGATGCGGCCGACGCTCTGTGCGATGGTCGTGCCGAGGTCGGTGTTCACCGGCACGCGCACGGTCTGGCCCGGGGTCGCTGCCGGCATCGCGATCTGCCGTGCCTCGAGCCCCCGGATGCCGGCCTCGACGCCGTGCGCGTTCGAGTTGGTGATCGCCGAGGCGGCGATGGGGAACCAGAACGTGCCGTTGAACGCGCCGAGATCTTGGAACGCGAGCAGCGTGAGTGGGTTGACGTAGCCGGTCGCCGTGTACTGCGGCGGGTGGTTGTGGTCGTCCTCGAGCTCGGGCTCGACGATGCTCGGCGTGTGCTGCCAGTAGTCCGAGTGCGGCGCCACCGGTGTGAAGATCCCGCTCACGCGCACCCGCACTGCGAGGTCGCTCACCGTCGTCGCGAGCACGTCGCCGACTGCGAGGTTCATCCTTGTGGCAGTCTGCGCCGAGATCACCATGTCGATCGGCGGCGCTGTTGCGGTGCTTCCTTCAGGCGCCTTCCACTGGTGAGGCTGCGCTCCCGAGGTGAGGGTGATCTGCTGTTCGTAGCGCGGGTCGGCGGCGAGCGCCACGAAGTAATCGCCCTTCGCGTCGACGGAGGCGGGCGGCTGCGCGCTCTTGCGCTCCGTGCGGGCGACGACGTGCGGGTCGCCGAGCACGGCGCGCAGCGGGGCGGATGCCTGCTCCCGGGCGCCCTCGAGCGCAGAGTCGACGCGCCCGAAGGCGGCTTCCGCGCTGCCTGCGGCGGGTGGCGTGCCGGGCCCCGGTCCAATCAGGAACGGGACGACCGCGCCGCTGACATCGCGGCGCGTGTCCGCGAGGCCGGTGACCGAGTAGTGCAGATCGGATGCCTGCAACCCGCTGAACGCCCGGGGGATCAGGCCGCAGCACAGCGCCACGATGAGCGTGAGCAGCGCGATCAGCGCGGTGAGCGTGCGTTCGGGCGCGATGGTGCGCACGAGCAGGCCGACGGTGCCGGTGCGGTCGCGGCTCATCGCGCCCCCTCCCGTGGGACCGCCGTGCGCGCCTGCTGCGCCACCTGCGCGCCGTAGACGGCGACGATGGCCCACACCGCGACGGCCAGCGCGAGGACGGCGACGCCGAGGCCGATCGGGTCGAGTCGCAACGGCTGAGGAAGTGCGTCGAACGGCGCGTCGATCGCGATGCGCGCGAGGCCGGGAACCGTCAGCGCGCTGACGATCACGCCGCTGAGGGCGGCGCCGACCGCGGCGCCGACGCAGACGGCGACCAGTTCCCACTGGCGCAGCCGTGCGAGTGTGCGTGGTGCGTAGCCGAGCGCCCGCAGCACGCCGACCTCGTCGGCACGCAGGCGCAGCAGCTCGCCCGCGACGGCGGCGAGGGCGATGAGCGCCAGCACGACGCCGCCGGCCATGCCGAGCCACAGGGCCACAGGCACGGCTGCCAGAACCCCTGAGCCGGCGGCGATGGCCGGGCCTGTCACGCGAGCGCCCGGCAGCGCCTGCTCGATGGCCGCGGCGCTCGCCCGCGGGGACGTCGAGCGCACCCAGACACGGTCGACGGGCAGCGGATCGCCGCCGCTCGTGATGCGCTGGGTCTGAACGGCGGCGAGGTCGGCGACGACCGCGTTGGCTCCGCTCGACCCGGGCAGCGCCGGCGCGAGCTGCGCCACCGTCGTGGTGAGCGAGCCGCCCACGCTGCCGCTCAGATCCAAGGTGAGCTCGCTACCGCGGCGCGCATGTGTCGTGGCCGCGAAGGGCTGCGACAGCGCGACCTGCACCGCCTGGCTGCCTGCCGGAACGTAGCGCAGTCGATAGCCGCCGGGGCTCGCCGTGCCGGTGAAGCCGAGCGTGCCGTTCGGGGTGGGGTCGCCAGGGGATTCACCACCGGCCGGCTTCCATGCCGCGCCGAGGTCGACGGGCTGCGCGTCGCCGTCACCGCCCGAGGCGGTGACGGCGGTCACCTGGAAGGACACCGCCTCTGGCGTGAACACCCAGGTGTTCGGGTTCTGCGGGTCGAAGGCGCCGGTGACCGGCTGCTGCTGCGGCACGTCGATGTCGAGGGCGACCAGCCGTCGGGCGGCGCCCGTGGGAAGGTCAGCGTGCAGGTGCCCCGGGGCGGTCCCGGTCGTCGCAGCCAGGGGCACGCGGGTGGCGATGCCGTCGGCGTCCACGAGGTAAGCCGCGAGGGTGGGCATCGGCCCGCTCGAGGTCGCGGTGACGTCGAGAGCGGTCGCGCCGGCGGCGATCGACGCTCCGAGCAGGCGGCCGCTGACGGCGCGGGCCAGGGCAGCGGGGTCGACCGCCCCGTCGGCGGGGGAGATCGCGTGGCCGAGGCCAGAGGCGCCGAGCGCCGAGAGGTTCACGTCGGCGCCATCGTCGGTCTGCCACGAGAACGTCACGGTGGGAGCCGCGGCGCGCACCCCGGGCAGCTTTGCGATGGCCGCGGCATCCCCTGGCCCTGCTCCCGTAACGACGAGGTCGGCGCCGGCGTGCAGCGCGGCCGTTCGGCCCGCGGCGAGCTGCCAGGTCGGGGTGTACGCGGCGGCAACCACCAGACCTCCGCCCGCGAGCGCGATCAGCACGATGGGAGACGCGGTCATGCGCGGCCGCCGAGCGAGCTGACCCGCGACGAGCGAGAGCTTCGCACCCTCGCCGCGGGCGGCGAGACGCTCGACGAGCCGGGCGATCGGGGCGAAGACGGCGAGGCAGAGCACGGCCAGCGCGGCGAGGCACAGTGCCGGCGCGAGCACGGCGATCGGGTCGACGGCGGCGCCGGTGCTGGTGGGCGAGAGCGGCGAGCCGAACTGCAGGTACCGCCACAGCGACAGCGCCGCCGCGGCCACGAGCAGCACCAGCAGCCCCGGCGCCGCGAGCCGTCGCGCGCGCCCAGAGTCGTCGACGGTGTCCCGCCGGAACGCGAGCCGAGCCGAGTTGAAGGCGACACCCGCGACGAGCACTGTCGCGGCGACGACAACCGCGAGCACGATCGCGATGAGCGGCGACCAGTCGAGCGGATGCTCGCCCAAGGCCAGCAGCACCCCGGTCGCGATGCCGGCGCCGAGCAGTGCTCCGACCCCCGCGACGATCAGCGCCTCGAGCGCGGTGGTTCGGGCGACGCGCACGGCCGAGGCTCCGCGCGAGCGCAGCAGGGCCGTCTCGCGCAGGCGGACGCCGTCGAGCAGTCGCGCGAGTTCGGCCAGCGTGACGAGCCCGATCACCGTGACAAGGAGCAACGGGACGGGCTGGATGCTTGCGAGCGGCGCCACCCGCGCGGCGAGCGCCCTCGCCTGGCTGTCGAGCGAGCCGGACTTCTCGACGCCCTGCGCACCCACCGTGCCGTCGTCGAGCATGGCGGTGTGGATCGCCGAGCCGGCGCGCGCGAGCACGGGCAGGTCGGCGGGGGTGATGCGCGAAGCATCCGCTCGCACCGTCCAGATGATGTCGTCGCCGTCGTCCGCGTCGCGGTGCGTGACCGTGACGGGAACGGGCGCGCCGCCACGGCGCAGCTCCCGCGCGATGATCGCGTTCGCGCGACGCAGCTGGGCGGCGGTGTCGTCGGACTTCGGCGCGTCGAAGCGCAGCTCGGCCTGCGTTCCCGACAGCTGGGCGATGCCGGCGCGGACGCCGTCGAGCGCTGCCGAGTCGAGGTGGCCGACGAGCCCGACGCCGAGCCCGGCGAGCAGTGCGCACACGCACAGCAGCGCGGCGAAGAGCGCACTGTGCTCACGCACGCGTCGGGCCGCGATCATGCCGTAACTCTATGGGGCACAGGGGACTCGGCCTCGGTACGTTGGCCTTATGGACTTTGCGCCGCGAACGGATCCGGCCCTCATCGACGATCTGCGCTCGCGGCTGCGGGCGACGCGGTGGCCGGAGCCGTTCGAGAGCCCCGGCTGGAATCTCGGCGCAGACACCGAGTACCTGCGCGACCTCGCCCAGTACTGGGCAGAGGGCTTCGACTGGCCCGCGCGCGAGGACGAGCTGAATCGCCTGCCGCGCTCCTTCGTCGAGGTCGGCGGCACAGGCATCCATGTCGTTCACTCGGTCGTGAACCGGGAAGAGGGCGCGGCCCCGGCGCCGGCGCTGCTGCTCGCGCACGGCTGGCCGGACTCGTTCTGGCGCTACCTCAAGGTGATTCCGCTGCTGGCGGGGGAGTTCGACCTCGTCATTCCCGACATGCCGGGCTACGGCTACTCGGACAAGCCGGTCGGGCCGCCGCTCGACTCGCGCGCCGTCGCCGCGCTGTGGGCGCAGCTCATGAGCCGCCTCGGCTATGAGCGCTTCTTCGTCGCCGGCGGCGACATCGGGTCGGGTGTCGTGCGTTTCCTCGCGCTCGATTTCCCCGAGCGCGTCGTGGCGATGCACAGCATGGGTGCGCAACCGGTGCCGGGCACGGATGCCTCGCAGCTCACGCCTGAGGAGCAGGCCTGGCTGCGGCGCAGCCAGGAGTGGGCGTTCGCCGAGGGCGCCTATGCGGCGATGCACCGTACGAAGCCCGACACCGCGGCGGCCGGGCTGCTCGACTCGCCCGTGGGGCTCGCCGCCTGGATCGTCGAGAAGCTGCGCTCGTGGAGCGAGCGCGGCCTCGAGTCCTACACGCAGGACGAGATCCTGACGAACCTCTCGATCTACTGGTTCACCCGCACCATCGGCTCGTCGATGCGCATGTACAACGCGAACTCCCTGGTGCCTGCGGACCAGCTGGCGCGCCGTGTCGAGGTGCCGTCGGGCTTCTCGATCTTCCCGGCGGACATGGTGCGGCCACCGCGCGAGTGGCTCGAGCGCTCGACCAATCTCGCGTACTTCTCGGAGCCCCCGGCCGGCGGCCACTTCGCACCGTTCGAGGTGCCCGAGCTCTATGCGCAGGAGCTGCGCACCTTCTTCGCGCCGTATCTGTAGGCGTTGCGCGCCGACGGCGACAAGTCGTGCCAGGTTGAGATTGTGAATAATTCGGATGCCCTGAGCGGCGCCCTCATCATCGCGTGGGTCTTCGCGGCGCTGCTTCTGCTGCTCGCGGTGGCCGCGACGCTCGCCGGAAGGGGAGTGATCAAACGGAACCCGATCATCGGAATCCGCATCCCGTCTCTCTTCGCGAGTGACGAGGCCTGGGCGCGCGGCCATGCTGCCGCCGCGCGGCCGAGTTGGATCGGATTCGTCGTCGCACTGCTGTCGGCGCTCGTGGGCGTCTTCGCGCCGGTCGTGTATTGGCTCACCATCGCGGTGTTCGTGGTCACGACGGTCTGGATGTTCATCGCAGCCAGCCGTGCGGCGAAGGCATCCTGACGATCACCTGAATTAAATTGTGCGCAATCTAATTGCGTGCAACGATCGTGGCATGGCACCTGCAGCGCCGACCTCAGCCGCCGAGGCACTCGACCCAATGCTCTGCTTCGCCGTGTACTCGGTCGAGCGTCGGTTCGGGCAGCTCTATCGCGAGCTGCTCGCCCCGTGGAAGCTCAGCTACACGCAGTACCTCGCGCTCATCGCGCTGAGCAACGACGACAAGCTCACAGTCGGTGGCCTCGGCGAGCTGCTCGGGCTCGACTCCGGCACGCTGTCACCCCTGCTCAAGCGCCTCGAGTCGCGCGGCCTCGTCGCCCGCACGCGCGCTGCCCACGATGAGCGCGTGGTCCAGCTCGGGCTGACGGATGCCGGGCGCGACCTCTACGCAGAGCTCGACGACGTTCCCCGCTGCTTCGGCGACCGCACCGGTTTGAGCCATGAGGAATACGTGCAGCTGCTCGCGCTCGCGAAGACGCTGAGCGCGCGAATGACCACCCACAAGGAGAAGGAAACCGACTGATGGACATCCTCTACACCGCTGAAGCGCTCTCAACCGGCGAAGGCCGCAACGGGCACGTCACCACGATCGACGGCCGCGTCGACCTCGACATGGCGATCCCGCAGGCGATGGGCGGCTCGGGCAACGGCGCCAACCCGGAAGAGCTGTTCGCCGCCGGCTACGCCGCGTGCTTCCACTCGGCGCTGCTCGGCGTCGCCCGGTCGCAGAAGCTGAAGCTGGAAGACGAGACCGTCGGCGCCCGCGTGCACATCGGCCCGAACGGCCAGGGCGGGTTCCAGCTCGCGGTCGAGCTCGAGGTCGCGATTCCGACTCTGCCGCATGACCAGGCGCAGGCGCTGGCGGATGCCGCACACCAGGTGTGCCCGTACTCGAACGCCACCCGCGGCAACATCGACGTGACGATCACCGTCACGGACGACTGAGCCCCAGCCACCAAGTCGTCGCCACTTTCTGCGCCCTCGCAGCTTGCGAGACCGCAGCAGGTGGCGACGACTTTCTTATCTGCTGTAAATGAGGGCGAACCGCTCGCACACCACCGGCATGTCCGGTGCGAAGCCGCGCGGAGAGTGCGTGCGCCAGAAGCGCTCGTGCACCTGGCGCCAGTGGGCCAGGCTGCGATCACCCTCTCCTTCGGCGAACGCGTGGCCGGCATCCACCTCGCGGAATTGCACCACTGAAACGGCGACCGTCTGAATGACGGCTCGTGGCTCTTCGCTTCCGTCAAGGATCACGCTGGCATCGCCCACGGCCGGAAGCGGCTCGCCTTCCGCCTCGTAATCCCAGGCGGACGACGCCGTGCCGGTCTTCACGCCGGCGAGCACAAGCGCGAGCAGCTCATCGGCCTGCTGGGCGGTTGCGCCGAACGCCCAGGCCTCTGGCTGCGAGGCCGGCAACATCGGCACCTCGGCACGTGCACGAGCCCAGAACTCCGCAAGCGTCGTACCGGTCACGTCGGAAAGGCTATCGAGCCGGTTCTCCTCTCAGCGCGACAGTGTCACGCGGTGAGGAAAAGCGCTCACGCGAAGCTCTGCGTGCCGACCACCCCGAGCAGTGCGAGCTTCTCGGCGGCTTCGGTGCGAGGCGGGGCGGTGAGCACGAGCAGCGCCTGCGACTGGTCCTCGGTGAACAGCACCTGGCAGTCGAGCTCGATCGGGCCGAGCTCGGGGTGCACGAGCACCTTGTGGTCTTCGAAGCGCCGCGCCACCTCGTGCCGCTGCCACAGCTCCGCGAATTCCGCGCTCTCGGCCGACAGGGCCCGCACCAGCTCACCGGCCCGCGACCGTTCGCCGTCGACCCCATAGGCCGCCCGCAGATTGGCGACGAGCGCTCGACTCTGTCGCTCGCGGTCGTCGGCGGGACAGAGCAGGCGTGTCTCTGGCTCCGTGAACCAGCGCCACACGTCGCTGCGCGCGAAACCGGTGCGAGCGGATGCGTCGCCGAACAGCGCCGTCGCGAGCCGGTTCGCCACCAGCGTCTCGCCGAGGTTCGACAGGATCATCGCAGGCGTGTCCTCCAACCTGTCGAGCACCCGCAGCAGCGCGGGCGCCACGTGCGGCAGCCCGCTCGAACGATCGGGTGCGGCATGCCCGGCCACGCGGAACAGGTAGTCGCGCTCGTCGTCCGACAAGCGCAGCGCCCGCGCAAGCGCCGCGAGCATCTGCTCGCTCGGCTGTGGGCCGCGGCCCTGCTCGAGTCGGGTGTAGTAATCCGCCGACATGCCCGTGAGCGCGGCGACCTCTTCACGCCGCAGCCCCGGCGCCCGGCGGCGCGCGCCCGCCGCGAGGCCGACGTCGGCCGGCTGCAGCTCGGAGCGCCGGCGGCGCAGGAACTCGGCGAGGGCGGTGCGGTCCATGCATCCGATCATCACATCCGCGTGCGCACGCAACCAGGGTCTCCGCAATCAGGGACCGCGAGTCCCACGATCGCCGCGTCCATTTTCATCGCGAGCGGATGCTTGCATCGTGGACTCATGAACATCAGCGGGAACACCATCTTCATTCCGGGCGCGACGAGCGGAATCGGCCTCGCGCTGGCCTCGCGCCTCAAGGACGCAGGCAACACGATCATCATCGGCGGGCGTCGCGCCGGCCTGCTCGCCGAGCTGGGCGAGAAGCACGGCTTCGACACGGTGCAGCTGGACACCGCGGATGCCGCGAGCATCAGCGCGGCAGCAGAAGAGGTGGTGGCGAAGCATCCCGACCTCAACGTCCTGATCACGATGGCGGGCATCATGCGCGCCGAGGACTGGCACCGGGCCGACGGCTTCCTCGACAGCGCAGAGCAGACCATCACGACGAACCTGCTCGGGCCGATCCGGCTCATCGGTGCGTTCGTCGAGCACCTCCAGACGCGGCCGGACGCCACGATCATGACGGTCACGAGCGGCCTCGCGCACACGCCGCTCGCCTTCACGCCGAGCTACAACGCGACGAAGGCGGCGATCCACATGCTGTCCGAGTCGATCCGGCTTCAGCTCGCCGACACGACCGTCAAGGTGCTCGAGTTGGTGCCGCCGCTCGTGGCGACCGAGCTGATGTCGGGGCAGTCCGAGGACCCGAACGCGCTGCCGCTCGACGCCTTCGTCGACGAGGTGATGCAGCTGATCGAGTCGCAGCCCGACGCGAAGGAGATCCTCGTCGAGCGGGTCAAGTTCCTGCGCTTCGGCGAAGCGCGCGGCGACTACGACCAGGTGGTCGCGACGCTCAACGGCGGCCACCGGGACGTCACGGCGTGACAGACTGAATCCTCGATGCGGCCAGCCTTACGCCTAAGACGGCCCGCCACTGGGTACCCTCTGCGCATGGCCTTCTTGCACAGGAACAAGGTGCCCAGCGGCGGGTCGCTGCCGCGCAACGTCGCAGTCGCGAAGGCGGAGACGACCGTCGCCTGGGGTGACGCGTTCGGCCGGTTCGCCACGCGCTGCATCCAGATCATCGCGGTGCTCATCGTCGCCGCGGTGCTCGTGCTCGCGATCACGCAGGTCAGCCTCGTCTTCATCCCGGTGACTCTGGCGCTGATTCTGGCGTGTGCGATCCACCCCTTCATGGCGTGGATGCGTCGCCATGGTGTGCCCTCGATGCTCGCCACCTGGATCGCGCTGTTCTCGATCCTCATCGTGATCGGCGGCCTCACCATGCTGATCATCTGGGCGGTGCACTCGCAGTGGGACGAGCTCGTCAAGAACGCCACCGACGGCATCAACCAGCTCGAGGGCTACTTCAACCAGCTGCCGGCCAACCTGATCAGCCAGCAGAACCTGCACGACGCGCAGAACGCGATCGTCGACTTCCTGACCTCTGCGCAGTTCGGCCGTGGAGCGCTCGCCGGCGTGGGCGCCGCGGCCGAGGGCGTCACGGGGCTCTTCCTCACGATCGTCACGCTGTTCTTCTTCATGAAGGACGGCCCGAAGATCTGGGAGTTCCTGCTGCGCCCCCTGCACGGCGAGACCTTCAAGCGCGCACAGCGCATCGGCGACAAGACGGTCACGGTGCTCGGCGGCTATGTGCGCGGCACCGCGATGGTCGCCGCGGCTGACGCGGTCGGCATCGGCATCGGCCTCGCGATCGTGGGCGTGCCCCTGGCCTTCCCGCTCGCGGTTATCGTCTTCATCACGGCGTTCATCCCGATCGTCGGCGCGGTGCTGGCGGGCGGCCTCGCGGCGCTCGTGGCACTGGTCGCGAACGGGCCGCTGGCGGCGATCATCGTCGTCGCCATCGTGGTCCTCGTGAACCAGCTCGAGAGCCACCTGCTGCAGCCGCAGATCATGGGGCACTCGCTCAACCTGCACCCGCTGGTGATCCTGCTCTCGCTGGCCGCGGGCTCGCTCATCGGCGGCATCGTGGGCGCCGTGCTCGCCGTGCCGATCGCCGCGACAGCCTGGGGCATCATCACGGTCTGGAACGCCGAGACCGGCGGCCCCTTCGCCACCAGGGCGGCGGTCGAGGCGAAACCCGCGCGGAACTAGCGCTTCGGCGTGAGGAACACCCCGCTCGCGGCATCCTCGATCGCCTGCTTCTTCAAGATGAAGTGCTGCTTCTTGCCCGTCGCCGTGTAGGGAAGCTCGTCGACGAACGCGTAGCGGCGCGGGCGCTTGAAGTCCGCGAGTCCGGGGTGCGCGCGGCAGTGGGCGTCGAGGTCGTTGGCGGCCGCCTGCGGGTCGGCTGGTGCGCCGCCCTTGTGCCGCACGTAGGCCACCACCAGCTCGCCCCACTCGTCGTCGGCGAGGCCGGTGACGATCGAGTCGGCGACTCCGGGGTGCTCGGCGAGCGCCTCTTCGACCTGCACGGGGTGCACGTTCTCGCCGCCGGAGATGAGCATGTCGTCTTTGCGGCCGACGATCGTGACGATCTCGTTCTCGTCCCAGGTGGCGAGGTCGCCCGGGTACATCCAGCCGCCGCGGAACTTCTCGGCCGTGCGGGCCGGGTCGGTGTAGGCGTAGCCGGCCTTCACCGTGCGCATGATGACCTCGCCGACGGTGTGCCCGTCCTTGGGAACGGTGTCGCCCGGCTCGGCGAAGCGGTCCTCATAGACATGCACCACGGCGACGTCGTCGTCGATGCACGCGCGGCCCGCACTGCCGGCGAAGGTCGGCAGGTCCTCGGGCCGCAGGAAGGTGTTCCAGAACGCCTCGGTAGTGCCGTAGCCGTTCATCAGCCGCGAGTGCAGCGTCTTCTGATAGCGGATCGCCGCCGCCTTCTCGAGCGGCGCGCCCATCGTCACGATGCCGCGCAGCGACGAGATGTCGCGCGGCGTCGCCTCTTGCTCGTCGGCGAGGCGCTCGAGGTTGGTCGGGGCGCCGATGACATAGGTCAGGCGCGAGTTCTGGATGGCGTCGAGCACGACGGCCTCGTCGAAGCGGCGCAGGCACACGGATTCCGCACCCACGAAGAACACCGGGTTCGGCCCCGCGCAGTAGTTGCCGCCGCGGTGGAACCACGGCGACATGTTCATCGTCTTGTCGGTCGAGGCCAGCGGGAACGCCATGATGACGTCGTGCGCCGACAGTGACTCGTTCAGCGAGGTCAGCGGCACGGCCTTCGGCATGCCGGTCGTGCCGCTCGTGTAGAGCCTGCTCGATTCGTCCCACACGCTGCCGTCCTCCGGCGCGCGGAAGGTCGGGGCATCCGCCACCAGCAGCTCTTCGAACGCGATCGAGCCGGGAATCAGCGCGCCCTTGCCCACGCCCGCCACGACAGCCGGCTTGTGCTGCGCGAGTTCGAGCGCTTGCGCGACGACGGATGCCTGCTCGCGCTCGTACACGAAGACCTTCGGCTTCGACTCGTCGAGGATGAACGCGGTCTCGCCGGGGGAGAGGCGGAAGTTCATGGGCGAGCTGACCGCCCGCAGACCCTGCGCCGCGACGTAGAGGAACGCGAACTCGGGCGAGTTCATCAGCTGGTAGGCGACCAGGTCTCCCACGCCGACGCCTGCACGGCGAAGGCCCGCGACCAGCTGTCCGGTGACGACGCCGAGTTCGGCGTACGTCCACGAACGCCCCGTCTCGGGGTCGCTGATCGCGGGCCTGTGCGCGTAGCGGTGGGTGTTGCGCTCGAAAGCGGTCGCCCACGTGAAGTGGTTCTCGAAAACGCCGCGGAGCTGGCTGATGTCATAGCCGGTTCCGTTGGCGGCGAACTGGGGCTCGGGTGACTCCAACGTCATAGGGCGAGTCTATTGAGCCCGGGCGGCAATCAGTGGTCAGTCGCCTTGTGGAAGGCATCCTTGATCGCGTCGCCGGCCTTGCCGACCTTCGCGCCGACCTGGTCGGCCTTGCCCTCGTTCTCGAGCTTCTCGTTGTCGGTCGCCTTGCCGGCGGCTTCCTTGCCCTTGCCGATGGCGTCGTCGGCGGCGTGGCGGCCCTTGTCTTCGATCGACATGTTGTCGCTCCCCTCTGTGTCGTTCACAGGGGAAGTACCCGACGGGCGCGGCCTAAAAACGCGGCTTCTCGGCCTGCTCCGCCGCGACGACGGCGAACACCGCTGCGGCGACCATGAGCGTCACGAGCACGGCCTGCACGATCACCTGCACGATCGGGATGAGCGGAAGACCGGAGAGGATGCACCAGGCCGCCGCGATGATCAGCAGCCCGAGCCACCCGAGCGTCTTGCGCGCGAAGAAGGCGACGCCGACAACGAGGACAGCCGCGACCGTCGTCTGGAAGAGCGGGGTCGAGAGGTCGCCGTGGCCGATCCAGGTCACGACGAGCGTGTAGACCCAGAACAGGAACACGAGCAGCGCGAGCAGCGTGACGAGCAGTCCGCCGAGAGCCGACGGGATGCGCCGGGCGAGGAAGCCGACGAAGGACTGGTTCTGAACGCCGTCGTCGTGGGTGACGGCCGGGGATGCTGCATTCACGGTCACGGTGTCAGCTTATCGAGTCATCTCGGTGTCAGAGAGCGCGTCGACGGCGCGCACGAACGCGAGGTGCGAGAGCGCCTGGGGCGTGTTGCCCGCCTGTCGCTTCGCCTTCGGGTCGTACTCCTCGGACAGCAGCCCGACGTCGTTCGCGATTGCCGCGACCCGGTCGAGCAGCGCGATGGCGTCGTCGCGTCTGCCGGAGCGCGCGTACTGCTCGGCGAGCCACAGCGAGCAGGCGGTGAACGGGTTCTCACCCGCGGGCAGGCCGTCGACCCCGGTCTCCGAGACGTAGCGGTCGACGAACCCGTCGTGCAGCAGCTCCTCCTCGATGCGGGCGACGGTCGCGAGCATGCGCGGGTCGTCCGGGGCGCAGAAGCCGATCTGGGGGAGCTGCAGCAGGGCGGCATCCACGTGGACTGCGCCCGCGTACTGAACGAACGCGCCCGTCGCGTGATCGACGTGGTGCTGATCGATGGTGTGACGGATGCTGTCGCGCAGCTCTCGCCAGCGCTGGCCGGGCCCGTGCAGCCCGTGCTTCTCGACGGCCTCGACCCCGCGGTCGAACGCGGCCCACGACATCGCCCGCGAGTGCGTGAACGCACGGGGCTCTCCGCGGATCTCCCAGATGCCCTGGTCGGGCGTCGCCCATACCTTCTCGAGGTGACCGAGCAGGGCGCGCTGCAGCCCCCACGAGACGGCGTCCTCGGTGAGCCCCGCCTCGCGCGCCGCCGAGAAGGCGAGCATGACCTCGCCGATGACGTCGGCCTGGAACTGCTCTGAGGCGGCGTTGCCGACTCGCACAGGGGCGGCGCCCTGATAGCCGGGCAGGGACGCGAGTTCGCGCTCGGGGAGCCACCGCTCACCACCGAGGCCGTACATGATCTGCACGTCGGCCGGGTCGCCGGCGATGGCGCGCAGCATCCACTGCCGCCAGCGGTCGACGACATGGTTGTAGCCGTGCTGTGCGAGCACGTGGATCGTGAGCGCCGCGTCGCGCAGCCAGACGAAGCGGTAGTCCCAGTTCCTGCTGCCGCCGAACTGCTCGGGCAGCGAGGTGGTCGCCGCGGCCGCGATGCCGCCGGTCGACTCGTGGGTCAGCGCACGCAGCACGAGCAGCGAGCGCAGCACGAGCTCTTGGTAGCGGGGGTCGTCGTCGTGCTGCCCGCGGTCGATGAATTCCTGCCACCACTCGCGCGTACGGTCGAGGGCCGCGTCGACGTCGAGCGGTGCCGGCAGCTCGCGGTGGCTCGGGAACCAGGTGAGCACGATGTCGACGGTCTCGCCTTCCGCCACGGTGAAGGTGCCGGAGTGCTGGTGGTCGTGGCCGCGAACGGCCGGGCCGCGCAGCACGACGGCATTCGGGCCGGCGATCGCCACGAGCTCAGCGGGCTCGACGCTGCGGTTCTGGCTGACCCAGGGAATCGTCGCGCCGTAGTCGAAGCGCAGCCGGAGCTCCTGGTTCAGCTCGACCGAGCCGCGCAGGCCGCGCACCCGGCGCACGACATCGACGCGGCCGCGGCCGATCGGCATCACGTCGATCACCTCGACTTCGCCGGTCGGCGTGGTCCAGCGGGTGATCAGCGAGAAGCCGGCCCCGTCGTAGCGTCGCTCGGCCGAGGCATCCGTCTCGGTGGGCGCGATGACCCAGCGGCCGCTCTCTTCATCGCCGAGCAGCGCGCCGAAGACGCTGGGGGAGTCGAAGCGAGGCAGGCAGAGCCAGTCGATGCCGCCGTCGCGGCCCACGAGGCCCGCGGTGAAGCAGTCGCCGATGAGTGCGTAGTCCTCGATCGCCAGTGACATGCCTGCAGGTTACGCAGAGAAGCTATGCGGCCTTGTCGTGCGTCACGGTGTCGTGGGTGATGACCGCGACCTCGCCGGTGACCGGGCGCTTGAGGTCGGCCCAGCGGGTGATCGGCGCGGGCTCCCAGCTGAGGGCGGCGGGCTCGTCGGCGGATTCCTCTGCGGCTGCTTCAGTCGCGTTCGACTCGACGCGTGGCGCGCGCAGCAGGCCGAGAGGGCCGCCGGTCGGCACCAGGGTCTCGCGGGCCGCGGCCACCGAGGCGGTCACCGAGGTGGCCAGCGAGTGCACCAGCACGTCGTGGAAGATCAGGTCGTCCTGGTCGGGGGAGCGGCGCGCCACCGTCCAGTCGCCGTTCTCGCCGAACACATCGTTCAGGCTCTTCTGCACGGCGGCGAAGATGAGCTCATCGGTGAGCTGGGGCGCGGCGGGCGGCGCGCTGGCGAGCACAGCCGGTGCCGGGGTGGGTGCGGCATGCTTGCGGCGACCGAAGAACATGCCTGTAATTTTCGGGGCTAATCAGCGCCGATTCGTGGAGACACGCCGCGCGGAATCCTCACGGACCGAGACGATGGCGGCGGCCGTGCCGAGTGCCCAGCCCGCCCAGAGCACCCACGAGCGCTGACCGAGCTGCGGCTTGCGCGTCGCCCTGACGACCGGCAGCACCGCGAGGGCCGACGCGTACAGCCGAGGACTCAGCACGTACTTTCGGAGGGTCATGCCTTCACGCTAGCCGCTGATAGCCTGGCTGACGAGCTTGGGGGTGCCGCATTTCCGCAGCGAAGTCAGCAGATCAACACTCGGGTAACCAGCAGTACGAGCTGGTGATCGTCTCGAACCGGCTTCCGGTCGACCACGTCTCGGGCGAAGGCGACGACGCCGTCTGGCGAACGTCCCCCGGCGGTCTGGTCGCGGCTCTCGAACCCGTGATGCGCGAGCGCGACGGGGTGTGGATCGGCTGGCCCGGCATGCCCGACGTGCATTTCGACCCGTTCGAGGCCGACGGCATCGACCTCGTGCCCGTGCCGCTGTCGGCCGATGAGGTGGCCGACTACTACGAGGGCTTCAGCAACGACACGCTCTGGCCGCTCTACCACGACGTCATCTCGCCGCCGAGCTACCACCGCGAGTGGTGGGAGGCGTATCAGCGGGTGAACCGCCGCTTCGCCGACGCCGCCATCGCCGTCGCGGCGCAGAACGCGATCGTGTGGGTGCACGACTATCAGCTGCAGCTCGTTCCGAAGATGCTGCGCGACGCGCGGCCCGACCTGATCATCGGATTCTTCAACCACATTCCCTTCCCGGCATACGGCATCTACTCGCAGCTGCCGTGGCGCCGCCAGATCATCGACGGACTGCTCGGCGCCGACGTCGTCGGCTTCCAGCGCGTCGCGGACGCGGGCAACTTCGCCCGCGCCGTGCGCCGCCTGCACGGCTACGAGACGCGCGGCAACCTCATCAACGTGCGCCTCGAAGAGACGCAGGCCGAGATGACGCTGCGGCACAGGGCGACGGCCCGCCGCGGGCAGCCGGTGCGCACCGTGCTCGCCCGGCCGTTCCCGATCTCGATCGACGCGCAGGCCTATCAGAAGCTCGCCGCAGACCCGAAGATCAGGGCGCGCGCGCAAGAGATCCGCGAAGAGCTCGGCAACCCGCGCGTGCTGATGCTCGGCGTCGACCGGCTCGACTACACCAAGGGCATCCGCCACCGCATGAAGGCGTTCGGCGAGCTGCTGGAAGACGGTGTGATCTCGGCGGAGGACGTCGCACTGGTGCAGGTCGCGAGCCCGAGCCGCGAGCGCGTCGACGCCTACGCGCAGCTGCGCGACGAGGTCGAGATCACGGTCAGCCGCATCAACGGCGATTTCTCGCAGCTCGGCCGGCCCGCGATCCACTACCTGCACCAGGGCTACCCGCGCGAAGAGATGGTGGCGCTCTACCTCGCGGCCGACATCATGCTCGTCACCGCGCTGCGCGACGGTATGAACCTCGTCGCCAAGGAGTACGTCGCGAGCCGCACCGACCAGGACGGCGTGCTGATCCTCTCCGAGTTCGCCGGCGCCTCCGACGAGCTGCGCCAGGCGCTGCTCGTCAACCCGCACGACATCGACGGGCTCAAGTCGGCGATCGTGCATGCGATCCGGATGCCGCAGCGCGAACGCACGCGCCGCATGCGCGCCCTGCGCAAGAGAGTGCTGAGCCACGACGTGCAGCGCTGGAGCGCCACGTTCCTCGACGCCCTCGTGCGCGAGGACCACAACGACCCGGCGAACCACCTCGACATCCCGAAGCGGGCGCAGGCCGCGCGCGACACCGGCGACTGAGCATGGCTTCAGACCCTCAGATCGACGAGCTGGCCGCCGCCCGGCGCCTGCTGGTCGCGCTCGACTTCGATGGCGTGATGGCGCCCCTCGTCGACGACCCGTCGACCTCGCGCATCACCCCGGCAGGCGCGGCGGCGCTGGAGCGCCTGCGCGCGCTGCCCGCGACCTGGGTCGCGTTCGTCTCTGGCCGCCCGCTGGGCGAGCTGGCGCGACTCACCGAGTCCGGGCCGGACGCCCTGCTCGTCGGCTCGCACGGCGTCGAGGTGTCGATCCGCGGCGAGCTCGCCGACGTCGCCCTCACCGACGACGAGCGCGCGCGCATGGCGCGCCTCGAGGCCGCGCTCACCGAGCTCGTGACCGCGGTGCCGCGCGCCCGCCTCGAGCACAAGCCGGTCGGCTTCGGCGTGCACACGCGCCGAGTCGAGCACACCGAGCTCGTCGCGCCCCTGCAGCGGGCGGCGCGCGAGGCCGCAGACTCCATCGGCGGCTTCACGACCCGCGCCGGCAAGGACATCGTCGAGTTCAGCGTGCGCGCGGTGACGAAGGGCGACGGCGTGCGGATGCTTCGCGAGCTGCTCACGGCGGAAGAGAACGCGCCGACCACCGTGCTCTACGCCGGCGACGACGTGACCGACGAAGACGCCTTCGCGGTGCTCGAACCCGGCGACCTCGGCGTCAAGGTCGGCGAGGGCGAGACGGCCGCCACCGCGCGGGTCGCCGACGTCGCGGCCTTCGCCGAGCTGCTGTCACGGCTCGCGACTGCTCGTGAGGCATCCGCTCGGTCTCTGTGATCCTTTTCGCCTCAGTAGGCTTTGTTCATGTCCGAAATCGACGTGAAACCTCGCAGCCGAGTCGTCACTGACGGCATCGAAGCCACCACCAGCCGCGGAATGCTCCGCGCCGTCGGCATGGGTGATGCGGACTGGGACAAGCCGCAGATCGGCATTGCGAGCTCGTGGAACGAGATCACGCCGTGCAACCTCTCGCTCGACCGCCTCGCGCAGGCCGCCAAGGAAGGCGTGCATTCCGGCGGCGGCTACCCGCTGCAGTTCGGCACCGTCTCGGTCTCCGACGGCATCTCGATGGGCCACGAGGGCATGCACTTCTCGCTGGTCTCGCGCGAGGTCATCGCCGACTCGGTCGAGACCGTCATGATGGCCGAGCGCCTCGACGGCTCGGTGCTGCTCGCCGGGTGCGACAAGTCGATCCCCGGCATGCTCATGGCGGCGGCCCGACTCGACCTGGCCTCCGTCTTCCTCTACGCGGGCTCCATCGCGCCGGGTTGGGTGAAGCTGTCGGACGGCACCGAGAAGGACATCACGATCATCGACTCGTTCGAGGCGGTCGGTGGCGTCAAGGCCGGCACGATGAGCCTCGAAGACGCCGAGCGCATCGAGTGCGCGTTCGCCCCCGGCGAGGGCGCCTGCGGCGGCATGTACACCGCGAATACCATGGCGTCGGTGGCAGAGGCGCTCGGCCTCTCGGTGCCGGGGTCGGCATCGCCGCCCTCGGCCGACCGCCGCCGCGACTACTACGCGCACCGCTCGGGCGAGGCCGTCGTCGGCCTGCTCAAGAAAGGCATCACGGCCCGCCAGATCCTGACGAGGGATGCCTTCGAGAATGCCATCACCGTCGCAATGGCGCTCGGCGGCTCGACCAACGTCGTGCTCCACCTGCTCGCGATCGCGAACGAGGCCGACGTGCCGCTCACCATCGACGACTTCAACCGCATCGGCGACAAGGTGCCGCACCTCGGCGACCTCAAGCCCTTCGGCCGCTACGTCATGAACGACGTCGACCGCATGGGCGGCATCCCCGTGCTCATGAAGGCGCTGCTCGACGCCGGCCTGCTGCACGGCGACGCGCTGACGATCACGGGCAAGACCGTCGCCGAGAACCTCGCCGACATCAACCCGCCCGCACTCGACGGCGAGGTGCTGCGCACGCTCGACAACCCGATCCACCCGACCGGCGGCCTCACGATCCTCAAGGGGTCCTTCGCGCCCGAGGGCGCCGTGGTCAAGACAGCCGGCTTCGACCTCGACGTCTTCGAGGGCCCCGCCCGCGTGTTCGAGCGCGAGCGCGCCGCGATGGACGCGCTGACGAACGGCGAGATCAAGCACGGCGACGTCGTGATCATCCGCTACGAGGGCCCGAAGGGCGGCCCCGGCATGCGCGAGATGCTCGCCATCACCGCAGCCATCAAGGGCGCGGGCCTCGGAAAAGATGTACTACTCTTGACAGACGGACGATTCTCAGGCGGCACAACCGGCCTGTGCATCGGCCACATAGCTCCCGAGGCGGTCGACGCTGGTCCGATCGCATTCGTGCGCGATGGTGATCTGATTCGGGTCGATATCGCTGCTCGCTCGCTCGACCTACTCGTCGACGAAGCTGAGCTGAGGGCTCGCCGCGAAGGCTGGGCCCCGCTTCCCCCGCGCTATACCCGTGGCGTTCTCGCGAAGTACTCCAAGCTCGTGCACTCGGCAGCCGAGGGCGCGATCACGGGGTAGTTCTCGTCACCCATTCGATCACCTACGCATCAAGGGGACTCTCCTCATGCCCACTGATCCACGACCTGTGCCGACGCCGCGCCCGACGGCCGCCGCCCCGGCCGCGCAGGCGGCCCCCGAGCTCATCACCGGCTCCGCCGCCATCCTGCGCACGCTCGAGAAGCTCGGCGTCACCGACGTCTTCGGGCTTCCGGGCGGCGCCGTCCTTCCGCTGTACGACGAGCTCATGGCGCAGAGCGGCGTGCGCCACATCCTCGTGCGCCACGAGCAGGGCGCCGGCCACGCCGCCGAGGGCTACGCCGCCGCGAGCGGCAAGGTCGGCGTCGCCATCGCGACCTCCGGACCCGGTGCGACGAACCTCGTCACAGCCATCGCCGACGCCTACATGGACTCCGTCCCGCTGCTCGCGATCACCGGTCAGGTGTTCTCGACGCTGATGGGCACGGATGCCTTCCAGGAGGCCGACATCGTCGGCATCACGATGCCGATCACCAAGCACTCCTTCCTCGTGAAGACGGCGGAGGAGATTCCGGCGGCGATCGCCTCGGCGTACCACATCGCCTCGACCGGCCGCCCCGGCCCGGTGCTCGTCGACATCACCAAGGACGCGCAGCAGAACCTCATGGAGTTCAGCTGGCCGCCGAAGATCGAGCTGCCCGGCTACCGCCCGGTGACCAAGGCGCACGGCAAGCAGATCCAGGCGGCGGCGCAGCTGCTCGCCGAGGCGAAGCGGCCGGTGCTGTACGTCGGGGGCGGGGTCGTGCGGGCGAAGGCATCCGCTCAGCTCCGCGAATTCGCCGAGGCGAGCGGCGCGCCCGTGGTGACCACGCTGATGGCGCGCGGTGCGTTCCCCGACTCGCACGAGCAGCATCTGGGCATGCCCGGCATGCACGGCACGGTGCCCGCGGTGCTCGCGCTGCAGGAATCCGACCTCATCGTCGCCCTCGGCGCGCGCTTCGACGACCGCGTCACCGGCAAGGTGAGCGAGTTCGCGCCGGGCGCCAAGATCGTGCACGTCGACGTGGACCCCGCGGAGATCTCGAAGATCCGCACGGCCGACGTCCCGATCGTGGGCGATCTCGCCGAGGTGCTTCCGGACCTGACGGCGGCCTTCAAGACGGCGTCGGTCGAGGCGCAGCCCGACCTCGACGGCTGGTGGACCAGGCTCAAGGGCCTCCGTGAGGAGTTCCCGCTCGGCTACACCCCGACGAGCGACGGCCTGATCGCCCCGCAGCACGTGATCCAGCGCATCGGCGAGCTCACGGGCCCCGAGGGCGTCTACGTCGCAGGCGTCGGCCAGCACCAGATGTGGTCGGCGCAGTTCATCACGTACGAGCGCCCGAACGCGTGGCTCAACTCGGGCGGCGCGGGCACGATGGGCTACTCGGTGCCGGCGGCGATGGGCGCGAAGGTCGCCCAGCCCGACCGCGTCGTGTGGTCCATCGACGGCGACGGCTGCTTCCAGATGACCAATCAGGAGCTCGTCACCTGCGCGATCAACGACATCCCGATCAAGGTCGCGATCATCAACAACTCGTCGCTCGGGATGGTCAAGCAGTGGCAGGCGCTGTTCTATGACGGTCGCTACTCGCACACCGAGCTCAACACGGGGCACGGCTCGCGGCACATCCCCGACTTCGTGAAGCTGGCCGACGCCTACGGCGCACTCGGCATCCGCGTCGAGAAGCCGGAGGAGATCGACCCGGCGATCAAGCTCGCGCTCGAGACGAACGATCGGCCGGTCGTCATCGACTTCGTGGTGTCCGCCGACGCCATGGTGTGGCCGATGGTGCCGCAGGGCGTGAGCAACAGCTACGTGCAGTACGCGAAAGACCACAGCCCGAGCTGGGGAGAGGAGTAAGCCATGAGCACCCACGTCCTGTCCCTTCTCGTCGAAGACAAGCCGGGCCTCCTGACCCGTGTCGCCGGGCTGTTCGCGCGCCGCGGCTTCAACATCAACTCGCTCGCCGTCGGCACGACCGAGGTCGAGGGTCTCTCGCGCATCACCGTGGTGGTCGACGTCGAAGAGCTTCCTCTCGAGCAGGTCACCAAGCAGCTGAACAAGCTCGTCAACGTGATCAAGATCGTCGAGCTCGACGTCGCGCAGTCCGTGCAGCGCGAGCACCTGCTCGTGAAGGTGCGCGTCGACGTCACCACGCGCTCGCAGGTCCTCGAGGCCGTCAACCTGTTCCGCGCCCGCGTCGTGGACGTCGCGACCGATGCGCTCGTCATCGAGGCGACGGGGGATTCCGGCAAGGTGCAGGCCCTGCTGCGGGTGCTCGAGCCCTACGGCATCAAAGAGCTCGCGCAGTCCGGCATGCTCGCGATCGGCCGCGGTTCCAAGTCGATCACCGATCGCGTCTTCAAGTCCTAGACCCAACCTTCGAAGAAGAAAGCAAAGCAATGGCAGAGATCTACTACGACAACGACGCCGACCTCAGCATCATCCAGGGCAAGAAGGTCGCGGTCATCGGCTACGGCTCGCAGGGCCACGCGCACGCGCAGAACCTGCGTGACTCGGGCGTCGAGGTCGTCATCGGCCTTCGCGACGGCTCGAAGTCGATCCAGAAGGCGACCGAGGCGGGCTTCGAGGTGAAGTCGAACGCCGAGGCCACCAAGTGGGCCGACGTGATCGTGATCCTCGCGCCCGACCAGCACCAGCGCCACCTCTTCGCCGACGACGTCGAGCCGAACCTCTCCGAGGGCAAGGCGCTGCTGTTCGGCCACGGCTTCAACATCCGCTTCGGCTACATCAAGGCGCCCGCGGGCATCGACGTGATCATGGTCGCGCCGAAGGCCCCCGGCCACACCGTGCGCCGCGAGTTCGTCGCCGGTCGAGGCATCCCCGACATCATCGCGGTCGAGCAGGATGCCTCGGGCCAGGCCTGGGACCTCGCGAAGTCGTACGCCAAGGCGATCGGCGGAACGCGTGCCGGCGTCATCAAGACGACCTTCACCGAAGAGACCGAGACCGACCTGTTCGGTGAGCAGACGGTGCTCTGCGGCGGTGTCTCGCACCTCGTGCAGTACGGCTTCGAGACGCTGACCGAGGCGGGCTACCAGCCCGAGATCGCCTACTTCGAGGTGTTGCACGAGCTCAAGCTCATCGTCGACCTCATGTGGGAGGGCGGCATCGCCAAGCAGCGCTGGTCGGTGTCCGACACGGCCGAGTACGGCGACTACGTCTCCGGCCCGCGCGTCATCGACCCGTCGGTGAAGGAGCACATGAAGGAGGTCCTCGCGGACATCCAGGACGGCACCTTCGCCAAGCGCTTCATCGCCGACCAGGACGCGGGTGCCCCCGAGTTCCTGAAGCTGCGCGCCGAGGGCGAGCAGCACCCGATCGAGAAGACGGGCCGCGAGCTGCGCGCGCTGTTCGCCTGGAACACCAACTCCGACGACGACTACGTCGACGGCTCGGTCGCGCGCTAAGCGACGCGCCTCCACGAGGGGTGCCGTGATGGGGTATTGCTTCGGCAGAACCCCATCGCGGCACCCCTCGGAGTCAGAGCGCATCTCCGCGCATCGAGTACGCCGTACTAGTGGTTCATGGTGCGGAATCGGCGCGACTACTGCGTAGTCGCTTCGCGATCGAGTAGCGCGAGCAGCTGCGCGTTGCGGCGCGCGATGAGCCGCCGCAGGTAGGGCACCAGGATCAGCGGCTCAACGAGCGGCGCGAAGATCGGCGACGCGAGCGTGATCGTGTCGGTCATGCGCGTCACGTCGCCCAGCCGCTCGAAGCGGTGCTCATGCCGGAACTCCCGGAACGGCCCGGCGATCTGCGCATCGACGAACCGATGCGGCCGATCGAGCTCCAGAATCCGCGACGTCATCGTGAAGCGGATGCCGAGGTGCCAGGCCTTCCAGGTGACGGTCTCGCCGAGACCGATCCTTCCCGTGGTCACCCCGGCCACGGCGCGCTCGCGACTCCCGTGCATCGATGCGACGTGCGCACCGATGTCGAGGGACAGATCGAAGAGCGCCTCGACCCAGTGGTGCGTCTCGGTCACCAGCGTGAAGGTGCGAGCCACGCTCAGCCCACCGGCAGCACGAGGGTGAACGCCGTGCCGACGCCCTGCTCGCTCTCGATCTCGAGGCGGCCGCCGTGGGCCGTCGCGATCGCGCGCACCACGGTGAGGCCGAGCCCGACTCCGGGAATCGCCTGCGCCGTCGATGCGCGGAAGAACCGCTCGGAGAGGTGCGCGACCTCATCGGCCGGGATGCCGACCCCCGTGTCGCGCACCGACAGCAAGGCATCCGTGCCCCTGAGCTCGGTCGCCACCGTGACGGTGCCGCCCGCCGGCGTGAACTTGATCGCGTTCGAGATCAGGTTGTCGCACGCCTGGCCGAGCCGCTCGAAATCGCCGTCGAGCCCCACGGAGTCCGCAAGCCGCGCCACGAGCGTCACACCTGCGTCCTCCGCCGACGGCTCGGCGGACTCGACCGCCTGCCGCACCACCTCGTTGAGGTCGACCCGCGCCCGTTGCAGCGTGAACGCTCCCGCTCCGGCCTGCGCTGTGGTCAGCAGGTCGCCGACCAGGTGGCGCAGCCGCCGCGCGTTGCGGTCCGCCACGCTCAAGAATCCGCGCTGCTCGTCCGTCAGGTTCTCGCCCGTCATCCGCAGCAGCTCGAGATAACCGAGCACGCTCGTCAGCGGGTTGCGCAGCTCATGCGAGACGAGGCCGAGGAACTCGTCCTTGACGCGGTCGCGCTCCTCGCCGGCCTCGCGCAGCCGCCTGGCGATCTCGTTGATGATGATCGCCGCGACGATGTAGACGAACGGGGTCAGCAGGTCGCGGGCGACCTCGCCGAGCGAGATCGGGGCGCCGTCGAGGTACTCCGGAAGTAACAGAGCGAAACACGTGCCGATGCCGGCGATGAGCGGATTCCACGCCCCGGGCTCGCTCGCCACCCAGACGGTCGGAATGATCAGCAGCACCCCGAACGGCGAGTCCGTGCCGCCGGTCGCGAGCCGCAGCAGCGCGATCGCGACGAAGCTCGCGCAGGGGATGAGCACGCTCCAGTACGGCCCGATACGCCGCCAGGGGAGCGCGAACGAGGCGATGGTCGCGACGAGCTCGATGATGACGGATGCCAGCAGCAGGCCGCCGCTGCTCACGGGCATCCGCGTCGCCAGCAGCACGAGCAGCGCGACGGCGAAGGTGAGCACCGTCGGGATCTGCTTCACCCACGGTGTCAGCCGGCCCGCGGTCAGTCGCAGGAACAGCGCGCGCAGCGGCCTCATGGCGTCACTCTCCCAGATGCGGGGCCGGTAGGGTTGGTGCAACGCCCACTGAAGCCACCGTAGGAAAGATGCGCTCGTGACGAAACCGGTCGTGCTGATCGCCGAAGAACTGTCCCCTGCAACCGTCGAGGCGCTCGGCCCGGACTTCGAGGTCCGAGGCGTCGACGGCACCGACCGGCCCGCGCTGCTCGCGGCGCTCGCCGACGCGAACGCGGTGCTGATCCGCTCCGCGACCAAGATGGACGCAGAGGCGATCGCCGCGGCGCCCAAGCTGCAGGTCATCGCCCGCGCAGGTGTCGGCCTCGACAACGTCGAGATCCCGGCCGCGACCAAGGCCGGTGTCATGGTCGTGAACGCCCCGACCTCCAACATCATCTCGGCGGCCGAGCTCACCATCGGCCACATCCTGAGCCTCGCCCGCCACATCCCGGCCGCCCACGCCTCGCTCAACGCGGGGGAGTGGAAGCGCTCGAAGTACACCGGCACCGAGCTGTTCGAGAAGACCGTCGGCATCATCGGCCTCGGCCGCATCGGCACGCTGATCACCCAGCGCCTGCAGGCGTTCGGGGTCAAGGTCGTCGCCTACGACCCGTACGTGACGGCGGCGCGTGCGCAGCAGCTCGGGGTCGAGCTCCTCGACCTCGATGCGCTGCTGAAGACATCCGACTTCATCACCATCCACATGCCCAAGACGCCGGAGACGACCGGCATGATCTCGGGCCCGCAGCTCGCGCTCATGAAGCCGACGGCGTACATCGTGAACGTCGCCCGCGGCGGCTTGATCGACGAGGCGGCCCTCGCCGAGGCGCTGCGCAACAACGTGATCGCAGGCGCCGGCCTCGACGTGTTCACGAGCGAGCCGCCGAAGGACGACGCGCTCACCTCGCTGCCGAACGTCGTCGTCACGCCGCACCTCGGCGCCTCGACCGATGAGGCACAGGAGAAGGCGGGCGTCTCTGTCGCGCGCTCGGTGAAGCTCGCGCTCGAGGGCAACCTCGTGCCCGACGCGGTCAACGTCGCCGGCGGCGTCATCGACCCGTTCGTGCGCCCCGGCATCGCGCTGGTCGAGAAGCTCGGCCAGGTGTTCGCGGGCCTCGCCGGCAAAGAGGCGCTGACGAGCCTCGACGTCGACGTGCGCGGTGAGCTCGCCGCCTATGACGTGAGCGTCTACAAGCTCGCGGCGCTCAAGGGCTACTTCACCAACATCGTGAGCGAGAAGGTCTCGTACGTGAACGCGCCCCTGCTCGCCGAGCAGCGCGGCATCGAGGTCACCCTCACGACCGGCGACGAGTCGAAGGACTACCGCAACACGACCACCCTCAAGGGCATCCTCGCCGACGGCACGGTCGTCTCGGTCGCGGGCACCCTCTCGGGCACCAAGATGGTCGAGAAGATCATCGGGCTGAACGAGTACGAGATCGAGGTGCCGCTCGCCGCGCACCACGTCGTCATGGTCTACGCCGACCGCCCCGGCATCGTCGCGGTCTACGGCAAGGCGTTCGGCGAGGCGAACATCAACATCGCGAACATGCAGATCGCGCGCGACGAGCAGGGCGGCAAGGCCCTGTCGGTGCTCACGGTCGACTCGCCGGTGCCGACCGAGATCCTCTCGTCGGTCGCCGACGCGATCAGCGCTGAAGAGCTGATCGAGATCGACATCACCGAGTAGGGGCGAGGGATGCCTGCACCGCGGCGCTACGTCGAGGTCGACGTCTTCGGCAACACCCCGCTGACGGGCAACCCCGTCGCGGTCGTGGTCGACGCCGAGGGGCTCGACGACGTCGCGATGCAGCAGTTCGCGTCGTGGACGAATCTCTCTGAGACGACCTTCCTGCTGCCGCCCACCGACGCCGCCCGCGAGCAGGGCGCCGACTACCGCGTGCGCATCTTCACGCCCGGCAGCGAGCTGCCCTTCGCGGGGCACCCGACCCTCGGCACGGCGCACGCGTGGCTCGAGGCCGGCGGCGTGCCCGCGCGCGACGGCGTCGTGGTGCAGGAGTGCGGCATCGGCCTCGTCGAGCTGCGGCGCGACGAGCACGGGCTCGCCTTCGAGGCGCCCGGATTCCTGAAGACCGGCCCGGTCGACGAAGCGACGCTGGCCGAGGCATCCGCCGCCCTCGGCATCGATCGCACCGCGATCGTCTCATCGCAGTGGGTCGACAACGGCCCGGGCTGGTTCGCGGTCGAGCTGCCGAGCGTCGACGAGCTGCTGGCGATCGAGCCGAACCTCGCGGGCTTCGGCGAGCACGGCATCGGCGCGTTCGCGCACTACCTCGACGACGACGAGCGGCTCATCGAGGTGCGGGCGTTCATTCCGCAGCTCGGTGTCGTGGAGGACCCGGTGACGGGTTCGCTCAACGCGGGGCTGGCGCGGTGGCTGGTCGAGTCGGGGCGGGCCAGCGGGTCGTATCTCGCCGGCCAGGGGCACGCGATGGGGCGTGACGGGCTGGTGCGGGTGACCGTCGACGGCTCAGGTGACAGCCGGAAGATCTGGGTCGGCGGCCAGACGCAGACGCTTGTGACAGGCACTCTCGCGCTCTGACGGGCCGGTCGGCTCGCCGCGACCAAATAGGCTGGGGCTATGCCCAACGTCGCGTCGAACCCCGTCAAGCTCGCCGTCATCCCAGGTGACGGCATCGGCCCCGAGGTGGTGGCCGAAGCGCTGAAGGTGCTCGACGCGGTCACTGCCGACAGCGACGTGACGTTCGAGAAGACCGAGTACCGGCTCGGCGCAGGGCGCTTCCTCGACGACGGCGAGGTGCTGCCGGCCGCCGAGTTCGAGGAGATCAAGAAGGCGGATGCCATCCTGCTCGGTGCCGTCGGCGGGAAGCCCAACGACCCGCGCCTGGCGAACGCCAACATCGAGCGCGGCCTGCTGCTGAAGCTGCGCTTCGAACTCGACCACTACGTGAACCTGCGCCCCACCGTCGTGTATCCGACCGTCGAGAGCCCGCTGAAGAACCCCGGCGAGGTCGACTTCGTGGTCGTGCGCGAGGGGACTGAAGGCCCCTACGTGGGCAACGGCGGAAGCATCCGCATCGGCACGCCCGCCGAGGTCGCGAACGAGGTGAGCGTCAACACCGCCTACGGGGTCGAGCGCGTCGTCCGGTTCGCCTTCGCGCAGGCGTCCGCGCGCCGCAAGAAGCTCACGCTCGTGCACAAGACCAACGTGCTCGTGTTCGCGGGAAAGCTGTGGCGCCGCATCGTCGACCAAGTCTCGGCCGAGTTCCCCGAGGTCGAGGTCGACTACCTGCACGTCGACGCGGCGACGATCTTCCTGGTCACCGATCCTGCTAGATTCGACGTCATCGTCACCGACAACCTCTTCGGCGACATCCTCACCGACCTGGCCGGCGCAATCAGCGGCGGCATCGGGCTGGCGGCCTCGGGCAACATCAACCCCGACGGCACGTTCCCCAGCATGTTCGAGCCGGTGCACGGCTCAGCTCCCGATATCGCGGGTCAGCAGATCGCGGATCCGACGGCGGCCATCCTGTCCGTCGCGCTGCTGCTTTCCCATCTGGGGCTGGCGGATGCCTCGGCCAAGGTCACGGCTGCCGTGCAGCGCGACCTCGCCTCCCGCTCCGGAGCCCGCTCGACGGCACAGGTCGGCGATTCGATCGTCTCTCTGCTCAATTAAGGTCTAGGTATGTCCCTCTCGCTTCCGCTCACCGACATCTCGCCGCTGCAGTTCGCAGTGACGCAGAACCCCTCGCCGAAGTCCGACGCCGAGCGCGCCGAGATCCTCGCGAACCCCGGTTTCGGCCTGCATTTCACCGATCACATGGCGCAGATCCACTGGAGCGAGCGCGGCGGCTGGCATCGGGCGACCATCGAGCCCTATGCCAAGATCTCGCTCGACCCAGCCGCGGCGGTGCTGCACTACGGGCAGGAGATCTTCGAGGGTCTCAAGGCCTACCGTCACGCGGACGGCTCGATCTGGACCTTCCGGCCCGATCAGAACGGCCTGCGCCTGCAGCGTTCGGCGCGCCGCCTCGCGCTGCCCGAGCTGCCGCTGCCGGTCTTCCTCGACTCGCTGAAGAACCTGGTGCGGGCGGATGCCGCGTGGGTGCCCGAGGGTGGCGAGACGAGCCTCTACCTGCGGCCGTTCATGTTCGCCGCAGAGGCGTTCCTCGGCGTGCGCGCCGCACGCAAGGTCTACTACTTCGTGATCGCCTCGCCCGCAGGCGCCTACTTCACGGGCGGCGTGCAGCCGGTGTCGATCTGGCTGTCGACCGACTACGCGCGCGCCGGCCACGGCGGCACCGGTGCGGCGAAGACCGGCGGCAACTACGCGGCGTCGCTGCTTCCCCAGCAGGAGGCCTATGCGCAGGGCTGCGACCAGGTGCTGTTCCTGCAGGACGGCAACCTCGAAGAGCTCGGCGGCATGAACCTCGTGCTCGTGAAGAAGGACGGCACGCTCGTGACGCCGGCCTCCGACAGCATCCTCGAGGGCATCACGCGCGACTCGCTGCTGCAACTCGCGGAAGAGCGCGGCCACGCCGTCGAGCGCCGCGCCGTCTCGATCGAGGAGTGGCGCGAGGGTGCCGCGAGCGGCGAGATCGTCGAGGCGTTCGCGTGCGGCACCGCGGCGGTGGTGAACCCGATCGCGCGCCTCAAGGCGAAGGACTTCACCATCGAGCTGCCGGTGCTGCCCGAGGACAAGTCGGTCGCGATGTCACTGCGCAAGGAGCTGACCGACATCCAGTACGGCCGCATCGAAGACACGCACGGGTGGCTGTACCGCCTTGACGCCGGTTCCGACGACGAGAGCAGCGCCAAGTGAAGATCGGGCGCTTCCAGCACGAGGGTGTGCTCACCTACGGCATCCTCGACCCTGAAGAGCAGGAGTGGGTGCTGCTCAAGGGCGACCCCATGTTCGCCGGATACGAGACGACGGGCGAGCGCGCCAAGATCACCGAGGTCACGCTCGTCGCGCCCGTGATCCCGCGTTCGAAGGTCGTCGGCGTCGGCAAGAACTATCACGACCACGTCGAAGAGATGAAGTCGGTCACCGGCGGCGACGTGCCGAAGGAGCCGCTGCTGTTCCTCAAGCCGAACACCGCGGTGATCGGTCCGAACGAGCCGATCGTGCTGCCTGCCATCTCGAACAAGGTCGAGCACGAGGGCGAGCTCGTCGTCGTCATCGGCAAGGTCGCGAAGAACGTGCCGGCTGAGCGCGCGCTCGACTACGTCTTCGGCTACACCATCGGCAACGACGTCTCGGCGCGCGACCTGCAGGTCGCCGACGGCCAGTGGGCACGCGCGAAGGGCTTCGATACGTTCGCGCCGCTCGGCCCCGTCATCGAGACCGAGTTCGAGCTGGCGGATGCCGCGATCCAGACGCGCGTCAACGGCGAGATCCGCCAAGACGGCAACATCTCAGACCTGATCTTCGACGTGCCGGCGATCATCGCGCACGCCTCAGCCGCGTTCACGCTGCTGCCGGGCGACGTCATCATGACGGGCACCCCGGCGGGGGTCGGGCCGATCGCGGCAGGCGACACCGTCGAGGTCGAGATCGAGGGGCTCGGAATCCTGCGGAACCCGGTCAAGGCCGCCTGACGCGGTACCAGAGGCACCCGAGCGCTCCGACGACCACCGGCGCCAGCAGCGACCACCCGGTCGCGATCACGAGTGCGAGTGACGCCACGAGCGCGATCATGGTGACCCGACGGCCGGTGCTTCCTCTCGGCAGAAGCCGCAGTGCGGCGACGCTCGAGACGAGGTAGGCCGCGGCGATCGTCGCCGACATGAACATGAGGATCGCCTCGCTGTCGGTGTGCAGGAGGGCGATGGCTGCGAGAGAGGCGAAGCCGAGCAGCGTGATCGTCAGCAGCGCGCGGCGCGGCTCGCCGCGCTGATCGAGGAAGCGCGGAAGCGAGCGCTCCGCGGCCAGCGCGGCGGCGAGCCGGGCCGTGCCGGCGAAGTACGAGTTCATGGTGCCGACGGTCAGAAGCGTCGCGATCACCGTCATGACGGGGCGGGCCGCCGGGCCGAGCCTGACGACGAGCAGCGATGACAGGGGCGCGCTGCCCGGCGCCGCCCCGAGCACGGCGACGGTGACGAAGGCGACGCTCAGGTAGAGGGCTGCGACGACGATGAGCGCCGCAGTGGTCGCTCGGGTGATGCTGCGCGCCGGGTCGCGGTACTCCCCGGAGAGGGAGGCCATCACCTCCCACCCGCCGAAGGCCCACACGAGGGCGCCCGCTGCGGTCGCGATGCCACCGACGCCGTGCGGCGCGAACGGCGTGAGGTTCGACGACTGCGCATGTGGCAGCGCGATGGCGACCGTCACCACGAGCGTCGCGGCGATGGCCGACATGATCACCAGCTGCACGCGTGCCGAGATGCGGATGCCGAACCAGTTCATGGTGACCACCACGAGCATGATTCCGGCGGTGGAAAGCACGCTGACGTGCCTGCCGCCGCCCGTCGCGTCGGCGATGTACGAGCCCGCGAATCCGGCTGCCACGGGGGCCGCGACACCGGTGGCGAAGACCATGGGCCAGCCGAGCGCCGTTCCCGCATAGCCCCCGAAGGCACGGCGCGCGTAGCTCGTGACGCCGCCACCGCCCGGGAAGCGCGACCCGAGCGCGGCGAACGTCGTCGCGAGGGGAATCGACAGGATGAGTAGAGCCGCCCACGCGACGAGCGAGGCGGGGCCGGCGTCGTCGGCGGCGATTCCGGGCAACGAGATCACGCCCGTGCCGAGCAGTGCGCCGATCGTGATCGTCGCGCCCTGGGTGGTCGAGAGGCCGCCGGGCGCCGCCTCCACGGCGAGCTGCTCGACGCCCGATGCGGGCCCATCGGAGGTCATGCAGTAAAGGTACTGAGCACCACCGTCATTGAACGGGCGCCGTGGCGGCCGGCTGCCGCACCGCGTCGACGATGCGGGCGACACCCCGCTCGTCGTTCCACACATGGAACGCGACCCGCGCGTTGCCGGCCCTGCCGGAGACCGTGAGCCCGGCATCCGTCATCGCCTGCACGTCGCGCCCGCCGGGGTCGGCCCACGTGACGATCGCCGAGCCGGTCGCAGGCAGGCCGAGCGCCGCCCGCAGCTCGTCGGCGAGGCCGACGTCGTGCGCCCGCACCGCCTCGAGGTCGAGCCCGGCGAACAGCTCGAGTGACGCGGCCGCGCCGACCCACGCCTGCCACGCCGGTGAGACGTCGAAGCGCCGGGCGTCATCGGCCAGCACGATGTCGGGCCCGTAACACGAGCTGAAGATGTCGGCGCCGGCGTACCACCCGGCCTGCACGGGCCGCAGCTCATGCTGGAAGCGCTCGGAGACGGTCATCAGGCACGCGCCGCGCGGGGCGCACAGCCACTTGTAGGCGTGCGTCAGCGTGGCATCCGCTCGGCTCGCATCGAAATCGAGCCAGCCCGCCGACTGGGTGAGGTCCACGAGCGTGCGCGTGCCGTGACGTGCGGCGGCATCCAGCACGGCGTCAGCATCGGCGATGCGGCCCGTGGCGGACTGCACGAGCGAGAACGCGACCAGCCACGTCTCGTCGGTGACCGAGTCCGCGAGCGCCTCGAGCGGCACCTGACGCAGGCGCACGCCGCGGTGGGCCTGCTGCGCGAACGGCATGAGCACCGAGCTGAAGTCGCCGTTCACGCAGAGGATCTCGGCATCGTCGGGCGCGGCGAGGGCGATGACGGATGCCTGCACAGACACCTGGGCGCCGATGGCGACCCTGCTCGGCGAGACGTGGGAGAGCCGCGCGAACGCGGCGCGCCCTCGATTGGCGATGTCGTCGTAGCCGCCCATGGAGGCGAGGCCTGCGGCCCACAGCTCGAGGTCGGCGCTGATGGCGCGTCGTGTCGAGGCGGGAGCGAGGCCCATGGTGCACGCGGCGAGGTAGCCGCTCGTGGCGGCGAACTCCTCGCGAAGAGACTCGATCATGGCTCAAGATTCGACCTGAGTGATTCATCACACAAGAACATGTGATCGATGGATTCGATAACCGCCGGTTATGCGCCTGGTAGACTGACCAGGTGACACTCACCCCGGCTCCGCAATTCCCCGAACTCGATGCGCAGACGCTGCGCATCGTCGGCGCGATCGCCGAGCAGGGCTCGATCACGGCCGCCGCCGAGGCGCTCGGCTACAGCCAGCCGGCCGTCAGCCAGCACCTGCGGCGCGCGGAGCAGCGGCTCGGTCTGGCCCTCGCCGAACGCGTGGGGCGGTCGGTTCGCCTCACAGAGGCGGGCGAGGTGCTCGCGCGGCACGCGCGCACGATCACCAACGCGTTCGATGCGGCCGCCGGCGAGCTCGCCGGCTTGAGCGGCCTGCGCTCGGGGCGCGTGCGGCTCGCGGGCTTCCCGACCGCCTCGTCGACCGTGGTGCCGAAGCTGGTGAAGGAACTGTCGGCGAAGCATCCCGGCCTCTCCATCAGCTATCTCGAGGCAGAGCCGCCCGAGGCGGTCGAGGCCGTGCGCTCGGGGTCTGTCGATGTTGCGATCACCTTCAGCTACCCCGGCGACCGCGTCGACCCACACCAGGAGAGCGCGCAGGGTCTCACCGTCGACTCTCTCTGGCAGGACGAGATGCTGGTGGCGCTGCCGGCCGCGCACCCGGCGGCGTCGCACCAGCGCGTGCGCCTCGAAGAGCTCGCCGGCGAGACGTGGATCGCGGGCTGCCCGCGCTGCCGCGGCCACCTGCTGCAGGTCACCGAGTCGGCGGGCTACACGCCGACGATCGCCTATGAGACCGACAACTTCTCGGCCGTGCTCGGCATGGCGGATGCCGGCATCGGCATCGCCCTCGTGCCCACGCTGGCCCTCGCCTCGACCCGCGTGCCCGAGGGCATCGTGCTGCGGCCGACGGCCCGCGGCCACTCGCGCACGATCCACGTCGTGACGACCGAGGGCGCGAGCCGCGTGCCCGCCGTCGCGGCGACCCTCGAGACCCTGCACTCGCTCGATCTCGCGCGGCTCGAACTCGCGGAAGCGGGCTCCTCGGCTCGGTAAACTTGCCGTCGTATGTCTGACGCACGCGAGTACCCGTTTTCGACCGCGACCGGCGCCGAGGTGCGCGTGCGGTTCTGCCCATCGCCGACCGGAACGCCCCACGTGGGCCTCATCCGCACCGCCCTGTTCAACTGGGCCTATGCGCGCCACAACGGCGGCAAGCTGATCTTCCGCATCGAGGACACCGACGCGGCGCGCGACAGCCAGGAGAGCCTCGACCAGGTGGTCGACGGGCTGACCTGGCTCGGCATCGACTGGGACGAAGGGCTCGGCGTCGGTGGGCCGTACGCGCCGTACCGGCAGTCGGAGCGCTACGACCTCTACCGCGAGGTCGTGGCGAAGCTGCTCGAGTCGGGCCACGCCTACGAGTCGTTCTCGAACGCCGAAGAGATCGACGCGCGCAACGACGCGAACGGCCGCCCCCGTGCCCAGGGCTATGACAACTTCGACCGCAACCTGACGGACGAGCAGAAGGCGGCGTTCCGCGCAGAGGGCCGCGAACCGGCCATCCGCCTGCGGGTGCCCGACGAGGACATCACCTTCCACGACCTCATCCGCGGCGAGGTCACCTTCCCGGCCGGCTCCTTCGGCGACTTCGTGATCGTGCGCCCCAACGGGCATCCGCTCTACACGCTCGTGAACCCCGTCGACGACGCGGTCATGCAGATCACCCACGTGCTGCGCGGCGAGGACCTGATGCCCTCGACCGGCCGCCAGATCGTGCTCTATCGCGCGCTCATCGACTTGGGCTACACGACGTTCGTGCCGCGCTTCGCCCACATGCCGCTCGTGCTCGGCGAGGGCAACAAGAAGCTCTCGAAGCGCGCGCCTGAGGCCAACCTCTTCCACCACCGCGACCGGGGATTCATCCCCGAGGGCCTCGACAACTACCTCGCGCTGCTCGGCTGGGGCTTCTCGGCCGACCGCGACGTGTTCTCACGCGACGAGTTCGTCGAGAAGTTCGACATCGCCGACGTGAACCCGAACCCGGCGCGCTTCGACCAGAAGAAGGCAGAGTCGATCAACGGCGACCACATCCGCCTGCTCGCGGTCGACGACTTCGCCGAGCGCACGATTCCCTACCTTCAGGCCGCCGGTATTCTCGGTGACACAGTCACAGAGGCCGAGCGCGTCGTGCTGCTCAAGGCGGCGCCCCTCGTGCAGGAGCGCATGCAGCTGCTCGGCGAGGCCCCCGGCATGCTCGGCTTCCTCTTCACCGATGCGGCGTCGCTCACGTATGAAGATGACGCGCTGGCGACGCTGACGGATGTCGCGCCTGCGGTGCTTCAAGCGTCGATCGCCGCCCTCGAGCCGCTCGAGACGTGGCAGACCGCCGAGATCGAAGAGGCGCTTCGTGCGGCTCTGATCGAGAACCTCGGACTCAAGCCGCGCAACGCCTTCGGGGCGCTGCGGGTCGCGGCATCCGGTCGCCGTGTCTCGCCGCCCCTCTTCGAATCGTTCGAGATCCTCGGGAAGCAGGAGACGCTCGCGCGTCTCGCCAAGCTCGATGCCCACCTCGCCGGCTGAGGGCGCGCAGCCCGACGTCGTCATCATCGGGGCCGGTCCGGCCGGCCTCACGGCGGGGCTGAACCTCGTGCGCGCCCGGCGCAGCGTGCTCATGGTCGATGCGAACCGGCCGCGGCACGCGCCCACGCTGCACTCGCACGGCACGCTGGGGCTCGACGGCATCCCGCCCCTCGAGCTGCGGCGGGTGGGGCGCGAGCAGTTCCTCGCCTACCCTGGGGCGGCGCACACGAGCGGCCTGGTCGAGTCGGTCGGCGCTGATCTGACGGTCTCCGTCACCGGGCTGCGCGGCGGGCCCGACCTGGTCGTGCACCCGCAGGCGGTGCTCGTCGCGACGGGGCTGACCGAGGTGCTGCCCGCGATCGAGAACCTGCGCGCGTACTACGGCACCGCGCTGCACTCGTGCATCGAGTGCGATGCGTACGAGAAGAGCGGGCAGGCGCTGGCGCTGCTCGGCTCGGGGCCAGATCTGGTCGACCGGGCGCTCGAGATCGCGCACTGGGCGCCCGACCTGATCGTGTTCTGCGGAGATCTTTCGGATGCCGATGCGGAGACGCTTGCCGCTGCCGGAATCGGCCTCGAGCGCGAGCCGGTGGTGGCGATCGAGGGGGAGCGCGCGGTCATGACCGGCGTGCGCCTCGCATCGGGCCGCGTCGTCGCGCGCGAGGGCGGCTTCGTGCGGCCCGACTGGATTCCGCAGGCGGATTTCCTTGCTGAGACGGATGCTTCGCGTGACGCCCACGGCCGCGTGGTCGTCGATGCGCGCTTCCGCACCTCGGTGCCGGGGCTCTACGCGGCCGGCGACGTGACAGCCCGCGAACCGATGCAGATCGCGGTCGCCGCGGGGGAGGGCGCTGTTGTGGCGCGCACCATCCACCGTGACCTGCTCGGGCGACCCGTCGCGCGGGACGGACGGCTCGCCGAGGGCTCGCCCGATTTCAGAGACGGCGAGTTCATCGGGTAAAGTGTTCTCTTGTGCCCGAGCTTCGGTTCTGGCCATTGGGGTATGGTGTAATTGGCAACACGGCTGATTCTGGTTCAGTTGTTCTTGGTTCGAGTCCAGGTACCCCAGCACTGAGAGAGACCCGCTTTCGAGCGGGTCTTTTTGTTTGCTCGAGCCAGTGGACTACGGCATCTGGTGTCGGCGACGCTGCACCACGCGCACGACGACCGTGGCGATCACGGCGACGAGGCCGACCGCCATCAGCACCTCGCCGAGACGCATAAGGTAGACGAACGCCGGATTGTCGACGAAGCTCACGTACCAGTCGCTCGTGTTGCCCGAACCGCTGTATGTGCTTATGCCGCGAGGAATCGAGAGGGCCGCCGCTTCGTAGATCGCCGCGCCGCCGGTTGCCATGAACGCACCGACGAGCGCGACCCACCAGCGCTGGAACCAGCGCGAGAATGTGGGAGTGCCACCAGCCATGACCGTCAAGCTACTCGCCGTCGCGAGCACCCTGCTCGAGGAACTTCTGTGACAGGCATCCGGCACGCAAGAGTCGACACCGTTCTCGGCGAACTGACTGTCACCGCCGACGGCGATGCCGTGACGGGCGTGTACTTTCCTGGCCACTGGTACCCGCCGACCGCTGCGGAGCTTGGCGACGAGGTCGCTGAGTCCGATGACGCGCTGGTTGCCGAGGCGGGCGCGCAGTTGCGCGCCTATCTGGCGGGGGAGCGCGACCGGTTCACGATCGCGACGATGGCGACCGGGGATGCTTTCCAGCACGCTGTCTGGGAAGAGATCAGCCGCGTGCCCTACGGCCAGACGACGACCTACGGCACGATCGCGGCGACGCTCGGGAACCCGAATCTCGCCCAGCGCGTCGGCCAGGCGGTCGGCCACAACCCGCTCAGCATCATCGTGCCGTGTCACCGCGTCGTCGGCTCGACGGGGAAGCTCACCGGATACGCCGGCGGCCTCGAGCGCAAGCGACACCTGCTCGCGCTGGAGTCGCCCGTGCCCGAGGCCACGTTGTTCTAGAGGCGCGGTGCCTCAGCCGCCCGACGGGTTGTCGATCGGTTCGCCGTTCTGGTTCGTGCCGCTCTCCGGGTCGACGTCGTCGGGGTTCTCGCCCGAGTCGCCGGAGCCCGAGTCGGGCGAGTCCGAACCGTCCGAACCCGAGTCGGGCGAGCCGCCCGAGGCGGTGTCGGCGTCGGTCGAACCGCTGTTCGGCGCGCCCTGGATGTTCTGGTCGTCGTCGGAATTCTGCTCGTTGTATGCGCGCTGGTCGCTCATGGCTGAGCGGTACCCGGCACCCGCTCAATGAAACGGGCAGCGCCCCACGAGGACGCCCGAGCGCGGCTTGGTGGGCAGCCGGCGCCGGTTCACCTCGAGCCCCTCGTCGAGGACCCGCACGCGCGGGTCGCTCAGCGCCGCGACCGCCGCCGCGAGCCCCGCGATCGCGAGCTTCTCGCCGGGGCAGCGGTGGCCGGTTCTGACATCCGCCCCGCCATGCGGAATGAACGCGGTCAGTGCCTCGTAGTCGTCGACGTCGACGAAGCGCTCCGGGTCGAACTCGCCCGCGCGTTCCCACGAGCGGTCGTCAGTGTCGGTGCCGAGCACGTCGATCAGCACGCGCCCGCCCGCGGCGAGCTGCTCGCCGTCGAGCGACACGTCGGTGGTCGCCCAGCCGGGCAGCATCGGCACGAACGGCGCGGTGCGGCGCACCTCCTGCGCGAAGGCACGCGCGAGCGGCCCGCCCACCAGTGAGCCGCGCTGTTCTGTTTCGGTCGCGATGCGCTCGCGCCACTCGGGCCGGTCGTGCAGCTCCTTCGCGGCGAAGGCCACGAAGCGCGCGACGGCGATCATCGGGCGGAAGCTGTTCTGCAACTCGACGCCCGCGACGCGCGATGGCAGCGGGCGCCCGGCAGCGTCGCGATGCCAGGCCCACGCGTGCAGCGCCGTGCCCTCAGCGGCGTCGAGCGACCCCGCGCGCACGGCCTCGATCAGCCGCTGCGCATGCCGATCGGACCACACGCGGTTGCCAAGCGCGCGCAGGTATTCGGGCGAGTACAGTGCGCCGAAGCCGTCGACGATCTGCGCCTGCCGCACCGCCCAGCGCGTCTTCGCGGCCGCGGTGCCCGGCAGCCCGGCCCACTCCATGCTCGCGCGGCCGAAGACCCCGACGGCGGTGTCGTATGCGCTGCCGCGGCCGCCATCGACCCAGGCGGCGAGGGCATCGCCCCATTCACGCTCGAGCAGGGGAAGCATCCGCTCGACCTGTTCATCCTCATACAGGGCGTCGACGAACGTCGCCTTGCGGTGCCGGTGCTCATCGCCGTCGAGGCTGTGCACCGAGCCGTTGCCGAACAGCGACTGCTGAATGAAGGCGGGCATCGCGCCGTGCCTGCGTACCTTGCTCTGGTCATAGAACAGCCTGACGCCCTCTTCGCCGCGCACCAGCAGCGCCGGTTTGCCGAGCAGCCGCAGCGGCACGGCGCGGGCGCCGTCTCGGGTGCGGCTCCAGATGTGGGCGCCGAAGTCGTAGCCTCGGGTGATGAACGCGAGCGAGTCGTCGAGCATGCGGCCATGCTCGCAGTCGACGCCCGGCGCATCTAGGGGGTGGCGCGAGCCGGGTACCGCACCTGCATGAGCAGCTTTCCCGCCGATCTCGTGCCGCCCACCGTCGCGCTCGCAAAGGCCGTTCCCGCGATTCCCGAGAGCAACGGCCTGCCAGGCGGCGCGGTGTACGAGCCGAAGTGGGACGGCTTCCGGCTCACGATCATCAAGGACGGCGACGTGCACCTGTGGTCGCGTCAGAAGCGAGAGCTGACGGATGCCTTCCCGGATCTCGCCCGCGCGGCGCACGATCAGCTGCCAGACGGTGTGATCGTCGACGGCGAGGCGATCGTCTGGAGCGAGGGACGTCTCGACTTCGGCGCACTGCAGCAACGCCTCGTGCTGCGGCACGAGCGCCGCGAACGCGAGGTGAGCGCCCGGCCCGCGGCATACGCCGCCTTCGACGTGCTCGCCGTCGACTACCGCGACGCGCGCGAGCTCGGCTTCGCCGACCGCCGCAGCCTGCTCGAAGAGCTCGCCGGTGGGTGGCAGGAACCGCTCACGCTGTCACCGGCGACTCGCGACGAAGATGAGGCGGCCGAGTGGTTCGCGACGCTCCCAGAGCAGGGCATCGAGGGACTGGTCGTGAAGGGCGCCGCGCAGCCCTACCGCGGCAACCGGCGCGACTGGGTGAAGGTGAAGCACCGCGACACCGTCGACGTCATCGTGGGCGCCGTCAACGGCACGATCGCGCACCCACGCGAGCTGATCATCGGACTGCCGGACGACGACGGCGCGCTGCGCATCGTGGGCCACAGCACGGCGCTGTCGAGCGCAGCGGCCGGTGAACTAAAGGGCGTCATCGCCAAACCCGCGGGTTCCCACCCGTGGCCGAAGACGCGGGAGGCGAACCGCTGGCGGCACGAGTCCAGTGAATTGACGCTCGTCGAGCCGTTCGTGATCGAGATCAGCGCCGACACGGCGCGAGATGACGGCGTGTTCCGGCATCCCGTTCGCTTCGTGCGCCTGCGGCCCGAGATGACGCCCGCCGATCTCGGCCGGCGGCGCGCGTGACGCGCAACCCGTAGCGCGGCGCATGGTGCTGGGCCAGGGTGGATACGGATGAGGTGAAGGGGGAGACGTGACAGAGATCGGCCAGAGTCAAGACCGCGACGACGCGCCCAGCCCGGACGACAAGCGCAAGCCGCAGTCGCCGCCCAAGCTCAAGAAGCGCTCGTGGAAGTACATCTTCCGCCGCACGCTCGCGGAGTTCTCGGCGGACCAGGGGCAGGATGCCGCGGCGGCGCTCACCTACTACGGGGTGCTCTCGGCGTTCCCCGCCCTGCTCGCCGTCTTCTCGCTGCTCGGCGTCGTCGGGCAGGGCACGAGCGCGGCGGACGCCGTGCTGAAGATCGTCGGCGAGGTCGCCCCCGGTGACACCGTGGCGCTCATCAGGGACCCGATCCACCAGTTCGCGTCGTCGTCGGCCGCCGGGTTCGGCCTGGTCGTCGGCATCGTGCTGGCGGTCTGGAGCGCCTCAGGCTACGTGGGCGCGTTCAGTCGCGCGATGAACCGGATCTACGAGATCGACGAAGGCCGCCCGTTCTGGGTGCTGAAGCCGTCGCAGCTGCTCATCACGCTCGTGCTCGTCGTGCTGGTCGCCATCATGGCCGTGCTGCTGATCATCTCGGGCCCGCTCATCGACGCGATCGGCAACGCGATCGGGGCCGGCGCGGTGTTGACCTCGGTCTGGTCGATCGCACGCTGGCCGGTCATGGCGCTCGCACTCATCTTCGCGGTGGCGCTGCTCTACTGGGGCACGCCGAACGTCAAGCAGCCGCGGTTCCGCTGGCTCTCGCTCGGCAGCCTGCTCGCGATTGTCGTGCTGGCGATCGCGACGGTCGGCTTCGCGTTCTATGTCGCGAACTTCGCGAACTACAACAAGTCGTACGGCTCACTCGGGGGCGTCATCATCTTCCTGGTGTGGCTCTGGATCGTGAACCTGGTGCTGCTCATCGGCGCCGAGTTCGACGCAGAGCTCGAGCGCGGGCGCGAGCTGCAAGCAGGCATGGATGCCGCGGAGGAGATCCAGCTGCCGCCGCGCGGTACCCGACAGAGCGAGAAGGCGCTCGAGAAGGCGGAGAAGCTGATCGCCGAGGCGAAGGAACTGCACAGCCCGGACTCATAATCTCGTCTCACGATGAGCGGGCGACGGCGGGGCAGGGCGCGGAAGCGCAGCGCGGCCGCGCGCGTCGCGATCGCCCTCAGCATCTCGGCGGCGGTCGTGGTCGGGTTGCTGGTCGCGGGCGTGGTCGGGGTCGCCATCGCGGCGAGCAGACCGCTGCCGCAGGCATCCGTCTCACCCCAGCTGCCCGCCTGCCCCGCGGCCGACCCGGTGACGATCGGCGACATCGTCGTTCCGCGTGGGCCGGTGGCCGGCTACTGCCAGGCCGAGCTCATCAACGCCGCACACATCATCAACGCGGCGCGCTCGCTCGGCATCGGCACGCATACGCAGGCGGTCGGCGTGATGACGGCGATCGGCGAGACGCACCTGCGCAACCTCGACTACGGCGACGCGGCCGGCCCCGACAGTCGGGGGCTCTTCCAGCAGCGCGACAACGGCGCCTGGGGAACGCTCGCCGAGCGGATGGACCCGTACACGGCGGCACTGCACTTCTTCCAGAAGGCGATCAAGGTGCCCGGCTGGCAGACCATGGAGCCGACGCTGCTGGCGCACACGGTGCAGCGCAACGCCGACCCGTACTACTACGCGCAGTACTGGTCGCAGGCCGAGGCGATCGTCGCGGCGCTGGGCTCCTGACGCACCCGCCAGAAGCCCGCGCGCGACGGGCTACTGCCCCGACTTGCTGACCTCTGCCGCCTTGTCCTCGAGGCGATCGAGCGCGCGGGCAGCGGCTTCGCGGCCGCCGACGCCGAAGGCGAGGGCCGCCGCCAGTGCGCCGCCGACGACCACGGAGCCGAACGCCAGGTTCACGATCGAGTCGGCCAGGCCCATGTTCTTGAGGCCCATGGCGGCGAACAGGGCGATCGTGACCCAGCGCAGCACGCGGCTCGGCAGCGGCTGGGTGACGACCTTGCCGATGAGGCCGGCGATGAGGAATCCGGCGACGATGATCGCGCCGCCGAGCAGCACGTGACCCGCGATGCCGAGGATGGTGTTCAGCGCGTCCGTGATCGGCGCGAAGCCGAGCAACTGAGCGGCCATGATGCCGAAGAACACCATGATCGCGATCTCGACGATGCGCGAGACGACCGATGCCAGCTGCTCGCCGCTCGCCTCGATGCCGGCGAGGCGCACGGCCTTGTCGAGCCCGACGCCGGGCAGGATCGAGCGCAGCAGGCGCCCGAGGAACACGGCGATCGCGAAGCCGATTCCGAGAACGATGGCGGCACCGAGAATGGCGGGCAGGGCGGCGAGAATGGATGCCAGCAGCTGCTGCGCCGGGCCAGAGATGGCGTCGAGGCCAAGCGCCTGCAGAGCGGCGATCGCCACGAGGAACACGATCACGCCGAACACGACGTTGCCAACGATGGCAGGGATGTTCGTGGTGGCCGGCACATTGGCCTTGCCGAAGTTGATCGTGCCGAGGCCCGCGACGATCAGCTTCTTGGCGATCGTGGCGAAGACATAGCCGATGAAGAAGACGAACGCCGCCCCGAGCAGGTGGGGCAGGAAGGTGAAGACCCCGGTCAGCATGCCCTGCAGCGGTGCGACCACCTGCGTCAGCCCGAACAGCTGCAGCAGCGCGATGAGGCCGAAGAGCCAGACGAGCAGGCCGGCGACCTGGCCGAGCGATTCGCCGAGCTGTCGCCCGTCGCTGCCCTGGCGCTGCAGGAAGCCCACGCGCGAGACGAGTTTGCGGATCGCCCAGCGCACGAGGCGCGCGACGATCCAGGTGACGAGCGCGATGACGATCGCCGAGCCGATTTTCACGAGCATGGTTGACAGGTCGAAATCCGACCAGAATCCGTTGTCCACGATTTCTCCTCTTTCGCGGGCGCCCGCAGGCGCCGTTGCCGATTCATCTGGAGAAGACCCCAGCTCGGGGGATTCGTGACGGCCGCGCGGGGTACTGATTCTGCATGGCCAAGATCTATGACGAGACGGCCCTCGAGGCCGGCCACGGTCAGCGGTTCTCGCTCGGCGAGCTGCAGCTGCACATCAACCGCACGCCGGCCGGCGACTGGATGGTCGACGCCGGTGGCACGGATGTCGTGAAGATCAGGCCCGCGCAGGGCGGTGGCTTCTTCGTCGACGCCGGGGCGGCGCCCGCCTACCGCAGCGCGTTCCCCTCGGCGATGCAGCTGGCGCTGCGACGGCTCAACTTCTAGGGCGTTCGGAGGGCCGTGACGGCCTTGATCACCGGCGCCCAGCGCGCCGCATAGTCGGCGAGCTTCGGGTCGTCGAGGTAGGCCGAGTCGAGTTGATAGAGCCCGGGCGCGGGGGTGATCGCGCCGAGCTCGACGAGCACCGGCTTGAGCAGCACTTCGGGCGCGAGCGCGTGGCCGGGCCCCGCGCCGAGCATGAGCGGCACCGCGACCACGCCCTCGAGGCCCGTCGCGGTCGCGAACTGGTCGAGGAACAGCTTGAGGAGGCCCGTGTAGGTCGCCTTGAACGTGGGCGAGGCGAAGATCGCGAGATCGGATGCCTGCACCTTCGCGACCGCGGCCTTGACGCTCTCGTCGCCCCAGCCGATCAGCCCGGGGCCGAGTTCGATCAGATCGATGAGCTCGACCTCGTCGGCGCCGAGCGCGGCGGCGAGCCGCTGGGCGGCGTCGGCGGTGCGGGAGGCGGGCTTCGGGTTGCCGACGACGGCGACTGCTCTCATGGCGACAAGTCTGTCGCGCGGGCCGCTTCTAAGGTGGCTGTATGACGGATGTTGCGCCCAAGCCCCATGACGCAGAGGTGCGCGGCGCGCGCCTCAGGTGGACCGAGGTGGGCGACGGCCCCACGGTGGTCTGGGCCCACGGGATGACCTCGAGCGGCTGGGCGCAGGAGCGCTCGGGCATGTTCGACTGGTCGCCGGTCTCCGCCGCGGGCCACCGGGTCGTGCGCTACGACGCGCGCGGGCACGGCGAGTCGAGCGGCACGACGGAGGAGGCCGCGTATACCTGGCCCGAGCTTGCACAGGATCTGCTGGCGCTGCTCGACCAGATCGCGCCGGGGGAGCAGGTCGACGGCATGGGCTCGTCGATGGGTACCGCGACCCTGATCTACGCAGCGCTCGCCGAGCCGCAGCGGTTTCGCCGCCTCGTGCTGACGAGCGCGCCGACGGCCTGGCAGACGCGCCCCGCCCAGGCGGAGCTCTACCGCAGCTTCGCGACGCTGATCGAGACGCAGGGGCTCGCCGCGTTCACGCAGGTGGCGGAGTCGGCCGACCTGCCCGTTCCCGAGCCGTTCGTGGGGCTCGACCGCAGCGCCGCGGCTCCGCAGGTGAGCGAGGCGCTGGCGCCGACCATCCTCCGGGGCGCGGCGATCAGCGATCTGCCGCCGATCGACGCGATCCGCGCCCTCGAGGTGCCCGTGCTGCTGCTGCCCTGGAGCGACGACCCCGGCCACCCGGTATCGACCTCGCAAGCGCTTCTCGACGCGCTGCCGGACGCGCGCCTGCAGCTCGGCCAGAAGCTGACCGAGCTGCAGGGCTGGGGCCGCATCGCAGCGGAGTTCCTGGCGGAGTAGGCGCGTGGCTTCGCGTCGCTGAGTCGATATGCGGAGATGAGCCGCTAGGACGGACGGTCGGGCTCAGATGCTCCCGCTTATCGACCCATGTCCGCTGAGCGAACGCGGTGCCCGCAGCAAAGAGAGGCCCGGGGAAGCATCCCCGGGCCCCTCGCTGATCGATGCGGTTACCGCTTCCCGCCCGCGGCGAGCTCGGCGGCGATGAACGAGCCGTTCGGTACGCCGAGACCGGTCTCGTCGTCGTAGCCGTAGGTCGTCTTCTGCGTGTCGCCGGCGTCGAAGGTGCCGAGGTAGCTTCCCGCGGTGCTCGCGAAGTGGATGCCGGGGTGCGGCGTCACGTCGGAGATGCCGACGCCGCCGACCTGGTAGAGCAGCGGGTTGGCGAAGCCGATCGCGACCCGGCGGTTCTGCTGCGCGAGCGCCTGGATGCCCGCGATCAGCGGGCAGGCGAGGCTGGTGCCGCCGAGGGACGTCAGCGTGAAGGTGCCGTCGGTCGTGATGCCGTAGTACATGCCGGTGTACGGGTCGGCATCCGCCGCGATGTCGGGAACCGTGCGCATCTTGGTGGCGCCGCGTGCCTGCGACAGCGAGTTCGGCACCTTGCCGCTCTGGTACCAGGGCTGCGTGAACAGCTGGCTGGTGCCGCCGCCGGCTCCGCCGTAGAAGTACGAGCCGGGCAGCGGGTCTTCGTAGACGGGCGTGTCACCCGAGTAGTCGACCAGATCGAACAGCGTCTCCCACCCGGTGCGGGCGACCAGCTGGTCGTTCTTGCCGAGGATCTCGCTCGTGCCGCCGACGCCCGTGACGTAGGGGTCAGAGGCCATGTATTCGGGCTGCGGGTTCTGGCCGTCGATCACGGTGTCGCCGTCGTCGCCGCTCGAGAAGTAGAAGCCGATGCCCTCAGCAGCGGCCTGCGCCCAGATCGAGTGCTCGAGCTGGATCTCGGCCTGGCTGTCGGCGTCGGTGGGCTCGCTGCCCCAGCTGTAGGAGTTCGAGACGATCGAGGCGGCGTGAGTCTCGACGACCCAGTTGGCGGCGTCATCGAGGCCGGTGTCGCAGTCGGTCGCGCCGACGTAGAGCACGTTGGCGCCGGGCGCCATGCCGTGCACGGATTCCACGTCGAGGGCTTCCTCGCCGTTCCACCCCGCCTCGCCCTGGCAGGCGTCCTGCATGCCGAACGCGCCCATGATGTGCTCGCGGTACTGGCCGGCCGCGAACGGCTTGTCACCGACGGCGACCGCGGTCTGGTTCGCGTCCGAGAGCATCGTCGGGTTGGCGTAAGCGTCGAGGATCGCCACCGTCACGCCCTTGCCGGTGTCGCCCTTGGCGACGGCGGAAGCGGTGCCGTAGGTCTTGCGCAGCTGCGCGGGCGTCACGCCGCACAGGTAGGTGTTGAAGCTCGTCTGGCCGTATGCCTCAGGCAGGGTCTGCTGGTACTCGCCCCAGTAGTCCGAGCACTGCGAGGCCGGCGGCTTGGCGGCCGCAGGCGCGCTCGCCGCAGGCGCGCCGCTCGGCGTCGCCTCTGGTGATTCGGTGCCCGGCGTGCGCACGGTCTGGCCCTGCGCGAGACCGGTGACACCCGAGATCACACCGGCGACGGATGCCGGAACGGAGATGCTCGACGACGGCGCGTACTGCTTCCGGCCGTTGTGAGAGTACGTCGACAGCGAGGTGTCGAACGCCTTGTTGACCTGCGCTGCGGTGCCAGAGGCCTCGACCCACTTGTTGCCCTGCGCGACACCCGTGACCGAGATGCCCTGGCTCGTGAGGAACGACTCGACCGCCTTCACGTCGGCGGCACTCGGCCCGAAGCGGGCGTCGTACTGCGCGGGCGTCAGGTACTTGCCGTAATCCTTGCTCTTCGGATCGGTGACGTCTTTGATGAACGCGTCGATGCTCTGCTGGTGGGGGTTCTTGACCACGACTCGGAACGGGATCCGCTGGCCGCCGGGGACGGCACCTTGGCGGTGCCCCGCGGTGGCCCACGACGGCGCGCCGCCGAGGGAGTGCCGGCTGTCGGCCGCGTTGGCGGCCGCCGACCCGGCGAAGGTGGTGAGCAGCAGCGCACCGGCGGTGACCGCGACGGTGAGCATGCGTGGGCGGCGAGATCGCACGAATACCTCCATTGGAGTGCGAGAGAGGCCCCCTTGTTGGGGGCCGTGCAACCTCTCTAGTGCCGCCGCAGTTGCTTAGTCAATAGCAACTACCGGCCGGTGACGGAACGGTTACATGTCCGCAACACCGGCGGCCGGGTCAGCCCGCGAGCGCGAGCCGCAGCCCGAGCGCGATCATGACGACGGCGATCAGGCCGTCCAGCACGCGCCAGGCGACCGGCCGCGAGAACAGCGGCCGCAGCAGCCGGGCGCCGAAGCCGAGCGCGAAGAACCACACGAAGCTCGCGGCCACCGCGCCGCCGACCCACCACCAGCGTGCAGCGGGCGCCTGCTGATTGGCGAGCGAGCCGAGGAACACGATGGTGTCGAGGTAGGCATGCGGGTTGAGCCAGGTGAAGAACGCGACGGTGGCGATGGCGCTGCCGAGACGGATGCCTGTGCCAGAGCCGCCGGCTGAGGCATCCGTCGTCTCACTCATCGCCTCTCCGCTGCGCTTCAGCGCGCGACGCGCGGCGAGCAGGCCGTACACGATGAGGAACGTCGCGCCCACGATGCGCACGACGACGAGCACGTCGGGTGCGCGCTGCACCACCGCGCCGACGCCTGCCGTGCCCGCCGCGATCAGGACCGCGTCCGAGAGGGCGCAGAACAGCACGATCGGCAGCATGATGCGACGCGCCGCGACGACGCCGAGCTTGAGCAGGTAGGCGTTCTGTGCGCCGATGGCGACGATGAGCGACAGCCCGGTGCCAAGACCGAGCAGCGCGGGAAGGAGGGTGGAGCTGAGGGGCACGGTTCGACGCTAGGTAGCGACGTGGCACAACACCAGCTAAAGAATCTGAACCGGCATAAGCTGTGCTTATGGCCGAGCTCAACACCGATCAGCTGCGCACGCTGGTCGCCGTCATCGACGAGGGGACCTTCGATGCGGCCGCCGCGCGGCTGCACGTCACGCCCTCTGCGGTGTCGCAGCGCATCAAGGCGCTCGAGCAGTCGGCAGGGGCCGTGCTGGTGCGGCGCGTGACGCCGATCCAGGCCACCGAGGCGGGGTTGGTGGTGCTGCGCCACGCGCGCAAGCTCGCGCTGCTCGACCTCGACCTGACGCGCGAGCTGAGCGCGGCCGGGCGAGAGGCAGGGGTGCTGTCTGTGCCGATCGCCGTGAACACCGACTCCCTCGACACCTGGTTCCTCGACGCGCTCACAGCGCTCACGCCGCGGGCGGACATCGTCTTCGATCTGCGCCGAGAGGACCAGGAGCACACGCTCGAGCTGCTGCGCTCCGGTGAGGTGGCGGCCGCGGTGACGAGCATCGCCGAGCCGGTGCAGGGCGCCGTCAGCGTTCCGCTCGGCTCGATGCGCTATCGCGCGGTCTGCTCTCCGGCGTATGCCGAGGCGCACCTCGGCGGCGTCGCGCACATCAAGCGCATCGCGGCGGCGCCCTATGTCGACTTCGACCGCAAGGACCAGCTGCAGCACCGGCTCTATCACGCCGTCGTAGGCACGGAGGGGCAGGCGCCGCGGCACTACGCCCCGACCACCGGCGCGTTCACGCGCGCGATCTTCGGTGGCCTCGGGTGGGGGCTGCTGCCCGATCAGCAGTGCGCGGCGGCGCTCGAGAGCGGCGAGCTGGTGCGCCTCGGGGGAGCGCGCTCGGTGCGGGTGCCGCTCTATTGGCAGCGCTGGGCGATCTCTTCGGGCGTGCTCGACGAGGTGACGGATGCCGTGCGCACGGCGGCGCGCGCGAGCCTGGTCCGCTGATGTCAGACGGCGGGGTTACCCTGACCGCATGACGCCGCACACCCTGTTGCTCGACTTCGACGGAACGCTCGTCGACTGGGTCGGCGCGCTCGAGGCGGGGGTCACGGCGGCCGCTGCGCACGTCGCCCGTCTGCACGGGCTCGACGCCGCCGAGGTTGCGGCGCGCACCATGGCCTTCGAGGAAGAGGTCTTCGAGCTGCACGCCACGGGGTGGACGCTCGGCGGGGTCGGCGCCCCTGAGCTCGGCCTCGCGATCTGGCGCCGGCTGCTCGGCGAGTACGGGCTCGACGACGAGCCCGCCGAGTTCCTCGCCGCCGCGCAGTGGCAGGCAGAGCTGGCGGCCTATCGCGCGTTCGACGACGTGGCAGCCCTGCTCGCGGGGTGCGCCGCTGCAGGCATCCGGCTCGGCCTCGTCACCAACGGCCCGAGCGCCGTGCAGCGCGCGAAACTCGAGCGTGTCGGGCTCACCGGCGCCTTCGACGAGCTCTTCATCTCTGCGGAAGTCGGCGCAGCCAAGCCCGACACCCGCATCTTCGAGGTTGCGCTCGAGCGGCTCGACGCAGACCCCGAACGCACCTGGCACGTCGGCGACAGCCTCGAGTTCGACGTCGCAGGGGCCCAGGCCGCAGGCATCGGCAGCGTCTGGCTGAACCGCTTCGACTGGCCGCGCGGCAAGCACCAGCCGGCACCTGATCGCGAGATCGCGACGCTCGACGAGCTGACGCAGGTGCTCGCCAAAGCCGCGTGATGGCGGCGCCCACCGGCGTCGACGTCAGGGGCCTCAGCAAGACATTCGGAGTCGGGCGCGGTTCGGTGCAGGCGCTCGACCGCGTCGAGCTCGGCACCGCGAAAGACACGCTCCTGTCGGTGATCGGGCCGTCGGGCTGCGGCAAGTCGACACTGCTGCGCATCCTCGCCGGGCTCGAGACGCCGACCGCGGGCACGGTCGCCATCAACGGCAGGTCGGCCGATGAGGTGCGCCGCAGCCATGAGATCGGCATCGCCTTCCAGGACTCGGCACTGCTGCCCTGGCGCACGGTCGCGAAGAACATCCGCCTGCCGCTTGAGGTCGCGGGTATCACGCCAGAGCCCGGGCTGATCGAGGGCCTCATCGAGCTCGTCGGCCTCGCCGGCTTCGAGAACGCGAAACCCGCGCAGCTCTCCGGCGGCATGCGGCAGCGCGTCTCGATCGCGAGGTGCCTCGCGGTGCAGCCGAGCATCATGCTGCTGGACGAGCCGTTCGGCGCGCTCGACGACATGACCCGCCAGCGCATGAACGTCGAGTTGCAGCGCATCATCGGCGAGCGGCCGGCGACGACGCTCATGGTCACGCACGGCATCGCCGAGGCGATCTTCCTCTCCGACGTCGTGGCCGTCATGGGGCCGCGGCCCGGGCGCATCGTCGAGGTCGTCGACATCGACCTGCCCAGGCCGCGAACCCCCGAGCTCATGCGCTCGCCGGAGTTCCACGCCTATCACGACCGCCTCTCCGAGATCCTGTTCCGTGCGCCCGCTAGGGTGGCCGAGTGACGTCCCACGTTCTGCTCTTCGACTTCGACGGCACCGTCAGCCTCGGCGACGACCCCGTCATCGCCTATGCCAGACACCTCGATGAAGAGGCCGGCAGCAGCGTCGATCTGATCACCCGGGTCGTCTCGCGCTGGCTGGCCGCCGACGGCCGGCTCGACGCGGCGACCGAGGGCATGACCGACGCCGACCCCGTGTTCCTCGGCCTGCACGTGGTCGACGGCGCGATCGACGGCTACGCCGCGGCACAGCGCCTGGCCGCGCTCGTCGGCGTCACGCCTGAGCGCATCGACGCGGCGTATCGGGCGAGCCGAGCAGACCTCGCCGACGGGCTCATCTCGACCCACGCGCCGGAAGGCTTTGCCTCGTTCCTGGCTGCGTTTCCGGCATCCGTTCACCGGGTACTGGTCTCGAACTCGCCCGAGAACGGGCTACGCGAGCAGCTCGACAAGCTCGAGCTCACGCGCTCGTTCGACGAGGTCGTGACGAGCGCGAACAAGCCGGCCGGCCTGAACGCGATCGCCGAGCGCATCCTCACCGAGCAGGGCGTCGCAGCCGAGCGGCTGCTGTCGGTCGGCGACATCTGGGTGAACGACCTTGCGCCCGTGGCGGTTCTCGGGGCTGCGACGGCATTGATCGATCGGATGCCTGTGCCGGCCGACGCCGCACCGACCGTGCGCGCCCCGCACATCGAAGACCTCTATCCCTGGCTCCTCGAGTGGGCATCCTCCTAGAGTGAGGGCATGCCGCGCGAGCTTGACGAAGTCATTCCCGATCTGAGCCTCGAGCAGAAGGCGACCCTCGCCTCGGGGGCCGATTTCTGGAGCACGAAGCCCGTGCCGGGCATCCGTCGCATCACGATGAACGACGGGCCGCACGGCATGCGGGTCGTCGCCGACATCGGGCTCAAGAGCCAGAAGCGGGCCACCTGCTTCCCGCCCGCTGTGGGGCTTGGCTCAACGTGGAACCCGGCGCTGCAGCGCGAGGTGGGTGAGGCCATCGGCCGCGAGGCGCGCGCCCTCGGCGTCGACGTGGTGCTCGGGCCGGGCATCAACATCAAGCGCAGCCCGCTGTGCGGCCGCAACTTCGAGTACGTCAGCGAGGACCCGCTGGTGGCGGGCTCATTCGGCCAGGCACTGGTCGAGGGCATCCAGTCGCAGGGCGTCGGCGCGTCGGTGAAGCACTTCGCGGCGAACAACCAGGAGACGGATCGCATGTACGTCTCGGCCGAGGTCGACGAGCGCACCCTGCGCGAGATCTACTTCCCGGCGTTCGAGCGGGTGGTGAAGAACGCGAAGCCGGCGACGGTGATGTGCTCGTACAACCGCATCAACGGCGTCTACGCCTCGCAGAACGAGTGGCTCCTCACGAGTGTGCTGCGCGACGACTGGGGCTTCGACGGCGTCGTCGTGAGCGACTGGGGTGCCGTCGTCGACCGCGTCGAGGCGGTCAAGGCCGGCCTCGATCTCAAGATGCCGACGGCGACCGGTGACGACCGTGTGATCGCAGCGGCGCAGTCGGGCGAGCTGCCCGAGTTCGTGCTCGATCGGGTCGTGTCGCGACTTTCGACGCTGGCAGAGCGGGCGGATGCCTCGCGCCTCGGCCCCGTCGAGGTCGACTTCGACGCCCAGCATGAGCTCGCGCTGCGCGCGGCCCTCGAGGGCCCCGTGCTGCTGAAGAACGAGAACGCCGCACTGCCGCTCTCAGAGCATGGCTCGACGCGCATCGCCGTCATCGGCGAGTTCGCCCGCACGCCGCGCTATCAGGGCTCCGGCAGCTCGCAGGTGCCGTCGACCCGCGTCGACAACGCGCTCGACGCCCTGACCGAGCTGATCGGGAACCGTGTGCGCTTCGCGCCGGGATTCACCTTCGACGGTGACGCGGAGGCCGACGCGGCGCTCGCGGACGAGGCGCGCACCCTCGCCGCGGACTCGGACTGGACAGTGCTGTTCCTCGGCCTGCCCGACTCCTACGAGTCGGAGGGCTTCGACCGCGAGACCATCGAGCTTCCGGCGAACCAGCTCGCGCTCATCGAGACGGTCTCCGCCGTCACGCGCCGGGTGGTCGTGGTGCTGTCGAACGGTGGCCTCGTCGAGACCGAGAGCTGGGAGTTCCGCGCTCGCGCGATCCTCGAGGGCTGGCTGCTCGGGCAGGCCGGCGGCCGGGCGATCGCCCAGCTGCTGCTCGGCCGCGCCAACCCGAGCGGCAAGCTCACGGAGTCGATTCCGGTGAAGCTCGCCGATACTCCCGCGTACATCAACTTCCCCGGCTGCGACGGCCAGGTGGTCTACGGCGAGCGCATCTACGTCGGCTATCGCTATTACGACACTCGCGGTCTGCCGGTGTCGTACCCGTTCGGCCACGGGCTGAGCTACACCGAGTTCGAGTACTCGGGGCTCTCTGTCGAGGCGGCCGGCGACGGGGCATCCGTCACCTTCACCGTGACGAACGTGGGCGACGTCGCCGGCGCCGAGGTCCCGCAGGTGTACCGCAGCGACCGGCACAGCGCGATCGACCGGCCGAAGCACGAGCTGGTCGGCTTCCAGAAGGTGTTCCTCGAGCCCGGCGCGTCTGAGACCGTGACGATCGAGCTCGACTCGCGGGCCTTCGCCTACTGGTCGATCTCGCGCCACGGCTGGATCGTCGACGAGGGCCTGTTCACGCTCTCGGTCGGCGCATCGAGCCGCGACCTGCGCCTCTCGGGCGAGGTGCGCCTCTCGGCGCAGGGCCCGAGGCAGCGCCTCACCGTGTTCTCGCCGATCGCGGACTGGTTCGCCGACCCCGTCGGCGCGCAGGTGCTGCAGGGCGCGATCGCGCAGCTGCCCGACGCGCACGCCTTCCAGCTCGACCCCAACACGAACGAGGGGAAGATGTTCGCCGCGATCCCGCTCGGGCACCTGCTGTCGATGGTGCCGAACGCGCCGTCCGGCGCCGCCCAGCAGCTGGTCGCCGCCTACGAAGAGCTCAGTCGCGGGGCGTGAGCACGAAGACGGGGATCAGCCGGTCGGTCTTCTTCTGGTACTCGGCGTAGTCGGGCCACGCCTCGACCGCGCGCGCCCACCACGCGTCGCGCTCGGGGCCGTCAGGCAGCTCGCGCGCCACGTAGTCGCCCTTCTTGCTGCCGTCTTGAAGCTCGACGTGCGGGTTCTTGACGAGATTCCAGTACCAGGTGGGATGCTGCGCCGCGCCGCCCTTGGAGGCGACGACCGCGTACTCGCCGTCGTGCTCGACGCGCATCACCGCGGTCTTGCGCAGCTTCCCCGACTTCGCGCCCACGTTGGTGACGACGACGATCGGCTTGCCGCGCAGCGTGTTCGCCTCGGCGCCCGCTGAGGCCTCGAACTGCTCGGCCTGCGTGCGGGCCCATTCGGAAACGCCCGGCTCGTACTCTCCCTGAAGTGGCATGGTTCGAGCCTAAGCGCACTGGTTGTCGAATCGATTCGGCTCTAGGCTCGAAAGCATGGATTACAGGCAGCTCGGCAACTCCGGACTTCGCGTCTCTTCCCTGACCCTCGGCACCATGGGCTACGGCGGCACCGGGTGGGCGACCCCCGTGGGAACACTGCAGCTCGACGATGTGAAGCGCCAGCTCGGCCTCGCGAAGGACGCCGGCGTGAACATCCTCGACACGGCCGACGTGTACTCCAACGGCCTCTCCGAGGAGATCCTCGGCGACGCCCTCGCCGGCGCCCGCGACGAGTGGATCGTCGCCACCAAGGTGCGCATGACGATGGGCGACGGCCCGAACGACGCGGGCGCCTCGAGGCACCACATCATCCGCGGTGCCGAAGACAGCCTGCGCCGCCTGGGGACCGACTACATCGACCTCTACCAGCTGCACGAGTGGGACGGTCAGACGCCGCTGGAGGAGACCTGGGCCGCGCTCGACCACCTCGTGCAGTCGGGCAAGGTGCGCTACCTCGGCATCTCTAACTACACCGGGTGGCAGACGGTGAAGGCGGTCATGACCGCCGAGAAGCACGGCTTCACCCGGCCGGTCGCGACGCAGGTGCACTACTCGCCGCAGACGCGCGACATCGAGGGCGAGGTCATCCCCGCCGCGATCGACCAGGGCCTGGGGATTCTGGTCTGGAGCCCCCTTGCCGGCGGACTGCTCTCGGGCAAGTACCGTCGCGGGCAGGACGCGCCGGAGGGCTCGCGCCGCTTCCAGGGCTGGACGGAGCCGCCGGTCTACGACGAGGACCTGCTCTACAAGCTGATCGACCTGCTGGTCGAGATCGGCGACGGGCACGGCGTCTCGGCCGCGCAGGTCGCCCTCGCGTGGACGCTCGGCCGCACGCAGATCAGCTCGCTGATCATCGCGGGGCGCACCGACGAGCAGCTGAGCGACAACCTGGCCGCGGCATCCCTGGTTCTCAGCGACGACGAGCGTGCCCGAATCGACGAGCTGACGCTGCCCGACCTGCGTTACCCGTTCTGGCACCAGCGCAACACCTCGACCGACCGCCTCTCGGCCGCCGACTGGTCGCTCATCCGACAGTACGTTTAGACGCCGCTTCGGAGGAATCGCGCTGGGGCGCACGTTTTCGAGGGCAAAACATGCGCCCCGCGCGGATTCTTCCGCGCCCAGGCGGCTATGCAGGCTGGGCCGCCAGCCAGTCCCGCACCGCGGGCAGCGCATCCGGGTGCCGCGGCGTGCGCCCGTGCGTCGCGCCGTCGAGCAGGCGCACGGGCATCGTCGGCAGGTAGGACTGCATGCGGGCCGCGGCACGCACCCGGATGTGGTCCTCGGTGCCGGCGATCATGAGCAGCGGCATCGGAAGGCTCGACAGCGCATGCGCGGGCACGCCTGGGTCCTCCTCGGTCTTGCGCATGTAGGCGGCGAGCGCCTTCGGGTCGTTCGAGAGCAGGGCGAGTGCCGTCGAGTTGTCCAGCGGTTTGCCGAGGTGCTCGGCCCAGCGGTCGACGAAGGCCTGCATGCCGCGGGCAACGAGCGTGTCGACGACACCGGGGAAGAAGGTCTTGTCGAAGATGCCCTGGCCGCCGGTGCGCGGCGAGCCGCCGAGCGTGACGAGGCTCGCGAGCCGGCCGGGGTGCGTGTAGGCGATCTCGAAGCCGACACGCCCGCCGAGCGAGTACCCGATGTAGTGCGCCTTCTCGACGCCCGTGGCCTCCATCACCGAGAGCACGTCGCCGACGAAGAGCGCCTGGTCGTAGGCATCCTCGTCATACGGCTTGTCGCTGCGGCCGTGACCGCGCAGATCGAGCGTGACCACCTTGTAAGTCGCCTGCAACTCGCGCACCCAGCCGAAGCCGCGCCAGATCGCCTGCGTGAGCGCGGTGCCGTGCACGAGCACGACGGCCGGTGCGCCAGGGGAGCCCTCGCCGAAGACGCGGTAGGCGATCTGGGTGCCGTCGAGGGGGTTCTCCACTGAGTCCACCCCTCAACGGTATCTTCACCGCGCCGGTAGCCTTGAGGGGTGGCGCGTGCAGTGATCCTCGGCGGTACCGGGCTGATCGGCCGGGCCGTTGCGGCCCGACTGCTGGCCGCGGGCTGGCGGGTCGATGCGACCGGGCGCGATGCCGCGCACGTGCCGGACGATGTGGCTGAGGCATCCGGCTTCACATTCGTGAATTCAGATCGAGGGGATGCCCGCGCTCTGCGTGCCGTGATCGGTGACGGCGCCGAGCTGATCGTCGACTGCCTCGCCTTCACGGAGGCGGACGCGCTGACGGTGGCGCCGTTCCTCGCCGACGCCGACGCGTCGGTCATGATCTCGAGCAAGGCGGTCTACGTCGACGAGTTCGGCAACCACGGCAACTCGGCGACGAAGCCGGTGTTCCCGCTGCCGATCCGCGAGACCGATGCGACCGTGGCCCCAGGCCGCGGTGACCCCACCACGCGGGACGGCTATGGGGCGAACAAGATCGCGGCCGAGAATGTGCTGCTCGACTCGGGGCTGCCGGTCACCGTGCTGCGCGCGGGCAAGGTGCACGGGCCCGGTGCCGCCCGACCGCGCGAGTGGGTCTTCCTGAAGCGCGCGCTCGACGACCGCGAGCAGCTCGCGCTGGCGCACGGCGGCCGCGGGGGAGACCACACGACCGCGGCGGCGAACATCGCCTCTCTTGTGGAGGTCGTGGCGAAGCATCCGGCTGCCCGCATTCTGAACGTCGGCGATACGGATGCCCCGACCGGCCGGCAGATCGCCGAGGCGGTCGCCGCGCACGCGGGCCACCGTTTCGAGTTCGAGCTGCTCGAGGACGACGTCGACCCGCAGTACGGGGCGCACCCGTGGGACGTGGTGCCGCCCGCCGTGCTCGACCTGTCGGCTGCGCAGGCGCTCGGCTGGCAGGGCAAGACCTTCGCCCTGGCGGTCGGGGCCGAACTCGACTGGCTGCTGCGCGAGCACGAGCTCGGGCGCACCGCCCGTTTCGATGACGACCCCTTCTTCGCGCCGTTCCTCGACTATCGCGTCGAGGATGCCTATCTGCTGCTGCGCAGCCTGTCCAGAGAGACCATATGAGCCCCACCATCCGCCTCACCGTTCGCTCGACCCGCCCGGGGGAGGCGTTCTCGGAGCACGGCGGCGCGAACAAGGCGCGCCTCGTGCTGGTGCGCCACGGGCAGACCGAGTGGAGCCTGTCGGGCAAGCACACCAGCGTCACCGACCTGCCACTGACCGAGGCGGGCGAGGCCGAGGCCGCGGCGATCGCCGAGGTGTTGAACGGTCACCGCTTCGGCCTCGTGCTCTCGAGCCCGCGGCACCGGGCGATCCGCACCGCAGAGCTCGCGGGCTACGGCGACCAGGTCGAGCTCGACGAGGATCTGGCCGAGTTCGACTACGGCGCGTATGAAGGGCTGACGACGCCGCAGATCATCGAGCAGCGCGGCGCGAACTGGAACCTGTGGCGCAACGGCGTTCCCGCCGGCGCGACGCCGGGGGAGTCCGCGGCCGACGTGCAGGCGCGAGCCAAGCGCGTGATCGCCCGGGCCCTCGACACGATGTGGAACGGCGACGACGTCATCTGCTTCGCCCACGGGCACTTCCTGCGCGCGATGGCCGCCGCGTGGCTCGGTCTGCGTCCGGTCGACGCGCAGGCGTTCTCGCTCGCGACGGCGACGGTGAGCGTGCTCGGATTCGAGCATGCGCAGCCGGTCGTCGTGCGCTGGAACACCCCGCCCGGCATGCTGCAGTTTCCGGCGTGAGCTGGAAACCGGGCAGGCAGAGCCCGGCGTAACACTGTGTCGTAACACGCGAGCGGCGGCGCGCGGCACCGCCATAGCGTCGAGGCATGGGCGAGCACATGATCCTCGGCGCGGCGTTCCGTGCCCTCGGCGCGTTCCCCTCCGGGTGGCGGATGCCCGGCGCTGAGCGCCTGCCCCGCCGCGAACCCCAGGTGCTCGTGAAGGCTGCGAAGATCGCCGAGCGGGCCGGTTTCGACTACCTGTACTTCGGCGACTGGCTCTCGACCGGGCCTGAGCTCGAGACGACCGCGCCGCACCTGCTGGCCAGGGTCGACCCCCTGAGCGCGGTGGCGTTCCTCGCGGCATCCACGCGCCGCATCGGGTTGCTGACGAGCATCAACACCACCTACAGCGAGGTGTACTCGATCGCCCGGCAGACGGCATCGATCGATCTGCTCTCGGGCGGCCGGCTCGGTCTCAACCTGCACGTCGGCGCGAACGCGCCCGCTGCCGCGAACTACGGCAAGGACGTCGAGTGGGACCGCCTGAACGCCTACGACCGCGCCTTCGAGTTCGTCGACGCGCTGCGACGCCTGTGGGACAGCTGGGATGACGACGCATTCATCGCGGATGCCTCGGCCGGCCAACTGGCCGAGCCGGGCCGCGTGCACCCGGCCGACTACTACGGCCGCTTCGTGCAGACCGCCGGCCCGCTGAATGCGCTGCGGCCCGTGCAGGGCGCCGTGCCGATCACCCACACGGGCACCTCGCCGCGCGCGCACGAGCTGGTGGCGACGCGCGGAAACGTGGCGATCGCGGATTTCGAGGATGCCGCGCAGGCGTTCGACTACCGCGCGGGCCTGCGCGCCGCGGCGCTCGCAGCGGGCCGTGACCCGCTCGACGCGCCGGCGCTGGTGATCCCGGTGCTGCCGGTCGTCGCTGAGACGCCCGAGAAGGCGGAAGCGCTGGCCAGCGAGCTGCTCGCCCTCGTCGCCCCAGGCACCCGCGCCCGCGTGCCCTCCCTGCTCGTCGGCGACGGCCCCGCGGTGGCTGCCCGACTGGAAGCGTGGTTCCGGTCGGGGGCCGTCGACGGCTTCCAGATCCTCTCGGCGTGGATGCCGGCGCAGCTCGAGGCGTTCGCCGAGCTGGTTGTTCCCGAGCTCGTCGCGCGGGGCGTGTTCCGCAGCGCATACGCGGGTCGCACCCTGCGGGAACACCTCGGGCTCAGGCATCCGATCAGCGCATACGCACTGGACTGATGCCTGAGCCCGAGAAGCGAGGGCAAAAAACCCTACTCGTTCGTGATGGGCAGCCCCGGCGGGTTCAGCTCGGACTTCTGCACGGCCTCGTTCGAGAGGTTGTAGGCCGCGAGCCACTTCGCATACTGACCGTTTTCGATCAGGTAGTTGATCGCATCGACGGTCGGCTGGGCGAGCCCGTTGCCCTTCTTGGTCGTCGCGGCGATCAGACCCTGCAGGCTGGCGCCGGCGCCCGAGTAGGTCGCCTCGGTGCGGGTCGGGTTCGCCGTCTTGGCGGTCTGCGTGTCGTGGTAGGCGGCCGACGGGTTCGGTCCGAAGTCGATGTCGATCTTGCCCGAGCTGAGCGCGAGGTAGGTCGAGTTGGTGTCGGCGAAGTATTTGATGGTGAAGTTCTTGCCCTCACTCCTTAGCTGCTTCTGCCACTCGAGCAGGATCTTCTCCTGGTTGGTGCCCGCGCTGACCGCGACGACCTTGCCGTCGAGCGAGTCGGGCCCGGTCCACTTCCAGGTGCTCTTCTTGAGCACCTCGAGCGCGAGGTTGTCGTCGCGGTACGAGGCGAAGTCGTACTTCTCTTTGCGCTGCTCGGTGTCGGTGATGTTCGAGAAGCCGATGTCGGTCTTGCCCGTGTCGATGCCGACGAACAGGTTGTCCCACGTGGCGTTCGAGACGACGGGCTTGAGGCCGAAGACGGCGGCGACGAGGCGGCCGAGGTCGGGCTCCGCGCCGGTCAGGGTCTTCTGGTCGTCGCCGGTGAAGGCGAGCGGGGGGAAGCCCGCGGGCAGCGCGCCGACGCCGATCTTCAGCTCGCCGCTCTTGCGCACAGACGCGGGGAGCTCGGCCCGGATCTTCGCAACGGTCGAGACATCGATGGTGGTCTCTTTCGCGGCGCCGTTGCTGTGCGCTCCGACGGTGACCGTGCCCTTGGCGCTCTGGGTGCTGGCGTCGGCCGAGCTGGCGGCGCAGCCGGCGACGGACGCGATGAGCGCGCCGGCGACCAGCAGCCCGGCGCCTGCGCGGCGCAGGCGGGTGATGGGGGTCGTCATGGGTTTCTCTTCTCTTGGTTGGGGTGAAGGGTCAGGTCAGAGCACACGCGCCAGGAAGTCGCGCGTGCGGGCGTGCGTGGGATTCACGAGCACGTCGCCGGGGGAGCCCTGCTCGACGATCACGCCCTCGTCGAGGAACACGACGTGGTCGGCGACCTCTCGGGCGAAGCCGATCTCGTGCGTGACGACGACGAGCGTGCGCCCGGTCTCGGCGAGCCGGCGGATCACGGCGAGCACCTCGCCGACCAGTTCGGGGTCGAGCGCCGAGGTGGGCTCGTCGAACAGGATCAGCTGGGGGTCGAGGGCGAGCGCGCGGGCGATCGCGACGCGCTGTTGCTGGCCACCGGAGAGCTGGCGAGGGAAGGCATCCGCCTTGTCGCTGAGCCCCACCTGCGCGAGCAGTTCGAGGGCGCGTTCGCGCGCCGCCGCCTTCGGCAGCCTGCCGGTCGCCACCGGCGCCTCGACGATGTTCTCGATCACCGTCAGGTGCGGGAACAGGTTGAAGTTCTGGAAGACGAAGCCGATGCGGGCGCGCTGGCGCAGGATCTGCTTCTCGTGCAGCTCTTTGAGCCGGTCGCCGACGAGGTGCACGCCGATCAGCTCGCCGTCGACGGCGACGTACCCCTCGTCGAGCTTCTCGAGGTGGTTCACCGCGCGCAGCAGCGTCGACTTGCCGGAGCCGGACGGCCCGAGGATCGCGGTGACGGTGCCGGGCTCGATCGAGAGGTCGATGCCGCGCAGCACCTTCTTGTCGCCGAAGGACTTGTGCGCGCCGACGATCTGCACGGCCGCTGCCGAGGTGGCGCTCATCGTGCCCCCTTCAGGCCGCGGTTGTAGAACCGCTCGACGAAGTACTGCACGAGGGCGATCGCGCTCGTGAGGATCAGGTACCAGACGCTCGCGACCACCAGCAGCGGGATGACCTCGCTGGGGTAGGTCGACTGAAGGTTCTGCACGACGCCGAACAGGTCGAGCACACTCACGTAGAACAGCAGCGAGCTGGACTTGAGCAGCCCGACGATCTGGTTGACGTAGCCCGGCACGATCGTGCGCAGCGCCTGCGGCAGCACGATGCGGGTGAATTGGCGATAGCGGGGGATGCCGAGGGCCTTCGCCGCCTCGTGCTGGCCGAGGTCCACCGCCACGAGCCCCGAGCGCACGATCTCGGCCGCGAAGGCGATCTCGGCGAGGCTGAGGCCCACGACGCCGAGCGTCAAGTCCGAGAGCACGTTCGTCGTCGAGAACTGCAGCTGAGGGCCGAAGGGGATGCCGACGCCGATCTTCGGGTAGAGAGAGGCGAGGTTGTACAGGAACACCAGCACGAGGATCAGCGGAATCGACCGGAAGACCCAGATATACAGCCACGCGGCGCCGCTCAGCACGCGGTTGCGCGAGCGCCGGGCGAGAGCCACGATGACGCCCCCGACGAAGCTCACCACGGCGCTGATCGCGGTCGCCTCGAGGGTGATCGTCAGGCCCGTGAGAATCGCGGGGTTGAAGAACCAGTGGCCGACGCGGCTCCACTCCCACGCGGGGTTCGTGAAGAGCGTCTGACCGAAGTTCAGCGCGAGCAGCAGCACGACGCCGGTCGCGACCCACTGCCAGGGGCGCCGCAACGGCTGCACGCGCCGCGTGAGCGCGGCGGCGGGCACGAGCTGGGCGCGGTGCTCCGGACTCGCGGGCGCGCTGACGCCGGAGCGAAGGGATGCGGTGGTCATGGTTCGGCACGCTATGCGGATGCTTCGCGAGGCGGAAACGCCGGGGAAACATCCCGTAACCGCCGCAACACAGCGCAACATGCGGCCGGCGCCCGGAGCGCCGCAGGGCATGCTGGCAGTCATGCCACCGCTCACCGTCGCCGTGCTCGGAGCCGGCCCACGCGGTGTCGGCTGGCTCGAGCGCGTCGTCGAGAATCTGCGGGCAGGTGAGCTCGGGCAGGGCGCCGTGGCGGCAGGCATCCGTATCGTCCTCATCGATCCGTATCAGCCGGGGCCCGGTCGCCTCTGGCGCTACGACCAGTCGCCGCTGCTCAAGCTGAACTCGCTCGCCGCCGACGTGACCATGTTCACGGATGCTTCGTGCACGGTCGAGGGGCCGATCACCCCCGGACCCTCGCTGTCGGAGTGGGCGGAGCAGTTCCGGGCGGGCGAGCTCGACGTGGTCGTCGACGACGATGCGGTGCGCGCCGAGCTCGAGGCGCTGGGACCCTCCAGCTTCCCGACGCGCCGCCTGCAGAGCTTCTATCTCGACTGGTTCCACCGCCGCACGCTGGCCCGGCTGCCCGAGGGCGTCGAGGTCGAGTGGCTGCGCACCTCGGCCGTCTCCGTCGCCGAAGACGGCGACCACCAGCGGGTGGGCCTCGCAGACGGCACCACCCTGGCGGCCGACGCCGTGCTGTACGCGCTGGGCCACAACGGCTCGCAGCTCGCCGGTGAGCACGAGCTACTCGACCGCTTCGCGCGCGAGCACGACGCGTATTACCTCGCGCCGGCGTTCACCGCCGACGCCGACCTCGACGGGCTTCCGCCGGGGGCCGAGGTCATCGTGCGCGGCATGGGGCTCGCGGCCATCGACCTCGTCGTGCTGCTCACGCTCGGCCGCGGCGGCCGCTTCGAGCCCGACAACGCGGCGCCCGGCGGCCTGCGCTACCTGCCGAGCGGCAACGAGCCGCGGCTGCACCTCGGGTCGCGGCGCGGCGTGCCGTATCACTCGAAGGTCACCTCGCAGCTGGTGGCGCCGCGGCCCGAGCAGCGGTTCTTCACGCGCGAGATCGCGGCGGAGCTCGGCGCGCGTGGCGCCGACTTCGCGGCAGACGTCTGGCCGCTACTCGCGCAGGAGGCGCTGCACGGGTACTACCACGAGCTGTTCCTCGGCCACCCTGAGCGGGTGCGGATGCCGTGGGGTGAGTTCCTCGAGCGGTTCGCCACGCTCGACCCCTGGTCGGACGAGCTGCGCGCCCTGGTCGCCGACGCACTCGTCGACCCCGCCGATGCGCTTGATCTCACGGCCTTCGACCGTCCGCTCGCCGGTCTCGAGTTCGCCGATCATGATGCGCTGCAGCGCCATCTGATCGACTACATCGTCGATGACGTGCACCGGCGCACCGCCGCAGAGCACTCGGCGACGCTCGGCTTCTTCACCTCGCTGCTGTTCGCGTTCTTCGCCATCGGCGGCTCGGGCATCGAGGTGCCGCCGTGGTTCAAAGCCTTCTTCAGCTACGTCGCCTCTGGGCCGCCGGTGCACCGGCTCGAGGAGCTGCTCGCGCTCGCCGAAGCGGGCGTCGTGCGTTTTCTGGGGGCTGAGCTCGAGGTGCGAGCGGATGCCTCGGCCGGCGTGTTCCGCGCGTCGAGCCCCTCCGTCCCTGGCGAGCTCGTGTCGCGCTATCTGGTCGACGCGTGGCTTCCTGAGGAAGCGGCGCACGCCAGTGAGAACCCCGCGCTGCGAGATGCCGCCGGGCAGGCATCCGTCGCCCCTCTCCTCACCGTGCACCCGGACGACTCGCGCCTCATCGGCCCTGACGGCGAGCCGCATGCCGCGCGCTTTGCCATCGGGCCGTTCACCTCGGCGCCGAACGCCGGCGCGTTCGCCCGGCCGCTCACGGATGCCATGAGCTTCCGTGAGAACGACCGGGTCGCGCGCGCCGTGCTTCGGCTGCTCGACGAGCTCGCCGAGGCTCAGAGCTCGGCGGAGTCGCCCGCCGTCAGGTCGAGCAGCGTTCCGCCGTTCTGCTGAGCGGCCCACTCGATGCGGGCCTTGGCCATCGCCTTGCCCGGCTCGGAGTTGATCATCTCGTGCGTCGGGAACGCGCGGCGGGGCTTCACGGCGAGCACGAAGTCCATCGCCTCGCCGACCTTCAGCCACGGGGCGCTCGACGGCGCCGCGAGCACGTCGACCTCGACACCCTCGGGCACGGTGAAGGAGTCGCCGGGGTAGTACACCGCGCCGCCGTCGATCGAGACGCCGACGTTGTCGACGATCGGGATCGAGGAGTGGATCTCGGCGTGACGGCCGCCGAAGAACTCGAGCTCGAAGGGGCCGGCGACGACCGAATCGCCGGGTGCGACCACCGTCACATCGAAGCCCTGCGCGGCATCCTTGACGCCCTGCGGGCCATAGATCGGCACGGCGGGGTTCGCCTCGAGCACCGCCTGCAGGTGCGGCGCGTCCCAGTGGTCGGCGTGCTCGTGGGTGATCACGATTGCGGCGACTCCGGTCGCGTCGGGCAGCGGGCGGGCGAAGTTGCCCGGGTCGACGACGAGCTTCGCGCCGTCCTTCTCGAGGACGAACGCGGCATGTTCCAGCTTTGTGATGCGCATGTTGCCAGGCTATGGCGCTGTGCCGGAAGATGGTGACTCATGCCGCCGAGCCCAACGAAGCGACCCAGGCGACTGATCGTCGCGATCAATCCGACCGCAGCCTTCGGGCGCCATCACGGCGCGGGCGCCGCCGCCGCCGAAGCGCTGGCCGCGGCGGGTCACACCGTCATCGAGGTTCGCCAGCCGAACTACGAGCTGCTGCGGCGCGAAGTCGAGCGCGAGGTGCGCGCGGTGACCGCGCCTGAGAGCGCAGCGCTCATCGTCGTCGGCGGCGACGGCATGGTGAGCCTCGGAGTGAACGCGGTGGCCGAGACCGGGATCCCCCTGGGCGTCGTGCCGGTCGGAACGGGCAACGACACCGCCCGGAACATCGGGATGCCCCTCGGCGACCCTGCCGCCGCCGCTGCCCTGATCGTGACGGCGCTCGAGAGCGAGCCGGCTGTGGTCGATGCGGGCCGCGTGGTGCACGGCGTCCACACGACCTGGATGCTCGGTGCGCTCTCCGCCGGCTTCGACGCCGCCGTCAACGAGCGTGCGAACTTCATGTCGTGGCCCAACAGCGAGCGGCGCTACACGATCGCCGTCGTGCGCGAGCTGCTGACGTTTCGCGCGCCGCACTACCGCGTCGTCGTCGACGGGCAGCAGCGCGAGTTCGACGCCATGCTCGTCGCGGTTGCGAACCACACCTCGATCGGCGGGGGCATGAAGATCGCGCCGAGCGCCGCGATGGACGACGGGCTGCTCGATCTGTTCGTGGTGGATCGGATGTCCCGGCCGAGGTTCCTGCGCATCTTCCCCAAGGTGTTCAGGGGCGAGCACACGAACGAGCCGGAGGTCCACCTCGAGAAGGTGCGCAGCGTCCGCATCGAGGCACCCGCGGTTGTTGCATACGCCGACGGCGAGCGCATCGGGCCGCTGCCTGTGGAGGTCACCGTCGTGCCCGGCGCGGTGCGGCTGCTGAGGTAGCGGCGCTCGTCCGCTCGATTTTGTGAGCCCGCCGGCGCCATGTAAAGTAGAACCCGTTGCGCCGCTGGCGCAGCAAGTCCGGCCCCATCGTTTAGCGGCCTAGGACGTCGCCCTCTCACGGCGGTAACGCGGGTTCAAATCCCGCTGGGGTCACATCGGAAAGCCCCCGGCTTCGGTCGGGGGCTTTCGTGTATCCGGCTGCTGTGCGGGCCCACGCTAGGTGTCGGCGCGGTCCGGCTCGTAGTCGAGCTCGCAGGTGTCGCACCTCAGTGCCGCGTCGGACCGACGCAGGCCATCGCCGCAGATCGGGCAGGTCGACGTCGTCATGTGGGTCTCAGTCGTCGTCGTCATGGGGTCAGAGAATACGCCGCCTTCGGGCGTTGAGGAATACGTTTGCATCGTTCCAAGGAGGGGCGGCGACGATATCGGCCTGCGCTCGCTGGCAATCCGCACCATGAATCTGCACTGAGTGCAACGACGCACTTAGTGTAAGAACATGGTTCTCGAGCAAGCGGATCGGCGCACCGCCGCGAAGGCGCGGCACCGCACGGCGATCCTCGACGCGGCCCGCGAGCTGATCGCCGAGCAGGGCGGCCCCGGTTTCAGCGTGGACGAGTTGGCGGAGCGAGCGGATGTCTCGCGCCGCACGATCTTCAACCACTTCGCCACCGTCGACGACATCCTCATCACGCTGTGCACCGAGCTGTTGGCCGTCGTGGTGGACGACCTTGTGGCGCGGATCGGCAGCGATGAGGCATCCGCCATCGATTCTGCGTTTCTCTTCGGCACGTTCGAGACGGCCATGCGCTCGCCCGAGCTCGCCCGCGCCATCAATGCGATCGTGACGATCCTCGGCGGGCCGGACACGACGCCCGCGGCGGCGGCACGCGCCGACGCACTGAAGCAGATCGCGTTCAACCGCATCGCGCGCGACTCCGTCGAGAAGATCGCGCGGCGCAGCGGCGGCGCCGACCCGCTCGACGTCGAGATCATGTTCGGCGCCGTCATGGCCGGCGTCGTCGTGATCGCCGACCGCTGGGTCGCGCAGACCGGGGCGTCCCTCGGCGCGCGGTCGCTCGCTGCGTGGGATCGCCTCGTCGGCGACCTGTTCAGCCGACTGGGCTCGGGTTTCCGAGCCGCTGACTGAGAAAGGACCAGGGGATCGCATGGCCGGGCTTCTCTATCGACTGGGGCGCTTCTGCGCGCGTCGCCATTGGGCCGTCGTCATCGCGTGGGTCGTCATCCTCGGGCTGGCCGGTGCGGCATACGGCCTGTTCCACGGTGCGATCTCGTCGTCGGTGAGCGTTCCGGGAACCGCGACCAGCAAGGTGACCGACGAGCTCAGCAGCCGATTCAGCTCGGCGAGCGGCGGCAGCGGCACACTTGTCTTCGCGACCGAGGACGGCTCGGCCTTCACGGCGCAGCAGAAGACCGAGATCGGTGACCTGCTGACGCGTATCGCCAAGGACGACGGCGTGGCTTCTGCGGTGAATCCGTTCGAGAGCCAGGCCAAGCTCGCCGACCAGCGCGCGCAACTCGAGGCCGGCCGGCAGCAACTCGCGGCTGCCCGGCAGCAGCTGGATGTGCAGAGCGCGCAGCTGCCGCCCCAGCAGCTTGCCGCAGCCCAGGCCAAGCTCGACGCGCAGCAGAAGCAGCTCGATCAGGGCGACAGGCTGCTCGCCCTGTCGAAGGACCTGCGCTTCGTCTCGAGCGATGGATCCACGGCGCTCGGCACCCTGCAGTTCAGTACGCCGGCGATCGAGCTGCCGCAGCCGCTCAAGACGAAGATCATCGATCAGGCGCAGAATGCCGACATCGACGGTGTCGCGGTGCACGTGTCCAACGACCTCGCGCAGAGCGTGCCGGCCTCGGTCGGCGTCGGCGAGATCGCGGGTGTCGTCATCGCCGCGATCGTGCTTTTCGTGATGCTCGGCACCCTCGTCGGCGCCGGGCTGCCGCTGCTGTCGGCCCTCGTCGGCGTGGGGGTCTCAGCGCTGGCATCCCTGTCGTTCTCCGGAATCGTCCAGTTCATGTCGGCGACGCCGACCCTCGGTCTCATGCTCGGCCTCGCCGTCGGCATCGACTACTCGCTGTTCATCCTCAACCGGCACCGCACCCAGCTCAAGCGCGGCGTCGATGCGCACGAGTCGATCGGCCTCGCGAACGGCACCTCGGGAAACGCCGTGGTGTTCGCCGGGTCGACCGTGATCGTCGCACTGCTCGCGCTGAACGTCACCGGCATCCCGTTCCTCGGCCTCATGGGCACCGTCGGTGCGGTCGCTGTCGCCACCGCGATCCTGGTCGCCATCACCTTCACCCCGGCCATGCTGTCGCTGATCGGGCCGCGCATCCTGAAGAGGACGGAGCGCGCCTCTATCGGCCACGCCGACCACCACCGGGTTCCGCAGAAGCCGATGCCGACGTGGCGCGCGATCGTGACGCTCGTGCTCGGCGTCGCGGTGCTGGGCGTCGTCGCCGTTCCCGCCGCGCAGATGCGGCTGAACCTGCCGACCGGCGCGTCAGAGAATGCGGCGAGCACGCAGTACAAGGCGTACAAGGCCGTCGAGGATGCCTTCGGGGCCGGTCAGAACGGACCGCTGGTCGTCGTCGCCGATCTTCCACAGAAGGTCACCGACGACACGCTGGTCGCCCACGAGGTCCAACTCGGCGAGAAGATCGCGGCCCAACCGCACGTCGTCTCGGTCGTGCCGATCGGAACCTCGGACGACAAGGAGGCGATCGCATTCGAGGTGATCCCGTCGGGCGGCCCCGACAGCGTCGAGACCGAGCAGCTGGTGCATGCGCTGCGCGAGCTGGATCTCGGCGTCGCCGGCAATGCGAGCGCGGCGATCGACGTCTCACAGAAGCTGGGGGATGCCTTGCCGCTCTACCTGGCCGTCGTGGTGGGGCTCTCGCTGATCATCCTGATCGTCGTCTTCCGGTCGATCCTCGTGCCGGTCGTCGCGACGGCGGGCTTCGTGCTGTCGCTGCTGGCGACTCTCGGCGGCCTGACCGCGATCTTCCAGCTCGGCTGGCTGGGCGCCGTCTTCGGCGTGCACGACCCGGCGCCGATTCTGAGCTTCCTGCCGATCATCCTGGTCGGAGTGCTCTTCGGACTCGCGATGGACTACCAGCTGTTCCTCGTCTCGGGCATGCGTGAGGCATACGTTCACGGCGCGTCCGCGCGCATCGCGGTGCAACGCGGGTTCCATGCCGGGCGCACGGTCGTGACGGCCGCGGCGATCATCATGATCTCGGTGTTCGCCGGCTTCATCTTCGCGGATTCGTCGATGATCAAGCCGATCGGATTCGGCCTGGCTTTCGGCGTGCTCGCCGATGCGTTCATCGTGCGGATGCTGCTGATCCCGGCCGCAATGCACCTGCTGGGGCGGGCGGCCTGGTGGTTCCCGAAGTGGCTCGACCGCCTCGTTCCGGACGTCGACGTCGAGGGAAGTCAGCTCGAGAGAACCCACCCCGTCGAACCACCGGCGCGCGACACCGTCACCACAGGCGCCAGCCGACCAGCCGCACAGCCAGCTCGCCGGCCAGCAGGGCGGCGCTGAACACGCCGGCGAAGATCGCGCTGCACGCCAGCAGCAGCTCGGAGCTCGGCCCGGTGTCGGGTTCGTCGTCAGGGTGCACGACGTCGAGCTGGACGTCGAGCAGCTCGGGCGGCAGCTCGCGCACCGGGCGCGGAGCGAGTCGAGAACGGTCGGCGGCGATGGTCACGCGGACTCCTTGGCATGGACACAGGCAGGCGGACAGGCGGCTGTCGGCCGGGAGCCCGGGTCGGTCCGCTGCGGATGCCAGATCGCCCTGCACCGCGGATGCGGTGGCGGCGTCTGCTGCTCACGAGCTGGACGCGGCCCTGGGGCGGCGAGCGACCCGGGCTCATGAACCGGCTGGTTGGGGGCCGGCGCGCTCGGGCCCCCGACATGACCTAAATTAGCACTCACGGCCTTCGAGTGCCAGCGTGACTGGGCCGTTTCGGCCGCGCCTGCTGTGGGCAGAATCGAACTATGCGCTACGTCACCCTCGGAACCAGCGGAACCGTCGTCTCGAACCTCGCCCTCGGCACCATGACCTTCGGCGCGGAGGCCGACGAGGCCACCTCGCACAGCATCCTCGACGCCTTCATCGAAGCCGGGGGCAACTTCGTGGACACGGCAGACGTGTACAGCAGCGGCGGCTCCGAGACGATCATCGGCCACTGGCTCGCCACCCACCCGACCGAGGCGCAGAACGTCGTGATAGCGACCAAGGGCCGGTTCCCGATGGGGGAGGGCGTCAATGATCTCGGCCTCAGCCGCCGCCACCTCGGCCGGGCGCTCGACGCGTCGCTGCGGCGCCTCGGCGTCGAGCAGATCGACCTGTATCAGATGCATGCGTGGGACGCGCACACCCCGATCGAAGAGACCCTGGGATTCCTCGCCGAGGCGGTCGCCGCGGGGAAGATCGCATACTACGGCTTCTCGAACTACCTCGGCTGGCAGCTCACGAAGGCGGTGCACGTCGCGCGCGCCCACGGGTGGCCGGCCCCCGTCACGCTGCAGCCGCAGTACAACCTGCTCGTGCGCGACATCGAGCACGAGGTGGTGCCCGCCGCGCTCGACGCGGGCATCGGACTGCTGCCGTGGTCGCCGCTCGCCGGCGGCTGGCTGAGCGGGAAGTACCAGCGCGACGTGGACCCGACCGGTGCGACGCGGCTCGGCGAGAACCCGAAGCGCGGCATGGAGGCGTGGGAGGCACGCAACGCGGACCCGCGCACGTGGGAGGTCATCGATGCCGTCGGGCGTGTCGCCGACGCGCATGGCGTCTCCAAGTCGCAGGTCGCGCTGGCGTGGCTGGGAGCGCAGCCGGCGGTGACCAGCGTGATCCTCGGGGCGCGCAACCTCGACCAGCTCGCTGACAACCTCGGTGCTGCTGACCTCGAGCTGACGGCCGACGAGCTGCGCACGCTGTCGCAGGTCAGCACGCCGCGGGTGGACGACTACCCCTACGGAACGGCCGGCGTCGCGCAGCGCGACCGCAAGCTCACCGGCGGTCGCTGACCGTATTCGGCACGTGCCGCGCGTGGTCGGGGCGGAAGCCGTGCTCGACGCCCCACAGGATCGCGTTCGAGCGGTTCGTGACTCCGATGCGGCGGTAACAGGAGCGGATGTAGGACTTGATCGAGTTGATCGACAGGTGCGTGCGCTCGACGATCTCGGCGTTGCTCAGGCCCTGCGTGATCAGCGCGAGAATCTCTGCCTCGCGCTGAGTGAGCCCTTCTTCGCGGCCCGGCCAGTCGCCGATGGTTGCGGCGGGTGCGCCCTCCGGAACCGCGTGCACGGGGCCCTCGCCTCTGTGGACAGCCAGTAGCGCGGCGACGAGTTCACGCGCCGGCAGGCCCTTCGATACGTAGCCGGCCGCGCCGTTCGCCAGAGCCCGCGCGACGAGCTGCTCGTCGAGATCCCACGAGTAGACGACGACCCTTCCCGCCAGTGGGTTGTGTGCGAGCGCCTTCACTTCGTCACGGTCGCCGGCGGCCGCCGCGAACGTGTCGTACAGCGAGAGGTCCACCTGCGTGCTCGGCACGGTTCCCGCGTCGAGCTCGACGATCTCGAAGGTGTCCTGGTAGCCGCGCAGCATCGCTGCGAGCCCTTTGCCGACGACCTCGTAGTCGTTGACCAGCGCGATGCGGATCGGTGCCATGCCTCCATGCTAAGGGGGAGGAGATACACCCCTCGGGGTGAGGCGGCCCGCACCAAGCATCCGTACTCTCGACCCTGATGACAAGTGAGACGCCATGGGCACGCTGACCTACGCAGGAGCGGACTATCGGTTCGACGACCGCGTGCTGGCGCACCTCAAAATCGCGATCACCGCGAAGCTGCGGATCGGCGAGTCGTTCCTGCTGAACTGGCAGGTCCCGGTGGAAGACGGCTCGGGGCGGATCAGCCTCTGGATCTCGCCGCAGATTCCGATGGCGTTCCGCTTCAGCGGATCGAAGCCGCCCGAGCTGAACAAGTACTGGATCGATGCGCTCGCCCGCTCGGCGCACGGCATCCGCGGCATGGTCGTGATGGACGAAGATCAGGCGCGCGAGTACGTCACCAGGGCGGGTTCGCCCTCGGCGCCGTAGCGGGAATCAGTGCGTCGCCACTTTCGGCGCCAAGATCGCGGCGGTAGCGCCAGAAGTGGCGACGCGGTGAGCGTTCAGCCGAGCTCGCGTGACCAAGCCGCTCACGCGACCCTGGTCGAGCACGAGGGCGACCTGCCAGTCGGGATCGAGGGATGCCGCGCGCGCCGCCGCCGCGGCGACGGGCTCACCCGCACCGAGCCGCACCCCGGTTGCCACCGCCGCGGCGCCCGCCGTATCGGCTTCGGCGAGACGCGCTGCGGTCGTCCAGCCTGCGATGTCGGCATGGTGCGGGGCGGCGTTCGGCAGAGGGCGCCCATAGAGCACGGCGACGGGCTCGTCGCCCGCGATGACCGACGCGAGCTCGCGGGCCGCCGACGCCCCGGTGCGCGTGCGCCCGACCGCCCGCAGCGGGGCGGCGAGATCTCCGACGACGGCCCCTGACTCGGCGCGGAATCCGTTCGCCAGCAGCCAGTCGTCGTTGTAGTAGGTCGACAGATACGCGCGACCGGAGTCCGGCAGCAGCACCACGACCGTGTCCTCCTCGGTGAGCGTCGCAGCCAGCCGGAACGCGGCCGTCAGCGCAACGCCCGACGAGCCGCCCGCGAGAAGCCCCTCGCTGCGCGCGACGTCGCGGATGGTGGCGATCGCCTCTGCGTCGGTCACCGACTCATAGGCGTCGATGACGGAGAGGTCGAGCGACTGCGGCCAGACATCCTCGTCGGCGAGCGGGTGCACGAAGTGGCCGGCGCCCTCAATGAACTTCTGACTGCCGTCGCCGCCCGAGTAGCTCGAGGTCGCGGGGTCGGCGCCGATCACGCGCACACGGCCGCCCGAGATGCCCTTGAGGTAGCGCCCCGTGCCCGAGATCGTGCCGCCGGTGCCGACGGTCGCGACGAAGTGGGTGACGGCGCCTTCGGTGTCGGCCCAGATCTCGGGGCCCGTCGAAGCGACGTGCGCGGCGGGGTTCGCCGGGTTGTCGTACTGGTTCGCGAGCCACGCCCCCGGTGTCGACGCGACGAAGCGCTCGGCCACCGATTTGAGCGAGTCCGGGTGCGACTTGGGCACGAACGCGTCGACGAGCCGCAGCTCGGCGCCGTGGGCGACGAGCAGGTCGCGCTTCTCTTTCGAGATGCTCGAGCTCGTGAAGATCACCGAGCGGTAGCCGAGATGCGCGGCATAGAGCGCCAAGCCGATGCCCGTGTTGCCGCTCGTGGTCTCGACGACCGTGCCGCCGGGGCGCAACAGTCCGTCGGCCTCGGCGGCGCGCAGCATCGAGAGGGCGGCGCGGTCCTTCACGCTGCCGCCCGGGTTGTACCACTCGGGCTTGACGTAGATGCGCGGGCGCAGACCGGTCTTCGTGAGTCGGATCAGCGGCGTGCCGCCGATCGCCTCCGCGACGGATTCGAAGCGGGTCATCTGTTCCTCTTCCTAATGCACCTGGTAGCTGAGATCGGCGGTGTACTGCTCGAGCGGCCCGGCGACGACGGTGACGCTCGCCGTCCATTCGCCCGTGCGCGGCACCGTGACCGCGGCACTCGTGAAGGCGACGGGGGTCGGCTTGCCGGGGTGCAGCACCCCGGCGATGCGGTAGGGGAACTGCACCTTCAGCGCTTTCACGGGTCCGCCGGATTGGCCGAGCGTGACGTCGAGCGATTCGGGCAGCGCCGCGTTGAAGCTGGGCTCGAGCACCGTGATCTTGAGCGTCTCCGGCCCGGTGCGGGCGGGCGCGACCTCGAGGGTCACCGCATAGGGCCCGATCGTCTCGTGCCGGGTCGCGGTGGGCGCGTAGTCGGCGGAGGCGGGCGTGATCGACGACAGCACACCGGAGACGATGACGACGGATGCCGCCACTGCGGCCTCCCAGCGCACGCGGTTCCGCAGGCGGGCGGTGCGCCCCGGCGCCGGGCGCGCGTCGCGGGAGGCCGCCGCGGCGCGGCTCTCGCGGCGCACCCACCGATGGCCGCCGATCGCGACGGCGAGCACCGCGGCGACGAGGGCGAGCTTGATCAGCAGGATCCAGCCGTACTGGGTCGTGACGAGCGCGCCGGGGTAGCGCACCTCGACGAGCCCCTGCACCACGCCCGACAGCGCGAGGGTGGCGACGCTCACCCCGGCGTAGAGCGACCAGTGCGGCATCCGGCCCAGCCTGTCGGCACTCAGCCGCCCGCGCAGCAGCAGCCAGCCGAGAACTGTGAGCCCGCCCAGCCAGGCGACCGCCGAGATCGCGTGCAGCGCGGTCGAGGCGAAGTACCACCAGGCGTGCGAGCCGCCGTGCCCGTTGACGACGACGGTGCCGACCGCGACGAGCGAGGCGCCCGTGAACACGGCGCGAGCGGCGCGGCGCGGCCGGTCCGCCGCAGCGGGCCCGGCTGCGAGGCCGGCGATCGCCAGCGCCGCGAGGCGCACGTAGACCGCGATCGCGTACGACGAGCCGGCGAAGGTCGCGATCGCGCCCGCTTCCCACAGGTGCTGAAGAACGAGTTGAAGAGCGGATGCCACCGCCGCGGCCGCGATGCCGAGCAGCGCTGTGCGCAGCACGAGTCGGCGCTCGTCGGCGGCGGCGCCGAGCAGCACCGCGGCGACCGGCACGCCGAGGCCGACGACGAGCGCGAGGTACAGCAGCCCCTTCGCGACGCCCACGAGCAGCGACAGCAGCGCACTGGGCTCGGCGGCGGCCGGCTGCGCGGCAGCGGCGGCGGTGGCCGGAACCCCGTAGCCGAACTCGAGCGAGCCGCCGACGGGGTGGGTGTCGGCCGAGATGACCGACCAGCTGGCAATGTAAGCGCCCTTCGGAATGCCCGCCTTGACGCCGATCGTGAGAACGGTGCGGTCGGCGCTCAGCTGCGGCGCGCCGGTGTCGACGCGCGTGCCGGATTCGTCGAGCACGGTCGCCTCGTCGGCCGTCCCAGGCAGCGTCACCGCCTCGTCGAAAGTGACCCGCACGCTGCCGGGCGCCGTGCTCAGCTCGGCCCCGTTGGCCGGCGCGGTCGAGACGACATAGGCGTGGGCCGAGGCCGGCTGCTGCGGCAGCACGGCCCCGGCCCCGGCAATAAGGAGGCCGAGGGCGGCGCCGAGCGCCGCGACCTGCGCGTAACGGCGCCAGCGCGCCCTCGGCCGGCTTGTCACGGCCGCGCGCGATGCAGCGCGACGACCGCGGTGGCTGAGGCGATGAGCGCCACGACGACTCCGGCGACGCCGAAGCCGAGCGCCCAGCGGTTCGCGGGGGAGCGGGTCGCTGCGGCTGCGGTCACCGAGAGGTTCGCGGCCGGGGCGGCGCCGGCCGCGGCATCGGCGCTCTTCGTGATCCGGATGCTCGGGGCCGGGTGCTCCGCCTCCGCCCCGCCCTGCGCCTGCTGCGACCAGTCGACCTCGGTGCCGTCCGAGTACTTCTGGATCGCGGGCAGGAACAGCGTGCCTGCGTCGGGCAGAGGGCCGACCGAGAGCGGGAACTGACCGAATTGGCCGGGCGCGAGGCCGCCATCGGTCGCCGTCCACACGACCTGGGTCACGGCAGAGGTGATGGTGTTGCCGTCATCGTCCTTCAGCGGCTTCGGCAGCCTCGAGGTGACGAGCTTCGCCGACCAGCCCGGCAGCGGCTGATACGACACCGACGTGAACGGGTGATCGGTCGGCAGCTGCACCGTGAGCGAGACCGTGCCCGCGGTCGCCGACTCGGTGGGCACCCGGAAGGTCAGCACCGAGTAGCCGCCCGCTTCGGCCGACGAGGCGCCCACCGTGACGTGCGCGTCCGCCGCGGGCGCGGCGACGAGAGCGAGGGCGACGGATGCCACGACCACGGCACCTGCGGCGAAGAGCTTCCTCACGACGCGTTCTCCAACTCGTCGGGCTGCAGGCCTGCGGCATCCAGCTCGCCCAGGATGCGATCGCGCAGCGCGATGAACTCGGGGCTCGACTGGTCGCGCGGGCGCGGCAGGTCGACGTCGATGATGTCCTGCACCTTGGCGGGGCGCGGCGAGAAGACGACGACGCGGTCGGCGAGCACGAGCGCCTCCGGAACGTCGTGCGTGATGAGGACGGCTGTGAAGCCGCGCTGCTGCCAGAGCTTCGCCAGTTCGCCCTGCAGCACCCGGCGGGTGAGCGCGTCGAGCGCGCCGAGCGGCTCGTCGAGCAGCAGCACGGACGGCTCGTTGACGAGAGCGCGGGCGAGCGCCGTGCGCTGAGCCATTCCGCCCGAGATCTGCGACGGGTAGGCATCCGCGAAATCAGAGAGCCCGACCAGCTCGAGGACCTCGTCGATCTTGTCGCCCGAGTCCTTGAGGATGCCACGCGCCTGCGGCCCGAGCGCCACGTTCTGGCGCACCGAGCGCCACGGCAGCAGCGTCGGGTCCTGGAAGACGAGGGCGCGGCTGGGGTCGGGCCCCGAGACGGGCTTGCCGTCGACGTAGACCTTCCCGAACAGCGGCTTGTCGAGGCCCGCGAGCAGACGGATGAGCGTCGACTTGCCCGAACCGCTCGGGCCGACGAGAGCGATGAACTCTCCGGGCTTCGCCGAGAACGAGACGTCGTCGAGCACGAGCAGATCGTTGCCCTTGCTGCGGAACGCCTGCGTCACCTCGACGAGGTCGATGGGGGCGCCGCGGCCGGTCGTGGTCACCATCTGGTCAGCTCCTTCTCCCACCGCAGCACGAAGTTGCGGAGGCGGAACAGCAGCGTCAGCGCGGCGCCGCAGACGACGACGAGCACGACGATGCCGGCGTACAGGCCCGGGTAGTTCCCGAAGCCCTTCATGTAGTTGAGGTACCAGCCGAGGCCCGCGTTGACGCCGAAGTTCTCGGCGACGGTGAGGCTCACGAACGAGGCGCCGAGGGCCATGAACGCGCCGGTGAAGATGCTCGGCAGGGCGGCGGGCAGGCTCACGCGCGCCACGAGGAACCAGCCCTTCGCGCCGAGGGTCTGTGCGACGTCGTAGTACGAGCGAGGCACAGAGAGGATGCCTGCCCGGGTGAGCACCGTGATGGGGAACCACACGCTCAGCGCGATCATGAACACCGCGCCCGAATAGGTCGACGGGAAGAGCACGAAGACGATCGGCACCCACGCGAGTGAGGGCACCGGCCCGATGAAGATCAGAATCGGGTGCACCCAGTAGTTCGCCGCCTGGAACCAGCCGATGGTCACGCCCGTGACCAGGCCGGCGACGAGGCCGACCGCGAACCCGACCGCGAGCAGCAGCAGCGACGCGCCGAGGCTCTCGGAGAGGATGCCGCGCTCCTGCCAGAGACTCGTCAGGATCTGCTGCGGCGCATCGAAGTACGGGGGTGCGAGCAACCCGGTCTTCGCCGTCGTGAACTCCCAGAACACGAACCAGATGCCCGCACCGAGCACCCATTTCGCGTCGTGGGTGAGATGGCGCACCGCCCAGGCGCGCGCCGGGCCGTGCACAGTGCCGAGCACCCAGATCGCGGCCCAGACGGCGGCGATCGCGAGCGACACGGTGACGACGAACCCGGTCGCCGCGTCGATCGACCCGGTGGCCGACATCGGAAGGTCGACGTTGTTCGGCACCAGTTTCGAGACGCCGGCGAAGACGACCCACGCGGCGATGCCGCCGCCGACGGTCGCCGGGTTGACGCGCTCGGGGTTCGTGATGCGCTCGAGCGCGGTGGTGATCTGCGCAGGGCGCGGCAGCGCCTGGACGATGTCTGCCATCGCAGTCCTTAGAAGTTCAGGCCGAGGTCGACGAACGCCTTGTCGGCGAGGGCCTTGGCGTTCGTGTCCTTCGGCAGGAATCCGGTCTTGATGTACTTCTCGATGCCCGGCTCGAGAACCTGGTGCAGGTTCTTGGGTGACGGGTCGAAGGTCAGCGTCTTGAGCACCGGCAGGATCTCCTCCGCCGTGCCCGCGACGTACTTGCCCGCGGCGAGCTTGGCCGTCGCCTCGAGGTTCGCGCCGGCCCAGCGGGAGCCGTCGGCCCACGCGGTGACGAGCTTCGCGGCGGTCACCGGGTCCTCGCTGACGAAGGTGTTGTTCAGCACGACCGCGCAGCACGGTTCCTTGGCGTTCTTGCTGAGGTTCTGATCGCGGTTGTTCGAGATCTCCTTGAGCCGGCCGTCCTGCACGGCCTGGATGACGGGCAGGAATCCGCCGGCCGTCGCGATCGCATCGACCTTGCCGTCCTTGAGGGCCTGCGGCAGCAGGGTCTGGTCGGTGATGACGACCCACTCGACCTGCTTGGCCTCCGGGCTCGAGTTGATGCCCGCGTCGAGCAGGTCGAGTGAGAAGTAGTTCGTCGACGAGCCCTGCAGGCTCGTCACGCCGATCTTCTTGCCCTTGAGGTCGGCGACCGTGTCGATGCCGCCGTCCGAGAGGACGTACAGGTCGAGGCAGCCGTGGTGCAGGCCGCCCGAGAGCTTGACGGGGGTGCCGTTGTAGATCGGGTCGAGGTAGTTGAAGAAGATGCCGTTCGACGCCGTGTACTTGCCGGAGCCGACCGCCTCGACGACGTTCTCGCCGTCACCGGTCTTGAGCAGCTTGACCTTGAGGCCGGCCTTCTCGAACAGCCCGTTCTCGTAGGCGACGATCAGCGGCGCCTCGCAGACACCGCTGGGGCTCGTGATCGAGATGGTCTTGTCGGCCCACGACTTCGTCACGGCGAGGCCGTTGGCCGTCTTCTTCGGCTGGCTGCGCACGAAGGCCCAGCCGCCGAGGCCGCCGGCGACGACGATGGCCGCGCCGATGCCGACGCCGGTAAGCAGACCGCGGCGCGACACCTTCTTCGGGGCGTCGAGGTCGTCGGCTGCGGTGTTGTCGATGCGCGCGCCGCTGGGCAGCAGGTTGTCGTCGGGGGAGCTGGGCGTGTTGTCGCTCATGTTGTTCCTCGTTGTTGTGCGTGGCAGGGGATGGTGCGCAGGTCGTGGGTGAAGCTGGGTGAAGCTGGGTGAAATCGGGCGGATCAGCCGAAGGTGCCGGCCGAGAGGTAGCGCTCGCCGGTGTCGGGAAGGACGGCGACGATGATGCGGCCGGCGAATTCCGGGCGAGTGGCGAGCTGCGTCGCGGCGTAGAGGATCGCGCCGCTCGAGGTCCCGACGAGCAGCCCCTCTTCTCGGGCGAGCGCCTGAGCGGTCTCGCGCGCCTGCTGAGTCTCGAGCGGGATCACCTCGTCGGCGATCGCCGAGTCGTAGTTGCCGGGCAGGAACTCGGCCTCGACCTCGCTGACCTTGTGCACGCCGTCGATCTCGGCGGGGTAGGGGTTCTCCGGCGTCGGCAGCGAGCCCTCGCCGGGCTCGGCGACGGCCACGTGGATGCTCGGGTTCTGCTCTTTGAGGAAGCGGCCGGTGCCTGAGATGGTGCCGCCCGTGCCGACCGCGCCGACGATCGCGGCGACCTCGCCGTCGGTGTCGCGCCAGATCTCGGGGCCGGTGGTCTCGTAGTGCACCTGCGGGTTGACCGGGTTGCCTAGCTGGTTCGCGAAGAACGCCTCGGGGTTGTCCTCCGCGATCTTCTCGAGGAACGCCGGCAGGAACGCCGGGTCGGTGAACTCACTGTTCGGCACCTTGACGAGCTCCGCTCCGTAGGCCTCGAGCAGAGTGATCTTGTCGGGGCTGATGTTGTCGCTCAGATAGAACTTGGTCCGGTAGCCGAGCCGCGCAGCCAGAGCGGCCAGAGCGATGCCGGTGTTCCCGCTCGTGATGTCCACGATCGTGCCGCCGGGCTTCAGCTGCTCTGAGATCTCGCCCTGGCGGATGATCGCGTGGGCGGCGCGGTCTTTCACGCTGCCTGCCGGGTTGAAGTACTCGACCTTGGCGACGATCCGGCCGACGAGTCCGCGGTTCTCGGCGTACTTGCCGAGCTCGAGCAGCGGGGTGTTCCCGATCAGCTCGGTGATGTTCTGGTGGATGTTGGGCATGGCACCAGAGAGAAGCAGGCTCCGCGCCGGGTCCGCATCTGCGCGGCAACGAGCCGTAACGGGATGAAACTGTTCGTCATGTGGCGTGGCTCGCGTGGCATCCGTCGCATCGCCCGCCATAGCGTCGATCCATGACCGTCACCGAGATCGAGCAGGCGACCGGGTTCGCCGACGCGTGGGCCGCGTGGCACGCCCGCCACGAAGAGCAGCGCGCGAGCGAATACGGGTTCCTCGCCATCACGAGCATCCGCTGGCTGACCGGCACCCCCGAGCGCTTCGACGACGTTCCCGGCGCCTGGTCGACGGGCGAGGGCGGCATCGTCGTCGAGCTCGCCGACGGCGAGAGCCTCGAGTTCGGTGACGCCGTGATCACCGGGCGCCACGAGTTCGGGCCGCTGGCCGAGCGCGCGAGCGAGTTCGCCTACTTCGAGGCGCCGGAGGGCCGTGCCGCGGTCGAGATCGCGCGCCGCGGCGGCAACGACATCATCCGGCCGCGCCACGCGAACGCGCCGATCCTCTCGGCCTACACCGGCACGCCGGCCTACGCGCCGGACGAGCGCTTCGTCATCGACGCGCGCTTCGTGCCGTTCGAGACGCCGCGTGAGGTCACCGTCGGCTCCGTGGTCGACGGCCTGCAGCACGTCTACGACGCCGTCGGCACGATCGAGTTCGAGCTCGACGGGCCGCGCTCGCTGCTCGCGTGGGGCGGCCAGGCCGGCGGCCTGCACGTACTGTTCACCGACCTGACGAGTGGCGTCACGACCTACGCCGCGAACCGTAGTCTGAACACGCCGGCCCCCGACGCCGAGGGCCGCGTCCGACTCGACTTCAATCGGTCGACCAACCTGCCGTGCGCCTACACGCCGCACGCGACCTGCCCGCTGCCCCCTGCCGAGAACCGCCTCGGCGTCGCCGTCGAGGCGGGGGAGAAGGCGCCCATTTCGCACGAGGAGAGCAAGTAATGACCCCACGACCGTTCTCCGTTGCCATCGAGCTCGACGGCGCGGGTGCCCACCCGGCGGCCGCGCGGGCTCTCGGCCTCGACACGCGCGAGGTGCTCTCCGGCTCGCGCCTCGCGGCGCACGTGCGCGAGGCGGAGCGTGCCGGATTCACCGCGGCGACGCTCGCCGACTCACCGCTCGGCACGCGCATCGACGCGATCCAGCGCACCGCGTTCGTCGCGCCGCTGACCGGCGCCCTCGGGCTGATCCCGACTGCGCACGCGGTGTACTCGGAGCCGTTCCATGTCGCGACGCAGCTGGCCACCGTCGACTTCGCCTCCTACGGCCGCGCCGGCTGGATCGTCGGCGTCGACCCGGACCCGCGCATCGCCGTCGCGTACGGCCGGGACGCCGTCGGCTCCGAGCACGCCGCGGCGACCGCGACCGACTTCATCGAGGTCGCGCGCCGCCTCTGGGACAGCTGGGAGGACGACGCGGTCATCCGCGACACGACCACCTGGCGCTACTTCGACCGCGACAAGGTGCACTACGCCGACTTCGAGGGCGAGAGCTTCTCGGTGAAAGGCCCGAGCATCATCCCGCGTCCGCCGCAGGGGCAGCTTCCGGTATTCACGGATGCCTCGTCGGGCGTCGTCGGCGACGTGGCGCTCGTGACGTCGAGCGCCCAAGCGGCGGTCTCTGCCGCGCGCGACGCCGGCGCGACCCTGGTGTGGCTCGAGCTCGAGGTCGCCCTCGACCGCGCCGGGCTCACCGGCGCCGAACGCGTCGAGCGGCTCGACGCCACCGAGACCTGGGCCCGGGAGGGCTTCGGCCGCTACGTCGGCGACGCCGCGGGCCTCGCCGACCTGATCGGCGAGCTCGCAGGCTCGTTCGACGGCATCCGCCTGCACCCGGCCGTCCTCGATGAGGACCTCGAGGAGCTCGGCCGCGCCGTCCTTCCCGAGCTGCGCCGTCGCGGCCTGCACACCCCGCCCGTCGTCGGCAGCACCCTGCGCGAGAGCATCGGCCTGCCGGCATCCGTCAACCGCTACGCATCGAAGGCCAACGCATGAGCGCGACCCAGCCCCAGCAACGCAATCAGATCCAGTTCGGCGTCTTCTTCCAGGGCGTCAACTTCTCGACGATCTGGACAGAGCCCGAGAGCGGTTCGCAGACCGACTTCGAGTCGTTCCGTCGGGTCGCGCAGACCGCAGAGCGCGGCCTGTTCTCGGCTTTCTTCCTTGGCGAGGGCCTGCGCCTGCGCGAGCACCTCGGCAAGTTGCACGACCTCGACGTCGCCGGGCGGCCCGACGCGCAGACCCAGCTCGCGGCGCTGGCCGCCGTGACCTCGAAGATCGGCCTGGTGGCGACGCAGAACGCGACCTACAACGACCCCTTCGACCTGGCGCACCGCCTGCAGAGCCTCGACCTGCTCTCCGGCGGCCGGGCCGCGTGGAACATCGTGACGACCGACAACGCGTGGACGGGCGCGAACTTCCGCCGCGGCGGCTACCTCGACCACGCCGACCGCTACACCCACGCCGAGCAGGTCGTCGAGACCGTGCGCGCGATCTGGGACTCGTGGGACTCGGAAGGACACGCCCGGCTCGTCGCGCGCGACTTCGGTGCCTTCGACGTGCGCGGCACCGGCCGCCTGCCGCGCAGCGCGCAGGAGCACCCCGTGCTGTTCCAAGCCGGCGACTCGGACGAGGGCCGCGACTTCGCCGCCCGCAGCGCCGAGGTCATCTTCAGCGCTCACGGCCTGTTCGAGCCGGCGAAGAAGTTCGCCGAGGACATCCGTCGCCGCACCGTGGCCGCGGGCCGCCCCGCCGATGACCTGAAGATCTTCCCCGGCCAGCAGTTCGTGCTCGCCGACACCGACGCGGAAGCGCGCGACAAGGCGATCTGGGTGCGCGAGAAGCAGATCACGCCGGCCACCGCCCTCGCGTTCCTCGAGAACATCTGGGGAACGTCGCTCGCGAACTACGACCCCGACGGCCCGCTGCCCGACATCGATCCCGTCGTCGAGGTCACCGGCGAGACGCGCGGCGCGGGTTTCCGAGCGAAGAAGACGAAAGAGACGGCGGATGCCTGGCGCGAGCAGGCCGCAGCAGAGAACCTCTCCATCCGCGAGTTCGTGTTCAAGGTGGGCGGCCGCCTCGAGGGCGGCATCATCGGCAGCTACCAGACGGTCGCCGACCTGCTGGCGCGCTACGCCGACGAGCACGTCGTCGACGGCTTCAACGTCTCGCCGTACCTGATTCCGACGGGCCTCGACGACATCGTCGACCGGCTGGTGCCCGAACTGCAGGAGCGCGGGGTCTACCCGACGGAGTATCGCGGCGACACGCTGCGCGAGCACCTCGGCCTGCGGCCGCCGCTGACGCGCCGTGGTGCCGAGGCCGACGCCGCGCGCCAGACCCCGTCGTTCGACCTGGTCTAGCCGCCGGCGGGGGCCGCGCGCCTCTCGCCCCCTCCCGGCATATGTCCCGCCGAGAAGTGCCGCGATGTCGGCCCGCTCGTGACGTTTCGACATCACGGCACTTCTCGTGGACGGCTTCGGTGCGGACCGGTCGGCGGCCACAAGGACCCTTCGCCCGAGAAGTGCGCTTGTGCCGGCTAGGCGCGAACGCATTCGCATCGCGGCACTTCTCGTGGACGGCTTCGGTGCGGACCGGTCGGCGGCCACAAGGACCCCTCGCCCGAGAAGTGCGCTGATGTCGGCCGGGTTGTCGCGCACCCGCATCGCAGCACGTCTCGGCGGGGGCTGCGCGCCCGACCGCGTCCGATCAGTGTGCAGATCTTGCCGCTCACAGCACCGCGTTCACTCCGGTCATCCACGATTCGGCGCCGTGACAGAACGCGCCTACCTGCTCGCCGGGCACACTCGCCGACATGACCCGCGCGCGCCGGCTTCCAGATCACCTCGCCGCAGCCCCATTCACCGTGGCTCAGGCGGATGATGCGGCCGTACCGAGAGGGCGCCTTCGAGCAGCCGACCTCGCCCGGCCCTTTCGCGGCGTGCGCGTTCCCCGGGAACTGCTCCTGGAAGCGGACGACGACAGGCGGTTCGAGGTCCTCTGCGACGCATACCAGCAGCAGATGCCCCGTAACTGGTTCTTCAGTGGTCCGACTGCGGCGCGGCTCATGGGGGTCCCGCTCCCGCGTCGTCTCGAGGAGTTGAGGGTCCACGTGACCGCTGTCGGAGCATTCGCGCCGCGCGGCCGCTACGTCATCGGCCACACCGCCCGGGCGGCAGAGACGACACGGGTCAATGGAAAGCGGGTGCGGGTGCCGCACGAGGTGTTCTGCGAGTTGGCGACCGTGCTCGGGCTTGACGAGCTGATCGCCGCAGGCGACCGGATGCTTTCTGAGAAGCCGTTTCTGCTGGCGACTCGCCGCCATCTCGAAGCCGCGATCGCCGCGCATGGCTCGAAGCGCGGCGCTCGTACCTTGCGGGCGACACTGCCGCAGCTGCGCGAGAACGTCTGGTCACCCCGCGAGACGTGGGTACGGCTCGTGCTGATCCGGGCGGGACTGCCCGAGCCGACGCACAACCACCGGATCTTCGGAACCGACGGGCGCCTCGTTGCAATCGGCGACCTGGTCTACGAGAAGCTGAAGATCGTCATCGAGTACGAAGGCGAGCGGTGGCACCGCGACCCGTGGTCGGTGATCGACGTCGACCGCTACAACAAGCTGACACTGCTCGGGTGGTCGGTCATCAAGGTTCGTCGAGATCACACGGCCGCCGACGTCGAGCGGATGGTGAGCGACGCGCTCGCTCTGCGCGGGTGGCAGCGCTAATGCTGTCACCACGAGACGTGCCGGAATGTCGGCTGCTTCGGCGACCGGCGACATCGCGGCACTTCTCGGCGAGAGCCCGGCGGCTATGAGGCGGCAGGTTCCGCCAGCGCCGCCGCGATCGCCTCGCCGAGCTCGACCGGCTTGGAGAACTGCGGCCAGTGGCCCGTGTCGATGTCGACCCAGGTGATGTCGCGGAACTTCGCGAGCTCGGACACCCACGGGTGGCCCTGCTCGAGCAGCGGCGTGTATTCGGCCGACGGGAACGCGGTGCAGATCATGGTGAGCGGCACGTCGTAGCGACGCTCGTCGTGCAGCTCGATGGGGGCCGTCGCAACGCCGGCGGGCTCGGGCACCGCCTCTGCCTCGAACTGCGCGCGCAGCTCGGGCGTGAGCCCCTTCACCTCGGCCTCGCCGAACGCCGACCAGTCGGGCAGCGGCACATCGTCGCCGTCGACGGGGTACTCGGACTCGGTCTGCCCGCGCTCGGGCATGGGGAAGGTGTCGACCTCGATGACGCGCGTCACGCGATCGGGCCGGGCGTCGAGGGCCCCGTTGGCGACGGCGCTCGCGCCGGAGTGCGCGACGAGGGCGACCGGCCCCCGGCATCCGTCGATCTCGGCGATCGCCGCATCGATCTGCGTCTGCAACGTGATGCCGGCGCGCGACGCATCACGTGCCTCGAGGCCGGGGAGCGTGAGCGGGTGCACGGAATGACCCGCCTTCGCGACGATCGGCGCGACGTCGCGCCACGAGGAACCGCCGAGCCAGTAGCCGGGAAGCATGATGACATCCATGCGCCCACGGTAGGCGCACCCACCGACATCGCATATCCTGAAGCGATCGAAGGGGAGTATCCCTCGGCGCAACGATCGTCATCACGGGCCGCACGGCCCCGGGCGTTGCGGCACCTCGGTGCGGGAGAGACTTTCGGAGCCGTCTCAACGACCCCGAAAGGCCCTGAATGCACCTCGAGCTCCCGTTCTGGTTCGAGTTCGGCTCATACGCCGTGCTGTTCCTGATCCTCGTCGGCGACCTCGTCCTCGCCTACCGGCGCCCGCACGTGCCGAGCCCCCGCGAGAGCGGGCTGTGGATCGCCTTCTACGTCGTGCTCGCGCTGGTCTTCGCCGGCATCCTGTGGGCTGTCGGCGGCGGTGAGCCTGCGGGCCAGTTCGTCGCCGGCTGGCTCACCGAGTACTCGCTCTCCGTCGACAACCTGTTCGTCTTCGTGCTGATCATGGGCCGCTTCGCGGTGCCGCCGAAGTACCAGCAGGAAGCGCTGATGGTGGGCATCATCTTCGCCCTCGTCTTCCGCGGCGTCTTCATCATCCTGGGCGCGGGCCTGATCGCCGCATTCAGCTGGATCTTCTACTTGTTCGGCGCATTCCTGCTCTACACCGCGATCAGACAGGCATTCGAGAAAGAAGATGAGAGCGAAGATTCCGAGGATGCCGAGGGGCCGGTGGCCCGCTTCCTGAAGCATCACCTGCGCATCGGCAACGAGTTCGACGGCAACAAGCTGCACACCGTGGTCAGCGGGCGCCGCGTGCTGACGCCGATGGTGCTCGTCTTCATCTCGCTGGGCACGACCGATCTGCTGTTCGCGCTCGACTCCATCCCGGCGATCTTCGGCATCACGCGCAGCCCGTTCCTGGTGTTCTCTGCGAACGTCTTCGCCCTCATGGGCCTCCGGCAGCTCTACTTCCTGCTGGGGCACCTGCTCGCAAAGCTCGAATACCTCAAGTACGGCATCGCCGTCATCCTCGCCTTCATCGGTGTGAAGCTCGTCTTCGAAGCGCTGCACACGAACGAGGTGGCCTTCATCAACGGCGGTCACCCGGTCGAGTGGGCGCCGGAGTTCTCGACGGTCACGTCACTCGCCGTGATCGTCGTGACCATGGCGATCGCGACGGCCGCGAGCCTCGTCCGCCTGCGGCTGACCCGCAATTCGGGGTGATAACCTCACAACATGCCGGCTGCGCAGCTCTCTCCTGCTGAGCGTCACCCCTTCGGTGACGCGGGCGTCGCCGCCCTCGCGGGGCGCCTTAGCTGCCGCGACGGGGCCTAGTTTCCTGGCCTTTCCCGTCGCGGAGTCTTGTTCTGGGCTGAACCCGCAGGAATCAAGGAGCAACGAAGCAATGACCGACAGTCCCATTCCGGGCACCGCCGCCCCCCGCACGCTGGCCGAGAAGGTCTGGAACGACCACCTCGTCGTGAAGGGCGAGAACGGCGAGCCCGACCTGATCTACATCGACCTGCACCTCGTGCACGAGGTCACGAGCCCGCAGGCGTTCGACGGTCTTCGCCAGGCCGGCCGCCCGGTGCGCCGCCCCGACCTGACCATCGCCACCGAGGACCACAACACCCCGACTCTGGCGATCGACAAGCCGATCGCCGACCTGACCAGCCGCACTCAGATCGAGACCCTGCGCAAGAACGCCGAGGAGTTCGGCGTGCGCCTGCACTCGCTGGGCGACCTCGAGCAGGGCATCGTGCACGTCGTCGGCCCGCAGCTCGGCCTTACGATGCCGGGCATCACCGTCGTGTGCGGCGACTCCCACACGTCGACGCACGGCGCCTTCGGTGCGATGGCGTTCGGCATCGGCACGAGCGAGGTCGAGCACGTGCTCGCCACGCAGACCCTGCCGCTCAAGCCGTTCAAGACCATGGCGATCAACGTCGAGGGCACGCTGCGCCCCGGCGTCACCGCGAAGGACATCATCCTCGCCGTGATCGCCAAGATCGGCACCGGCGGCGGCCAGGGCTACGTCTTGGAATACCGCGGCAGCGCCATCCGCTCTCTCTCGATGGAGGGGCGCATGACGATCTGCAACATGTCGATCGAGGCCGGCGCGCGCGCCGGCATGGTCGCGCCCGACCAGACCACCTTCGACTACTTGAAGGGTCGCCCGCACGCGCCGCACGGCGCCGACTGGGACGCGGCGGTCGCCTACTGGAAGACGCTCGCCACGGACGAAGGCGCCGTCTTCGACGCCGAGGTCGACATCGACGCCGACACCCTCGAGCCGTTCGTCACCTGGGGCACCAACCCCGGGCAGGGCGTCTCGCTGTCGGAATCCGTGCCCGATCCGGCGACGATCGCCGACCCGAACGCGCGCGCGAACGCCGAGCGCGCGCTCGAATACATGGATCTCACGGCCGGCACGCCCATGAAGGACATCCGGGTGGATGCCGTGTTCATGGGTTCCTGCACGAACAGTCGCATCGAGGACCTGCGCGCCTTCGCCTCGATCATCAAGGGCAAGAAGAAGGCAGATGGCGTGCGCGTCATGGTCGTACCCGGCTCGGCGCGCGTGCGCATCGAGGCAGAGGCAGAGGGCCTCGACAAGGTCTTCGAGGAGTTCGGGGCGGAGTGGCGGTTCGCCGGCTGCTCGATGTGCCTCGGCATGAACCCCGACCAGCTCGCCCCCGGTGAGCGCTGCGCCTCGACCAGCAACCGCAACTTCGAGGGCCGCCAGGGCAAGGGCGGCCGCACCCACCTGGTGTCGCCCGTGGTCGCCGCGGCCACCGCCATCCGCGGCACCCTGTCGAGTCCGTGGGACCTGGAGCTGGAGGAGTCGAAGTAATGGAGAAGCTGACCGTCGTCACGGGTGTCGCCGCGCCGCTGAAGCGCTCCAACGTCGACACCGACCAGATCATCCCCGCCGTGTTCCTCAAGCGGGTCACGAAGACCGGCTTCGACGACGCGCTGTTCTACTCCTGGCGTCAGGACCCCGACTTCGTGCTGAACCAGGTGCCGTACCAGGGCGCCCAGATCCTCGTCGCCGGCCCCGACTTCGGCACCGGCTCGTCGCGCGAGCACGCGGTGTGGGCACTGCGCGACTTCGGCTTCAAGGTCGTCCTGAGCTCGCGCTTCGGCGACATCTTCCGCGGCAACTCGGGCAAGCAGGGTCTGCTCACCGGCGTCGTCGCCGAAGAGGACATCGAGAAGCTGTGGGCCGCTATCGAAGCCGCTCCCGGCCTCGAGCTGACCGTCGACCTCGAGGCGCGCACGGTACGCGCCGGTGACCTGACCGTCGCTTTCGAGATCGACGATTACACTCGGTGGCGCCTCATGGAGGGCCTCGACGACATCGGGCTCACCCTCCGCAACGAGGCGAAGATCACCGAATTCGAGAGCCGCCGCGAAGCCTGGCGCCCGAAGACCCTTCCCGTACAAGCCGGGTAGCTACAAACAACCCCAGGGGGTTACGTGAACACACTCCTCGAAGATGCGCAGGCTGCAGGCGCAAGCGTCGGCCTGACCGCCGATCGCATCACGCTGCAGGGCGGCAAGCCGCTCGTCGGGCGGATCGAGCTCAAGGGCGCCAAGAACCTCGTCACCAAGGCGATGGTCGCCGCACTGCTCGGCGAGACGCCGAGCGAGTTGCGCAGCGTCCCCGAGATCAGCGACGTCCGCGTCGTGAAGGGCCTGCTCGAGGTCCACGGCGTGAAAGTGTCGACGGTGGGCGACGACACGCTGCTTCTCGACCCCGCCGCCGTCGAGAGCGCGCACTTCGAGGTCATCGATGCGTACGCGGGCTCGAGCCGCATCCCGATCCTGTTCTGCGGGCCGCTGCTGCACCGCCTCGGTGAGGCGTTCATTCCCGACTTGGGCGGCTGCCGCATCGGAGACCGGCCGATCGACTTCCACCTCGATGGCCTGCGCCGCTTCGGCGCGGTGGTCGACAAGCAGCCGCAGGGCATCCGTCTGACGGCGCCCAACGGACTCAAGGGCGCGAAGATCGAGCTGCCGTACCCGAGCGTCGGTGCCACCGAGCAGGTGCTGCTGACCGCCGTTCGTGCAGAGGGCACGACCGAGCTGCGCAACGCGGCGGTCGAGCCCGAGATCATGGACCTGATCAACATCCTGCAGAAGATGGGCGCCATCATCTCGGTCGACACCGACCGGGTGATCCGCATCGAGGGTGTCGAGCGACTCGAGGGCTACAAGCACACGGCGCTGTTCGACCGCAACGAGGCCGCGAGCTGGGCGGCCGCCGCGCTCGCGACCAACGGCGACATCTTCGTCGGCGGCGCGCGCCAGTCCGAGATGCTCACCTTCCTCAACGTCTTCCGCAAGGTCGGCGGCGCATTCGAGATCCAAGACGACGGCATCCGCTTCTTCCACCCCGGCGGCAAGCTCAAGCCCGTCATCATCGAGACCGATGTCCACCCCGGCTTCATGACGGACTGGCAGCAGCCGCTCGTCGTCGCCCTCACCAAGGCCGAGGGCGTGTCGATCGTGCACGAGACGGTCTACGAGCAGCGCTTCGGCTTCACCGACGCCCTCGTCGACATGGGCGCGCAGATCCAGCTGCACCGTGAGTGCCTGGGCGGCGCGGAGTGCCGCTTCGGCCAGCGCAACTTCAACCACTCCGCCGTGATCGTCGGCCCGACCGAGCTGCACGGCGCCGACATCGTGGTGCCCGACCTGCGCGGCGGCTTCAGCCACCTGATCGCGGCGCTCTCGGCCGAGGGCCAGTCGACCGTCAGCAACGTCGGCATCATCGCCCGCGGCTACGAGAACTTCATCGAGAAGCTGCGCGCCCTGGGCGCCGACTTCGTGCTCGAGGCATAGGGGTGGCGCTGAAAGAAACCCATCGGCCGTCGATCTTCTGGCCGATGGCGTGGATCTGCTTCGGCCTGCTCGGCGGCAGCGTGAAGTTCCGCGTCGCGCACCCAGAGCGGATCCCTGCCACCGGCGCGTACGTCATCGCACCGAACCACTACAGCGAGATCGACCCGGTGATCGTGGGCATGATGCTGTACCGCCTGGGCCGGGTTCCGAGCTTCCTCGCGAAGGCGAGCCTGTTCAAGATCCCCGTCGTCGGCTGGTTCCTGCGCCGCAGCGGCCAGGTTCCTGTCGAGCGCACGGCCGTCGCCGCAGCGCACGCTCCGTCGCCGCTCGCCGGCGCCGCGACGCTCGTCGAGAAGCAGCGCGTCGTGGTGGTGTACCCGGAGGGCACCCTGACGCGCGAGCCCGACATGTGGCCGATGCGCGGCAAGACCGGCGCCGCGCGCATCGCGCTCGAGCAAGGCATCCCCGTGATCCCGGTCGCGCACTGGGGCACGCAGGGCCTGATGGGGCGCTACGCCAAGAAGGTGAACCTCTTCCGCAGGAATCCGATCGACTTCGCGATCGGCGAGCCGGTCGACCTCTCCGAGTTCGAGGGCAAGCCGATCGATACGCACCTGCTCGCTGCGGCGACCGAGAAGATCATGGCCGCCATCACGGCGCAGCTCGAGACGCTGCGCGGCGAGAAGGCGCCCACCCGCCGCTGGGACCCGGCGGAGCAGGGCCAGAGCGAGACCGGACGGTTCTGAGTGGCACCGAGGAAGCCCCTGCGCCGCGTGACGGTGTTCGGGGCCGGCAGCTGGGGAACCGCGTTCGCCAAGGTGCTCGCCGATGGCGGCTCGGAGGTGACCATGTGGGCGCGCCGCCCCGAGGTCGCCCGCGAGATCCGCGAGACGCACCGCAACACGCAGTACCTGCGCGGCATCAACCTGCCCCGCACGATCACCGCGACGAGCAGCCTGCGCGACTCGCTGCGCGGCGCCGAGCAGCTGTACCTCGCGGTTCCGAGCCAGACGCTGCGCGACAACCTCGAGTCGCTGAAGCCGATGCTGCCGCCCGGCATCCCGGTCGTCAGCCTCATGAAGGGCATCGAGAAGTCGACGAACGAGCGCATGAGCGAGGTCATCGCCAGCGTGCTCGAGATCGACGACGAGCGCATCGCGGTGGCATCCGGCCCGAATCTCGCTCTTGAAATCGCGAAGGAGCAGCCGACGGCCGCCGTCGTGAGCTCGGTGAGCCTCGAGACCGCGCAGGCCGTCGCGCTGGCCGCGACCAACCGCTACTTCCGCTCCTTCGTCAACACCGACGTCGTCGGCACCGAGTTCGGCGGGGTGCTCAAGAACCTCATCGCGGTGGCGATCGGCATCGTCGACGGGGTCGGCTACGGCGAGAACACGAAGGCGTCGATCATCACCCGCGGCCTCGTCGAGATGACGGACTTCGCCGTCGCGCACGGCGGCCACCCCGATACGCTCTCGGGTCTCGCGGGCCTCGGCGACCTGATCGCCACCTGCCAGTCGCCGCTGTCGCGCAACAACACCGCCGGGCGCCTGCTCGGTCAGGGCTATGCCCTCCACGAGGTCGTGCGGCAGATGAACCAGACCGCAGAAGGGCTCGCCTCTGTGGCCCCGATCCTCGCGCTCGCCCGCGCCCGCGGCGTGCAGATGCCGATCGTCGAGCAGGTGCACCAGGTGCTGACCGGTACCCTCAAGCCGCAGGACATCGCGCCTCACCTCACCACCGACGACACGCCCACGGGCGAAAGGACCACCGATGACGGACAAGCTCGCACTGGCTCTGCTCTTTGGGGGGCGCTCAAGCGAGCATTCGGTGTCCGTGGCCACGGCGGGGGGAGTACTGGGGGCGCTTGACCCCGAGAAGTACGACATCGTGCCGGTGGGCATCACTCGCGACGGCGCGTACGTGCTCGGATCGACCGACGTCGACGACTACTTCATGGGCGACGGGCGCATGCCCGAGGTGCACGACGACGGCAGCCGTGTGGAGTGGCCGCGCGACGCCCGCTCGCACGAGCTGACCGTGATCGGCGCCGACGGCTCATCGCGCGCCGTGCACATCGACGTCGTCTTCCCGATCCTGCACGGCCCGTGGGGCGAGGACGGCACGGTGCAGGGCATGCTCGAGCTCGTCGATCTGCCCGCGGTCGGGTCGGGCGTGCTTGCGAGCGCACTCGGCATGGACAAGCGCTTCATGAAGACCGTCTTCCTGCAGGCAGGGCTTCCGGTGGCGCCGTGGGCGTCGATCTCGCGTCGGCAGTGGGCGGAAGATCAGGCGTCCGTTCACGCGGCGGCCGAGAAGCTGGGTTACCCCGTTTTCGTGAAGCCTGCGCGCGCAGGCTCCAGCGTGGGCGTGGGCAAGGCGACGGATGCCTCAGGCCTCGCCGCCGCGGTGGAGGGCGCCCTCGCTGAAGACGCGTACGCGATCATCGAGCCGACGGTGGTCGGCCGCGAGATCGAGATCGCGGTGCTCGGGGGCCGTGGCGGGTCCGCACCCCGCGCGTCGGTCGCCGGCGAGATCGTGCTGACCGGCCGCGAGTTCTACGACTTCGAGGGCAAATACCTCGGTGGTGACGGCGTCGAGCTGCAGCTTCCCGCCGCACTGACCGATGCGCAGTTCGCGGAGATGCAGTCGCTCGCCGTGCGGGCGTTCGAGGCCATCGGCGCGGCAGGGCTGTCGCGCGTCGACTTCTTCCTGACCGAGCAGGGCTGGGTGATCAACGAGATCAACACCATGCCCGGCTTCACGCCGATCTCGATGTACCCGAAGTGCTGGGAGGCATCCGGGTTGCCTTACCCGGCCCTCATCGACGAACTCATCGCGCTGGCGCTCGACGAGCGCTGAGCCCGGCTATTCTGCGTCGCCGCTCGCGTCGCACTTGTGGACCTTGGACTGGGGGATGCTGGACACCGCCTGCGCGAGGTCGGGAAGCACGTTCGCGTCGCTGACGCCGCCCTTCCCGTGCTGGATGGTCACCTCGACCGCCGGCGTGCGGCCGTAGGTGACGTAGGTGAGCACCTTGCTCGCCGGGTCGTTCGTGAGCACCCAGTCCACCGAATCCCGGCCGCTCGCGACCGTGACGCACGGCTTGGTGGTGGGCCCCAGCGGAGCGACGCCGCAGCGCAGCTGGACGGCGACGGGATCGCCCCATGCGCCGGTCGCCTGCGCGTTCGTGTAGTCCTTGTGCTCGTGCGCGACCTCGTCGGGCAGCGCGACGGTGACCGAGGCGCACTTCGGGTCGTTGGCGTGCGGTGCCGCGTTCATTGCGACGGTCGGCGTGCAGCCGGCGAGCAGGGTCGCGAAGGCGACGGCGGCAATGGCAGCGGCGGCGACACGAAGGCGGGACATCTCGGTCGCAACGCTAGCGTGGTGCGTATGGCGGAAGCTGAGCGGCCCACCCTGGAGGAACTCGGCGAGATCGCCGTGCTGGGGCGGATCTTCCCGCGGCTGCCCGAGGCGGAGGCCACGCTGCTCGGCCCCGGCGACGATGCGGCGCTGCTCGCCGCCCCCGACGGCCGCTACGTCGTCACGACCGACATGCTCATCCACGGCCCCGACTTCCGGTGGGAGTTCTCGACGCCCGAGGACCTCGGGTGGAAGGCCGCGGCCACGAATCTCTCCGACGTCGCGGCGATGGGAGCCCGGCCGACGGCGCTGGTCGTGGCGCTCGCGGCCCCTGCGACGACGCCCGTGGACGTGCTCGAGTCATTCGCCGACGGGCTGCGGCTCGGGTGCGCGCAGCTCGCACCCGGGTGCGGCGTGGTCGGCGGCGATCTGTCGACGTCTGACGTGTTCACGATCGCGGTCACCGCTTTCGGCGACCTCGAGGGCCGAGCGCCGGTGAGGCGATCGGGCGCGCGGCCGGGGGATGCCGTCGCCGTCGCCGGCGAGCTGGGGGTGGCGGCACGCGGTCTGCGGCTGCTGTTCGAGCAGGGGCGCGCCGACGCGCTGCGAGCCGACGCGCACGCGGTCGGGCGGCAGCTGCGGCCGGCGCCGCCCATCGCCCTCGGCACCGTCGCCGCCGACGCCGGCGCGACGGCCATGATGGACATCAGCGACGGGCTGGTGCTCGACGCGAGGCGGCTGGCGCAGGCATCCCGCGTCGATCTTGAACTCGACGATCTCGGCGACGACGCGCTACGCGGGGGAGAGGACCATTCGCTGCTCGCGACGTTCCCGGGTGACGTGCCGGTGCCCGAGGGATTCCGGCGCATCGGCTCCGTCGTCGCGGGAGAGGGCCGCGTGCTGGTTCGCGGGGCGGAGTACGACGCGCTCGGCGGCTGGGATCCGTACGAGCAGTGGGACGGCCGCCTTTCGTAGCGTGGTGCCTGCGCGTCACCGCTCGGCAATATGATCTGGCCATGACTGACCCGGGGGACCTGCAGAAGCAGGCGGAAGAACTTCAGAAGCAGGCCGACGAGCTCAAGCGGCAGGCCGAAGCAGCGATGAGGAAGGCGCAGGAGGCCGCTGCGGGGGCAGCGGCTGCGGCACCGGCAGCACCGGCGGCGCCGACTACGCCCGAGAGCGCCGATGGGCCGCTCACGCAGGCCGATATCGACAAGATCAAGGCGGGCTACGGATTCACCGACACGAGCCTCGAGCTGGGAGCGCTGCTCAACGGGGAGCCGCTGCCCGACGCGCAGATCCGAATTCCGCTTGGCATGCTGAACCGCCACGGGCTGATCGCGGGGGCGACCGGCACGGGCAAGACCCGCACTCTGCAGGCGATCGTCGAGCAGCTGTCCGCAAACGGCGTGAGCGTCTTCGCCGCCGACATCAAGGGCGACCTGTCGGGCGTGCTCGTCGACGGCGAGCCGAGCGACAAGCTGCTGGCGCGCACGAAGGCGATCGGGCAGGACTGGTCGCCGGCGCACTTCCCGACAGAGGTGTTCTCGCTCGGCGGCAAGGGCAAGGGCGTGCCGATCCGTGCGACGGTCGCCGGTTTCGGGCCGCTGCTGCTCGCGCGCGTGCTCGGCCTCAACGAGGTGCAGGAATCGAGCCTCGGGCTGGTGTTCCACTATGCGGAGGAGAAGGGCCTGGCGCTGCTCGACCTCGAGGACCTGCGCGCAGTGCTGCAGTACCTGACGAGCCCGGAGGGGAAGGCGGAGCTCGCCGGCATCGGCGGCATCTCGCCGGCCACGGCGGGCGTCATTCTGCGCGAACTCGTGTCGTTCGCGGCGACGGGCGCCGAGGCATTCTTCGGCGAGCCCGAGATCGACACGGCCGAGTTCCTGCGTCAAGCGCCCGACGGGCGCGGCATCATCAGCCTGCTCGAGGTGCCCGGCGTCGCCGACCAGCCGCAGCTGTACTCGACGTTCCTCATGTGGCTGCTCGCCGATCTCTACAACGGTCTGCCGGAGGTCGGCGATGCGCCGAAGCCGAAGCTCGTGTTCTTCCTCGACGAGGCGCACCTTTTGTTCACGGATGCCAGCAAGGAGTTCATCACCCAGATCACGCAGACCGTGCGTCTGATCCGCTCGAAGGGCGTCGGGGTGTTCTTCATCACGCAGTCCCCGAAGGACGTGCACGAAGACGTGCTGGCCCAGCTCGGCTCGCGCGTGCAGCACGCGCTGCGTGCGTTCACGCCCGACGACGCGAAGGCGCTTCGCGCCACGGTGTCGACCTATCCGAAGTCCGGCTACGACCTCGAGTCCGTGCTCACGAGCCTCGGCACGGGTGAGGCGATCGTGACCGTCATGAACGAGTCGGGGGCGCCGACGCCTGTCGCCTGGACGCGCATGCGCGCGCCGCAGTCGTCCATGACGACGGCGCCCGAGTCGGCCATCGACGGCGTGATCAGCGCGTCACCGCTGTTCGAGAAGTACGGCACGCCGATCGACCGCGAGTCCGCAGGCGAGATCCTGACGGCGAAGCTGAACGCGGCGGCCGAGAAGGCGCAGGCCGAGGCCGACGCGAAGGCACAGGCGAAGCAGCACGCGGCGGATGCCAAGCAGAACGCCGCCGCGCAGAAGGAGGCCGCCCGTCAGGCCAAGGCGCGCCAGACGCAGGCCGAGCAGATCGGCAAGACGGCGGTGAAGGTGCTCACCTCGCGCACGACCCAGACCGTGCTCAAGGGAGTGCTCGACGGCATCTTCGGCACCCGCAGGCGCTAGGCGCGCTGCGCGAACCAGATCGTGGTCTCGCCGTACTTCTTCGGCTTCGCCGGGGTGAGTGCGGCGGGCCACGCCGGCTCTGGAGAGCGCGAGGAGCGCTCGACGACGACGAGAGCATCAGGTGCGAGCAGCGGCACGAGGGCCTCGAGGTCGGCGGCGACGTCGGCGTCGGTCACCTCGTAGGGCGGGTCGCTGAAGACCAGATCGAACGGGCCGGTCGCCGAGGCGAGGAACGAGGCGACCGAGCTCGCCACGACGCCGACGGCACCGGCATCCGTTCTCATCGCTTTGGACACGAGCCCCGCGTTCGTCTTGGCGACGCGCGCGGCCGCGGCGTTCTTCTCGACAAGGACGACGGATGCCGCGCCGCGACTGGCCGCCTCGAGGCCGAGCGCCCCCGAGCCGGCGTACAGATCGAGCACGCGCGCGCCGTCGAGCGCGTCGCGGGCCTCGAGCGCCGAGAACAGCGCTTCGCGCACCCGGTCGCTCGTCGGCCGCGTTCCCGCCTTCGGAACGGCAAGGGTCACGCGCCCCGCGGCGCCCGCGATGATCCGGGTCATATCCACAAGCTATCGTGTGGCACCGCTCCATGTCGTAGCTGTGTTCTAGACTCCGAAGCATGGTCGGGCTCGACACCAAGCTCAGCGCCGTCGTCGGGGCGCGTTCGGCGACGCCGTTCCAGAAGGCGTGGGGCATCGTGACGGTCGCAGACCTGCTGAGCCAGTACCCGCGCCGCTACGCCCACCGCGGCGAGCCGACGGCTCTCGACTCGCTGCCAGACGGCGAGGTCGCGACCGTCGTCGCAACGGTGATGCGGGTCACGAGCAAGCCGTTCAAGACGCGGCGGGGCTCGATCCAGACCATCACGATCGGCGACGGTCGCAGCGAGATGACGGCGACCTTCTTCAACCAGCCGTGGCGCGAGAATCAGCTCTCGAAGGGCGACCGCGGCCTGTTCTCCGGAAAGGTCACGCGCTTCAAGGGCGAGGCACAGCTGACGCACCCCGAGATCAAGCTGTTCCGCGAAGACGAAGACATTCCCGACCCCGCTGTCGATGTCGAGCGGGCGAGGCAGTGGGCGATCCAGCCGATCCCGGTCTACCCGGCGACGGCCTCGATTCCGAGCTGGAAGGTCGCCGACGTCGTCGCCCACGTGCTCGCCTCTCTCGACACCGACGAGGTGCTCGACCCGCTTCCCGACGAGGTGCGTGCCGAGCACGGGTTCCTCGGCTACGTCGATGCGCTGCGGCTCGTCCACCAGCCGCAGACCGACACCGATTGGCGGCGCGCGCGTGACACGCTGCGCTTCCACGAGGCGTTCGTGCTGCAGACGGCTCTGCTCCAGCAGCGGGCGGTGAGCCGCTCGGCGCACACCCTGCCGCGTCGGGCGCTGCCCGGCGGCTATGCAGAGCGGCTCGACGAGGCGCTGCCTTTCGAGCTGACGCCCGACCAGGGGCTCGTCGGGGCAGAGTTGGCGTTCGACCTCGCCCGCGACATCCCGATGAACCGACTCGTGCAAGGCGAGGTCGGCAGCGGCAAGACGCTCGTGGCGGTGCGCGCGATGGCTGCGGTCGCGGACTCTGGCGGCCAGTCCGCGCTGCTCGCGCCGACCGAGGTGCTCGCGGCGCAGCACCTGCGCTCGATCGTGCGCGCGCTCGGCCCCGACCTCTCTGCCGAGCTGATGCCGACGCTACTGACGGGCCAGCTCACGGCCGCCGAGCGGAAGAAGGCGCTGCTGCGCATCGTCACGGGGCAGGCGCGCATCGTGGTGGGCACGCACGCCCTGCTCTCCGACGCGGTCGAGTTCTTCGACCTGGGGCTCGTCGTCGTCGACGAGCAGCACCGCTTCGGCGTCGAGCAGCGCGAGACGCTGCGGGCGAAGGGCAAGACGCCGCCGCACCTGCTGGTGCTCACCGCGACGCCGATCCCGCGCACCGTCGCGATGACGGTGTTCGGCGACCTCGACATCTCGACGATCCGCCAGTTGCCGCAGGGTCGCCAGGGCATCGAGAGCTTCGTCGTGCCGCTGGCCGAGAAGCCGAACTGGATCAACAACGTGTGGAAGCGCGCGAAGGAGGAGATCGACAAGGGCCGCCAGGTCTTCGTCGTCTGCCCGGCGATCAGCCCGAAAGACATCGAAGAGGGCGATGAGATCGAGCGCGATGACGATTCCGGGGATGCTGCGCCCAAGCATCCGCTCGCGAACGTGGTCGACGTCTACGCCGCACTCACCCAGCGCCAGGACCTCGCGGGCGTGCGCATCGGGATGCTGCACGGCCGCATGACCTCCGACGAGAAAGACGAGGTGATGGGCGCCTTCGGCCGCCGCGAGCTCGACCTGATCGTCGCGACGACCGTGATCGAGGTCGGTGTCGACGTGCCCAACGCGTCGACCATGATCGTGCTCGATGCCGACCGCTTCGGGGTCAGCCAGCTGCACCAGCTACGCGGGCGCGTCGGCCGCGGCGACGTTCCCGGCATCTGCCTGTTCGTCACGGGCGCAGAGCAGGACTCGCTGGCCCGGGATCGCGTCGAGGCCGTCGCCGCGAACAGCGACGGATTCGAGCTCGCGCAGATCGACCTCGAGCTGCGCCGTGAGGGCGACGTGCTGGGGGCGCGCCAGTCGGGCGGCCGCTCGTCGCTGCGGCTGCTTCGGGTGGCGATCGACGGCGAGGTGATCGCGCAGGCGCGTGCGGCCGCGGCATCCGTCATCGACACTGACCCGACGCTGCGCTCGCACGCCGCGCTCAAAGCGGCGGTCGATCGTCGCCTCGACGAGTCGGAACGCGAGTTCCTATCGAAAGGCTGAGTGCGGCTCAACAGTCGCCCCGCGCCGTTAGGCTGAAAACCTATGAGCAGGCTCGCCGTCGTACCGGGCTCATTCGACCCGGTCACTCTGGGGCACCTCGATGTCATCGAACGGGCCGCGAGGCTGTTCGAGGACGTCCACGTGCTCGTCGTCCACAACCCCGACAAGCCGGGCGGGCTGCTGACCCCGGATGAGCGGGTGGCTGTCATCGAGAAGGCCGTGGCCGCCGCGGGGCTTCCCGCCTCGGTCACCGTCACGCAGTACTCGGCCGGCCTGCTTGCCGACTACTGCGCTCACGTGGGGGCGACGGCGCTCGTCAAGGGAATCCGATCGCACACGGACCTGGTGTATGAGACTCCTATGGCCATCGTCAACGAGCACCTCGCAGGGGTCGAGACCGTGTTCGTGCTGCCGCGCCCCGAGAACGCGCAGGTCTCGAGCACGCTCGTGCGACAGGTCATCTCGCTCGGCGGCGACGTGAGCCCCTACGTGCCCGCATCGGTGCTCGAGGCGGTGGGGTCGCGATGACTACGCTGCCGAGCCCGGCGGCCGACCCGGTCCAGCCGGAGTCGCTCGCCGATGTCGCGGGCCGCATCATCGCCAGCATTGAGCAGGTCATCGACGGCAAGCACGAGCAGGTGGAGACGGCCCTCACGGTGCTCCTGGCCGAAGGGCATCTGCTCATCGAAGACGTGCCCGGCGTCGGCAAGACGATGCTCGCTCGCTCGCTGGCCAAGGCGATCGCGGGTTCCATCAGCCGTATCCAGTTCACCCCTGACCTGCTGCCCAGCGACGTCACCGGCGTCAGCGTCTTCAACCAGGCGAGCCGTGAGTTCGAGTTCAAGCCCGGCGCGGTGTTCGCGAACATCGTCATCGGCGACGAGATCAACCGCGCGAGCCCGAAAACCCAGTCCGCGCTGCTCGAGGCGATGGAGGAGCGGCAGGTCTCGGTCGACGGCGGCACCTACCCGCTTGCCGACCCGTTCATCGTCGTCGCGACGCAGAACCCGGTCGAGATGGAGGGCACGTATGCGCTGCCTGAGGCGCAGCGCGACCGCTTCATGGCGCGCATCGCGATGGGCTACCCGGATGCCGCAAGCGAGATCGACATGCTCGGCGCTCGCGACACCGTGAACCCGATCGAGGCGCTCACCCCGGTGGTCGACCTGCCCACGCTGCGGCAGATGATGGCAGGGGTGCGGGCCGTGTTCACGTCTGCCGCGGTCAAGCAGTATGCCGTCGCGATCGCCCGCGCGACTCGTGAAGACCCCGACATCAGGCTCGGCGCGAGCCCGCGCGCGACGCTTCAGCTCGTGCGTGCGGCGAAAGCGCGCGCAGCCATCGCGGGCCGCGAGTTCGTGCTGCCCGACGACATCGACGCGCTCGCGGTTCCCGTGCTCGGCCACCGCCTGCTGCCGACGAGCCGCGCGCTCGGCCGCCAGCACGAGACGACGGCGCTCGTGGGTGAGCTCGTGCAGCGCATCGTCGACGCAACCCCCGTGCCGTCAGGGCACTAGGTGGCCGCCGTGTCCCGCCCGCTCCCGACACTGCGCGGCTGGGTCGTCGGCGCGTGCGGGGTGGTGCTGCTCGTCGCCGCCGGCTGGTTCGGCCGCGTCGACCTGCTGTTCGCCGGGCTGCTGCTCACCCTGGCTCCGCTGGCTGCACTGATCGCGCTGACGTTCGACCGCCCGTGGCTCGACGTGTCCCGCACGTACGCCCCCGATGCCGTCGCCGCCGGCGATGAGGTGCAGGTGCGGCTCGGAGTGCGCAATGTCTCCCCGCGACCGACGCCCGCGATGACGTGGGTCGACACGCTGCCGGCCGGTTTCGCGCCGACCGCGGCGCGCTCCCTTCCGTCGCTCGTTGCGCGCGCCGACACGGGCGTCGCGCGCGGCGCCGACACCGTCACGCTGCGCTACACGGCGCGCCCGCAGCGCCGCGGCACGTACCTGCTCGGGCCGCTGCTGGTGACCCGCACCGATCCCTTCGGCCTCGCGCGCGGTGGCTACGGCGTGGGGGAGTCGAAGGTGCTGGTCGTCACCCCGCGGGTGAGCGCGCTCGGTCCGGGCGTCGCGGAAGTGTCGCGGGGTGAGGGCACCGATCCCGAGCTCGTACGGCATTCGATCCCGAGTTCCGACGAGGTCACGCCCCGCGAATACCGCCCCGGCGACCCCCTGCGCCGGGTGCAATGGCGTGCGACGGCTCGGCTCGATCGGCTGATGGTGCGTCAGGAGGAGCAGCTCAGCAATCCAGAGGCGTGGCTGCTGCTCGACACGGTGCGCGCGCGACCGGGCGACGGCGAGGCCTTCGAGCGGGCCGTCGAGCTCGCGGCATCCGTCGCTGTTCATCTTCTCGAACTGGGTTACCTGGTCGGCGTGCACGAAACCGGTGAGCGCAGGCTCGCGGGCAGCTACCAGCTCCCAGGGGGTGACCACCTGCTCGTCGGCGAGCTCGCGGCGCTCGCACAGAGCACCGAGCCGGGCGGCGATGTCGTGGGCCGGTTCGCGGCCGGGCTGCGCGGGGCGCGCGCCGCGGTACCGACCTTCCTGATCCTCGCGGGCGGCGAGCCCGGTTTCGGTGGCGAACTCGCCGCGCTGCGGCGGTACGCCTCGCCGGCCATCGCGTTCCTCATGACGCCGGCGGCGTCGGCGGCGCGGGAGTCGCTCGAGCGCGCCGGCTGGGTGTGCGTGCAGGGCGATGAGGGCAGGGATGCCGCCGCGGTCTGGTCCCTCGCGGCGCAGGCGCACCAGCGGGCCACCGCCCAGCGATTCGCAGAGGTCGGCGATGTTTGACCGCCCCCGCCCCACTCTGGCTCAGACGGCCGTCACGCGAGGCTCGTGGCGCGTGGCCGGCGCGCTGTTCCTCGAGATCATCGCCTGCAGCATCGCGCTGATCGGGCTCATCCAGGGCACCGGCTGGTGGTTCGCGCTGATCGGCGTCTCGGCGCTGCTGCTCGCCGTACCCGCCGCGCTGCGCGCCCTCGGGCTCAACGCGTGGGCCGCAGCCGGGCTCAACGTGCTCGTCTTCGGGCTGCTCGTGCAGCTCGCCTTCGTCCCGCGCCTCGCGCTACTCGGGGTGATCCCGACGCCGCGTTCCTTCGCCGGGCTGGCCGAGCTGTTCCGGCAGGCGCTGGTCGCCATTCAGAGTCAGCACACACCCGCGGTGGCGCTTCCGGAGCTGGTGTTCTTCATCGTGCTGTTCGGGGGCGCGCTCGCGGTGGTGCTCGACGTGCTGGCAGTGGCGCTGCGGCTGCCCGCGGTGACCGCGGTGGTGATCGGCGGCGTGCTGGTCGTTCCCGCCCTTCTGCAGGCCGACGGACTCAGCCTCATCGCGCTCGGTGCGGCGGCAGCCGCGTGGTTCGTGCTGCTGGCGGCGGACGGCAGGCTGCTGCGCGGGATGCGGGGCAGCGGTGCGACCGCGCTCTCGATCGGGGCATCCGCGACTCTGATCGCCCTCGTCATCGCCGCGACCGCCCCGGGCTTCATCGAGCAGGGAAGGCCCGCGACGCAGGGTCCGGTGGCACTCGGCAGCACCGTGAACTCGCTCGTCGACCTCGGTGCCGACCTGCGCCGGCCGACTCCCGTCGACGTGCTGCGCTATACGACGACCGCCGAGACTGCGCCGTATCTGCAGCTCACGACCCTCGACACGATCCGCGGCACCAACTGGACGCACACCGCCGGCTCCGTCGCGCCCCTCGCCGACGGCACCGGCCTCACGGAGGTGCCCGGGCTCGCCGACACGACGGGCGTCTCGCTGCACAGCGTCAAGAGCACGATCGACGTGCAGAACCTGAACAGCCAGTGGGTCCCTGCGCCGTACCCCGCGACGAAGATCTCCGGCGGCCGCACCGCTCGCGGCTACCAGCCCGACGACCTGACCCTCTTCGCGAGCGCCGCCCTCAGCGGCCGCAGCTACTCGACGACGAGCCTCGACGTTGAGCCGACCGCGGCGCAGCTCGCGGCCGCCGGGCCGTACACCGGCGAAGGGACCGAGTTGGCGAGCGACGACCTCGAACTGCCCGCCGAGGTGCCCGAGATCATCAGCAGCACCGCCGGTGAGATCGCCGGCGAGGCGGCCGGCGACAGCGAATACGACCTTGCCGTAGCCATCCAGAGCTACTTCCAGAGCTCAGACAACGGCTTCACCTACTCGACCGATTCCCCCGACACGGTCGACGGCGGCAGCCTCGACGTGATCGCAAAGTTCCTTGAGGTCAGAGAGGGCTACTGCGTGCACTTCGCGAGCGCGATGGCGGTGATAGCGCGTGTGCTCGGCATCCCGAGCCGCATCGCCATCGGGTATCTGCCGGGCACGCCGATCTCGCAGCACGACGGCAAGACGACCTACCAGGTGGACTCGAGCGATCTGCACGCGTGGCCGCAGCTGTTCTTCCCCGGCCTCGGCTGGCTCAGCTTCGAGCCGACGGTGAGCCGAGGCTCGCCGCCGGCCTACACGCTGGCCACGACCCCTGATGCCGTGCCGACGACCGCTCCGAGCGCGGTCACGCCCAAGGCGGCGGCGCCGACCCCGACGGCCAGCTCGCGCGCCATCGCCAACGAGCAGGCGGCCGCCTCGAATCCGTCCGCCGCGCGCAACCGCGTGCCGCTCGCGCTCGGCATCCTCGTGCTCGTCGCCCTGCTCGCGGCGCCCGCGGGCGCGCGCGCCGCCCGTCGGCGCGGCAGGCTCACCCGTCTGCGGGAAGAGGGGGCATCGCCCGACGTCGCCTGGGCCGAGATCCGCGACACCGCGCAGGATCTGGGGTTCGCCGCGTCGGCGACAGAGACGCCGCGCGCGTTCGCGGCGCGATTGCGCTCGCAGTGGCATCCGGATGCCGCGCACCAGCGCGATCTCGATGAGATCCTCGCCCTCGTCGAGCGCTCAGAGTTCGGGCCGCCGAGGCCGTGGGCGCGCTACTTCGAACTCGCGGACCAGACCGCGAGGGTGCTCGCGGCGATGCGCGCCTCGCGGCACTGGACGACACGGGCGATCGCGACGTTCGCCCCGCGCTCGCTGTTCGCGGTGCTGGGCGAACGCCGCAGGGAGCCGGTGCGCACCGGCATGTAGCCTTGAAGGTTGTGAGCGCCAAGAATCCCTATTCGGTCGCCGTGTTCGACCTCATGCACCAGCCGGGGCAGAGCAAGGAGCTCGAGCTCGACGTCGTCACGCCCGAGAAGCTGGGCGAGGGCATGATCGCCGTGCCCGCAGGCGAGCCGATGCACATCGACCTGCGCCTCGAGGTGCTCCACGACGGCATCCTTGCCTCCGGCGACATCGACGTGACCGCGGTCGGCCAGTGCGTGCGCTGCCTGACCGACGTGTCGGAATCGCTCCAAGTCGATTTCCAAGAACTGTTCGCGTACACTGAGGACGAAGCTTTTGACTTCGAGGTTCACGACGACCACGTGGATCTTGAACCTCTGGTCAGGGATTCGGTAGTGCTGGCACTGCCTTTCCAGCCGGTGTGTCGCCCCGACTGCCCTGGTCTCGACCCAGAGACCGGTGAGCGGTTGGCGGATCACCCGGACCGCAAGCCCCGTGAAAACACAGACCCTCGTTGGGCTGCGCTTGCGGATTTCCGAGCTTCCGAAGACACCGAAGCCGGCACCCCCGGCACCGACACAGAAGAGAGATAGCCATGGCTGTTCCCAAGCGCAAGCAGTCGCGCTCCAACACGCGTGCCCGTCGCTCGCAGTGGAAGGCAGAGGTCCCCACGCTCGTCAAGACCGTCGAGGGTGGCCGAGTGACCTACAGCCTGCCGCACCGCGCGAAGGTCGTCACCGACTCGCAGGGCACCGAGCTGTTCCTCGAGTACAAGGGCCGCAAGGTCGCTGACGTTTAAGCGATATGCCTGACGGCAATCACCCTGAAGGGCGTCCGGAACCGGACGCCCTTCAGTCGCGTTCGGTGCTGGTTGAGCGGCTGGGCGTCGAGATCGACCCTGAGCTGCTCGAGCTGGCGCTGACGCACCGCTCGTTCGCGTATGAGAACGGCGGCCTGCCGCACAACGAGCGCCTCGAGTTCCTCGGCGACTCGATCCTCGGCCAGGCAGTGACCGTGCGTCTGTACCTCGACAACCCCGAGCTCGACGAGGGCGCGCTCGCCAAGCGGCGCGCCTCGGTCGTCTCGGGCGTCGCCCTCGCCGAGGTCGCGCGCACGCTCGGCCTCGGGGAGTTCCTGCGGCTCGGCCGCGGCGAAGAGCTCACCGGCGGCCGCGAGAAGGTGTCCATCCTCGCCGACACCGTCGAGGCGATCATCGGCGCCACCTATCTCTCGGCAGGCCCCGACGAGGCGACCGCACTGGTGCTGCGCCTGATCACGCCGCTCATGAGCGACCCGGCGCGCTTCGGTGCGGCTCTGGACCCGAAGACCGCGCTGCAGGAGCTCGCCGACGAGCGCAAGGCGCCCGCACCCGTCTATGTCGTCGAGGGCACCGGGCCCGACCACGCCAAGGTGTTCCATGCGACCGTCACGGTCGACGGGCTCGCCACCGGCCGGGGTGAGGGCACCAGCAAGAAGCACGCAGAGATGGCGGCTGCCCTCGACGCCTGGACGCAGGCCACGACCCGGTAGTGCCTGAGCTTCCCGAAGTCGAGGTCGTCCGGCTCGGCCTCGCGCCGGCCGTCACCGACGCGGTGGTCACCGCGGTCGACGTGTACGACCCGCGCGCGATCACGCGCCACGACCACGGGCGCGGCTCGTTCCCAGATCGCCTCGAGGGACGACGGATGCTGGCCCCGCGGCGTCGCGGCAAGTTCATCTGGATTCCGCTCGAGGACGGCCCCGAGGCGGTCCTCGCGCACCTCGGCATGACCGGTCAGCTGCTGCTTCGCGAGGCGTGGGCGAGGCCTGAGGACGAGCCGCACGTGAGGGTGCGCATCGAGCTCAGGCATCCATCGCTCGCCGAACTCGCCGTCTTCTTCAGAGACCAGCGCACCTTCGGCTCACTCGCGCTCGATGAATTGGTGACAACGGATGCCGGTGACGCGGTGCCCAGCCAGGTACTGCACATCGCCCGCGACCCGCTCGACCCGCTCTTCGACGACCGCGCGTTCCTCGCCGCGCTCACGCGCAAGAACAGCGCGATCAAGCGGGTGCTGCTCGACCAGCGCGCGATCAGCGGCGTCGGCAACATCTACGCGGACGAGGCGCTGTGGGCCGCGCGCATCCACCCCGAGCAGCCGGCGAACACGCTGAGCCGGGCGAAAGCCAAGCTGCTGCTGTCAGAGATCAGGATCGTGCTCGGCAAAGCGCTGATCGAGGGTGGCACGAGCTTCGACGCGCAGTACGTCAACGTCAACGGCCAGGCCGGGTACTTCGCGCACTCCCTGAACGCCTACGGCCGGCAGGGGCAGCCGTGCCCGCGGTGCGGCACCCCGATCGTGCGCGTGTCGTTCATGAACCGCTCGTCGCACTTCTGCCCACGCGATCAGCGGCTACGGTAAGCACAGCGCGAATTGAAAGGACCCGCCCGTTGCACCTGAAGAGCCTGACCCTGAAGGGGTTCAAGTCCTTCGCGCAGCCGACGACCTTCGCCTTCGAGACCGGCGTGACGTGCGTGGTCGGCCCGAACGGCTCGGGCAAGTCCAACGTCGTCGACGCGCTCGCCTGGGTGATGGGGGAGCAGGGGGCCAAGACCCTGCGCGGCGGGAAGATGGAGGACGTCATCTTCGCCGGCACCGCGACCCGCGGTCCGCTCGGCCGCGCCGAGGTCACGCTCACGATCGACAACAGCGACGGCGCCCTGCCCATCGAGTACACCGAGGTGACGATCTCGCGCACGCTGTTCCGCAACGGCGGCAGCGAGTACGCGATCAACGGCGAGTCCTGCCGCCTGCTCGACGTGCAGGAGCTGCTCTCCGACTCCGGCCTCGGCCGCGAGATGCACGTCATCGTCGGCCAGGGCCAGCTCGACCAGGTGCTGCACGCGACCCCCGACGAGCGCCGCGGCTTCATCGAAGAGGCCGCCGGCATCCTCAAGCACCGCCGCCGCAAAGAGAAGACGCTGCGCAAGCTCGAGGCGATGCAGACGAACCTCACGCGCCTCTCCGACCTCGCGGGCGAGATCCGGCGCCAGCTGAAGCCGCTCGGCAAGCAGGCGGAGGTCGCGAGGCAGGCGCAGACCGTCGCGGCGGTCGTGCGGGATGCCCGCGCCAGACTGCTCGCCGACGAGGTCGTCACCCTGCGCGCGCAGCTCGAGAACTACGGGCGCGACGAGCAGGCCAGGCACTCCGAGCGCATCGTGCTGCAGGAGCAGCTCGAGCAGAAGCGCCTGCGCATCGGGCGCATCGAGGCCGCGATGGTCGGCGACGCGGTCGACCGGGCCCGCTCGGTCGCCCACGGGCTGGAATCCGTACAGGAGCGCCTGCGCGGTCTCGACACGCTCGCGCGCCAGAAGATCGCGCTGCTGTCAGCCGAGTCGCAGGCGCCCGAGGTGGTACCGGGAGTCACGCAGGCGGCGGTCGACGAGGCGCGCGCCGAAGCCGAGACGCTGCGCGAGGCGGTGACGGATGCCGAGGCCGCGCTGTCTGCGGCGCAAGACGCCACCCGCGCGACTCGTGCACGGCTCGACGCCATCGACGAAGAGGTCGCGGCCCAGGCCGAGCTGATCTCGAAGCACGACCTCGAGCTGACGAAGCTCGCCGGCCAGGCCGATGCGGCCGCTCAGCGGCTCGCGGCCCTGCGCGGTGAGGTGCTGCGGCAGCAGAACCAGCTCGACGCGGCCGCTCAGCGACGGGCCGCCGCCGAAGAGGCCCTGGCCGACAGCGAGGGCGATTCGCCGCTCGGGCCCGACGCGCAGGGAGAGCTCGCCGAGGCGTACGAGCTGGCTCAGGCATCCGTCTTCGAAGCAGAGGCGGAGATCGAGAGGCTGCGCGACGAGCTGCGCACCCTCGAACGCGAGCGCGACGCGCTCGCCGGGCAGGCCACCGCGCTCAGCCGCGCACTCGACGTCAAGGACGGGTCGGCGGCGCTGGTCGCGGCCGAGCGACCGGGGATCCTCGGGCTGCTCGCTGAGCACCTGACGATCGAGCCGGGGTATGAGGTCGCGGTCGCCGCTGCACTCGGGTCTCTGAGCGAGGGCGTTCTCGCCAAGGGACCCGAGTCGGCGGCGGAAGCGCTCGAGTATGCGCGCGCCGAGGACCTTGGTCGCGTGTCGATCGTCACAGAGACCGCGAATACCTGGGCCGTGCCTTCTGCAGACGGTCTGCCCGACGGCGTGCGCCTGGCGCAGGACTTCGTGCAGGGACCGGCGACCGTGCGCACCCTCCTCGCTCACACTCTGATCGCTGATTCGGCCGCCGTAGCGCGAGACGCCCTGCCTGGCCTCGGCGGCAAGTGGGAGTTCCGGATCGTCACGCGGGACGGCGACGTGATCTCCGACCACGTGCTCGAGGGCGGCTCGCAGCGCAAGCAGAGCCGCCTCGAACTCGTCGCCGAGCGCGACGCCGCGGCCGCACGCCTCGAAGAGCTCGAATCCGCCATCGCGAAGGCGAAAGCCGAGCACGACGAGCAGCGCGAGACGCTGCAGGCGGCGAAGCAGTCCTCGGCCGCCGCGCTCACGCAGCTGCGCGCCTATGACGCGCAGCTCGCCGAGTACACCGAGAAGACCAGCCGTCTGACCGCCCAGCTCGAGGCCGCGAACGCCGAATCGGAGCGCATCGCCCGCAGCATCGCCGAGTCTCAGGCCAAGGCCGCCGAAGCCGAGCAGGCATCCGCCGCAGCCAAGCGCGCGCACGAGACGCACGCCTCCAAGCCGCGCCCGATTCTCGATGTGAGCCAGCGCGACGCGGTCTATGCCGAGGTCGAGAAGGCGCGTGAGGCCGAGATCCAGGCGCGCCTCGCGGTCGAGACGGCGCGCGAGCGCGTCCGCGCCCAGTTGCAGCGCGCCGAGCAGCTCGCGCAGCGACAGAAGGCCGAACGGGCCGCAGCGGAGGAGGCGGCGCGGCGCGCCGTCATCCGCCGCCATCAATTGGATGCCGCGCAGGCGGTCGCGAACGACCTGCCGGCCGTCCTCGACTCGATCGACCGCTCTCTGTCACAAGCGCGCCTCGAGCTCGAGGGCGCCGAGCGCGAGCGGGCGAGCCAGAACGAGGAGCTCGCGGGGCTGCGCCGCGAGGAATCCGCGCTGCGCGAGCGCCTGCAGTCGGTGAGCGAGAACGTGCACGGTCTCGAGCTGCAGATCTACGAGAAGAAGCTGCACCTGTCGAGCCTGCTTGAGCGCGCGGGCAGCGAGCTCGGGCTCGTCGAGGACGTGCTGATCGCCGAATACGGGCCGGAGGTCGCGATCCCCGCAGAGGAGGAAGGTGGCGAGCCGACCGCGTTCGACCGCGCTGAGCAGCAGCGGCGGCTCGAGAAGGCGCAGCGCTCGCTCGACCAGCTCGGTCGCGTGAATCCGCTCGCGCTCGAGGAGTTCGCGGCGCTCGAGCAGCGCCACCAGTTCCTCACGGAGCAGCTGACCGACCTGCAGAACACGCGCAAGGACCTGCTGACGATCATCGAAGAGCTGGATGCCACGATGCAGACGGTCTTTCAGGCGGCCTTCGAAGACACCAAGAACGCGTTCGCCGAGGTCTTCCCGATCCTGTTCCCGGGCGGCGCGGGCAGCATCCAGCTCACCGACCCCGATGACCTGCTCACGACCGGCATCGAGGTCGCGGTGCGGCCCGCCGGGAAGAAGATCGAGCGGCTCTCGCTGCTCTCTGGCGGCGAGCGGTCGCTCGCGGCGGTGGCGTTCCTGGTCGCGATTTTCAAGGCACGGCCCAGCCCGTTCTACATCATGGATGAGGTCGAGGCGGCGCTCGACGACGCCAACCTCGGCCGGCTGCTGACGGTGTTCGAAGAGCTGCGGCAGTCGAGCCAGCTCATCGTCATCACGCACCAGAAGCGCACGATGGAGATCGCCGATGCGCTCTACGGCGTCTCGATGCGCCAGGACGGCGTCAGCGCCGTCGTCGGCCAACGGGTCGGCACGGCGGCCTAACTAGACTGGCTTCCATGGCAGAAGCTCGCTCGTGGTCGTTCGGCGGCGCACTCCGCAACCTCTTCACCGGCCAGCAGAAGCGGGTCATCGACGAGGACACGTGGGACGAGCTTGAGGTCGCCCTCATCGGCGCCGACTTCGGGCCCGACATCACCGAGAGCGTGATCGACGAGCTGAAGGCGAAGGTCGAGCGGTATCGCACGACCGATTACGCGGACCTGCAGCGGATGCTGCGCGAAGACCTCGAAGAGCGCCTGTCGAAGTTCGACACCACCCTCAAGCTGAGCGAGCGGCCCGCGGTCGTGCTGGTCGTCGGCGTCAACGGCGTCGGCAAGACGACCACGATCGGCAAGTTCGCGAAGTTCCTCACCAACTACGGCCGCAGCGTCGTCGTCGGTGCGGCCGACACCTTCCGCGCAGCGGCCGTCGACCAGCTCGGAACCTGGGCGGAGCGCGCGGGCGTCCAGATCGTCAAGCCTCAGCAGGCCGGCCAGGATCCGGCATCCGTCGCCTTTCAGACGGTCGACTTCGCCAAGCGGAACGGCGTCGAGATCGTGATCATCGACACGGCCGGCCGCCTGCACACCAAGGGCGGCCTCATGGACGAGCTCGGCAAGATCAAGCGCGTCGTCGAGAAGCAGGCGCCGATCGCCGAGGTGCTGCTGGTGCTTGACGCGACCACAGGGCAGAACGGACTCATGCAGGCGCAGGCGTTCGTCGAGCACGCGGGCGTCACCGGCCTCGTGCTCACGAAGCTCGACGGTTCCGCGAAGGGCGGCTTCGTGCTCGCCGTGCAAGAGAAGACGGGGCTGCCGATCAAGCTCGTCGGCCAGGGCGAGGGCATCGGCGATCTCACGGGCTTCACTCCGCACGTGTTCGCGCAGCAGCTGGTCGGCTGAGTTTTCAAAGGGGCTTACGGATGTCTGTCGAGCACGACTACTTCGGAGTGGTGGATTCCACGAGCGGCGGGGGTCTCTACTGGGACGACACGCTCGAGGTCGGCGATCAGTTCGTCGATCTGGTGCTGGCCGCGGAAGACGAGGATCTCGTCAGCCAGGCTTCCCTCGATCTCGCTGCGGCGATGGCGCAGGGGCTCGAGGCGTTCGACGGCCGCGCCCGCGAGGCCCTCGTTGCACAGCTCTCGGAGCGGCAGTCGGCCACCACGACCTTCATCGACCGGCAGGTCGACAGCAAGGGCGAAGATCTGCAGACGCTGCTCGACCTGATGGTCGACAACTCCGGTGACATCGCGATCGACGTGCTCAAGTCGCTCCAGCTGCTGCGGGTCGTGATCCACCCCGAGCACGTTGATGGCGACGACGCCTTCGCGACCTTCGACTACGCGATCGACCCCGACGAGTCCGACGAGCTGCTTGTGGTCTCGTTCGGTGCCGACGGCGACGTGATCGACGTCGAAGACGTGCCGGAGTAGAGCACCCACACGTCGTCCTCAGTGGGCTCATCGCCGAGGAGTAACGCGGCGGCGTCGCGGGGCGCTAATGGCCCGATCGGGCGTGCGGCCCGAAACCAGCGGTCGTCGCGCCGATACTCCAAGAAGCCGTCGAGGTCGAGCATGCCGCGCCGTCTCGAATCTTCGGCCCGGTACAGCGCCCCCTTCATTCGCGAACCGCGTGCGTCGACGATGGTGAGTGCGCCGTCTTCTGCGGCCCACGCCATGGCGAACGCGCCGCCCGAGCTGAACCGCCAGATCGGGCGACCCACGGGAATGGGCGTGTTGCATGATCGCTGCCACAGCTCGTCGAGCGTGTCGCCCGTGCGCACGTGCCACGCAGTCCAGCCGTTCTGGCGGTGGCCCGCAGCGAAGCTCGACGCGCCGGTCGGCGAATCGAACAGCTCGCCAGACGCGAATTCGATGAGGCCGTCTGCGGTCACGGTGGCGTTGACGGTGACGCCGCTGTTCCGCCGGCGCCACACGAGCGGGTCACCGGGCGCAAGCCAGCGGCGAGCGAGCAGGGTCGCCAGCGACCGGCCGGCGGGCGCGGAAGCCGCGGTGCGCGTGATGCCGAGCAGCTCGCGGATCACCGCGTTGGGCGTATCGACGAAGGCGCGCGCTCGCGCCTGCAGCGCCTCGTAGACCTCGTCATCGACGCGAATGGAGGGGGGCATCGGTTCCACATGTCCTTTCCTCTGGCTGCGACAATGTCACACGCAGAGGAAAAGTGCGCGGGAGTGACAGCGATGTGCAGCGCGACGGATTCTGCCGACCGAACGTAGCCGGGATCGCATCTTGCGCACTCGACTTCTCCACCGACGGCGCTGTCCGGCGTTGCGCGAGGTAGCACCGGGCGCAAGACTGTTTGCGTAAACATCGACAAGGGAGTCGCATGGAACAGCAGATCTCACGCCGCGTCCTGATCGGTGGCGGCGTCGCCGCCGCGCTGGGGGCTCTGGTGCCGTCGGGCGCGGCTTTCGCCTCGACGAAGCCGGCCGGCGCAGGCATCCACGTAGATCGAGTTCGCGGCCTCTCGCCCGATTTCGCGATGGGTGTGGATGTCTCGACGGTGCTGTCTCTCGAGGAGAGCGGCGTGGTGTTCCGCGACGCGCACGGCCGCCCGGCCGACCTGTTCCGCGTGCTCGCGCAGAACGGGGTGAACTCGGTGCGCATCCGCGTATGGAACAACCCCTTCGACGACGTGACGCACCAGGGCTACGGCGGCGGCAATGTCGGCATTGCGCGTGCGGTCGAGATCGGTCGCCGAGCGACGCGCGCGGGGCTCGGGGTGCTGGTGGACTTCCACTACTCGGACTTCTGGGCGGATCCGGCGCGCCAGCTCGCGCCGAAGGCCTGGGCGGGAATCTCCGTCGCGCAGACCGCCCGTGCGTTGCACGACTACACCGTGCAGTCCCTGCGAGCCTTCAAGCGGGCGGGGGTGCGGGTCACGGCCGTGCAGATCGGCAACGAGATCAACAACGGCATCGCCGGCTACACGCGCCCCGGCATGGAGATCGACGGGTCGTTCGCCGCGCTGCTGGAAGCCGGCGCCTCCGCCGTGCGCTCGACGCTGCCGCAGGCGAAGGTCGTCGTGCACTTCACGAACCCCGAGACGGCCGGCCGGTTCGCGACCTACGCCGCGGGACTCAGGCGGTACCGCGTGGACTACGACGTGTTCGCGAGCTCGTACTACGCCTTCTGGCACGGCACGCCCGAGAACCTCACCTCCGTGCTGACGCAGGTCTCGCGCACTTACGGAAAGGAGGTCATGGTGGCCGAGACCAGCTGGGCGCGCACGCTGGAGGACGGCGACGGCTACGGCAATTCGATCGGCAGCGCCGACCAGGCGCCCGAGTACGAGATCAGCGTGCAGGGGCAGGCAGATGCGCTGCACGACGTGATCGCGGCGGTGGCGGCAGTCGGCCGTGCGGGCATAGGCGTCTACTACTGGGAGCCGGCCTGGCTTCCCGTCGGGCCGCCGACCGATTACGCGCACAACAGCGCCCTGTGGGAGAAATACGGCTCGGGCTGGGCCACGAGCGCCGCGAGCTCGTATGACCCGGCCAACGTGGGGCCGTGGTACGGGGGCTCCGCGTGGGACAACCAGTCGCTGTTCGACTGGGACGGCACGCCGCTCGAGTCCCTGCGCACCTTCCAGTACGTGCGCACCGGCAAGCGGTAGGGGCAGCGCCGGTAGAATCGTCTGACCATGGCGATCTTCGGCTCACTCTCCGACCGGCTCACTGAGAGCCTCAAGAACCTCCGCACCAAAGGCAAGCTCTCCGCGAGCGATGTCGACGGGACGGTTCGCGAGATCCGTCGCGCGCTGCTCGAAGCCGACGTCTCGCTCGAGGTCGTCAAGAAGTTCACGGCGGCGGTGCGCGAGCGCGCGCTCTCCGACGACGTGAACCGCGCGCTGAACCCGGCGCAGCAGGTCGTGCAGATCGTCAACGAGGAGCTCATCGAGATCCTCGGCGGCCAGCAGCGCCGCCTCGAGTTCGCGAAGAACCCGCCGACCATCATCATGCTCGCCGGCCTGCAGGGTGCGGGTAAGACGACCCTCGCAGGCAAGCTCGCGAAGTGGCTCAAGAAGGAGGGCCACACGCCGATGCTCGTCGCGGCCGACCTTCAGCGGCCCAACGCGGTCACGCAGCTCCAGGTCGTCGGCGAGCAGGCCGGGGCATACGTCTATGCGCCCGAGCCCGGCAACGGCGTCGGCAACCCGGTCAAGGTCGCGAAGGATGCTGTCGACGAGGCACGCCGCCGCCAGTACGACACCGTCATCATCGACACGGCGGGGCGCCTCGGCGTCGACGCCGAGCTGATGAAGCAGGCATCCGATATTCGCAAGGCGACGAGCCCCGACGAGGTGCTGTTCGTCATCGACGCGATGATCGGCCAGGACGCGGTCGCGACCGCGAAGGCGTTCCAAGACGGCGTCGACTTCACCGGCGTCGTCCTCTCGAAGCTCGACGGCGACGCCCGTGGTGGTGCCGCGCTCTCGGTGGCCTCGGTCACGGGGCGCCCGATCATCTTCGCCTCCACCGGTGAGGGACTCGACGACTTCGAGCCGTTCCACCCGGACCGCATGGCGAGCCGCATCCTCGACCTCGGTGACATCCTCACCCTGATCGAGCAGGCGCAGCAGGCGTTCGACGAGGAAGAGGCGCGCCAGGTCGCCGAGAAGTTCGCGACCGACAGCTTCACGCTCGAGGACTTCCTCAAGCAGATGCAGCAGCTGCGCAACATGGGCTCGATCAAGAAGATGATCGGGATGCTTCCGGGCGCGGGCGCCATGCGCCAGCAGCTCGACGATTTCGACGAGCGCGAGATCGTGCGCACCGAGGCGATCATCCAGTCCATGACACCGGCCGAGCGCCGCAACCCGAAGGTGCTGAACGGCTCGCGCCGTCTGCGCATCGCCAAGGGCTCCGGCATGACCGTCACCGACGTCAACCAGCTCGTGAACCGCTTCGAGCAGGCGGCCAAGATGATGAAGACCGTCGCGAAGGGCGGCACGCCGCAGATCCCCGGCATGGGGCCGATGCCCGGTGGCGGCTTCGCTGGCGGCCGTGGCAAGAAGCAGCAGCAGAAGAAGGGCTCGCGTTCGGGCAATCCCGCGAAGCGCGCCGCCGAGAACGCGGCGCTCGCGGCCGGCGTCAAGCCGGGCGCCGCCGAGCCGACGGGGGCGAGCTTCGGCCGCGCAGGCGGCAAAGAGCAGAAGGCGCCAGACCTCGAGCAGATCCAGAAGCTCTTCGGCCGCTGAACCGCTACAGGCTGAACTACACAGAAAAGGGGCCGGTGTGCATGCCCGCAGAGGCATCCATTCGCCGGTAGCGTGAAATCGTGCAGTTGATCTCCAGAGGAACCACACACAAGCTCGAAGGCACACTGGAGATCCCGGTCTCCAAATATCACGCGCACCGCGCCCTGGTGCTGGCCGCTTTGGCCGAGGGCACGAGCGTGATCACCGGGATCTCGTCGACCAGGCAGGTCGAATGGACGGTGAGCGTCCTGCGGGCACTCGGCACCCAGATTGAGATCACGGATTCCGGTTATGTGGTCACCGGCACGGGCGGCCGCTTCCACGGCGCCCCCGTCATCGAGCGCGGCTCGCGCGGTGAAGACGGTCTGCTGAACGTCGGCTCCTCCGGCACGACCCTGTACTTCATCACCGGCCTCATGTCGCTGTCCGACCGCCCGACGACGGTGACGGGCATGAAGTACTTCCGGCGCCGCCCCATCAAGGCGCTGCTGACCGCGCTCACCGAGATGGGCCTCGAGCTCGAGTCGACCAACGACTGCCCGCCGATCACGGTGCAGCCGAAGCGCCCGACGGGCGGCGACGTGCACATCGCGGGCACGCTCTCGCAGTGGGTCTCCGGCCTGCTGCTGACGGCGATCTTCGCCGAGAACGACACCACGATCCACATCACGGGCGGCCAGCTCAACGAGCAGCCCTACGTCGACCTGACGATCCGCATGATGAAGCACTGGGGCTTCGAGGTCGAGGTCAGCGACGACTGGCTGACCTATGTGGTGCGCGCCGGCCAGACCGGCACCGCGGCCGACTACACGATCCCCGCCGACATCGGCTCTGCGGCCTTCGGCATCGCGGCGGCCGCGCTGCACCCCTCCGACGTGCTGTTCAAGGGTCTGCCTGCCGCCACGACCGCCGAGGTCGACCACCCCGAGGCCGAGTTCCTCGACATCGCTGCCGGCATGGGCGTGCCGATGATCATCGACGAGCAGACGGGCTGGGTGCGCATCAAGCACGACGGCTTGACGCTCAAGCCGTTCGACGTCGACGCGACGCCCATTCCTGACCTGCTGCCGATCCTGTCGGTCATGGCGAACTTCGCCGAGGGCACCAGCCACCTGCGCAACGTCGGCCACGTGCGGCTCAAGGAGTCCGACCGCGTCGCGGCGATGCTGCAGCTCAACAAGATGGGCGGCAACGCGACGCAGGAGCCGACCGAGCTGCACATCAACGGCACCGCGGGCGCGCGCGGCACCGGCGCGAAGCTCTCGAGCTTCAACGACCACCGCGTGCTGATGTCGCTCGCGATCGCCGGCACGAAGTCCGACGGCGAGACGAGTCTCACCTACCCCCGCGCGTACCGGATCTCGTACCCGACGTTCCTCGAGGCGATGACCTCGATCGGCCTCGACATCGACGTCGACGCGCCGTCGAAGGGCGATGGCGACGACGAAGAGACGCAGGTTCAGGCATCCGCCCCCGCATCTGCCGACCCGCTGGTGCTGCCGATCGCCGTCCGCGAATACGCGAAGACGAAGGCGGACGAGGCCGCGGTGATCGAGGTCGGCGGCACCGCCCCGATCACGACCACGTGGGCCGAACTGCAGGCAGAGGCAGACAAGGTCTCGCAGCTGCTGCTCGAGCTCGGCGTGCAGAAGGGCGAGTCGGTCGGCGTGCAGCTGCCGAACTGGAGCGAGTTCGTCTCGATCGCCCTCGGTGCGATGCAGATCGGCGCCGTCGTGACGCCGATCATGCCAGTGTTCGGCCCGCGCGAGGTCGCCATGACCCTCTCGCGCTCGCGCGCGCGGGTGCTCTTCCTGCCGAACCTGTTCCGCAAGCGGCACGCCGCGATCGAGCTTGTCTCGGTCGCCGACGAAGCCCGTCAGCAGGGCCGCAAGCTGCACCTCGAGCACGTCGTCGTGCTGCAGGCCGAGAACCGCGACGGCCACGAGTCGACGAACATCCCGCCGATTCCCGAAGAGGCTGTCGCTCGTGCAGAGGCCGCGTCGTGGAGGTGGCGCTACTACGAGGCGGCGCTCGCCTCCGTCTCGCCCGACCTGTCGCAGATCGCCGATCGGATGCCTGAAGCGGACGACATCTGCCAGCTGCTGTTCACCTCTGGCACGACCGGCGAGCCCAAGGGCGTCCAGCACCCGTACCGCACGCTCGGGCTCGCGACCGCGATGCACGTGCAGCGCTCGGGCCTCGGCGCCGACGACCGCATCTTCATCCCGAGCCCGCTCGCGCACCAGACCGGATTCCTGTACGGCATGCTGCTGGCCTGGCGCCTCGGCGTGGCCTCCGTCATCCAGCCCGTGTGGGACGGGCAGGTCGCACTCGACCAGGCGTTCGGCCAGGCGAAGGCGAGCTTCGTGCAGGCCGCGACGCCGTTCCTCACCGACCTGGTCGCGCTCGTCGAGGGCGGTCAGCCGAAGCCGGAGTCACTGCGCATCTTCGTCGCGACCGGCGCCGCCGTGCCGCGCGAGCTCGCCCGCAAGGCGACCACTGTGCTCGACACCGCGGTGCTCGGCGCCTTCGGCACCACCGAGACCTGCCTCGGCACGCTGTCGGGCCCGAACGACGAGCCCGAGAACATGTGGGGCACGGACGGCCGCGTGATGGACGGCATGCGCATCCGCATCGTCGACGACGAGGGCGTCGAAGTGCCGGTCGGCACCGAGGGCGACTACGAGCTGCACTCGCCGACCATGTTCGGCGGCTACCTCGAGCGCCCCGACCTGACCGCCGACGTGTTCACGGAAGACGGCTGGTACAAGACCGGCGACCTCGCCTACATCGACGAGGCCGGCTACCTGCACATCACGGGCCGCGTGAAAGACGTCATCAACCGCGGCGGCGAGAAGATCCCGGTCGTCGAGATCGAGAACCTGCTCTACCAGCACCCGCTGGTGGCCGATGTCGCGATCGTCGCGATGCCCGACCCGCGGCTGGGCGAGCGCGCGTGCGCCTTCGTCGTGAACGCGAAGGCCGATGCCAAGCTCGAGTTCGCCGCCATGCAGGACTACCTGAACACCCACGGTGTCTCGAAGTACTACTGGCCCGAGCGCCTCGAGTACATCGACGAGCTGCCCCGCAACGCCGTCGGCAAGATCCAGAAGAACGTGCTGCGCGAGCAGGCTGCGGCCCTCGTCGCGAACAAGGAAGGCAAGTAGGTGTCAGTCGCTGAATTCGACGACGCGGAGTTCGCCGCGCTCAAGGCCGAGATCACCGCGTGGGTCAAGGGGCCGGGCGAAGAGTGGGCCAACAGGATCGAAGAGACCGGGGATGTCCCGCCAGAGCTCTTCGCCGAGCTGAAGGACCGCGGCTGGCTGAGCCTCGCCGCCCCCGCTGAGCTCGGAGGCCGCGGCATCCCGTTCAGCCGCTATCTCGAGCTGCTCGAGCAGATCTCGAAGTCGCACGGGTCGATCCGCATGCTCGTGCACGTCATCAACGGCACGTGGCGCGCGATGGCGCCGTATGCCACGCCCGAGCTGCTCGAAGAGGTTGTGAAGCCCTCGGTGGCTGGTGAGAAGCTCGTCGCGTTCACGCTCACCGAGCCCGACAACGGCACGGGCGCCGACATCACGACGACGGTGCGCCGCGAGGGCGACGAGTACGTCATGAACGGCACGAAGCACCTCATCACCTTCGGCGTGAAGGCCGACTACCTGCTGATCGCGGCGCGCCTCGAGGGTTCGACCGGCAACGACGGCACCGTCGCGTTCGCCATGCCGAACCGCCTGCCGGGCGCCGAGGTCATCGACGACTCCGACACCATGGGCGTGCGCGGCACCGACCACGCGATCCTCAAGTTCAACGAGGTGCGGATTCCGGCGAAGTACCGCCTCGGCGAAGAGGGCCAGGGCCTCGAGGTCGCCCTCGGCGGCTTCCTGCTGCCGAGCCGCGTCTCGGTCGCGATGAGCGCCGTCGGCCTCGCCGAGCGCGCTCAGGAGCTCGCCATCGAGTTCTCCAAAGAGCGCGTCACCTTCGGGAAGCCGCTCGCGCAGCGCCAGGTGATCCAGTTCTACATCGCTGAGAACTTCGGTCGCATCGCCGCCGCCAAGGCGCTCATCATCCAGGCCGCTCGCGCGTATGAGGTGGGCGCTCCTGAGGCATCCGCTCTCTCCAGCGCTGCCAAGATGATCGCCGTCGAGATGCTCGCGACGGTGACCGACAACGCGCTGCAGGTCTTCGGCGGCCGCGGCTACTGGAAGAAGAACGCCATCGAACGCGTCTACCGCGACGCGCGCGCCCAGCGCTTCGAAGAGGGCACGAACGAGATCCAGAAGCTCGTCGTCGCCCGCGCCGCCATCACCGGTGAGGCGAACACGGAAGGAATCCTGAATTGGTAACGGAAAACACCCCGCGCGTCGTCGTCATCACGGGCGCGAGCCGCGGCATCGGCCGCCTGCTCGCCGAGAAGCTCGGCGCTGAGGGCGCGCACGTCGTCATCAACTACAAGAAGAACGCCGATCTCGCCGAGGAGTCGCTGGCCGCGGTGCGCGCCGCCGGCGGCGACGGCATCACGGTCCAGGCCGACATCGAGGTCGAAGACGGCATCCAGGCGCTGTTCGCCGGCGTCGACGAGCACTACGACCACATCGACGCCTTCGTCGCGAACGCCGCGGCCGCGGCGTTCAAGCCGATCACCGAGATGAAGATCCACCACATCGACCGCAGCTACGCGATGAACGCGCGCAGCTTCGTGCTCGGGGCGCAGCAGGCTGTGAAGCGAATGCCGCACGGCGGCCGCATCCTGTACATCTCGAGCTACGGCTCGCTGCGCGCCTTCCCGACCTACGCCGCCCTCGGTGCGTCGAAGGCGATGGCCGAGCAGTACATGAAGTACATGGCGGCCGAGTTCGGCCCGAAGAACATCACGGTCAACGCGGTCAACGGCGGTCTCATCGACACCGACTCGCTCGACTACTTCTACAACAAGGTGCCGGGCATGGCGCCCATGGACTCCGTCATCTCGAAGCTGCCGCTCGGCCGCCCCGCGAAGGCGGACGACATGGCGGATGCCGCGCAGTTCCTGCTCTCCGAGAAGGCCGGCTACATCACCGGCCAGGTGCTCACGGTCGACGGGGGCCTGACGATCATCGCCCCGCCGTTCTGGTCTGACACCACCGGCGAGCTGCACGCCTCCATCTACGGCGAGTAAGTGGACCTGCCGCTCCTTCGCAGCCCGTGGCGGCTCGGATCCCTTGAGCTGCCCCACCGCGTGGTGATGGGCAGCATGCACACGGGGCTCGAGCCGCGCGGCGACGGGGGAGCGGCGCTTGCCGCCTTCTACCGCGAGCGCATCGAGGGCGGCGCGGCTCTCGCGATCACGGGCGGCATCTCAGTCAACGCCGAGGCCCGAGGCGGTCCCGACTACGTCGTGATGACGGATGCCTCGACGAGGCAGACCTACACGGCCGTCACGGCCGCGGTGCACGACGCAGGCGGGTTCATCTCCGCCCAGCTGTTCCACGCGGGCCGCTACGCCGTGGGGGAGTGGGCCGTCGCTCCGAGCCCCGTGCCGTGGCGGGCCGCCCGCGGTCTCGTGCCGCGCGAGCTCACGTCGGCCGATATCGAGCGCACGATCGCCGACTTCGCCGCGTCGGCCGTCGCGGCGCGCGAGGCGGGCTTCGACGCCGTCGAGCTGATGGCGAGTGAGGGCTACCTGCTCAACCAGTTCCTGTCGCCGCTGACGAACCAGCGCACCGACGAATGGGGTGCCGATTCGAATGGCGAGCAGAGTGCGGCGGCGCGTCGGCGCTTCCCGCTCGCCGTGTTCGACGCCGTGCGCGCCGCAGTCGGTCCCGACTTCCCGGTCACGGTGCGCATCTCGGCCACCGACCTGATGCCCGGCTCGACGACTGAGGCCGAGGTCGACGAGTTCGCCCTCGCGCTGGCCGACGCCGGGGTCGACGCGCTGAGCATGGGCGTCGGGTGGCACGAGTCGACGGTGCCGACGGTGCAGGCATCCGTGCCCCATGCCGCATGGATCAGCTACGGCGAGCGGCTCGCCGACATCGTCCACGCGCGCCACCCCGAACTGCCCGTCATCGGCAGCAACCGCGTGATCGACCTGCGTGACGCAGAGGGCATCCTCGCGCGCGGCCACGTCGACGCCGTCGCCCTGGCGCGCCCGTTCCTCGCCGACCCCGAGATCGTGAACCGTTCGTTCGCCGGCGACTTCGCGCTCATCAACTCGTGCATCGGCTGCGACCAGGCCTGCATCGACCGCTCCCTCGTCTTCCAAGAGATCAGCTGCCTCGTGAACCCGCGCGCCGGGCGCGAGACCGAGTACCCGCTCGGCATCACGAACGCCCGCAAGCGCGTCGCCGTGGTCGGCGGCGGCCCGGCAGGTCTCGCCGCGGCCGACGATCTCGCGCGCCGCGGCCACGCCGTCACGGTGTTCGAGGCGCGCGGCGAGCTCGGTGGGCAGTTCAGCCTCGCGGCACGCGTGCCTGGGAAAGAGGACTACGCGCTCACGGTGCGCTCGGCTGCGAAGCGACTCGCGGCGGCCGGCGCGGAGGTGCGCACCAACGAGCGCGCGGGTGCCTCGGCCCTGGGCGCCTTCGACGGAGTCGTCGTCGCCTCAGGCGTCACCCCGCGCGCCGTCGACATCGAGGGTGCCGACCTGCCCCACGTGCTGAGCTACGAGCAGGCGATCAGAAACGGCGTGCCCGCGGGCACCGTCGCCATCATCGGCGGCGGAGGCATCGGCGTCGACCTTGCCGCCTTCCTCGTCGAGTCGCACGACGAGAAGACCCGAGCCCTGGCCTTCGAGGAACGCTTCGGCGTCGACGGCTCGGCCGAATTCGCCCGCTCGCGCCCGACGCGCGCCCTGCAGCAGCCGTGCCCGGGCAGCGAGGTGACCGTGCTGCGCCGCAGCGGAAAGTTCGGTCAGGGCGTCGGCATCACGAGTCGGTGGGTGAACGTCGGCGCGTTGCAGCATGCGGGTGTGCGCATGCTGGCCGGAATCGACTACCGACGGATCACCCATGAGGGCGTCGAGGTGGTGCACGCGGACGGGTCCGTCGAGCTGATCCCCGGCGAGACGGTCGTCATCTGCGCAGGCCAGGAGCCGAACGAGACGCTCTCCGCAGAGCTCGCCGCCGCAGGCATCCGTCATGAAATCGTCGGGGGTGCGCGCGACGCGCGATCCGTCGATGCGGTGCGCGCGACCAGCGAAGGGCTCGCGGCCGCGCGCCGTGTGGTTCAACCGGCGGAGCCCGATTAGTCCCACCGCCTTTTCGTCTGGCAGAATGGAATGTCGGTTTCATGCGTTCCGACCCTCTATCCGAACGCGTGAGCCTCCATCAGACCTCCTGCGCGGGTGTGCACCCCACAGCCTGCGCAGTCAGTTCGCTTACAACCTTTGAAATCAACAGGAGAACTGTGGCTGTCAAGATCCGCCTCAAGCGCCTCGGCAAGATCCGTGCCCCCTACTACCGTGTCGTCGTCGCCGACTCGCGCACCAAGCGCGACGGTCGCGTGATCGAAGAGATCGGCAAGTACCACCCCACCGAGCAGCCCTCGGTCATCGAGATCGACTCCGAGCGTGCGCAGTACTGGCTCGGCGTCGGCGCGCAGCCGACCGAGCAGGTCGCGGCGCTGCTGAAGCTGACCGGCGACTGGGCGAAGTTCAAGGGCGAGAAGGACACCGAGTCCAAGGTCAAGGTCGCCGAGCCCAAGGCCGCTTTCGTCGCCGACGAGAAGAAGAAGCCGGTCCTGAAGCCCAAGACCGAGACCCCGGCCAAGACCGAGGAGCCCGCCGCTGAGGCCGAGGCCCCCGCCGAGACCGAGGCCGCTGCCGACGAGGCTGCGGAGTAGGTTCCACCACGATGCTCGCTTCCGCTGTCACCCATCTCGTCAAGGGAATCGTCGATCACCCCGACGACGTTGAGGTCGCGCAGAAGAGCTCGTCGCGCGGCGAGGTCCTCGAGGTTCGCGTGAACCCCGAGGACCTCGGCCGCGTCATCGGCCGCGGCGGTCACACCGTCAGCAGCCTGCGGACGGTCGTGAACGCCCTCGCGAAGGGCGAGCGAGTCCGCGTCGACGTCGTCGACACCGACCGCTGATGGCGGCCCAGAACTCAGGAACGCAGCTGCGCGTCGGCCGCCTCACCAAGGCCCACGGCCTGAAGGGCGCCATCAAGCTCGAGCTGTACACCGACGACCCCGAGCGCCGCTTCGTGCCTGGCGCCGTGTTCTCGCTGCAGGTTCCCGCCGAGTCCAAGTGGCACGGCAAGAGCCTCGAGCTGCGCGAGCTGCGCTGGTACAACGGCCACCCGGTCGGCTTCTTCGTCGGCGTCGACGATCGCACCGAGGCCGAGACCCTGATCAAGGCGATCCTGTGGGTCGATGCCGACGCCGACGAGGCGCCGGAGGAGAACGCCTGGTACGACCACCAGCTCGTCGGCCTCACGGCGCTGCGAGACGGCGAGCCCGTGGGCAAGGTCTCCCGCGTCGACCACCTGCCCGCGCAGGACCTGCTCGCCATCGAGACCGCGTCGGGCGAGGTGCTCGTGCCATTCGTCGCGGCCATCGTGCCCGCCGTCGACATCGAGGCGGGAACGCTGACCGTGACGCCGCCAGCCGGCCTCTTCGAAGAGCTGCCCGACGAGGACGAGGAAGGCGAGGCAGGCGCGCCCGAGGCGTAGCCCGTTTCATCACTCCGAAACACGCGGGTGCCCCCGCCGAAACACGGCTCTCATACGTTCGAGCCATGACGGTGCCGGCCCTCCTCGCAGTCGTCGAGGGCGCAAGCGAAGTGACGGATGACGGCGCCGTCGAGGTTCTGCTGTCAGCTGTGCGGCGTGCGGCGCCCGAGGTGCGGGTGGTTCGCGCCGACATCGACGTGCACCAGCCCGAGCTCGCGCCGGTGCTGGCCACCGAGCTCGATGACGGCGAGGCGGTCGTCGCCGTTCCGCTGATGCTGTCGCCCGGCCCGCACCTGCATCGAGATCTCTCGAGCGAGCTCGCCGCCGACCGGGGCCGCGCGGCGGCGCTCGCGCCCGCTCTCGGCTCAGACGACACGGTGATCGAGCTGCTCGCCTCACGCCTCGTGCACAGCGGTCTGGGACCGGACGACGTCATCGTCATGGCCGCCGCAGGATCGAGCGACCATCACGTGGTGCGTGAGAGCGTCGAGGCCGGCAGGCGGCTCGCGCACCTGCTCGAGCGCTATGTGACGGTGGGATTCCTGTCAGCGGCGGTCCCTCGCCTCGCGGGCGCCGTCGCCACGATGCGCAGCCTGCACCCCGGCAGCCGCGTCGCTGTCTCGAGCTTCTTCCTCTCATCGGGGCGGTTCGCCGAGTCGGTCGCGGACGCCGGCGGCGATGTCGTAGCCGGGCCGCTGCTCGCGCCCGGCAGGCGGCCGCCTGAGCCGCTGGTCGAGCTGGTACTGAGCCGGTACCGGCAGGGTGCTGCGGAGCTCGCGCCCGTGCGGCATCCGTAATACTTCTTGCATGCGCATCGACATCGTCACGATCTTCCCGACGTTCTTCGATGCACTCGACATCTCCCTGCTCGGCAAGGCGAAGACGAGCGGTCTGATCGAACTCGGCGTGCACGACCTGCGCGACTTCACGCACGACCGGCACCGCACCGTCGACGACACGCCGTACGGCGGGGGAGCGGGCATGGTCATGAAGCCCGAGCCGTGGGGCGAGGCGCTCGACGGCCTGCTCGCGGAGTCCTCCGACCCGCTCGTCATCTTCCCGTCGCCCGCCGGCGAGGTGTTCACGCAGGCCACCGCGCGGGCACTGGCAGAAGAGGCGCACCTCGTGTTCGGCTGCGGTCGCTACGAGGGCATCGACCAGAGGGTGTTCGACGACACCGCCGAGCGCGCGCGGGTGAAGCTCGTGAGCATGGGCGACTACGTGCTGAACGGCGGCGAAGTCGCGGTCATGGCGATGATCGAGGCGATCGGGCGCCTGATCCCCGGCGTGGTCGGGAACCCGGAGTCGCTGGTGGAAGAGAGCCACGAGAACGGGCTGCTCGAGTACCCGAGCTACACGAAGCCCGCGGTGTGGCGCGGCCGCGAGGTCCCGCCGATCCTGCTGTCCGGTAATCATGGCGCGATCGCCGCGTGGCGCCGCGAGCAGCAGCTGGAACGCACGCGCAGGGTGCGCCCGGACCTGCTCGGCGACTGAGCGGGTGATTTGGCCGCTGCCCGCGGCTCTGGCAGAATGGATGTTTGTGCCGCACGCGGCCCTGCCACAGGGGAGCGGCCCCATCTTCGGGGAACGACGCGAGCGGCGACATCCTCATCTTCATCATCAATGATCGCGGTCGACCTGTGGCGGCCGCAGAGAGCGAAATCTCATGCACATCCTCGACCAGGTCGACGCGGCCAGCCTCAAGTCGGACATTCCCGACTTCCGCCCCGGTGACACCGTCAAGGTTCACGTCAACATCGTCGAAGGCAACCGCTCCCGCGTGCAGGTCTTCCAGGGCGTCGTCATCGGCCGTTCGGGCCACGGCATCCGCGAGACCTTCACGGTCCGCAAGGTCAGCTTCCAGGTCGGCGTCGAGCGCACCTTCCCGGTGCACTCCCCGATCATCGACAAGATCGAGGTCGTGACCCGCGGTGACGTGCGTCGCGCGAAGCTGTACTACCTGCGCGAGCTGCGCGGCAAGAAGGCCAAGATCAAGGAGAAGCGCGACGCGTAAGCGCCGCTGACCCGCGACGAGTCAGAGCCCCCGTGCCCCTAAACTGGGCCGGGGGCTCTGTTCGTTGAGGCCTCAGGACAAGGGCGAGATGGCAGAGAGCATGACGGAACCGGCGGCGACCCGAGGGGCGGACCGCACCGCCAATCGGAGCAAGGGCCGCGCTGTCTGGCTCTTCATCCGCGACATCATCGTCATCTTCATCGTGGCGCTGCTGGTGTCGTTCCTGATCAAGACCTTCCTGATCCGCTCGTTCTACATTCCGTCCGCCTCGATGGAGGACACGCTGATGGGCGGCCCGGGCGCGCCGGACAACGACCGCATCATCGTGAACGAGCTCGAGCCGAAGCTGCTGCCGGTCCACCGCGGTGACATCGTCGTCTTCACCGACCCGGGCGGCTGGCTCAACGGCAGCGAGAACGTGCAGACACCGGAGCCGACGAATCCCGTCGCGCGGGGTCTCAGCAACTTCTTCACCTTCATCGGCCTCGGCACCGCAGACAGCGACAACCACCTCGTGAAGCGCGTCATCGGCGTGCCGGGCGACCACGTGGTGTGCTGCAACGTGCTCAACCAGCTGACCGTGAACGGCGTGCCGCTCAAGGAGCCGTACACGACCGTGCAGCCGGGCGAGCAGGCGGCCGGCCAGAAGTTCGACGTCACCGTGCCGCCCGGGAAGCTGTGGGTGCTCGGCGACAACCGCTCGGACTCGGAAGACTCGAGTGCCCATCAGAACCTGCCCAGCAAGGGCTTCGTTCCCGAGAAGGACGTCGTCGGGCGCGCGTTCGTCATCAGCTGGCCCATCTCGCGGTGGAGTTGGCTGTCGAACTACCCCGAGGTGTTCCGCGGCGTCGAGAAGAAGGGCTCGTGACCCATCCCGCGGCATCCCCGGCGCCCACGCTCGATGTCGAGCGCGAGCTGTTCGTGTCGTCGGGCGCGCGCTACGTCATCGGCGTCGACGAGGTCGGGCGCGGTGCGCTCGCCGGCCCGGTCGCCGTCGGCATGGTGGTCATCGACGCAGACATGCCGGCGCACCCCGAAGCTCTGCGGGACTCGAAGCTGCTCACTGAGGCGGTGCGGGAAGAGCTTGCGCCCCTGTGCGCCGCGTGGGGACTGTACTCGGCGGTCGGCGAGGCGACGCCCGCCGAGATCGACGAGCACGGCATCATCGCGGCACTGGGGCTCGCGAGCTGGCGCGCCCTCGGGGCGCTGCGGGCCGCCGGCGCGCCGGTGGACGAGGCATCCGTTCTGCTCGACGGGAATCACGACTATCTGAACCCGGTGCTCGAGACGCGCATGTCGGTCACGACCCGCACCAAGGGCGACATGACCTGCGCCTCGGTGGCGGCGGCGTCGGTCATCGCGAAGGTGCATCGCGACCGCTACATGATCGGGCTGCATGACGACTTCCCGGCTTACGGGTGGGTGTCGAACAAGGGCTACGCGGCGCCGGTGCATATGGCGGCGATCGCCGAGCTCGGGCCGTGCGACCACCACCGTCGCACCTGGATCCACTGAGCGCACCGAGCCATAGACTGATTCCACGATGGACGAGGACGAATTCGACGACTACGACCGTGAGGTCGAGCTGGCTCTGTACCGCGAGTACCGCGACATCGTCAGTCAGTTCAAGTACGTGATCGAGACCGAGCGCCGGTTCTATCTGGCGAACGAGGTCGAGTTCGTGCGGCGCGACACCGAGCACGACTTCTATTTCGAACTCACGATGCACGACGTCTGGGTGTGGGACGTGTACCGCGCAGACCGCTTCGTGAAGTCGGTGCGTGTGCTCACCTTCAAAGACGTCAACATCGAAGAGCTCTCGTCGAAGGAGTTCGAGCTTCCGAAGGAGCTCGCGCTCGACGAGTAGCGCACCTCTTGCCCTGCACAGGGCGCAGGTCGGGTCGGTTCTGCCAGTTTTCCGGGCTCAGTTGCATAGGCCAACGGATGCCTCGGCGAGGCTTCCTGCATGGCAGAGAAAGACGTCCTCGGCAGAAGCGGCGAGCAGCTGGCCGCGCGCTTCCTCGAGGCAGGCGGGTACCAGATCGTCGGGCGGAACTGGCGCGGCAGCCGGGGCGAGCTCGACATCATCGCCGAGCATGACGGCACGACGGTGTTCGTCGAGGTCAAGACGAGGTCGGGCACCCGGTTCGGGCATCCGTTCGAGGCTGTCACGCCCCGCAAGCTGAGGGCGCTGCGACGTCTCGCGGGCGAATGGTGCGCTCAGGCAGACGCGGCGCGCGGGCGTATTCGCCTCGACGTGATCGCGGTGATCGGTGGCCTCGACGGCCCCGCCCGCATCGAGCACCTGCGCGGGGTCGGCTGATGGGCGTTGCGCGCACGATGGCCGTCGCCCTGCAGGGGCTGCGGGGGTCGCTGGTCGACGTCGAGGCGTCGATCACGTCGGGCCTCCCCAAGTTCACCTTGATCGGGTTACCGGATGCCTCGCTGTCGGAGGCCGCGCACCGGGTGCTGGCGGCCGCCTCGAACTCGGGCTCGTCGCTCGCCCAGAGCCGCGTCACCGCGAACCTCTCGCCTGCGACGCTGCCGAAGCACGGCTCTGCATTCGATCTCGCGATCGCCTTGGCCGCAATGGCCGCAGCGGGCAGCCTCTCAGCCCGCTCGATCGCGGGCACGGTGCACCTCGGCGAGCTGGGGCTCGATGGCAGGGTCCGCCCAGTGCTCGGCATCCTTCCCGCCGTGCATGCGGCCGTGCAGGCCGGGGCACGTCGGGTGATGGTGCCGGTCGGCAATCTCGCCGAGGCGCAGCTCGTTCCCGGGGCAGAGGTGATTCCGGTCGCCTCACTGCGCGAGGCGGCGATCAGGCACGGGGGCGACTTCACGCCGATCTCCGTCGAGCCGATTCTCGCCGCCCCGGCTGCGCCGCGGCCCATTGACGACCTCGACCTCGCCGATGTCATCGGGAACGAAGAGGCGATCCGTGCGCTGATCGTGGCGGCGGCGGGCGGCCACCACCTGTACTTCCTCGGCCCGCCTGGGGCCGGAAAGACGATGCTGGCGGAACGGATTCCCGGGCTGCTACCCGATCTCGACGAACGCGCGGCGCTCGAGGCGACCTCGATTCGATCGCTCACCGAGCTCGGGTCGGTGAGCGAGCTCGTCACCCGGCCACCCTTCGAGTCCCCGCATCACACGGCGTCTGCGGCGGCGCTGGTGGGCGGTGGCAGCACCCGCATCCGCCCCGGCGCAGCCGTGCGGGCCTCGCACGGCGTGCTCTTCCTCGACGAGGCACCCGAGTTCCAGCCTGCGGCGCTCGACGCCTTACGCCAGCCGCTCGAGTCGGGCGTCATCACGATCAGCCGTGCCCATCACTCTGCAGAGTTCCCGGCGCGATTCCAGTTGGTAATCGCGGCGAATCCGTGCCCGTGCGGGCTGTATGAACTAGGTGCGCAGAGCGAGTGCGTGTGCGGCCCGGGGCGGCGACGCGCCTACCTCAACCGGCTCTCGGGCCCCCTCATGGACCGCATCGACCTGCAGATCAAGGTCAGGCGGCTCGCGCCTGCGCAACTGATCGTCGCCGGCGAGACGCAGCGGCGAACGACTGCCGAGGCGCGGCAGCGCGTCGAGGCGGCGCGTGCGGCGGCGCGCGAGCGCTTCGAGGGCAAGCGATGGGGTCTGAACGCCAGGGTGCCGAGCAAATGGTTCACGGAAGGCTCGGGGCGGTTGCCGAAGCGCATCACCGCGCCGCTGGAGCGCTACTACCAGACATACGGTCTGTCGATGCGGGGCTACGTCCGGGTGCTGCGTGTGGCGTGGACGCTGGCCGATCTCGACGGCGCCATGTCTCCTGGCGCCGAGCATGTCGGGGCCGCGATCGACTTGCGCGAGGGAGTCAACGCATGACGGTCGACGTGGGGATGTCCCAGAGCGAGCGTGCGCGCCTCTGGGACAGGCTTCGTCCCGGACGGACGAGCGATGACGCCGAGCTGACGGCGCTCGTCGCGTGGAGTGCGCTGGCGGAACCGGGGGACGGCATCGCAGGTCTGCTCGTGCGCGAGCTCGGCGCTGCGGCTTCGCTCGACCTGGTGTTCCGCGAGCAGAAGTTCGCCTCGCAGGCGGAACTGCGGCGCGAGGCATCCGCCGTAGCGGCCGCGGTCCACGCCGCGTACGGTGAGCGAGGCCTCGAGCCGCCACCCGGGGTGCGGGCCGGCTTTCTGCGCTGGCAGCCGCGGATGACCTCCGAGTTCCTCGCGTCGGTGTTCGCGATGGCGGCCGCTTCCGGCGGCGAGCTTCTCGTGCCCGGCGACGCGCAGTGGTCGAACGGGTTCGAGAGCCTCGGCGATCATGCGCCGTTGCTGCTGTGGGCACTCGGGAACGTCGAGCTGCTCGGGGATTTCGAGACGTCGATCGCGATGGTGGGTACGCGTGCGGCGACCGGCTACGGCAACCACGTCGCGACCGAACTGGCGGTGGGCCTCGCTGAGCGCGGGTGGACGGTGGTGTCCGGCGGGGCATACGGGATCGACGCGACCGTGCACCGTGCGGCGCTGGCAGCGCACGGCAGGACCATCGCCGTGATGGCAGGCGGGCTCAACAGCTTCTATCCCATCGGGAACACCGAGCTGATTGCGCGAATCGCGCGCGAAGGGCTCGTCGTCGCCGAGGTTCCCTTCGGCACTCCGCCCACGCCGTTCCGCTTCCTGTCGCGCAACCGCATGATCGCGGCCATGGCGAGTGCGGTCGTGGTCGTCGAGGCCGGCGGCCGCTCGGGCTCGATCAACACGGCGAATCACGCGGGCACCATCGGTCGGCCGATCGGCGCGGTCCCTGGCCCGATCACGAGCCCGTCGTCGAGCGGGTGCCATCAGCTGTTGAAAGAGAACAAGGCCGAGCTGGTTGCGACCGTGGACGACGTCATCACCCTTGCGCACGGAAAGGTGGAAGAGCCGGAGCCCCTCGCAGACCCTGAGGACCCGCGCTTCAGCCGCGTGCTGACGGCGCTGAACGGCCGCACGCCGCGCTCGGTCGAGCAAGTCGCCCGCAAAAGCGGGATCGGCGCCGACGAGACCGCCGGGCTGCTCGGGGTGCTGCTGCTCGACGGAGTCGTTCGCAAAACCGCGGACGGGTGGGTGTCGGTCGCGCGGAAGGCGTGAGGGCGCTGCATCCTGAACGGGTGAGACTCTCCGACGCGACGGCACGCTTTCTCGAGCACGCGCGGTACGAACGCGGTCTCTCTGATGCGACGATCACGTCGTACCGGGCCGATCTCGCAGGACTCGAGCGGTTTGCCGCCGAGGCGGGCGTCCGCGACCTCGAGGACCTCGACCTGGAAGTGCTGCGCGCCTGGCAATGGGCGGGGTCGGAATCGGGGCTCGCGGCATCGACCCTCGCCCGTCGCAGCGCAGCCGCCCGCAGCTTCACGAGCTGGGCCGCTCGCGCCGGGTTGCGCGAGACGGATCCGGGAGTGCGGTTGACCTCACCCAAGCTCGGCCATCATCTGCCGCGGGTGGTGGCGCAGGATCAGATGCGCGAGCTGCTCGAGCGGGCGGCGCAGCGCGCCGAGGCGGGCGACCCGAAAGAGGTGCGCAACCGGGCCGTCCTTGAGCTGCTCTACGCCAGCGGCGTGCGCGTGTCAGAGCTCGTCGGCCTCGACACGGGCGACCTCGATCTCGACCGGTTGACCATGGTGGTGACGGGCAAGGGGTCGAAGCAGCGCACCGTACCCTTCGGCGTACCAGCGCTCGGGGCCGTGGTCGACTATCTGCGCACGGGCCGCCCGACGCTGCTCGCGCGCGGTGACGGCTCAGCTGGAGATGCGCTCTTCCTCGGGGCCTCCGGGCGGCGCATGAGCACCCGCGCCGTCTACGAACTGGTCGCCCGCGCGCTCTCGGCGTTTCCGGGCGGCGGCCCGCGTGGGCCGCACACGTTCAGGCACACCGCGGCCACGCACCTGCTCGACGGGGGCGCCGATCTGCGCGCCGTGCAGGAACTGCTCGGTCACGCGAGCCTCGGCACGACGCAGATCTACACCCATGTCTCGGTCGAGAGGCTCAAGCAGAGCTACGCACAGGCGCACCCGCGGGCGTAGAGAGCGGGCGGCACCGTCAGTCGAGCGGCAGCAGGACAGCCGGAGGAATGCCTGCATAGAAGAGCAGGGGCGAGACGTATTCGCCGTCGACGCGGACACCGACGTGAATGCACCGGTCGTCGCAGTGGCCGCCGTGCGCCACCGTTCCGAACGCCTCACCCGCGTGCAGCTCGGACCCGGTCGAAGCTGCCGTGGCCACCGGCTCGAAGCTCACGAGCACGCTGTCGCCGACGGCCAGGGTCACCACCGGCCGATCGACGACGACGCCGGCGAAGTGAATCGTGGCGTCGGCCGGCGCGAGCACCGGTTCGCCGGGCGATGCCGCGAGGTCGATGCCGCGGTGGCCGGCTGCGTACGGCCCGGGCGGCGCCTCGAACGGCTGGACCACGGGGCCCGGGGGAGAAGTCGGCCAGCGCCAACGCGGCGCGTCGGCCGGAGCCGGCGGATTGGGCCCGTCGAAACCTTCCGTCGCCACTGCGCGCCCCGGCGCGAGTGCGAGCGCGACGACGAGAGCCAGACAAGCGGCGGATTTGGCGAGCAGCATGCGCGCGAGCATCGCAGACGGGCTCGACGGATTCCCTTGCGGAACAGGGCTTCGGTGCGCAATCCGTTGCGGCGACGCCTGTGGAGGGAAAGAGTGATGGCAGGAGAGAGGGGAACGCGAGATGTCTGTCGGGCAAATCGAGAAGATCGATCCGAGGTTCCGCCGCCGGGTGACCGGCCTTGCCATCGCCGCTGCCGTCGGCGGCTTCCTGTTCGGTTTCGACTCGTCGGTCATCAACGGCGCCGTTGACGCGATCGGCAAGCAGATCGTCGCCCCTGCCGTATCCGGCGCGGCAGAAGACTTCGTGAAGGGGTTCGTCGTCGCGGTCGCGCTGCTCGGCTCGGCCGTCGGTGCGTGGATCGCCGGCGGTCTCGCCGACCGCTGGGGTCGGCCGCGCGTCATGCTCCTCGGCGCCATCCTGTTCTTCGTCAGCGCGATCGGCGCGGGCCTCGCCCAGACGGTCTGGGACCTCGGCGCCTGGCGTGTCATCGGCGGTCTCGGCATCGGCATCGCATCCGTCATCGCCCCCGCGTACATCGGCGAGGTGGCCCCGAAGGGCGTGCGCGGCGGCCTCGCGTCCCTGCAACAGCTCGCCATCACGATCGGTATCTTCGTCGCCCTGCTGTCGGACTTCGTTCTCAACAGCGCCGCGGGCAATGACGCCACGGCGGCGCTCTGGATCAACCTCGGGGCCTGGCGCTGGATGTTCATCGTCGGTGTCATCCCAGCTGTCGTCTACGGCTGGCTCGCGCTGACGATTCCCGAGTCGCCGCGCTATCTGCTGCTCATCGGCAAGCGCGATGAGGCAGAGCAGGTGTTCTCGACGATCGTGCCGAAGGACGAGGTCGAGGGCGCCATCGCCGACATCGAGAAGGCGATCGCCGAAGACAAGAAGAACGCGAACGCCACGCTGCGCGGGCCCTCGTTCGGCCTGCACCCCATCGTCTGGGTCGGCATCATCCTGTCCGTCTTCCAGCAGTTCGTCGGCATCAACGTCGTGTTCTACTACTCGAACTCACTGTGGACGGCTGTCGGGCTCGGTGACCACGCCTTCCTGCTCAGCGTCATCAGCGGCATCGTGAACGTACTCGTCACCTTCATCGCCATCGCGCTGGTCGACAAGCTCGGCCGGCGCCTGCTGCTGCTGATCGGCTCGGTGGGCATGGCGATCCCGCTCGGGCTCGAGGCCGTGGCCTTCAGCTTCGCGACTCTGCAAGACGGCCAGCTCAGCCTGCCGACCGGGTGGGCCACCGTCTCGGTGATCTCGGCGAACGTCTTCATCATCGCCTTCGGCGCCACCTGGGGTCCGCTCGTGTGGGTGCTGCTCGGCGAGATCTTCCCCAGCCGCATCCGCGCTCGGGCGCTGGGTGTCGCCGCGGCCGCCCAGTGGATCGCGAACTTCATCATCTCCGAGACGTTCCCGCCGCTGTCGGCGTGGTCGCTGCCCTGGACCTACACGATCTACGCCGTCTTCGCGGCGCTGTCGTTCTTCTTCGTGCTGTTCCGCGTGCCGGAGACGAAGGGCGTCGCACTCGAACACACCGAGGACCTCTTCCTCAAGCGGCATCCCGAACTGCGCGAGACGAACTGATAGACTTTGCGAGCACCCCGCTCGGCGGGGTGACTACGCGTGCCCAGTGGCCGGCTCATCGTCGGCGGCACAATTCCCCCAGGTCCCAACACCGCCGATGCGGTCGCGGGCGGGAGCGTGTCGGGCACTAGGACTATCAACCTCAAGAACAAAGGAACGATCATGGCCGTCGTCACCATGCGCCAGCTGCTCGACAGCGGTGTCCACTTCGGGCACCAGACCCGCCGCTGGAACCCGAAGATGAAGCGCTTCATCCTCACCGAGCGCTCGGGCTCCTACATCATCGACCTGCAGCAGTCGCTCACCTACATCGACAAGGCGTACGACTTCGTGAAGGAGACCGTCGCACACGGCGGCACCATCCTCTTCGTCGGCACCAAGAAGCAGGCCCAGCAGGCCATCGCCGAGCAGGCGACCCGCGTCGGCCAGCCCTACGTCAACCAGCGCTGGCTCGGCGGCCTGCTCACGAACTTCAGCACCGTCTCGAAGCGCCTCGCCCGCATGAAGGAGCTCGAGGAGCTCGACTTCGAGGGCAACACCAGCGGCTTCACCAAGAAGGAGCTGCTGATCAAGAAGCGTGAGCTCGACAAGCTGCACAAGTCGCTCGGCGGCATCCGCAACCTGACGAAGACCCCGAGCGCGATCTGGGTCGTCGACACCAAGAAGGAGCACCTCGCCATCGACGAGGCCGAGAAGCTCGGCATCCCCGTGGTCGGCATCCTCGACACCAACTGCGACCCCGACGAGGTCAACTACCCGATTCCGGGCAACGACGACGCCATCCGCTCCGTCGCGCTGCTGACCCGCATCATCGCCGACGCCGCCGCCGAGGGCCTCATGTCCAAGCACGGCCAGACCGATGGCGACGAGGCCGAGCCGCTGGCCGAGTGGGAGCAGGAGCTCCTGAACGCGGGCGACGCCGACGAGGCCACCCCTGCGCAGTCGAGCGCCGAGACCGAGAAGGTCGCGGAGGCCGAGCCGGCCGCCAGCGCCGAGTAAGACTCGCACCCCCTCACCGCTCACAACACTCACAACAGGGAGTTCCAGAGGAATGGCAACCATCAGCATCGCCGACATCAAGGCGCTGCGTGAGCAGCTCGGCACCGGCATGGTCGACACCAAGAAGGCCCTCGAGGAAGCCGACGGCGACCTTGAGAAGGCGACCGAGATCCTGCGCCTGAAGGGCGCGAAGGGCAACGCCAAGCGTGCAGACCGCTCGACGAGCGAGGGCCTCGTGGCCGCTCGCGAGAAGGGCAACGAGGCGTGGCTCATCGAGCTCGCGTGCGAGACCGACTTCGTCGCTAAGAACGACAAGTTCATCGCCCTCGCCGACGGCGTGCTCGAGGCCGTCGTGCTCGCCGGCGCGAAGTCGCTGGAGGAGGCGCTCGCCGCCCCCGCCGCGACCAAGACCGTCGCCGACGTCATCGAGGACCAGGCCGCTGTCATCGGCGAGAAGATCGTCCTGCGCCGCGTTGCGTACCTGACGGGCGACGCGTTCGCGATCTACCTGCACAAGACCTCGAAGGACCTGCCCCCGCAGGTCGGCGTCGTCGTCGCGTACACCGGCTCCGACGAGGAGACCGCCCGCAGCATCGCGCAGCACATCTCGTTCGCGAACCCCGACTACGTCACGCGCGACGAGGTCCCGGCCGACAAGGTCGACAACGAGCGCCGCATCGTCGAGGAGATCTCGCGCCAGGAGGGCAAGCCCGAGGCGATCCTTCCGAAGATCGTCGAGGGCCGTCTCGGCGCCTACTACAAGCAGGTCGCCCTGCTCGAGCAGGACTACGCGAAGGACAACTCGCTCACGGTCGGAAAGGTCGCGCAGAACGCGGGCCTGACGATCACCGGTTTCGCCCGCTTCAAGGTCGGCGCGTAACACAACACATGGGGGTCCGGATGCATGAGGCATCCGGACCCCTTTTTCGCGCGCCCGCGCGCCGGGCGCTGCCCACCAGCTAACCTCGACCACAGAGCAGACCCACACCGGAAGGACGACACCACCAGATGGCAGACGACACGAAGCGCAGAGTCCTTCTCAAGCTCTCGGGCGAGGCGTTCGGCGCAGGCTCCCTCGGGGTGAACCCCGACGTCATCGCGGCGCTCGCGCGCGAGATCGCCGAGGCGGCGCGCTCCGTCGAAGTCGCGGTGGTGGTCGGCGGCGGCAACTTCTTCCGCGGCGCCGAACTCAGCCAGCGCGGCATGGACCGCGGCCGGGCCGACTACATGGGCATGCTCGGCACCGTCATGAACGCTCTCGCCCTGCAGGACTTCCTCGAGCAGGCCGGGGCTGAGACCCGCGTGCAGTCGGCGATCGCGATGACGCAGGTCGCCGAGCCCTACATCCCGCGTCGTGCGGAGCGCCACCTCGAGAAGGGCCGCATCGTGATCTTCGGCGCCGGCGCCGGCCTTCCGTACTTCTCCACCGACACCGTCGCGGCGCAGCGTGCCCTCGAGATCGGCGCCGACGCCGTGCTCGTGGCCAAGAACGGCGTCGACGGTGTGTACACCGCAGACCCCAAGCACGACCCCACCGCCACGAAGATCGACCGGCTCACCTACCAGGACGCGCTGCGACGTGGCCTCAAGGTCGTCGACTCGACCGCCTTCAGCCTGTGCATGGACAACCGGATGCCGATGCAGGTGTTCGGCATGCAGCCGGAGGGCAACGTGAGGGCGGCTCTGCTCGGCGAGCCGATCGGCACGCTCGTCACCCACTGACGAGAGCGTCGATAGACTCGACCCGACAGTTCTACGAAGGAGCTACCGTGATCGCTGATGTCCTGTCCGACGCGACCGAACGCATGGGCAAGTCCGTCGAAGCCGCGAAGGAGGACTTCTCAGAGGTCCGCACCGGCCGCGCGAACCCCCAGTTGTTCTCGCGCGTGATGGTCGAGTACTACGGCAGCCCCACGCCGCTGCAGCAGCTCGCCTCGCTGCAGGTGCCTGAGGCGCGTGTCATCCTCATCCAGCCCTTCGACAAGACGGCGCTCAAAGAGATCGAGAAGGCCATCGTCGCCCGCCCCGACCTCGGCGTCACGCCGAACAACGACGGCAACATCATCCGCATCACGATGCCCGAGCTGACGGAGGAGCGCCGCAAGGACTACGTCAAGGTCGTGCGCGCGAAGGCGGAGGAGGCGCGGGTCTCGATCCGCAACATCCGCCGTCGTGCCAAGGACGAGCTGGACTCGCTGAAAGAGGTGGGCGAAGACGAGATCGCCCGCGCCGAGAAGGAGCTCGACGCGTTGACGAAGAAGCACGTCGACCAGATCGACGAGGCGCTCACCCGCAAGGAAGCCGAACTTCTCGAGGTCTGACCCCATGGCGCAGCGGCCGCAGGGCCCCGACTTCAAGGCGCAAGCCCAGGCCGCGCGCGCCGATATCGAGCGACAGCTCCAGGAATCCCGCGCGCAGTTCGAGAACGCCCGTGCCCAGTTCGACGAGGTCAACGAGCGCATTCGCGCGCGCACCGGTCGCAACCTGATTCTCGCGATCCTGATCGGAGTGGGTGCAGGCGCGCTCGTGCTCGCGAGCCTGCTGTTCATTCCGGAGCTGTTCATGCTCGTCGGCGCGGCGATCGTCGCATTCGGGGTGGCGGAGCTCAGCACGGCGCTGCGGGGGAGCGGCCGCGACATCCCGCGCACCGCGAGCGTCATCGCGGCGCTCGCCCTGATCCCGGCGTCCTACTATCTCGGCGCAGAGCTGCGCTGGCTCGTCTTCATCGCGGCCGCCGCGTTCGTCGTGCTGTGGAGGCTGATCGAGTATGCGTGGCCGAGCCGTCGTGGCGGCGGGGATGCCCTGCTGCGCGACCTCGCAGCATCCATTCTCGTTCAGGCATATGTCGGGTTGCTGGCGAGCCTCGCGGTCCTGCTCGTCTCACCGCAGTCGTCGCCTGGTGGCCGCTGGTGGTTGCTCGCGGCTCTCATCATCGTCGTCGCGACGGACACCGGCGCGTATGCGGCCGGCCTGAATCTCGGCCGCCACAAGATGGTGCCGACCATCAGCCCGAGCAAGACGTGGGAGGGCTTCGCCGGGGCTGGGGCCGCGGCGATCATCGCCGGTGTGCTGCTCTCGCTGTTCATGCTGCACGTGCCGTGGTGGTTCGGCCTCGTGATCGGCCCGGTGCTGCTGGTGACCGCGACGGTCGGCGACCTCGCCGAGTCGCTGATCAAGCGCGACATCGGCATCAAGGACATGAGCTCGTGGCTGCCGGGCCACGGCGGGGTGCTCGACCGCCTGGACTCGATCCTGCCCTCGGTGGCCGCGACCTACGCCCTGTATCTGATCTTCTATCCGCTGTTCTCGTGAGGAGTCCCGTGACGAGTTTCCCCACTGTCGGCCCGAAGAAGCGCGGCTACAGTGCCGCGCAAGTCGATGAGTTCCTGACGAAGGCCCGAGCGGTGTTCGACGGGCGCAGCACCGGGCTGACGGCGGTCGACATCCGCCGCACTGCGTTCGACCTCACGAAGGACGGCTACGAGCCGAGCGCGGTCGACGCGGCGCTCGAGCGCCTCGAGGATGTCTTCGCCGAGCGCGAGCGGCAGCGCGCTCGGAGCGAACTCGGAGAAAAGGAATGGTTCGGTCGGGCGCGTGAGTTGGCGCAGGTGATCGTCAACCGCCTCAACCGCCCGGACAAGCACCGCTTCACGCGCACCGGGCCCCTCACGCTCGGGTACAACACGGCGGAGGTCGACCGGTTTTCCTCCCGTCTGATCAGGTATTTCGCTGAAGGGTTGCCCGTGACCGTCGACGAGGTCCGCACGGTCACCTTCCGTCCGCAGCGCGGCGGATACACCGAGGCGCAGGTCGATCTGCTGCTCGATTCCGTGACCGACGTGATGCTGGCGGTGCGATGACCGCTGTGGATTCTGGTTTGGCAACCGCCCACCGCGCCGTTATGGTTCTGTGATCGTGGGTAGGCGCGTAGCAACCAAGACGGCAGATGCCGCCGGCCGCCCCGTCACAACTATGCACAATTCATTCAAGAAGAAGTCCAGGCCGATCGTGGTCCTGCTGGCTGTCGCAGCTATCGCAGGGTTCGTGCTCATCAACCTGGTCAACCCGAACAGCTTCGCGACCGCAGATGCCTCCCTGCAGTTCGCGCATGTGACCGACCGATACGCCGGCCAGCAGCCGCAGGCGCTCGACGTCGGCGCCGACTACCAGCCGGTGGCGGTGCAGCGCGACCAGTTCACCGCTGCGGTGCCGCCCAAGCCGACGCCGAAGCCGACCCCGACGAAGACACCGTCGCAGGCGTCGTCGACGCAGACGACCGCGACCGCGACCGCCGCGGCGCCGGTTGCTCCGCCCGCAGCCCCTGGCACCGCGCAGGCGTGGGCGAAGACCTACCTCGCCTCGCTGGGCATGGGCGACGACCAGTTCAACTGCCTCGTGTCGCTCTGGAACCGCGAATCCGGCTGGAACGTGCACGCCTCGAACCCGAGCGGCGCCTATGGCATCCCGCAGGCCCTTCCCGGCAGCAAGATGTCGAGCGCGGGTCCCGACTGGCAGAACAACTACGAGACGCAGATCAAGTGGGGCATGGGGTACATCACCGGCCGCTACACGAACCCCTGCGGCGCGTGGGGCCACTCGCAGTCCACCGGCTGGTATTGAGCCGAGCGCACAACCGACTCGCGTAGGCTGGAATCCATGCCGCGCAGCAATCGTCCCCGGGGTCGCAAGACCGCCGGGGACGATTCGTCTGAGCTCGACATCGAACGGCTGACGCTCGGTTGGCGGCGCACGGAGACGCGCCGCGGCGCGAGCTACACGGTTCAGCCCATCTCTGCGGCGAACGCCCGCAAGAGCTACGTCTGCCCCGGCTGTGGGCGTGAGGTGGCGCCAGGCGTCGAGCACGTCGCCGTCTGGCGCGCCGACGGCGTGCTGGGCGACGCCGCCGACCTCTCCGGTCGGCGGCACTGGCACACGCACTGCTGGAGGATCGCGTGACCGTGGTGGAGGTCCGTGCGGGCGTTGAGCTTCCCGCCGTTCGGGAAGAGGTCGAGTTCACGACCCTCGACCGGCTTCGCCTGGTCGGCGAGCTCGCGACTCCTCTCGACAGGCATCCGGTCGCGACCCTCATCACGCTGCATCCGCTGCCGACGCACGGCGGCTTCATGGACTCGCACATCCTGCGCAAGGCGGCCGCTCGACTTCCCGCCCTCGCTGACCTGGCGGTGCTGCGCTTCAACACACGCGGCACCTCGTCCCCGCGCGGCACGAGCGACGGGGCATTCGGCGAGGGCGTCACCGAGCGCTTCGACCTCGAGGCCGCGGTGCGCTTCGCGCGCGACCGAGAGCTGCCCCGCCCCTGGCTCGTCGGCTGGTCGTTCGGCACCGAGGTCGCCATCAAGTACGGGCTCGCTCACGATGAGATCGAGGGCGTCAGTCTGCTCTCGCCGCCGCTGCACCGTGCGACCCGCGACGAGCTCGCTGCCTGGCACGGTTCGGGAAAGCGGATGGTGGTGCTGGTTCCTGAGCTCGACGACTTCCTGCGGCCCGAGCAGGCCGAGCCGATCTTCCGCGAGGCGGTCCCTGAGGCGGAGTTCCTCGCCGTCCCAGGCGGCAAGCACCTCTGGGTCGGTGAGGCGCAGACCCGCACAGTGCTCACCGAGATCGTGCGGGCGGTCAACCCGGCGGCGCTGCCGCTGCCCGAGACCTACGAGCTCTAGACGGCCGGTCTCACAGCTCGTTCTGGCGCGGGATCACGACCTGGCGGACGATCAGCAGCACAGAGGCCGCGAAGGGGATCGCGATGAGCGCCCCGAGCACGCCGAGCAGGGTGCCGCCCGCGAGTGCCGCGACGACCACCAGGGCACCGGGCACGGCGACGGCGCGGTTCATGATGCGCGGGCTCAGCACGTATGCCTCGACCTGCATGTAGATGAGGTAGTAGATCGCCGCGACGAGCGCAGTCAGCGGCGAGCCGAGCAGCAGCGTCAGCAGGCAGATCAGGGCAGATCCCGTCAGGGTGCCGACGAGCGGCACGAGCGAGAACGCGAAGGCGATCACCGCGAGCAGCATCGGGTACGGCGCGCGGATGATGCTCAGGAAGATCGCCGAGAGGATGCCGTTCACGAGCGCGAGCGACACCTGGCCGATCACGTACTTCCCGACGGAGTCGGTGACCTGCTCGGCGATGTCGATGAAGCGGCGGCGCTTGCTCGCCGGCACCAGCGCATACGCCCCGCGTTTGATGTTCTTGAGGCTCGCGGCGAAGTAGACCGTGAGGATCAGCACGATCAGCACGCCGAACGCGCCCGTGATCAGCCCGAGGCCGGCCTGCAGCACCCCGCCCGTGATGGTGCCGAGGTGCTTCTGCAGTTCCGTCCACATCTGGCTCACCGCGTTGTCGACGACGCCCGGCTCGAACTGCGACTGCAGCCACTGATACCACTGCTGGTACGTGCCCTGATCGACGAAGTCGGTGACCGACTGCACGAGTTGCGAGCTCTGCTCGATGATCACGGGCACGATCGCCAGGATCACGCCGGTCGCGACCCCGAGGATGACCACGAAGACGATGACGATGGATGCCCAGCGGGGCACGCCGCGCCTGGCGAGGAACTCGATCAGCGGCTCGAGGCCGAGAGCGATGAACAGCGCGGCACCGATGTACGTGATGACCGTCGACAGGTTGACGATCGACGCGAGGATCAGAACTCCGAGTCCGACGCCGAGCGTGCCGACGAGCCCGAGCGTGAACGCGTTCTTGATCTTCACGCATTCAGATTATCGGCAGGCCCTCACTCGGCAGATGCCACGCCCTCGGCCTGGGCGAGCGCGCCGCGGAGGCTCTCGAAGTAGCCGGCGACCGACTCGCGCTCGATGCGGATCTGCGAGAGGCGGTCCTCTGCGTCGTCCACGAGCTTGCGCGTGCGGTTCTCGGCGTCCTCGATCATGGCCTTCGCGCGGTCCTCGGCCTCGCGGACGATGCGCGCGGCCTCGGCCTCGGCTTCCTTCCGCTTCGAGTGGACCTCTGCGCGGACATCCGTCTCGATCGCCTTGGCCTCTTCGCGCGCGTCGTTGCTGCGCTTGAGCGCATCGGCGAGCTGCACGTTCGCGTCGTCGAGGAAGCGCTGCGTCTGCGCGACGGCCTCCTGGTGGCGGGCGAGGTGCTCCTTCTCGGCCTCGTCGCGGCGGGACTTGAGCTCGACCTCGAGATCGATGCGTGCCTGCTCGGCCTCGTGACGCTGCTGGTCGACCTCTGCCTGTGCCGCCTGGCGCAGTGCGGCGAGCTCGTTCTCGTGGTCGATGCGTGCCTGCTCGACCTTGGCGCGGTGCTCGGCGAGCTCGGCCTCGAGCTGCGACGCCTGCGCTGCCGCGGCCTGCGCGAGCTCCTGACGGTGGGCGATGCGCTCGGCCTCGAGTTGCGACTCGTGTGCGTTCCGGCTCTCGGCGAGTTCGCGCTCGAGCTCTGCCCGGCGCTCGGCGACCTCGGTGTCGAGGCCGGCCGACGCCTCGCGGCTCGCCTGCGCCTCCTTCGCGGCGACGGCGCGCACCTCTGCGGCCTCGCGCTCCGCCTCCGACTTGGTCGCAGCCGCTTCGCGCTTGCTCGTGGCGCGCACCTCTGCGGCCTCGGTCGCGACGGCGCCGCGGATCGCCGCCGCCTCGCGCTGCGCGTCCTGAAGCAGCTGCTCGGCGTCGCGCTTCGCGTCGGCGATGATCGAGTTCGCCTCGATCTGCGCGTCCTGCAGGGCGGAAGCAGCCTGGGCGCGGCCCTCGTTCACCACGCGCTCCGCCTGCGACTTCGCCGCCTCGCGGATCTGCTCGGCCTCGCGGGCGACCTGGGCACGCAGCTTCTCCGCGTCGATGTCGGCCTGCGCGATCATGCGCGTCGACTGCTCTTCCGCGACGCGCAGGGTGTTCTCGAGCTTCGTGCCGAGGCCGGAGAACGTGGGGCTGCCGACCTCTTCGATCTCCGCGTTGAGTTCATCGATGCGGCCGTTGAGTCGCTTGATCTCCTTGGCGGCATCCGACGCCTGCGTGTTGGCCTTGATCAACTCGCGGCGCAACTCCTGCAGCGCTTTGTCGACCTCGTCCTTGTCATAGCCGCGGAAGACCTGGGTGAACTCTGACTCTTCGGGCACTGTGGCTCTCCGGGGGGATCGAAAGGCTGCTGGGAGGGGGGTGCGGCGCTGCGTCGCGCCGTACCCCAGAAATGCTACAAGCCCGACGAGGCGCGCCGAACGCCGCATTCAGGGTTCGTCCCGGGTCTGTCCAGGCGCGTCGAATAACCTGGAGCGACTTTTGGCCGCCGGTCGACACCCGATAGACCGGCCAGGAAGGATTCATTCGTGCGTTTCGTCATTGCCATCGCGGCATTCCTCATCGCCGCGATCATGATCGGCGTTGGGGTCGCCCAGCGAACGATCTGGGCACCCGCCGCAAGCGTGACCGCCGCCGCAGAGGTGCACTCGCATGCACCGTACATCGTGATCTCCGGTGCCACGCTCAATGCCAACGAGGGGCAGCAGACGCTGCGCGTCACCGGTGCATCCAACCCGTTCGTCGCGTACGGCCGCACGGCAGATGTGAAGGCCTGGATCGGCGACGAGCCGTACACGCGGGTCAGCTACGACCAGGCCACCCAGTCGTTGAAGTCGACGCTGGTGCGCCCCGGCGATCACAGCGCGAGCGAGTCGGGGGATGCCACGGCGACGCCGACGCCGACGAGCACCCCCACCGCCAGTGCCACCCCCACTGCAGGGGCGTCGGCGAAGACCTCGGAACTCGCTGACTCGATCGATCCGAAGGCGCCGAACCCCGCGGGCAGCGACCTGTGGCTCGAGGAGTTCACGGGCGCGAAGGCTGCCACCACGACGATGAACGTGCCGGACAGCGTCAGCGTGATCATCGCGACCGATGGCGCGCACGAGGCGCCGGCCGGCGTCTCGCTGACCTGGCCGATGGATACACGCACGCCGTGGGCCGGCCCGCTCATCGTGCTCGGCGGCCTGCTCGCCATCGCGGGCATCGTGTTCTACATCCTCGCCCTGCGGCACATGCGACGTGGGCGAGGCCCGCGCCGCGGTGGAAGCAACGGGCGCCCGCAGCGTCTGCCGCGCGCGCCTCGCGCGGCACGCGTGCGCTCCGTGGGCCCTGCCGCGGCTGAGACGCACGGCCGCCGCTCGCTGGGGCGCGGTCTGATCGCCGTTCCCGTGCTGCTCGCTGGCGCCGTGACGATGGCCGGCTGCTCGTCGGACTACTGGCCCGCGATCGGCGCGAACTCCGCTTCGCCGACGCCGACCGCTTCGCCGATCGCGACGCAGCTTCCGGGCCAGGGCACCGACCGCCCGGCGCCCGCGGTCACCGAGCCGCAGCTGCGCAACATCGTGACCCGGATCGCGGAGACCGCGAAGACCGCAGACGCGAACAAGGACGCAGCCCTGGCTGCCACCCGCTTCACGGGCTCTGCGCTGCTCGAGCGGCAGACCAACTACCGCATCCGGCAGAAGCTCTCGACGTACGCCGCGCCCACCGCGATCCCGGTGAACCCCAAGCTGTCGATCGTGCTGCCGCAGGCGACCGCCACGTGGCCGCGGGCCGTCGACGTGATCGTGTCCGACCCCGCGACGAAGAACGCCGCGCCGATCGCGCTCACGCTCACGCAGGCGAGCCCGCGCGACAACTACAAGGTCGCGTACTCGATGTACATGCTCGCCGGTGCGAAGATCCCGAATCTGGCCCCTGCCGATATCGGTGCGACGTCTGTGCCGCCGGACTCGAAGCTGCTCAAGGTGCCGACGAGTCAGGTCGCCCAGGACTATGCGGACGTGATCGCGCTCGGCGCGAAGAGCAAGAAGTACGACGAGTTCGACGAGTCGCCGAACTCGCTGATCCAGAACTTCGGCGCGCAGAACAAGGCGGACCTGCTGAAGAAGTTCCAGAAGACGGCCGGCAAGATGACCTTCGCCGATCGCCCCAGCGCCGACGCGCCGGTGTCGCTCGCGACCAACAATGCGGGTGCGCTCGTCGCGACGACGATCGAAGAGGTGCAGACCGCCCGCACCACCGACCCGCTGGGCACCATGAGTGCGCCTTCCAAGAGCGGCACCGCGGCTCTGACGGGCAAGACATCGAGCCACAAGGGCTTCGAGACGACGTACGATTTCCAGCTGCTGCTGTACGTGCCGCCGGCTGAGTCCCAAGAGAAGATCCGTCTGCTCGGCTACACCGCAGCGGTCACCGGTTCGGTCGAGCTGAAGTAGCCCGCCGGCGCGCCAGGCGCACGAGAACTCATATCCTTGGCCAGAGGACTGGCTGACGTGAGAGGACATGCATCAGTGACTGACGAGAGAGCTGCGCAGGCAGCGCGCCTGCGCGGAGCGGTGGACCTTTCCGGACTGGTGAACAGGCCCGACCCTGCTGCCGCGGGAGCGACGGCTGCGGCGCCGAGCGGCGCCCGGGCCGGCGGCCTGGTGGTCGACGTCGACGAGCGCAGTTTCAGCCAGCTCGTCGAGCTGTCGAGCACGGTCCCCGTGCTGGTCGATCTGTGGTCGGCGCGCACCGATCAGAGCACCCGCCTCTCCGCGACCCTGATCAAAGTCGTCCGCGAGTACAAGGGCCGCTTCGTGCTGGCGCGCATCGAAGCCGAGCGCAACCCGCAGCTCGCCCAGGCCTTCCAGGCGCAGGAGGTGCCGACGGTCGCCGCGATCATCGGTGGCCGCCCCGTCGGACTCTTCGTCGGCGAACTGCCGGAGCCCGAGATTCGCGACGCGGTCGAGCAGGTGCTCGCGTTCGCCGCGCAGAACGGCATCACCGGCACGGTTCCGGTTGACGATGCGGATGCTTCAGCCGAGGGCGCTGAGCCCGAGCCGGCGCCTCTGCCGCCGCTGCACCAGGAGGCGTACGACGCCATCGAGCGCGGCGACTTCCAGGCGGCGATCGACGCGTACAGCAAGGCGATCGCTCAGAACCCGGGGGACGCCGACGCGAAGGCGGGTCTCGCGCAGGTGAGCCTGCTGCACCGCCTGCAGGGCAAGAGCCTCGACGCGGTGCGCGCTGCGGCCGCAGCCGCGCCCGACGACGTCGACGCGCAACTGGACGTCGCCGACGCCGACCTGTCGGGGGGTCACGTCGAGGACGCCTTCGACCGCCTGCTCACCCTCTTCCCGAAGCTGGATGCCGCCGGAAAGAACCGCGTGCGCGAGCGCCTCGTCGAGCTGTTCGAGGTCGTCGGTTCTGCGGACCCGCGCGTCGTCAAGGCACGCGGTCGTCTCGCGAGCCTGCTGTACTAGCAGGCGGCCGCGTCAGTAAGATCTTCGTCTCAATCGGGGCCTAGACGGCTATCCCCAGGCCGAAGACCACTAAGCCGTCTCAGCTGCCCGAGCCAGGGCTCATCCACGACCAGGCGCGCGGGCGCACCTGGTCGAACGGGGTCAGCGCGGGCGGTGCGTCGTCTTCGGTGTCGCCGTCGAACACCGATGATGGGATCTCGGCCATCGCCTCGAGGTGGTGCTCGGAGAAGTCGGCGACCGGATCCGCGACCGGTTCGGTGACGGCGTCCTCGTCAGGATCTCTTCAAGCCGGCGCCTGCGGCGTCGGACGAAGGAAGATCGCGCCGAGCGGGGGAAGGTTGACCGCCGCGCTCGCCGAGCGGCCACCCCAGGCGAGGTCCTCCGCATGGATGCGGCCGAGGTTTCCCACACCCGAGCCGCCGAAGGCTGAGGCATCCGTGTTCACGATCTCGTCCCACTCGCCTGCGAACGGAAGGCCGAGTCGGTAGCCGTGATGCGGCGCGCCCGAGAAGTTGAACGCGCACACGACCGGGCCGTCCTCGCTCCAGCGCAGGAAGGCGAGCACGTTGTGCTGCGCATCGCCCGCCTCGATCCACTCGAAGCCGCGCGGCTCGGTGTCGTAGCGCCAGAACGCCGAGTTGGCGCGATAGACCCGGTTCAGCTCACCGACGAGCTCCGCGATCTGGTGGTGGTCGTCGTAGTCGAGCAGGTCCCAGTCGAGACCCTTCGCCTCGCTCCACTCGGCCCACTGCCCGAACTCCTGCCCCATGAAGAGCAGCTGCTTGCCGGGATGCGCCCACATGAACGCGAGGAACGCGCGCAGGTTCGCACGCTTCTGCCAGTGGTCGCCCGGCATCTTGTCGATCAGCGAGCCCTTGCCGTGCACGACCTCGTCGTGGCTGATCGGCAGGATGAAGTTCTCGGAGTACGCGTAGACCATCGCGAAGGTGATCTCGTTGTGGTGGTACGAGCGGTAGGCGGGATCGCGCTCGATGTACTGCAGCGAGTCGTGCATCCAGCCCATGTTCCACTTGAAGCCGAAACCGAGGCCGCCGTCGCTCGTCGGGCGCGTCACGCCGCTCCAGCTCGTGGACTCCTCGGCGATCATCATGATGCCGGGGTAGCGCTTGTATGCCGTCGCGGTCGTCTCTTGCAGGAATCCGATCGCCTCGAGGTACTCGCGGCCGCCGTGGATGTTCGGTACCCACTCGCCGTCATTGCGCGAGTAGTCGCGGTAGAGCATCGAGGCGACGGCATCGACGCGCAAGCCGTCGACGTGGAACGTCTCGAGCCAGTAGAGCGCGTTCGCGTAGAGGAAGTTGCGCACCTCGGTGCGGCCGAAGTCGAAGACGTAGGTGCCCCAGTCCTTCTGCTCGCCGAGCCGTGGGTCGCCGTGCTCGTAGAGCGGCTGCCCGTCGAAGCGGGCGAGCGCCCAGTCATCCTTGGGGAAGTGGCCGGGAACCCAGTCCATGATCACGCCGATGCCGGCCTGGTGCAGGCGGTCGATCAGATAGCGCAGGTCGTCGGGGTGGCCGAAGCGGCTGGTCGCCGCGTAATAGCCGGTGACCTGATAGCCCCACGAGCCGGCGAACGGGTGCTCGGCCAGCGGCATGAACTCGACGTGGGTGAAGCCGAGCCAGGTGACGTACTCGATGAGCTGGTCGGCCGCATCGCGGTAGTTCAGGCCTGGGCGCCACGAGCCGAAGTGCAGCTCGTAGATCGAGATCGGCTTGTCATGGTGGCTCGTGCGCCGGGCCTCGAGCCAGGCGTCGTCATTCCACTCGTAATGGCTCTCGCCGACGACCGACGCCGTCGCGGGCGGCACTTCGGTGTACTGCGCGAGCGGGTCCGCCTTGCGCACCCAGTCGCCCGACTGCGTGCGGATGTCGTACTTGTAGAGCGTGCCGGCACCGAGGCCCGGAACGAACAGCTCCCACAGTCCGCTGCCGCCCATCGAGCGCATGGCGTGGCCGGTGCCGTCCCAGCCGTTGAAGTCGCCGACCACCCGCACAGCGGTCGCGTTCGGCGCCCAGACGGCGAAGGCGACGCCCTTCGTCGCCTTCTCGACCCCCCAGTGCTCGCGCACGTGCGACCCGAGCGCGTTCCAGAGCTCCTCGTGGCGTCCCTGCTGGATCAGCCAGGTGTCGCCCTCGCCGAGCGTGGGGGAGAAGCGGTAGGGGTCGTCGGCGGTGTAGACGCTGCCGTCGGCGTACCGCGCCTCGATGACGTAGTCGCTGAGCCCCGTGATCGACACGCCCTGCCAGATTCCGAAGCCGATGTGGCCGAGCTCGACGTGCGCACCCGAAGCCAGCACCGCGTGCACGGATTCCGCGAGCGGTCGCAGGGCGCGGATCACGGTGACCGGGTCGGTGACGCTGCCCGCGGCGATCGGATGCTGGCCGAGGATCGCGTGCGGCTCGTGGTGGCGTCCCTCCGCCAGTGCCTGCAGCGTGTCGTCGGCGATGCGGGGCAGGGTGACACTGGCCATCAGCTGGGCTCCTTCACGTGGAGGATGTGCACGGGCTCGTAGAACGAGTCGAGTCGGACGTAGTTGCGCGCCGACCAGTTCCAGCGCTGACCGGTGACCAGGTCGCGCACCTCGAATTCGGCGCCGGGCTCGAGGCCGAGCGCGGTGACGTCGAGGTGCACGATCGTCTCGCGCACCGAGTGCGGGTCGAGGTTCGCGACCACGATCACGGTGTCCGACTTGCCCGACCGGCTGAACTCGCGGGAGAGGTGCTTGGAGTACACCAGCACGGCGTCGTCCTCCGAGCTGTGCAGCGTGAGGTTGCGCAGCTGGCGTAGGGCGGGATGCGCCTTGCGGGCCTGGTTCAGCATGGTCAGATACGGGGCGAGCGAATCGCCGGAGGCGAGGGCGCGACCGAAGTCGCGCGGCTTGAACTCGTACTTCTCGTTGTCGATGTACTCCTCGGCCCCCGGGCGGGCGACCGACTCGTAGAGTTCGTACCCGGAATACACGCCCCACAGCGGGCCTGCCGTCGCCGCGATCGCGGCGCGGATCTTGAAGGCCGGCTTGCCGCCGAACTGCAGGTACTCCGTGAGGATGTCCGGCGTGTTCACGAACAGGTTCGGCCGGTAGTAGGCCGCCCAGTCGCGCGAGATGGTCGTCAGGAACTCCTCGAGCTCTGGCTTCGTGTTGCGCCAGGTGAAGTACGAGTACGACTGCTGGAAACCCGCCTTCGCGAGCGTCTGCATGACGGCGGGCCGGCTGAACGCCTCGGCGAGGAAGACGACATCGGGGTGCTCGCGGTTCACGTCGTGGATCAGCCACTCCCAGAAGCGCAGCGGCTTCGTGTGCGGGTTGTCGACGCGGAAGGTGCGGACGCCGAGAGAGATCCAGTACTCGACGATGCGGCGGATCTCGGCCTTGAGCCCGTCGTAGTCGTTGTCGAAGTTGATCGGGTAGATGTCCTGATATTTCTTCGGCGGGTTCTCTGCGTAGGCGATCGTTCCGTCGGGCAGCGTCGTGAACCACTCCGGGTGCGACTGCACCCACGGGTGATCGGGGGATGCCTGCAGCGCCAGGTCGAGGGCCACCTCGAGCCCGACGAGCTCGGCCTTGCCGAGGAAGTGCTGGAAGTCCTCGACGGTGCCGAGCTCGGGGTGGATGGCGTCGTGGCCGCCCTCGGCCGAGCCGATCGCCCACGGCGAGCCGGGGTCGTTCGGGCCGGCCGTCAGCGAGTTGTTCGGCCCCTTGCGGAACGCCCGGCCGATCGGGTGGATCGGCGGAAGGTAGACGACGTCGAAGCCCATCGCGGCGACCTCGGGTAGGCGCAGCGCGGCGGTTCGGAAGTCGCCGGACTGCCAGGTCCCGTCCGGCCGCCGCTTTGCGCCGATGGAGCGCGGGAAGAACTCGTACCAGGCGCCGACACCGGCGCGGCTGGGCTCGACGACGATCCGCCGCGTCTGCGACAGCGTCTGCAGCGACACGACGGGCCGCTCGGTCATCAGCTGGGTCACGCGCGGTTCGGACGCCGCGGCCATGCGCGCCTCGACGGGGGCGGCCTCTTCGCGCAGCATCTTGGCGAGGTCCGCGCACATGCGCCTCTCGCCGGTGGGTCGCCGGGTGTCGGCGGCGGCGCGCTCGGCGAGGACGGCGCCCTCCAGGAAGGTGACCGTGACGTCGACGCCGACGGGGATCTTCTTGTCGGCCACCGCGCGCCAGGTCGCCCACTCGTCGGCCCACGCCTGGAAGCGGAAGCGCCATTCGCCCTCGGCCTCGAGCAGCGCGAGCGTTCCCCAGCGGTCGGGGAACTCGCGCCCGAGCGGGTGCATGCGGTGCACGCTCTCTTCGCCGTTCGGGGCGAGCAGCAGCAGGTCCACGCCGATGAGATCGTGGCCCTCGCGGAAGGCGGTGACCTCGAACGGCACCACCTCGCCGGCGAACGCCTTCGCCGGGAAGAGGCCGCCGTCGACCTCGGGGGACGGCTCGAGGAGCGGGATCCGGCCCAGGACGGGAGTGAAGGCATCCGTGTCGTTCGCCACGATGCGAACCTATCGCGTATCACCGGCGATACCCCATGGAAACGTGCCGTCGATACGGTACGAGCGTGAACGAGTTCGACGCGCTGGATGCCACCAAGCCAGAGACCCCACTCACCGCCGATGAGGCCCAGACGACAGAGTCGAGGCGTGTCGGCCCGAGCTTCCAGCCGACGCATCCGCTCGCGCTCGCGCCCGTCACCTCGCCGCCGCATTCCGTCGACGGCTTCGTGCGCGAATTCCTGCGCGAGCTGAACACGGACTCCGGCGTCACGCTGTCGCGCTCGACCGTCAACGACCAGTACCTGTCGCTCGCGCGCGCCGTGCGCCACTACCTCTCGGCGCGCTGGCTCGAGAACACGCGGAAGGTGCGCGAGACGAAGGCCAAGATGGTCGGTTATCTGTCGGCCGAGTTCCTGCTGGGGCGCCAGCTCGGCAACGCGCTGCTGGCAACCGACCTTGAGGAGATCGCCGAGAAGGCGCTCGCCGAATGCGGCATCGACATCGCCACTCTGCGCGCACAGGAGGTCGAGCCGGGGCTCGGCAACGGCGGCCTCGGCCGGCTCGCCGCCTGCTTCATCGACTCGCTGGCGACGATGGGGGTGCCGTGCATCGGCTACGGCATCCGCTACGAATACGGCATCTTCCGGCAGACGTTCGTCGACGGCCGTCAGGTGGAGCAGCCGGACACCTGGCTGACTCTCGGCAGCCCGTGGGAGTTCCCGCACCCCGAGCACGCCGTGCAGGTCGACTTCGGCGGCCACACCGAGACGTATGTCGACACCGACGGCGTCGAGCGCACGCGGTGGGTCCCCGGCTGGAACGTGCTCGGCATGCCGTTCAACTACATGGTGCCGGGCTATCAGAACGGCCAGGTCAACACGCTGCGGCTGTGGAGCGCCCAGGCCACCAACGCCTTCGACCTGCCGACGTTCAACAGCGGCGACTACGCAGAGGCCGTGCGGGCGCAGACCTTCGCCGAGAACATCACCAAGGTGCTCTACCCGGAGGACTCGACGCCCCAGGGCAAGGAGCTGCGGCTGCAGCAGCAGTACTTCTTCGTCGCCTGCTCGATCCGCGACTTCATCGACCGGTTCATCCTCGACGGCGACGTCACGACGCTGCCCGAACGGGTGATCTTCCAGCTCAATGACACGCACCCCGTTATCGCGGTGCCCGAGCTGATGCGCGTCCTCGTCGATATCGAGAAACTCGAGTGGGATGCCGCGTGGGAGATCACGAAGAAATGCTTCGCCTACACCTGCCACACCCTGCTGCCGGAGGCGCTCGAGGTGTGGCCGACCGAGCTGCTCGGCCGGCTGCTGCCGCGGCACCTCGAGATCATCTACCGCATCAACGACGAGTTCCTCGCCGAGGTGCGCGCGGCGTTCCCCGATGACGAGATGCGCGCTCGCCGCATGTCGATCATCGCCGAGTACCCCGAGCGGGCGGTGCGCATGGCCTACCTCGCGACCGTCGCCGGCGCGAAGGTGAACGGTGTCGCCGAGCTGCACTCGCAGCTGCTGCGCGACAAGGTGCTGCACGACTTCTCGGAGTACTGGCCGGAGAAGTTCACGAACGTCACGAACGGCGTGACGCCGCGGCGCTTCATGCGGCTCGCGAACCCCGGCCTCTCGCAGCTCATCACCGAGACGCTCGGCACCGGCTGGCTGACCGATCTCGAGCGGCTCGCCGAGCTCGAGCCGTATGCGGAGGATGCCGAGTTCCGGGCCGCGTTCGTGCGCATCAAAGAGGCGAACAAGACGCGCCTGTACCGGTTGCTGCGGGCCCGCGACCAGGTCGCCTTGCCCGATGACCACCTGCTCGACGTGATGGTGAAGCGCCTGCATGAGTACAAGCGCCAGAGCCTCAAGCTGCTGCACATCGTCAGCAGCTACGAGCAGATCATCTCGGGCAAGGTCGACCCGTCGCAGGTCACGCCACGCACCTTCGTGTTCGGGGCGAAGGCGGCACCCGGCTATCGGATCGCAAAGGAGACGATCCACCTGATCAACTCGGTGGCCGCCGTGATCAACGCGGACCCGCTCGTGAAGGACGTGCTCAAAGTCGTCTTCCCGGCCAACTACAACGTGACGCTCGCAGAGACGCTGATTCCGGCGGCCGACCTCTCCGAGCAGATCTCGCTGGCCGGCAAGGAGGCGTCGGGCACGGGCAACATGAAGTTCGCGCTCAACGGCGCGCTCACGATCGGCACCGACGACGGCGCCAACGTCGAGATCCGGCAGCTCGTCGGCGACGAGCACTTCTTCCTGTTCGGGCTCACCGAGCCGGAGGTCGCGGAGGTGCAGACGGCCGGCTACCGCTCGCACGAGTACTACGAGGGCGACCCGCAGCTCAAGGCGACGCTCGACCTGATCGCCTCAGGCCACTTCTCGGGCGGCGACCGCACGGTGTTCGAGCCGCTCGTGTCGAACCTGCTCTACGACGATCGGTTCATGGCGCTCGCCGACTTCCGCTCGTACGTCGAGGCGCAGGCCCGTGTCGACGCGTACTACGCAGATCAGGATGCCTGGGCCCGTTCAGCCGTGCTGAACGTGGCACGGTCGGGCTTCTTCTCGTCTGACCGCTCGATGCGCGAGTACATCGCCCGCATCTGGCACACGCAGCCCTTGCGCTAGGTAGCCTGGCGACCGTGAAGGCCATCCGCAGATTCACCGTCCGTGCCGTCATTCCCGAAGCGCTCTCTGCGCTGGAGGAGCTCGCTCTCAACCTGCGCTGGTCGTGGCATCGGCCGACGCAGCGGCTGTTCCGGTCGATCTCCGAGCCCGCATGGCACGCGAGCCACGACCCGATCCAGCTGCTCGGCGCTGTGGAGCCGGCGCGCCTTGAGGAGCTGGCGGCCGACGCATCCTTCGTGCAGCGCGCGAACGAGCTGCGCGACGAGCTGCGGCGCTACATCGCCGAGCCGCGCTGGTATCAGAGCCTCGAGGGCGCGCCCGCGTCGATCGCCTACTTCTCGGCAGAGTTCGGGGTCGCGGCCGCACTGCCGCAGTACTCGGGCGGCCTCGGCATCCTGGCGGGCGACCATCTGAAGGCGGCATCCGATCTCGGCATCCCGATCATCGGCGTCGGCCTGTTCTATCGGTCCGGCTACTTCCGCCAGTCGATCTCCGGCGAGGGGTGGCAGCAGGAGGCATACCCGGTCCTCGACCCGGACGGCCTGCCGCTCTCGGTGCTGCGCCACCCTGACGGGATGGCCGCCCGCGTCTCGCTCGCTCTGCCGGACGGCCGCTCTCTCTCGGCGCGCATCTGGGTCGCCGAAGTCGGGCGCGTGAAGCTGCTGATGCTCGACACCAACATCCGCGAGAACGACGAGGACCTGCGGTCGGTGACCGACCGGCTCTACGGCGGTGGCGGTGAGCACCGCCTGCTGCAGGAGCTGCTGCTCGGAGTCGGGGGAGTGCGCGCGATCGATCTCGCCGTCGAGCTGCTCGGCCTCACCCCGCCGACGGTGTTCCACACCAACGAGGGCCACTCGGGGTTCCAGGGCCTCGAGCGCATCTCGAACCTGATCGCCGACGGCCTGAGTTTCGACGAGGCGCTGCAGGTGGTCCGCGCCGGCACGGTGTTCACCACGCACACGCCGGTGCCCGCCGGCATCGACCGCTTCGAGCGACCCCTCATCGAGCGCTACTTCGCGACGGCCGACCTGCTACCCGGCGTCACCCTCGACCAGGTGCTCGGCCTCGGGCTCGAGTCGCAGATGGGCGGCCCCGACAGCGTGTTCAACATGGCGGTGCTGGGGCTGCGACTCGGCCAGCACGCGAACGGCGTCGCAAAGTTGCACGGCCGTGTGTCGCGCAGCATGTTCCGCCCGCTGTGGCCCGGATTCGACGCAGACGAGGTGCCGATCACCTCCATCACGAACGGCGTGCACGCGCCGACGTGGGTCGACTCGACGCTCGTCGCGCTGGCCGAGGCGCAGTTCGGCACGGGAGACACCACGCGCGTCGACTGGCAGAGCGACCAGGTGACGGATGCCCAGCTGTGGGCGGCGCGCAACGAGATGCGCGCCGCGACTGTCGCCGACGCGCGGCGCCGCGTGCGGGCTGCACACGAGGTCACCGGCGGAATCGCCCCCGCGTGGACCGCACAGGTGCTCGATGCCAACACGCTGACGATCGGCTTCGCTCGCCGTGGAGCGACCTACAAGCGCCTGACGCTGATGCTGCACGACCGGGCCCGGCTGACCTCGATCCTCACGGACTCCGAACGACCGGTGCAGATCATCGTCGCCGGGAAGGCGCACCCGGCCGACGATGAGGGCAAGCACCTCATCCAGGAGCTCTACGAGTTCTCTGAGCAGCCGGAGATCCGCGGCCGCATCGTGTTCCTGCCGAACTACGACATCACGATGGCGCAGTCGCTGTACCCCGGCACCGACGTGTGGCTGAACAACCCCCTGCGCCCCATGGAGGCGTGCGGCACGAGCGGCATGAAGGCGGCGCTCAACGGCTCGCTCAACCTGTCGATTCTCGACGGATGGTGGGACGAGTACTACGACGGCAAGAACGGCTGGGCGATTCCGTCCGCCGACTCAGCGGGGGATGCCGCCGAGCGGGACGCCCTCGAGGCGAGCGCGCTCTACGACCTGATCGAGCACCAGATCGCGCCGATGTTCTACGACAGGGGCGCCGACGGCGTGCCGAGCCAGTGGATCAGCCACGTGCGCTACGCGCTCGCGACGCTCTCGCCCGAGCTCTCCGCCGACCGGATGGTCAGGCAGTACGTGCAGGAGCTGTACACGCCGGCTCACCACCTCGCGGTCAGGCTCACCGCCAACGGCTTCGGTGCCGCGCGCACGCTGTCCGCGTGGAAGAAGAAGGTCGCCGACGCCTGGCCGCAGGTCGCCGTCGCCCACGTCGAGTCCGGCGGCCTGGACGCGGTTCCTCAGGTCAATGACGAGCTGCACGTGCGCGCCCACGTGGCGCTGGGTCCGCTGACTCCCGCCGACGTTCGGGTCGAGGTCGTCTACGGCCACAGCGAGCCGGGTGCCGGCGACGAGCTGACCGAGCTGCGCAGCCAGGAGCTCACCGTCGACCCGGCCGTCGCCGGGCAGGACGGCGCCGGCACGACGGCGTTCATCGGCAGCGTCGTGCTCGACCGCGCGGGGTCGTTCGGCTACACGGTGCGCGTGCTGCCGAAGAGCGACCTCCTGGCGTCGCCCGCCGAGCTGGGGCTCGTCGCGGTGGCCGGTTAGCGCGAACAGGCTCAGGCGAAGTCGTGCCCGCTGCAGCGGAAGAGCTGCAGCGACGCGGGGCGCACGGTGACCGTGTCGCCGGGCCGGAACGTCTGCGTCTCGGTCTTCGGCACCTCGTCGCTCGAATCCCACACGAACTCGTAGCCGTCGACACCTTCGTGCGCGGGCAGCGTCACCTGGATCTCGGACTCCGTGCCGTGCACGATCAGCAGAATCCGATTGAAGTCCTCGAATTCGGGCGTCGAGGCCGCGATGTACTGCAGCGTGCGCGCGGAGGGGTCCTGCCAGTCGGCGAGGTCCATCGTGTTGCCGCCCGCGTCGTACCAGTCCATCTGGCTCGACTGCGGCACGTGCTCGCCGAGCTTCGCGTAGCGCACCGGCCGCACCGCGGGGTTCTCACGCCGCAGCCGGATGAGCTCCGCCGTCACGGCGCGCAGCCGCTCGGCATCCTCGTCGCGCTCCCACGACAGCCACGTGAGCTCGTCGTCGTGGCAGTAGGCGTTGTTGTTGCCCTGCTGGCTGCGCCCGTACTCGTCGCCCGCGGTGAGCATCGGCACACCGGCCGACAGCAGCAGCGTGCCGAGCAGATTGCGCATGGCGGTGCGCCGCGTGGCGAGGATGCCCTCGTCATCGGTCGGCCCCTCTGCGCCGTGGTTGAACGACCGGTTGTTGTCTGAGCCGTCGCGATTGAACTCGCCGTTGCCGAAGTTGTGCTTGACGTCGTACGAGACGAGGTCGGCGAGCGTGAACCCGTCGTGGGCGGTGACGAAGTTGACGGATGCCAGCGGGCCGCGCTCGCTGCTGAAGGTGTTCGACGACCCGGCAAGACGCGTGGCGAGGCCGCCGATGCCCGTCGACGCAGAGCCGTGGGCGCGGGCATCCGCGATGTCACGCAGCCAGAACTGGCGCACTCGGTCGCGGTAGCGGTCGTTCCACTCGCTCCAGCCATCGGGGAAGTTGCCGGTCTGCCAGCCGCCGAGCCCGACGTCCCACGGCTCGGCGATCAGCTTCACGCCCTGCAGCTGCTCGTCGTCGGCGAGGCCGGCGAGCAAGGGGTGGTCGCGCGTGAACGCCCCCGTCTGGTCGCGGCCGAGGGTCGCCGCGAGATCGAAGCGGAAGCCGTCGACCTGGCACTCGTTCGCCCAGTAGCGGATCGAGTCGCGCACGAGCTCACGCGCGGCGGACTGGCCGAAGTCGACCGTATTGCCGCACCCGGTGACGTCGTAGTAGGTGCCGTCGTCGAGCTGGCGGTAGTAGCTGGAGTTGTCGATGCCGCGGAAGCTCGTGCGCGGGCCGCCGAGGCCGAGCTCTGCGGTGTGGTTGTAGACCACGTCGAGCAGCACTTCGAGGCCGGCGTCGTGCAGCAGCTTGACCATGCCCTTGAACTCGCGCAGCACGGCGCCAGGACCCTGCTTCTGCGCGGACTTCGTCGCATAGGGCGAGTGCGGCGAGAAGAAGTTGACGGTGTTGTAGCCCCAGTAGTTCGAGAGCCCCTGGCGCAGCAGCCGCGGCTCCGAGGCGAAGTAGTGCACCGGCAGCAGCTCGACCGCGGTCACGCCGAGGCTCGTGAGGTACTCGATCGAGGCGGGGTGAGCCAGCCCGGCGTAGGTGCCGCGCAGCTCTTCGGGAACCGCGGGGTTGAGCTTCGAGAAGCCGCGCACGTGGGTCTCGTACACGACGGTCTTGTCGAGCCCGTGGCCGGGCTTGCGCGAGGTGCCCCAGTCGAAGCCGCGGTCGACGACCACAGCCCGCCACTGGTCGGCGCGCAGCTGCGTGACGCCCTTCGCGTAGGGCTCGATGAGGTTCGTCGTCGGGTCGAAGGCGTTGCGCGGCGCCTGCGGGCCGTCGACGCGGATCGCATAGCGCGTGTCGGGGACCAGCCGCTCGGAGGCGCCCGACCACACGTCGTGGTCGCCGCGCGTGAGCGGCACGGTCTCGACGACCCAGTCGGGGTCTTTGCGGTCGAAGATGACGAGATCGATCTTCGAGGCGTTGGCGCTCCAGACCGCGAGGGTGCCGCCGGCGTCGCCTTGGGTCACGCCCAGGGGGGTCGCCGCGGCCGTCTCGAGCATGGTGTCTACAGTAGTGAGCGTGGGCGTCTACCTGGACCACGCCGCGACGACGCCGATGCTCCCTGAGGCCATCGACGCATATGCGCGGGCGATGAGCGAAGTCGGCAATCCGTCGTCGATCCACTCGGCCGGCCAGAACGCGCGCCGGCTGCTCGAGGAGTCGCGCGAAGCGGTCGCCGAGTCGCTCGGCTGCGACCCCATCGAAGTCGTCTTCACGTCGGGCGGCACCGAGGCGATCAACCTCGCGCTCAAGGGCGGGTTCTGGGCCGCGCGCGCGGCATCCGACGAACGCCGCCGCATCGTCTCGCCCGAGGGCGAGCACCACGCGACCATCGACACGATCGAGTGGCTGGTCGCGCACGAGGGCGCGCAGGCGTCGTGGGTTCCGTTGGATGAGCAGGGATTCATTCAGACGGATGCCTGGGCCGAAGCCCTTCGCGGCGACGACGTCGCGGTCGCCACCGCGCTCTGGGCCAACAACGAGGTCGGGACGATCGAGCCCGTCGCTGCGCTCGCCTCGGCCGCGGCATCCGCTTCGGTCCCTCTCCATCTCGATGCGGTGGCCGCCTACGGCCACGTGCCGATCTCGTTCCGCGAGCTCGGCATCGCGTCGCTCTCCGTGTCCGCGCACAAGATCGGGGGGCCGGTCGGCATCGGCGCGCTCGTGCTGTCGCGCCGGGCCAGCGTCGTGCCGACCGTGCACGGCGGCGGTCAGCAGCGCAACGTGCGCTCGGGCACGCAGGATGTGGCTGCCGCGGTGTCGTTCGCGGTGGCGGCTCGGGCTGCCGTCGCCTCACTCGACGCCGAGCGGGAGCGGCTCACCGCGCTGCGCGACCGCCTGATCGCGGGGGTGCGCGCTGCCGTGCCGGCTGCTCGGCTGTCGGGGCCGGAGGGCGACGCCCGCGTCGCGTCGAACGCGCACTTCACGTTCCCCGGGGCGCAGGGCGACTCGCTGCTGTTCCTGCTGGATGCCGCGGGGGTCGCGGTCTCGACCGGGTCGGCGTGCCAGGCGGGCATTCCCGAGCCGTCGCACGTCGTGCTCGCCATGGGGCGCGCTACGGCCGAGGCATCCTCTGCCTTGCGCATCACCCTAGGCAGAACGACGACGCAGGCCGACGTCGATGCGTTCCTGGCGGCGCTGCCCGACGCCTACGCGCGCGCCGCGAAGGCCGGGTTCACCACTTCCGGGTGAACGGCAGCGGCTTCCGCATGCGGATGAGCAGCAGCAGGGGGAAGAGCACGTACGGGCCGTTGTAGAGCAGGAAGATCAGCGGGTGCGGCGTGCGCTGCCCCTCGGGCCCGAAGAACTCGACGCCGAAGATCGGGATACCGGTCAGCGAGATGATCATCGTCGCGTAGATGACGCTCGGCAGCTGGATCCAGTTCCAGCGGCGCACGATCGCGATGATCAGCACGACATAGAACGCGACGTAGACGAACGCCGAGGTGCCCGAGATGAAGCGCAGCCACAGCGGGTGCGACTGGTACAGCGGGTCGAAGTTCGACGAGTAGGTGTAGTTCCACTGCACGAGCAGGTTCGGGGAGTTCGGCACCTGGTCGAGGCCGAGTCCCTCCACCGAGTCGCTGATGATGCAGGTCACGATGAAGAGGCTGAAGACGACGAGGAACACGATGTCCATCGGTCGCTCGCGCAGGGGAAGGTTCGTGGTGCGGGTCGGGTCGCCCGCGGCAATGGTGCTCACGAAGCAGAAACGTACCCCTGCCACGGCGCGTTCAGCGGCAGCCGCGTACCCTTGAGGCATGCGTGTTCTGGCGGCGATGAGCGGTGGTGTCGACTCCTCGGTGGCTGCTGCGCGCGCGAAAGACGCCGGCCACGACGTCGTCGGCGTTCATCTCGCGCTCTCGCGCATGCCGGGAACGCTGCGCACCGGCTCGCGCGGCTGCTGCACGATTGAAGACGCGATGGATGCCCGCCGCGTGGCCGACCTCATCGGGATCCCGTTCTACGTCTGGGACTTCTCGGAGCGCTTCAAGGCCGACGTCGTCGACGACTTCATCGCCGAGTACGAGGCCGGCCGCACGCCGAACCCGTGCATGCGCTGCAACGAGCGCATCAAGTTCGCGGCGCTGCTCGAGAAGGCGCTCGCGCTCGGTTTCGACGCGGTCGTCACGGGGCACTACGCGGCCATCGTGACGGATGCCGAGGGCAACCGCGAGCTGCACCGGGCCGCCGCCTGGGCGAAGGACCAGTCGTACGTGCTGGGCGTGCTCACCGCTGAGCAGCTCGCTCACGCGATGTTCCCGCTCGGGGCGACGCCGTCGAAGGCCGAGGTGCGCGCCGAGGCTGAGGCGCGCGGCTTCGTCACGGCGAACAAGCCCGACTCCTACGACATCTGCTTCATCCCCGACGGCGACACCCGCGGGTGGCTCGCCGAGCACGTCGGCATCTCGAACGGCGCGATCGTCGACCGCTCAGGCGCGGTCGTCGGTACGCACGGCGGAGCGCAGGGCTACACGGTCGGCCAGCGCCGCGGTTTGAACCTGACGGTGCCCGCGCCCGACGGCCGCCCGCGCTTCGTGCTCGAGGTCAAGCCGCAGACCAATGAGGTTGTCGTCGGCCCGAAGGAGGCGCTCGACATCGCCGAGCTCGCGGGGTCGCGCTTCACGTGGGCGGGGCTGCCGCCGCAGCATCCCTCGGACCCCTTCGAGTGCGAGGTGCAGATCCGCGCGCACGCCGACCCGGTGCCCGCCGTCGCCGTCGTGCGCGACGGCGAGCTCGTGATCACGCCGAACGCGCCGATCAACGGCGTCGCGCCCGGCCAGACGGCGGTCGTCTACGTCGGCACGCGGGTGCTCGGGCAGACGACGATCGACCGCACGGTGAGCGCCGTTCCCGCCGACGTCTGAGCCCGTCAACCGCCCTGCCGATGTCGGCGGTGCTCGCTAGCCTGATCCCGTGGCAGAACTGACGCAGCAGCAGGCGCAGGCCGAGGTCGACGAGCTGACCGATCGCATCAATGCGGCGCGTGAGGCGTACTACGGCGAAGACGCGTCGCTGGTCGACGACGCGACCTACGACTCGTGGATGCACCGGCTGGAAGAGCTCGAGCGGCTGTTTCCCGAGCTCGCCAAGCAGGACTCGCCGACGCAGACGGTCGGTGCTGCCGAAGAGACCGGTCTCGACACGATCGAGCACGCCGAGCGCATGCTCAGCCTCGACAACGTGTTCTCGCTCGACGAGCTGCGCGACTGGTGCGCGAAGGCGCAAGAGCTCGCCGGCAGGAAGGTCGAGTGGCTCACCGAGCTCAAGATCGACGGGCTCGCGATCAGCCTGCGCTACGAGAACGGGGTGCTGACGTCTGCCGCCACCCGCGGCGACGGGCGCATCGGCGAGATCGTGACCGAGAACGCGCTGAAGCTCGCCGACATCCCCGAGAGGCTCACGGGGTCCGGGCACCCACCGCTCGTCGAGGTGCGCGGCGAGGTGTTCATCCCGGTCGCGGCGTTCGAGCGGCTCAACGAGCTGCAGGGCGAGTTCCGCGAGCGGTATGTCGCCGAGAAGCGCGCGCAGCACGAGGCGCGCTGGGGTGACAAGCGCGCGTTCGACGAAGAGAAGGCGAAGGGCACGGCCGGGCGGATGTTTCCGGCGTTCGCCAACCCGCGCAACGCGGCCAGTGGTGGGCTCAGGCAGCAGCTCGACAAGAAGAAGACGGCGCTCGAGCGCGAGGCATCCATCGCCCGCATCGAATCCCTCCAGCTCTTCGTGCACGGCATCGGGGCGTGGCCTGACCCGCCGGTCGCGTCGCAGAGCGAGGTCTACGACCTGCTCAAGGCGTGGGGGCTGCCGACGAGCCCGTACTACAAGGTCTTCCCGTCGATCGACGGCGTGACGGGCTTCGTCGAGAAATACGGCGCAGAGCGGCATTCGGTGCTGCACGAGCTTGACGGCATCGTCGTGAAGGTCGATGAGCTGGCGCTGCACGACGAGATGGGCGCCACGAGCCGCGCGCCGCGCTGGGCGATCGCCTTCAAGTACCCGCCGGAGGAAGTGCAGACGAAGCTGCTCGACATCGTCGTGTCGGTCGGTCGCACGGGGCGCGCGACGCCGTTCGCCGTGATGGAGCCGGCGCACGTCGCCGGGTCGGTCGTGCGGCAGGCGACGCTGCACAACCAAGACGTCGTGAAGGCGAAGGGTGTGCTGATCGGCGACACCGTCGTGCTGCGCAAGGCCGGCGACGTGATCCCCGAGGTGCTCGGACCCGTGGTCGAGAAACGCGACGGCAGCGAACGCGAGTTCGTGATGCCCGAGCGATGCCCGGAGTGCGGAACGCCGCTGGCGCCCGCGCGCGAGGGCGACATCGACCTGCGCTGCCCGAACGCCAGGTCGTGCCCGGCGCAGGTGCGCGGGCGCGTCGAGCACATCGGCTCACGCGGGGCGCTCGACATCGAGGGCCTCGGCGAGGTGGGCGCCGCCGCGCTGACTGAGGCGGCCGACGGGCAGTCGGCGCTGCTCGCGACGGAGGCCGGGCTGTTCGACGTGACGGTCGCCGACCTGTTCCCGGTACGGGTGCTCGTGCGCGACGTCGAGACCGGTGAGCCGCGGGTGCGCGAAGACGGCAGCTACGACTACCGCACGCCGTTCCAGCGGCGCCGGAAACTGACCGGGCGCGATGCCGACAAGCCGTTCGACCCCGAGTCAGACGTCTTCGACGGCGATGCGCTCGCGGTGCCGTCGAAGGCCGCGCACGAACTCGTGGACGAGCTCGAGAAGGCCAAGACCAAAGATCTGTGGCGCATGCTCGTGGCGCTGAACATCCGCAATGTCGGGCCTGTGGCGGCGCGGGCGCTCGCGGGGTACTTCGGGTCGCTCGACGCGATTCGCTCCGCCTCGCTCGAGCAGCTCGCCGAGGTCGAGGGCGTCGGGCCGATCATCGCCCAGTCGCTCACCGACTGGTTCGCCGTGGACTGGCACCGCGAGATCGTCGAGCGGTGGGCCGCGGCGGGGGTTCGGTTCGAGATCCCGGGGCACCCGGGGCCGGGAGCGGCCGTCGAGACCGGGGGAGTGCTGTCTGGCCTCACGGTCGTCGCCACGGGGTCGCTCGAGGGGTTCTCGCGCGACGGCGCGAACGAGGCGATCATCGCCGCCGGCGGCAAGGCCGCCTCGAGCGTGTCGAAGAAGACGGACTATGTGGCCGCCGGGCCCGGTGCCGGCTCGAAGCTCGCGAAGGCCGAAGAGCTGGGCATCCCGATTCTGGATGCCGCGCAGTTCGCGATCCTCGTCACCCAGGGCCCAGAGGGGCTGAAGCAGCAGTGACCGACGTGCTCGACGAAGGGCCGTTCTATCACGGCACGAAGGCCGACCTCCAGGTGGGCGATCTGCTGACGGCCGGCTTCCGCTCGAACTATCGGCCCGAGGTTGTCATGAACCACATCTACTTCACGGCACTTCGCGATGGTGCGGGTCTCGCGGCTGAGCTCGCCGCAGGCGAGGGAGAGCCGCGCGTCTACGTGGTGGAGCCGACCGGACCGTTCGAGAACGACCCGAACGTGACGGACAAGAAGTTCCCCGGTAATCCGACGCGCTCCTACCGCAGCGCCGACCCGATCCGGATCGTCGGCGAGGTCGACGACTGGACCCGGCTGACGCCCGAGGCGCTCAAGGAATGGCACGACCGGCTTGCCGCGCTGGCCGCGGACGAGCGCGGCGAGATCATCAACTGACCCGAGCTACAGATACGAGACCAGCCGGTCGGCGAGCGCGTCCGGCTGAGAGACCATCGCGAGGTGGCCGCCCGGCACCTCGTCGGGGTCGATGCCCAGGCGATCACGCACGACCCGGTGCATGAACTCTGGCGGGAAGAACCGGTCGTCGGCGAACAGGATGGCGCGCGTCGGAACGGCGGGCAGGGCGGGCAGCGGCCAGGGCTGGGAGCCCGGCGTGTCCGACTGGCGGCGTTCGAAGACGGATGCCTGCTCGCGCGGCTCGATGTCGGAGTAGAACAGCTCCCCGAAGTCGTCCGAGCCGGCCTGCCAGCCGGTGTGCTCGAACCACTCGCCGCCCTTCTCACCGGGCGCGGGCACCATGGCAGAGGCGAAGACGAGCAGCCGAGTCGGCAGCCGGGCCGCCGCGAGAGCGGCGCTGAAACCGCCGAAGGAGTGGGCCACGATCACGGGCGGGGCGAGGCCGGCTGCGGCATCCTCGATCTTCTTCGCGTAATCGTCGAGCCCGGCAGCGTGATCCTCACATGGCAGCTGAACGGGAATGCCGCGATGGCTGCGCGCAGCGAGGGCGTCGACGAGCAGGTGCCAGTATCCGGCGTCGCAGCCGGCGCCAGGGACGAGAAGGAACTCGGCCATGCGGTCAGCCTGGCACGCGACTCAGTCGGCGTCAGCCCTGTCGGCGGCTCGCTTCAGGTAGCGCTCGACGCGCCGATCGGGAATCAGCCAGATCAGGGCGACGATGATCGCAGGTACGAGTCCGAGCCACGGGGTCACGAACGCGAGCCCGATGCCCGCGAGATACAGGAACGGCGAGAGTTTGCCTTTGAGGTCACGGCCAAGCGCCTCGCGCAGCGCGTTGCCCGACGGCGTGCGGAAGATGGCTCGCTCGACGAGGTAGTACGCGATGGCGGCGCCGAGCAGGTTGATGCCGTAGACCACGGCCGGATCGCGCGCGATGGACGACTCATCGAGCCAGCGCTGCGTCAGTGGAACGAGCGAGAGCCAGAACAGCAGGTGCAGGTTCGCCCAGAGCACCGTGCCGTCGACCTCGTCGACGACCTGGAACAGATGGTGATGATTCGACCAGTAGATGCCGATGTAGACGAAGCTCAGCAGGTAGGTGAGGAGCCCGGTGCCTGCGCTGTGCCAGAACTCCTGGAAGGTGTCGCCGTGGTCCGGCAGCGTCAGCTCCAGCACCATGATCGTGATGATGATCGCCAGCACGCCGTCGCTGAACGCCTCGAGCCGATTGCTCTGCATGCGCCGATCATGGCAGGCGGGCGGCCCGAATAGGATTGCCGTGTAACCCGCCCGAACATTCGACGGAGCCGCATGTCTGAAATCAGCACCGATCTGGTGCGCCATCTCGCGGGGCTCGCCCGCATCGACCTCTCGGAATCCGAGCTCGAGAGCCTCACGGGCGAGCTGGCCCAGATCGTCGACAGCATCGCCAAGGTGAGCGAGGTCGCGACGCCCGACGTCGTGGCGACGAGCCACCCGATCCCGCTCTCGAACGTCTTCCGCGAAGACGAGGTGCGGCCGTCGCTCAGCGTCGACGAGGCGCTGCGCGGCGCGCCCGAGCGTGAGGGCGACCGCTTCAAGGTCGCGTCGATCCTGGATGAGGAGCAGTAGAGCGGATGTCTGAACTCATCACCCTCAGCGCCGCCGAGCTCGCCTCGAAGCTGGCCTCTGGCGAGGTCTCGAGCGTCGAGGCCACCCAGGCGCACCTCGACCGCATCGCCGCCGTCGACGGCGACGTGCACGCCTTTCTGCACGTCTCAGAGCACGCACTCGACACCGCGCTCGCGATCGACCAGCGCCGCGCCGCAGGCGAGCAGCTCGGCGAACTCGCCGGCGTTCCGGTCGCCATCAAGGACGTGCTGTCGACGAAGGACATGCCGTCGACCTCTGGCTCCAAGATTCTCGAGGGCTGGCGCCCGCCGTACGACGCGACGGTCGTCGCGAAGCTGCGCGCCGCAGACCTCGTGCCGCTCGGCAAGACCAACATGGACGAGTTCGCGATGGGTTCGTCGACCGAGCACTCTGCCTACGGTCCTACGCACAACCCGTGGGATCTGACCCGCACGCCCGGCGGCTCAGGCGGCGGCTCATCGGCCGCAGTGGCCGCGTTCGAGGCGCCGCTCGCCCTGGGCAGCGACACCGGCGGAAGCATCCGTCAGCCGGCGGCCGTCACCGGGTCCGTCGGCGTCAAGCCGACGTACGGCGGCGTGAGCCGCTACGGCGCGATCGCCCTGGCGAGCTCGCTCGACCAGGTCGGCCCCGTGAGCCGGACCGTGCTCGACGCGGCCCTGCTGCACGATGTGATCGGCGGCCACGACCCGCTCGACTCGACGTCGCTCACCGACGCCTGGCCGTCCATGGCCGCCGCCGCCCGCGCGGGTACGACCGGCGACCGGCTCAAGGGGCTGAAGGTCGGCGTCGTCCAGGAGCTCTCCGGCGAGAGCGGCGGCTTCCAGGCCGGTGTGAAGCAGCGCTTCGACGAGACCGTCGCCGCGCTCACCGCAGCTGGCGCCGAGGTCATCGAGGTCGCCGCCCCGAGCTTCGAGTACGCCGTGGCCGCCTACTACCTGATCCTTCCGGCCGAGGCATCCAGCAACCTCGCCCGCATGGACTCGGTGCGCTTCGGACTTCGCGTGACGCCCGAGGAAGGCCCCGTCACCGTCGAGCGCGTCATGAGCGCGACCCGCGACGCGGGCTTCGGCGCAGAGGTGAAGCGCCGCATCATCCTCGGCACCTACGCCCTGAGCGCGGGCTACTACGACGCCTACTACGGCAGCGCGCAGAAGGTGCGCACGCTGATCCAGCAGGACTTCGCGAAGGCATTCGCGCAGGCCGACGTGCTGATCAGCCCGGCGGCGCCGACGACCGCGTTCGAGCTCGGGTCGCTCGTCAACGACCCGCTGGCGATGTACCTGAACGACGTGACCACGATCCCGGCCAACCTCGCGGGCATCCCCGGCATGGCCATACCGATGGGTCTCGCGCCCGAAGACGGTCTGCCCGTCGGCCTGCAGCTGCTCGCGCCCGCTCACGAGGACGCGCGGCTGTACGAGGTGGGCGCGGCCATCGAGACACTGTTGACGGATGCCTGGGGGCACACCCTGCTGAGCCAGGCGCCCGCACTGAAGGAGGTCGCCCGCTGATGGCGAAGGACAAGCTTCTCGACTTCGACAAGGCGATCGAGCTCTACGAGCCGGTGCTCGGCTTCGAGGTGCACGTCGAGCTGAACACCAAGACCAAGATGTTCTGCGGCTGCGCGAACGCCTTCGGCCAGGGTGCGAACACGAACACCTGCCCGACCTGCCTCGGTCTGCCGGGCGGCCTGCCGCAGGTCAACAAGAAGGCGATCGAGAGCAGCATCCGGCTCGGTCTCGCCCTCGGCTGCGAGATCGCGGAGAACTGCCGATTCGCGCGCAAGCAGTACTTCTACCCCGATCTCGCGAAGGACTTCCAGACCTCGCAGTACGACGAGCCGATCGCCTTCGACGGCTCGGTGACGGTCGAGCTCGAGTCGGGCCGTGAGGTCACCGTGCTCATCGAGCGCGCCCACATGGAGGAGGACGCGGGCAAGCTGACGCACGTCGGCGGCGCGACCGGCCGCATCCAGGGCGCCGACTACTCGCTCGTCGACTTCAACCGCGGCGGCGTGCCGCTCGTCGAGATCGTCACGAAGATCATCGAGGGCGCCGAGGCGGATGCCCCCGAGGTCGGCCGCGCGTACGTGGCAGCCGTTCGCGACATCGTGCGCTCGCTCGGCGTCTCGAACGCGCGCATGGAAGAGGGCAACATCCGCTGCGATGCCAACGTGTCGCTGCGCCGCCGAGGCACGACCGAGCTCGGCACGCGCACCGAGACGAAGAACGTCAACTCACTGCGCTCGGTCGAGCGCGCCGTGCGCTATGAGATCCAGCGTCAGGCGGCGATCCTCGAGGCCGGCGGCACCATCACACAGGAGACGCGGCACTGGCACGAGGACACCGGAACGACGAGCGCCGGCCGCCCGAAGTCCGACGCCGATGACTACCGCTACTTCCCAGAGCCCGACCTCGTGCCCGTGGCGCCGAGCCGCGAGTGGGTGGAAGAGTTGCGGGCCACGCTGCCCGAGCCGCCGGCCGCTCGCCGCACCCGCCTGCGCGAGGCGTGGGGCTTCACCAAGCTCGAGTTCCAGGACGTCGTGAACGGCGGCCTGCTCGACGTCGTGGAGGAGACCGTGGCGGCGGGTGCGACGCCCGCCGACGCCCGCAAGTGGTGGACCGGTGAGCTGACGCGCATCGCCAACGCCCGTGGCGTCGCGGTCGAGACTCTGGTCACGCCGGCCGATGTCGCGCAGCTGTCGTCGCTCGTCGCGAGCGGCGAGCTCACCGACCGTCTGGCACGCCAGGTGCTCGAGGGCGTCGTCGCGGGCGAGGGCTCGCCGGCCGAGGTCGTCGAGAAGCGCGGGCTCAAGGTCGTCTCCGACGACGGTGCTCTCATCGCCGCGATCGACGAGGCGCTGGCGGCTCAGCCCGATGTTCTCGCCAAGATCAAGGACGGCAAGGTGCAGGCAGCCGGTGCCGTGATCGGCGCCGTCATGAAGGCGATGAAGGGCCAGGCGGATGCCGCGCGCGTCCGCGAGCTCGTGCTGGAGCGCGCCGCGCAGTAGCACTGTCGCCGCGTCGCCGCTTTCGGCTCCATAGCTTCGGTTCTCGAGCCAAAGGCGGCGACGCGGCGCGTCACTCGGCGCGCGCCGCGGCCGCGAACTCGCGCGGCGTCGGGCCGACGGTCGCCGCGAAGTCCCGGCTGAAGTGGGCATAGTCGGCGTAGCCGAGCTCCGCGGCGAGGGTGCTGAGCTCGGTCGCGGGCTCCGAGCGCAGGCGGGCAGCCGCCTCTTGCAGCCGGCGCCTCTGAATCATCCACTTCGGGGTGAGTCCGACATAGCGCGCGACGAGCCGCTCGAGGCGCCGGGTTGTGAGGCCGAAGCGCGCGGCGAGCTCGTCGACACGCATGAGGGTGGAATCCGCTTCGACGGCCGCTGCGACCTCGTTCATGAGCAGGTCGTCGTCGGTGAGTGACGGCACCGGTTGCGCAAGCCAGTCTTCGAACGCGGCGATCGCGGCGGCGTGTCTGGTCGCGGCATCCCCGGGGCCCTGCATCAGGGCGCGCACTCGCGCAACCGCCGGGTTCTCGCCGATGGCGATCGAGTCGCCGACGAACTCGTCGACGGGGCGGGCTGCGAGACGCGAGCCGGTGGCCACCTGGAGCAGGACGCCGAAGGCAATGCCAGCGCCCTCGAGATGCTGCACTGCGAGCCGCGGGCTCGGTGCGTACAGGCGCGCCTTGTCGTGCTCGATCACGAGATTGCAGGCCGGGTAGACGAGGATCGGCACGTCGGTGCCGCCTTCGGGCGGGAAGCCGTACTCGACGAGCCAGTAGTGGCGCACCAGCGCGGCCGCCCGGCCGGATGCCGGGTAACGGCGGAAGTCGATCGGTCGGTCGAGGGCGGCAAGCGGCCCTCTGCTGACCACGTCGTCACGAGCGCCCACGAGGCAACGCTACGCGTCGGAAAAGTTCAAGACGAGGGCGCAGCGCTGCTCGTACCGTGGCGCACATGACTGTGATCGAGGGCCGCCCGGCCGGCTACACCACCCTGACCCCATATCTCGTCGTCGAGAACGCGGCAGCGGCCATCGATTTCTACGCCGCCGTCTTCGGCGCCACGATCGTCAGCAGACTCGAGGGCACGGCGCCCGACGGCTCGCGGTACATCGGCCAGGCCGAGCTCGACTTCGGTGGGGCAGGCCGCCTGCAGGTGTCGGACCCGCAGCCCGCCTTCGGACTTGTGGCGCCCGACAAGCGGGCAGAGGGCGTCAGCCAGTCGATCATGATCTACGTGCCCGATGTCGACGCGACCATCGCACGTGCCGCCGAGCTCGGCGCCGAGGTGAAGGAGCAGCCGAGCGACTTCGTCTCGGGCGACCGATTCGGCGCCTTCGTCGACCCGTTCGGGCGGCGCTGGGCGGTGATGACCCGCGTTGAGGACCTGCCCGCTGACGAATCCGCGCGCCGCGTCGAGGAGTGGTGGGCACAGTTGACGGCATCGCCGCAGACAGGCGCGTGACGAGCGTAGGTGGGCATGCTTAGTCTGCCGTCATGCTTCAGGTGACGCCGACGGGTCCTTACGACAAGAGCCGTCACGCGAGGTTGCCACTGACCCTCGACGAGCTGCTCGCCGACCTGCGCGAGTGCTTCCTCGCCGGTGCCGACGGCGTTCATCTCCATGTGCGCGACGAAGCCGGCGCAGAGACACTCGAGCCGGCCCGGGTGAACCTCGTGGCGGCTCGGGTGCGCGAACTCGCGGGCGAGCTGAGTCTGCCGGTCGAGATCGGGCTCACGACAGGCGCGTGGATCTGCCCCGACCTCACCGACAGGCTCGCGATGATCCGCGAGTGGGAGGGCGTCGACTGCGCGACGGTGAACCTCTCGGAGGACCGCTTCGAGCAGGTGATGCAGACCCTGCTCGACGCCGGCGTCGGAATCGACGTCGGGCTCTGGGCGCCACGAGAGCTCAAGCTGCTCGTCGCCTCCGGCTACCTGCCTGCGGCGCAGCGGGTCAGCATCGAGCTGGATCCCGGTGAGCCGTATTTCCTGCAGGGCACGCCACGTGAAGTGGCGGACCGAGTGAACGCAGCGCTCGATGACGCGGGCTCGCGTTGCCCCAGGCTGACGCACGGCATGAACGTCTGGACCTGGCCGCTGGTCGAAGACGCCTTCCGGCGCGGCCACGACACGCGCGTGGGTTTCGAGGATTCTGTGCTGCTTCCAGACGGGCGCACTGCGGGCAGCAACGCAGGCCTGGTGCGCGCGGCGCTCAGCCTCCAGAAAGAGATTTCAGCACCCGTGTCGAAAAACGAATGACGGCTCCGACCCCTCTGTGACACGGTAAGGCCCAGAAGGGATCGGACATGACGCACTACGTCGTCGAGGTGATCGAGTGAGCACCATGAACGGGCGCCTCGACACGATCTTCGACGCGAACATCCGCGCCGTGATCCCGCTGGTGACGGCCGCGCTCGTGCGTCGGTACGGCGGACTCGCCGACTGCGAGGATGCCGTCCAAGAGGCGCTGCTCGAGGCATCCGTCAGCTGGCCGAAAACGGGCGTGCCGCGCGACCCGCGCGCGTGGCTGCTCACGGTCGCGCGCAGGCGCTATATCGACGCAGTGCGAGCGGATGTCGCGCGCCAGGCTCGCGAGGAGCGCGATGCGACCCTCGACCTGGTCGGCGGCGCGGCGACTGCGCAGGACGACTCGCTCGCGATGCTCGTGCTCTGCTGTCACCCCGTGCTGCAGCCCGCATCGCGTGTGGCGCTCACGCTGCGCGCCGTGTGCGGGCTGTCGACCGCGCAGATCGCCGCCGCCTTCTACGCGACGGAGGCCACGATGGCCCAGCGCATCACGCGGGCGAAGCGCACGATCGACGAGACGGGCCGGGACTTCGGCGAGCTGTCACCCGCCATGCTGCGCGAACGGGCAGAGTCCGTCCGCACGGCGCTGTACCTGATGTTCAACGAGGGCTACGCGCCCTCCGGCGGCGAGCTGCCCGTGCACGGCGAGCTGATCGGCGAGTCGATCCGGCTCACCCGGCTGCTGCACGCCGCCCTGCCGAGCGATGTGGAGACGACCGCGTTGCTCGCGCTGATGCTGCTGACGGATGCCCGCACCGAAGCGCGTACCGACGCAGACGGTCTGCCCGTCGCGCTGCCCGACCAGGACCGGTCGCTCTGGAACGCCGACAAGCTCGCCGAGGGCCGTGCTCTGGCAGCCCAAGCGCTGGCCGAGGGGCCGGCGACGCCGCTGTCGATCCAGGCCGCGCTCGGCGCCGTGCACGCCGCGGCGGCGGATGCGGACTCGACCGACTGGGGCCAGATCCTCGGGCTGTACGACGTGCTCGTGCAGCTGCAGCCGGGGCCCGCAGCCCAGCTGGGGCGCGCGGTCGCGGTCGGCATGGCGCGCGGGCCGCTCGCCGGGCTGGCCGAGCTGTCGCTCCTCGAGAACGATGAGCGGCTTGCACGCGGGCACCGCCTGCTGTCGGTGCGCGCCGGCCTGCTCGAGCGCGCAGGCGCGTTCGACGAGGCGATTCAGACGTATGCCGAAGCAGGAATGAAAGCACCGAACACCGCTGAGCGTCGCTGGCTCGAGAACCAGGCGCGCCGGCTCGAGGCCATCGAGAGGACGAAGAAGTGACAGACGCAGTGAAGACCAGGTACCTGGTCGTGCATATGACCGATCCGACCGCCGAGCAGTGGGATGACGAGGTCGATTCGCCCGCTCTGCAGCGGTGGATCGACGCGGGGCGGACTGGGGAGCGCTGGGAGCTCGACGGGTCGCCCGTCGGCGACCGCGACACCGCGCGCTCGGTCGTGACCCGGAACGGCGAGGTGATCGTCACCGACGGCCCGTTCCCCGAGCAGAAGGAGTGGTTCATGGGCTTCGACTGGATCGAGGCCGAATCCATCGACGAGGCGGTCGCGATCGTCTCGACACATCCATCCACCAAGATCGGCCGGCTGTACGTCGTGCCGGCCGCCCCGCTTCCCGAAGGAGTGAACTGACATGACCGACACCACCCAGGAGCAGTACTTGCTGCTCTTCACCGACGCCCCCGACGCCGAGCCCTACAGCCAAGAGGCCGACGACATCTTCGACTGGCTCGAGGCCGTCGCCGACCACCGCATCTTCGGCGAGCGGCTCACCGGCCGCGAGGAGGCCCGGCTCGTCACCAAGCGCCAGGGCGAGGTCTTCGTGACCGACGCCCCCGTCGCCGAGTTCAAGGAGTGGTTCTCGGGATTCGACCTGATCTCGGCGTCGAGCCGAGACGAAGCGGTCGAGATCGGCTCGCGCCACCCGTGCGCACGCTTCGGCCGCGTGCTCGTGCTGCCGCTGATGGGCGCGATCCAGTCGAACGCACTGCTCGAGCAGACCGTGCATGCGCGGGCGAACGTCGCGGCAGAGCCGACGGCCCTCGCATGAGCGACGAGGCGCAGAAGCGGCCGTTCCTGTTCCTGTGGACGAGCGACCCTGGGCGAGAGTCCGAGCAGCCGGACGACCCGAAGATCGAGGACTGGCTGAGCGAGGGCGAGGCCGCGGGCGCGTGGCAATTCGGCGACCCGGTCGCAGGCCCGGGCGAGGCGCGCTCGGTGGTGCGTCGCGGGGCCGAGGTGATCGTCACGGACGGACCGTTCCCCGAGTTCAAGGAATGGTTCTACGGCTTCGATGTCGTGCTCGCGCGCGACATCGATGAGGCGGTCGAGTACGCGTCGAAGCATCCTCTCGCCCGCGCGGGCCGCGCGTATGTGCTGCCCACCGTGCCGATGGAGGATTCGAACTAGGGATGCCGCAGCCGGGCCGTGCCAGGATCGAGAGCGTGCCTCGCATCGACACGGACCTGATCGCCCTTCTCCGCACCGATCTCGCGGCGGCCGACTTCACGGTGGACACCGTGCGCGGGCTGTGGTCGGATTCGGCCGGGGGAGCGCTGAGCCGCTTGCATCGCGTGCCCGCTCAGCGCGAGCTGGCGGCAGCGCGGGCCGCGGGCGAGCTCACCCCGGCCGGCACCTTGGCGTGGCTGTTCGTGCTGGGGCTGCCGGTATCGGGTGCAGAGCTCGACGCGGCGCTGCCCGAGCTCGCGGCCGACGGCGCCGCCGCGCTGGGGCTCGTCGAGCTCGAGGCATCCGCCCCGGATTCTGATCTGATCACCCCGCTCGTCGACCTGCGCCCCTACGGCTTCACGGACGCGCGCGGGCAGGCCGAGTGGTGGCTCGCGAGCGACCTCGGCGAGCTGGCCCTCGGCCACGCGCTCGGCCCCGAGCACGTGCTCGGCGTCGGCGGGGCCTCGACGACGCTGTCGAGCCTGATCATCGGCAGCGACGTCGAGCTCGCCCTCGATCTGGGCACCGGTTGCGGCATCCAGGCCATGCACGTGTCACGGTTCGCGCGCCGGGTGATCGCCACCGACATCTCGGCACGCGCGCTCGAATACGCCGAGTTCAACGCGCGCCTCAACGGCATCGAGGGCATTGAGTTCCGACTCGGCAGCCTGTTCGAGCCGGTCGCGGGCGAGCGCTTCGACCGCATCGTCAGCAATCCGCCGTTCGTGATCACGCCGCGCGTCGCCGACGTGCCCGAATACGAGTACCGCGACGGCGGCTTCACAGGCGACGAGCTGGTGCAGCGTGTGATCGCGGGGGTGCGCGAGCACCTGGCCCCGGGCGGCGTCGCGCAGCTGCTCGGCAACTGGGAGTACCTCGCCGGCGCTGAGGGCCTCGACCGCGTGCGCTCGTGGACCGAAGGCCTCGATGCGTGGGTGGTCGAGCGCGAGCTGCAGGACGCACCGCGCTACGCAGAGACCTGGATCCGCGACGGCGGAACACGCCCCGGCGACCCTGAGTTCGACGTCTGGTACGACCGGTGGCTCGAGGACTTCAGCGCGCGTGGAGTCGAGTACGTCGGCTTCGGCTATCTGACCTTGCGCGCACCCCTCGACGGCGAGCCGACGCTCACGCGCTTCGAGCAGGTCGAGTCGAGTGGCACCAACCCGGCGGGCATCGGCGCGCACGTCGAGCGCGCGCTGGCCGCGCACGACGCAGTTCAGGGCATGACGGATGCAGCGCTCGCCGAACTGCGCCTGAAGGTCGCCTCGGACGTCACCGAGGAGCGGCACTCGTGGCCGGGCGACGAGGCGCCGATCGTGATCTCGCTGCGGCAGGGCGCCGGGTTCGGGCGCGCGGTGCAGGTCGACCCCGCGCTGTCGGGCCTCGTCGGCGCGTGTGACGGCGAGCTCACCGTCGGCCAGATCTCCGACGCGATCGCGGCGCTGTTCGAGGTCGACGCCGCCGAGCTGCGCGCCGACCTGCTTCCGCGGGTGCGCGAGCTGCTCTTCACGGGCTTCGTCGACCTCGCGTAGGGAAGACTGTTCTCTATGACTGCACCCGAGCGCCCGGCATCCGCACCCGTCGTCGATCAGAGTCGCTGGGTGTTCCTGTCGATCGTGCTCGACGTCGTGCTCGTGGTGCTGTTCACGGTCATCGGGCGCGTGAGCCACGGCGAGGACCTCGGCTTCGCCGGCGTCGTGAAGACCGCCTGGCCGTTCCTGGTCGGCACGCTGCTCGCGTGGCTCGTGACCGCAGCGTGGCGCCGGCCACTCGCCCTCGTGCGCACCGGCATACCGGTGTGGGTGCTGACCGTCGTCGTCGGCATGGTGCTGCGCCTCGTCTCGGCTCAGGGCGTCGAGGTGAGCTTCATCATCGTCGCGAGCATCGTGCTCGGCGTCTTCCTGCTGGGCTGGCGTGCGATCGTGAATCCGATCGCCCGTCGCGGCGCCCGCCGCAGCGCCCAGCCCCGCGGCTAGGACGAGGTGCCGAGCCCGACGACGAGGTTGATCGTCGAGGCGAGGATGACGGTGCCGAACAGGTACGACAGCAGCGTGTGCCGCAGCACGATGCGCCGCAGCCGCCGCGTGCGCACGGCGGTGTCGGAGATCTGGTAGGTCATGCCGAGGTCGAACGCGACGTAGGCGAAGTCGCTGAAGATCGGCTTGTCGTCGGTGTCGCCGTCCTGGGTGGGGAAGTCGATTCCGCCAGACGGGGCCATGTAGTACTCGCGGGCATAGCGCTGCGCATAGAGCGTGTGCACGAGGAACCACGAGAGCGCGACGCTGAGCACCGAGACGCCGCTGATCGCCGCACGCTGGGCGGCCGGGTCGTGTGCCGCCCTGATCAGGATGAGCGCGACGGCCGCCAGCGACGCGATGCTCGCGCCGATGACGAGCACATCGCTCAGCACGATGCCGGGGTCTTCGCGCGTGGCGTGCAGCCGCATCGCCTCCGAGTCGAGCGGCCAGAGGTGGAACCACACCCAGGCGATGTAGATCACGCAGGCGACGATCCAGCCGACCACCCCCGCGTACCACCACGACGTCACGAGGCCGGCGATCACCGCGGCGACCGCTCCCGCGGCGAGCATGATGGCAATGCGACGAGCAGCGAGGCTGCTGGGCCGGTCGTCGTTGGAGGATGAGGAAGAACTCACGCGCTAAGGCTGACACGCGGCATACGCTCGAGCCATGACTGACACGGATGTCCCGCTCCGATCTCTCACCGTCGAGTGGGAGGATCCGGCGCCGGCCGCCGCGCAGATTCCGGCGGTGAGCGGACTCAACTACATCCGCGGGCTCGCCGACGGCACCTATCCGCCCGCTCCGATCGCGAAGCTCATGGGCTTCACGCTCAGCGAGGTGGAGCAGGGCCGCGTGGTCTTCGAATGCGCGCCGGGCGAGCAGCACTACAACCCGATCGGCACCGTGCACGGCGGGCTCGCATGCACCCTGCTCGACTCGGCCGTGGGGTGCGCGGTGCAGACGACGCTGCAGCCGGGCCAGGGCTACACCTCGATCGACATCTCGGTCAGCTACCTGCGCCCGATCGTCGCGACGAGCGGCGCTCTGCGCTGCGAGGGCGTCGTCACGAAGCCGGGATCGCGGGTCGCGTTCGCCGAAGCCAAGCTGTTCGACGGCGCCGGCCGCCTCGTGGCGACAGCGACTTCAAGCCTGCTGGTGTTCGCGCTGCAGTAGCTGCTCGCGCACCTTCTTGCGCAGCACCTTGCCGATCATGTTCCGCGGCAGCTCGTCGAGCTGGACGATCTCCTTCGGCACCTTGTACGGCGTCAGGTTCTCGCGCAGCGTGGCGCGCATGGCAACCGGGTCGAACGGTGCGCCCGGCTGCATCACGACGGCGGCGACGACCTTCTCGCCGGAGTGCGGGTCGGGCAGGCCGACGGCCGCCGCATCCTGCACGCCCTCGAGCGCGACGACCGCCTCTTCGACCTCGCTCGGCGCGACGTTGAAGCCGCCCGTGATGATGAGCTCTTTGATGCGGTCGACGATCTCGAAGAATCCCCGGTCGTCCATGACGGCGATGTCACCGGTGCGGAACCAGCCGTCGCGAAGGACGGCCGCGGTCTCCTCCGCCCGCTTCCAGTAGCCGGCGAACACCTGCGGCCCGCGAACGACCAGCTCGCCCGCCTCACCGGGCGGCTGCTCGGTCTCGTGGTCTTCGCGGGAGAGGATCTTCGCCTCGGTGCTCGAGACCGGCAGGCCGATGCTGCCCGCGTGCCGCTCGTCGGTGAGCGGGTTGATCATGAGGATCGGGCTGGTCTCGCTGAGCCCGTAGCCCTCGACGAGGATGCCGCCCGTGGCGTCCTCCCACTTCTGGATCAGCGAGGTGTCGAGCGCCATGCCGCCTGAGACGCCGATCGTGATGCCCGTGAGCGACACCTTCTTCTCTTCGGCGCGCTTGAGCAGGCGGTCGATGATCGGCGGCACGGCCGGCAGATAGGTCGCCGGGTGCTTCTTGTGCGCGGCGAGCACCAGGTCGGGGTCGAACGCAGGGAAGAGCACCAACCGCGCGCCCATCGACATCGCGAAGGTGAGCCCGAGCGTCAGACCGTAGGCGTGGAACACCGGCAGCATCGCGTAGACGACGATGCCCTTTCCGCGCTTCACGTCGGGAATCCACGCCTGACACTGCATGGCGTTGGTGATGAGGTTGGCGTGCGTGAGCATCGCGCCCTTGGGTGTGCCGGTGGTCCCGCTCGTGTACTGGATCACAGCGAGATCGGATGCCTCAGGCCGCGGCACCTTGTCAGAGATCCGCTTGTTGCCCAGCAGCTTCTCCCACGGCAGGGCGCCCTTGGGCAGCGGAGCCCACATCTTCTCCTTCGCCTCGCGCGCCGCCTTCACGGGAAGGTTCATCGCGAAGCGCTTCGAGCCGGGCAGCCCCCGCGTGATGTCGATCGAGATGACGGTGTTGACCTCGAGGTCTGCCGGCAGGTCGAGCACCTTCTGCGCGACCTTCTGCCACACGATCGCGAAGCGCGCCCCGTGGTCTTCGAACTGATGCCGCAACTCGCGGTCGGTGTAGAGCGGGTTGTGCTCGACGACGACGGCTCCGAGCCGCTGCACCGCATAGAAGGCGGCGATGTGCTCGGGGCAGTTCGGCAGGACGAGGGCGACGCGGTCGCCGCGCTTCACGCCGAGCCTGCGCAGGCCCTCTGCGGCGCGGGCGATCTGGTCGCCGAGCTCGCGATAACGCGTCTCGGCTCCGAGGAAGTCGAGGGCGACCGCGTTCGGGAAGTCCTTGACGGTGCGTTCGATGAGGCGGGGCAGGGACTCTGTCACAGCCGGGATCTCAGCGACCACGCGAGGGGCGTAGTGCGCGAGCCACGGCTTGTCGGCCGACGTCATGCCACTAACTTAGCCGTGCGACCGCCTCGGCGATGGGGGTCGAGCCGCCGGTCAGCTCCCACTGTTTACCCGCCGTTCCCGCATTGTCGAGCACGGCGACGATCGTCGCGGCGACGTCTGCCCGGGCGATCGATCCGTTGGCGCGGTCGACGCTCTCGGCGAGCTCGATGAGTCCGGTGCCCTCGCCGGTCGTGAGCGTGGTCGGGCGCAGGATCGTCCAGTCGAGCCCCGAGGAGCGCAGCTCGGCGTCGGCGTCGCGCTTCGCGCGCACGTACGCCACCCATTGCTCGTCGGGAACGACGGTCTCTGTGGTCGGGTCGTCGACGCCGGCCGCGGAGATCTGGATGAAGCGACGGATGCCTGCGGCCTGCGCCGCCTGCACAGAGAGCACCGAAGCCCCGTAGTCGACGGTGCGCTTCCGCTCGACGCCGCTGCCGCCGCCCGCGCCGGCCGTGAAGACCACGGCGTCGCAGCCCTCGATCGCCTGCGCCAGCGTTGCGGCATCCGTCGCCTCGAGATCGAGCCGCACGCCTTCGCCGCCGAGGCGGAAGACGTCCTCCGCATGCTCCTCGCCGCGGGCTATCCCGACGAAGTCGTGGCCGGCGTCGTAGAGCTCGCGCATGAGCTCCTGACCGACCTTGCCGTGTGCACCGATGATCGCGACTCGAGCCATGCGTCCATCCTGGCACCGGGCATTCCCGCGGGTCGACTCGCCGCCCGCGGCGAATGGAGACCGCCCCTACAGCCCCTCTGCCACCGTCGCCGCGACCTGCAGCCACGCTTCGCGCGTCTGGCGCGAGAGCAGCTCGTAGCTGATCGTGCCGCCGTCGACCAGCGCCGGGTCGTGGGGCACCTCGAGCACGGCGCGCGTGAGCGAACCGAAGTGGCCGCGCAGCCGCCGCGCCAGCTGCGGGTCGGGCGAGTCGGTCGTGGCGGACAGCACCGTGACGGCGTTGTCGATCTTGGCGTCGAGGCCCTTCTCGCGCAGCCCGTCGACGAGCCACGCGGCGCTGGCGGCGGTGTCCTCGCGCACGGTCGTCACGATCACGAGCTGGTCGGCCGCCTCGACGGCCGCGAGCCAGTTCGGGGCGCGCATGTTGTTGCCGGTGTCGATGACGATGAGGCGGTAGAAGCGCTCGAGGGTCGAGTGCAGCTTGCCGAACGCCTCGGCGTCGACGAGCTCAGTGGCGTTCGGGTCCTCGTCGCTCGCGAGCACGTCGAACTGGGCCGAGCCCTGCGCGCGCACGTAATCGTCGAGATCGCCGATGCGCGACGAGCCGGTGTCGCTGAAGCGGTCGAGGTCGTTCAGCAGGCTGACCGCACTGTTGTGATGCGCGGCCGCGCGGGCGCGCCAGCCGAGCGTGCCGCGGGTCTCGTTGTTGTCCCAGGCCAGGGTGTAGCCGCCGCGGTGCTCGCCGAAGGTCGCGGCGAGCATCATGGTCGCGGTCGTCTTGTGCGCACCGCCCTTCGGGTTGATCACGACGATCGTGCGCGGGCCGGCGAAGGTGCGCTGCACCTTGGCGATGGCCGCGCGACGCTCGATCTCGGCCTCACCGGGCGCGGGGCTGATCAGGCCGAACGAGGCCTTGCGCACGATGCCCTGCCAGCCGAGCTCTGCTGGGGCGACGGGCGTGTCGGGGCGCTGGGCCATGAAGTCGTCGAGCGTCGGCACGTGCTCGGGGCCGACGGGCTGGGCCGGCAGCGGAATCGCCGTCGACGCCGCGTCGGTCTGCGGCGAGAACGGCTCGAAGCGGTGCGACGGTGCGGGGGTGGGGGTGGGGGTGGGCGCGGGCTCGTCGGCCGGGGCCGGCGCGGGCGCGGGCTCCGGAGTCGCGACCGGCGCAGGCGGTGGCGCGACGCGGTTCACGGTCGGCATCTGCTCCGTCGGGGCCGCGGCCGCGGCATCCCTCGTGCTGTGCTCGGTGGGCGACGCGAAGAGGTACTCGAGATCCGGAATGGCGGCCGAGCGGCGCGCGGGCTGGGTCAGGGTGTCGTCATCGCTCACCGGCACCTGGCCGCTGCTGTGCTGGTCCCCGAGCCCGACGATCGCGTCGAAGTCGAGCCCGCCAGCGGGGCCGGAGGCCGGGGGAGTGGGAGGGGTGGGGGGAGCCACCGCGCTCAGGGCCTCGGTGTAGCCGTCGGGAGAGACTCGCACCTCCTGTGTGCCGAGGCTGTCGCGGGCGACCAGGCGCACCGGCCGCTCGAGTCGCTGCGCGACGCCCGCCACGGCGCGGATGATGTCGCGACGCACGCCGTCTTCTGTGCGCCCCTCGATCGTCGAGATGGCGCCGTCGACCGAGATCTGGCCGATGTACGGGCCTTCGGCGCTGCGCACCACGGTGGCTTCGATGTGGGGTGTGTGAGTCATGGGGGTGGTGTCCGTCACGGGGTTCCCTCCGCTGATGATGGGTCCAGAGCGTCGGGATACGGCCCTGTAACCCTAATGGGGGTAGATAGTACCCGATCGTTTCCGGGAACCGTCAAACGAATGGGCCGCCCCGAGGGGCGGCCCATCGCTGCTGCATCGGCTCAGGCGACGCGCGTCTCCGGCGACTGCGTCAGCGTCGGGTCCGTCTCGGCGAGCGAGCCGAGTGCCTCGTCGATCTTCGCGAGCACGGATGCCTCGAGCTTGACGCCCGCTGCCGCGGCGTTCGACGCGATCTGCTCAGGGCGGCTCGCACCCACGATCGCACCGGCCACGTTCGGGTTCTGCAGGACCCACGCCACGGCGAGCTGCGCCTGGGTGAGGCCGAGCTCGTCGGCGATCGGCTTGAGGCTCTGCACCGCGGTGAGGATGTCGTCGCGCAACCACCGGGCGATCATGTTCTTGCCGCCCTTCTCATCCGTCGCGCGCGAACCCTCGGGCGCCGGCTGGCCGGGCAGGTACTTGCCCGTCAGCACGCCCTGAGCGATCGGCGAGAAGACGATCTGCGAGAGTCCGAGCTCTTCAGAGGTCGGCACGACCTCCTGCTCAATGACGCGCCACAGCATGTTGTACTGAGGCTGGTTCGAGATGAGCTGGAACCCGAGCTCCTTCGCGAGCTTGTGGCCCGCGCGGATCTGGTCGGCGTTCCATTCGCTGACACCGATGTAGAGCGCCTTGCCCTGGCGCACGATGTCGGCGAAGGCCTGCATCGTCTCTTCGATCGGCGTCTCGTAGTCGAAGCGGTGCGCCTGGTACAGGTCGACGTAGTCGGTGCCGAGGCGGGTGAGCGAGCCGTTGATCGACTCCATGATGTGCTTGCGGCTGAGACCCGTGTCGTTCTTGCCGCCGGGCCCGGTGGGCCAGTAGACCTTCGTGAAGATCTCGAGGCTCTCGCGACGCTCGCCCTTGAGCGCGTCGCCGAGCACGACCTCGGCCGCCGTGTTCGCGTAGGCATCGGCCGTGTCGAAGCTCGAGATGCCCGCGTCGAGCGCCGCATGGATGGTCGCGTTCGCCGCGTCGTTCTCGACCTGCGAAGCGTGGGTGAGCCAGTTGCCGTAGATGATCTCGGAGATCTTGAGACCCGAGTTGCCGAGGTATCTGAATTCCATTCCTCAAGCCTATGCAGATTCGTCGAATCGTTTCGACCCAGGCTGGTTGTCAGTTCCCCGCGAGATGATGAACAGCGTGGGCAGGGCAGACGGCAGCGACCGGCAGGTGACGGTCGGGCCGGTGGACGACACCGGCGCCAACATCCTGCATGTCGACATGGATGCCTTCTATGCGTCGGTCGAGGTGCTCGACCGACCGGAGCTCGCGGGGAAGCCGCTGATCGTCGGCCACGCGAGCGGCCGCTCGGTCGTCTCGAGTGCGTCTTATGAGGCGCGCAGGTTCGGTGTGCGCTCGGCGATGCCGGTCGCGCAGGCGCTGAGACTGTGTCCGGATGCCATCACCGTCGACCCCCGCATGGACAGGTACGCCGAGCTGTCGCGCCAGGTGATGCAGATCTTCCGCCGGGCGACGCCGCTCGTCGAGCCGGTGTCGATCGACGAGGCGTTCCTCGATGTGAGCGGCGCCCGCAAGCTGCTCGGCAGGCCGGCGCACATCGCGGCGCAGCTGCGCGAGTGGGTGCGTCACGAGACCGGGCTTCCGGCATCGGTCGGCGTCGCGGGCACGAAGTTCGTGGCGAAGCTGGCCTCCGGTCGCGCGAAGCCCGACGGGCTGCTGGTGGTGCCCGTCGCCGAGACGCTGGCGTTCCTGCACCCGCTGCCGGTCGGGGCGCTCTGGGGCGTCGGCCCGTCGACGCAGACCGCGCTCGCGAACCTCGGCCTGCGCACCGTCGCCGACCTCGCCCAGGCGCCGATCGAGTTGCTCGAGAAGCGGCTGGGCGTCGGTGGCAGGCGCCTGTGGCAGCTGGCGAACGGCATCGACGTGCGCGAGGTCGAGACGACCCGCATCGAGAAGTCGATCGGCCACGAAGAGACCTTCGAGTTCGACGTCACCGATCGCGCGGTGCTGCGGCGCGAGCTGCTGCGCCTGGCGTCTCGCGCGGCCGAGCGGCTGCGTGCGGCATCCGTCGCCGGCCGCACGGTGAGCCTCAAGCTGCGCTACTCCGACTTCCGCACCATCTCGCGCTCGCGCACTCTGCCCGAGCCGACCTCGGTCGGCCGGCGCATCTTCGAAGAGGTCTCAGGCCTGCTCGACGAGGCGTGGCAGGACCGAGCGCCGGTGCGGCTGATCGGCGTGCGCGTCGAGCAACTCGAGCAGGATGCCGGCCAGCCAGCCCTCTGGGACCCCGATGGGGACTGGCGGGAGACCGAGCGCGCCGTCGACGGCATCGCGGCGAAATTCGGCGCGGGCGTGCTGGGGCCGGCGGCACTGCTCGGCACGAAGCCGCGTAAGGTCGGCGAGAGCGACCACTATCGCGGCTGAGGCTGTGGCCAGTGTGCCCTGGCTAGTCGTCGCGGCCGAGCCCGACCTGGATCGGGCGGTGATCGCTGCCGTTCGGCGGCAGCACGACGTTCGAGACCACGTGAAGGCCGCGCTCGACGACGTGGTCGACGCGTGCGACCGGGAACCGGGCGGGCCAGGTGAAGCCGAATCCCCACTGGCTCGTGCCCGGCTCGTTGACCGTGTCGAGCAGCTGGCGGAAGGCGCGGTCGGTCGAGGCGGCGTTGAAGTCGCCGACGGCGATCAGGCGCGAGGAGTCGTCACGCCGAAGCGTCGCGGCCAGCGTGCTCAGCATCTCGTCCCGCTGGGCGAACTCGCCGGGGCGCAGCGAAGCGGCGTGCAGGGCGTAGACCCGCACCGGGCCGGCATCCGTCTGCACATCGACGCTCAGCGCGCGCTTCCAGCCCAGGCCCAGCGTGAGCGAGTGCGCGTTCGACAGCGGCAGCGAGCTCCAGACGCCGACCGTGCCGACGACGTAATGGTGGGGATACGCAGCGTCGAGGGTTTTCGACGCGGCGGCGGCGGAATCCGCCGTGAGCTCCTGCAGGGCGATGACCTGGGGGTGGCGCGCGGCGATCGACTCGACGGTGTTCGCGGGATTCGTGTTGTCGGCGTCGACGTTCTCGCTGATGACGGTGAAGTCCGTGTTCCCGGTGCTGCGGTGCGGGGTGATCACCGGAACGTAGAGCGCGGCCCAGACGATGGCCGAGACGAGTGCGCCGATGGCGATGAAGGCCGAGCGCCGCGTGGCTGCGACGATCGCGAACAGGACGATCAGGATGCCGAACCACGGCAGCACCGACTCGATGAGGCCCATGACCCCACCGCGGTCCGAGATGGCGCCGTGCCAGAGCAGCAGGGCGCCGACCGCGAGCGCCACGACGCCGAGAACGGCGTCGGAGACCATGCGAGTCGGGCGGCGGGCAGGCATCGGTCGATCTTCCCATGCGCGGCTAAGAGCGGCTGAGAAGACCCTGGCACCTGAATGGCGCGCCGCGTAGCGTGGGCGGCATGAGCAGCGTGGTGGAGCGAATCGCGGAACAGATCAAAGGCCTCGGGCTGTCGACCGTCTATGGCGAGGCGACCGAGTTGAACGGCGTGCACATCATGCCCGTCGCGCTCGCGTTCCACGCCTTCGGCGCAGGCGAGGGTCGCGGCAACGGCGGCGGTGCCGGCGAGAGCGTGAACGTCAACCTCAACGGCGAGGGCGAAGGCAGCGGGGGCGGCGGCATCGCGGCGAGCATCCCGTTCGGCGCCTATGTGCGCGACATCCGTGGTCTGCGATTCGAGCCCAACCTCATCACGCTGATCGCCGTGGCGACCCCGCTCGTGTGGGTCAGCGGAAGCGTGCTGAAGGGCCTCGCGCGCGCATCGCGCAAGCGCCGTCGCTAGTCCGCGGCGCTCGTCACCGCTCGCGCCGTTGCGCGCGCCGCTTCTCGTCGCGCCGCCGCTGCCAGATCAGCACGCGCAGCAGCACGATGAAGGCGACTGCGAGCGCGATGACGGGAGCGAAGGGGGTCACGCCGCTCAGTCTATGATTGGGCGTGTACACGGGAGTCCGGTGAGCCGGGCTGAGAGGAAGGTTCTCAACCTTCGACCGTCGAACCTGATCCGGGTCATGCCGGCGCAGGGAGGCAGACAATCTCACATCCCGTGCCCTCGTTTCCGAGAGAAAGGGATGAACGAGTGCACGCAACAATCGAGACCCTGACGGATGCCGCGCCGAAGCGCCTCACAGCGCGGAAATGGCGCCCCGTCGACATCATCGTGGCCGCCGTTCTCGGCATCGCCATCGGCGTCGTCTACTGGCTGTGGGACACCCCTGGCTATGCCTGGTACGGCGCGGCTGACGCACTGACGCCCGGGCTCGGGGGAGTCGCAAACGGCGGCTGGCTGCTGGCCGGCGTCGTGGGTGCCCTCGTGATCCGCAAGCCGGGCGCGGCGATCTTCGTCGAGCTGCTGGCCGCCGTCGTCGAGATGGGCATCGGCGAGCAGTGGGGAATCACGACGGTCTACTCGGGGCTCGCCCAGGGCGCCTTCATCGAGCTCATCTTCGCGATCTTCCTTTACCGCCGCTTCAACGTCGGCGTCGCGATGCTCGCGGGCGCAGCGGGCGGCTTCGGCGAGTGGGCGCTCGAGCTGTTCTTCTTCGGCAACCTTGCGAAGTCGGCCGCATACAACACGATCTACCTCGTGAGCTCTGCGGCCTCGGGCGCCGTGCTCGCCGGGTTCGTCGGCTGGCTCGTGGTGCGGGCGCTCGCCGCGACCGGTGCGCTCGACCGGTTCGCCTCCGGCCGCGCGGCGAAGGCGCGGGTCTGACCACGGCAGGCGACACGCGACCGGCCCGCGTCGAGGCGCGCGGCTGGGGCTGGCGGCACACCGGGCGGCTGCGCTGGGCCGTCTCGGGGCTCGATCTCACGATCGAGCCGGGGGAGCATGTGCTGCTGCTCGGCCCGAGCGGGGCGGGGAAGTCGACGCTTCTTGCCGCACTCGCGGGCGTCGTCGGCGGTGAGGAGGAAGGCGAGCAGCTCGGCGAGCTGATGCTCGACGGCGTGCCACCGGCCGCGGCGCGCGGGCGGGCGGGTCTGGTCCTGCAGGACCCGGACGCGCAGGCGGTGCTGGCCCGTGTCGGCGACGACGTGGCCTTCGGCTGCGAGAACCTCGGCGTGCCGCGCGAGGAGATCTGGGCCCGCGTCGCGGAGGCGCTCGACGCAGTGGGGCTCGAGGTGCCCCTCGACCAGCCGACGTCGCAGCTTTCCGGCGGCCAGCGGCAGCGCCTCGCCCTGGCCGGGGTGCTCGCGATGCGGCCCGGGCTGCTGCTGCTCGACGAGCCGACCGCCAACCTCGATCCGGCGGGCGTCGTCGAGGTGCGCGAGGCGGTCGCCAGGGCTGCGGCGCGCACCGGCGCCACGCTCGTCGTCGTCGAACACCGGGTTTCGGTCTGGGCCGATCTGGTGGACCGGGTCGTCGTGCTCGACGGCGAGGGCGCGCTGCTGGCCGACGGCCGGCCGCGTGACGTGTTCACCACCCATCGTGCGGCTCTCGAGGCCGCAGGAGTGTGGCTGCCGGATGCCTCGCCCGACGTGCCCGCGGCGGCGCCGACTCACGAACCGGCCGTCATCACTGCGGCCGGCCTCGCGATCGGACGCCGCAGGGACTCGGTCGTGCGGGCGGGACTCGAGCTCGCGATTCCCGATGCCGCGTCGACCGTCATCACCGGGCCGAACGGCGTCGGGAAGTCGACCCTCGCGCTCACGCTCGGAGGACTGCTGCCTCCGCTCGGCGGCGCGGTGCAGGCATCCGATCGTCTCGCTCGCGGGCTCGCGCCGCAGCCGCACCGGTGGCGCTCGACACAGCTGCTCACGCGCATCGGCACCGTTTTCCAGGAGCCCGAGCACAGTTTCGTGGCGCGCACCGTGCGCGACGAGATCGCCGTCGGCCTGCGGGCGCTCAAGACACCGCGCGCCGAGCTGGATGCGCGCGCCGACGAGCTGCTCGCGCGGCTGCGGCTCGAGCACCTCGCGCTCGCGAACCCGTTCACGCTCTCCGGTGGCGAGAAGCGGCGTCTCTCCGTCGCCGCGGTGCTCGCCGCACGACCGCCGCTGCTGGTTCTCGACGAGCCGACCTTCGGACAGGACAGGGCCACCTGGACGGAGCTCGTGCGGCTGCTGCGGGGCCTCGTGACAGACGGCTCGGCGCTCGTCAGCGTGAGCCACGACGCCGAGCTTGTGCGTGCGCTCGGCGACCGCGTGCTGCGGCTCGAGCCCGCGGGCCTGCGTGAGCAGACGGGGGTTGCGGCATGAGACTCGTCGCACGCACCAACCCCGTCAGCCGGCTCGCGGCGGCCATCGTGGTGACGGCGCCGCTGCTGCTCACGCTCGACTGGTCGAGCAGCGCCGTGATCCTGGCGTTCGAACTCGTGCTGCTGCTCGCCGCGGGCGCGAAGCTGGGTTGGATCCTGCGCAGCACGTGGCCCTTGCTGATCGCCGCGCCGCTGGCCGGCATCGGAATGCTGCTCTACGGGGAGCCTTCCGGCCATGAATACGCCTCGTTCTGGCTCGCGCACATCACCTCGGGCTCGATCGCGCTCGCGATCGCCGTGTCGCTGCGCGCGCTCGCGATCGGCGTACCGAGCATCCTGCTGTTCCGCGGCGTCGACCCGACCGAACTGGCCGACGGTCTCGCCCAGCGCGTGCGCCTGCCCGCTCAGCTCGTGCTCGGCACGCTGGCGGCCCAGCGGCTGGCCGGGCTGCTCATCAGCGACTGGCGGCAGATGAGCCTCGCGCGGCGCGCCCGCGGGCTCGGCGACGCAGCGGCGATCCGCCGGTTCCTCGGCATGGCGTTCGCTCTGCTCGTGCTCGCGATCCGGCGTGGAACGAAACTCGCCACCGCGATGGAGGCGCGCGGCTTCGGCGCGCCGGGGCCCCGCACGTGGGCGCGCCCGTCGACATTCGGGGGCAGGGATGCCGCGCTCGTGGCCATCGCCGCGGTCGTCGCCGCGACCGGACTCGGGCTCGACCTCGCGTTCGGCACTCTGCACTGGGTCTGGTCATGACCGCGCCGGTGCAGAAGGTCGTCGCCGCCGTCGCGGCGCTCGAGGTGACGAATCCGATCGTGCTGATCGACGGGCCGAGCGGCTCCGGCAAATCGACACTCGCCGACGCGCTGCTCGCGGCGTGGCCGACAGCCGCAGCGCCCCGGCTCGTGCGCCTCGATGATCTCTACCCGGGGTGGGGCGGCCTCGCGGTCGGCAGTCACGCCGTCGCCGCTGAGCTCGTCGGGCCGCTGCGCGAGAGCGGTGTCGGCCGCTGGCGCGAGTGGAACTGGGCCGCCGGGCACCCCGGCGAGTGGCACGAGGTGCACGGCGATCGGCCGCTCGTGGTCGAGGGCTGCGGGGCGCTCAGCCAGGCATCCGCTCGCCACGCCGATCTCAGGATCTGGCTCGGCGCAGACGACGCGGTGCGCAAGCGGCGGGCGCTCGCGCGCGATCGCGGCGCGTTCGACGCGCACTGGGAGATGTGGGACGCGCAGTTCACCGAGTTCGTGCGCACGCAGCATCCGCTCGCGCTCGCTGACCTGATTCTCGACGGCACGCGAGCCCCTAGCCCGGTTTCGTGAGCAGGGTCTAGATTCACGGCATGAGCACCGCAGAGACCGCGAAGGAATACATCCTCGAGTTCCTCGACGGCCCCCTTCAGGGACAGACCCAGCACCGACCGTACATCGACGGGGAGTACGAGAAAGAGGTCGACGCGTTCGTCGCCGTCGAGGGCCTGCCGTCGCAGCTGCACTACGTCGCGCGCGACTCGAGGAAGGTCGGCGAGAACCTGTTCGTGAGCTACCGCTGGGACCCGGCCGACAGCGACTCGATCGAAGTCGACGACCAGGACACGAACATCTAGTCGGGCTGACTAGGCCCAGCCGAGGCGGTGCAGCTCGGTGTCGTCGATGCCGTAGTAGTGCGCGATCTCGTGCACGAGTGTGACATGCAGTTCGTCGCGCAGCTCGGCGATGCTGTCGCACGCGGCGAGGTGCGGTTCCCGGTAGACGATGATGCGGTCGGGAAGCTCGCCGAAGCCGTAGCGGTCGCGGGCCGTGACGTCGACGCCGTCGTACAGACCGAAGAGGTCGAGCGAGCCGTCCTCCGGCCGGTCCTCGACGAGGAACACGACGTTCTCGAGCCCGTCGACCATGTCGTCAGGCAGTACGTCGAGCTCGGCGACCACGAGTTTCTCGAAGTCGTCATGGCCGAGCTCAAGCACGGCCTCACGATACCGTTGGCCGCGTGAAGAACGGCGAGGTGTCCTTCTGGTGGTCGCAGCTCGGCCGGGCGACGCCGCTGCCGCCGCTCGACGGATCGCGTGAGGCGGATGTCTGCATCGTCGGCGCCGGATACACGGGGTTGTGGACCGCCTATTACCTGAAGCGCGCGCAGCCTTCGCTGCGGGTGGTCGTGCTCGAGCAGCGCTTCGCCGGCTACGGCGCCTCAGGCCGCAATGGAGGCTGGCTCGCGAACTCGATCACGGGCGGGCGCGAGCAGTACCTCGCCTCGCACGGGCGGTCCGTCGTCGCGCGCTTCCAGCAGCTCGCCAACGAGACCGTCGACGAAGTGATCGCGGTCGCCGCGGCCGAGGGCATCGACGCTGACATCCACAAGGGCGGCGAGTTCACGGTCGCGACCGACCGGGCGCAGCTCGAGCGGCTCACGGCGTTCGCCGCGGCCGAGCAGAAATGGGCCGAGAGCGGCGTCGAGCTGCTGTCGGCCGGCGAGGCACGGGCGCGCATCGACATCGCCGGCGGCCTCGGCGCGGTCTGGCACCCGCACACCGCCCGGCTGCACCCTGCGAAGCTCGCGCGCGGGTTGCGTGAGACGGTGGTGCGCCTGGGCGTCGAACTGTACGAAGGCACCCGCGTCGTCTCGATCGAGCCGCATCACGCGCTGACAGCACGCGGCACCGTGAAGGCCCCCGTGATCATCCGCGCCACAGAGGGCTTCACGGCGGGCTTCCCGAAGTTCCACCGCGAGTGGCTGCCGCTGAACTCCTCTCTCGTGGTGACGGCGCCGCTGCCGGCATCCGTCTGGCAGGAAATCGGGTGGGACGGGCGTGAGACGCTCGGCGATCTGGCTCACGCCTACATGTACGCGCAGCGCACCGCCGACGACCGCATCGCGTTCGGCGGCCGAGGGCGCCCGTATCGCTTCGGGTCGCGCGTCGATGCCGACGGGCAGACGCCCGCCGCGACCGTCGCCGAGCTGCGCGCGCTGATCGAGCGGTTCTGGCCCGTCTTGCGTGGCGTGCAGCTCGACCACGCGTGGTCGGGGGTGCTCGGCGTTCCACGGGATTGGTCGGCCACGGTGGGGCTCGATCGCGGCACCGGGCTCGGCTGGGCGGGCGGCTACGTCGGCACGGGCGTCGCGTCGACCAACCTCGCAGGCCGTACGCTCGCCGACCTCGTGCTCGAGCGCGACACCGAACTCGTGACGCTGCCGTGGGTCGGCCATCGGGTGCGCACCTGGGAGCCCGAGCCGCTGCGCTGGGTCGCCGTGCAGTCGCTCTATGCGCTGTACCGCGCGGCGGACCGCGCAGAGCACGCCGGGCGCACGACGACCTCGCCGCTCGCCCGGCTCGCCGACCTAGTGTCTGGGCACCGCTGAAGCGCCGCTCGACGCTAAGAGAGCAAGCGGCGCACCTCGCCGTCACTGGTTTGCGTGAAATCGCGGTATGCCTGACCGACCCCGAGGAAGGCAGCAGGGAACCAGGGGCAGATCAGGGCGTCGACGGATGCTTCGACCGCGGCGCGCGCACCGGTGAGCACCACCGGCGAGGCGGCGATGAGACGGCTCGGGCGAAGTTGCCGGGCAGCGGCGGCGGCCGCGCGCATCGTGGCGCCAGTGGCGATGCCGTCGTCGACGAGCACCACGGTGCGCCCCTCGAGCGCGAGCGGCGGTCGGTCGCCGCGGTACTCGGTGACGCGTCGTTCGAGCTCGACTCGCTCGTGTGAGAGGACCTCGGCCCAGGCATCCGGCCCCGAATATGCTGCGACGCGCTCGCGCAGATCATCGTTCGCGACGATCGCGAGCTCGCCGCCCACTGAGGCGATCGCGCCCATCGCGACCTCGGGCGAGCCGGGCACGCCGAGCTTGCGCACGACGAGCACGTCGAGCGGCGCGCCGAGGGCCCGGGCAACGGCGGCGGCGACGGGGACGCCGCCGCGGGGGAGTCCGAGTACGACGGCATCGGCGCCGTCGGGGACGATCTCGGCCACCGACGCGGCGAGAACCTCGCCCGCGTCGACGCGATCACGATAGGGATTCACGGCTCGACCATGCGGAATCACTGCGAAGAATTGGGGTGATCGACGGGGCTTGAACCCGCGACCCCCTGGACCACAACCAGGTGCTCTACCAACTGAGCTACGACCACCATGCGACCCAGCTCAGATGGCGAGCGGGCAACCAGTCAAGTGTATTACATGCGCGGGGCCCACTCGTTCACCACGGACGTGGCGACGGCGAGCGCCTGCTCTGAGGTCGGGCCCGGCTCAGCGACGAAAACCGCCTTGCGGTAGTAGTCGAGTTCGCGGATCGACTCGAGGATGTCGGCGAGAGCGCGGTGGCCGCCGGCCTTCTCGGGCGCCTGGTAGTAGACGCGGGGGAACCAGCGGCGCGAAAGCTCTTTGATCGAGCTGACATCGATCGAGCGGTAGTGCAGGTGCGAGTCGAGACGCGGCATGTACTTCGTGATGAACATGCGGTCGGTGCCGATCGTGTTGCCGGCGAGCGGTGCCTTGCCCTCGTCTGGCACGTGGGCGAGCACGTACTCCATGACCTCATACTCGGCCTCGGCGAGGCTCTTGCCGGTGGGGATCTCTGTGATGAGCCCGCTCGTCGTGTGCATGTTGGTCACGAACTCGCTCATGCCCTGAAGCGCCTCGTCACTCGCCTTGATGACGATGTCGATGCCCTCGGCGACGGGCTTCAGCTCAGAGTCGGTGATGACCACTGCGATCTCGACCAGCTCGTCCTTGTCGGGGTCCAGGCCCGTCATCTCGCAGTCGATCCAGACGAGACGATCCGAGGCAGCAGACATGCTCCGATCCTATTGCGCACCCTTTGCTTAGGCTGGGTTGGTGGAACTCACGCTCTTCACCTCGGCGTTCTGCGGGCCGTGCATGGCGACGCGAGCCGTGCTTGCAGAAGCGGGGCGGCTGATTCCCGGCGCCGCCGTCGTCGAGAAGGACGTCGTCGCATTCGAAGCAGAGGCTGAGGCGTCAGGCGTCAGAACGACGCCCACCGTGATCGTGAAGGATGCCGGCGGAGCCGAGGTGTTCCGCGCGGAAGGCGTTCCGACGCTGAACCAGGTGCTGGTCGCCGCGGCGAAGGCGCTCTGACCCGCCTCCTCTGAGGGCGTTCGCTACTCTTAATGTGCCAGCCTCCGTGGCCAAATGGATAAGGCAGCCGATTTCTACTCGGCCGATTGCGGGTTCGACTCCTGCCGGGGGCACCAGCGCTCGCCGAGATGTTCCAAAAGGGCGGTTCGCGGATCCGTAACCGCCATTTTGGAACATCTCGACGTCAACGCTTGCGGCCGAAGACGAAGTAAGCCGCCGGCCCGAACCAGTTGACGAGGATCACCGGGATCCAGGCGGGCTTCGGGCCGCGGACCTCGTCGGCCGGTCGCCCCGCGAGGTCGGTGAAGGCGAGCACGGCGAGTCCCACCTGAGCGACGCCCAGCGCGACCACCCCGGCCTTCGCCGGCGTCGATAGTTCCGAGAAGTTGCGCTTCGTACGGCGGCTCATGTCGTCATTCTGCGCGCTGCACCACGGCGCCCGCACGCACTGCTTGCGGGATCTCGGCGATCTCGTCGACGCGCTGCAGCAGGGCGGAGACAGCGTCGGGTGAGGCATCCGCATCGAGTTCAACGACATACCGGATGCCCGTGGACCGCCACTGCGCATCGAATCCGCCCGACGCCCGCACGCGCACGCCGCGCACCGCGACGCCGAGCGGTCCTGCCTCGCGATAGACGTCGTTCAGCACGCAGCCGGCGACGGCGAGATTCAGCAGGTGGGCACCGCTGAAGGCTGCGTCGACGGCGACACCCTCGGCGGTCCAGCGGTGTGGGAACGCGATCACGCCGTCGGATGCGACGCGGAGCGATCCTGCGCCTGCGACCACTTCGTACTCGGACATGGCGGGATGCTGGCAGAGCAGCCTTCGCGCCACCAGATCGGCGGTCGCGCCGCGGCGAAATGCCGCAGATCAACCGGGTTAAACGCGCCAGTGTCAAGAAGCCGGGTCACTGTTGCATGGCCCCCTGACCGGCGACACCGCGGGTGCTACTGTGTGGCTCGTGAGCACGCTCGACGACGTGATGGAGTCGGTCATTCAAGAGGTCGACGGCGCGCTCGGGTGCGCAGTCGCAGATCTGCGCTCAGGCGAACTGCTCGGGGTGGCGCACCACGTGTCGTACTTCACCCGGGAGTACCTCGATGCCGTCGCCGCGGCCGCCGTCGAGATGTTCCGCGGTGAGACCGTGCGGCACGTCGAAGATCTGATCTCGGCGAAGCGCGGGGTTCCGAGCGAGCGTCTGCTTGAAGAGATGCAGATGACCACTCGGCACACCATCCACTTCATGATGATCCTGCCCAATCATCCCGAGGCGGTCGTCGTGCTGATCACCAACCGCGAGACGTCGCTGGGCATGGGGTGGTCGGCCACGCGGCGCTCGGTGCTCGACATCGAGCCCATCCTCGACGAGCTGACTGTCTGAGGCCGCACGATGCAGCTGCCCCCCAGCACCGGTCGCCTAGAGGCTGAGGCGGTTGCGCGCGGCGTCTCGGCTGAGCGCTATGACCGCGTCGTGCGACTCGCCCAGGCGATCTTCGGCGCGCCGATCGCCGCGCTGAACCTCATCGGCAACGACAAGCAGTTCACCGTCGCGTCCGTCGGCTACCCGAAGGGGGAGGGGCCCGTCGAGGACTCCGTGTGCCGCGTCACCGTGCAGCACGACGAAATCCTCGAGGTGCGCGATCTGCGCGAGGACGAGCGGTTCGCGAGCATTCCGGCCGTGACGGGCGCGCCGCGGGTGCGCTTCTATGCGGGCATCCCCGTGCGTGGTCAAAGCGGGCAGAACATCGGCGCGCTGTGCATCCTCGATCTCGTGCCGCGCACGCTCGGTCGTCAACAGCGTGAGATGCTCGCGGACCTCGGCGCACTGCTCGAGCGTGAGCTCGCCGTGCAGGAGGAGATGGATCTCGCCGGCCAGGTGCAGCAGCTGATGCTGCCGACCTCCGCTCCTGAGATCGGCGGCGTCGAGATCGCCGGGCGGGTTCAGCCCGCGCGCGAGGCCGGTGGCGACTACTTCGACTGGTTCGTCGTCAACGACCCGGAAGGCGGCGGCAAGCGCCTTCAGGTCGTGCTCGGCGACGTCATGGGCAAGGGGCTCGCGGCATCCCTCATCGCCTCCGAGGTGCGCGCGGTGCTGCGCGGCCATTCACGCTACACGGACGTCGGCGACGCAATCGCCCGCACCTCCACGACCACTCGCCACGACCTCGAGGCGAACAACCGCTTCTCGACGCTGTGGGTCGGCCGCCTCGACCCCGTGACGGGGGCGCTCGACTACATCGACGCCGGGCACGGCCTGGCGATCATCGCCTCGCAGCGCGGCTATCGGCGGCTCTCGCAGGATTACCTTCCGCTGGGGATGCCTGTCGAGGACGACTGGACGCGGGCGACCGACCACCTCGCAGAAGACGAGCTGCTCGTCGTCGTCTCGGACGGGGTCTTCGACGTGCTCGACGATTCCTTCGAGCAGGCGGAGGCGCGATTGAGTGCCATCCTCGACCCCGAGCTGAGCTGTCGACAGGTCGTCGACCGCATCGTCGAGTTCGCGATGGCGCACGAGGCGACAGATGACGTCACCGCGCTGGTCGTGAGGCGGGCGCCCGCCCAAGGTGCCGCCGAGCAGGCATCCGCCACGAATTGAATACGAGAGAAGGAGAACGCGCCGATGAGCTTTGAGGAAGTCGACAAGGGCACCTACGTGGTGCTTGCGCCCGAGGGCAAGTTCAACCTCGTCGCCGCGCCGGCGCTGAAGTCGCGCATCGACGACCTTGTGGCCGGCGGCCAGGCACGGCTGGTCGTTGACCTGCACGGGATCGACTTCATCGACTCGTCGGGGCTGGGCGCGCTGATCGGGGGGCTGAAGGCGGCCAGGCAGAAGGGCGGCGATCTGCGCATCGCAGCCGCGGGCGCCCAGGTGCTCGCGGTGCTCAAGCTCACCAACCTCGATCGGATTCTCGCGCCGTACGACAGCGTCGAGGAGGCACGGCATGACTGGTGACGCCGGTGATGCGCCGGAAGACAAGGAGTACACGCTCGAGGGCTTCGCCGTGCCGGAGCAGTTGGATGCCGTGCACAAGCTTCTTGCCGAAGCCGCAGGCGACCACCCCGAGCTCGACCCGATGGACGTGATGCTGTTCGAGACGGCCATCATTGAGATCGCGAACAATGTCGTCGAGTACGGGCGCCCGGAGGGTGCGGTGCGCTGGAAGTTCACGATCCGCGTGCATGCCGACGACATCGAGGCCGAGCTCGACGACACGGGTCAGACGTTCACGCCTGCGCAGGGCGTCGGGATGCCCGGGGAGGACGCCGAAGGCGGCAGAGGCCTGGCTCTCGCCGAGGCCGTGCTCGACAAGATCGAGTTCACGCGGTTGGGGGACACCAATCACTGGCACATGGTGCGACGATTGGGCCGGATCCCGGAAATCTGAGTGGATGCGGCGGGCCGACCATGCGCCGCGTGAGAGTTCGCCGACGAGACTTGCTCTAACCTCCGGGGAAGGGGGATCATAGATACATGTCCGATGCTACGCCGATCTCCTATGACGTCAACGCGGCTCAGTTGAACACGCTGGCGACGGATGGGAGTGCCGTCCTTGCGCCGGGCAGCGGGGCGGCGAGCACCTCCGCGTCCGAGCCGACGTCGGAGTCGACGTCTCAGTCGAGTTCACAGTCGGTGTCGGCATCTGGGTCGGCGTCGGCGTCGGCGTCCGGGTCGGCGTCGCAGTCGGCGTCGCAGTCGGTGGCCGCGGGCGCGTCGAGCGGCTCGGTCTCGGCGTCGCAGTCAGCGAGCGCCTCTGCGTCGGGCAGCGCCTCTGCGTCGACCTCGACGAGCGCGTCGACATCGCTCAGCGCATCGGCGTCTCAGAGCCAATCCGCCAGCCAGTCGTCGACCGCGGCGAAGCCCACCCTGCGGACGACCGCGGCCGCGACATCCACCACCACCATCCCCACGTACTCGGATCAGGGGCTGACCAACGCGTCGATGTCCTACGGCGGGGGAGCAGACGCCAGCCTCTCGGCCACGCAGGCCGGTCACGCGTCATACGCGGGCACCGCGAGCAACACCTTCAACGGCAAGACGGTCACCTATCAGACCGCCATCACGACACAGGACGCCAACATCACAGCGGCGAACTTCAACGCCGTCATCGCTGCGCTCAACGTCACGATCGGCGGGGTCAAGGCGCACTATGTCGCGCAGCAGTTCTACATCGGCAACACGCTGTACTCGGGCTACCTGACGACCGACAACGGATTGGTGATCGCCGTGCAGGCGATTCCGAGCGGGGGCGTGTCGGTCTACAACATCAACTCGCTGTTCTATTACTTCAACGGCTCTGGGGCGCCGGCGCCGAGCAATCTGATCTCACAGAGCGAGTCGGCAAGCGCATCGGCCAGCCAATCTGCGGCGCCGTCCAACACAACGAGCGCGAGCCAGTCGACATCGACGTCGAAGTCGCAGTCGGTCTCGGCGAGCGCGTCGCAATCCGGGTCGGCATCTGCGTCTGCGTCTGCTTCGACCAGCGCCTCGCAGTCCGCGTCGGCCGGTGCTTCCACGAGCACCTCGAAGTCCGCATCGGTCAGTGCCTCGCAATCAGGTTCCGTGAGCGCGTCGCAGTCCGCTTCATCGAGTGCGTCGCAATCCGCATCGTTGAGCACCTCGAAGTCTGCCTCTACGAGTGCTTCTCAGTCGGCGTCTTCGACCAGCTCGTCGCAATCAGCGTCCGCGAGCGCGTCCCAGTCGTTGTCGGCGAGCGCCTCGCAGTCCGGTTCGGCCAGCGCCTCGCAGTCGGTCTCGGCGAGTGCATCGCATTCTGCCTCGACCAGTGCCAGCGCCTCGCAGTCGGGTTCCGTCAGTGCCTCGCAGTCGACTTCTGCGAGTGCGTCGCATTCTGCGTCGGCGAGCGCGAGCGCATCTCAGTCCGGTTCGGTCAGTGCCTCGCAGTCTGCATCGGCGAGCGCGTCGCAGTCCGGTTCACTGAGTGCGTCGCAGTCCGCGTCGACGAGCGCGAGCGCGTCGGTGTCCGGGTCGGCGAGTGCGTCGCAGTCGGCATCCACCAGTGCGTCGCATTCTGCGTCAACGAGCGCGTCCCAATCCGCGTCCTCCAGCGCCAGCGCGTCGCTATCGGGTTCGGCGAGTGCTTCGCAGTCGGGCTCGGTTAGTGCGTCACAGTCACTGTCGACCAGCGCTTCGCAGTCGGGATCCACGAGCGCGTCTCAGTCGGCATCCGCAAGTGCATCACAGTCGACCTCGACCAGCGCGTCTTCGTCGGCCTCGATGTCGAGCTCTTTGAGTGGTTCTGCGTCGACCTCGCTCAGTCAGTCGGCTTCGCAAAGCCTGAGTGGTTCTGCGTCGGCATCGTTGAGCGAGTCGACGTCGGGGAGTTTGAGCGCTTCGACGTCGACTTCGGTGAGCGAGTCGACCTCGGGCAGCCTGAGTGCATCGGCGTCTACTTCGGCAAGTGAGTCGACTTCCGAGAGCTTGAGCGGCTCTGCATCGACTTCGTTGAGCGAGTCCACCTCGCAAAGCTTGAGTGGGTCTGCTTCGACTTCATTGAGCGAGTCAACTTCCTCGAGTTTGAGTGGTTCCGCGTCGACGTCGTTGAGTGAATGGACGTCCGGCAGCCTGAGCGGTTCTGCGTCGACCTCAGCGAGCGAGTCGACCTCAGGCAGCCTGAGCAGTTCGGCGTCGACGTCGCTGAGTGAGTCGACGTCCGAGAGCTTGAGTGGGTCCGCGTCGACCTCGTTGAGTGAGTCGACGTCGGAGAGCTTGAGTGGGTCTGCTTCGACCTCGTTGAGCGAGTCCAGCTCGCAGAGCTTGAGCGCGTCCGCGTCGACGTCGCTGAGTGAGTCGACGTCCGAGAGTTTGAGCGGGTCGGCTTCGACCTCCTCGAGTGAGTCGACGTCGGGCAGCGTGAGTGGGTCTGCTTCGGCCTCGTTGAGCGAGTCGGCATCGACTTCATTGAGTGAGTCGACGTCCGAGAGCTTGAGCGGCTCCGCCTCAACGTCGTTGAGTGAATCTACGTCCGGCAGCCTGAGCGGTTCTGCGTCGACCTCAGCGAGCGAGTCGACCTCAGGCAGCCTGAGTGCTTCGGCTTCGACCTCCTTGAGCGAGTCGACTTCGGGCAGCCTGAGTGGGTCTGCTTCGACCTCGTTGAGCGACTCGGCATCGACTTCTTTGAGCGAGTCCAGTTCTCAGAGCTTGAGTGGCTCTACGTCGACCTCACTGAGCGAGTCGACTTCCTCGAGTTTGAGTGGTTCCGCGTCGACGTCGTTGAGTGAATCTACGTCCGGCAGCCTGAGCGGTTCTGCGTCGACCTCGGCGAGCGAGTCGACCTCAGGCAGCCTGAGCGCTTCGGTGTCTATTTCGGTTAGTGAGTCGACATCGGTGAGTTTGAGTGGTTCTGCGTCGACGTCGTTGAGCGAGTCGACGTCGGAGAGTCTTAGCGGCTCTGCGTCGACCTCGGTGAGTGAGTCGACTTCGGGCAGCTTGAGTGGCTCTGCTTCGACTTCTTTGAGTGAATCGACCTCGGAGAGTCTCAGCGGTTCTGCGTCGACGTCGGAGAGTCTGAGCGGTTCGGCTTCGTTGAGTGAGTCGACTTCCGAGAGCTTGAGTGGGTCTGCGTCGACGTCGTTGAGTGAGTCGACTTCGGGCAGCTTGAGTGGGTCTGCGTCGACGTCGTTGAGTGAGTCGACTTCGGGCAGCTTGAGTGGCTCTGCTTCGACTTCTTTGAGTGAATCGACCTCGGAGAGTCTCAGCGGTTCTGTGTCGACGTCGTTGAGTGAGTCGACGTCGGAGAGTCTGAGCGGTTCGGCTTCGTTGAGTGAATCGACCTCCCAGAGTCTGAGCGGGTCTGCGTCGACGTCGTTGAGTGAGTCGACTTCGGGCAGCTTGAGTAGCTCTGCTTCGACGTCGTTGAGTGAATCTACGTCCGGCAGCCTGAGTGGTTCTGCGTTGACCTCGGTGAGCGAGTCGACCTCAGGCAGCCTGAGCGCGTCGGCGTCCACGTCGGCAAGTGAGTCGACTTCTGAGAGCTTGAGTGGTTCTGCGTCGACCTCCTTGAGCGAGTCGACGTCGGAGAGCTTGAGTGGGTCTGCTTCGACCTCGTTGAGCGAGTCCAGCTCGCAGAGCTTGAGCGGCTCCGCGTCGACCTCGTTGAGTGAGTCGACTTCTGAGAGCTTGAGCGGCTCCGCATCGACTTCTTTGAGCGAGTCCAGTTCTCAGAGCTTGAGTGGCTCTACGTCGACCTCACTGAGCGAGTCGACTTCCTCGAGTTTGAGTGGTTCCGCGTCGACGTCGTTGAGTGAATCTACGTCCGGCAGCCTGAGCGGTTCGGCGTCGACCTCGGCGAGCGAGTCCACCTCTAGCAGCTTGAGCGGTTCTGCGTCGACCTCCTTGAGTGAGTCGACGTCGGAGAGTTTGAGCGGTTCTGCGTCGACGTCGTTGAGCGAGTCGACATCGGGCAGCCTGAGTGGGTCTGCGTCCGCGTCGCTGAGTGAGTCGACCTCTGGGAGCTTGAGTGGGTCTGCGTCGACGTCGTTGAGTGAGTCGACTTCGGGCAGCTTGAGTGGCTCTGCTTCGACTTCTTTGAGTGAATCGACCTCGGAGAGTCTCAGCGGTTCTGTGTCGACGTCGTTGAGTGAGTCGACGTCGGAGAGTCTGAGCGGTTCGGCTTCGTTGAGTGAATCGACCTCCCAGAGTCTGAGCGGGTCTGCGTCGACGTCGTTGAGTGAGTCGACTTCGGGCAG